>NZ_SZPT01000011.1:0-91417 GCF_005217585.1 Lysinibacillus sphaericus
ATTTCCCATTACGCAAGTAAGTAAGATCCCTCAAAGACGATGAGGTAGATAGGTTCGAGGTGGAAGTGTGGTGACACATGGAGCTGACGAATACTAATCGATCGAGGACTTAACCAAAAAGTTTGAAACATTCAATGCACCGTTTATCCAGTTTTGAAAGAACAACCTTTCATAAAAGGGTTTCAAGATACGAGTAGTTCGCGGAAGCGATTGAGAGAAGGAAGGAGCGTACGTCTGTACGTGACTGACTGAACGAATGAAGCTGACAAAGAAATACGATGTATATTGAAAGCCGTAAATAGTCTAGTGATGATGGCAAAGAGGTCACACCCGTTCCCATACCGAACACGGAAGTTAAGCTCTTTAGCGCCGATGGTAGTTGGGGGATTCCCCCTGTGAGAGTAGGACGTCGCTAGGCAATTCAAACAGTTCGCCTTGTGCTGGCTGTTTTTTTATTGCCAGATTAGAGGTATTCTTTACTATTTTTTAATAAGTAAATAAAAATAGTATTGTAATTTTATATTTTTTGTGTTATATTTATAAATGTCTTAAAGAGGTCCCGTGGTGTAGCGGTTAACATGCCTGCCTGTCACGCAGGAGATCGCCGGTTCGATCCCGGTCGGGACCGCCATTTATATGAAATTACAGTTCTTATGATTTTTATTAATCATAAGGGCTTTTTTATTTGAGTGCGTATGAAATCGCCAATAAACCGAGAGAAATCGCCAATAAAACAATGGAATCAGTAGCTTCATGAAAATAGAGGATACTAAAAGATATGCACTAAATCGTTGTCCAGTGCATATGTATAGACAGTATGAGTTTTTGCAAGGACGGAGGTATGTCCATAGCTTTTCGTTTCGGTATCTATTGGTTAATCTTTATACTTAAGGTTGCTTGTGGAGTACCCATTATTGATATTGAGGAATCAAATTCATATCATTGGCAAAAAAATATGAATGAACATGAATTTGCGCAACTGAAACAAGGTATGACGTATATGGATGTAGTTAAAATTGCTGGTGGGGACGCTAGTGAGATGATTGAAAGTAATTATTATCGTTGGAATGATGAAATCCTTATGACACAAGCCTACATAATTCAATTTAAAGATGATAAATTAGTAAATAAAGAGGTTATTGCTGTAAAGGGATATTCAACAAGAGAGTAGACACGTCTTCAATCAGAAGGACGTGTTTATTTTTTTGAAATTCACTGGATGCTTTGAACATTTGCTTGTGTTTCGGTAAACTAGAAGTAATGAGCTAGGAGAGGACATAGAGATGATATTTGAAAAAATAATGAATTCACTAGAGGATACAGAACGCTTTGCCATTAAGTTAGCAAATTTACTGATGGCTCAAGATACAATTACATTAGAAGGGGATTTAGGGGCTGGGAAAACCACATTTACAAAGGCATTAGCAAAAGGGCTAGGAGTAACAAGAACGGTTAATAGCCCTACTTTTACTATTGTAAAACAATATGAGGGACGTTTACCTTTTAATCATTTAGATGTATATCGCTTGGCAGAAAGCGATGAGGATCTTGGCTGGGATGAGCTATTTTACGGTGATGCGGTATCTGTTGTTGAGTGGGCCCATTTAATTGAACAGGATTTACCAAAGGAACGTTTAGGAATTGAAATATATCGTATTGGTGAAAACGAAAGACGATTTGTGTTAATGCCTTATGGAAAGAGATACGAGGCACTATGTGAGGAGCTAATGAGATGATTTGGTTGGGAATTGAAACAGCTAATGCGCCACTTTCTGTTGCAGTTGTAAAGGACGGAAAAGTGATGGCCGAGGTTGTACAAAATATAAAATTAACGCATTCTGCAGGAGCCATGCCAGCAATTGAAACGATACTAGCAAATGTAGGTGTAAAGCCAAATGAACTAGATGCAATTGCTGTATCAGAAGGACCTGGATCTTATACAGGCGTGCGCATTGGTGTAACGCTTGCTAAAACATTAGCGTGGACGCTTCAAAAGCCATTAGTCGGTGTTTCAAGCTTAAAAGTTTTAGCAGCAAATGCAGCACTTTTTGATGGACTAATTTGTCCTATCTTTGATGCACGTCGGGGCAATGTATATACTGCTGTTTATAAAGGGACAAAACTGGATGTTGTTATAGAAGACTATCATGATCATATAGAGGCACTGTTAACACGTTTGGAGGCTTTAAACACGCCTATACTATTTGTAGGGGCTGATGTCGATGTATTTTGGGATAAAATTGTTGAAGTACTTGGAGTAAACGCGTGTCGTGCAGCTCTTCATGAGGACTTGCCACGAGCTAGTGCAGCCATTCTTTTAGCGAGCGCAGAAGAGCTACCGAGTATCGAGGCAGTTCACCATTTTACTCCGCAATATAAACGCATTGCTGAGGCTGAAGCGAATTGGTTAAAGGAGCAAAAGGAGAAGACACATGAGCAGTAATATCGTATATCGTAAAATGGTGTCAGAGGATGTTCCAGCGGTATATGCGATTGAGCTTGCTACATTTCCTACACCATGGACATTGGATTCTTTTTACTATGAGATGCATGAAAATCAATATGCACACTATGTTTTAGCAGTAGATGAAAACAATACTATAATTGGTTTTTGTGGCATGTGGATGGTTATAGATGCGGCGCAAATAACCAATGTGGCTGTTTTAGAGACGGCTCGTGGACAAGGAATCGGAGAAGGCTTAATGCGGGAAGCGATGCGTATTGCACGTGAGCATGGAATGGACGTGATGAGCCTAGAGGTACGTGAAACCAATACTGTGGCGCAAAACCTTTACCGCAAGCTAGCATTTCAAGATGGTGGCATACGCAAAGGATACTATACAGATAACGGGGAGGATGCCCTAGTCATGTGGGTGAATTTATAATGGAAAATCGAGTTATATTAGCAATTGAATCGAGCTGTGATGAAACAGCAGCCGCGATTATTCGTAATGGTTCTGAAATTGTTTCAAATGTGGTAGCTTCACAAATTGAAAGCCATAAGCGATTTGGTGGTGTTGTACCAGAAATTGCATCACGCCATCATGTCGAACAAATTACTATTGTTATTGAAGAGGCGTTAAAACAAGCGAATATGAAGCCCTCTGACTTAGATGCAGTAGCTGTTACAGAAGGACCTGGTCTTGTAGGAGCACTTTTAATTGGCATTAATGCTGCAAAGGCGTTTGCCTTTGCCAATAATATACCGATTTTAGGTGTGCATCATATTGCTGGACATATTTATGCTAACGCACTTGTTCAACCGATGGAATTTCCACTTCTAGCCCTTGTTGTGTCAGGGGGACATACAGAGCTTGTTTATATGAAAGAGCATGGTTCGTTTGAAGTGATTGGCGAAACACGAGATGATGCAGCAGGTGAAGCATACGACAAAGTTGCACGCGTGCTAGGCTTACCATATCCTGGAGGTCCTCGTATAGATCAGTTAGCACATGAAGGGCAAGAAGCCGTTGCTTTTCCTCGTGTATGGCTTGAAGAAGGCTCGTATGATTTTAGCTTTAGTGGCTTAAAATCGGCAGTTATTAACTATAAGCACAATATGGATCAACGTGGTGAAGAAATATCACCAACTGCAGTTGCAAAGGGCTTTCAGGAAAGTGTAGTGGAAGTTCTAACAGCTAAAACATTGCGTGCAGCGCGGGAGTATAATGTTAAACAAGTCATTGCAGCTGGTGGAGTAGCTGCGAATAAAGGACTGCGCACATCCCTTGAAACGGTTTTTGCAAAAGAGGGAATTCCATTTTTTGTACCGCCATTGAAATTGTGTACAGACAATGCAGCAATGATTGGAGCAGCCGCAACACCAATGTTTGAAGCTGGTATTCGTGGAAATATGATGATGAATGGTCGCCCAGGTATGGAATTAAAATCGTGGGTTGACTAAGAGATTGAAAGAGGAGGCTCAAGTTATTCGAGCATCCTCTTTTTTTACGTATAAAATCTTGAATATTGTAAGAAAATATATACTTATAATAGAAAAAGAATAGTTGACAAATTTTTCAGAAAATTATCCACAGAACGTGTGAAAAAAACATGTGAAAAAACTGCGAACATTCGTACTTATGCACAAAATGTGGATAACTTGTGCATAAGTTGTGATTATTCTATATATAGTAGCGTATTTTACACAAAACTATGTGGATTAAATAATTTGAAATTGTGGACAGTGTGGAAAAGTCTGTTGATATGTTGATATTACTAGTTTTATAGTGTGAATAAAGTTGTGGGCATTTTTTGTCGAAAAATAGCACTTGACCAATATATATGAAAAATAAAGGCGAGTAAAGAAAAAAGCCATATGACAAGCATATGGCTAAATGTTCCATGTACTAAAACAATTCTGAAAATTATGAGGAAAAATCCACGGCAGAACGTAAGACGAAGGAATTCCGCGCGATAGCGAGGGTTGCGGCTTACGTGTGTGCCCGCGGAAAGCGAAGTGGATTTTTAAGATTTAGGAGCTTATATTATGCAAGGTATTTATGTTTAGTGCCAAGTACTTAAAAGATTATACAGTTGCTATACGATTTACAAAATAATATTTTCTAATTCTTCATTTAGCTCAAGCCATTCCATTTCAATGACTTCGTGTTGTTCTTTAACAGTAGCTAACTCATTTTGTAGTTGTGTAATTTTCTCATGGTCTGTGAAAATTTCAGAATCGCAAAGTGCTTCTTCTAAACGAGCAATTTCTACTGAAGCTTTTTGCATGTTGACTTCTAGCTCTTCAATAGTTCTTCTAATTTGGCGTTCACGCTTTTTTGCCTCTTTATCAATTGTTGAAGTAGAGGTCTTTTCAGATGCTGTTGATTGTAGTTGTGACTGAGAAGCTGCTTTCATTTGAGCAATTTCGTAAAGCTCCTGTTTTTTCTCAAGATAATAATCATAATCACCTAAATACTCAAAAGAACCTTCTCCAGATAGCTCAACAACTTTGGTAGCAATTCGGTTAATGAAATAACGGTCATGTGATACGAAAAGGAGCGTTCCAGGATAATCAATTAGGGCATTTTCTAGCACCTCTTTACTATCCAAATCTAAATGGTTGGTAGGCTCATCGAGAATTAAGAAATTCGCTTTTTGCATCATTAACTTTGCCAATGCCAGTCGAGCTTTCTCACCACCAGATAAAGAGTTTACCGTTTTATCCACATCTTCGCCGCTGAATAAAAAGCGACCAAGTACAGTGCGAATATCTTTTTCATTCATTAATGGCCATTCATCCCATAGTTCCTTTAAAACGCTCTTGTTGCTAGATAGTTTCGCCTGTTCTTGATCGTAATAGCCAATTTGCACATTAGTACCATAGCGGATTTCCCCTGCAAGTGGGGACAAATCTTTTACTATGGTTTTTAATAATGTGGATTTGCCCACCCCGTTTGGTCCGACTAATGCGATGCGATCTTCACGAAAAGTTCGTAGTGTTATGCCACTAGAAATTTGCTTGTCACCGTAGCCAACAGCTAAGGCATCAATAGAAAGTACATCATTTCCACTTTGCCGTTCAATTGTAAAACCGAAGCTAGCGGACTTTTCATCTCCTTCAGGGGAGTCCATCCATTCTGTGCGTTCAAGCATTTTGCGTCGGCTTTGTGCCATTTTGGTCGTCGAGGCACGGGCAATATTTTTTTGAATAAAATCCTCTAGCTTGGCTTTCTCATCTTGTTGGCGTTCAAACATTTTCATATCGCGCTCATAGTTTTTGGCTTTTTCATCTAAATAGGCACTATAGTTGCCTGTATATTTTGTGACGCGATGGCGAGATACTTCATAGACGATAGAAACAACTTGATCTAAGAAATAACGGTCATGGGAAACAATTAAAATAGCGCCTTCATAGCCTTTTAAATAATTCTCTAACCAAGATAGCGTTTCAATATCTAAATGGTTGGTAGGCTCATCGAGAACTAATAAATCGGGCTTGCTTAGTAGCAGCTTAGCAAGAGCTAGACGAGTTCGCTGGCCCCCTGACAAGGAGCTAATTGGTTTTTCATAATCCTCTGGGTAAAATTGCATTCCATGAAGAACAGAGCGTGTATCAGACTCGTACTGATAGCCACCTGCATCTTTAAAATCATGTTGTAATTGGTCATATTCGGACATTATCTTTGTATACATGTCAGAGTTATCATAAACGGCTGGATTAGCCATTTGTTGTTCAAGGGAACGTAATGCTTTTTCTTGTGAAAGAAGCGGTTCGAAAATTGTCATCATTTCGTCCCAAATTGACAACGTAGAATTTAGTCCAGCATGTTGTTCCAAATAGCCGACTTGTACACCTTTTGGAATGATAATATCGCCAGCATCATATGACAATTGACCAGCAATGATTTTTAGTAAAGTGGATTTACCAGCACCGTTACGTCCTACTAATGCGACACGATCACGATGTTGAACTTCTAGTTTTACGCCACTTAAAATTTCATCGGCAATAAAGGATTTATATAGTTGATTGACTTGTAATACAATCATTCTTGACACCTCAATTCATTCTTAGTGTAAATGATGAGGGATTTGCTTGCAATGTCAGTGCTTTACTTATTCCAAGCTGTCATGTAAGATTGAAACGATTTCTCTTTAGTTAGTGGCGTAAAAAACGCCGTTAACTAAAGGGAAATCCACCAGTGGATGTCACAGATTACCGCATAAGCTTGGAAAATATCTGGACGCAATTACACAGTGATGTAATTGATTTGTATAAGCATGTTTCAAAAGAATATTCAAATGCACTTCTGTGGATTTGATGTGTTTATAAGGAGGAAAAAGTTTGAAACAAGAAGTGAAAATTCCACAAGCCACAACTAAAAGACTTCCTCTTTACTATCGATTTATCCAAAACTTTGCGCAAGAAGGAATGGAACGTATTTCATCGAAGGAATTGAGCGAAGCGATGAAAATCGACTCTGCAACGATTCGTCGTGATTTCTCTTATTTTGGTGCGCTTGGGAAAAAGGGATATGGCTACGATGTACAACATCTATTGACATTTTTTAGTCAAACACTAGATCAGCATGAAACAACAAAAGTAGCATTAATCGGTGTGGGGAACTTAGGTAATGCCTTTTTAAAGTATAATTTCCAGAAAAATCATAATACGCACATTGTGGTGGCATTTGATTCGAAGGCGCCTAAGGAAGGGAAAATGATCAGCAATATTCCTGTGTATCATCCCGATTTACTAGAAGAAAAGTATGCTGAATACGGGGCAGACCTAGCTATTTTAACAGTATCTTCACGCTCTGCTCAGAAGATGGCAGATCGCTTAGCTGCAATGGACGCAAAAGGTATTTTAAACTTTACACCAGAGCGAATTACTGTACCCGATTCTATGAAATTATTAACAATAGATTTATCAGTTGAATTGCAAGCGCTTATTTATTTAATAAGAAATAGCGATAAATAAGTGCATTCACAATTTTGTAAACAGTTACAATTGATGGCGTTCAAACTATCTAAATAAATTCGCCAAACCTAAAAATTTAAGTTAAAATGATATATATATAAGAGGAGGTGGCTGTAATGGTTGTGCACTTAAGTGCTATTACACCAGTTGGCCTAGTTATTATCGGTGTGGTTGCAATTTTAATTTTCGGACCAAAGAAATTACCAGAGCTAGGTAAAGCTATGGGTTCTACACTTCGCGAATTTAAAAATGCAACAAAAGGTCTAGCTGATGACGATGATGATGCAAAAAAGAAAGTAATTGAACATAAAGAAAATGATAACGTTAAGTAAGTTAAGGATGTCAATTTAATATGAATCCAAGAGAATTAACTGTTACAGAGCATTTAGTAGAACTAAGAAAACGGCTCTTTATTTGTGCTGTTTTCTTTGTTATTGCACTTATTGTTGGCTTTTATCTAGCTGAACCAATTATTAAATATATTCAATATAGTAAAGAAGCAGAGCAACTAACTTTAAACGCGTTTAATGTGACCGATCCTCTTGTTATTTACCTACAAGTGACGGTTTTTGTAGCGTTCGTTTTAAGTTCACCATTGCTTCTTCATCAAATTTGGTTGTTTATTACGCCAGGTTTACATGAGACAGAACGTAAGGCTACTTTAAAATATATTCCTTATTCGTTTATTCTATTTATAGCAGGTGCATCATTTTCTTATTTTGTGTTGTTCCCATATGTTATGCATTTTATGATGGGCTTATCTGCAGATTTAGAAATCAAACAAACAATAGGAATTAACGCATATTTTTCATTTTTGTTTCGCCTAGTTATGCCTTTCGGAATCGTTTTTCAGTTACCTGTTGTAACGTTATTTTTAGCACGTTTAGGTATATTAAATCCTGAATTAATGGTGAAGTTCAGAAAATATGCATATTTCGTGTTAGTTGTGATAGCGGTATTCCTTGCACCACCCGACTTTATTTCAAATGTTATTGTAGCAATTCCGCTATTTGTAATTTATGAGATTAGTATTATTATAGCGCGCAGGGGCTATCGTAAATTTTTACAAGCTGAAGCAATGCAGTTAGAGGAAGAACGGATAGCAGCAGAACGTGAGCAAGTGGAGCGTTTGTTAGCTGAGCAAAAACGACAAATAGAAGAAATGAATGACTAATTTAAAAAGCTGGATGTGATGACCACATCCAGCTTTTTTTATTGCATTTTTTGCAGTTCTTGTAAAAACTTTTGCAACGGTTCAGCGTTTAATTGGATAAGCGTTACAAAGCCATTTAGCATAATGTGCGCGATAATTGATGTCCATATCCGTTTTGTTTTGTGGTATAGGAAAGCAAAGATCAAACCACAAATGGTATACAACAGGATGTGTGAAAAATCAAAATGAATCAGTGCGAAGAAAATAGCACTAACAATGGCCGCCACCCAGAAATTCGTCGTTTGAACAAGTGAGCCGAAAATAACGCGACGGAAGACAAATTCCTCTAAAATGGGACCAAAGACAACAATCGCTAAAATGGCAATGGGTGCACCTTTAGCTATCGCTACGATATCAGCAGTGTTTTGTGAGCCACCCTCGATTCCAAAAACAGCCATTTCAATAGCCGCTCCAATCATTTGACCGAAGAATACAAGGAAGAAACCTAAAACTCCCCACATAATTGTAAGCGGGATAGACTCTTTTTTACCTTGATAGACATCCCAAAACGTTTTATCGCGAGTGGTTAAAATCAAACTTATAATCAATGCAATCGCAAAACTGAGTGCGATATACCAGCCTTGTGTGATAGGAGCTGCTTGTTCGTGAGATAAGCCTGTTGTATTCATCACGAATTGATGGAACGGTAAAAGCAACCATCTACCTGATACTTGCATGATAATGTAAACGATTAAAACGTAAAGTGCAGTTTTTTTATGCTGAACGCTTTTTAGAGAATTATTCACAGTCAAAATCCTTTCCATTCATAAGCTTCCTTTCTATTGTAGAGGAATATGGAAAGAAAACAAAATTTTTCGAAGTTCTCGCTTGCAAAAAAAGAATTGATTGATTATCATAATAAATGTATTAGCACTCGTTGATATAGAGTGCTAATAAACTTTCAACTAATATTTAAATTAATAGGAGGTTGTTTTACTTGTTAAGACCACTAGGAGATCGTATTGTCATCGAACTAATCGAGGTAGAAGAAAAATCTGCATTTGGGATTGTACTACCAGACTCTGCAAAAGAAAAACCGCAAGAAGGTAAAGTAGTAGCAGTTGGGACAGGTCGTGTTTTAGAAAACGGACAACGTGTAGAGCTTGACGTTAAAGTTGACGACCACATTATTTTCTCTAAATACGCAGGTACAGAAGTTAAATATGAAGGCAATGAATACTTAATCTTACGCGAAAGCGATATTCTTGCAATTATTGGATAATTATTATTATATGAATCAAGCTTAACGAATATTCCATTTCAGGAGGGTAAATTCAAATGGCAAAAGACATTAAATTCTCAGAAGAAGCTCGTTCATTAATGCTTCAAGGTGTAGATAAATTAGCAAACGCAGTGAAAGTGACATTAGGTCCTAAAGGTCGTAATGTCGTGTTAGAAAAAAAATTCGGCTCACCATTAATTACAAATGATGGTGTAACAATTGCAAAAGAAATTGAACTTGAAAATCCATACGAAAACATGGGTGCAAAATTAGTAGCAGAAGTTGCTTCTAAAACAAATGAAATTGCTGGTGATGGTACAACGACTGCAACAGTTCTTGCTCAAGCCATTATCCGTGAAGGTTTGAAAAACGTAACAGCTGGTGCAAACCCTGTTGGCATCCGTAAAGGGATTGACAAAGCGGTAGCAGCAGCGCTGACAGAATTACACAGCATTTCTCGTCCGGTAAGCAACAAAGAAGAGATTGCACAAGTTGCGGCAATTTCAGCAGCAGACGACGAAGTAGGCCAACTAATTGCAGAAGCAATGGAACGTGTTGGTAATGATGGTGTTATTACAATCGAAGAATCTAAAGGTTTCACAACGGAGTTAGATGTAGTGGAAGGTATGCAATTCGATCGTGGTTATGCATCACACTATATGGTAACAGATACAGATAAAATGGAAGCCGTTCTTGAGAACCCATACATTTTAATTACAGATAAGAAAATTACAAATATCCAAGAAGTTTTACCACTATTAGAACAAGTGGTACAACAAGGTCGTCCACTTTTAATGATCGCAGAAGACGTTGAAGGTGAAGCTCTTGCAACGCTTGTTGTAAACAAACTACGCGGTACATTCAACGCTGTAGCAGTAAAAGCGCCAGGTTTCGGTGACCGTCGTAAAGCAATGCTAGAAGATATTGCAATCTTAACAGGTGGTCAAGTAATTACAGAAGAATTAGGTTTAGACCTTAAAACAGCTGATATTACATCACTAGGCCGTGCAGCGAAAGTTGTTGTCACAAAAGACAACACAACAATCGTAGAAGGTGTTGGCGGCGCAGATGCAATCGAAAGTCGCGTAGGCCAAATCCGTGCACAACTTGCTGAAACAACTTCAGAGTTCGATAAAGAAAAATTACAAGAGCGCTTAGCGAAATTAGCTGGTGGTGTAGCAGTGATTAAAGTTGGTGCTGCAACAGAAACAGAACTAAAAGAGCGTAAACTTCGCATTGAAGATGCACTGAACTCAACACGTGCAGCAGTTGAAGAAGGTATTGTATCAGGTGGTGGTACTGCACTTCTAAACGTCTATGCAGCAGTTGAAAAAGCAGCTGACGCATTTGATGGCGATGTAGCAACTGGTGTAAAAATCGTACTTCGTGCGTTAGAAGAGCCAGTTCGTCAAATCGCAAACAATGCAGGTCTTGAAGGTTCTATCATTGTAGACCGTTTAAAACGCGAAGAAATCGGTGTTGGTTTCAACGCAGCAACAGGCGAATGGGTAAACATGATGGAAGCAGGCGTAGTAGACCCAGCAAAAGTAACACGTTCAGCACTACAAAACGCAGCTTCTGTAGCAGCTTTATTCTTAACAACAGAAGCGGTTGTAGCAGATATTCCAGAACCAGCAGCACCAGGCATGCCTGATATGGGCGGTATGGGTGGCATGGGCGGCATGATGTAATAAGCCGTCAGCCCCTTGCTAGAAGGGTTTGTAATAGGTGAAATGCTAGGATTTTAACGAAGCCTCTCATAAGTTCATGGAACTTGTGAGAGGCTTCTTTTTTTGTATGTCCATGAAAATAGTTCTGGACAATGATCGTACATAGGAAACAATAAGAAAATCTTAAGAATTGGTGCATGAGTTTGTTAAGATTTAGTTAGTATTATATTTTTATACGAATCCAATAGGAGTGATTACAGGAACCTAAAGAGATGGAGGATTGAATGTAGTTGAACATTTTGATTTGTGATGATGATAAAGAAATTGTAAGGGCAATAAGCGTTTATTTAGAAAATGAGGGATATAAAGTATTTAAAGCGTACAATGGTGTGGAGGCAATTGATCTTATTCAAGAGCAAGTGATTCACCTAATTATTATGGATATTATGATGCCAAAAATGGATGGCATTACGGCGACCATGAAGATTCGGCAAGATAACATGATTCCATTAATTATGCTTTCTGCTAAGTCGGAGGATTATGATAAAATACTCGGATTAAATATTGGTGCAGATGATTATATGGCAAAGCCGTTTAATCCATTAGAACTGGTCGCTCGAGTGAAATCACAGTTAAGAAGGTATACGGCATTTGGCAGTCTGGAAGTAAGTAGCCATATTTTCCAAACGGGTGGTCTTATGATTGATGATGAAAAGAAAGTCATTACGGTTGATAAACAAGCTGTTCATTTGACCCCAGTACAGTATAAAATTTTAAAGCTACTTACAGCCAATACTGGAAGAGTATTTACCATTGAAGAGATTTATGAAAAGGTGTGGAATGAAAGCGCCGTTAACCCAGAAAATACGGTGGCAGTCCATATTCGGAAAATTCGAGAAAAAATTGAAATTAATCCGAAAGAGCCGAAGTATTTAAAAGTTGTGTGGGGAGTTGGGTATAAAGTTGAGAAATATTAGTCATGCACTGATTACAAAAGTGATTGTGTTTCTAATTGCTATCGCTTGTTTAACGGGTACAGCGAAGGCTATTATGGGCATGGAATTAAATGATGTTTATCTTAGTAATATCAATGAAGATAATTACTTTGAAAGTCAAGTATTCGCTGATGAAAGTTACAGCATTATAGCTTCGTTAGCGCAATTAATCGGACAATATAAAAGTGAAGAGTATATTTTAAGTGGTAAGGCACTAACAAAAGAAGATAGAAGAGCAATTGAAGAAGAGTTATATAATGATTTCCGATATTCATATAAATACAATGGGAATTTGAGTGAGTTGGAAAATAGACGCATATATGAAAAAGAGTATGCAGATGACATCAAAAGTAAAAAAGAAGAAAGTGCGAAGGAACAAGTACGTGTTTTTTATCGTTTACTCAACACTTTAGAAGCATCTGAAGGAATCGTCTATTATGCAAGTGACGGTAAACATATCTTCTCCAATAGTGAACTAAATAAAAAAGAACAATTTACATCATTTGGCGCCTATATGCTAGTTGATGATTATCAACAGAAGCTGTATCCAACAGAAGTAGGAAAAAGTAAGTACGTAGATTATGTTACACAAGAAGTGGAACAGTTAAATCCACAAACAGACGTTATTTATGTGGCGTTTGAAGAATCTTTCTTACAGCAAAAAATGCAGGAATGGCAAAAAGATAAAGCGATTGCCAAACGTTTACTGAATGAGTTTATGTTCTATCTAGCAGGATTTATTGTATCTTTTGTTTATTTAATAATTGTTATTGGCAGAACGTCATTCAAAGATAAAGAACTGCATTTACATGTTATGGACAAATTATATAATGATTTAAATATTGTAATCCTCGTATGTTTAATCTCTATGTGGATGGCTATGATTATTGAAGTGTTACGCAAGATGAACTTGCTTCTGACGGTGCCTATTTTTATAATTGCTTTGTTACTAGTCTTATCACTCGTAAAGCATATTAAAAATCGAACATTACTGCAGTACACACTTATCTATCAAATTATTAAAAAATGTTTTATTGTGGTGAAAAACATTTTTGATAATGGGAGTACAGCGGTAAAAATTGTGTTACTTGTTATCGGCTATCCTTTAATAGTAGTGGCTACATTTTTTATGTTTCCTATTACACTAGGCGTAGCAGCCTGGTTGGCTATGAAAAAGGTGAAATCGTTTAATCGCATTAAAGAAGGCGTAGAGCAGATTAAAAATGGTGACCTTCATCATCGAATTGAAGTAGATGGAAAAGGGGAGTTTAGCCAACTTGCCATGAATATTAATAGCATTACCGATGGTTTAAAAAAGTCGGTGGATAGTGAAATCAAGAGTGAGCGTTTAAAAACAGAGCTTATTACGAATGTTTCGCACGATATCAGAACGCCATTAACGTCTATTATTACGTATGTCGATTTATTAAGAATCGAAGAAGACCCGGAATTAATTGCTGAATATATTGATGTATTAGATCAAAAATCGAAAAGGCTCAAGCTTTTAACGGACGACTTGTTTGAAGCGGCTAAAGCGTCAAGTGGCAGTATGCCTGTTCAATTAGAACGAATTGATATCGTTTCGTTACTAAAACAAGGCATAGGAGAGATGGATGAGAAAATCGAAGCAGCATCCTTAGATTTTAAGTTAGCCCACCCAACAGAAAAAGTCTATGTGAAGGCTGATGGTAAGCTTCTATGGCGCGCCATTGAAAACTTATTTTCGAATATTTTTAAATACGCGCTGCCTGCATCTAGAGTATATATTGATGTTGAAGATTTAGGTAATGAACTACAAGTAACATTTAAAAATATTTCAGCGTATGAATTAAATATTTCAGTCGATGAGCTTATGGAACGTTTTACACGCGGAGATGAATCTAGATCGAGTCAAGGTAGCGGATTAGGGTTATCGATAGCTGAAAGCCTTATTCAAATCCAAGATGGAAAGTTCTTCGTTCAAGTAGATGGCGATTTATTTAAGGCGATGATTTACCTTCCAAAATTTCAAAATGAATAAAATAGTGAAGGAATAGGATGCATAAAGTGTGTCCTATTCTTTTGCAGTTGTTGTCCAACAACTATTGAAATAATTTTTTCTTGTTCTTGAAATCTTTGACTTCTGCAAATAAGTTCGTTATAATTCGTGATGTATTATAAAATGCGTAAAGGAGGACTATTAAATATGACACTACGATTCCCAACTTTGAACCAATAATTGAATATGGTCAAAGGCTCTGTTTGTGTATGCAGAGTAAACGGAATTAGTCTGTCTTGTTTTAATATACCTCATTTCATATTTGTGAAAATACAATTCCATCATTTTATGAATCTTTCCCATATATCACACTTCGAAATATAGGAACGATTGTTTAATCGATGGAAAAATATGCAATGTTAGAAAGGCGACTTTGTTCAACCTTTCTTTTATTTTTGTCTAATTACACCTTTTTTGATGGTATCAAAAGTAGGTGTTTTATGCCCTATGGCTAACTTCATAAAAATAGGACGGTTTTTTCCCTTTACTTTTGAGATCACAGGCAGATGTTTGTGATCTTTTTGTTTTCTATAGTGGGTATTATGAAAAGCTCTGACGCTAAACAAGGTGGTGAATTCCCCAATGGTATATGAACTAGGAAGGATTGGGTAGGATTTGTTTGGAATATACAAATTTTTAAGCATAGGTTACTGATCATAATGAAATCTATGAAGCATTTTTTAATATGACTATTCGTAAGGAGTAAATAAATGAATCAAAATCAAACGGTGAAATATGAATTCCTATCACAGGACCCCAATGTTAAAACATTACCCATCATGTTGTCGTTAATTATCGGTGCGTTCTTTGCTGTTTTAAACGAAACATTGTTAAACATTGCCTTAACTACATTAATGCATGAATTCCATATTACCTTGCCAACCGTTCAATGGATGGCAACAGGGTTTATGCTTGTCATGGGTATAGTCATTCCAGTCTCTGCATTGATGTTGCAGTGGTTTACAACAAGGCAATTATTTCTTGGTGTGATGGTCACGTTCACAATTGGAACGATTATTTGTGCTATTGCACCTAGTTTTCCGGTTTTATTGGTAGGGCGTTTAATACAAGCGATTGGAACAGGGTTGTTAATGCCCATTATATTTAATGTGTTTCTTTTGTTATATCCACCAGAAAAGCGCGGGAAAGTTATGGGTATTGTAGGTCTAACGTTTACGTTTGCACCGGCAATTGGACCAACTTTATCTGGGGTGATCGTAGAATATTTAGGTTGGCGCTATCTATTTATTATTGTTATTCCTTTTGCCATATTTTCAATTGTTTTTGCCTTTAAGTATTTAACAAATGTTTCGAAAGTTACAAAACCTAAAATTGATTTTCTATCATTGCTTTTTTCAACGATTGGGTTTGGAGCAATTATTTACGGGTTTAGTGCTGCTGGTGAAAAAGGTTTCCTTAGTTCTAGCGTTTATCTGACGATTATCATTGGAGTCATAGGTGTTGTCTTGTTCTCGTTAAGGCAATTTAAGCTGAAAGAGCCTGTTATGGATTTACGGGTATTCAAATATCCAATGTATACACACGCTGTATTTATGTTTGTCATTATTATTATGGCGATGTTTGCATCAGAAATTATATTACCTATATTTATGCAGGGACCATTAGCTTTGACGGCTGCAACAGCGGGGCTCGTATTACTACCAGGGAGTTTACTCAATGGGCTCATGTCGCCAATTATGGGGCAGATGTTCGATAAATTTGGACCACGTGTATTGATGATTCCAGCAACACTTGTTTTAAGTGGTACCGTATTTACTTTGAGCAGGTTAACGGCTGAAACATCGATTTGGATAATTGTAGTATGCTATATTTTATTAATGCTAAGTGTCTCGGCTATTATGATGCCAGCACAGACAAATGGTTTAAACCAACTGCCTAAATCTTTATATCCACATGGAACGGCAGTGATGACTACTTTACAGCCTGTTGTAGGCGCTATTGGTGTTGCTGTTTTTATTAGTATTATGAATACCAAACAAAATCATTTTTTACAAAAGGCAACAAATCCGAGTGATCCGTCTACAATTAGCCAAGCAATGGTAGCTGGTGTGGAACTTGTTTATCTTATTGCCTTTATTATCACGATAGTAGCGATTATTTTAGCATTTACTGTTTATCGTGCGGTGCCTAAAGAAATAGTTGAAACACACTCTGAAACGAAATCTTAGCATAATCTCGGTTGAATACTGCCCAATACTATAGTTAACGTTAAAAATAAAAGCTTCTCATCAGTTGCATCAACTTTTGAGAAGCTTTTTATTTACGCTAATTAAAGAAAAAACGGTAATCTAACAATCGCTTTTCTAGTTTGTTGTGATGCTGAATTATCGTTTAAAGACAGCTAGTTATTGACCTTCAACCTTTAAAA
This sequence comes from Lysinibacillus sphaericus, assembly GCF_005217585.1. NCBI lineage: Bacteria > Bacillati > Bacillota > Bacilli > Caryophanales > Bacillaceae > Lysinibacillus > Lysinibacillus sphaericus. The sequence continues at coordinate 16,951 of NZ_SZPT01000011.1, forward strand.
CTTCATATTGGAAACCCCGATAAATGTAATGTTGTTTTTGATACATGTCTCTCGGTGTATCTTCACCATCTGCTACTAAAATAACGGTTTTTTGCTGAAAATTTTGCATTACATATTGCTGAAGTTGCGTACCTATTCCTTTCCGTTGATAAGCCTCTAGTACAAATAAATTATCAATTTCAACTGTCGTATCTTCTTCAATTAGCTCTGTAGAACCAACTGGGATGCCTTCATAGTAAGCAAGGAGTTGATGTTTCTTCGAATCGTGAAAACGGTGTTTGAGTAAAGCTTGTTTTTCAGTGGCAAAAGTTTCACCATATCTTAAATCTTCTTTGTACTGCAGTGTTAAAAATGCCTCTAAATTGTCGTCAGTCACAGGTCGAACTTCAACATGTTCATTTACCTTTGCAGGGAAATGGCTAGGTTCAATTGTATATAACTCTAAAAATCCAATATCATAGTTTTCATCCGTTAAATAACCGTGAATAGCGCTCGGAATTTTTTCATTAGACGGGAAAATAAATTTTAAATGTCGCTGATTATGTTGTTGGTGATAGGAGCGTAGTAAATGCTCCATTTTCTTAAATGTCGTTAATGCAGGCATTGTTTTAAATAAAATAAAATTGCTATCATAACGGCTCAGCATTTCTGGATAATGCACATGCCGATACATTTCGTCTTCATAAATGATATGGCCAATTTTTTCTATATGCTCAAAAGTAATATCGTTCATTGTAAATCTCCTTATTATGCATGACTTGAAAAAGGGTAACGATTGAAACTTTATTGCTATTAGTGTGAATACTATGGCACTTGATAGCAATAGAATTCTAAATGATGCACATCTTCGCTCCAAGGCGATAAGTAACTGACATCTAAAAAAGACAAAGGGCATCAAGAGAGTGACATCTTGATGCCTTTTGACGTACGCTTCAGCCAAGGAATAGCAGCGGAATGTTTATTAAATTCCTACATTATCGTACTTGTAACAGGCGTTGGCTCAGGGAAATAACCTAATTGAATGCCATAACCAATCATTGTACGGATAAAGGCTGGATTAGGCTCTGCGCATGTAATATCCGTATGCTTTAAAAAGTCCTGTGTTTTATCACTATTCATTCTAAATGGTGAATCGCTTGGGCCATCACCGTCAAGCTGTGCAATGGCTAATGATAAATAATCTTGTAGTTCTTCTGGATGCTCCGAGTGTAATAGCCAATCTTCATATTCTTTCGCCGTAACAATTTCTAACGCATAGCCCATATCTTTGATAGCCTCAACAAAATCGAGATAAAGTAACGGTACCGGGTTACATAGATGGAATATGTGCCCATTTGATTTTGGCTGACGGGCTAGTGCTACAAGTGCTTGGCTTGCATAATTAATTGGCGTAAAATCGACATGCCAATGAGCTGACGGGGTTTTTCCTAAGTAAAGCATTGATTTTACCAGACGATAAAATGCATTATCATCTATATTGCGTTGGAATTTCCCTGTCTGTGAATGACATGTTAAATTGCCAACACGATAAATTGAGACAGGAATACTATCATTCACTGCATTTCTAACGAGATTTTCAGCATCTAACTTACTTTGGTTATAGACATTTGAAAGTGCAACATTGTAATCGAAATCACCAAGTGCTTGTTTGTCTCCCCATTGTGTTGCCGCAAGCTCCTCAGGGATACCTATTGTTGAAACATAATGGAAATGTACACCCATTTTACATTTAGCAAGCTCCAGCAAGTATCTAGTGCCTTGCACATTGACATCGTTAAAATGACTTGCTGCTCCGAAATGTCTTACATCTGCACCGCAATGAATTATAGCGTCGATTTTTTCAGTAAGAAGCGCGTGGTCTTTAGCAGATAAATCAAGTTTTGCCTTACTTAAATCGCCTTGGATGACCGTCACTCGTTTTTGCAGCATCGGGATAATAGCATGTCCAAAATAAAATAACATGCTATCTTTTAATTTTTCATCAGGCGTTGTCTGTGCACTTTGTCGAATTAAACAATAAACATGTGCGTTCGTATTCATTAAAAGCTCATATAACACATGACTACCTAAATAACCTGTTGCGCCAGTTAACAGTACCGTTTTCATCGCTAAAGGTGTGACATTGTGAGCAGTAATAAGACGGCTTGGTTCCATTAAATCTTTCCGTACTAAATCAGTTTTTGGCTGGGATACCTCATTTGTTTCAGGTTGATAAGTACTAATATAATAATCTAATTCAGCAATCGTATGGTATTGGAAAAAGTCTTGAATTTTTAAAAATGGAATATGTTTTTTCACTTGTACTAAAATCTCAAGTATTTTTAAAGAATGTCCACCGATATGAAAGAAGTTATCGTGAATGCCGACACGTTCAACATCTAGCACTTGCTCCCAAGCACTGGCTAGTAGCTGCTGTATTGTATTTTCAGGCGCATCATAATGACTTGGTAGCGGTGTTGTTACCTTCAGGGCAGCTAATTGCTTTCGATCAATTTTGCCAGTAGGAGATAATGGCATTTCCTGCACTTCAAGTAAACGTTCAGGCACCATATAGTCTGGTAAAAGATCTGCTAAATAATGTCGAAGTGCTTCCTGTTCCACCTTCATACCACCGAATACCGTGTAATAGGCAAACAAGCTATTATTGCCATCGTCCTTTTTTTTGGCAAGGATTACAGCTTCTTGGATGTTAGGGTGATTACTTAACACCGTTTCAATTTCCCCAAGCTCAATGCGGAAACCGCGCACTTTGATTTGAGAATCTTTGCGTCCTACAAATTCAATTACGCCACTTGGCAATAAACGAGCTAAATCACCTGTTCGATACATCAACTTCCCAGATTTAGTGGACAAATGTGGGACAAACGCTTCAGCAGTTTTTTCAGGCTGATTTAAATAGCCAGCAGCTAGTCCTGCGCCAGCAATATAAAGTTCACCTGCTTCATTGGCAGGGCATAGCTGACCGTAGGTATTAATAATATACATCTCATAATTGGCAATCGGTTTGCCAATTGGAATACTAGCATGATGTTCGATAATTGTATCCGGTACTTTGTAATACGAGGATAGCACGGTACATTCTGTCGGTCCATATACATTGATGATTGCAGTAGTCGTGCCGAATTTTTCACGCCACTTTTGTATAACCGCAGGCATAAGGGCTTCCCCACCTACAGACAAATATTTAAGAGATGATAATTGATATTGGTAATCGCTGGAGAGATGCGTTGCAAGCTGCGTAAAGAATGCATTTGGAATAGTGGCTGTTGTCACTTTTTCCCTTGCAATCATCTCAGCGAATGCTTCAATCGATATGCGTTCCATACTTGTAAGCATATGTAATCGAGCGCCAGAAAAGAAAGCAGTAAATGTTTCCGTGACGGATGGATCAAAACTATAGGAGATAAATTGCGAAAAAACATCATTTTTACTTGCTTGGTAGATTCTTTGATTATCAGTAATTAAGTTAATCACAGATTCATGCTTTAGCATGACGCCTTTTGGCTTGCCTGTCGAGCCAGATGTATAAATAATATAGGCTAAATCGGCAGGGCTGAGATCAATGTAAACATTGTCTTTTGGGAATGTGATTTCCATGCGATTCAGTGTAAACACTGTACGACATTGAAAATCGTTATGTAATAAATTAGTAAGTAACGCTGTATGTTCTTCTTTTATTAATATGAATGGTGCTCCTGAATCATTTAAAAGGTATTGACAGCGTTCTTTTGGATAGCTCGGATCTATTGGAACGTAAATACCTCCTGCTTTTAGAACGCCAAGTAAACTGATAACAGTATCCTGACTACGTTCCATAACAATAGCTACTTTGTCGCCCTTTTGGAGACCATTGTCTAGTAACATATGGGCAACTTGATTGGAGCGTTCATTGAGCTGACGATAGGTGATCCGACCACCATTAAAAGACAGGGCAATTCTTTCTGCGAATCGTTCCGCTGATTGATAAAATACACTAGGGATTGTTTGATCTTTCGCATAAAAGGCTTTTGTTTGATTTAAAACTTGATATAATACTTTATCTTCCTCTGTTAACAGTTGTGTACAATTGGATGGTAACGTCTGTTGTTCTTGGGTGTTTGTTTGATAATGTGCTGTAAATAAATCAAGGTCTTGTTTTAATTTCAATCATAACAACTCCTATTTTTGAAAGTAGGGGATTGTTCCCCTTTAGTGCAATTAGAAGTAACTTTATTATTGATAGGATTAGACATTGCTATTTTTTCTTATTAAACAGCCTTGTCGATGTTTTTGCATCGACAAGGTTGTGGGATTACTTGCTCTTTGTTTATTTTCAGTGCTTTCATTACATCTATTTTACAATAAATGTATTTACAACAGTTAATAATTCACCTGATAAATCAGATAATACTTGTGCTTCTTCTGAAACTCTTTGCACGGTATTTAGCTGACTAGCGGATGTTTCGGCTACTGCTCTTGTATTGTCTCGAGAACTTACTGAGAAGTGTTCCATATCTTGAACAGCTGAAGTAACTTCTTCCATACCTGCTGCCATTTCTTCAATCGTTGCTGATAATTCTTGAATTTGCCCTGTAACATGGTGAATTGAAGTTAAAATTTGGCTAAATGATTTTTCGGAATCATTAATCATAATTAAGCCATTATCCACTTCTTCTACAGCATGTATCATGACCTTTACAGATTCATTTGTATCTTGTTGAATACGAGTAATGAGCGTAGAAATTTCTCTTGCCGAAGCTTCTGATTGTTCGGCTAGCTTCCTCACTTCATCGGCAACAACAGCAAAGCCACTTCCTGCTTCGCCTGCGCGAGCAGCTTCAATCGCAGCATTTAATGCAAGCAGATTTGTTTGGGAAGCGATACCTGTGATAATGCCGACGATTTCTTCGATTTTGCCGGAATGTTCACCAAGCATTTTTACAGATGATGCGGAATGATTAACTGCCTTACTAATAGCATTCATTTGGGCTACAGATTTGCTTGTTGAATCATTACCTTTTTCAGCTTCTTCCGATGCTAAAATAGAAGATTCAGAAATTTGATTGGATGTCATAGCAATGCGTTGAATACCAATACTCATTTCCTCAATTGTAATAGAACTTTCTTTAGCTTTTTGCACTTGTATATCAGCACCACTAGCAATTTCTTGCATTGACGAAGCTACATTATTGTATGAATCTGTTGCTTCTTGCATATTGCTTGATAAAACTTGTGCAGAGTTTGAAACACGTGAAGAAACATTTGTTGCACTTTTAATAACAGTTTTTAAGCTGTCAATCATAACATTGAAATTAGTTGTTAGTACGCCAATTTCATCATTTGAGTGAACAGGTAACGCTTCAAGCTCTAGGTTACCTTCCGCAACTTTTTTAGATTGTAAAGATAGCTGTTGGATAGGTGTTAGCTTCTTTCTTAATAGTGTATATACCACGATAGAAGAACCAATTAGGAATAGTACAGTTATTAACAGAATCCATAATGCTTCTGATAATGCTTTAGCATTTACCATAGATACATCATAATCAATGGCGTAAGCAGCTACAACGGAACCATCTTTATCTAAAATCGGCGTAAGACCTGTTTTATAGCTTCCAAACTCATCTTTATAAATATCTGTAGCTGTTGCTTCTTTTGTTTCAAACACTTCTTTTATTCTTGCAAGAAAATCTGGGGAAAGTCCCATGGCAACCATGTCTTGGTTATACTCTGCACCTACTTCAAGTACGCTTGTGGAAAGAACCGGTGCGTTAATATTTTCACCATCTACTGTAATAAGAAAGAGATTGGTAATAATGTCTGATTCCTCGTTAATGGCATCCATTTCCTTCGTTAAATGTAGGACATCATTATTGTCAGCATTTGGGCTTTCTAGTACGGATTTCAATGTCTTTTGGTCTATTGTCTTAGACAAAATCATCCCTTTATCATAGAGCGATTGGTCCATATCTTTTAAATTACTGTTTTTCACTATATAATAGGCAAATCCCGTAGTAACTAGCCCAAATAATAGTAAAATACTAACCATGATGACGGTTAATTTCTTGCTAATCGACATTTGCTGTTTCTTATTTTTCTTCATATCTCTTCCTCCTAAAATTGTATACAAGACATATTTCAAGCGAAAAAGGGACGGCCGATAATACGAAAGTCAAATGTAATGGGAATAGTACAATGTTACAATTGACTGTTATGATATTCAAATATATGGAATTACCTTATACTTTTTATCATTATTTCTTTGATTGTAAAATAATCCATTCATCCCCTAACATTAATCAACTATACTGCCAAAAAATACGATTCACAACCCAAAAATCCTCCTATTTAAAGTGTGAAATTTCGGTGAGCGAAATAATATATAGTGTTTTTATATCAATGTTTTCGGATGGTTATGCACATAATTAACAGAAAATATAATAATAATAGTATATTTTGTTTCTGGGACTAGCTGCTAAAATAAAGTGTTTATTATTCTGGACAAATATTATAACCAACATAAGCGAAAAAATTGTTGGTGGTCATTGTTATGTAAAATTAAAGGCTTTCCATTTGTTCATTGCTGAACTGATGGAATGCCCTTTTTTATCTTGGATTACCAAATATGCCAGGTAAAATATCAGAAATACCTGGAGGTGTTAAACGAGGGAATCCTGGTAATTGCCCGCCTGGAAATGGAGGAGGTGGGAATGGCTGCGGTGGATATGGACGTGGTGGATATGGTTGCGGCGGATGCGGATATGGTGGATACGGTTGCGGTGGGTACGGTTGTGGCGGATGTGGACGAGGAGGAGGATATGGTGGCGGGTAAGGGGATGGATAAGGAGGTGGATAAGGTGGCGGATATGAGCCAGGAGGCAAACCTGTCCCTGCTGCGGCAATTTGATTAACATCAACTGTAATAATTTGTCCAGAATCTAGCTGAATTTCTGCAGTTCTTCCGTCTTTTCCAAATGTTCGAATTAAAGTACCAGAATAAGTACCAGTAGGGAGTGTAACCCATATTTTCATTCCAGGTCGGAATTGCTGATTAAAATCTTCAGGGGCTAATCTTGGATAGACCAATAGAACACACCTTTCTTCATTTTTCTTTTCTAACATATGTCCCATATTATCTTTGTCATAGGCATATGGCATAAGACAAATTAGAAAGTATAGGCATTATCGCACTATTTGTTATAAAATATATCGATTTTAATTATAATAGGAAGAAATGACTGAAAAGGATGTTTGAAATGGCAATTATCAAAATGAAAAAAATAAAGATACAAAATTTAAGAAATGTACGCAATGGTGAGCTCACAATAGCGGTGAATTTTGCTTCGCTTATGACAGCGAATGTAGTGGGGGTATATGGGCAGAATGGTTCAGGGAAAACAACCATTGTCGATGCATTTAGTTTGTTGAAGACCATTATTTCTGGGTGGATTGCTGAAGTGAAATTGCCATCACAAGATAAACGATTAATTATGGCAGGGGAAAAAACTGCTAGTCTGGATTTTGAATTTCTAGTGGACAACCAATTCGGCACATTTTTTGTCAACTATTCCGTAACATTGCAAGAAGATGAAAAACGACTGTTCATAATTGCGGAGCGCTTGACTTACAGGGAAGATGAAAAAGGAAAACGCTCAAAAGTGTTAGTAAGTGTTGCAGATGAGGATGTTCAAATTCGAAAAAGCTCTTTACGAGATATGAGTGAAAAGATCCGTATAAAGACGCTTGTTGTTCAACAATTAGCACGAAAACAATATATGTCTTTTGTCTTCCATAAGGATTTAAAGCCGTTGCTACAAGAAAAGCTATTAGATTTAGAAATGGAATTGCTTCATAATATAGCAGTCGACTTTAATCGGGACTTACATGTTATTAATAACCAAAATATTGCCCCTTTATTTGAAGAGCGTATTATGCCTTTTAGTATTCATTTAGAAAAAACGCGGGGCTCGATTCCTTATGATTTGAAAGGACCAGCATTATTGCCAGAGAATGCTTTCAATGTGTTATGTGAAGTCATAGAGCAAAGCAACCAAGTACTATCGACCATTATTCCAGGGCTAACGATTAAAATTCACGTTATTACAGAGCAATTATTAGATAACGGTGAAAAAGGCATACGTTTTGAGTTTTTATCCAAACGGGGTGAGCGGGAATTACCGTTACGAACTGAATCGGAAGGAATATTGAAAATCATTGCTGTGCTTAGCGTTTTAATAGCTGTTTATAATAATCCGACTGCATGCGTCGTAATCGATGAATTAGATTCGGGTGTATTTGAATATTTGTTAGGTGAGTTGTTAACAGTGATTGATGAGGGCGGAAAAGGACAGCTTATTTTCACGTCCCATAATTTACGTGTGTTAGAGGTGCTTGCCATTAAAAATTTATGGTTTACAACAACAAATGAGGATGATCGATATATGCAGCTAAAGGGCATTAAAGAGGTCAATAATGCGCGAGATGTCTATTTGCGTGCGATACAGCTTGGCGGACAGGATGAGGAAGTGTATAAAGAAACGAAAACGTTCAAAATAAAACGTGCTTTTAGAAAAGCTGGTGTGCAACATGACTAGAAAAGTACTATTAGTGATTGTTGAAGGTCAAACGGAGCAAATCATTTTAGAAGATTTTTTGGATGAACATTTTTCTGATTCGACGATTCGCTTTGATGTACAGCGAGAGGATATTTTGACGAAGTGGGATGCAAAAAAGAGAATCCCCAACATTAAAAATAGTGTTAGCCGAGTCATTCATAACTATCTTGAAAAGTATAAGTTTTTAGCAAAAGATTTAACGGCGGTCATTCATATTACAGATGCAGATGGTTGTTTTATCGCCCCAGAGTTTGTCAAAATCAAATCAGATATGGAGCAAAATTTATTTTACACAGAGGATGCCATTTTAGTAAAAACAGAGAGGCGTAAAGAGCAAATCGAACAGCGTAATGAAATGAAAGCGAATAACGTAAAGATTTTGCTTGCCAATGACCATTTTAGTATTAATCGTTTAAAAGTACCGTATCAACTTTTTTATTTTGCTACAAATTTAGAGCATGTGTTATGGGATGAGCGCAATGAAGTTGCAACAGAAAAAGTGCAGAAAGCAGATGAATTTATGGACAATTTATCGGGCTCTATTAAAGAATATCTTGTGGAGTTTTTGCCTGTTGATGGAACATTAACTTATAGGGAAAAGATGAAAGAAAGCTGGGCGCACTTAACGAAGGGTTGTAACTCATTGCAACGAGGTACAAATGTGCCGTTATTATTTGACATGATTACGTCCAATGTAGGTGACTAATGGACAAAAAGGCTGGGACATAACTAAAAAATTTAAGGAATAGAGGAAAGGTGTTCGTAAATTTTTGCTATTATGGGAACTTTGCTACTTGCAAAAAAATAGAAGTGTTCACTAGTTGTTGGTAGCGAAGGCGGTGACTCCTGCGGAAAGCACCGCCGAAGCGGATAACAACGGCGTAGCGAAAAAGTGTTAGATTGATGGCAGTCAATCTAACACTTTTTCTCTTTTGTCCCACCCTTTTTCAATGAGCTAAAATTTTTATAAAATGTGTAACAAATATTGGATACTAACGACTTATTAAGGAATGTAGAAAGCGGGGTGAAGTATTGCATAAAAATCAATTACAGATTGAGCAACTATATGATGCCTATCATCGTGATGTCTACCATTTTGCGCTTTATTATACAAATAGCAAACAAGAAGCGGAAGATATTACGCAAGAAACTTTTTTAAAAGTACTTAAACAATTACATCATTTAAAGGATGGGGAGAAGGTAAAAACGTGGATTTTAACGATTGCACGGAATACAGCAGTAGATATACATAGAAAACAAAAGATTAAGCGTTTATTAACAGAGAAACTAACTAAACAGCCTATTTTAACAGAAGGCATAGAACCTCCTGCTATAGTTGAAAAAAACGAGCAATGGCAAATTGTACAGCAAGCATTAATGACATTAAAGTCACATGATCGAACAATCATTATATGTCGTATGTTAAAGGATTACACAATTCAAGAAACAGCAGCTATTCTTGGTATTTCAGAAGTGAAGGTACGCGTTGACTTTCATCGTGCAATGGCAAGACTTCGTAAAAAAGTAGGGAGGAGAAATTGATGGAAGATCGTGAGTTATTTGATACATTAAAAAATCGTCCCGATATTGAGCCAGAGCAAGCATTTTCAAGTAGCCTACGTCGAGAGTTAGAAAACAATCCAAAATTAAAAACAAAAAAAGTAACTGTTGCACCACTTCTCACAATCCCTATGACAATAGCTATTTTTGTTTTTTTATGGATGATTACTACAGGTCAAACGTTAGAAATAAGAAGTGCGGCATCACCTATTATCAATCAAGAGAAAACAATGGTGTTTACTGGAGGGTTGTTTGTATTACTCTCCCTAGTGTTATTTATTATTTTTGTGTTTAGCAAGGGTTATACAAAAGGGAAACTGGTCTTTATAACATTTGCCTTGTCATTGTGTGTATGGGTGGGGAACCTAGTATACGCTAATTGGTAGCGTGTAGCTGAACCGATTGTAGTACCGTCTCAACGTGATACTTATGTATCCACTGCTAGTAGATTTTTAGATAGAGACAGTGAAGTATTACTACCACTTTTCATTCGAGATATAGAACTTTGCGGGAGGGGAACGTTGATGAAAGATCCTTACAATAATTTATATAATGGGTTATGTTTTATTTTTTTAGACTTAAAATTTTTTGGACTACCTGACATTTTTCCTGATTTCTTTGGTTATATGTTTTTTGCTTATGGCATTCATTTATTGCCGTCAATTCGTAAATTGAAGTATTGGACGAGGAACTTTGCGATGGTTTTAACTGTATTGTCCTTTGTTGTGGAACTGGACCAATGGACGGGGACATTGCTGTTAGGACAAATCGGAGTACAGTTGCTGCAATTTTTATTGATACTTTTCATGTATTTTCTATTTCAACTGTTATTGCATATTCATGAAAATAAAGCTTTCGAGGCGAAAACATTTAGAACATATCAAATATATATGACGCTTATGCTATGTGGTTTTGTTATACAATCATTTGCTATTAACTTAGATGCCAATTTGCAAGAGGTGGCGCTTACTATAAGTATTCTACTACAGCTTATAGCTTTTATACTGTTCGTCTTTTATTGCCGTTCAGGTAGTAAATACTTTAAAAGCAAACAACAAAGTAATGTCCAATCATTTTAATAAATTGTTTGAGTGCCTGGCACTTACCATAGATACTTAGCATAATATCGGCTCCTGAATCGTAAAAATTCACTACGCTTTCCGCGGGCACGACGTAAGCCACAACCGTCGCTGTCGCGCCGCCTGTTGCGTCTTACGTTACGTGCGTTCCCGCAGGAGTCTTCGTAGATTTTTACTTAATTGCTTGCCGGAAGAATTCAGAATTGTTTGAGTGCCTGGCACTCTAAAGTGACATGTTTTCTTGTTTTATATCATAAGCTTTATAGCTATGGTTTCATTACGTAAAAAGGAGGCAAATCGCATTCAAATACATGTTGTGCGGGCAGGGGAGTCCTTATATGGCATTGCACAGGCATATGGTACAACCGTTCAAAGTATAGTAGATGCCAACCAAATCCCAGATCCCAATCGATTAGTTGTTGGGCAAGCGCTCGTCATTCCAATCGTAGGGAGCTTTTATTATGTGCAGCCTGGGGACAGTTTATGGTCAATAGGGCAACGCTTCGGCATTAATTATTTAACACTTGCTCAGGTCAATGGCATTCATCCAAACCAGATTTTAACAATTGGTTTGCGTCTTTATATTCCGCCAGCACCGAAAACAAAAGCAGAGACTTTGGCATATTTAGAGCCAAGAGGAACAGCGGTAAGTGAAGTGCTATTAAGCCAAGCTAGAGAAGCATCGCCATATTTAACGTATCTTGCGTTATTTAGCTATGAGGCGCAGAGGGATGGGACACTAAAAAAACCACCAATAAATGGTGTGACTGAAATTGCAAATGATACAGGTGCATCTCTGGCTATGGTTGTATCTAACTTGGAGAACTTCCAATTTAGCGGAGAACTAGCAAGAGATATATTTCAAAGTACTGCTGTGCAAGATGTACTTTTTGACAACATTCTTAATGAAGCGAGGCGCGTAGGAAGCATCAAAGATATTCATTTTGATTTTGAGAACTTACCAGCCGATCAACGAGAAGCGTATAACAATTTTTTAAGACGAGCAGTGAAGCGGTTCCATGCCGAGGGATATACGGTGTCGACAGCACTAGCACCGAAAACAAGTGCTAATCAGCGAGGTCCTTGGATTGAGGCACATGATTACAAAGCGCATGGGGAGATTGTGGACTTTGTATTGCTGATGACCTATGAGTGGGGCTATTCTGCGGGTCCACCAATGGCTGTTTCACCTATTAGGGAAGTGGAGGCTGTTGTGAAGTATGCTGTATCGGAAATGCCAGCAAGTAAAATTTTGCTCGGGCAAAATCTATATGGCTACGATTGGACATTGCCGTTTGTACAAGGGGGTCCGTATGCAGAGGCTGTAAGTCCGCAGAGGGCTATTGAGATTGCGAAAAAATATAATGCAGCGATTCAGTATGATTGGAATGCACAAGCACCTTTCTTTGACTATTACGACGAGCAAGGAAGAGCGCATGTAGTCTGGTTTGAAGATGCGCGATCGATTCAAGCGAAATTCAATTTAATTAAGCAGTACAAGCTTAGGGGTATAGGCTATTGGAAATTAGGGCTACCGTTCCCGCAAAATTGGCTATTGATAGGTTCGAATTTTGATGTGGTGAAAAAATGACAATGATAGGGATAAGGATATACCCAATCTATTGCTCACCTAATTGGAAATAATCTGTAAATACTATTCCCTAATTTGGTAATATATTATATAATTATGGTAAATTGTAATTTAGGAGGGATATTTTGGGTAAATTTAAAAAGTTAGGAATTATCTTAACGTCTACTGCATTTTCTGTCGGGGTTCTTTCTCCAATGGCACAAGCTTCTGCTAATGTTAAGGATGCTCCAGAGAGAATTGAGATTCAAGTAGCCTCTACTGAAACAAAAGTAACAAAAAGCACACTTATTAAAAAATTACGTGAGCTTTTCCCAGAAAAGTTCGATTTTTTAACAGAAAATGATTTCCATACTGGAAGTGGCCATTATTATAACGATGATAAAACTGTTCGTTATGAATTGAGCTTCCATAAAACGGTGAATGGAAAAGATATCTATGGTAGCATCACATTTAAGGGCGATAATTTAGAACTTGAACACTTCTATTACCAGCCAGCGAATGTTGCAGATGCGCTCTATCCTGCAAAATATTCAAAAGAAGATGCACAAAAAATTGCACAGGATTTCTTAAAGAAATTCCCGAATACAGCAAATTATAAGTTGCAAGAAGATGAATATGATTATATTAATGATTATAACTTCACTCGTCCATTATCAGAACCAATTACTTATTCCTATACGTATGCACCAACACAAAACGGTGTAGCAATAAGTGACCATTTCATTTCTATCGGCGTGCTTGCTAATGGAGAAGTTGTACAAGTATATCGCAACTCAGATGTATCTTCTAAAGCAACGTTCGATAGTATAGAAAAGAAAAAGAGTGAGCAAGATGTGCTTGCACAAATTCGTGAGAACTTTGATGTTGAGCTACGTTATTATGTAGACTATAATTTCCAATCTGAAAAACGCAATGTCAAACTAGTGTATGTGCCAACATCAAGCTTCTCTGGTGTAAATGCATTAACTGGTCAATGGCAAACAGCGAATGGTTTCGTATCGCAAGCACCAAAAGCAAAAGGTGTTGAAAAGCTTTCTTCAGAACAACTTGCCCCAAGAAAAAGCGGTATGAAACTTGATGAAGTTGAGGAATTTGCAAAGTCCTTCTTAAAAGTGGACCCTGATAAGGCGAAGTTGCAAATTGAGCTGATTGATGAAAGAGAAAATGAAAACGGTGAAACACTCTACTCTGTAAACTATATGTATAATTATGATAGAGGTGGCACTGGTGCGTCACTTGAAATTAACAAGGCAACTGGTGAAATTACTCAATTCTATGATGTACGTAGAGATTTCATGGTAACAGATAAAAATGCAGAAACAATTACTAAAGATGCTGCGATGGCAAAAGCAATCGACTACTTAAAAGAGTGGGCTCCGTCTTATATTCATAACTATGCAAAACCTTTAGATGATTTTGCTTATGATAGTTATGGTAAGCAATATAGTTTCTCCTTCCCACGCGTAGTCAATGGAATTGCTGTTGTTGGTGATGAAATTTATGTAAGCATCGGATCAGACGGTTCATTGCGCTCACTATCAATTAACCAACAGAAAATTGATAACTGGCCGGCTGTAAGTAAGGCTGTACCAGCAGATAAAGTGAAGGAAACATTTAGTAATGCATTAAAGTTAAAACTGCAGTACGCGAAGCAGGACAAAGAGGATAATAACCACTATGATTTAGTGTATGCACCGACTTATGAAGGTAGCCTTTTCAATCAAATTGATGCAACAACTGGCAAATGGGTGAATAGTGTGGGCGATTCAAATAGTAAACCACAAATTTCGCACCCAACGGCTGGACAGGAACTAAATTACTTATTAGCTCAAAATGTGTTGGAAGTAAAAGATCCAGCAAGCTTTAATGCTGATACATCTGTGACAAAAGGTGAGGCATTGAAAATTATGCTTAAATCATTAACATATGGATATTTCGGACCATATGGAAATGAAGATGAAGCGCCTCAATCCTTTAGTAATATTGATGCGAAACATCCGTTATACGGAGTGGTTGAGCAAGCTGTAAGAATGGGTGTATTACAACCTGCAAATGAATTTGCTGTTGATGCGAAATTGACTCGTCAGGAACTTGCAGAATGGTATATCCGTGTATTACGTTTAGAAAGTGCTGCTAAGCATAGCGATATTTACAAATTAAACTTCGCAGATGCAAGCACTATCGACCCAGCGTATACAGGATATGTTGCATTAGCAAGCGCAATGGGGTTAATTGATGCACAGCAAAATAACTTTAATGCAACTGCAGAAGTAAGTTATGCTGATTTAGCTGTGTCGACACTTCGCTTAGCTCGTGCTATTCATGAAAATAATGCTAGTCTTAATTTCTACTAGGACAATTTGAATGAATTCTTCCATCTGTTTAGGATGGAGGAAAAGGGTATCTCTTGACTTGAAGAGATACCTTTTTGCCGTTTAATTGGAGCAGTTTTAGGGAAGAATAAATGTAAGAAAAGGAGTGAAGATAATGCGAATTTATAAAAATTTATTAGTATTCTCATTAGCGACAGGTTTACTTTATGGCTGTAACAAAGATGAGGTAAAAGACGTACCTGCAAATGCTCCAACTGAGCAAAATACGAATCAACAAGCTGGTGAAAATGTCACTGACCAAGTGCCTTTTAACTTTTTGGAATTTGCATTGGATGTCGATTATTCGCCAACAGAATCTTATGAGATTGAATATGAAAATAAGAAGAACGGTTTAGAAGTTAAATTGAAAGATGACCGCAACAATGAAAGAATACAAGGTGATGAGGCGTATACGAAGGTTGAACCATTATTGAAGCAACTAACTTTTGATTCAACAACACCGAATGATGAAGTAATTGAGCAGGTTATTAAAGTATTTAATATTAAAGATGATTATCAATCCATTGAGGTAGAAGTGGAGTTTGCGGATGGAACAGAAAAAGAGTTTAAACGGTTGAAGTAGTAGCTGTGCCCTATACAGTAATATGTATAGGGCTTTTTCTACGATTTGCAACGCCTTTGTAGAAATCAATTTAAGTCCATTTTAAATGCCAGAGGAGGGTTTTAAGATAAAAGGATTGCTAGCAGGATTTTTTTATGATATTATTATCTCGAATTAAAGATATTTAATTTCGAGGTAAATAGGAGAGTGCATCTTATGAAGGAAGAAAATCGTTATTTAAAAGCTTTTACGATTATGTTCCGTGCTTATCAATCTGTCCAGGATGCAGCCAAAAAAGATTTGCTTCAATATGATTTAAACCAAACTGAATTTGGGGTACTAGATTTTTTATATCACAATGGCGAACAGCCTATTCAAGTAATTGGTAAGAAAATTTTAGTTGCAAGTAGTAGTATTACGTATGTTATTGATAAGCTGGAGCAAAAAGATTATGTTTGTCGACGAGCTTGTGCTAATGATCGTCGTGTTACGTATGCAGTGTTAACAGATGAGGGACAGGTTTTAATGGATAGAATTTTTCCGCTCCATGAACAGAAGATAAATGAAATTTTTCAAATATTGGACCAGCAGGAGTTGGAAATAATGAATATGGCTTTAAAAAAGGTCGGTCTTAATGCCATTAATAAATAAAAAATTTTACACATATATCTCGATTTCGAGATAAATAGGAGGCTTTTAATTATGAATCATTTAAAAGGGATTCACCATGTAACAGCGATCACAAGTAGTGCTGAAGAAAATTATAAATTTTTCACGTATGTACTAGGAATGCGTCTAGTAAAAAAAACAGTCAATCAGGACGATATACAAACATATCACCTATTTTTTGCAGATGATAAGGGTAGTGCAGGTACAGATATGACATTCTTTGACTTCCCGAACATACCAAAAGGTGTACATGGAACAAATGAGATTTCCAAAACATCATTTCGAGTACCAACGGATGCAGCATTAGTTTATTGGGTAAAGCGCTTTGACCGCTTAAATATCAAACATACAGGCATTAAAGAACAGTTTGGTAAGCAAACCGTATCGTTTGTTGATTTTGACGATCAACAGTATCAACTGATATCTGACGAAAACAATAAAGGTGTTGCCGCAGGTACACCTTGGCAAGATGGTCCAATCCCACTTGAATATGCCATTACAGGATTAGGGCCAATATTTGTACGTGTTGCGAATTTTACTTATTTTAAAGAAATGTTAGAAAAAGTAATGCTTTTCACAGAAATAGCAGCAGAAGGAGACTTCCATTTATTTGAGGTAGGAGAGGGAGGGAACGGTGCGCAAATCATTGTAGAATATAACACCATCTTACCTGTAGCTCGTCAAGGGTTTGGTACAGTGCACCATGCGGCATTCCGTGTAGCAGATCGAGCTGTTCTAGATGAATGGACAGAACGTTTAGAAAGCTTTGGCTTCAGTACGTCTGGTTACGTTAACCGTCACTTCTTTGAATCGCTCTATGCACGTGTAGCACCTCAAATTTTATTTGAATGGGCGACAGATGGACCTGGCTTTATGGGAGATGAACCTTATGAAACATTGGGAGAAAAATTATCATTACCACCTTTCCTAGAACCTAAGCGCGCACAAATTGAAGAACTTGTTCGTCCAATTGATACTGTTAGAAGTACGATACCATTTGAGAAAGAATATGAATAATAACTTTCCCTTGTACAATATGCAAATTGGAAAGTAAATGCTAGTTAGGTCTTTGATTATGACCGTAGACAGTACTACCGAAGCAAAATGAATGACTGGAGGACGTCAGAATGGAGTTTACAAAGTTAATTGATAAACGTCGATCGGCAAATAATTTTATAGAGGGAATTACAATGACGGAGGAGGATATCCGTCCCATTTTAGAAGATGTTAAGCTTGCACCTTCAGCATTCAACTTGCAACACGCGGAATATATTGTTGTGTTAAATCAAGAATTGAAAGAAAAAGTACGTGAGGCTGCATATGGTCAATATAAAGTACATTCAGCGTCCGGTGTTATCCTAGTATTAGGAGATAAAGAAGCTTACAAGCAAACAGCTCATATTAGTCAAGGTATGGTTGATTTAGGTATGATTACAAACTGTGAGCTTGACAATCTTATAGACGATAATACAAAGTTTTACGAAGAACGTGGCGAAGCGTTTATGAAGGAAGATGCAATTCGTAATGCATCACTTTCAGCTATGCTCTTTATGTTAGCAGCTAAAAATCGCGGCTGGGATACATGTCCGATGATTGGCTTTGATCAACAACAAATGCGTGCATTATTCAATGTGCCAGCAACACATGAAATTGTACTAATGATGACAATCGGTAAGGAAAAGGAAAGTAGTAAGGGTTTAAGAGGGTATCGTAAACCTGTTGAAGAGTTTACTACCTATTATTAATGCAGTATAAAATATAAATGCTCAACCAATATTAAAAATAGTAACCACTTAGGAGGAAATATCGTGAAAGTAGTAGCAATCGTAGGTAGTATCCGTAAAGAATCTTATAATATGCAATTAGCAAAGTTTATGCAAAAACGTTATACAGAAAAGTTTGAACTAGAGGTATTAAGCTTACGAGATTTACCAATGTACGATCAAGATATTGAAAATGAAGCACCACAAACTGTCTTAGATTTCAAAGCAAAAGTAAAAGCGGCAGACGCGGTCCTATGGATAACACCAGAATATAACGGAACGGTGCCAGGGGTGATGGTAAACGCTATAGATTGGCTATCACGAGTGGATAAAGTAATGATTGGTAAACCATCCTTTATGATGGGAGCATCTATGGGGAACTTAGGAACGGTTAAAGCGCAATTACATTTACGTGATATTTTATTCTCACCTGGCATTAATTCACCATTGCTAAGTGGTAATGATGTTTATATTGGCGCTGTCCACACAAAATTTGATGCAGAAGGTAATTTAACAGATGAGGGGACTGTCAAATTCCTTGATTCAGTAATTGAAAACTTCTTAGATTGGGTTAAAAATTATATTTAATAAAAAAGAATGCTAATAAGTATAAGACATACTTATTAGCATTCTTTTTTAGGGTTGTTGGCATTGTACGGGCTCTAAAGAGTCATGCTTTTCCAGCAGGAATCGAGGAAAACGTACCTCCTATATATTTCTCTAATATATGGCTCATTCTTATTTGCATTAAGTACTACATAGGGTGAAAAATCAATGAGCATGTAGTTTTTATTTTATACTATTTAATAGAAGTATCTTTCTTCTGCATAAAATCTTCACACTTACACGTTATCATTTTGAAATATAGGTGGTTACAGGATGAAAAAACTTTCACTAAAGCTTGGCATTATCTTTTTTATCACATTGTTTTGCATCGAAACATTTATGATGTTATTTTTGCATCTTTCTTTGACGAATTCGAGAGTTGATGAAGAACTAACAAACTTGCAGACAACGGGTAATTCGCATCGAAAGATATTGGAGCAAAATTTCGAAAAGGAAACGTTATCACATATAGTATTAATGGAATCCCAAGATAATACGGACGTTGTGATTGCAGATCGTGCTGGCAAAATTTTAGCTACTTCTTCGCCGCACCTTGATATAAAAGCATATTTACAGAGGCTTGGAGCAAGTGTACCTTATGATGGTCAGGTGCTAGAGAACAATTGGCAAGATGAAAAGTATATAGCGACCGTTAGTCCAATTCAAAAACAGCAAAAGACCATTGGCTATGTTTTTATGTTCCAAAATACAGATTCTATCCATGCCTTAATGGAGCGATTAAATAAACACTTCCTAATTGTTGGGCTTGTGTCGGGATTGGTGACCATTGTAGTGATTATTGTGTTATCTAGAAAGCTTGCTCGTCCATTAATTGAAATGAAAGAAGCAACATTAAAAATGAGTAAAGGGGATTTTACAGTAGCCCTTTCAACGAATGGTCAAGATGAATTAAGTGATCTTGCGAATGCTATTCAACTATTATCTAATGACTTAAATCATTTACGAGAGGAAAGAAAGGAATTTTTATCGAGTATTGCTCATGAGCTGCGAACACCGATTACATTTATAAAAGGTTATACAGATATTCTTTATAAACGAGATTTATCGGAACGAGATCGTCAAAAGTATTTACGTATTATTATTGAGGAAACGAATCGATTATCAAGGTTAATAAAAGACTTATTTGATTTGGCAAAAATGGATGAAAATGCATTTGTTATAAACAAAGAATGTCTTCATATGGATGACTTTGTGGCAAGTATTGAGGCAAAGTTAAGACCTGCTTTCCATGAAAAACAAATTGACCTTTTTGTGCAATGTGAAGCGGGACTAACTTTATTGGCTGATACAATAAGGTTGGAGCAAATTTTTTTGAATTTGTTAAATAATGCGCTGACTTATTGTTCCTCAGGAGATTCGACTTTCTTACAAGTGGAAAGAAACAATCATTTCGTATCAATTATTATAAAAGATACCGGAAAAGGAATTCCGCAGAAGGATTTACCTTATATTTTTGAACGTTTTTATAGGGTTGATAAATCTCGTACGCGTGCCAATGGCGGTTTAGGATTAGGACTTGCCATTGTAAAGGAGCTCGTTCATGCACATGGAGGGGAAATTACCGTTGTTAGTGAGGAAAACAAAGGGACTACTTTTAAATTATTGTTTAAGGAGTAGGAACAAATGAAAACATTATTATTAATTGACGATGAACCAAGGATGTTAGAGTTACTTACCCTTTATCTTGAACCTTCTTTTCATTGCATTGCTAGGTCGTCTGTAAGAGATGCTTTAGAATATTTAGAAGAACATCATATAGATTTAGTGCTGTTAGATATTATGATGCCTGGTATGGATGGCTGGCAAGTATGTCAGGAAATAAGGAAGTTTTGGGACGTACCGGTTATTATGCTTACGGCAAAAGGGGAACAGGCTGATATTATAAAAGGGCTAAATCTTGGAGCTGACGATTATATTTTAAAGCCTTTCGATGAGGAAGAATTGTTAGCGCGTATACAGGCTGTTTTAAGAAGAACAAAGGCTGAAGAAATCGTTATTAATTTCGAAGGGCTACGCTTAAATAAAGAATCCTTTGAGTTATCTTTTCACCAAGAGATGATTTCTTTAACGCCAAAAGAATTTTTGATGTTAGCGTTATTTCTTGATTATCAAAATAAAGTTTTCTCTAGAGAGCATTTAATCAACACTGTATGGGGATATAATGTAGCAATTGAAGACCGAACGATTGATTCACATGTCCGCAATTTACGGGATAAGCTTCGAAAAAGTGGCTTTCCAGTGGATGATTATTTACAGACAGTGTGGGGAATCGGCTATAAATGGCATAAAAGCGGTGACAAAAAGGTTTTAGAATGAGACTGGGACATAACTAAAAAAATTTAAGGAACAGAGAAAAGGTGTTCATAAATTTTTGCTATATGGAGAACTTATCTTTTCTTGCTTTTGCAATAAATAAAAAATTAGAAGTGTTCACTAGTTGTTGGTAGCGGAAGCGGTGACTCCTGCTCAGAACAGCATACAATGTAAGACGTAACAGAACGCGCGTTAGCGAGGGTTGCGGCTTACTGTGCTGAGCGGAAAGCACCGCCGTAGCGGACAACAACGGCGTAGCAAAAAAGGTGTTAGATTGACTGCCATCAATCTAACACCTTTTCTCTTTTGTCCCAACCTCATTATTTTGTCGCTAGCTCGCTATCAGTCACCCATTTATGATTTTTCATTTCTTCACCAGTAGTTGTTAAAGCAAAATCGACCATATAGACAGTCGTTTGTACGGCATCATCAATGCGTACAGTCGCATTTTCCATGCCTGTCATATGGGTAGCATCAGTTTTTACTTCTGATCCTGGTGATAAAGGTGCTTCACCTGGGTCGATTAATTCCTCATGAATCACCCATTTATGATTTTCAATTGTCTTACCACCAGTAGTAGGCTCAAATGAAATAATGTATGCTGTCGTATCGTAAGCGCCGACAATTGTCGCTTCGGCTCCTGTCATTCCTGACATATGGCCATCTGTAAGAATAGCCTTACTGCCGACAGGGAACTTTGGATTTTCGGCTGTTTTTAAAGTGGCTGGAACTTCACCAGAGCTTGAATGATTCATCATGGAATGATCCATTTCATCCCCATGATCCATTTCATCCCCATGATCCATCTCTTCGCCGTGGTCTGTTTTGTCGCTTTGAGCAGATTCTGACTTCGCTGTATTATCAGCACAAGCTGAAAGTATTAGTAAAGCAATTGCTGCTACTAACATTAGGAGCCGATTTTTATTTAATACCATATGAATTTCCTCCTTCGATTTGGATGTGTCTTTAATGTAGCAAGTAAATGTGCAGAAATGATGGATTTAGTTTGAAATGAGGAAAGATAGATTCCTAAATGAAGGAAATAATAGACTACGATAATGATGTATGATAGAATCGTCATAATTTTAAAATTTCAGATACTAATGGTGTGACGCTTGTAAACACGAGCATCACTTAAAAGGGAAGTCGGTGTAAATCCGACGCTGTCCCGCAACTGTAACGAGGAGTTCTATGATAGTGTAGCCACTGTTTTTAAATGGGAAGGCAATCGTAGATACGATGAATCGAAGCCAGGAGACCTGCCAGTTAGTTCATACCTGTAATGCCCACGAGGATGCAAGCAATTACGGACAATTGATGGATATTTCTCCTAATTTGTTTAGCTAAGGGTATTTCTATGCATGTATGCGTAGAATGCCCTTTTTTATTGCTTCGTCTTTATCATGATTGATAAGGAGTTCATAACCAAATGAATAAAAAATTTATGTTATTTTCTTTGACCCTTTTTCTAGTGCTCATTGCGTCTATGACAGTGGCCATTATGATTGGGTCTGTGTCAGTTACGCCGTTACATGTATGGAAGGTAATTCTTTCGAAAGTGCCATTATTCCCTCATGTTATAGAGGAGGATTGGAGTCGTTCGCAAGAGATTATTATATGGCAAATCCGTGTTCCTCGCGTGATTCTGGCGGCTGTTGTTGGTGCAGGCTTAGCGGTTGCTGGTGCTGCTGTTCAAGCACTAGTCCGTAATTCGATAGCCGATCCGTATATTTTAGGTATTTCTTCGGGAGCAACAGTGGGCGCAACGGCTGTCATTATTTTAGGGGCGTTTTCATTTTTAGGTATCTACGCCCTTTCAGTCTCTGCTTTTTTAGGCTCTTTTATGGCAATTGTCTTAGTATTTTTGTTGTCGCGTGTAGGAGGACGTATTTCGATTTTTCGCCTTTTACTAGCGGGGATGGCGGTGTCCTTTATCTTATCTGCCACTTCGAATTTTATGTTAATGATGTCTAAGGAAGAGGGCGGGATTAAAGCCGTTATGTATTGGATGTTAGGCAGTCTCGCAGGAGCAAAATGGAGTAATTTATTTATTCCAGTCATTGTCTTTTTTATCGTATTTGGGTTGTTGTGGCTATACTATCGAAATCTGAATTTATTACTACTTGGGGAAGAAGCAGCCGTCACGTTAGGGGTAAATCTTCAACAGTTTCGCATACAGCTAATAGTACTCGTATCTTTACTGACAGGTGTGCTCGTTGCAGTAAGTGGGTCCATCGGGTTTGTTGGTTTAATTATTCCGCATATCGTACGCTTGTTAGTTGGCTCTAATTATCAACATGTTATCCCCATAAGTGCATTGTTAGGGGGAATTTTTCTAGTTTGGGCTGATGCGTTAGCGCGTGTATTAATAGCCCCAGAAGAAATGCCGATTGGTATTATTACTGCTTTTTGTGGGGGACCATTTTTCATTTGGCTACTACGTCGAAACAATTATTCATTTGGTGAAGGGGATTAAAGGTGATGACATTAGAAGCAAAGGAAGTATCATTCTCCATTCATGATCAGTGCATATTAGAGAAAGTAAGCATTCAAATAAAAGCAAAGCAGTTTGTTGGGTTGATTGGCCCTAATGGTAGCGGAAAGTCTACACTATTAAAAAATATGTATCGTTTATTAAAGCCAGAAAGCGGTACAGTGCTATTAAATGAGCAAGATATATTTAAGCAATCAAGTAAAGTCATCGCAAAGAAATTAGCAGTTGTCAGTCAAGAAACGCCTGTGTTGTTCGACTTTCAAGTAAAAGATTTAGTGAGTATGGGAAGAACGCCACATAAAAAACTTTTTGAGATGGACAATAAGGAAGACTTTAATATTGTAAAAGAAGCCTTGTCTCAAACAGGTATTGCCCATTTAGAAACACGTAGTTTTAGTTCCCTTTCTGGAGGGGAAAAAAAGAGAGTGATGGTTGCGCGTGCACTTGCACAGCAAGCACAGATACTTATTTTAGATGAGCCGACAAATCATTTAGATATCCACCATCAATTACAACTAATGGATTTAATTCAAACACTGCATTTGACGGTTGTCGCCGCTTTACATGATTTAAATATGGCCGCGATGTACTGCGACTACATTTATGTTTTACAACAAGGTCGTATCGTTCAATATGGTACGCCAGAAGAAGTGTTAACACCTAAGCTGCTGGATGATGTTTTTGGAGTATGCGCCGACATTCAAACACATCCACTAACAGGCAAACCATATTTAACCTATTTAAGTGCCAGTCACTCAAACAATTTTCGAACAATTTCCACATAACACTGCTTAAAGAAATTATCCAATTGCCCTTTGTATAGTTGTGAGATATTCGGGGAACGTTATTTTTGAAAGGATGCGTGATGAATATGGAAGAAATAAAATTTGCACAATTAGATCACACACAGCTTGAAAAAATTAATGAACTCGAAAAGAAAATTGGCGTTACATTGGTTGCATATGATTCAGCAGCAATGCCAAACCAAGGTTCAGGTTCGTACGAGACTGATAAAGGCGCTCATCAAAACCATCCATCCTAATGCTTGAAAATACCTTGCAGCAATGTAAGGTTTTTTCATTTTATAATAAAACAAAAGGAGATGTGTACATTGTTTCATGACTATTATGCAGATTTACATATTCATATTGGACGAACAATGAGTGGGCGCGCAGTGAAAATTACTGGGAGTAAAACGTTAACATTAGCACGGATTTTAGAGATGGCTAGTGCCAAAAAAGGGCTTGATATTATTGGCATTATTGATTGTCATTCACCAGAAGTCATTGCTGAAATGAATATAATGATACAACAAGGCAAACTAAAGGAGTTATCGCAAGGTGGACTCCGATTTCAAGAAACAACGCTTATTCCAGGTTCTGAAATCGAAATATATGATGGCTCCTGCCATGGACCAATTCATGTGCTAGCTTATTTCCCTACTATTCAAGTGATGGAGAATTTTTCGAATTGGATGAGCCAGTATATGAAAAACATCCATTTAAGTTCACAGCGTATTTATTGTGAAGGCCAAACTGTACAACAAAAAGTGCGGGAATTAGGGGGGCTTTTTATTCCAGCACATGTTTTTACGCCATTTAAAAGTTTATTTGGAAAAGGTGTTCATATAAGCTTAACAGAAGTATTCAATCCACAGCTTATAGATGCTATAGAGCTTGGTTTAAGTTCTGATACCAATATGGTCAAAAACATAAAAGAACTTCAAGCCTATACATTTGTTACAAACTCTGATGCACATTCGCTTGGGAAAATGGCTCGTGAATATCAAAAACTAAAATTAATGGCGGCTAATTTTAGCGAATTAAAGATGGCGCTTCATGAACAGGATGGGCGGGCAGTAGTGGCGAATTATGGGTTAAATCCATTGCTGGGCAAATATTATCAAACTGTTTGTGCTAATTGTGGTAATCAGCTAAGTGCAGACGATACGCTTTGTACATCTTGTGCAAGCTCGAAAATTATTAAAGGTGTTGCGACACGTATTAAGGAACTATCAGAGCCGTATGTTGATGAACGTGAAAGACCACCTTACATCCATCAAGTACCACTTGATTTTATACCAGGTTTAGGTCCGAAAATGATGGAAAGATTATTACATGCATTTGGGACTGAAATGACGATTTTACACCGTATCACGACCGAGCAACTCGAGGAAATTGTGCCACAGAAAATAGCTACGATGATTGATTTAGCGAGAACGGGACAATTACATATTGAGGTTGGTGGTGGAGGTGTCTATGGAAAGGTACAGCATAAATAGAGCAGGAAAAGAATGCTAGCCAAAGTATTTACAATATAATGCACCCACTTTTATCCTTAATCTAGTAAACTAGTAATTAGTAGATGAGCAGGAGGAGTGGGTATATGCAATTTTCAAAAAAATTTCGTTTTTTAGCTGCTAGCATGCTAGCTTTACAATTAACAATACCTGTAGGTGCAAGTGCGGAAAAGAAAGAAGATCATATAGCGCCAAGCTGGGTTGTACAGGCTGATTACATAGCACTAGGCGATTCATTAGCACATGGTATGAATGAAGTCGGAGCCATTGGCTTAGGCTATACAGATTTTGTAGCACAGGCATTACAACAAGAAGGTTTACTTACATCCTATAATAAAGGGTTTGCCTATTCGGGGTATACAACTAAAAATGTGTTAAAAGACTTACAAGATGATGTAGAAAAGCCAGTGACGGGGTTTGGTTATACAAATGATCGTGCAAAGCTTAGAGCTTCAATTCAAGAGGCAGAGCTGATTACGTTAACTGCTGGTGCTAATGATTTATTGCCAATTCTAAAACAATCGTCAACAACTGGTATTGATACAGCCGCCATTATAAAGGCATCTCAAGAAGCTATAAATAATATAGCGGCAATACTCAAGGAAATAAAGAAGTTAAATCCACAGGTACAAATTTACGTGATGGGCTATTATAATTCTTTCCCTTATTATAGCGAAGACTTGCAAACACAGTTTAAAATGCTTTTAGGTATCATGAATGCTTCTATTAAAACAACTGCTGAGAAAGCAGGTGCAATATTTGTGCCAACATATGACGTAGTGGCGAAAGATGTACCTAACTTTTTGCCAAATCCAGAAAACATTCATTTAAGTGAAGCAGGTTATTTAGCAGTAGCAAAGCAGGCATTTTTACCAGCTATTAAAGCAAGTTCACTATGGGATGCTTCTTCAGCAATCCAAGTCAATGTTAATAGTAGTACAGAGGCAAATGTAAAATGGCTAGCGGCAACTGATAATGAAGGGGTTACGAACTATCATGTGTATTTGAATAATACACTCTACTCTACAGTCAATGCCAATCAAACAGCTATAACGCTCGATAGTTTAGTAGATAATACTACTTATACTGTTGCCATAAAAGCGATAGATGCGGCAGGGAATGAAAGTGTGCAAAGTCCAACTGCAACTTTTACAACAGGCAGTAAAGTGCAATTTTTAGATATAGAAAATCATTGGGCAAAGGAGTTCATTCAAAAAGCGGCTGCAAGAGGCATGATGAAGGGCTATACTGATGGTACTTTTAGACCTGAACAAAATATTACACGCGCACAGGCAGCAGCGATGCTTGTTAGAAGCTTAGGTTTAACAACAACTAGCAAAGCGCCTTTCACAGATATAGCGAGCTACGATGCCGAAACACAGTCAGAAATTGCTGCTGCTTATGCACATGGTCTTGTGAAGGGGTCGGATGGCAAGTTTAATCCAAGCCAGCCTATTACGCGCGCGCAATTAGCATTAATGATAAATCGTGCTTATGAAAAACAGTTTAACCAAACATATGTTGTGAAAAATCAAACACCGTTTACCGATATAACTAGCTACAATGATGAAACGAAAAATGCCATCACAATGCTGTATGAGCTTGGTATTGTTGCAGGAAGTGAAGGAAGATTTTCTCCTGAAGCCCCAACAAAGAGAAGCCATGCTGCTAAAATATTAGTGAACTTTAGTGAACGTTTGAAATAAACCTTCTTTAGGAACTTCTTGAAAGCGAATTAGTCAGAGGTCATTACGGTTAAGCTAACTATTAAAAAGCCGTTCAATAAATCCACTAAGAAGATTTATTGAACGGCTATTTGTTTTAATAGTGAGTAGAGGTACTCTACTTCAATAAGTCAGGGATGAGTGTTAAATCAACGCTGAACTATGAGTGGTCTTTCAGTAGATGTCACAGACTAATGCTTAAATAATCTGGACAAACTCAACAGACCAAATGGATTTTAAACTATGATAGTTTGGCAATAATGCCTTCTTCATCATCTAAAATTAGCTCAATACCAGTTGAGAAAGGATCGCCGTGTAGGACGTCTTTAATCCATACACGTAATGCGCCAATCATAGCAGCGGTATTCAATACTTCGATTTGACCGTTTGTTTCGACTTCCGCGCCGAAGCCTGTCTCATCTTCGTACGTTAGCTCAACAAGTACGTCTTCAGGGCGAACATTTAGATGGTAAGCCTGTGAAAGACAAATTGCATTGATAATATCTTGCTCGTTAATTATTTGTGCCATTGTGTAGCTTCCTGTTCTTTACGCTTTTTGTCTTTAAACATATTGATAATTTTCACGACAAGCATCACAATTACAGCGATAGCAGCGATATTAATTAATAAACCTAAAATATTACCAAGCATACCTAAACTACTAAATAGACTACCGAATAGTAAACCTGCTAAACCACCTAGCATTAAGCCCTTCATAAGGCCGCCAGAGAAAAAGCCACCTTTTTTTGCAGTAGTTGAATCTGTTTTGTTTGTAGACGTAGTATTATTTTTATTTGTTGTAGCATTATTTTGGTCTTTAGAATTATCCTGAGATTTTTGGATATTTGAGCTATTGTTGTTGTTTGAGAAGCCTTTTTTACCTGACTTATATGATTTCGCTTCTGCAGTTGGTGTGTCTGATATTAATAGTGTTGCGCCAACTGATGCAAACATTAGTGTCGCTGCAAAAAGAGCAGCAAGAATTTTTTTCATTACTTACATTCCTCCAAAATAATTTTTTGTTTTATCATAAAATAGTTCTTAATAGTAATTTTACATGAACTATAGTGAAAAATAAAATATTCACTACCTGTAATTTAGGAAATTTGCAATATATGAACAAGTAGTGTCAGCATACTGCTGAATGGGAATAGAAAGGAAGGAAAGGAGTAAATGCAGTGCTTCCAACAATGACATTATTAATTTCAATATTTTTAATGCTGTATATTACAGAAAAAAGACGCTTTATTAACGCTGTCGTTTTAGGCTTAATAGGGTTGAATGTATTTGTAGGTATGACAACACGTTATGATTTATTTATTAACGAACAAGGTATTGTGTCCAAAATGGGTATCATGACGTTGTTCGGTATTATACCAGGTATCATGTTAATACTATCCATTGCGATGTTTTTCAATAGTAAAATCCTGCTTGAAAAAGAAGGACGAAGATTTCGAAATGTATTACTAGCTGTGTTTGGCTTGGCTTTCTTTGCAATGATGATTGGCTATGTTTTCGTATTCTTTACGAATATTGAAAATCCTCTTTGGCATATTCTTTTCTTTTATGCGTTTTTGATTTTTGCTTATACAGTATTTTTATATACAAGTGTGATGGTCTACGCTATCATTTATCATTTTGCACCGATAACATATGAACCTGATTATATTCTTGTGCTGGGATCTGGCCTTATTGGTGATAAAGTTCCTCCTCTATTAGCAAGCCGTTTAGATGAGGCAGTCAAGCAATATAAAAAATATGGAGAGCGACCTTTTATTATCGTCTCGGGTGGGCAAGGGCGCGATGAACAAGTTTCAGAAGCGTTTGCGATGGAAACATATATGATAGATAAACATCAAATACCGAATCGGAAAATATTGATGGAAGATCGGTCGACAAATACAGAGCAAAATATGGCGTTCTCTAAAGCGATCATGGATGCGCACGCGCAAGGGAAAAAGTACCGTTCACTTTTTGTTACGAATAATTTTCATGTATTTCGAGCGAGTATTTATGCAAGAAGGGCAAAGCTTGATGCACAAGGTGTAGGCTCTAAAACGGCGTTATATTATATACCTAATGCTTTTACTCGTGAATTTATCGGTTTGTTAGAAATGTATAAATGGGGACATATAACGCTCTTTTTCGTCATTACGTTATTTGTAGGACTAATGTTAAGAGCATATGTGTAACCATTCTTGAACTGCCTTCCATATAATAATAGCAAGGCAGTTTTTTTACATAGTGTGCAAGGGGGGAAATGAAATGTACGGGCAATTTTTAGCAAAGCAAAATAAGGAGCGAACGGAGTCCTTACAACAATCAACAAATATACAGAATACATGGTTTGCACAAAACCTCACTTTACTCATATTGGATGAAGTACAACTGACAACCTTGCAAAAGATGCTCTATCAAGTTATTCAGGGATTGCTAAGAAAAAAACATCAGCGACACTTACAAATAGTACATCCTGAGCAAACACAAACAGTGCAAGACAATGTACTAACGCTGTTAGCAGAATATGATGATGTATTGCGTGAGGCAATCCCACTCCCGATATATATTTTAATATGGCAAATTACTTCCTTAGAGAAGTTAGCGTATACAACGGAGGTTGTTGATGATGTCCTCGATGTCCTGGAATGGTATTTTACACATCAGGACGAAACAGTTGCTGTTTTTGAAGAAGAAGATTTAGACCATGAAGAAATCATCGATTTATACAAAGCTGCGATTGAAGAACAAGATGCAGATGCCCAATTTGAACTTGGAGAATATTATAGTGCAAATGAGGATACATTTTTCCAACCGAAAAAGTCCATTAAGTGGTTTGAATTAGCGGCAAAACAAGATAATGCGAATGCCCAATATGCTCTTGGTAACTATTATTTTGAAGGAATTGGTGTAGAAGAGAGTTATGATCGTGCTTTTAAGTTATACGAAGCTGCAGCGCAACAAGGGCATGCAGATGCGGCAAATAATTTAGCGGATATGTATTTGAATGGTGAGAGTGTACCAGAAAATATGTCACTTGCTAAACATTGGTTCGAGATTGCTGCCGCACAAGGGGTGGCAGAGGCAATGTTTACATTAGGTCTTATGCATGAACAAGGGTTAGGTGTTGCAATAGATGAAGAGAAAGCATTTGCCTTTTATAAAAATTCGGCTGAGGCAGGCTATGTTGAAGCGCAATACAGACTAGGTGGGATTTATTTAGAAGGTCACTTAGGGCAAGCGCGGGATATAAATCGTGGTTTATATTGGTTTGAAAGAGCGGCTGAACAATATCATGTAGATGCATTTTATGATTTGGGCTTTATTTGGAGCAAGGGTTTAACGGGGATTCGTAATATTGAAAAAGGTATTCATTGGTTCAAGCAAGCCTCACTCCAAGGAGACCCTGAAGCAAAATTGCAGCTTGGTCATATTTATAACAAAGGTGAGGGAATACCACGTAATATTAAAGAAGCGAAAAAATGGTATGGGCTTGCGGCAGAAGCAGGTATAGAAGAAGCAACCGTTTTACTAGAAGAATTAGAAGAACTTTAAATTTGAAATTTTATGATATTGAAATTTACCCGTAACGGTTAGCTGTGAACTAGGCGTTGCGGTTTTTTATTGTGGTGGATGAGCAAATAGTGATCATACATCTATACATAGAAAAATGATATGGGAGAGAATTCGTTTTTACAGGAGTAGACTGTTAATAGAATGGTTATTTTATGCTATTTATTAACAAAATTTACAATAGTTAATTATATTCATTTTTAAATAAAAAAATAGGATAAAGGACTCTTAATAAATGGCCGAAGGGGAGATATTGAAATTACAGATACTTAATATTACATGTAGTGTTGCAGAGGGAATACGTAAATTCTAATAAATACTGTAGAAATAGCTACTGAAAAAAATTATGATAGCGTTTTATTGCAATTTAACAGTTGAAAACCATTTAGTTTACTTTTAAACTGTATGCTACTTAATGGTAAAATATAGGATATAATAAATTGACAATTATATTAAAAATGTATAATGTATATGAGTGATTTTAATAATGAAAAATAATGAATTACTGCTTATTATGATGTTATTTTGTTATATTATTTTCTTGTAAATTTATTAATGGTTGTGGTATCTTTTCATAGATTTGTCAATATATTTGGGTAAACGGAAATGGGATTTTTGCTCAGCTTTTCAAAAGAACACGTAATGAAAGAGGGAAAAGTGTGATTTTTCAAAAACAGAAAAAGGCAATGACGTTAGATTTACAGCAATACTCGGTGACAATGGATGTTCCGAACTCTCGAACACTGGTTAAGCAAATTGAAATGCTAAATTTGACAAAAGAAGATTTACAATATTTAAAAGCTTTTAAACCATTTGTTGAGGACAACATAAATCACATCGTTGACCGGTTTTATGAAATGATTGGAACTGAGCATAGTTTAGTAGATATTATTAATAAACATAGTTCTGTGGATAAATTGAAGGTCACATTGCGTCGTCACATTATTGAAATGTTTAACGGTACAATTGATGAGGAATTTTATAAAAGACGAGTAAATATCGCCAAAGTGCATGTACATATCGGACTGAGAACACAATGGTATATTTGTGCTTTCCAAGATTTAACCATGTCATTTATTGATTTAGTTGAAGAACATGTAGTGCATCCGAAAGACCAATTGAATACAATACGAGCAATTTCTAAAATTTCTAATTTCGAGCAGCAACTTGTATTAGAAGCGTTCGAAAGTACAATTGAGCAACTGAAGGAAAACGTTGAACGTGAGAAAGAAGCAGTTGAGAAAAAAATTGTGGAATCGTCAGAAGGATTAGCGACCATTTCACAAGAAACAAATGCCTCCTTCCATCTATTAAATAATCAATCACATGAAATTAAGCAATTGGCAAAAAAATCGCTTCAGGTGAGTACGTTAGCAGAAAGTCAAGCAATAGAAGGTCGCGAATGCTTACAACATCAATCTCAAAATATGTGTAATATTATTCAGTCAGTGGATGATATTACGGATAATATTAAACAATTAACGGATATGTCGAAAGAAATGGAAGCGATTATGAGTGTTGTAACGAACATTGCCAACCAAACAAATCTGCTTGCTTTAAATGCAGCTATTGAAGCAGCCCGCGCTGGAGAGGCGGGGAAAGGCTTTAGTGTTGTGGCAGAGGAAGTACGTAAATTGTCTAGTCAGACGAAAGAATCTGTTACATCCGTTGCAAAATTATTAGAAAAAACGACAGAGCGAACGTCTAAACTGGCATATTCGCTTAGTAATATTCAGGCAGAGGTTGCTTCAGGTGAGGAGAACATGGCTCAAACTGAAGGACAGTTTAATAAAATTTTAGATGCAATGACAGAAGCTAAGTGTCAAAATGACCTTATGGAAAAAGAGGTTCAGGCCGTAGCTCAGGTCCTTCATGAGCTTGGGCTAGCATTTAATGAAGTAACAAATTCAGCTGACAAATTAGCAAATGTCGCACAAAACTTAAACTAGGTGAACTTTCGGTGTCAGGCACTCAAACAATTTCGAATTGTTTGAGTGCCTGACACTTTATAGTGTTGCTAAATTTGTAATGGGTTGAACGTTATTGTTTGTGAAAAAAGTTTATACTAATAAGGAGAGAAATAACGAATTAGGGGCGATACTTTATGAAAACAATAGTTGTATTAGGTGGCGGCATTACTGGTTTATGTACGATGCATTATTTACAACGCCAAGTATTGCAAAAAAACATAGATGTCAAACTAGTGCTTGTTGAGAAAAATCCCTACTTAGGTGGTAAGTTACATTCCGCTTATGAGCAAGGATTCATTATGGAAACGGGTGCTGACTCGATTGTGGCTCGTCATAAAGGGGTCATGGAGCTGGTGCAGGAGCTTAATTTCGAACGGGAGCTAGTGTACAACGAAACAGGGGTATCTTATATCTATACAAATGACGAATTACATGCGATCCCTGCTGATTCAACATTCGGTATTCCAATGAGTTTAGCGTCTCTTGAAGCGAGTACACTAGTATCAGAAGCAGGTAAACAACAGGCATTACAAGATTTAACAATGCCGAATAAAGGCTTTACTAAGGACAGCTCAATCGGTGAGTTTTTAACATATTACTTAGGGGAAGAACTTGTACAAAATCAAATTGCACCAGTATTAGCTGGGGTATATTCGGGTGACCTCCATCAACTGTCGATAGCATCTACCTTACCGTACATAATCGACTATAAAAATGAGTACGGTAGTATTATTAAAGGTTTTGAGGCAAATCGCGAACAATTTGTAAAAGCTTCCAACAAAAAGTTTATTTCGTTTAAACAGGGCTTATCATCACTTATCCATCGTCTTGAAGAAACGTTAACAAATGTAGAAATTATTAAAGGCGTAGCGACAACCAATGTAAAAAAACATGAAGAACATTATACAATTACATTAGCAGATGGAAGCATGTTTGAGGCTGAGCACGTAGTATTAGCACTGCCAAATGAAGCCGTACAAAGCTTATTACAGGACCCATCATTGGATCGCTATTTTAAAGAATTTACTACAGCCTCTGCCATCACCATTTACCTAGGCTTTGATGTACCAGACGCAGTGCTACCGGCAGATGGGACAGGCTTTATTGTGTCACATAACTCGAATGTACAATGCAATGCCGCAACATGGACAAGCCGAAAATGGAAACATACATCTGCTAATAGCAAATTGCTCGTGCGCCTCTTTTATAAGAGCATTAACCCTGCGTATGAAACATTACGTATGATGACAGATGAAGAATTGACAGCTGTAGCATTAGAAGATGTAAAGAAAAGTTTAGGCATTGATGAAAAACCAATGGTTGTAAATGTAGCCAAGTGGATCGATCAAATGCCAAAATACGATTTGGCACATCATGAGGCGTTGAAAGGCTTAACAGCGGAGCTTACAGAACGGTATCCCAACTTATCGATAGCAGGTTGCTCATATTTCGGCGTAGGTATTGGTGCTTGTATTCAAAATGGTAAAAAAATAGGCGAAGCGCTTGCGGAAAAACTAGTATCACGGTGAAGTTAAAGCTAAAATAATATTTTTTTCGTGAGAAATCTTCTTTGTTAAGTGAAATAGTCTTGACTCTATCGCCTGTAAACGATATGATTCTTTTAATTATTTGAAAAATTCATACTATATTCTTATCAAGAGAAGCCGAGGGACTGGCCCTATGAAGCTTCAGCAACCAACTTATGTCAGGTGCTAAATCCAGAAGACCTTATTGGTCGAAGATGAGAAGGAACAACAATTGCGATTCGTTAAAGCCTTCTTTTTGTAAAAGAAGGCTTTTTATATTTTGGATACAAGGAAAGAGAGGGCTACGATTTATGGGATTGCTAGAAAAGTTAAAAACACATGTGCTTACTGCGGATGGAGCCATTGGTACAGTATTATATGGCTACGGCTTAGAGTACTGTCATGAGGAAATGAATGTACAAAGACCGGAGTTAATTGAAAAAATTCATAGAGAATATATAGCTGCTGGTGCAGATGTCATTCAGACCAATACTTACGGTGCAAATGCGATTAAATTAGCACGTTACGGCTTAGAATCACGAGTGCAACAATTTAATGAAGCGGCAATCACGATTGCAAAACGAGCGGCAGCTGATGGCGGGCAATTTGTTTTAGGGACAATTGGGGGCATCCGTGGCATTCGTAAAAGTGATGCTACATTAGAGGAAATATTATTGACTGTTGAAGAACAAGCAAATGTGTTACTTGCAGGCAATCCTGATGGTCTTTTACTTGAAACGTATTATGATTTTGAAGAGTTAAGTGCAACGTTAAAAATGTTACGCAGCAAAACAGAGCTACCAATTATTGCACAAGTATCCATGCATGAGCCGGGTGTGTTGCAAAATGGAATGACGTTAAATCAAGCATTACATGAGTTACAAGCTCTTGGTGCAGATGTAGTAGGCGTCAATTGTCGTTTAGGTCCCCATCATACAATTCAAGCATTTGAAGGTGTGGAGCTTCCTGATAAAGCATTTATGTCAGCATATCCAAATGCGTCACTACTAGATTTAGAGGATGGGCGTGTCGTTTATGAGTCAGAAGCTGATTATTTTGGCCGAGCGGCAGTTGCATTGCGTGACCAAGGTGTTCGTTTAATCGGTGGATGTTGTGGTACGACACCTAAGCATATAGCAGCTGCGAAGAAATATTTAGAAGAGTTAACGCCGGTTGAAGCAAAGTATACGAAACCTGAAAAAGTAGAGATTGTGCGGGAAGCGGAACCTGCGACATATGAACCGCTACATGAAAAGGTGAAGCGCGAACGTTCGGTTATCGTAGAGTTAGACACTCCGAGACATCTAGAAATTGACGGTTTTATTCAAGGGGCAAAAAAATTATATGAAGCAGGTGCAGATGTCGTGATGATGGCTGATAATTCGCTTGCGTCTCCCCGCATTAGTAATGTCGCTATGGGTGCGTTATTAAAGGAGACACATGGTGTACGACCGTTGACGCATATTACGTGCCGTGACCGTAACTTAATTGGTCTACAATCCCATTTAATGGGCTTAAATGCACTTGGCATTCATGATATTTTAGCGGTTACTGGAGATCCAACAAAGGTAGGAGACTTCCCAGGTGCCACAAGTGTTTATGATGTTTCATCCATGGAGCTTATTCAATTAATTAAACAGTTGAATGAGGGGATATCATTTTCCGGTAAGCCACTTCGTAAGAAAGCAAATTTTTCTGTTGCGGCAGCATTTAACCCCAATGTTCGTGTATTAGATCGTGCAGTAGCACGCTTAGAGAAAAAGATTGAACATGGTGCGGATTATTTTATTTCTCAACCTGTTTATACAAAAGAAAAAATTGTGGAAATTTATGAAGCAACAAAGCATTTAGACGCCCCAATTTATATTGGTATTATGCCAGTAACGAGCTATAAAAGCGCCGAGTTTTTACATCATGAAGTACCAGGGATTAAATTATCAGACGATGCACTATCACGTATGAAGGCGTGTGGTGAAGATAAAGAACGTTCAACATTAGAAGGGATTGCAATTGCCAAAGAGTTAGTAGAAGTAGCGGCAGAATATTTTAATGGTATTTATTTAATTACACCGTTTTTACGCTATGATATGACGCTTGAATTAATGAAATTTATCGGACAATTGGATGAACAGAAAAAAGGAGTAAGTATAGATGGCTAAGCACTTGATTGAAGAGCAACTAGAGAAACGAATTTTAATTCTGGATGGCGCAATGGGTACAATGCTTCAAAATGAAAACTTATCAGCAGAAGATTTTGGTGGTGAGGAGCTTGATGGATGTAACGAGAATCTTGTATTAACTAGACCCGATGTGCTTGAAAAGGTTCATCGAAAATATTTAGAAGCTGGTGCGGATATCATTTGTACAAATACGTTTGGCGGTACACCTCTCGTATTAAATGAATATAATCTTGGGGCTAAGGCGGAAGAGATTAATAAACGTGCTGTGGAAATTGCACGCAAAGTAGTGGATGAGTTTTCTACTCCAGAATGGCCACGTTTCGTTGCCGGAGCGATGGGCCCAACGACGAAAACATTATCAGTCACTGGCGGTATTACCTTTGATGAACTAGAAGAAAACTTTTATGTACAGGCAAAGGCTCTAATTGAAGCAGGTTCAGATGTACTGCTACTTGAAACGAGTCAAGATATGCTCAATGTAAAAGCGGGGACACTAGGGGTGTCACGTGCGTTTAAAGAGACGGGCAAAGAATTACCGGTGATGATATCCGGCACGATTGAACCGATGGGTACAACATTAGCAGGGCAAACAATTGATGCTTTTTACATATCAATCGAACATATTAAGCCGCTTTCAGTCGGTTTAAACTGTGCAACTGGTCCAGAATTTATGACCGACCATATTCGTTCACTAGCAGAGCTTTCTACTGGCTATATTAGCTGTTATCCGAATGCAGGTTTACCGGATGAGGAAGGTTGCTATCATGAATCACCCGAATCCCTATCACAAAAATTAAAAGGTTTTGCGGAAAAAGGCTGGCTGAATATTGTCGGTGGTTGTTGTGGGACAACACCAGCCCATATTGCAGCAATTAGAGAAGTACTGAAGGATGCAAAGCCACGTCAATTACCTGAAGCTACACATGGTCATGTCGTATCGGGTATTGAACCTTTAGTGTACGATGATTCAATGCGTCCATTATTTATTGGGGAACGAACAAATGTTATTGGCTCTCGAAAATTTAAAAATTTAATTATTGATGGTAAATATGAGGAAGCGGCAGAAATTGCACGTGCGCAAGTGAAAAATGGTGCACATGTTATTGATATTTGTTTAGCGAACCCTGACCGAGATGAATTGGCGGATATGCGTGGATTTATGCAGGAAGTTGTGAAAAAAGTTAAGGTTCCACTGGTTATCGACTCCACAGATGAAAAAGTAATCGAGGAAGCATTGAAATTTTCTCAAGGGAAAGCCATCATTAACTCTATTAACCTAGAGGATGGAGAGGAACGTTTTGACGCCGTAATGCCATTAGTGAAAAAATATGGTGCTTCTTTAGTTGTCGGTACGATTGATGAGCAGGGGATGGCAGTAGATCGTCATCGTAAATTAGAAATTGCTGAGCGTTCTTATCAATTATTAACGGAGAAATGGGGCTTGGCTCCTGAAGATATTATTTTTGACCCGTTAATGTTCCCGGTAGGTACTGGAGATGAACAATATATTGGATCAGCACTTGAAACAATTGAGGGCATTCGTCTTATCAAAGAAAAAATGCCACGTACGTTAACGGTACTCGGTGTCAGTAATATTTCTTTCGGCTTACCACCAGTTGGCCGTGAAGTTCTGAACGCTGTTTATTTATATCACTGTACACAGGCGGGCTTGGATTACGCGATTGTAAATACAGAGAAATTAGAGCGTTATGCATCGATTCCTGAAGCGGAAATTAAGCTAGCAAATGATTTATTGTTTAATACAAATGATGAAACATTAGCGGTTTTCACTGATTTTTATCGTGATAAAAAGAAAGAGAAAACAGAAGCGGATATTCCGAAAACGGTGGAAGGGCGCTTAGCTTACTATATTTTAGAAGGAACAAAAGAGGGGCTTATTGAAGACTTAGATGCCGCTCGTGAAATTTTTGAGGCGCCGCTTGATATTATTAATGGGCCGCTGATGGAAGGGATGGCTGAGGTTGGCCGTTTATTCAACGATAATCAGCTTATCGTAGCAGAAGTATTACAATCAGCGGGTGTTATGAAGGCTGCTGTAGCACATCTTGAGCAATTTATGGAAAAAAATGAGGACAGTTCTGGTAAAGGTAAAATGGTGCTCGCTACTGTAAAAGGTGATGTGCATGATATCGGTAAAAACCTAGTAGATATTATTTTAAGTAATAATGGCTACAAAGTCGTTGATTTAGGTATTAAAGTAACGCCAGCTCAGTTAATTGAAGCGATTCGTAAAGAGAAGCCTGATTTCATCGGACTATCTGGCTTACTCGTTAAATCTGCTCAGCAGATGGTGATCACTGCGCAAGACTTTAAGGCTGCTGGTATTGATGTGCCGATACTAGTAGGAGGGGCGGCGTTGTCTCGACGCTTTACTGAAACGAAAATTGCTAATGAATATGAAGGACCTGTCATTTACTCAAAAGATGCGATGCAAGGGCTAGAGCAAGTGAATCTGTTAATGGGTAGTGAGACGCGAGAAAACTTTTTAGCTGAAATAGCAGAGTCCCGCCAAAAACGATTAGAAGCAGATGAAAAACGTGCAGCACGACCTGCTAAAGAAATTACAGTGAAGCCTGTACGTACTGTGAAAGATGCACCGGTGTTCCTGCCAGCGGATGTTCGCCGTCATGTGAAAAAGGAGTACTCGGTGTCGCATCTATATCCATATGTAAATATGCGAACATTACTAGGGCATCACTTAGGGCTAAAAGGACAAGTTCAACAATTACTAGATGCAGGGGATACGCGAGCAACAGAATTAAAAGCATTGGTGGATGATTATTTACAAAGTGATATATTGAAACCTTCAGGCTTGTATCAATTCTTCCCAGCACAAGCTGATGGAGATGATGTCATCGTTTATGATCCTGCCGATAGTAAAACGGAAATTGAACGCTTTACATTCCCTCGCCAACAGGTGGAGCCATTTATGTGTTTAGCAGATTTCTTGAAAACAGTAGAAAGTGGAGAAATGGACTATATTGCATTGATGGTTGTCACAGCTGGTCAAGGTGTAATGGCGACAGCTCGTCAATTAAAAGAAGAAGGGAAGTTCCTTGAAAGTCATGCCCTTCAATCAACTGCTCTTGAGCTTGCTGAGGGCTTTGCGGAACGTATGCACCAAGAAATTCGTGATCAATGGGGCTTCCCAGACAATACAGATTTCACGATGCGAGACCGTTTTGCTGCGAAATATCAAGGGCAACGTTTCTCATTTGGCTATCCTGCATGCCCAAACTTGGAGGACCAAGAAAAATTATTTGGTTTGCTCAAGCCAGAAGATATAGGGGTTCATTTGACAGAAGGCTTTATGATGGAGCCAGAAGCTTCCGTATCAGCAATAGTTTTCGCGCATCCAGATGCGAGATATTTTAACGTGTAATTTTGCTAAAAATGCTTTATCTTTATGAAGAACACTTTAACGGTCAACGATTAAAGTACATGTGAGCGACGGATATTACTGATTGTGAACGGATGTTATCCAAACCTGTTCACAATCTGTGTTTCCTTTGTGGCTTGTCGAATGAACTATTGTGCAATGCATACCCTGCTGTTATCGGTGGGGTTCTATTTCTTTTTAGGTGAGGACGTGAACTGGATGATTCGATTTATGGAAGAAAAAGATTTACCTGAGGTTTTAGCTATTTATAACGATGTTATTTTAACAAGTAAAGCTGTATATAGGTATGAAATACAATCGTTAGATGAGAAAAAGCAATGGTTTCTTGAGCACCAAGCAGCGGGTAACCCGTTGTTAGTTTTTGAGGAAGATGGAGTAGTGGCGGGTTTTGCAAATTACAGTCAGTTCCGCCCTTATCCAGGTTATAAGCATACGATGGAGCATTCGGTATACGTACACAAGGACCATTATCAGAAAGGCATTGCCAGTAAGTTAATGCATCAATTGATTGATATCGCAGAGAAACAGGGTGTGAAGACTTTAGTTGCCGGTATCGATGGCGAAAATATTGGCAGTATTAAGGCGCACGAGAAGCTAGGCTTTGAATATGCAGGAACAATTAAAAATGCGGGATACAAATTTGGAGAATGGTTGGATTTAGTATTTTATCAACTACATTTAACGGGACCTAAAAAGTAAAAAGGCAGCGCTAATAAAGTAACAACAGCATCGCTAACGTGTTGAAATAACCTTAGCGGAGAGCGGAATTTTAAAGCGCTGGCTTTTGAGTATGACAAATGTCATATGCTTTTTATGATGTTTGCGTCTGTTGCTCGCTATACTCTTGTTTTATGATGATATCATAAGCAAAAGGAAACGAGGGAAAAAAGGAATGGCAACAGATAAAGAAAAAACGAAAAAGTTGCGCCAAGATGTAGCACCATTTGCGAAATCAGACACAGGTAAAAGTGTTTTTCAAATGGTTAACACAATAGCGCCGTTGATCGTCCTATGGATTGCTGGTTATATGTTGGTTGATATTTCGCCATGGTTAACTGCAGGTTTAAGTGTTATTGCTGCTGGTTTTGTCGTAAGAACATTTATTATTTTCCATGATTGTACCCACGGTTCATTTTTCAAAAGCAAAAAGGCAAACGACTGGGTTGGCTTATTAACTGGGGTACTAACATCGTTCCCTTATGAAAAATGGAAACGTGAGCATACAATTCACCATGCAACAAGCTCGAACTTAGATAAGCGCGGTATTGGTGATATTGATATGATGACAGTAGAAGAATATTTACAATCTTCTAAAGGTCAACGATTATGGTATCGTTTTTATCGTAATCCACTTGTAATGTTCGGCTTAGGTCCTTTATATATGGTATTAGTTTTAAATCGTTTTAACCGAAAAGATGCGAAGCAAAAAGAGCGTATGAATACGCATTTAACAAATATTATTATTGCCGGCATTTGTGCAGGGCTCATTTACACTATGGGTTGGCAAGCATTTTTATTAGTGCAGGGTGTTACTTTATTTATCGCAGGTGCATTAGGAATTTGGTTATTCTATATCCAACATACGTACGAAGATTCTTATTTCGAGCATGACACTGATTGGGATTATGTGAAAGCAGCGGTAGAAGGTAGTTCATACTACAAATTACCGAAATTATTACAATGGATAACAGGTAATATCGGCTTCCACCATGTA
Source organism: Lysinibacillus sphaericus (assembly GCF_005217585.1). Classification (NCBI taxonomy): domain Bacteria; kingdom Bacillati; phylum Bacillota; class Bacilli; order Caryophanales; family Bacillaceae; genus Lysinibacillus; species Lysinibacillus sphaericus. The sequence continues at coordinate 58,976 of NZ_SZPT01000011.1, forward strand.
CACCATTTAGCTCCGCGTGTACCGAACTATAATCTTGAAAAAGCGCATAAAGAAACGCCACCATTACACACGGCTACTACAATTACGTTACGTACAAGCTTAGAATCGTTACGCTATAAATTATACGATGAAGAACTTGGCAAATTTGTCTCTTTTAAAGAAGTCAATGAAATCATAAAACGAAAAACGAAAGGCAGTATCGCTGCTTAGTCGTTAACAGCCATCTCTTCTTAGGAGGTGGCTGTTTTACATAGTAAGGATAGGCTCGTAGGCAAGCCACTGTATGGCAATGGACGGGCGCAAATATGCTTTTCTTGATATAATATAGGGAAAAGTAGGAAAGAGCGTGAGATTATGATGAGGAAACGGCATAGTATCATTCCGAATAGTCCTATGCTCAGCGTTTATTTATGGATTATTTTTTGTTTTCTCCCGTTTTTCTTTATATTTAGAAAATCATCGTATATTGAAATATCAATAGGCATTACTTTTTTAATGCTCTATTTTATTTTTTACCGATTTTCTGTGAACGCTAAAAACGGGCTTGTTTATATGTGGATTAGCTTTGAGATGGTCATTAATATTACGTTGACTATTTTGTTCGGCTATGTGTATTTATCGATTTTTACAGCCTTTTTCATTGGAAATATCCGTAGACCGGTTGGCTTTTACATAATGTATGGCCTCCATATTGGTTTTACTGTGATATCTACAGGATTTGGTTTCTTTGTTGAGCTACATTTATTTTTATCACAGCTTCCATTTGTTGTTTTAACGATTTTGGCAGTGGTGCTTCTACCGTTAACAATTTATTCGAAAAACAAGCGTGAAAATTTAGAAGGGCAATTAGAAACTGCAAATGAACGTATTGCCGAATTAATTGTTTTTGAGGAACGGCAACGTATAGCAAGAGATTTACATGATACGCTCGGTCAAAAATTATCCATGATTGGCTTAAAAAGCGATTTAGCATCTAGACTTATTGCACGGGATCCTCAGCAAGCATTAATCGAGATAAAAGATATTCGTCAAACAGCTAGTATTGCTTTAAAAGAGGTTCGAGAATTAGTATCGGATATGCGGACAAATAAATTTGAAGATGAGCTTATGCGTATATCTCAAATTTTAAAAGCGGCTGAAATGGAATTTGTTTTTGAGGGGGATGTGGACTCCTTACGTGTCCCACCACTTGTAGAGAATGTGTTGTCCATGTGTTTGAAGGAAGCCGTAACAAATATTGTGAAACATAGCGGCGCAACCAAATGTGAAATAGCCTTCCACCAAAACTTTAAAGAAGTACATTTGATTGTTCGTGATAATGGACAAGGCATTACGAAAAAACAGGCATTGAAAACAGGTAACGGCTTAAAAGGGATGCGCGAACGATTAGAGTTTATTAATGGCACATTTAAAATAGAAAGTGAAAATGGCACTACTTTAACGGTATCGATTCCAGTGACCATTACACATCAAAAGGTTGCAGAAAATCTGAAGAACCTATAGAAAAGAGGGTTATGACATGATACGAATTGTAATCGCTGAAGATCAGGGGATGCTGTTAGGCGCACTTCGTTCCTTACTTAGTATGGAGGAAGATATGGAAGTTGTCGGTTTAGCCAAAAATGGTGAGGAAGCATTGGCGCTTGTAGCAGAGCACCAGCCGGATATTTGTATTATGGATATTGAAATGCCGGTGAAAACTGGGCTTGATGCGGCTGAAGAATTACATGGTTCTGACTGTAAAGTTATTATATTAACAACCTTTGCAAGACCTGGCTACTTTGAACGAGCAAGAAAAGCAGGTGTACGAGGTTACTTACTAAAGGACAGTCCTATCGAAGAATTGGTTAGTGCCATTCGAACAATTGTCGATGGCAAACGCATTTACGCACCCGAGCTGGTTGATTTTGTCTATGAGGATGATAGTGAGAATCCTTTAACTGAGCGCGAAAGTCAAGTGTTGACACTTGTGGCAGAAGGTAAAACGACGAAGGAAATTGCGGCTGAGTTATTTTTATCGGCAGGAACTGTACGTAACTATATTTCCACCATTTTAGAGAAGCTTCATGTGGGCAATCGGATTGAAGCGATTGCACGCTTTAAGGAAAAAGGATGGAATAAATAAGTCTTCTGAATGTACTTTTCAAGGATGAATAGGTATGCTAAACAACAGAGATTTTTCTATCACTACTTATAAGGGAGCAAGATATATGCAAACGATTACTGGTAAAACAGCTTTAATAACTGGTGCGGGTCGTGGTATTGGCCGTGCAACAGCCATCGCCTTTGCGAAAGAGGGCATTAATGTTGGGCTTGTGGGACGCACATTAGAAAATTTACAACAGGTTGCTGACTTATTAAAGGCGTATGATGTCAAGGTGGCATTAGCTACAGCGGATGTAGCTAATTTGCAATCAATCACAACAGCAGTAGAAAGTATTCGTGCTGAGTTAGGGCCAATCGATATTTTAGTAAATAATGCGGGTATTTCAAAATTCGGTAAGTTTTTAGAGCTTTCACCTGAAGATTGGACGAATATTGTAGATGTAAATGTCAAAGGTGTATATTACACAACACGTGCCGTCCTACCTGAAATGATTGAGCGTTCTTCCGGAGATATTATTAATATTTCATCTACCGCTGGTCAAAAGGGTGCTCCAATTACGAGTGCGTATAGTGCTTCGAAAGCGGCTGTTATTGGTATGAGTGAATCGCTGATGTTAGAAGTTCGCAAACATAACATTCGTGTTGTGACATTAACGCCAAGCACGGTTGCAACGGATATGGCAGTGGAATTACAATTAACTGATGGTAACCCAGAAAAGGTTATGCAAGCGGAAGATTTAGCAGACTTAATGGTCGCTCAATTAAAATTACATCCACGTGTTGTGTTAAAACATGCAGGTCTTTGGTCAACAAATCCTTAAAAAGTAGTTGCCCATCAGAAAAAGTGTTGGATTGATTACCATCAATTCAACACTTTTTTGCTATGCCGTTGATGTCCGCTACGGCGGACGCTTTCCGCGGGCACACACGTAAGCCGCAACCCTCGCTAACGCGCGGAATGCCCGCGTCTTACGCTGCGTGCGTTCCCGCAGGAGTCGCCACCTCCGCTACCATCAACTAGTATTATCTGCTAAGTTTTATTTACGGCAAAAGAAATAAATATGTTCTTTTTCATAATAATTAGTAATAATTTAAAAATTACTTTTTACGCTTTGTTAAACGTCCAAGTACGAATGCACCAGCTGCTACTGCAAGAACGGTATTCGTTTTTTTCGTAAATACTTGTTTCGTAACAAGGTTAAGGTTTTGCGGACGTTCCGCTAAACGACGCATAAAGTAACCGTACCAATCTTCGCCGAATGGTACATAGACACAGAAGTTATAGCCTTCTTTCGCAAGCTCTTTTTGCATATCTGTGCGGAAGCCGTACAGCATTTGGAATTCAAATTTTTCGAGTGGAATATTATTGTCTGCAACAAAGCGTTTAACATGTGCAATCACGTTATGGTCATGTGTTGCAATCGATGTAAATTTGCCATGTAATAAATGATATTCAATTAATTCGATAAAGTTTAAATCGATATCTAACTTATCTTGGAAGGCTACATCAGCAGGCTCTTTATATGCACCCTTTACGATACGTAAGCGGTAGTTTTTAAATTTTTCAATATCGTCTTTTGCACGATAAAAGTATGATTGGATAACCGTTCCAACATTGTTAAATGTTTTTGATAGCTCTTCCACCATATCAAATGATGTTTGTAGACGACCGTAATTTTCCATATCAAAGTTAACAAAAATATCATAAGCTGCTGCTTTTTCTACGATCTCATATAGATTGTCATAGCAAAAATCAACATCAATGTCTAAACCTAATTGAGATGGCTTTAACGAAATATGCGCATCCACACCATTTTCATGAATGGCTTCAATGACAGCGAGGATTTGTTCCTTAGCTTTTGTCGCTTCTTCTTCATTCGCAACAAATTCCCCTAGATTATCAACCGTGCAAGAGATATTATGTGCGTTTAAATCTTTGATGCTTGCAATTGTTTCTTCTATATTAGTACCAGCTACCACACTTTGGGCACCTAACTTTAAGCCGTATTTTTTAGCAGCACTATTTAATAGTTGGTTTTCAGATAATTGGATGAAAAAATCGCGTAATAACATGGGTCATTCTCCTCACTGCATTTTTCTTACTAGTATAACATATTTATAGTAATTGTCATGATATCACGAAAACAATTATTCAACTTCCAACAATTGTAACCTTTCGTTAAAAAGCGCAGGATAGCTTAAAAAACCTATCATTATGCTCGATAATGTTGCGGTTGTTAAAAGGGCAAAAATAATTAACAATTGAAATTGTACGGCTTGTATAGGGTCTGCACCGCCAATAATTTGACCACTCATCATACCTGGTAATTGAACAAGCCCAATCGTTTTTTGACTTTCGATGGTAGGGATCATGCTCGCTTTAATCGCATTGATTAGTTGGCGATGAATTGCTTGCTTTGGTGTACCTCCTAGCGATAAGATAAGTTCAATTTCATTTTCGTGACTTGTAATTTCCGCAGTAAAGCGATTTAAAAATAAAATAGATAGTACCATGGAGTTGCCAATTAGCATTCCGCTAATAGGAATTATATACTGTGCAGTTGTAGGAACAATGTTGAAGCCGAGTAAAACTCCTTGTGTGACAATTTCCACCATTACAAGCGTAAACACTATTTTCCACGTAATACCCTTAATACCTTTTCCCTTTTTTCGGGCATTTAAAGTGGCAGCCACAATCATCAATGCCACCATTAGAAAAATATATATAATACTCCCTTCATCAAAGACAAAATTTAAAATATAGCCGACTGCAAGCAATTGAATAATTGAGCGAATCGTTGCAATAATTGTGTCTTTTTCAAGCCCTAGCTTAAATGTCTTTGATAGTACTAGCGGGATTAAAACAAAAATCAATGTTAGCGAAAGTGAAGTATAAGTCATGCGTTTACCCCCTGTATAAATTCAGCGACTCTTGGGTTAGTAGGGGCTTTCAATAACGAGCTTTCACCTGTTTCAATCAGCTCTCCATCCATCATGACCCATGTGTAATGGCCGATCGTGAGCGCTTGCTGTAAATTGTGGGTAATCCAGATAATCGTAACATTATAGTTTTTATTTAATGATATGATAAGTGCTTCAATATCCTGTACAGATTGACGGTCCAATGCGGAAGTAATCTCATCTAACAATAATATAGAAGATTGATTAATGAGAGTACGTGCAATGGATACCTTTTGACGTTGTCCACCAGATAATTCATTAGTAGCGCGGTGTAAAAAGCTGGCATCGAGCCCGACATCTAGTAAATATTGAATGGCATCTTGTTGTGTGAGCTTTTTTCCTTGTAAAGCGAGTGGAAGAGCCAAATTGTCAAATACAGTTCCAGCAATCATAGGCGCTGCTTGAAGAGCAATTCCGACATGTTTTCTTAATGTAGTTGGTTCATAGGTAGTGATTGTTTGATTGTCAATGAATATAAGCCCGTCAGTTGGTGATAATAGTCCGTTACACATTTTTAATAAGGTCGTTTTACCAGCGCCAGATGGGCCAACGAGCGTTGTAATTTTGCCTTTAGGAAATGAACCGGTAATGGACTTTAAAATAGCCTTATCCTTTACTAAAAAGCTCACTTGTTGAAGATGGATAGCGGGCTCGTATATCGTAGTCATGTAGTTGAAACTCCTTTATGCTTATAGGTAAAATAACTGTAGCATGAAATATTTGTTAACTACAGTTATTTTACCTTTTTGCAGTATACTTCTAATCATCATGTGTAAGGAGAATTTTAATGACTATTTTATATGTAGATACACTAACATTCGCACAAGGCGAGATGTATATGATTGCGGCGAATGAAGGGCTTGTCTATCTTGGCACACCCAATACCGCATTTGATGAGGTGGAAAAGTGGGCTCAAAAGCACTTTAAAGGCTACAGTTTTGAAGAAAACAGTGAAAAGCTTAAGCCTTATGTTAAGCAATTCACAGCCTATTTTAATCGAGAGCTGACTGAATTTAATTTACCAATGCATGTGAAAGGAACAGCATTTCAACTAGCTGTCTGGGATGCACTCAAAGAACTTCCTTATGGAACAACCACAACATATGCTGCTATTGCAGAGCGAATAGGCAATCCAAAGGCTGTGAGGGCTGTTGGAAGTGCAATCGGTGCGAACCCGATATTAGCGATTATTCCGTGCCACCGTGTAATTGGGAAGAACGGTAAGCTAACAGGCTTTCGCAGTGGGTTAACGATGAAACAGTTCTTACTTGATTTAGAGAGAGAATAAATATAACAAAAAAGAAACTGCTAGAGATCCGCGCAAATTGATACGGATAGCTAACAGTTTCTAGTGCCTTTTAATGGATAACGTATCTAATTTTTAGACATGTTTTTCGGTCACGTTTGTTTGTGTTTTGCCGATGTGAGTTAAACGTTGAGCAAATGTTTCACCTTGTATAGCGGAGCTTTTAAAAATCTCTTGGTATTCATAAGCAGGTGTACCATGTTCGATCACATCTAGACCTGTAATCTCTTCTTCTGCTGATACACGTAAAGGGACAAATGCTTTAATGATGTATAAGCCTGCTGTGACAGTAACGCTAACCCAAGCAATTGTAGCAATCACACCTATAGCCTGAATACCTAGTAAGCTAATGCCACCACCGTAGAACAGACCTTGACCACCAACATCAAATAGCCCAACTGCAAGTGTACCCCAAATACCACAAATACCGTGGACAGCAATTGCACCAACAGGATCATCTACTTTTAACTTCCATTCAATAAAACGGACACCTTCTACTAATAATGGTGCTGCGATTAAACCAATAATAAGTGAACCAACAATGCTGACGTTTGCGGCACCAGCTGTAATGCCTACTAGACCTGCTAATGCACCGTTGAGAGTTAGTGAGCCATCAATATGACCGTAGCGGAATTTAGTATAGAATGCAGTGGCAGCAACGCCAGCTGCTGCTGCGAAAAATGTATTAGCAATTACTTTTGGAACAAGTGCAGGGTCTGCTGCTAACGTAGAGGCACCATTAAAGCCGAACCAACCGAACCAAAGTAAGAACACACCTAATGCGCCGATAGGAATACTATGACCAGTAATAACGTTAACACGTCCGTTTTCGTATTTACCTAGACGTGGACCAACCATTATGGCTGCTATAAACGCAGCTACTGCACCAGTTAAATGGACAACAGTAGAACCAGCAAAATCGATAAAGCCGAGGTCAGTTAACCAACCTTGACCGCTCCACACCCAATGACCTACTACAGGATAAACAAGTATTGTCATTAGTATGATAACACCGATATAAGCAAAAATATTTGTACGTTCTGCTACTGCACCCGATAAGATAGTCGCACCTGTGGCAGCAAACATTGTTTGGAAAATAAAGAAGGAGAGGTCATCTACACCGTTTAAAGCGAAACCACTTGTTCCGAAGAAGCCTCCTGCTGTGTCGCCGAACATAATGGCATATCCACATAGGAAATAAACAATCCCACCAAGCGAAATGGTTAAGAAATTTTTCATAATAATGTTAACTGCATTTTTAGAACGAGTAAAACCTGCCTCGACCATTGCAAAACCTGCGTGCATAAAGAATACTAAAATTGTCCCAAGCATAATCCAAACTAAATTTACAGATAATAGTACGTCATCCATAACTATCTCCCCCTTATTCTACAGCAATTGATCCGACTTCTTTAGTACGGATACGAATTGCCTGTTCTACTGGATAAATGAAAATTTTTCCGTCGCCAACTTTACCAGTTGCAGCATCGCGTAATAAAACTTCTACAATAGCATCAACTTTTTCATCATCGATGATCATTTCTAATTTCAATTTTGGTAAAAACTCAATTTCATAGGCATTGCCTCGAAACAAACCTGTATGACCTAATTGACGACCGCAGCCAGCGATTTCAGAAATACTTAAACCTGCAATGCCTACTTTTGCAAGTCCGTCTCGTACAGCCCCAAAAACTTCCGGACGAATAATGGCCTCTATTTTTTTCACTCACAACAGCTCCTTGCGTAAATTTAATTTACATATTATAGCGAGTAGATAAATGGCGCAATGTTTTTTTTGATTAGTATGTTAGGTTATATTACATGGTATATTTCGTCTTTCGTAGTAGTTTACTAAAAAGCTATTTATAAAAGGAATGTAAGCGGTACTAAAATTTGTGTCAGAAATGTGAACAGTTCAAAATTTTCTGACTATATATGTTAGGAAACATAACATGGAAACAGAAAAGTGTAAAACGCAAGATTTTGGGTATATAGTGTATACTAGGACTAATTATGAAAGTGGAAGAAGGGATTCCTATGAGATCGAACTATGCTGACGATAGCTTAGCGCTACACACGGACTTGTATCAAATTAATATGGCAGAGTCTTATTGGGCTGATGGCATACATAATAGAAAAGCGATTTTTGAATTATATTTTAGAAAATTACCATTTGGAAATGGCTTTGCCGTATTTGCTGGACTGGAACGCATGCTTGAGTATTTGCGAGATTTTCGCTTTAGTGAGTCAGATATCGCGTATTTACGTGAAGAGGTTGGATATAAAGAAGACTTCATTGACTATTTAAAAAATATTCGCTTTACAGGCGATATGTATTCAATGGTGGAAGGGGAGCTCGTTTTTGCCAATGAGCCAATTGTACGTATTGAGGCACCTTTAGTTGAAGCACAACTAATCGAGACGGCTCTATTGAATATTGTCAATTATCAAACACTAATTGCCACTAAAGCAAGTCGTATTAAGCAAATCGTTAAAGATGAAATGGCAATGGAGTTTGGTACACGTCGAGCGCAAGAAATGGATGCGGCTATCTGGGGAACTCGTGCAGCCTTTATAGGAGGGTTTGCTTCAACTAGTAATGTGCGTGCAGGAAAACTATTTAACATTCCGGTAGCTGGTACTCATGCTCATGCACTTGTACAGGCTTATAAAAATGATTATGATGCATTCCACGCTTATGCGAAACGTCATCGCAACTGCGTATTTTTAGTGGACACCTATAACACGCTGAAATCTGGAGTGCCGAATGCGATAAAAGTGGCAAAAGAACTTGGCGATAAAATTAATTTCATTGGTATTCGTTTAGATAGTGGGGATATTGCTTTCTTGTCAAAAGAAGCACGTCGTATGTTAGATGAAGCAGGCTTCCATGATGCCAAAATTGTTGTCTCCAATGATTTAGATGAATATACAATTTTAAACTTGAAAGCTCAAGGTGCCCGCGTAGATATGTGGGGAATTGGTACAAAATTAATTACAGCTTACGATCAGCCAGCATTAGGGGCTGTCTATAAAATGGTCGCTATAGAAAATGATGAAGGTCAGCTAGAGGATACGATTAAAATTTCTGCTAATGCTGAAAAAGTTTCAACTCCTGGCTTAAAAAGTGTTTATCGTATTATTGACCGTAAAAACGGTAAAGCAGAGGGTGATTACATTACGATGTATGACGAAGACCCTCAATCCGAAGAGCGAATAAAGATGTTCCACCCTGTGCATACATTCGTATCAAAATTTGTCACGAATTTTGAGGCGAAAAACTTGCATCAGCATGTGATTAATAAAGGGGACGTAATTTATGACAATCCAACTTTAGAAGAGATGCGTAATTATGCAGCTGACAATTTAGAACTGCTGTGGGATGAATATAAACGTGCCATGAATCCAGAGGAATATCCAGTCGATTTAAGCCAAAAATGCTGGGATAATAAAATGCGAAATATTGAAGAAGTACGAGAAATGGTCGATCGAATTGTAATAGACTAAGGAGTGGAAGATGTTATGGCATTACAACAGCAAATTATTACCGAATTAAAAGTTTTGCCAACAATTGATGCACAGGAAGAAATTCGTAAATCCATTGATTTTTTGAAGGCATATGCACAAAAATATAGCTTTGTTAAAGGGTTTGTACTTGGTATATCAGGTGGTCAAGACTCTACTTTAACCGGTAAATTAGCTCAACTAGCAGTTAATGAGTTAAATGAGGAAGCAGGCGAGCAGAAGTATTCATTTTGGGCAGTGCGTTTACCATATGGTATTCAAAAGGATGAACAAGACTGTCAGGACGCTATTGATTTTATTAAGCCTACGACTACCTACACGGTCAATATTAAGGAAGCGGTTGATGCAAGTGTTCGTGCTCTAGCTGATGCTGGAGTTGTGCTTAGTGATTTTGTAAAAGGGAATGAAAAAGCACGGGAGCGCATGAAAGTACAATTCTCTATCGCTGCTATGAATAGTGCTGTTGTGTTAGGAACAGACCACGCTGCGGAGGCAATTACAGGTTTCTTTACAAAATATGGTGACGGCGGAGCCGATTTAATGCCTATTTTTCGTCTGAATAAGCGTCAGGGGAAACAATTATTAGCAGCGCTCGATTGTCCAACGCATCTGTATTTAAAGGTTCCGACTGCTGACTTGGAAGAACATCGTCCATCATTGCCAGATGAAGTGGCGCTTGGAGTAACTTATGAGCAAATTGATGATTATTTAGAAGGGAAGCAAATTCCTGACGATGCTCGTGAACGATTAGAGCAACATTATTTACGCTCTCAACATAAACGCCATATGCCAATTACAATTTTTGATGATTTTTGGAAGTAATGCTTATGAGAATAGAGTTGTTCAAAAGTGATAGATACTTTTTGAATAATTCTATTCTTTTTTTATATATTTGGTTCTGTTTGCTTAATTTTTTGCATATAATGTCGATATAAATACCTATAAAGTAAGTAAAATGAAAAGGAGGGTAACTAATTATGAGGACTTCTAGAGTAAATGCGACGACAGGTAGCACTTTTCGTAATGAACAACAGTATTTACATGCTGGTGATATTAGTCATAACTTTAGCCACCATACACAGCAACAATTTAAAAAAAGTTTGCAAAAAAATAAAGAGAAAAAGCAATCAAGTAATAAGAGGCCGATGCAGCAACAACGTCATAATCAACTAGAATCTATTTTTGCAGAAAGCGGAGGCTCTGTTCAAATTCACAATGAACTAAATGAAACAGCTGGAAAATTGAGCCGTCTAAGTAAGCTAAAGAAGCGCCACAATAGTTACCGTACCTCTATATAGCAAAATCAAGTTCGAGAATATAGTTGTTGATTGTGGCGACTCTACTAAAGAACGCACAACCAATCGCTAGTAAAAGTCAGAGAATCAAAGACCCGCCCGTAGCGGACAACAACGGCAAGTGTTAGATTGATTGCAGTCAATCTAACACTTTTTCTCTTTTGTCCTCGCTTTTTTAATCGTTTTAGTTTGTACGAGAATACTTTGACTTCAAGACGTTCGCAAAGTAGTCATATAGATTTTTCCGAATCTTCACAGAGGTTTTCATCTTATTTCACATCTTATCTGTAAAATACTAGGTAGTAACAGAAAAGAATTGGGGGAGCAATAGTGAAAAAATTATGGTTACCAGTACTAGCTACGTTACTAATATTGACAGCGTGTGGTACTGAAAAGGCAGAAGTGAAGGAAGAAAAAGCGAATTCAGAAGTTGCATCGAAAGAGTCTGAAGTGAAAGATGAATCAGTGCAAGTTGCTTCTTTAGTAGATTCACGATTACAAGAACCACAAGAAGATACAGTTTGCGAAATGTGTAATATGAAGGTTTATATGAAAGACCATGAAATGGGTGTATTTTCTGCTCAAGCGATTAAAGCAGATGGTACAATTGCGTTTTATGATGACATTGGCTGTTTAGTCAATGCAGAGGTTGCGAATAACGAGAAAAATGATAAGTTTGTACGTGATTATAATACAAAAGATTGGGCGAAGGTCGAAGATGTCACAATCGTTAAAACAGATTTAAAATCACCAATGAACTGGGGATATATCTATTTCATTAACAAAGCTGATGCAGATAAGTATTTAGCTGAAAATCCAAAAGCGCATGTAGAAGAATTACAAAAAATTAAAGACGATGCATTAGAGCGCCGTAAAAAGAAAATGCAAGAAAACGCTGAAAAGGAAGCTAATGGAGAATCAGATAAAATGAATATGGAAGAGATGAATCATGAAAGTGATGACCATAATCATTAATACAGAAGGGCTAGGGGAATTTCCTCTAGTCTTTTCTTACTGAACTTGGAGGTACTAAAGGTGAAAAAAATAGGATGTGTCTTATTGTTTTTGCTATGTATAAGTTCGACTGCCTATGCAAAATTTGATATACAGGAGGCAATCGACAGAGCGGAACCTGGTGCCGTCATCAACATTCCAGCAGGTTATTATAAAGGAAATTTGATCGTGACAAAAAACATTACATTGCGTGGAGAAAAAGGCACAGAGATTGCAGCCGTTGGGGAAAAACCAGCAATTCGTATTGAAGGTGCAGACGCAGTAATGATTGACAATATGACGCTATCGGGAAAAAAGGGAATTGTTGCTAGTGAGGTGGAAGGTCTTGCGCTACGACAATTGAAAATTAACGACGTGCATAGTGCTGTGCATATTCAACACGGCGAAAATGTACACATCCAACATGTTGAAATAGTTGGCACACAGGCGCATTATTCAAAAAAAGGTAATGGTATTGCTATTTATCAAAGCGAGAAGATAGTGGTTGAAGATAGTAATATTAAACATGTGCAAGATGGTATTTACGTAGAAGAGGTTGACGGCATTGTTGTGCAACGTAATACGGTAGAGAATAGCCGTTATGGTACGCATTTTATGTATACTGAAAATGCCAAGGCTCTAAACAATACGTATGCGAGCAATGTAACAGGATTGATGGTGATGATGACTAGCGGTATTACGATTAAGGACAATGTAGTCATCCATCATAACGATATGAATGGCAGCGGAGCATTGCTATATGATGTGCAGCGTGCAGACCTTGCTTTTAATACGATGAAGAACAATCGAACGGCCATTGCATTACAAAAAAGTGCAGAGGTTCAAATTATGCATAATAATTTTCAAATGAATCAAACGGCCATTGAAGGGACAAAGGTAGATGACCAAACAGTTGTGTACAATAATCAGTTTACTGGCAATATATTAACAGCTCGCTCCGATCAACAAGGCATTCAATTATCGAGTAATTATTATGATGATTATGTTGGAACGGATTTAAAAAATGATGGTACTGGCGATGTTCCATATGTCGCTGTATCTAGCTTTGGACAATGGATGGTCCGACAGCCAGTGTATCAATATTTTTTAGAGTCACCAAGCGTTGTTTTACTAACTTCCCTCGATCAGCAAATCAATAAAAGCGCGAGGACGGTGCTTGTTGATGAAACGCCGAAACTGATGAAAGACCAAAGTGTTAAAAAAGTAGATATGGATATAGCACAGTTTTTGCTAGGTCTATTTTTTATTTTAAGTAGTGTATGGCTATGGAAAAGAGGTTTGATGGAATGAAAAAGTGGATACTAATAATTTGCGTTAGTTGTTTACTGGCTGTAGGGTGTAGTGAAAAAACGTTTAAACCACGTGACATTGTCAATGAAACCGATGTTTGTAAAGTTTGTAACATGTCAATTGTGCATAACGAGTATGCCGGACAAATTGCCTTGAAAAATGGTGACTATGAAATGTTTGATGATATTGGGTGTTTAATTGAGTATATTGCGGCAAATGGAGACGAAGAGGTTGGAGCTGCATTCATTAAGGATGCAAAAGAGAATAAATGGATTGATGTTTCGAAGGCGACGTTTGTCTACAACAAAGATTATTGGACGCCGATGAATTATGGTGTACTTGCTTTCGAAACACAAGAAGCTGCGCAATCTTGGATGGCTACTGAAGGTAAGGGACAAGTGCTTACTTATGAGGATTTAAGCGATTTTAATTGGGGGATTCATCAGTGATGTACAGCATGCTCATCAAACTTGAATTGAAACAAATGTTGCGCAGTCGGTGGATGCAGTTAGTTGGCTTACTCTTCACTTTTGTTTTTACATCGATTATTGTTATCCAGCAAATGGCACTGCCTGATGTAGAAGGTTTTACTCGTCAAACAGCTTCTTTTTTAAATGTCCTTTTGTTTTTATTGCCTCTATTTATTTTGACAATTGGCAGTATGAGCATTGCTGGTGATATAGAAACAGGGTGGTTTTCTTTATTAAAAACCTATCCGATGACGCGTAAACAATATATTTTTGGAAAGTATTTAGCTACTGTTATTGCCTTTTTATTAATCGTGATGGTAGCGTTTGGTGTTGTTTTAGCACTTGGCGGATTACTTGGTGGCGTACGTTTGCCGTTTATTTTTATAAGTCTGACATTATTATGCATTGCTATTTTTACTTCCTTAGCGTTAGCTATTGGGGCGGTAGCGAAAACGAGATTATTTGCGCTATCGCTGTCGTTAGTTTTATGGTCATTTTTCTTATTGCTTCTGTCGTATGCCTTAATGGCAATTGGCACAGTAGTTGCAGGGCATATTTTACAAAAGCTAACGATTATTGTTATGCATATTAATCCTGTAGAATGGTTGCGCTTTGGTTACTTTATATTTACAAAACAGGCCAGCGTACTTGGTCCATCTTTTTATAATGTGACAGCATTTTATGCATCACCATTGGGCTATGTGGTATATGGATTGGTAACATGTTTGTGGGTAGCTTTACCGCTTGCCTTTACTGCAAGGAGACTAAAGAAGGGGGAGAAGCGGTAGTGTTACTAGAGGCGAATCATCTATCAAATGTCTATAAAAATAATAGGGGACTTAAAGATGTATCCTTTACTGTGCAGAAAGGGCGTATTTTAGCGTTAGCAGGTGGCAATGGAGCGGGGAAAAGTACGCTTATTCGCCTGTTAACTGGACAGGAGAAACCAATGTCAGGGGAGCTAAAATGGCAGGAGAGTCAAGCGATTCGTTATATGCCAGATGATGTAGATTTTCCCTCAATGTTAACGGCAGCAGAAGTATTGCAATTACTGTCCTCTTTGAAAAGAATAGCTAAAAAAGAGCAAGAGCAAGTATTGAAACGCGTTGGCTTGTGGGACGTTAGAAAGCAAAGGGTTCAACAGTTTTCGAAGGGAATGCGGCAACGGTTAAATCTTGCACAAAGTTTACTAGGTGCGGGGTCGCTCCTGATTTTAGATGAACCAACGAATGGACTTGACCCATTTTGGATTGCAGAGTTGAAAAAAATGATGCTTGAACAAAAGGAAATGGGCAATACAGTGATATTTTCTACACATTTACTAGGATTTGTAGAGGAAGTAGCAGACGATGTGTTAGTGTTACATGAAGGAAATATATTACTTTCAGGAGACTTAAATGCAATATTGAGGAATGAAAATGTTTCAACATTAGAGAGTTTATGGTTAAAAAAATTAAATCTGTAACATTTATGTAAATGAAACGTTATACTATTAGGTAGGTTTGTTTGATAAGAAACATCAAACAAACCTCTTTTTATAGAGGCAATAACATGTTTGTTAATTTATCATTTTAACTGGATAATGGCACATTAATTGTGTTACGAAACAGTTTTCGATATGCTTGAACTAAATTATCGTGCAATTCAAATAATTGGTTACGAAAATGGGAGGTTTTTTGTTTTATGAATTTACAAATCCAAATGGTATTAGAAAATATAGAGAAAGTAATGATAGGAAAGAGAGAGGTAGCGGAACTTAGCATTGTAGCCTTACTTGCAAGGGGGCACGTATTACTTGAGGATGTGCCAGGAGTTGGTAAGACTATGATGGTACGTGCGCTTGCTAAATCTTTCGATGCCCAATTCAAACGAATTCAATTTACTCCCGATTTACTGCCCTCCGACGTTGTAGGCGTTTCCATCTATAACCCAAAAACAATGGAATTTGAATTTCGTCCAGGACCGATTATGGGCGATGTAGTTTTGGCTGATGAAATTAATAGAACGTCACCGAAAACACAATCGGCCTTACTTGAAGCGATGGAGGAAGCATCTGTTACAATTGATGGTAATACACTTATGATTAATCAGCCATTTTTCGTTATGGCGACGCAAAATCCTATCGAACACGAGGGTACCTATCCATTACCAGAGGCACAGCTTGATCGCTTTTTACTAAAAATAAAAATGGGTTATCCAACGAGAGGGCAAGAAGTAGAAATACTGCGTCGTGCTGAAAATGGCAAGTCTATTGAAAAAATTGAAGCTGTGCTTTCGGTGGCACAATTAATTGAATTACAGCAACTTGTGCAAGGCGTTTATGTGGAAGACTCCGTTAAAAACTATATGGTTGAACTGGCTTCTCAAACAAGAGAGAATAACTACGTGTATTTAGGGGTTAGTCCTCGTGCGACAATTGCTTTGATGAAGGCGTCTCAGGCATATGCATTTATGAAAGGGCGAAGCTATGTAATACCGGACGATGTTCAATATTTAGCGCCCTATGTCTTTAGCCACAGATTAGTGCTCAAGCCAGATGCGCGTTATGATGATGTAACAGCAGAAGAGATTATTGAACGTATTATTGCGAAAACGCCTGTGCCGACGAAGAGGTTAGCAGAGCAATGAAGAAATGGCGAGCCCTTTTTGAAAAAAGTAAACATTTTCTATTAGTGAGCTTTCTGATACTTATTACGTTTTGTTATGCTATGTTTCAAGGTGGATTTGTCAGCTGGTTTGTCTTTTTTACGGTAAGTCCATTTTTGTTGTACGCTTTTATCTTCCAACTTGTGAGGGAGGAAATATACAGTGTAGAGCGTAAAATTGACCCTTCTCATATAGAAAGCGGACAATCAGTTCAAGTGACAATAAGTGTAGAAAGAAAAACGCGTTTTCCATTTGCGTATATGCTGATGGAAGAACTTGTTGGTAGCGAGATGCTAGTGCAGTCAAAGGTGCAAGAGAAAGACGCCATAAAATTTGTAGGTTTTAAAAAAACGTTTACTTGGCGTTACACACTTGAAAGCTTGTCACGTGGTGAGCATCGTTATTTAGGTGCGCAAATCATCTTCCATGATTTTTTCGGATGGGCAAAGAAGCGCATTTTGGTAGAAAAAGAACAAATCGTTCTAGTTTATCCGAGAGTGCATGATATGAAATATGCTACATTGCAAACAAAATTAGATGTTGGGTCCATGATGACCCCTTATTCAATTGTGAAGGACACATCAATGGCTATAGGTTTACGCGAATACGTACCAGGTGACCGCTTTTCGTGGATTCATTGGAAGTCATTTGCAAAAACACAAACACTTCAGTCAAAGGAATTTGAAGATCGTCAATCACAGGAATTGATGTTAATGCTCGATGTAGGTTCTTCTCCGTTATTTGAAGAGAAGGTGGAGTTGGTCGCTTCAATGCTTAGTGCGATTGTACGAGGGCGTGGGGATATTTCCTTTGTTTCAACAGGTGTAAAAACAAAAGTGTTTTCTTCTATCCAAGGTGAAAAGCAATTAGATCGGGTGATGCATCATTTAGCTTGTGTCAAACCTGTTGAAAATGCAAAATATCAATTGCGTGATACCCAAGTCCTTCAGCGTGTGGCAACGCTTCTATATGTTACGAGCGATATATCAGATGAATTACTACATACTTTAGGTAATACGGTGAAAAGTTGTATTTGTTTTGTAGTATCTCAAGAGACACAGGCACGTTCTGATGTAACAAAGCGTTATAAACATATTCAAGTCGTACATGTAAACCCAACAGATTATTACCACTTGTTCACGGAGGTGATGAAGCCGTGAAAAAATCACTAGAAAATTTTATTGAGCTAGCTTTCGCGTACGTCATTATTTTCTTTATATTACGTGAGTGGCTAACACCAGTTATGCAATTAACAAATACAGGTTTAAGTCAGTTGTTTCTAGTTTTTATCGGCTTAGCACTAGTGCTTTCTTTATTTAAAGTTCGACCGTTATTGTCTGGGCTTATAAAGTTAGGTTATATTACATGGTTTGTTA
Source organism: Lysinibacillus sphaericus (assembly GCF_005217585.1). NCBI lineage: Bacteria > Bacillati > Bacillota > Bacilli > Caryophanales > Bacillaceae > Lysinibacillus > Lysinibacillus sphaericus. The sequence continues at coordinate 76,965 of NZ_SZPT01000011.1, forward strand.
TATTTGTTTATAGCGAGAATCCGTTTTTTTCAGGACACACCATTCCGTTTTTAGTGAATGAAGTGACGTGGAACATGGTGAACATTTTTTCAGGGAATTTTGGACAAGTATCAGATGCATTTAGAACAGTATTGTTTTTAGCGTTGATTTGGATGTTAATTTATTTAATTCACCATTGGATTACAGTGCATCATAATATTTTCTACTTCTTCGTATTAACCGTATTTTTCATCGCGACACTTGATACGTTTAGCGAATATAATGGAAAGCTCGCTATTATTAAAGTAATTGTGCTTGGTCTAATTATGACGGGTGTACTTTTTATTAAACGTTTAAGACTTCAGCTCGATGCACCGAGTGATATGCTTAGAAAGTGGAAAATTGTTTTACCAATGCTTATTTCGGTGGCACTTGTCAGTATGGTGGCATTCTATTTACCAAAAGCAGGACCGACATGGGCTGATCCAGTACCGTTTATCAAAAGCGTTACAGGACAAGATGGTGTAGGAGATGGACAAAGAACAGTTGGCTATAGTGATGATGACAGTAAGTTAGGTGGGCCGTATAAAGGAGATAATACATTAATTTTTACGGCAACCTCACGTGATCGCCATTATTGGCGTATCGATACTAAAGATACGTATACATCGAAAGGCTGGGTGTTATCAGGTGAATATATGGGGGAAGCTGTTTTTGAAAACGATACCCCAATTTATACATCCTTGCAGGTCGGGCCACGAGAAAATGAACGGCAAATTCAAATGGATATGGCTGTCCCTATGCCATTTTTAATTCAAACATATGGCATGTTATCCGTTTCGGCAGAGGATCCTACCTTGTATATCCAAGATGGACAAACCGAAAAAATAGTAACAAAACAACCGAGTGGTGAATTGGTGACGACGGATAATGGTAGTAATAAATTACTGTCAAATTATACGATAACTTATAGTGAGCCAAACTATAGTTTGCAACAGCTTCAAATGTCTGAACCAGCTATGTTAGAAACATTAGATCCTTCTTATAATCGTTTTTTACAATTACCTGACACACTTCCGCAGCGTGTACAAGATTTAACGCTCGATATAACGCGTGATAAAGCCTCTGTATACGAAAAAATAAAGGCAGTGGAAGGCTATTTTTCAAAGGGAAACTATAGATACGATAAAAAAGCAGCAGCTATTCCTGCTGAAAAACAAGATTATGTAGATCAATTTTTATTCGATACAAAAGTAGGTTACTGTGATAACTTTTCTACATCCATGGTTGTTATGCTCCGTTCTATCGGCATTCCCGCTCGCTGGGTGAAAGGTTTTGCACCAGGTGATGCAGGGGCGTTATCAAATGGTCTGCGTGAATATAAAGTGACGAATGACAATGCCCACTCTTGGGTAGAGGCATATGTTCCAGGTACAGGGTGGATAGAGTTTGAACCGACAATTGGCTTTTCTGGTACAGTGAATATTGATTATGATTTACAGCAAAATCAACCTCAGCAAGAAGAAGTACTACAACCAGAAAAAAAACCAGCGCAACAGCAAAAGAAAGAGCAACCAACAGAGCAAACAGCTAACAATTCAGCTTTTAGCTTAGACCGTGTATGGGCTTGGGTGAAATCGTTAAAATATGTTTGGTTCACGCTAATGGCTTTACTCATTATTATTGGTGTGGCTTTATTTGTACAACGAAAAACATGGATTCCTAAAATGCAGGTGCGTGTCTATCGCAAAAAAGAAGCGGATTGGTCAAGTTTTGATGCTTCCTATCAAGCATTAACGAAACAGTTAGGTCGCATTGGTTTAAAACGAAAACATGACGAAACATTGCGAGCGTTTGCTGAGCGGGTAGATGCATCGTTAGAGACAGAAGAGATGCAAAAGTTAACGGCCGTATACGAGCAACATATTTATGGCAAGAATGCACAAGATGTTGACTTCGTTAAACTGCGGGAAAGTTGGGAATATTTAATCAATCGCACAATCGGTTGATTTTAATGGGTACAAAGAGTAAAATGAAAAAAATTATATATGATTAGGATGGCTTTCATATAAGTTCGAAAATAGGGTTCGGATGTTTCTACGAAATCACCGTAAATGATTTCTCTATGAAGGTGAATGTTTTGGCTAGGTGAGAAGTTTTATACATCACTTTTCTTTGTTACGCATTCCCCTTTATATATCAAGAGCTTATGGACGCGTAGGAAGTTTTTTTTACTTTCATACGCGTTTTTCTTTGAACATATGAAAACGTCCTTTAAAAATAGAAGAAGAGGTGGAAATATTGTCAGCAAGCCCTTTATTAAAAGAGCAAGAAAAAATCGTCGTTCTAGACTTCGGTAGCCAATTTAACCAATTAATTACGCGTCGTATCCGTGAATTTGGTGTTTTCAGTGAATTACACCCACATACGATTACAGCAGATGAAATTAAAGACATGAATGCAGCAGGTATTATCTTTTCAGGTGGTCCTAACTCTGTTTATGATGACAATGCATTCCATGTAGATCCAGCTATTTTCGAATTAGGTTTACCAATCCTAGGTATTTGCTATGGTATGCAATTAATGGCGCATACGCAAGGCGGTAAAGTAGAAGGCGCTGAAACACGTGAATACGGTAAAGCGGAAGTTCAAGTAACGGCTGCTAATAAATTATTCGGTGATTTACCAACAGAACAAATCGTCTGGATGAGTCATGGCGACCACGTAACAGAAGTTCCTGCTGGCTTTGAAATCATTGCAACAAGTGCATCTTGTCCAATCGCTGCTATGGCAAACGCAGAACGTAAACTATATGCAGTACAATTCCACCCAGAAGTTCGTCACTCTGTATATGGTAATGATTTACTACGTCAATTCGTATTCGATATTTGTGGCGCTAAAGGCGATTGGTCAATGGCAAACTTTATCGAAATCGAAATTGCTAAAATTCGTGAAATCGTTGGCGATAAAAAAGTATTATGTGCACTTTCAGGTGGGGTAGACTCTTCTGTTGTTGCAGTACTTATTCATAAAGCAATCGGTGACCAATTGACTTGTATGTTCGTAGACCACAACCTAAACCGTAAAGGTGAAGTTGAACAGGTGATGAAAACTTTCACAGAAGATTTCGATATGAACCTAATTAAAATCGATGCACGTCAACGCTTCATGGACAAACTTGCGGGTGTATCTGATCCAGAGAAAAAACGTAAAATTATCGGTAACGAATTTATTTACGTATTCGATGAAGAAGCTTCAAAATTAGAAGGTATGGATTTCCTTGCACAAGGAACGTTATACACAGACATTATTGAATCTGGTACGTCGACTGCGCAAACAATCAAATCTCACCATAATGTAGGCGGTCTTCCAGAAGACATGCAGTTCAAATTAATTGAACCATTAAAAACATTATTCAAAGACGAAGTTCGTGCACTTGGCTTAGAACTTGGTCTAGATGAAAAAATTGTTTGGCGTCAACCATTCCCAGGTCCTGGTTTAGGTATTCGTGTACTTGGTGAAGTAACAGAAGAAAAACTTGAAATTGTTCGTGAATCTGATTTCATCTTACGTGAAGAAATCGCAAAAGCTGGTCTTGATCGTGACATTTGGCAATACTTCACGGTATTACCTGATATTCGTTCAGTAGGTGTAATGGGCGATGCTCGTACGTATGACTACGCAATCGGTATCCGTGCTGTAACGTCTATCGACGGTATGACTTCTGACTGGGCACGTATCCCTTGGGACGTACTAGAGAAAATCTCTGTACGTTTAGTAAACGAAGTAAAACACGTTAACCGCGTGCTGTATGACATCACATCGAAGCCACCAGCAACGATTGAGTGGGAATAGGTCTAAATGCCTAAAAACTCGTAATCCTAGTTGTATCAAGGGTTTAGACGTTGTTTGAGTGAGCATTTACTTGTTCACCTGCAACAATTGACTGTCAAAATAGGACTTTCCATTATTCATGTAATTCATGAAAAATGGGAGGTCTTTTTTTATGGTTAGAATTATTGAACTGATTGACGATTTTAAATTGAATCAAGAAATCATTGGTCGTAAACCTAAGTACGTGGAGATGTGTATATGGCGCTTAAAGCGTTGGCAAGAGTTCATGGAAACAGAATGTGATGTAGTAGATGGGGAAGCGGTCGAGCCGATTCATATTAAAAAATACGTGCAATACCGCCAACAAGTAGGTAATGAGAAGCCGATAACATTAAATAATAATATCGCTACGCTCAAAGTATTTTTCAACTACTTAATAGATGAGGAATACCTTGAAGAAAAGAACAATCCAATGCGCAGGATCAAAAGTTTAAAAGAGGAAAAGCGTGTCATTCTGACGTTTAATGACGCAGAAGTGAAACGTATCATTAATGATGTGAAGGAAGAAACGTACTCTAATATACGTGACAAGCTTATTTTAATTATGCTCTTTGACACAGGCATACGAGTTAGTGAACTATGTGATATTAAGGTTAGTGACATTTCGATGCGCCACATTTTGATTCATGGTAAGGGTTCTAAGCAACGTCTAGTGTACATTAGTAAGACCATGAGAAAATATATGCGAAAGTTTGAAGAAGCCAAGAAGGAGCGTTTCAAGCGTAAAGAGAGCCATGAGGTAGAAGACTATTACTTCCTAGACCAATGTGCCAAGCAATTGCACCGCTCACGTATCAATAAGATTTTAAAGGAACATTGTGACAATGTAGGAGTACGTAAGGAAGTTCGTTGTTCACCGCATGACTGTAGACATTACTTTGCTCAGAAGCAACTTAGGAATGGTATAGACGTATATAGCTTAAGTCGCTTACTCGGACATTTTGATACGCAGGAAACAACAAAATACCTAAGAGGACTTGAACAGGATAGTATTTTTGAAATTGGTAGATTGCATAGTCCATTGAATGATATTGGAATTTGACTTTAAGAGTATAAAACTATAATTTGACATTTGAATTAATTTTGTATTATTATTTGTATTACAAATCGTATTACTTAATGTATAACTAGGTGAGGGGTATTTAAATTGGAGAATAATACAAAAACAATTAGTTTTAGATTAGATGAAAAAACTCTTGAGAAGATGGAATTTTTAAAAACAAATTTATTTAGCGACAAAGAATTGAGTAATTCAGAATTAATTCGTTATTCCTTAAATTATTTAGAGGGTAGTTTTGGTAGAGGTATGGCTGATAATGAAAAATTTTATGAGCTAGTTCAATCATATATTAAGACTATTTATTTACGAGCACCATCAACTAATTTTCGTATGCTTGACGAAGTACTTTATGCGATGGAGGAAGCTTATGGGGAGTATTCAGTAGATGAAGTAGAAGAGCTTGGGAAGCTATATGATGAATTAAACCCAATAACTTTAGTAGAGTTAATTCGTTTTAAAAATAAAATTGTTCCTATTACTTTCTTAAGTATTATGGGAGTAGATGAAGATGAATTAGAGGAAATGACTGAAACCGAATTAGCAGATTTAATTATAAAGAAATTTTCAGAAGAAGAGTTTAAAAAGGAAGCGAAGAGACTGTTCTATATTGAAGTTTAATTAATACATGCTCTTTAGCGATAGTTTAGGCACTTACAGCATAAAATTTGGGGTATTATTTCTAATACCTCATGTGCCTAGTTGATTAGCGAGCAAATCAATTACTAATGTAAATAACTTAAATTAGTAGTTGAACATCTCGCAAAAAACTATTAGTTAAGAGGAGCAATCGAAATTGGAATTAACAACGTTAGAAGCTATTCGATACTGTATTGAGGAGGGTATTGAAGGAGCTGAAAAAAGATTACAGAGCTTTGAACGAAGAGGGAGAATTGATAATTCAAGTGTCCTTGAAGCATTGATTAGAGACTTAAAAATGATCCATGTAAGTGTTTCTTTGAAAACAGATGAAGAAGGAGAAATGCTTAAAGGCAAAAAACGCAGATTCCTTTTAGGTGAAAAGAGAAGTGAACGAGCGGAACGTATTGATGACCGTAAGAATAATGGAGCTATAAGGGAAGCAGGAAAGTCTCTATTAGATGAGTTAGTTTTTAAAGCTATACTTGAATTAGAAAAAACTCATTGCAATGATGATGAAGATATAGAGGTCACAACTACCCAATTAATTAAAAAGTATGCTTTCGTTAATCCTGCCACTATTGAACATAAGACAATATTAAAGCTCATTCAAGAAAATATTTTTGGTGAAGCAAATACGGTCTATGCTCACTCGATTACAGAATATATTAGAGCTTACATTAGAGATACTAATCGAAATATCTTAACAAGCTCTTTAAAAGAACTTGAAAGCACGGATAGAATAGCTTGGTCATTTAAATATTATATTTCAGATGTAACAGGTCATAATGATGTTTCTGAGGAAGATTACTTGGAAAAGCAAAGACTTATAAAAGCTGAAATTGAGGAATATAACTCACTAAATGAAACTAATTATTCTATAAACGCTTTACAAAAGATTCGAGCCAAAGAAAGTCGATTCTTGAAACCTGAAGAACGAGAGTTATTAAAATATATTAATGAGACTTGTCCTTTTATGGTGTATAGACGCAATGTTATTCGAGTATTAAAAAGAGACTGCCTTGAGGTTTCCTCAAATGAAGCACAGCAAATTTTTGCAGATATTTTATTAAAGCGAATAAAGAAAGATTATCTTGCAAATTCAAGCCAAATAGATGGTAGTTTTTTTGATAGAAACAAAAGTTTTTTACTTGCTAAGTATATTGAAACTCTTGAAGTCATACTTCCACAGTGGTGTACAGACTATTTTTCAAAATACACATCTGCATTTGGTGAGATTACTTTCCATACAGAGCTATTAACGGAAGAGGAAAAGTCCGTTATTGGATTAGGGGAATCACAACAGTTATCTTACCGAGATATTAGTGCGCAACTACCTTTCTAATGATCATGAACACATCGCAATATTGTGGTGTGTTTTTTAACTTGATGTAATAAATTTAAATAGTTATGATATTGGTAAAACTTTCCTTGAAGGGGGCATTTTTATGAGTGGAACAAATTTAATAGATATTTCTAATGAAAATGTTACAACGAATGAAGTACAGACACTTAAAGTAGGTTTAATTATGCCAATATCTAATACGGAAGGTTATCCATTGGGGCATTGGGCTGAAGTTAGGAAAATTATTGAAGAGGCATTATTGGATATTGATGATTATAAATGTAAGGTAAGTATGGTTAGTGAAGCTGAAGATGTTACTTTGATCCAAAAAAACATAATTCAACGGATTTATGAAGATGATATTGTTATTGTTGATGTAAGTTCTAAAAACCCTAATGTAATGTTTGAATTAGGTGTTAGGTTTGCATTTGATAAGGCATTTATTTTATTGAAAGACGATGATACTGATTATTCATTTGATATATCTTCTATCCATCATATTAATTATCCAAAGGATTTAAGGTATAAGGATATTGTTGAAGTGAAGGAGCAACTTAAAACAAAATTAATAGCAACCTTTAAAAAGTCTAAGAATGAAGAAAGTATGTATTTAAAGGATTTTGGAACTTACCAAGTATCAAATTTAGAAAGTACCGAGTTACCGTATAAAGAGTACATGGAAAAGATGTTTACCGACATAAAAAAGGATATTAGAAATATAAAATTAAGTGAAAATCAGGTTAAAAATCGTGGATACCTCTTAGAAAATCGTGTTTTAAATCTTGTGCAAGAATATATAGAATTAAACCCTAATGTTGACACGACTAAATTTTATAAAAAAGATCACGAAATTCAATCTATTATTCGAAATGACAAAGAAGTATCTAAACTTGTTGGTAGTTTAAAAGAACTTGATAAAGTTATAGATGACGTTTATACGAATTTGAGTATATTACCATTTTGATAAAATTACCTCATTATAATAATTAATGTTACTTTATACGATACGACAAGGATTAATCGTTTCATTCTAAGTTGAAGTGTTCTTTCTTTTTGTAGGAAGAATAGCTGACTATTTATTGCTTAAAAAATTAATGAGCTTAATAGAACAAATCTATTATTGTCATAGATAAGTAGCAATTCATATGGAGTGAACGATAGAAAAGAACGATAGGTTATGTAAAAAGGGCTTACAATAGTTTAGGTAAGCCCTTATAAAATTAAATTGTATAGTTAAATAGATTTAACCTAAAGGTACTTAACATATTTTTCATTCGAAGCTCGGGAGTGGGACTTATAATTCCCATGAAGGCAGTCGAGATGATATTTTTCTCTGCTTCAGAAATACTATCAATTAATTGAGGAGAGAAGTATATATTTTCACTAAATTCAGCCAGGCAAAACGATAGATAGCTGAATAATAAATTATCATCCGTGTTATTTTCTAATGCCTTCATAAAACCTTCGTAGCAACTATCTTCTTTAAATCTTGAAACAATCACTAATGTACTATCATTTTTGGGAATAATAGAGATGTAGACACTAGGAACAAATAATTTTTCATCATAATCATAAATATCTATTGTTTCATTACCGTTTAAATCAATATTAACTGCAACAGCTGTAGTAGCAGTGAACCCTACTTTAAAAGGTAGAACTTTTACGAAACTTTCTATATCTCCAAAATTTTTACTTTCGTATGCACTTTTAAATCTACTATACTCTATATCTACATCTTTAAGGTCTAATTCGTTATTCTTATACATACCTACTATTTCTAAATTTCGAGTAGCAAAGGGATATTTTTTAAAGAGTTGTGCATAGCTTTTCTTTAATCTATATTTTCGATGAGATTCAAAACAATGTGCTCTAAATGCAAACCAAAAATTTTGTTCTTCTGTATTTTGATAATCTACATCTTCTATTTTAGAAAAATACATCTCGTCATGATGTTTGCAAAAACCTACGTTGTGGTGACTTAGTAGGCTTGAAGGTTGAGCAGGTGAAAGGAAAAGTGTCCTTTGCAATTCGTGAAGGTAAAACGAGTAAAGAACGTACAGTGTATCTACATAGTGTAATGGCAGATATTGCTGAGTACATTGAAATGTTACCTACAGAAGCGGTGTATTTATTTCCTAGTCGCAAAGGTGACAGTCACATTACAACCACACAGGCATATCGTATTCTTACAAAAGCAGGTGATATGATAGGTCGTCATGACATTGGTACTCACACAATGCGTAAAACTTTCGGCTATCAATTCTATACGCAAACAAAGGACTTAGAGCAACTAATGACAATCCTTAATCACAGTTCACAGAAAATCACATTACGATACATTGGAATCACGAAAGAAGATGTTGAAGCAAGCATCAAGAGCGTTACTTTCTTTTAGCATAAACAGGAGGGGCATATCGGTTTGGTGTGTTCCTTACAAGGTGTATTTAAATGAAGGGAAAAGAAGTGAATGATAAAATCAAGAGGTTTTGCCAACGCAATATTATCAATTAATTTACATCAATTTGAAAGTATTAAAAACTTTTTAAATGAATTGCAACTTTTGTGGAATGAGAAATTAAGTGATTATGAAGAAATGGGTAATAAAATTGAAGATGAAGAAGAAAGAAACGAATTTTTTGATTTCTATTATGATGACTGGGTTGTGTATAGAGATGAGTACCCACGTTTAGCAAACTATAATGGATTAGTAAGTTGTTATTCTTATTTCGAGAAATTATGTTCAGATTACTATCGAAGAGTTCTTCAATTTAATCCTGATTTCAAAGAAATGAAAAAACGGAATTTATATGCCTTAGATTATATTAAATGGTTCGAGGAGAAATTTGAAAAGCAGATTCTAAATGAAGAAAAACTTGAACAGTTTAGTCACTTTCATCAAATAAGAAATAGAATAGTACACAGTAATGGTAAGGTTGATAAAATAGACTACAAAGAATTAGTGGGTATTATAAGTGAACTGAAATGGGTTGAGTTAAACAGCCATAATGAACTGGAAATTTCTATAGAGTATATAGAAGAAGCGATTGAAATGTTATCTGATTCTACAGTTTTAATACATAATTGTGTTTATGTAAAATAGTAAAATTCTCATTTTACTGAGTAGTGAGATGAAGGATTGAAACGTTATTCATGGAGCGTCACTAAGCAATTTGAGAAACGTCAGAAGCACCTGTGAGTGTTCCTGTGAGTGTCAGAATACAAAAGGTTAACATTAGTCAGAGTGTCATCTTGGGGTTGTGAGAGCGTCAAATGATGTTAGGTGAAAGTAAAGGGAGTAGTCCCTACCTTTAAACATACAGACAATAGTGTTCTCTATACTAATAGCCACTAGCCACATCTACATGGGAGGGCGGTATTTTCCGATAAATTAGTGTTGTCTATACTAATAGAAGATAGTCCTGCTACACGTCAGAAAATCGACATTGAAATCGAAACGACATGTCTATTATTCAAAATAATAACGTTGTAAATAGGGGGTTCACCTGCTACAATTGAGGACAAGAATTACATGAATTGAATGGAATATACTATTTTGAAGTACCGCGCGGAAACATTGTTATATCAACGAAGTGAAGCACGTAAACCGCGTGCTGTATGACATCACATCGAAGCCACCAGCAACGATTGAGTGGGAATAATCACTAATAGCAAGAGTCCTAAATGCCCTGATAACACAGGGGTTTAGGGCTTTTTTGTTGCGTGGGAATGACGGGTGTAACATGAAGATAGACCATAAACCATTGTAGAAGGGGGAAATTGCTGGAAAAGTGTTGGATGTAGTAAACTAAGTTTATGAAATACGTTGGCTTTTAATTGAGGGGGATGAAAATGGAGAAAAGTATTGCGACGATTCACACATTAGCTGTCGGTATGCCGAAAGAATTGAACTATAGCAACGGGCGATCAATGATAACAGGAATTGAAAAACAAGAAGTACAAGAAGTTTATTTGGGAAAGAGTGGATTTGAGGGAGATGATGTAGCAGATAAAAAACATCATGGTGGGCCTGATCGTGCTGTTTGTTTATATCCTGCAGAGCATTACATACAATGGGAGCAAGAACTAGGTAAAAAATTGCCGACTGCAACATTCGGTGAGAATTTAACGGTAACGAACATGTTGGAAGCGGATGTTTGTATAGGAGATACTTATAAAATTGGAGATGCTGTTATTCAAATTACGCAAGGGCGTATTCCGTGTAGCACGATTGATAGATATGCAAATGCAGATATATTGCTCAAACGTTTAATTGAAACGGGGTATACGGGCTACCTTGCACGTGTGCTAATCGAGGGAACAATCAGTGCAAATTCAACGATTGAATTGATTGAAAGACATCCTGCAGGTATATCTGTTTTATATTGCAACGAAGTCTATTATAAAAACAATGATGTAGGTGCGATGAAGAAAATTCAAGCGGTGGATGCGTTAGCGTTAGATTGGCAACAAAAGTTAGAAAAAAAGATTCAGTCATTACAGAGTCGAGTAGGGAAGTAAAGCACAAAAGTATCAGAACCCCCTTTAACTTTTAGGCTATAGGGGGTTCTTATTTATGTAAGGAATTTCAATGGATTAGCTTACGATCAAATGAATTGCATCCTAAATAGCATGTTATTACAATAAAATCGTCTAAAACGATAATTGTTTGTGTAGTAATGAGTAGTGAAAAAATTGAAAGGAATGGAGATAATGTTACGAAAATATAAGTATAGCGTGATTTTATTTAGTTACATATCACTGGTGCTTGTATTGCCAAAGCTTTTTAATTCGCCCGCTAATCAGACTGAATTAAATACTTTCTTATTACTATTTTGTCTTGCGCATGGAATGGTTTGTATCATAGCCTTTATATCATTACGTAGCCTAGTAATTCTTGGTTTGAAAGATATTCGAAACAAACCTTTAAAATTTATTCAATTGTTTATTGTTGGATTGTTGTTACTATATCTAGGTGTAATGTTTATAGATCCGCTAGTTGATTCTTTTGCTAACTCGTCAAATCAATCTAGCGTCAATCATGTTTTGCAGATAGCACAAGGTATAATGCTATTTGTCTTTTTGTTTCCAGTCGTTTTGCTAGGACCGGTGAATGAGGAGATAATATTTAGGGGAATCATTCTGAAAAAGTTAAAGACAAAGATAGGGGTTTATTTCTCGATTGGAATTTCAAGTTTCTTATTTGGTCTTTTACATGTACATAGTTTTTCGGAAATTGTTCAAGTGATACCTTACTTTTACTCTGGGCTCGTCTTTGGCGTCATTTACTACAAATCGAATTTTAATATCGTGTATTCAATAACCCTCCATATCTTTAACAATTGTATTGCGATGCTTTTTGCACTTTAAAAAGAACTCATAGAAAAAGAGTTCTTTTTCTTTATTTTTCTATGTTTTTTCCAAAAACTGAACATTAATTCCGTATTTTATACGAACTTTCGTATTTTTTTTATAAGAAATGTTCGGAAATGGGGTTGAAATCTAAAAAACGAAATGATATATTACGATTGTAAATTAAATAAGTCGTCGTATAATGTCGGGGATAAGGCCCGTGAGTTTCTACCAAGTTACCGTAAATAACTTGACTACGATTTTAGTTTTATACGAATGTATAGTAACTAATTTATTTCACACATTATGAGTGCTGAAATGTATCGTAGACATGCGACTAGTAGAGTAGTCAGCGTGTCTTTTTTGTTTTCGGTATTGAAGACGACAATACGGAGGATCTTTAAAAAATGAAAAAATATTTCATGTTCGATGAATTAGGTACTAATTATCGCCGCGAAATAATTGGTGGTATTACAACATTCCTTGCCATGGCTTATATTTTAGCAGTTAACCCAGGCATTCTGGAAAATGCAGGAATGGATAAAGGTGCTGTATTCGTAGCAACAGCATTAGCAGCAGCAGTCGGTTCTTTGATTATGGGTATTTTCGCTAAATTCCCAATCTCATTAGCCCCAGGTATGGGATTGAATGCATTCTTTGCTTTCACTGTAGTAGGAGCATATGGTATTCCTTGGCAAACTGGGTTAACAGGTGTGTTTTTCTCAGGGATTATTTTTATTATCCTTTCACTTACAGGTATTCGTGAAACAGTTATTAATGCAATTCCAGCACAACTTAAATATGCAGTATCAGCTGGTATTGGTTTATTTATTACATTCGTAGGGTTACAAGGAGCGGGTATCGTTGTAGATAGTCCAGCAACTTTAGTAACATTAGGTGCATTTACAGGTTCCACTCTTTTAGCAGTGTTTGGTATTATTATTTCTGTCATTCTTATCTTAAAATTCCGCAGCGTCGGTATTTTCTTAGGAATGGTTATTACAGCAGTCGTTGGTATGATGACAGGTGTCATTACACCGCCTGAATCTGTTGTATCAGCAATTCCAAGTGTAGATTCAACTTTTATGGTTGCACTTGACCCAATTTTCCATGACTTTGGTTCTTTATTAAATGTTAAATTTTTAGTCGTAGTACTAACATTTTTATTCGTTGACTTTTTCGATACAGCAGGTACATTAATGGCTGTTGCTACTCAAGCTGGTCTAGTAAAAGATGATAAATTACCACGCGCAAGCCGTGCGCTTATGGCGGATGCATTAGCTACAACAATTGGTTCTTTATTCGGAACTTCAACAACTACTGCATATGTAGAATCAACTTCAGGTGTAGCAGCAGGTGCTCGTTCAGGTTTTGCTGCAGTTGTTACAGCGGTGCTATTCATAATCGCGCTATTCTTCTCGCCATTACTTGCTGTTGTTACTTCAGCGGTAACAGCACCAGCACTTGTTATCGTAGGTGTGTTAATGGTTTCATCATTGCGTTTAATTGAATGGGATAAATTCGAAATTGCAGTTCCAGCGTTCTTCACAGTATTAATGATGCCACTTGGTTATTCAATTGCAACAGGGATTGCAATTGGTTTCGTATTCTATCCTGTAACAATGCTTTTAGCAGGTCGTAAAAAAGAAATTCACCCAATGATGTACGGATTGTTCTTTGTCTTCCTTGCATACTTTATCTGGGTTCGATAATGTAAAGACGAAAAAGCTCCTCTTTGTGAAAACGAAGAGGAGCTTTTTATTCGAAATTGTTTGAGTGCCTGACACTTAATATACTATAGAAGAAACTACTAGTTATTATTGACTGAATAGTTTTATTTCAATTAAACACTTGCAAACTATGTTACGAGATGTTATATTTAAACACGTTGTTACGAAACATGTGAACAACACACTGTAAGAAAATAATAGTTGACATCATATTGAATGTATGTTAAATTATAAAAAGTTACTTACTAGTAACTAACAAAATGAACCTTGAAAACTGAACAAGCAAAACGTAATCAATATAGTTTTTTACTAGCTAACTTAGTTAGTGAACGAAACAAAATTTTGGACATCAAAATTGATGCCAGCAAAACAATTTGAGCTAATCAAATTTCTTTTATGGAGAGTTTGATCCTGGCTCAGGACGAACGCTGGCGGCGTGCCTAATACATGCAAGTCGAGC
>NZ_SZPT01000012.1:0-75678 GCF_005217585.1 Lysinibacillus sphaericus
GCGACGGGCATCACGGGTGCTACAGGCGATATTGGGCCAATCGGACCTACGGGCGCGATGGGCATCACGGGCGCTACAGGCGACATCGGGCCGACCGGACCTACGGGTGCGACGGGCATAACGGGCACTACCGGCGATATCGGGCCGACCGGACCTACGGGAGCGATGGGCATAACGGGCGCTACAGGCGACATCGGGCCGACCGGACCTACGGGTGCGACGGGCATAACGGGCACTACCGGCGATATCGGGCCGACCGGACCTACGGGCGCTACAGGCGATATTGGGCCAATCGGACCTACTGGTGCGACGGGCATAACGGGCGCTACCGGACCTACTGGGGCCACTGGCATCACTGGCGCTATCGGACCAACAGGACCTACGGGCGCGACGGGCATCACTGGGGCTCGTGGACCGACGGGACCTACTGGTGAAGAAGGAGACCGTGGAGCTACCGGTCCTACTGGTGCGACGGGTATCACTGGCGCTACCGGCGCTATTGGACCAACAGGACCTACTGGTGCAACCGGCGCGACAGGTGCTATTGGACCAACAGGACCTACTGGTGCAACCGGCGCGACAGGTGCTATCGGACCGACGGGACCTACTGGTGCAACAGGGCCAACAGGACCTACTGGGCCAGCTTTTACAGAAGGCTTCTCTGCATTTTTAAATACTCTAGCGGTTAGTAACTCTACTACTTTAACTAACTGGAGTGTAGCTTCACCTTATTTCACAACACCAGCATTTAACCCAACAACTGGTATATTCACAGTCCCAACAACTGGAAGATATTGCTTTGAAGCAACTATCAACTACTCAACAGTAGCTGCCATCAGTCTTGGCATTGGTGCAGGTGTTAACCCCTCATTTACAATTCGTAGAAATACTACAACTAATTTAATAAACGGTTTATTCCCAGTATTAAATTTAGCTGTTACCCTATTAACTATTAGAGCAGTTCTCGGTAATGGTACTGTAACATTAGCAGGAGAAGTCAATTTGAATGCAGGCGATTTGATTGATTTATTTTATGATGCAAATGGCTTAAGCATTGCATTGACCTTAGGGGGCGCTAACTCCGGTGGTATTGTTTGGTCATGCCACAGAATTTCTTAATCGCTAGACATAGTCTATTCTATGTTCAACAACTCCTATTACTTTTAAGAAAGATGGAAATCTACTAATCCATTGTGCTCCCATCCTGATTAACATTGCAGTTTCTTTTCAATAAACACTAATTATTTGGCGCCTTAAAATTGCCATGCTAATTTTAAAGCGCCCTTTCTTTATTTCAACATTTAAGTAATCCAACACTGTGAAGAACAAAAAAGTGCTTTCAATGATTGCTACTATCATTACTTAAACAAATACTTAAAAACCTATCAAAAAAAGTAGTACAAATGTAAATTTGCACTACTCTTTACTGTTTAAACATATCACTTAAAACTTCATTTGCCACTTTACAGCCTTGCTCTACACACTCTGGAATTGAAATCCCCTCAAAAGAGCTACCTGCAAGTTTTACTGTTGGAAAGTGTTGATAAAGTTCTTCCTTTACACGAGCAATTTTCGCTTCATGTCCAACAGTATATTGTGGCATAGCGTTTTTCCAACGAGAGACAACGGTTGTCACGGGTTCACCGTCTAGCCCTATTGTATTCTTTAAATCTTGTAATACTGTCTTTTCAATCTCTGAATCAGATAAGGCAACTATTGTTTCATCACCGACACGACCAATATAACTACGTAATAATACATAGCCTTCAGGGGTAGTATTCGGCCATTTTCGATTAATCCACGTACAAGATGTTATTGAAAAATCACTATTTCTAGAGACAAAAAACGAAAGTGCATCTAAGTCTCCAAGTTGCTCTTTTTTAAATGCCATCGTCACTGTAGCAATAGTTGCGGCTTTCATCGTATTTAACTCTGTCAAAAGCTGATGCTTATTAAACATCTTTTGTGCAACATTAAATGGTGTTGCGATAATAATTGCATCTGCTGTTATATGTGAAAAATTGTTTAGTACGACTTGCACAGCACCATCTTTACCATGATCAATTTGTTCTACTTTCGCACCTTTCATGACTGTCCCTGGAAGTAGAGATTCTTCTAACTTTTCGATAAGTGTCTCAAGCCCATTTTCAAAGGTTTGAAAAATCCCTTTATCCTTCGTTATCTGATTGAAACTTAGAAAATTTGTTCCTGATTTCTTCATCCCGAAAAGTAAACTACGATATTTTTGCTCCAATTCGTAAAGCTGTGGAAAAATAGAGCGCATACTTAGCTGTTCAATATCCCCTGCAAATGTTCCTGCAAGTAAAGGTTCCACTAGGTTTTCTACAACCTCTGCGCCAAATCTTCTTCGAAAAAACTCCCCTAATGGCTGGTCGTCATCCCGTGCAGAACGAGGGAGAATAAAATCTCCCGCTGCACGAATTTTCCCACTAAGTGAAAACAAACCAGATGTAATGAATGACGAGATATGTGGCGTTGCTCCTGACATCAGACTGCTCGGAATAGGGTACAATTTACTTCCTACAGCTACATAAGTCGGTCCTGAATCTCCGGTAATCATCTTATGTTCAATACTAAGCTCTTTTGCCAGTGCTTGTACATGATTTTCACGATCGAAAAAGGATTCTGGTCCACGCTCGATAATAAAGCCGTCTTTTCTAAGCGTTTGGATTTTTCCGCCAAGACGTAATGACGACTCGACAAGTACGATATCTACCGGCAATTCTTTTGTACGCGCTTGTTTTTGCATATAGAACGCAGCTGTAAGGCCTGTAATACCACCGCCAACAACAACTACCTTTCGTCTTTTTTGAGTCACCAACATCATCACTTTCTTTTCGCTTAGCTTAATTTTTTATGAATGGCATCTACCATCGCATCAATAAACAATGGATGTGTATTTGGCATTGCAGGACGATAATAGTTAGCACCTAACTCATCGCAAACCACTTTACATTCATAATCGTTATCATAAAGTACCTCTAAATGTTCTGTTACAAATCCTACTGGTGTGTAAACAAATGAACGGTACCCCTTTTGCTCATAAAGATCACGTGTTAAATCTTGCACATCTGGACCAAACCATGGCTCTGGTGTTTGTCCTGCTGATTGCCAGCCGACTTCTACATTTTTCACACCCGTCGCTTCTTGAATTAGGCGAGCTGTTTCAATTAATTGGTCTTCG
Organism: Lysinibacillus sphaericus; assembly: GCF_005217585.1. NCBI lineage: Bacteria > Bacillati > Bacillota > Bacilli > Caryophanales > Bacillaceae > Lysinibacillus > Lysinibacillus sphaericus. The sequence goes on from NZ_SZPT01000012.1 coordinate 3,206, forward strand.
TAAGGATCGCCTAGTTCTTTAATTTTTACTGGAAGTGAATGCGCTGATACGATTAAGCAAGCCTTCTCGCGTTCTTCAGCAGACATAGCATCGAATGTTTCGTTCACTTTCCCCTTCCAATATTCAATAAACTTAGGCTCATCATACCAAGACTCAACAGACGTAATTGTTAGGCGGTCACCTGCTGTTTCCGCTGCGCGGCCATTGTATGATTTAATAGAGAATGTTGAAAAATGTGGTGCTAAGACGATTGATACGGCTTCTTTAATGCCCGCAGCGACCATTTCCTCCACTGCATCCTCAATAAACGGATGAATATGCTTTAAACCAATAAATAACTTGTATTCTACTTCATCTTGCACTTCATTTAAACGTGCACACAAAGCTTCAGCCTGTGCTTCTGTTGCAGCAGCCAGTGGTGATAAACCACCAATTGCCTCATAGCGACTGCGTAAATCTTCTAAATGCTCGTCAGACGGTTTACGTCCATGACGAATATGTGTGTAGTACGGTTCAATATCTTCTTCTTTATAGGGTGTACCATATGCCATCACTAATAAACCTTTAACTTTTTTCATAGTCCTTTTCACCTCTAAATAATAGTTAAACTATATTTTTTGTCTGATTTCTATACGCTAGCACCAACTACACCATAATAAAGTGTAATTGTGTGATTTAAAATGTGCTCTTTTTCACTGTTGATATTTATGAACGTGCTTGAATTTGTTGGGCACTATATTCATGAATTAGTGTTGTTAAACGTTTTAATACGGCTGGATCAACCTCTGGGAATACTCCATGGCCTAAATTAAAGATATGACCTGGCACCTCTAAGCCTTGATCGATAATATCTTTTGTACGTTTTTCAATTACTGACCAATCAGCAAGTAATAATGAAGGATCTAAGTTTCCTTGTACTGGTTTTGTTATACCTTTTGCACGCGCTTCTTTAATCGGTAAGCGCCAATCTAAGCCTACTACGTCGATTGGTAAATCATTCCACTCTTTTACTAAATGGCTTGCACCTACACCGAATTGAATAAGTGGTACATTTTCTTTTTTTAACTCGCCGAAAATACGTGTCATAACTGGTTTAATAAAGACACGATAATCTTCAACACTTAAAGCACCTACCCATGAGTCAAATACTTGAATCGCTTTAGCACCTGCTTCTACTTGTGCAGAAACGTCCGCAATAATCATATCTGCTAATTTATCCATTAACGCAAACCATGCTTGTGGTTCTGAAACCATAAATGATTTTGTTTTATTATAGTTTTTAGAAGGTCCACCTTCAATCATATAGCTCGCTAATGTAAATGGCGCTCCTGCAAATCCAATTAATGGTACATTAAGCTGTTCTTCTGTTAGTAATTTTATTGTCTCTAATACGAAAGGTGTATGTTCCTTTGCATTGAACTCACCTAATTTTTCTACATCTGCTACTGAGCGAATTGGATTAGAAATAACTGGGCCTACACCCGCTTTAATTTTTACATCTATCCCGATACCTGGTAGTGGCGTTACGATATCTTTATATAAAATTGCAGCGTCCACATTGTAGTTTTCTACCGGTAAACGTGTTACATACGCACAAAGCTCAGGTTGATGTGTAATTTCCTCTAATGAATATTTTTCTTTAATTGCACGATATTCTGGCTGAGAACGACCTGCCTGTCGCATATACCAGACTGGTGTATGTTCAGTCCTTTCTCCTCGTGCAGCACGTAGAAGTGTATCATTAAAAAGTGTTGTCATTGATTATTTCCTTCCCCTCGATGAAATTCAAATCTTAAAAAATCACTTGTTTATTCCATTATTATTGATATCCGTTTTCAATAGTAAACGCTTCCTCTGCTATTGTATAGTTTTCCTCATGAAATGTCATAAAATTGTTCTTTCTACGCGCCTTCTTTTTTGACAAAGCGTTCGACTTGCACTTAAATGGAGTTAATCACGCAATTTTAGCTATTCATAAGGAGGGCAAAATAATGTATATTTATTTAACTTCTGGCACAGGAGAATTTATGGAACAGGTGAAAAATAAGTACCCTGATGAGCATATGATTTTATTGCATGGAGAAGGAAATTCTGTGCTTATACATGAAACGGAAGGAAAATCTGTTTTTGCAACCCCACGTAAATTCGAAGTATTGGATTCTGTAAACGAATTAGAAGAACGCGGCTTCTTTGTCTTCAACAATATTCCCGTTACTGATGAAGGTCGTCCTGTATTTGAACATCGTTTTTTAAATCGCGCACGTGCAATTGAGGACGAGCCTGGTTTTGTGGCGTTCCGACTACTACGTCCATTGAATGGTGACACGTATATTGTCATGACACAATGGAATGGACCACACTCATTTGAAGCATGGAAAAGCTCACAAGCCTATAAAACAGCTCATGCCCAACGTGAAGAGCCGACTGGCGTGCGACAACAAAATATTTTTTCTGCCGCTTCCTATGTTTCAACATATAGCGTTGCCCCTCAAGAAGAAGAAGAGGCTTAATTTTTAAAAGGAGCACTTATTTATGAATCAACAATTACTTGAAAAAATTGATGCTCATTTTGAAGAAATGGTGGCGATTCGCCGCCATCTACATATGCATCCAGAACTAAGCTTCCAAGAACAAGAAACAGCCAATTATATTATTCAATATTATCAAAAGCTTGGTGTCCCTGTTGAACCAAATGTTAGCGGCTACGGACTTATCGCGCGCATTAAAGGGAACAAACCTGGTAAAAGAATTGCCTTACGTGCAGATTTTGATGCACTTCCTATCCAAGATGAAAAGGACGTCCCTTACAAATCGACAGTAGCTGGTGTTATGCATGCTTGTGGTCATGATGGGCATACCGCTACATTATTAATCATAGGAAAACTTTTATGGGAAATGCGCGATGACTTAGCAGGAGAATATGTGCTGATTCATCAACATGCTGAAGAAGCCGATCCAGGTGGTGCTATCGGTATGGTACAAGCAGGTGCACTGAACGGGGTTGATGCTATATTTGGAACACACCTATCATCCAATCATCCAACAGGTATGATTGGCTACCGGGTTGGTCCATTAATGGCGGCAGTTGATAGTTTTGAACTGAAAATTCAAGGTAAAGGTGGCCATGGCGCACACCCTCATCAAACAAAAGACGCTATTGTGATTGGCTCCCAACTTGTTATGAACTTGCAACAACTTGTGGCACGCCGTGTAGCGCCAACTGAGTCAGCAGTTCTTACAGTTGGCTCATTCGTTGCTTCGAATGCTGATAACATTATTGCAGATACAGCCTATTTAAATGGAACAATCCGTACTTTTGACAAAGAGGTACGTGAAACGATGGAACGTGAATTTAAACGGGTTGTACATGGCACTGAAATTGCTCAAGATTGCACGATAGAACTTGATTACCGTCGAGGCTATCCAGCAATTGTCAATCATGAAAAAGAAACATATTTTGTTCGAGATATCTCACAAGATATTTGCGATGTTGTTGAAATACCAGCTACAATGGGCGGTGAAGATTTCGCTTACTACTTAGAGGAAAAGCCAGGGACATTTTTCTTCACAGGAGCGGCTCCTACTGAATATGCACCACATCATCATCCAAAATTTGATATTGATGAAAAAGGTATGCTTGTCGCAGCAAAAGTTATGTTAAACGCTGCGCTCGAATATCAATATGTAAAATAAACAAAAAGCTCATTTTACCTACGAAAAATAGGAAAATGAGCTTTTTAACATTGCCACAAACAAACATCCTTTTTTAAGACTTAGACATCTTGGCAGTCAAATCACTTATTACAAAGATAATGATTGGTGTCACATAAAACATCGGCTGTGTCACGCCACAAAGACCAACAATGACAGCTTGGGCAATCATAGTCAGGCGCACTAGTTGCTGAACGGCAACTTTACGTGCATTTTCTGGCAATGGATACAGCATGTCCATACGGAATTCTCCGCTAGCTATTAAAGCTTGCTTTAGCTGAACCGTCGTCGCAAAGCTAAGTGCACCCGCCACAATCCATGTTACCACTGGGATATTGACAAAGGCTGCAATTACGGCTGAGATAACCGTTAAGCGAAGCCATAAATAAAAATGATCGTCTGTACGAATAAACGTACGGAACACTAAATACTTTTGAGCATTGCCCTTTTGGTAGGGAATAAAATTGTAAAACCAGTCAAGCCACGCTCTCCGTCGAATACTTCCATGCAGATGGGGTACATCTGTGAAATAATTTGCAAAACGGTAGAAACTCATCATGCGATTTTGTTCTAGTTTTACAAAATGTTCATATGGTACAGGCTCATTCGCACATTTTTTACGAAACACCCATACATAGACATATCCGATGACCGCCACAAGGAGTGCTAAAAGAAGCTGCATTTGAAGCCCCATATAGACGGTTACACCACATACGATAGCGCGTACTAATCGATCGACCCATATGTAGTGACCACGTTCACTATAACGATAACTAAATTCTCCCTGCACACTTACAAATTTCAAGGCGATGACAATGAAAAATATTGACCAAATATTAAAGGTTGTTAATTCTGTGACAGCTTTTATTAACGGAATACTAATGATATAAACAATTGCCACAATCCAAACTTGTGACCAAAATGTCCACGCTAGCGCCTTTTTAAAATACTGTGACATTTTTGATTCTAATGGCAATAAATATACTTGGTCAGGCTCGCGCAATAATGTTGTTGGGCGGCTAAATGCTAATAGTATACCGATTATTAAAGCAATGAGCCCTTCCGCCGGAAAATCTGTTTCAACGATTTTCAACCATTCACTATATTGATAGCCCCCAGCGCCAACAAGAAATACAAGTACAATCGCTATATGTCCAGTGAAAATAAACTGCATATATTTTTGTACTTCACTGATATAGTGCATGAAGCGCGAGGACCATACATCACGCATGTTCTTCATGGTCCCGCTCCTTCGTCATAGCAATATAGAGGTCATCTAACGTTGCATGAGGCATTGCAAATGCTTTACGTAAATCAGCCATCGTTCCTTGCGCTCGCACTCTTCCTTCATGCAATAAGATAATGCGGTCACAATGTTTTTCGGCCGTCGATAAAATGTGCGTGGACATTAAAATCGATGCCCCCTCTTTTTTCTTTGTATCCATTTGATCTAGCAATGATTGAATACCAAGCGGGTCGAGCCCAACAAACGGCTCATCTATAATATAGAGGCTTGGATTAACTAAAAACGCACACATAATCATTACTTTTTGTCGCATCCCTTTAGAGAAATGCGATGGAAACCAGTTTAAACGCTTTTCCATTCGAAATTCTTTTAACAATAGTTCAGAACGGGCCGCGAGTGTAGCCTCATCTAAACCATAGGCCATCGCGGTTAATGCCAAATGTTCACGCAATGTTAACTCATCATATAAAACTGGTGTTTCAGGAATATATGAAAATGCTGTTCGATACTTGTCCGTGTTTTCTTTTAACGTTACGCCATTTAGACGAATGTCGCCTTCCTTTGGGAGCATTGTACCTATGATATGTTTAATGGTCGTACTTTTACCTGCACCATTTAAACCTATTAGCCCGACAAGTTCTCCTTTACCTATTGTAAATGACAAATCTCTAATCACAGGCTTTTTCGTATAACCACCTGTCACATGTTGCACTTCTAATACCGACATACCCTCACTCCTCTTCTAGTTATTATTTTATCAAAAATTAGCAAATGATTCAGTTATGAGTATGATAGAATAAACTTACATATTAAATAAGGGGGATTTTACGAATGAGCGATTGCCTATTTTGCAAAATCATTGATGGAACAATTCCAAGCACAAAAGTATATGAAGATGAACATGTCTATGCATTCACGGACATTGCACCTGTTGCAAAAGGTCATACTTTATTAATACCTAAACAGCACTGCCAAGACCTATTTGAAATGCCTGAAGATGTAGCGCGTAATTTATATGCGGTCGCACCTAAGCTAGCCAATGCCATTAAAGCAGCATTTAACCCAATTGGCATGAATACTATTAATAACAATGGTGCAGCAGCTGGACAAACTGTTTTCCACTACCACTTACATTTTATTCCGCGTTATGACGAAAAAGAAGGCTTAGGCTTAATTTGGCAAACACAAAAATATACGCCAGAGCAATTGACAGAAGTAGCCGACAACATTAAAGCGAATCTTTAGTGCATTCTTTGGTGCCAGGCACGCAAACAATTTGCATACATGAATGCTGGTTACAATTGGACATGGAACGCTATTGTCAAACGAACAATTTTAGCGTACAATCACTAATAAGTTTCGCTAACGGTCAAGAGGACACGTTAGGAAACAACTAGATTAGCATAGTTGAGGAGAGATTAGAAATGAATACAAAAAATTTAGTGTTAATGGCACTCTTAGTTGGTGTCGGTGCTGCCCTTTATGTGGTCACACCAGGTATGGTTAATGGCATGAAACCTGACTTCATGTTAACAATGATGTTTATCGGTATTTTATTGTTCCCTACAATAAAAGAAACGTTTTTACTTTCCTTGTCAACAGGGGTACTATCCGGTTTGTTTACAACTTTCCCAGCAGGCTTTATCCCAAATATTATTGATAAAGCAGTTACTGGATTTGCGTTTTTAGCAATACTGGTCGTGCTGAAAAAAGTCGTGAGTCATTTTGCTGTATCAGCTATTTTAGTTGGGTTAGGTACCATTTTATCAGGTACAGTCTTTTTATCCGTTGCCCTCTTTGTGTTTAACGCAAACGTTGGCGCAACATTCACAATGTTATTTGTTGGTGTTGTCATACCAGCTGTTGCATTTAACGTTGTAGCCTTTGTGATTATCTATCCAATCGTTGCAAAATTAGTGAAACGCTCTAAATTCAACACGGCAATTTCACAAGCTCTATAACAGCAGCAGATAGTTCTTGTTGCTACACTTTTTAAACGAACAATGAAGACAGGTCCGAACGTAAGACGTTTTAAGGCTAAATATAAGGGAAGAAGCTAAACTGTGAAGCAAAATCACTCGTTTAGCTTCTTTTTTCTTTTTGATTCTATAGATTTCATGGTTTAATAGAGGGAAAGATAACAAATATAGAAATGAGGGTACTTAATTATGAAAGCAAGACCATTTTTACTTGGATTAACAACAGGCATTATTGGTGGGGCAATTGCGGTCCTTTTTTCAACACCTCAATCAGGCCAACAATTACGCACTACTTTATTGTCCAACACAGATAGTGCAAAAGAAAAGCTTCAAGATGTAAAATATCAAGTTAACAACGTGAAACAATCCGTTAGCACATTAACAAATGAAGCGAAAAATAATATACCACAAATAATAAATGATCTAAAACAGTCGATTACTACTTTCTCACAAGAAATCGAACCGACAAAGAATAATTTACAACAAGAAATAGAAGCATTACAGAATTCAATTAACGAAATCGAGAAAAACATTGCACAATTTACTGACAAAAAGAAAAAACCACAAGAAAAAGTACAGGCATAAAGTTTCATAAACCGAAATAAAATCACGTTTTTTTACCAAAAATAATCATCAAAATATTATTTTTTAACCACTTTTCAATTTTTTAATTTTTCTAACTTTAAACTTTTTTTCTTTATTGCTATAATAATTTTAAAACGTTAAAGAAAGCAGCAGGTGATGGCTTTGTCAGAGGAATTATACACGCAAAAAGAAGCGATGCTTTACAGTCAAAGAATTGCACAGTTATCAAAGGCCTTATGGAAAGCAGTTGAAAAAGATTGGCAACAGTGGATTAAACCTTATGATCTAAACATTAACGAGCACCATATACTGTGGATTTCCTATCATTTAAAAGGGGCTTCCATTTCAGATGTAGCAAAATTTGGCGTAATGCACGTTTCAACCGCTTTTAACTTCTCTAAAAAACTAGAAGAACGTGGATTACTAAAGTTTTCGAAACGTGATGATGACAAACGTAATACTTATGTAGAGCTCACTGAAACAGGGACAGACCTTATTATTGAAATGAATAGCAATTATCATAACACATATCATTCTGTACTTGAGGGCTCGTTAGCGTTAAAAGACTTATATGGTCGCTTCCCGGAATTTTTAGATGTGATGGCTGTTATTCGTAATATTTATGGTGAAGACTTTATCGATATTTTTGAACGCTCATTTCAACACTTCCGTGATTCCTTTGACACGTTAGAAGAACGTTCAACTGTAAAAGGATAAATGTATGTTAAAAAGGAGGCGTTTCAGAAACATTTCTGAAATACCTCCTTTCTCTTGCATTCTGTTAGAAATCAATTTACATTAAATAGGACCCTTCCCTATTATGGAGTTGATATTAAACATGCATTGCTGGAAAATTTTAAACCTCGAACATCATTATGGCACCACACGTATCATCATGATGGCTGTAATCGTCTTTCTATCTGTCTTTTCAGTGTCCTATGTGACATTTAATTTATTCAATGATGAGTACTATACTGACCATTTATTCTGGCTATTCGTGGTTGCTGTACTTGCTCTTTACCCTATCCATAAATATATTCACTTTCTCGCATTATTTGACTTACGCCAGCATCTCAAATTACGGATCCGTACCCAATTTTATGTTATTCCTGTACTACACATGCGTATTCGAGAGCCCTTATCAAAAACTAGATATATTTTTGCATTGCTTGCACCCTTTATTGTGTTAAATACAAGTATCGTTATCGGTACATGGCTATTACCTGCCTATACACATTACGGAACATTACTTTTAGCGTATCATTGCAGTTTATGTTTAATTGATATTCTTTACGTGAAATATTTATTAAATTCACCTAAAGATGCCCAAATCGAAGAAACACCGAAGGGCTATGAAATTTTAGTACCACCTACGATTCATTGATTTGCTTGTACTTGTGTTTTATTGAAGTTTTTTGATATGCTAATAATACTGAAAGAGGGGAGGAATAGACTTGCTATTAATGATTGTAGTTCTATTCTCGGTATTCTATTTATTTCAAATTAACCGCATGACATACGCATTGTGCATGCGACGTGAAATTCCCGAAGAAAACCAACCAAAGATATTCCGAACTATCAATATACTTATTACAATTTTACTTGTATCATTTTATGTTGAAATTTTATTTGCAGTCTAATGAAGCCGCATCCGCGCCCGTCCGCACGCGGGTCTTTATTTTTAAAACATTGAAACAGCTATTGGTTTTAAGTGACGCCAAAATTCTTTTGGCCTCGACCCAAGCGTGCGGTGCGAATGCCTAGATATTGCTAAGAAAAGCTAAGGAAAAACATATCCTTAGCTTTTCGGCTTTTTATTAATTAGTATAGGAACGCTGCACCAACAATAATTAATAAAATAAATAACACAACTAATAAAGCAAAGCCTGAGCCGTAGCCACCGCCACCACCGTATCCTCCGTTGCTCATAACTTCACCCCCTTTCTTTTCTATATCCTATGCGCTTTGAAATTTGAAATTTAGGCTATACTCAAGGGGGAACCATTTTGTTTTTAAAACGTTTATGTTATAGTAAAAAATGGACGAAACGAAAGTAAGGAGAGAATATCCATATGAAAAAGACTGTATTATCTTTAACATTAGCAGCCTCAATTTTAGCTCTTGGTGCTTGTAGTGGAGCTGATAAAGCGTTAGTTACATCTAAAGTAGGCGATATTTCAGTATCTGATTTTAACGACAAAGCAAAGACTTTAACAGGCTCTTATGTATTACAACAGATGGTGACAGAAAAAGTATTAGCCGACAAATATGAAGTGACTGATAAAGAAATTAAAGAACAATACGACGCAACGAAATCACAATTTGGTGATAGCTTTGCACAAGCGCTTGCTGAGAACGGCTTAACGGAACAAGGCTTTAAAGATTCTTTACGTGTACAACTGCTTCAAGAAAAAGCTTTAAAAGACAAAGCAATTAAAGAAGAAGACGTAAAAAAATATTATGAACAAATGAAAACAGAATTAAATGGTCGTCATATTCTTGTAGCAGATGAAAAAACTGCGAAAGAAGCTATTGAGAAAATTAAAGGTGGGGCATCTTTTGCTGATGTTGCAAAAGAATACTCAACTGATACTGGTTCTGCAGCAAAAGGCGGCGAGCTAGGTTGGTTTACTGTTGGCTCTATGGTAGATGAGTTCAACGACGCTGCTTATGCACTTCCATTAAATACATTAAGTGAACCAGTTAAATCAAGCTACGGCTATCACGTAATTGAAATTACGGAAAAGCGCGATGTAAAAGGTGTTGGCTCATTTAAAGACGAAGAAGATAAAATTCGTACAACAATGATTAACAAATTAACACAATCTGGTGAAGCTCAAACATTGCTAAAAGACATTGTTGCAAAAATGGCAAAAGATGCAGACTTTAAAACTTCTGATAAAGAATTAAAAGATGCATTACAATCATTTACAACAACATCTGAAGAACAAGCAAAAGCGGCTGAAGAAGCAGCTAAAAAAGCTGAAGAAAAAAGCAAAGACGAATCTACAGATAAAGAATCTAAATAATCGTGGCTTGTCGATAGAAAAAAGGGTTACGCTGATAAAGCGTAACCCTTTTTATTTCCTTTTTGTTTACTAAATACTTGGCTTGTAAAACGAACGATTATCGAGTGGGAATAGTCGCTCTGTAAATTCTCCAGGAGCCGTTTTACCCAATGCTCGCGTAAGCATATTCATTTTTGCATCAATATTATCAATATAATGTAAGATTTCCGCTTCTTGAATCATCGGTTTTTTCGGACTGCCCCATTCTTCTTTCCCGTGATGTGAAAGTACTAAATGTTGTAAAAGCATCACTTCTTCGCCTTCGATTCCAAGCTCACTTGCAATTTTAGCTATTTCATTGACCATAATGGTAATATGACCAAGTAAATTCCCTTCCACTGTGTACATTGTTGCCACAGGTCCAGATAATTCAACAACTTTACCTATATCGTGTAAAATAATGCCCGCGTATAACAAATCACGATTTAACGTTGGATACAAATCAGCAATTGCTCTTCCTAGTCTCAGCATCGATACCATATGATCCAGCAAGCCAGAAGCATAATCATGATGGTTTTTTGTTGCTGCTGGATATACTAAAATAGCATCCTGGTGCTTTTTAATAGCTGCACGTGTAATACGAGAAATATTCGGATTTTTAATATCGAAGAAAAATTGCGTTAATTCTTCGTAAAGCTGTTCTTTTGGAGTAGCTGCAGAAGGAACTAAATCATTTACTGCAATTCCCTCCTCTGGTTTTGCCACACGAATCGTTTTAATACGTAATTGATTTTTCCCGCGATAGTCGTGAATTTCTCCACCTACATGGACAATCGCCTCTGCATGATACATTTTTTCATGCTCTTCGTTTGTGTCCCATAGTTTCGCCTCAATATCTCCACTTTTATCTTGTAGTAATAGTGACATAAATGGCTTACCTACAGTGGTAACCCCTTTTGTCGACTGTTTAATTAATAAAAATTGATCAACTGATTCTCCTACTTGGAGCGTCGTAATACCTTTCATGTGGACGTCACTCCCCTTTCATTTGCTAGTGCTCCTAGATCGACAATTTGTTCTTTTTGCCAAAGTTCGAGCATCCCTTCATGGCAAGTAAAATATAAAATTTGACGTTCATATCCTACTTCTTTCATCAATTGTACCATTTTGTTTGTACGGTTTCGATCAAAATGGACAAAAGGATCATCCATAATAAACGGGAATGGTGCTGAAGTTGCAAGGGTTTTCGCAAGTGCCATTCGCAGAGAAATATAAGCTTGCTCCTTTGTGGCTTGTGATAATTCTGCCACATGATAGCGTAATCCAGAAACAGCTTGTGCTTCGAAATAGCCTTCTTCATGAATAAAGAGCTTATCGTAACGACCAGCTGTTAAGGAGTGGAAAATAGCATTTACTTGCGTAAGGACATGTGGCAATTTCTCCTCACGTAGGCGGAATAATGTTTCATGAATTGCGGTTGCCAACATTTTTTTACTAGCCCATTGTTCTATCAGTTGTTGCAATAGTGCTTTTTCTTGCTCAAATTGTTGCAGCAATAGTCCATATTTTTCATCATTGAGCAATTGTTCTTTTTCAATCTGCAATGTAGCTCGTTCTTCTAGACATTGATCAATTGTTACTTGAAGGGCATTACGCTCTTCCTCTAATGCGTGTATTTTTTCGTAAAGTTGTGCCCCATTTAGCAAACGCTCTTGCTGCTGTATTTCTAAAGAAGCCAACTGATTTTGAATTGTTTGTAATTGTGCCTGTAGTTTTTGTTGCTGCTGAAAGTGCTCAAACATCTCATAAAAAGCGTGTTCTGAATTGACATTTGCGCTAGTAAATAACTGTGCGATTTGTGATTCATAGTTTTGCAAAAGTGATTGTACCTCTTGCTTTTTTGATAGTAGCTGGGCAACTTGTTCTGTTGTTTGCAACATTTGTTGTTGTGCCTGCTGAATCGCTAAATAGCTTGCACGCAGATGCATAAAAATTTCCTGCTCACTATATTCATTTTTTAAAACTTGCTGTATCGCTTCATAAAGCTCGTTTTTTTCATTTTGTATCGCATGCAAAAGCTTGAATGTGCTCCTTTGCTTTACGTCCATTTCCTGTACAGTGCGAATGCGCATAAACAACTCCGGCAATAAAGTCCTTGGCACATTTCCTTCTAAACGAAAACGCCGCAAAAAGTTTTCCAGCATTTGATTTGCTTCAGCGCTTGTTTGTTCAGCTTGTTGAATTTTATGTTCGAGCTGTGCATATTGGCGTTCTTTGTCGCGCTGTTGTTCATTAGCTACTATCCACCGATCTTCAAGACGCTGTTTTTTCGCAAGCAACTGTTGAACTAAGTGTTCTTCTTGCTCTAGTTCTTTTAATAAGTGGCTATTACGCTCCAGCGGCTCTTCTTCCACTTGTTTAACATGTTTTAAAAACAATAAGAATAATAACCCTAAGATGGCTCCAATCACAATGACCGCCCAATTCTTTTCAACAACACCATAAACAACTGCCACAATACTTAAAGCTAACACGAGATAGATAAAAAGTATCGGTTGCTTCGGTTTCGAGCGTTGTAACGGAACATGTCGTAATTGTTCCAAGCGCCTTTTTTTCTGGGGCCACTGTGCTAAAATATGTTCTTCCTCAGCAGTTAATGCCTCCTGTTGAAGCTGCTTTTTCTGTCTAGTAATGCTATCTAATTCCTCATGTATTTGCTCCAATGATTTTAAATAAAACTTTAACTCTTCTTCTGTTGTACTTAATACGGTCAAGTGTCGTTGAAATTGTTCCTCTTGTTGTAAAGATACAGTTCCCTCAAGAAGTATTGCTTGCGCTTCATTTTCTTGCACACCTAATAAACGAAACTGGGCTTCGATGTCTTGCTGTAAGACAAATAGCTCGTCCTTTAAGTTCTGTTCTTTAACAACAAGCTGATTCCACGTTGCTTCTTTATGCATCAGCCTTGTCATTTCTTCAATGGTCTGTTCATCCGCAGTCAATTGTAGCTTACTTTGTAGAACTTGATATTGGTCCTCTAGTTGCGTCAGTTGCAACGTTTCATGCGTTAATCGATCTTTTAACTGTTCATAGCGTCTAATCCCTTCTGGAGGGAATTGAACAGGTGCATTGCTATTCAGTGACTGCTGTAGCTTATCTTGCTGTTCAATAAGTGGCAGCGCTTGTTTCATGATAGTAAGTTGTTGCCATTCATGTTGCAATGTTTTTTGCTGGTTGTATAATTCCTTTAACTGGTGTTCGAGATGCTGTAATTTGAGCGACTTAGCTTCAAAGGTCTGAATGGTCGCCTGTTCTTTTTTAATCGTCTTTTCAAGCTGCTTTAAATGTTCAATCTTTTGATTAATAAGTGGTAGCTTCCCAGATTTTTTAAAAAGTTCGCCAGCATCTTTGTCTAATTTCTTTTCAAGTGCAGATAGTTGGTGAATACCGGTCGTTCCCGATGCGAGCAATAAATGCGTCAGTTCATCCTCCGACATTTTTTCGATGCCTTGTAGTTCATGAATGGAAAATGAAAAAATAGCTTCGAATGATGCGCGTGAATAGCCATACAAAAGCTTCGCTAACAGTTCCTCATGCCCCTTTGTACCATCTTCTGTATAAACTGTGACATCGCCCGTTGCCTTTCCTTTTACACGTTCAATTGTACACTGACCATATATTGGGTGTTGAATGGTCAACTGACCGCCAAATTTAGGTGATGTCTTCGGCTCATATTTCCGCTGGCTTTGCTGCTTTGTTGGAAAACCAAAAAGCATCTGCAATATAAATTGTTGGATTGTCGTTTTCCCAGCTTCATTCATACCGTAAAAAATGGTCACACCATCTTGGAGGGAAATGGTGATATTTTCATGTTTACCAAAGCCGTAAATGTGGATTTTCTGTATCGTCAACAAAGTTCTCACACCCTTTGAATTTCATCCGCTAATAACGCCTGCGCCTCAAGCTTCAAATGCTCAATTTCTCGTTCCGTTAAAGGTTCAACAAATCTCGCACCACTCGCATGTTGGTACAAATCCTTTAAAATATCCTTCCACTCCGTAATGTCCCATTGATCCATAACGCTTATGACCGATTGTGTTATAGCTGTCGATTCAGAAGAAGCTATACTTTTGTGGATAAATAGTTTTTGCACCCACCCCATCGGTTCAATGCCATCCTCTGCTTCCCGAATAGTTTCTAGCCATTCATCTATCGTGGCATGTTCAAATAATGTTTCAGCTTCATCATCTATATGGTGTAAGTGCAAGTCAATAACTGATGCACCATATTCCATGCGATTGTTGGCGATAGCCTCCTCGCATTTTTGCAGTAACTCGTTAGCATGCATTACATTTGTACAATCCACTTCCACGACGTTATAAACAACAGCAGAAGTTGGTACAAATGTTAAATTAGCTGTGGTTTGTGACAAGGTTACATCGTAAAATCCTTTTACACCTTGTTCATTACGATGGCGGCTTTGAATATTGCCTGGATAAACAATAGGTGGTTCTTTGTGTAATAACTGTCGTTTATGAATATGGCCAAGCGCCCAATAATGATATCCTTTTGCAAGAAGTTGTTCTT
This sequence comes from Lysinibacillus sphaericus, assembly GCF_005217585.1. NCBI lineage: Bacteria > Bacillati > Bacillota > Bacilli > Caryophanales > Bacillaceae > Lysinibacillus > Lysinibacillus sphaericus. The sequence goes on from NZ_SZPT01000012.1 coordinate 18,322, forward strand.
TTTTAAATGGTGCATAAACCGCGTGCGTTGAATCACTGGCTTCACTGCCATGCAACATACCTATATGGATTGCATGCTGATCCTGCGCCACTGGATAATGATGGATCATCGCTTCTTTTACATGACGCTGACCATAGCTGAAGCCATAAATATTGACCTGCTGACCACGAATTTTTAATTGCACAACACTCGTATCTGCTGGTAACTCGTAGACATTGCTTGGCAAGGCAAAGCGTGTCCAAGAACCATGTAAATGATCGTGATTGCCATAGCTGACAATAACGGGGATGTTATGCTCAAAAAGTGTTTCCATTGCTGTTTGAAAACGTCTTTGTGCCTGTAAGCTACGATTTTCTCCATCATAAATATCCCCAACAATCAGCAAGAAATCTGGTCTTTCTTCGATTGCCCTATGAATAATTTTATCAAATGCTTCAAAGGTACTTGCTCTAATTTTCTTAAGATTACTGTCAGGTAATCCAAATAAGCCTTTAAAAGGACTATCTAAATGTAAATCTGCCATATGGAAAAAACGAATTGCGGACATCTAATCACCTCTATAAATAAATTGAATCTCATCATTAAGTCTAGATTTTAATTTTTTTTGTAGATTTGTGCCTATCTACAGAATGGATGAATCAAAAGCGAATATTTGTTCTATTTTATCATACTTCCTACAATATGAGAAACGAATTCATGTAACAGCTCTTCTTAAGGTTGTACTAAATTTTCCACAATTTTCGTAAATTATCGAAATATTCGCTAGATATACCGTGAAGTTTATATTTCTTCTATGTATAATAGAGATATAATTTAGTAAAGGGTGGGGTTTGTGTATGAATAATTATCGTTTTACAGCTTTTGAGAAAACTGGTGAAACTTTGTATGATGAAACTTGGACATTTGAAAACGATGAAGCTGCAAAAGTAAACGGTCAACAGCAAATCGAAGAAAAGGGAGTTGCGGAAAAAACACATCGCCTTGTTAACTCTTCTGGAAAATTAATATTATTCCATGTTTAATTGATGACGCATGTCACATTGTAATTAGCTATATCTTTGAAAATAGGTAAGCCCCGCCACTTCGCTTTTTGTGGTCGAGCATCGAGCATTCTCTTTTGCATCATGCATGCAACGGAATCTCGTTGTCTCGCTACAGAAATGTTCGTGGCGGGGCTTACGTTGTATAGTCTATTGTTATCAAAACATCAATCGTACTTTTATCCAGCCTGTTCTTTGCTAAGCTGTGACCTATACCTCAATTACAGGAATGCCTTATTGTCCTACAAAGACAGGTGTTCTTTTTTCAACAAATGCATGAATGCCTTCTAAATGATCTGCCGTTTTTCGCATAGCTGATTGCCCTTGAGCTTCCATCGCTAAAATGCTCTCTAATTGAGGCATATTTTGACTATGCAAAATTCTTTTTGTCATAATCATTGACGCAATTGGTGAAGCAAGCATCTTTCCTACTAACTGATCAGCCACTGCAAAAACCGACCCTTCAGGTGCAACATAATCAATTAAGCCTACGCTATGTGCTTCCTCGGCTGTTAGCACTTTTCCTTCCCAAATCATTTGTTTTGCCTTTACGGTACCAATTCTTTCCTTCATAAAGAAATGACCCCCACCATCTGGTATTAAGCCAATCCCGATAAAGTTCATTGCCAGCTTGCTATTTTCACAAGCAACGATAATATCTGCACCAAGTGTTAAACTAAATCCTAACCCCGCTGAAGCACCATGAACTGCTGCTATTACAATCATTGGTAGTTGGTAATAGGCCTTAACAATACGAGTTAAATAGCCCATTGCCTCATCAATATTTAACGGCTTATTAGGATCAAGCATTGCTTTAATATCCCCACCCGCAGAAAAAACTTTACCTTCCCCGCGAATAACTAATACCTGTATTTCCTGTTCTTGCTGTAATGCTTCAAAGCACTCCGCTAATTCACGCATCATCACATCATCCATTGCATTCATAGCTTGTGGTCGATTGAGTGTTAATGTTGCACGACGCTCTAATTTTTCTAATGTAATTGTTGAAAATTCCATGTCCCACACCCCCAAATATGAATAGTCATTCACTATGTACTATTCGTCTTTTTTTGGAAAACTCCTTCTGTTCTACGCAAAATAGCTGTTGTTATGCTATATTTAATGTCGAATAATGAAATTAAAGGTGGGTATTTTTGTGACACAAAAGGACTTTCGTGTATTACTTTATTATAAATATGTTGCTATCGAGGATCCTGTAGCATTTGCAGCAGAGCATTTAGCATTCTGTAAAGAACTTGGTTTACTCGGTCGTATTTTAGTAGGATTAGAGGGCATTAACGGGACAGTATCTGGTACGGTTGAGCAAACTGAACGCTATATGAATCATATGAAGGCAGATCCTCGTTTTAAAGATATTATGTGGAAAATCGATGAAGCAGAAGGACATACCTTTAAAAAAATGCATGTACGTCCTCGTAAAGAGATTGTCCACCTAGGGCTAGAACAGGATATTAACCCATTAGAAATAACGGGCGATTATTTAACACCTAAGGAATTTATGACGCGTATGCAGGCAGATAATACCGTTATTATCGATGCCCGAAATGATTATGAATATGATTTAGGACATTTCCGTCATGCTGTGCGTCCAGATATCGAAAACTTCCGTGATCTTCCTGCTTGGATGGAGGAACATAAAGAGGATTTTGCTGGTAAAGATATTTTAACTTATTGCACAGGCGGCATTCGCTGCGAAAAGTTCTCTGGTTGGTTAAAGCGTGAGGGCTACGGTGAAAGTGTCGGTCAATTACATGGCGGCATTGCCACGTATGCTAAAGACCCTGAAGTTCAGGGACAATTATGGGATGGACAGATGTTTGTTTTTGACCGCCGTCGCAGTGTGCCGATTAATCAAGTAGAGCATGTGATTGTTGGCAAAGACTATTTTACAGGAGAGCCAACAGAGCGTTATACAAATTGCGCGAATCCGGAATGTCATAAATTAATGCTATGCGAGGAAAAGCATGAGGCATTTTATATGCGCAGCTGTTCAGATGATTGCCGACGCGCAAAACGTAATTTCTTTGTTGAAGAAAATGGCTGGACAAAAGAGCAAGTGGAAGAACAAATCGCAAAAATTGCACAAGTTCAACGTCAAATTGTTTGAGTGACTGGCACTGCGGGCACGTTGTAAGCCGCAAGCGGCTTACATTTCGTGCTTCCCGCAGATACCCTAATTGTGTGAGTGACTGGCACGGGCTAAATATCGTCCTACTTGCCGTCCAGTGAATAAACATCCTCCAACAAATGTGCCTTCCAACGCGCGGTATCCGTGTACCCCACCGCCACCGAAACCACTCACTTCTCCAGCTGCAAATAACCCTGGCATTGGTTGACCGTCCATACCAATTACAGCCCCATCTAAATTGGTTTGTAACCCCCCTAATGTTTTACGGGTTAAAATATTTAAGCGCACCGCAATTAATGGCCAATTTTTTGTATCCAACATTTTATGAGGCTTTGCAACGCGCACGACCTTATCACCAATATAATTTCTCGCTCCGTAAATGGCATTCACTTGGACATCCTTCGTAAATTTATTATCCATTTCGCGATCTCGTGCTAGAATTTGTTCCTTAATTTTTATAAAATCAAGCAAGTCATTACCTGCAAGCTTATTCATACCATCGACGAGTTGCTTTAAATCGTTCGCTATAACAAAATCCTCACCATGATTTTTGAATGCTTGAATCGGCGCAGGTGGACCAGGCAATATACGTTTCAGCAACTGCGGGATGCTTCTATTTGTTAAATCTGGATTTTGCTCTGAACCCGATAAAGCAAACTCCTTTTCAATAATTTTCTCCGTTAAAATAAACCATGAATAATCATAACCTGTTTTTTGAATAGCCTCTAATGTACTTAATGTATCAAACCCTGGAAAGTTGGGTGTCCCAAAGCGATTTCCCTCGGCATCAAACCACAAGGAGGAAGGGCCTGGTAAAATACGAATACCGTGATTGGGCCAAATTGGATCCCAATTTTTCAATCCCTCTGTATAATGCCACATACGATCACGATTAACGATACGGCCACCTACATGTTCAGTAATTTCTAGCATTCGGCCGTCTACATACGCTGGTACACCACATACCATATTTTTTGGTGGTGCCCCAAGTCGAGATGGCCAATTTTTGCGCACTAAGTCAATATTGGCACCAATACCACCACTTGCAACAATAACCGCATCTGCTTCATAGGAAAATGCACCAATGCCAAGACGCGAGCTTTGCTCTCCACGTTGGGCAAAGCTTTCTGCTAAAATTGTGCCACTTATTCCTGCAATTTTGTCGTCTTTTTGTATAAATTCATCAACACGGTGCCTCGGCTTAAAATCTACCAAGCCATCCATAATCGCTTTTTTCACTTTATCGGCAAATGGCTTTACAATCCCTGGGCCTGTTCCCCAGACAATATGAAAACGCGGAACTGAATTACCGTGACCACCTGCTAATGAGCCCCCACGTTCAGCCCAACCAACAACAGGGAAAAACTTTATTCCGAACGATTTAAGCCAAGCGTATTTTTCTCCGGCAGCAAAATCTACATACGCTCGTGCCCATTTGTAAGCCCATGCATCCTCATCTTGCAATCGGTCAAAACCAGCAGTCCCTAGCCAATCCTGCCATGCAAGCTCTTTACTATCCTTAATGCCAAGCCTCTTTTGCTCTGGTGAATTTACTAAAAAGATGCCACCAAAAGACCAAAATGCCTGTCCCCCCATCGAATTTTCAGGCTCCTGATCCACTAACAGTACACGCTTCTTCGCATCTATTAATTCACAGGCGGCAACAAGTCCAGCCAGTCCAGCACCAACAATCGCTACATCGTATTTCATACCCACACCCCCTAAAATCTAAATCCAGCTTTCTTTACATACATTCTTCTCTTGTTGTTGCTTTACCTTCTAACTTATTATTACTTTGCAAAAAATGTTTCAGCACAAAATTGTTCGCCTTCCGCATCAAAATAAAGAAAGTTTATTGGAAATAATCTATTATATTCCAATAATTATTTATTGTTTTTTTATCATTTCATTCTCTAGAAATCCCCATGTCACCTGTCTTGACAGATTCGTTAGCGCTTACATTGTCCTCTACAAAAAGACGAACGTTATTAAATTAAAAAGTTAATATAGTTCGTTTTTAGGTATTTTTCAGACTTTTGAAGTGAGGAATTTTAATCTTTTTTCGATTTATTGTTGACAAAGGTGAACAATAAGGATTATGATGTTATCAAATTTAATCACACAAAAATATAACGACGGAGACACGCTAGTCGAAAGAAAATCCAAAGAGAGCTGATGGTTGGTGTAAATCAGTGATTTCTACGATATAGTTCCACTCCCGAATAGATAAGCCGAAACTGTCAAAGTAAGCCTATCCGTCACATGCACGTTACGCATATAGCTAAGACTGCAACGAAATCCTTTCGTTCAGTGATTAAGGGTGGTACCGCGAACCTATATTTATTCAGCCTTTCGCCCCTTACGACACAATACCTGTGTTTGTAAGGCGTGGAGGGCTTTTATATTGTTTCGAATAAAGAAAGGAGATTGTTTGCATGCTGTAAGATGCCGCAATATTACAAAATCCGGACTGTCACATAGAGACACCACTAATAATTTTATTTAAAAGGAGCTAATTACAAATGACAACTGCAACAAAAACTATTAACGTATTTATCGCTGACCCACTAAGTGAAGATGGTATTTTCCCACTACGCCAAGAAAAAGATTTAAACTTAAACGTTATTATTGATACTGGGCTAGCACCAGAGGAGTTAATTGCAAAAATCGCTGATATTGACGTATTACTTGTGCGTTCTCAAACTACTGTGACACGTGAAGTAATCGAAGCTGCAAAAAATTTAAAATTAATTGGACGTGCTGGTGTAGGTGTTGACAACATTGACCTAGCTGCTGCAACAGAGCATGGTATTATCGTAGTCAATGCTCCAGATGGTAACACAAACTCTGCAGCTGAACATACAATCGCCATGATGACTTCTCTTGCTCGTCACATTCCACAAGCTTTCAACACACTGAAAAACGGTAAATGGGACCGTAAATCATATGTTGGGGTTGAGCTTAAAAATAAAACATTAGGTGTTGTTGGCTTCGGTCGTATCGGTGTAGAAGTAGCTTACCGTGCAAAAGGGCAACGTATGAATATTATGGCGTACGATCCATTCTTAACTGATGAACGTGCAAATGAATTAGGTGTAACAAAATCTACTGTAGAAGAAATTTGTGCTGCTGCTGATTTCATTACAGTACACACACCATTACTTCCTGAAACACGTAACCTTATTAACAAAGAAAAATTCGCTATGATGAAAGATGGCGTACGTATCATTAACTGTGCACGTGGTGGTATCATCAATGAAGACGATTTATATGATGCGATTGTAGAAGGCAAAGTAGCAGGTGCAGCACTAGACGTATTCGTTTCTGAACCAGCGACTGATCATAAATTACTAACTTTACCACAAGTGATTGCAACACCTCACTTAGGTGCATCTACAATTGAGGCGCAAGAATCTGTAGCCGTTGACGTTTCTAATGACATTATTAAATTCTACAAAACAGGTACAGTAACAAACCCAGTTAATATGCCTTCAATTCCAAAAGAACTTCTTGCACAAGTAGAACCTTTCTTTGAATTAGCTGAAAAACTTGGTTCATTCTTATCACAAGTTACAGTAGAGCCTGTAAAAGAGATTAACTTATCTTATGCTGGTGAAGTAGCAAATTACGACGTACGTCCTTTAACTTCTAATGCATTAAAAGGATTACTAGCTAAAAACCACGGCAACCATGTCAATGACGTTAATGCTCGCTACTTATCTGAACGTATCGGCATGAAAATTAACGAACATAAAACAACTACTGCTAAAGGCTTCACAAGCTTAATTACGATTGAAGTAAAAACAGCAAATGAAACACATACAGTAGCTGGTACATTACTAAATGGCCTTGGCGCACGTATTGTAAAAGTAGAAAACTATGTAGTAGACGTTGTACCAGAAGGACACCTTCTTTACATTAAAAACACAGATAAACCAGGTGCAATTGGACGTGTGGCAACGAAACTAGCTGAAAAAGACATCAACATCGCTACGATGCAAGTGGGACGCGCTGAAGTTGGCGGAACAGCTGTTATGATGCTAACGATCGATAATGTAGTGACAGAAGAAGATTTAAAATTCGTTGCACAACTTGAAAACATCGACGAAGTAAAAGCAATTGACCTTTAATCATTAACATAAGCAAGCAGAGAGTGATTACTCTCTGCTTTTTCTTATTCATGAAAAACGGAGTTTATTTTAACAAGCTGGGACAAAAAGAAAAAGTGTTAGATAATCTAACACTTTTGGCTATGCCGTTGTTGTCTGCCTTACTTTTTGTTTAAGTATTATTTTAACGCAATACAAATATTTTTTGCTTCGGTGAAAAATTCTAGACTATGGTGACCACCTTCACGCCCTACGCCGCTCTTTTTAAAGCCGCCAAACGGGGCACGTAAGTCTCGTACAAACCAGCAATTGACCCAAATTGTTCCCGCCCGCACATCATGTGAAATACGATGTGCACGCTGTAAATTTTCCGTCCAGACCACTGCATTCAATCCATATTCTGTGCCATTTGCAATCGCTAATGCTTCCGCTTCTGTGTCAAATGGAATAATCGTCACGATTGGCCCGAAAATTTCCTCTTGGCAAATACGTGCTTGAGCATTTTCCTGCAAATATATAGTCGGTTGTAGGTAATATCCAGTACTTAAATGTGCTGGTAATTCAGGACGTTTGCCACCATAAATAAGCGTAGAGTTTTCATATTCAGCGATGCTTAAATAGCTAGTTACTTTGTTGTAATGGGCTTGACTTACGACTGGTCCCATATTTGTTTTAGCATCTTGCGGATCGCCAACAACTAATGCTGCAGCCGCTTCTTTAAAGCGTGAGAGGAATTCATCTAAAATAGTACGCTGCACTAAAATACGTGATCCTGCTAAGCATACTTGACCCGAATTCATAAATGCTGCCTGAATGGAGACAGGAACGGCCTTATCTAAATTGGCATCTTCAAAAATAATATTAGCTGCCTTTCCACCTAATTCAAACGATACCTTTTTTAATGAATCTGCACCATTTTTCATTATAGCTTTCCCTGTTGTTGTTTCCCCCGTAAAAGAAATTAAATCAACTTCAGGATGTGTCGTCATAAATTCTCCTGCCGACTGAACACCAAAACCATGCACGACATTAACGACCCCATCTGGAATGCCAGCCTGTTGTGCTATCTCCCCAAGTAACGATACGGTTAGTGGAGTAATTTCTGCTGGTTTAATAACTGCCGTATTCCCTGAAGCTAAACATGGCCCAAGCTTCCATGTTGTCAGCATAAATGGTAAATTCCATGGTGTAATTAATGCAGCCACCCCAACTGGCTCATAACGCGTATAATTTAAATACGCATCATCCATTGGATATACCTCACCACCTTGCTGTTCCATAAAATCCGCAAAAAACTTTAAATTTTCTGCTGCCCGTGGGATTTCACGCTCTAATGCTACTTGGTAAGGCTTCCCTACGTCTAATGCTTCTAAGCGTGCTAACTCTTCTTTGCGTTCGATGATGATTTCTGCCATCCGTCGAATTTTTGCACAACGTTCCGATAGTTTCATCGTTCGCCAAGGACCTTCTTCAAAAGCTTGACGTGCAGCTTCACAAGCACGATCCACATCTTCAAAACTAGCTTCGTGAACTTTTGCAATAATTTCCTGAGTCGCTGGATTCTTCACCTCGAACAATGTTTGAGAAGAAGATTCTACATATTCTCCATTTATGAATAGTTTAACTTCCTTCAATTTCGTTTGTGTATTTGCCATGATAGACCACTCCTTACTCTTCATTTTGTCGACGTTGGATGGACTTTCCTGCAATCCCCCAATGAGAACTTGGGATTTCATTTAAACATACACGAACCGTTTCCAGTGGTGCCTCGAGTACCGAAGAAACGGTTTTACTTAGTTCTTCTATTAATAGTTCCTTCTGTTCTTTCGTTCGCCCCTCAATAAACGTTACTTGAATAAATGGCATCTCGACTCCTCCTTATCTATCGCTCCACTTGAACAGATAATGATTCCATTCCATCAAAACTGACAGTAAAGCTATCTCCTGCATGCATTGTAGCAGAACCAGTTAGTGCGCCACTAAGTACAATATCCCCTGCTCGAATATGCTGACCACGGGCAATTAATTTATTCGCCATCCATGCAATGGCTCTTGCTGGATGCCCCATAACGGAACCTGCTGTACTCGTCGCAATCATTTCATCATTTTGTGTAAAAATACAGCCCATATTAACCAGATCCACTTCATTCACTGCATATTTTTGAGAACCCACTATGTAGCGAGAGGAAGAGGAATTATCAGCGATTACATCCGGTAATGTAAAATGGAAGTTTAAATAGCGACTATCAATTATTTCCATGGCAGGTGCAACATACGCAGTTGCTGTCAGTACGTGCGCGACAGTCACTACTGGGCCGACTAAATCTTGCTTAAACACGAAGGCAATCTCTGGCTCAATTTTGGGGTGAATAAGTGATTTTAATGATATTGGATGTTGGGCATTGACCGCCATATTCGCTAATAACACGCCATAAGTAGGCTCATGCACTCCCATCATTTGCTGTTTAGCTTTGCTTGTTAAACCGAGCTTAAGTCCCGAGATGGATGTTTGCTCATGTTTGCACTTTAGTTCAATAAGTTTGTCTTGAATATCATAAGCTGTTTCAACGGTTAATTCTGGATAGCGCTCGGCAAACTTCGTAACCTCATACACATCCCGCTCTGCTAAATACAACGCATATGCAATTTGATCTAGCGTATCGGTTTTCATCATCGCTCGTTCCTCCATTCCCTTTATACTGACTGCTTAACAACTGCTAAGTTACGTGCAATCTCTGCTATTAAATCTTCCTGACCACCTACTGCTTTCATTTTGCCAAGTTCTACTAAAATTTCGCGTTCATCTACGTTATATTTTTTCGCTGCTTCTTGAGTGAAGAGTAAAAAGCTTGAGTAAACGCCTGCATAGCCCATCATTAAGCTAGACCCTGTTATTTCCTGTGATCGTGGCATAAATGGTGCTACTACTTCATTGGCAACGTCGATTGTTCGATATAAATCAATGCCTGTTTCATAGCCTAAACGATTGAAAACCGCTACCATCACTTCTGTTTGAGTATTTCCACTACCGGCACCTAAACAGCGTAAACTACCATCCACATACGTAGCACCTGCTTCGACTGCAGCCATCGTATTTGCCATAGCGAGTGATAAATTATTATGGGCATGGAAGCCAATTTCGCAAGAAACATGCGATTTTAGCGCAGCTACCCGCTCTTTCACCTCATGGGGAAGCATGGCACCTGCTGAATCTGTCACATAGATAATTTCAGCTCCATAACTTTCAAATAATTTCGCCTGCTCCACTATTACTGACGTCGGAGCCATATGTGCCATCATTAAAAAGCCGACTGTTTTCAATCCTAATTCTCGACTTAAATAAATATGTTGACTAGCAACATTGGCCTCGGTAACATGCGTTGCAACTCGCGCCATAGTAGCGCCCGCCTTCACAGCATTTTTCAAATCTTCCTTTAGACCAATTCCAGGTAATATTAAAACTGAAATCGAAGCATCACCACATTCTTCTTTTGCCGCAGCTATTAACTTCAGTTCATCCACTTTCGAAAAACCGTATTGCAAAGAGGAACCACCTAATCCATCCCCATGGGAAACCTCAAAGTATTTCACTTTTGCTTCTCCTAAACCTATTGCAACATCTCGCACTTGCTGCTCCGTAAATGCATGACGCATTGAATGACTACCATCCCTCAATGTCACATCTAAAATGGTTAGTTGTTTTGTCATCATCCTCACCTCCAATTAGTTCGACTTGACTGTTCCATGTTGCAACTTAGCCATTTGATTTCCGACTTGCACTGCTGCCGCCGTCATAATATCGAGATTTCCTGAATACGGTGGGAAAAAGTCTCCCGCCCCCTCAACTTCCAGAAAAACTGATATTTGTTGACCATCAAAAATAGGCGCACTCGTCATGCGATAACCCGGTACATATTGTTGTACAGCGCTCACAATCTCTTCAATAGCCTTTGTAATTTCTTCTTCCTTGCCACCTTCATTCACTAATACATGTACGGTGTCACGCATCATAATTGACGGCTCTGCGGGATTTAATATAATAATGGCTTTCCCTTTGTTTGCACCGCCTACTTCCTCTAGCGCCTTAGCTGTTGTGCGTGTAAATTCATCAATGTTAGCGCGTGTGCCAGGCCCTGCACTTTTACTCGCCACTGTTGCCACAATTTCTGCATACGTAACATCCACCACTTGATTAATGGCATACACAATGGGAATCGTCGCTTGCCCCCCACAAGTCACCATATTGACATTGTCAACTGCCACGTACTTTTCCAAGTTTGCACACGGCACAACAAATGGACCAATAGCCGCCGGTGTTAAATCGACTATCTTTTTGCCAAGTGCCAGTACTTGTTCACTGTGCGCACTATGGGCATTAGCAGTTGTTGCATCAAACACAATATCGAAGAGCTCTGGACGTGCAACTAAGCCTGCAATCCCATTTGTAATGGTATGATAGCCACGATCTTTCGCACGCTGAATGCCCTCTGATGTTGGCTCTATTCCCACCATTACACTCATCGTTAAATCCTCACTGCGCTCAATTTTGTACATTAAATCTGTCCCAATATTTCCAGAGCCTAGAATGGCAACTTTCAATTTGACCACTTTTATTTCTCCTCCTTTCTTTTAAACGTGGCGGAAACAGCACCAAGATGAGCAAACTCCGCTGTAAAACTATCTCCATCTTCTATCGTTACGGCTGATGTTAATGCGCCTGCTAAAACTATTTCCCCTGCTTGCAAGCCAATATGGTATTTACTTAGCTTGTTAGCAAGCCATGCTACTGCCCGTAGTGGATTTCCCATTACAGCAGCCGCTGCTGCACTATCAAAAAGCTCGCCATTGCGATAAACATTCATACCAATATGCGGTAAATCTACCTCAGTCAATTTTGTTGGTGTGCCGCCAATAATGACCATTGCGGAAGAACCATTATCTGCTACTGTATCTTCAAAATTAATTTTCCAATCGGTAATACGACTATCAATAATTTCTAAAGCTGGCACAATATAATCTGTCGCTTCGATAACATCCATCTCCGTAATAGAGGGCCCATATAAATCCTTCTTCAAGATAAATGCTATTTCAAATTCCAACTTCGGCTGAATAAAATGATTAAGAGAAATGGTTGCACCGTCCACCTCAACCATATCCGATAAAATATGACCGTAGTCTGGTTCTGTTACTTGAAATTGTTGTTGCATCGCCTTGCTTGTTAAACCTATTTTTTTACCGATAATGTGTTTGCCCATTTGTTGCTTTGCTGCAATTTGAAGTAATTGAATTGTATAAGCGTCATCGACAGTAATATCTGGTACAGTGGACGTTAATGGGGCAATAGGTCGCTTTGCTTCTTCTGCTTCTAATAACTTCTTTGCATAAAGTTGTCTATCCATTGTCAACCTCCTAAGCCTGCATTGTTGTTTCCACTGCAAGTGAGCCGTATCTTCCATTGAAAAATAGTAAGGGCTCTCCTTCTTCTAGCTGAATGTCCTTTACACTGCCGATAAATAAAGTGTGGTCGCCTTCAACATATGTGCTCGCTACTTCACAGCTTATTTGTGCAAGCGCACCCTCAATTGTTGGGGCCCCTTGTAAATCACTGAATTGGACCTCGCGCTTTTCTTTTAGTTGGCCGGAAAATAACATAGACAATTCTTGCTGTTGTGCTGATAAAATATTGACTGTAAATGTACCACTTTGCTTGATATGCTCAAGCATTGAAGCCTTCTCCCCGATCGAGATCACTACTAGTTTTGGATTAAGTGAAACAGACATGAACGCATTTGCCGTCATGCCATGAATAGTGCCATTCACATTTGTTGTAATGACAGTTACACCTGTTGCAAATTTCCCCATTGCATTTCTAAACAGACGATCATCCATTACATAACCTCCTCATCAATTAGTGCTGTCTCAAATACTAAAAAGTAGTAGTTAAGACAGCTATTTAGGCACGCTATTTATTAATCACCATTATTACTCACCTATTTATTTCACTGGAACTCTTACTGCACGATCAGGTGTGCCATATAAGAAATACTCATTAGGTAGAGGTGAGCCATACCAAATAATCGCCTCATCTAACTCATTTTCGCGCCAAGTGATTGGCTTCCAGTCAGGGTCAAAAATGAGATAACCAGAGTCACCAAATAATTCTACTCGGTTTCCACCAGGCTCCATTACATACATGAAATACGCTTGGCTTACACCATGTTTTCCAGGGCCCGCTTCTATTTGAATTCCGTTTTCTACGAAAATATCCGCTGTATCCATTAAATGCTGTGGATAGCCATACCAAAACGCAATATGATGGAAGCGACCACTATTACCAGTTTGATCGTTCATTAATGCCACTTCATGTACTAATGGGCTCACACTCATCCACGCACCAATTTCTTCGTTATTATTTAAGACAATTTGTTCACGTAGCTTAAAGCCTAAATGTTCCGACATAAATTCACGATTTTTTGCTACATCTCTACACATTAAATTGATATGATCTAAACGGCGGGCAGGGACACCCATTAATGGCCTTTTTTGTGGACGGCTTTTTAATAATGTTTTTTGATCTTCCGCTGGCTGGAAATAATCTACTTCCCACAAAATTTCTTGTTTATGACCATCAGGTGTAACAAATTGATAAGCACGACCATGCCCTAAATCGCCATCGATCCAACCTTTTCCATAGCCGCTTTTCTCTAACGATGCAACCCGTCGTTCTAACGCTTCAGGTGAACTTGCACGCCATGCCGAATGGCCAAGACCAGCTTCTTTACCTTCTGTTAACTTTAATGTGTGATGATAAAAATCCTCGTACCCTCGTAAATAAACCGATTGCCCTTCACGCGCTGTAATTTGTAGCCCCATATAATCGGTGAAAAATTTTAAAGATTCCTCTGGTTTTGGTGTAAAAAGCTCCACGTGTGCTAATTGTGCTACATCAAAATTTGTCATCCATCATTCCCCCTGATTTTTTATTTATTTGTAAAGTAATTCACATCATCCGGATTTACCCAAGTTGGGTCTGTCCAACCGGTTAAATCATAATCAGCCATACATTGCTCTGCAAAAGCGATAAACTCGTCTGTTTTCCCGCTTCCCTGTGCACCAAACAACGTTTGTAACCTTATGTCTTCATGGTTTCCAGCGTAATTCCGTTCATATAGCTCACTTCGACCACCGAATTCTGTACCAATCGCATCCCACAGTAGCTTGATTGTTTTAATTTTTTCAAGAGCCTCAATACCATTTGAACCACGATAAAGCTTATCCAATGTTGGACGGAATTCCTCATTTAAAAAGTCCCTTGCACTGGAAGGCTGTACAATTAAATTTCCTGCTACGATTTGCTGTATAATGCCTTTAATCTTCGGCCAGCCTTCCTGCAAAAATACACGATAGGCTAATCCACCATTTAAATTTGGAATGACAATACCATTCTCTTTTTTCTCTGGATTCAGCGCCATCGCATCACTTAATGACCAGAACATATGACGCCACGCCATAATCTCGCCTATATGCACTTGGACACCTCGGAATTGATCCGTACCTGCTGTCTTTAATGCCTTTAGCAAGACACCAATAATAAAATCTAATTTCACCGCTAAGCGCGTGACACCTTGGAACGTAAAACGATTAATGAATCCGCTTTCTACAAAGAATGAAGTCGTCTTCTGCATATCTTCATAAATTAAAATATTTTCCCATGGAATAAGCGCTTGTTCGAATACAAGTACGGCGTCATTTTCATCGAAGCGACTACTTAATGGGTAATCGAACGGACTTCCCATAATCGCTGACGTCATTTCATATGAAGCACGGCTTATAAGCTTCACTCCTGGAGCATCCATAGGTGCAATAAAAACCACCGCAAATTTTTTATCTTTGATAGGTAAACCATACGAACCAACGAAATTGTAGTTTGTGATTGCAGAGCCAGTAGCCACCATTTTCGAACCACTAACGATTAAGCCCTTATCCGTTTCACGCTCTACTTGAATAAATACATCGCCGACTTCATGCACGTCTTTATGGCGATCCACTGGTGGATTGACAATGGCATGATTGAAAAACCAATTGCGCTCTTGTGACTCTTTATACCAACGCTTTGCATTTTCTTGAAAAGGTGAATAGTATTCGGGATTTCCTCCGAGTGTTGCAAGGAAGGATGCTTTATAATCTGGTGTGCGTCCCATTTGTCCATAAGTGAGTTTTGCCCAAGCAACAATTGCGTCTCGCCCTTGAATTAAATCATCTGCGCTCCGTGCTGCTCGGAAGTACTTATGTGTATACCCCCCGCTCCCCGTATCCGTTTCACAAGTTAAAATATCTTTGTATTGCGGGTCATGCATGGCATCATATAAACGTGAAATCGATCGTGCTGAATTTCGAAAAGCTGGATGTGTCGTGACATCCTTCACACGTTCACCATGTAACCAAATTTCCCGACCATCCTTTAAACTTTCTAAATATTCCTGCCCTGTTAATGGCTTCGTACTTTGTTGAACAACCATTCCCTTCCCTCCTACAAATCTTTTTTCTTGTTTGACATGTCTATTTCAATTTAATACTTTTTGAATTTTTTGATAATTAACAAAAAGTATAGTCTTCTCTTTTTTTTCTTTAAAATTTGAAAGAAATTTTCGTATAAACTAGAAAAAGTCAGCGAAATCGCTGACTTTTCTCATTTTTCATTTTCTAAAGTTTTAATTGCATAATAAATTTTTAACGCTAAATGACAGCGAAAACGACCATCCCCTGTACGCATGTCTTCCTGCAATAATGATTCAATTTTTTCCATACGATAACGAAAACCAGGGATTGATAGATTCAAAGCTTTTGCAGTTTGATTGACGTTACCGCTATGGTTTAGAAAGACTTCTAACGTATGGACAAGTGTTGCATGATTTTGCTCATCATATTCCAATAACTGACCAAGTACCTCTTTATAAAACTGTAAAAGCTCTCTTGGATTTGTCGTTTTTAAAAATAACATAATATGCTGGAAGTTTTCATAAATGGCCGCTTGTGTTTGTTGTGGGGATGCGTAACGTAAAAATTGGCATATTAATTTCGCATCGTTATAGCTATTCCCGATTTCTTCTAACTTCTCTGCATTTTTTCCTACGCCAATTTGGAAAGTTGCTTGCTTAAAGCGCTCCATTACCCTTTTCGATAAACTACTAAGGAAATTCGACATATATTGAACATCTTTCTTGCAATCTTCAAGAATAAGCAGTACTTCCTGGTTTTTAATAAAGCACTCCACATTTAAATACTCAGTAGCTAAAAAGCTATGCACGATTTCGGGTTCTTCCTGTTCCATTGTTATAACGATAACACGATTATTTTTACTCGGATCAAAATAAAAAATATTTCGTGCTTTTTTAATAAGCTCCTCAGAGGGAGATTGTTGACTCATAACTTCATCTAAAAAATCCGATTTTTTCTTCCACTGCGATTGTGCGATTTGTATTTGTGTATATAAATAAATTGAAAAAACCGTTACAGCGCGTTCAATAATCATTTCCTGTTCACGTGTTAATGCTTTGTGACTTAAAATTACTAATGTACCCAATTGTTTTTTCATCGTCATAATATCATATTCATGGCGAAACTCTTTTTTCTTACGACTCGCTTCTATATAAAGACGTTCATCGTCCTCATGCATAAAATAGTAACCAATTGGTTTCATTAAGTATCTTCGTTCCACAGTTACACTGCATTGTAACGCATCACTTAACAGGTATAACAGCTGGTTTAATGTATATCCTTCAAGCATTGCATGTGTCATTTGTTTATGAATAGTGTCTGAATGCACAATGGAATTATTGAGACTTTTTAACTCATTAAATGTATTATCTAATTCATCAGCTAACGAAGTATCTTGAAAGTAGCGTAATATTTCCAACTGTTCTTCAGTAGCGTGCTCCTTTGTCCGTACAACAAATTTACAATAATCATCACATTTTCCCCGGCATTTTTCCTCAAAAACGACAATCTCTTTTGGATACGTTTTGGCTAAAAAGCCTGCTACATAACCGATTAATGTCCAACAAACACTTTCATCACTAAAACCAAAATGGCGGACATGTTCCTCTGCCTCGTAAGAATGAAACCATTTCCCTTCCATTTCAAATTTGTCATTAGTTATTTCTAATACATCAATTTGTACACTGACAACGCCCTCTAATGTATGAATGGCAGCACCAGCCCTAATTAACTCTTTTAACTCTTTCCAGTTGTACATTTTCTTGATAGAGCCACCAGCACTGTAGCCACACGCCCAGCCATATCGTAATAAAAAACCTTTTGCACGCTCCATATTCAAGGTTTGAATAATATCACGTCTAAAAAAGCCAAGCGCTTCAGCTGACTTTAAAATCATTCGATTCCCATTGAATTTTATAATGCCTGAGCGTGGATTAATATCTATAGCATTTTCAAACACTAAACGATTTGCTTTCATGAATAGGCACCCCCATAAACATGCTGTTTTCTCCCATCATGTTTTTACTGTCTACACATCTTCCCTTACTACTACGATTTCCCAGACGAATAAGTAAGCGTTTTCTTGACATTAAACAAAGAAGAGCACAAAAGCGTTGCCAGATCGATAATTCGAAGATTTAAAGTGTTTAAGTTTACTAACAATCATAGTATATTTTTAGTTTTCAGACAATTTAAATTACTAGACGCCAATATGTTTGCATAAAAAAAGTACTGACCATTTAAGAATCAGTACTTAAAAAATAGTAAAGATATTAAAGTTCTTGTATAAGCTTTAATAAGGCTGTTAACGAATCTACCTCAAAGGTTGGTGTTACATTCCCAGTTAGTTCGTTGTTTTCACGGTTAATCCACACATTGCGCATGCCCACTCGAGAGGAGCCTAAAATATCCGTATTTAAGTTATCGCCAACCATAATAGCATCGCTAGCAGTAATGCCCGCCGTTTCCATCACATGCTCAAAAATAGAGGCATCTGGTTTTCCTTTACCAAAATCACCAGAAATAATGATATGGTCGAAGTACGGTGCGATTTCAGGTGTAATTTCAAGCTTTAAATTTTGTAAACTTGGTGCACCGTTCGTTAGTAATATCAGTTGATATTTGCCTTTTAGCTCATCTAAAACGGTAAAAGTATCTTCATATAAAAAAGGTGAAACTTTGCGTTCGGCTACAAAGCGTTCTCCTAGTTCAGCACCTAACTTTGCATCGTCAATACCAAGTGCCGCTAAACCCTTTGTCCATGCTTCAGTACGATAACCTGGCACAAGTTTTTTCATTTTTTGAAAAGAATCAGTAGGGTCATCAAATGTTCCCCAAAGCCCTTCAAAAGGGTTAATACCGATTAATACTGTATAATCATATGTTTCGTAGCCTTCATAAAGTGCACGTGCTTCTTTGCGTACGGCTTCCTCTAATGCTGCTGAATCCACATTATGTATTGTCGCTGCATATTCACATGTTTTTTCAAAAGCTGTTTTAACAGATTTTTTGTCCCATAACAACGTATCATCCAAATCAAAAATAATTGTATTAATTGACATAGTGTCAGCTCCTAGCTTCTTTTCTACTTGAACAAAAAGCATTCATATCGCTTATTTTAGCATATTTTCAAAATAGTTAGCATAGCTTTTTGAGCAAGTTCTCGCTCCTACAAACATCATAATTGTTTGCGTGACTGGCACTCAATTTTTCACGTAATGCGCTACTAGTTGTTTTGTTTTCATGCGAATGAAACGATATGGTTCTTGCATTGCCTGCACAACAGTAGTGGATTCATCTACTAGTGATTCCACAACGGTAAAAAAATCAAGCAAAGCAGGCTTATCCTTTTCATCAATAGCACCAGACAATAGCACAACATGAGCATTTGTTGATTTTGCAGCTAGCGCTACCCCCAATGGCGCCTTTCCATGTAATGTTTGACGATCCGATTTGCCCTCACCAGTAATAACTATTTGAGCGCCTATCAAATGCCTTTTTAACTGTACTGCCTCTAACACAATATCTATGCCTGCTTGGAAAGTGCCATTTAAAAAAGCCATTAATGCGCCACCAACACCTCCTGCCGCACCAGCTCCTTTATAATCGTGTAAACGAATGTGAAATTGTCTTTCCACAATATCTGCAAATCGTTTTAAACACTCATCGAACAAAGCAATTTCATGCTCTTTTACACCCTTTTGCGGACCAAAAATTGCTGTAGCTCCGCGCTCTCCAATCAAAGGATTATCCACATCACAGGCAATAGTAAATGTTGCCTCAGACAACCGTACATCGAGTTGACTACTATCAATGGATGCTAAATCTAGTAATCCCGACACGCCATTAGCAATGGATGAACCATCACCTTTCCTAAATTGCAGCCCAAGTGCCTGTAATAGACCGATACCAGCATCGTTTGTTGCACTGCCACCAATACCGATAATAAACTGACGAAAACCTTTATCCAATGCAGCCCTAATTAACTGCCCTGTGCCATACGTTGATGCTAGCTCAGGATTTTTTTCGCTATCCTGCAACAGCATAATACCCGAAGCTTGTGCCATCTCAATAACACAGGTTTCTTCATCCCCAAGCACTCCATAGTTTGCTTTAATCATTCTGCCTAGCGGATCAAGTACACTTGCTGAAATATATCTCCCGCCCGTTGAAGCAATAAGTGATTCTAATGTACCCTCTCCTCCATCCGCTACTGGTAAAATAACTGTCTCAATTGCTTGATCTACATCCAAGACCCCTGCCTGCATTGCCTTTGCAACCTCAAATGCAGATAAAGTACCTTTATAAGAATCTGGACAAATAATGACTTTCATCTTATACCCCCACTCTGTTCATATTTACCTCGTTGTTAGCAGTCAGACAATCCTATAAAATATCAAATGTTAAGCGCTTACAAATTAGTATAATGACAATAAATTCAAAAGCTAGAGGAAGGTTTTGTGGCGATTTGTCCTGCCTTTATGGCGATTCGTAGACATTAAAACAGCAAAAGTGTTAGATTCTCACGATCAATCTAACACTTTGCTCTTTATGCATGATATAAATCATTTAATAGCTCGATTTTTTTACCTATGGCTTCTTCAAATGTCATAATATAAGCCGCCGGATCTTTTGGATTATGGAACTGTGTAATCTTCCCTGTCTCAGGGTGAACAAATTTAGAAGATGCTCCACAGCCAATCCCTAAAATCGTCTGCACTTCCTCCATAATGACAATATTATAAATGCTTTCTTCGCCTGCTTTACTATAGCCTACATTTTCTAAATTACCTAAAATATTTTTTTGACGGTATAGATAATAGGGAACATAATCATTTTCCTTCGTCCACACTTGTGCCATCTGCATCATTTCTGCTACCGTATCACGATCAGCTACTTTATATTTATCTTTATTACGCGTCATTTCTGAAGCACGTTTAAAGGATAGCGTGTGCACAGTTAACGACTCTGGTTGCATTTTTGCTGATTCCTCTAAAGAATGTCGGATCTCCTCTGTCCCTTCATTCGGCAAGCCAATAATTAAATCCATATTAATATTATTCATACCGGATTCACGTGCTAACCAAAACTTATCAACCGTTTCTTGTACCGTATGATGACGTCCAATTGCCTTTAGTGTTTCATCTGTATAAGACTGCGGATTAACACTAATTCGATCAATGCCCCATTTTTTTAAAACAGCTAATTTTTCTGGTGTAATCGTATCCGGACGACCGGCTTCAACTGTTACCTCACGAATCGTTTCAGGATGTGGGAAAGAGTCATACATCGTTTGATATAATGCATCCATTTCATGTGCTTCGATTGAAGTTGGTGTACCCCCGCCCCAATAAATAGAAGTTATTTTCATGTTATTTTCTGTCAGCCATTTACCCATTTCACGTAATTCGATGTGTAGTCCATCTAAAAACGTGGTCACACGCCCTTGCTTACGGTTACTACCAATTGCATAGGCTGGGAAGGTACAATAAGCGCATTTGGTTGGGCAGAACGGAATGCCAATATAAACGCTAATCTCTTTCCCGATATGGTCTAAGTCAGGAATTGTAACTAACTGTCGTTCAACAATGTTTTTCAACAATGCTACCTTTTCCTCTGACAATCGAAAATCACGAATTAACACTTCCGCAATCGCTGCGTCATCCATACCAGCTTTACGGAATTTGTGATAGAGTTTTGTAGGACGGACACCTGTTAAAATACCCCATTGTTGATGCATCCCCGTATGTTGCTCAAGCACATCTAAAAATACATGCGATAATGCACGTTTCATACGAATATTTTGCTCACGTCCAACAGCTTCTGTCGCATATTCAATATGGTAATCATTTGTATAGCGTTTATCATCAACCTCTAATACCGCGCTTGTATAGACAGTAAAATTAGCATCAACGCGGTAAGTGAATGCAACTGACATCTCCGCTTCTTGTGCATTTGTACTCAACTTCGAATCCTCAAAAAATAAATTCGCAATATGATTTAAAACGCGAATCCAATCTTCAGGATATTTTTGATCTATTTGAATAATTTTCATCGTATTCGCTCTCTTCTTTCAATATTCCAGTGTACTCTGTTCAATAAATGGATTGCCTCAATAGTTTAACAAATTTTATTCATGATAAGCAAAACTACCATAATGACAGAATATTCCGTCTAATGATAGACATATAAAATAATATTACTTATAATTTAAAAAAGGTGGTGTTGATAGTGGTTTTAGTTAAAGGCAAGTATTCTCCTGTTTCTAACTTCATTGAGCAATTAGAAGTAGCTTTCCATCATTTTGATTTACAACGCTGTGATGAAAAGACTTTGTATGTAACCATATTACTGAAATATCGTGGGCAAAAAGTTCTTTGTGATTTGATTTATCTTATCAATCAACAAGAAATGTACGGGGCTATCTCTATCAACGAGCATTATAAACACGCCCGAAACTTTATTCAACAACATTTTCGCCATACCCTTCTCTATTCTGATGAATTACGTTTAGCTCATAACTTTATGCATACATTTCCTTTCAAGGAAACTTTACAGCAATTCGCCAAAAAGTATCCGAAGTATATAACAAATAAACAGCTCGTATAGGACAAGTAAGCACAGAGACTCCTACCGCAAAACATCACGAAATCTAATATGTATGGTCAATAAAAAGACTAAAGACAATTTCAAATTTCTTTGACCTTATCTTCAGTCTTAGGAGCTATCATTAGTTTGACACCTCACGTTCGTGTATTATTCCTTTATCATTTCACTCAACCCTGTAATATCAATACCGTTTAATGCTTGTGTAGCCAATCTGTCCGCTTCAGTATTTTCTTTTCTGGAAATTAGTTGATAGTTTGCCTGTAGGCCAAGCTCGCTTAGTTTTGCATCGATCTTATCCGCCCAATCTGACAAATCCTTTTCCAAAGCTGGCCACTCGCCAGTTAGCTGATTAATAACTACTTGCGAATCACCTACAATCTGTATCGGTAGATGATGAGCATTTAATAATTCAAGCTCTACTAAACCTAAATATAGCGCGGCATATTCGGCCTCATTATTTGATTTCAGTTCAGCAGAAAATGCATTTTTTCTTAACCTAAAAGGCTTACCATTTTGCTCATAATAAATGGCACAACCAAGACCAGATTGTCTCGTTGCACGGTCAAAGCCTCCATCAAAATAAACAGTAATGTTATGAGGTTCTGTTTCAACTTCTTTTAAATAAGCCTTGAGCTCCTTGATAGACCAGTTCGTATTCTGTCGGTCAATAAATTGTAGTGATTTGACACGTCCAGTCCGTTCCATATCTTCTGCCAACAATAAAGCTTGTACTGCTGGCATTTCCTCTGACCTTAATACTGTTCCCGCACC
Source organism: Lysinibacillus sphaericus (assembly GCF_005217585.1). Classification (NCBI taxonomy): domain Bacteria; kingdom Bacillati; phylum Bacillota; class Bacilli; order Caryophanales; family Bacillaceae; genus Lysinibacillus; species Lysinibacillus sphaericus. The sequence goes on from NZ_SZPT01000012.1 coordinate 41,496, forward strand.
CTTTGGTGTTTTATAAGCCCATTCAATTAAAACATGCATGACAATCCCTCCAAAATATAAGCTACGGTTAACTAAAGTGAAAACGTGTCTCGAATAGCCGAGACACGTTTTCCTACTTACTTTGTTATATGTGCAAATAACCGTTTATTTATTCGTCGCAACATGTAACAGTCTATCGACAACTATTTTCAGCTACTATAGTTTTTGACTTACTTACATACCTTCATACAACGACTGTATCGGTTTTACTAAAATGCGATTTACTTCTTCAATTACACCACTTAGCTTCATCTCTGCCTCAAGCATCGCTACAATTTTCTCATTTTGTTGCGCAAGCTGAGCAGTTTTTTGTGCATAAATCAGTTCATCTTCTTGTAAATCCTCACCAGCCATTTGTTTCTTCTGTAAATCCACCTGAATTTTACGGAAGTTTTGGAATAACTTTATCGCATCTTCATCTGCCTTCACTACAGCGACCGCTGCTTCCAATACTTTAAATTCCTCTGTTTTACGGAAAGTAGCCTCCAAAGCATTAATTTCATTATAAATATTAACCATTCTTATTTCCCCTTTCTAAATCAAGTAAACAATTAAACCTTGCACAATACCAATTAAACCACCAAGAACTGCACCTAGCACTGTAATCATTTTAAATTCACGCTTGGAAATACCAAGTACAAGCTCTTCTAGTTTCGATACTGGGAACGAATCCACTTGTTCACGAACTACTTCTTGTAAATTTAAACGTTTTAGTACATCTTCTAATTTCTCTTCCGCTCTAACAAATGCTTTATCAATTACTTGAGGTATTACCGTTTCCCTCATCCAAGAACTACCTGTTGGCCAATAATAAGAAATAGAATGCTGTAAGCGTTCTGCTACTGCTAATTGATTTTTTACATAGCTTTGTAAATTTGCCAATATCGGTTCAAAGTCAATATCCCCTAAATAATCCATAGCCGGTCGGTCTTTTAACTTTTCCCATTCTTGTGTAAAAATGTTTGTCAGCAGCGATGTTGTCCCTGGGGCTTGTAAAAACTTTACAAGCTCGCGTTGTACTTTGCCGACAAGTGAGGAGGAATCCCCTAAAAACATATTAATCATACCGCCAAATGACCCTTTTGACGATAAAAAGTCATCAATCATTGCTTTTATCGTCATCTCGCCTGCGGGTGATAAAAAATACTCCTCACCCTTCTCTAAAATATGTCCCACTGCTAATGGAATTTTAGCATCAATCGTATTTTGGATGTCCTCCGATAACAGTGTACGAATTGATCTCGTGGATAATGTATTCTTTACTGATTCAAATTGTCCCGCTACAATTCGTTCAACTTTTTGTTCAATAGTGGCAGGCATATCAGAGAAGCCAGCTAAATCTAGCCAGTCCTGAATGGTTTTATCGTTCGTGAAAAATGTCTCTTCAACTTTTACTTGTGCAAATTGTTCAACTTTATCTTGAATATCTTTAGAGAAAAATTTCTTTCTAAACGTCTCAGGTGTTAATAAATAATTTACAACGGTAAGACCTAATTGTTTCGCTAGTTCATCACGTCTTTTTGGAATAAGACCCGGTGTAAATGGTACGCGCCAATTTTTAATATAAATTGCTTCGTGCGGTCGAAAAAGCATTTTAATCGCTAGATGATTTGTTATACCACCGATTGCGGCGCCGATAATTGCCATAAATAATAATGTCACTAAAAAATTGTCCATTAGCATCCTCTCATTTCAATCGTATTCACATTTGGCGTAATTTGTCGCCTATTGCACTCATTATAGCAGAGCAATGAAATCCAACGAAAGAAATACCCTCCATTTTATTACGACAAAGCATAATTGTTCCTATCAAAACATCATCCGATATTGTTTAGTTGCAATATTACCACTATCCTTGAATAATATTAAATACATATCATTAGAAATGGGGTTTGTATATGATTCAGCATTTTAGCTTTAAACCTTTATTTGAAAATACACAGCTTCCTGGATGGGCCATTTCCTTTTTCTATCAACGTGAACGTTACGCGGCAGAATATTTAAAGGATGGCGTCATCCAATGGATTGGTCCTATTCCTCCACATGAAGAAGATGTTAAAAAAATGATTCATGAGTTAATGCTCTTCCATATTTATGACTAAAAAAACCAATATTTTTTTGCCTTTGCATAATTAAAAACGCCTAATTTTTACTATTAAAACCACTGCTATTATACGAAAAGTGTCTGTTTATATTGATATTCCTGTATTTTTCTTATACATTTAATAAATGAATTTAATTCTAAATGTTTTATATGCAGGAGGCTATTTCAATGAGTAAAGTCGCACTTTCTGATGACTTAAATAACTATAATTCAAAAGCGTTAATTCGTGCTAAAGTAAAGGAACTTTTTTCGGAATTTTCCGCAAAAATTTTCGAGTTAGTCGATGAGTCCAGTTCAATCGATAGTAAAAAATTCGAAGCACTATCTGGATATAGTAGTAATTTTTACAGTGAGTATTGTAGCCAGCTAAAAGCTATTTTCGAATCTCCTAGTGCACTAGGAAAACGTTCCATTAAACATCTATACTTATCTTACAATGGGAAACATTATGTCCTAACACAACAAGGACTAACCGAAAAGGCTCCTATCACCATCTCCACATACTTAGACGCGATCCCTTTAAAAGAATCTGTTCATGATGTGGAAAAGGCTTGTCTAAAGTTGCGCTTCCAACAGTAAAAAATGATTGCCCTATTTAGAAATACATATTACAAAAGTGTCCATTTATGTGCTTCTCGTTCGCGCAAAAAAGGTTGCCTCATATGAGACAACCTTTTTTTGTTGCATATTAAAATAATTCATTTAAAAAAATCCGCAAGTAAAGCTCTCTTGAGATTTTTGACGTGTCGTTTTATATGAGATGCAAATGCTTCTTTCTCTAAACAAACTATCCTTGCTCCATTTAAAGTTAGCATAATGCCTATTGATTTTCAATCATTTGTCATCTGAAAGTATCCGTTTTCTTTATAAGCAAATCCATCTTAAAATAGTATAAAAAAGTCGTTGTCAATATTTGTGTTTTAGTTACAAATAACTTATGATTAAAACATCCAACAATTTTTTAAATCATAGGAGGTGTACACTTTGTTTACTTCCCTCATTTGGGCGGGGACAAAGGAATTATTTGGACGGAGACATATTGGAAATAACCATTAGGTTGGCGGCATTCGCCCTACTAATTATAATGACAGGATTTTTCGTTGCAACTGAATTTGCAATCGTAAAAGTGAGAACTACCCGCATCGATCAATTACTCGCAGAAGGACATAAAAAAGCGAAAAATGCAAAACGTGTTGTATCGGATTTAGACGAATACTTATCTGCATGTCAATTAGGTATTACCATTACAGCACTTGGACTGGGTTGGCTAGGTGAGCCTACATTTGAAATCATTTTACATCCAGTGTTCGAGTTTCTAAATCTGAGCGGTAGCATAACATCTATCCTTTCATTTATACTTGCATTCTCAATCGTAACGTTTATGCATGTAGTTATTGGGGAATTGGCGCCAAAAACTTTAGCCATCCAAAAAGCAGAATTTGTAACATTACACTTTTCTGGTGCATTAATTTTATTCCACAACATTACTTATCCAATCATTAAATTATTGAATGGCTCTGCACGTGGTTTAACAGGTCTATTCGGTCTTAAAATGATGTCAGAATCAGAAGTTGCACATACTGAAGAAGAATTGCGCATGATTTTGTCAGATAGTTTAAAAGGTGGAGAAATTAATAACGCAGAATATGAATATGTTAACAGTATCTTCGAGTTCTCAGATCGTCTTGCAAAAGAAATCATGGTGCCACGTACTGAAATCGTCGGAATTGAGAAAGAACTTACGATTAAAGAAGTATTTGATTTAATGGGTGTGGAGCAATATACTCGTTATCCAATTATCGACGGGGATAAAGACCATATTATTGGATTAGTGAATATGAAGCACTTATTAACTGCTTATATTAAAGATCCTGCAAATGGCGATAAACTAGTAATTGACTATATGCAACCAATTATTCGCGTGATGGAAACTACGCAAATTAACGGATTGTTACTCAAGATTCAACGTGAACGTATTCATATGGCTATTTTAATGGATGAGTATGGTGGTACATCAGGTCTTGTAACCATTGAAGATATTATCGAGGAAATTGTCGGGGATATTCAAGATGAGTTTGATGAAGATGAAATTCCAGAAGTACAGGAAATTGCAGAAAATCATTTTATTTTAGATGCAAAAATGCTACTAGAAAATGTCAATGATATGCTAGGTACTGACATAGAAGATGATGATATCGATACGATTGGTGGTTGGTTCATGACAAAGCGTTTTGATGCAATCGAAGGTGATAGCATTGAAGAGCAAGGTTATGAATTTACAGCAAAAGAATTAGATGGTCACCACATATTATACTTAGAAGTTCTGAAATTACCTGAACTTGATTTAACAAATGAAATCGAAGAATCGAAAGACGATAAATAAAAATGCAAAACGACTCCCTTTCATATAAGGGGGTCGTTTTATAATGCCCGAAAGTTTTGCGAGGAGGAAACAAAATGGAGCTCTATACAAATTTACGTCAAGGGGAAAAAGGAGCTTGGCTATCAATTGCCACTTACTTAATACTGAGCTCAGTAAAACTAACAATTGGCTATATCGGAACATCAGAAGCTTTAAAAGCAGATGGATTAAACAATACAACGGATATCATCGCATCCATTGCCGTTTTAATCGGCTTACGCATTGCTCAAAGACCACCAGATTCAAATCACCAATATGGTCATTTACGAGCTGAAACTGTTGCGTCACTCGTTGCCTCATTTATTATGCTAATCGTCGGCTTACAAGTTTTAATTGCTTCTTTACAAGGACTATGGGAGCCATCTGGCACAACACCATCTTTGTTAACAGCATTTGTGGCAATCGGAAGTGCAGCCGTCATGTATGTTGTCTATCGTTATAATTTAGCACTGGCAAAAAAAATACGAAGTGCGGCTGTAAAAGCTGCTGCCTATGATAATCGCTCGGATGCGCTGGTCAGTATCGGCACAGCCATCGGGATATTCGGAGCAATTTTTGGCTTTCCGATTATTGATACATTAACAGCCCTTGTTGTAGCTTTTCTAATAATTAAAACTGCTGTAGAAATATTTTGGGAAGCGGTTCAAAGTCTTACTGATGCCTTCGATATTGATGAAGTCGAGACATTATCGGTATTAATTCGCAATGTTAGTGGCGTTATTGAGCTTTTAGATTTCAAAGGGCGTGCGCATGGGAATATGTACTTTATCGATGTAACAGTGACTGTCGATCCTTATTTAAACGTCTTTGAAAGTCATCGTATTACAGAGGAAATTGAACATACCATTATGCGCGAAAACCGCTTTTGTCAGGTGCTTGTGCATATTGAACCACATATCGAAGAACTACCTCCAACAAGCAAAAGCCAGTCACCTACCATTTGATGGTAGGTACTGGCTTTGTTGTATTATGTCACTCGCGTTTTAACTAGCAGTATTGTATTTACTTAATTGCAATATAAATATCCACCTGTGCCTCATGAGGCTGGGCACATCGTTCATCATACAATTCAAAGTCTCCACTATACGTTCGTTCTACTTCCGTAGTATTGGCAAACCAAGCCCAAATATCTTGCCAAGCCTGTATTACAATATCAGGCATTAGCCCTTTTTCTGAAGTGAACACTAAATATTTGGATGCGGGAATTGTTTTTATGACCATACCTGTTGGAACTTCAACGTCAGCCGATACCTCCACTCCAAGCGTAAGTGTATATTCTCCGTTCACATCTGTTTCGTAATCTGAATACAGCCCATACATGCTGACATTGTTTTGTGGACTTGGTAGTTGGCCTGCAATATCTTGCTGGTAATAAGTGGTCCATAATTGTGGTATTTTCGCTTGTGCTGTGATTTCGTTCGCATTATTCGTTTTTGCTGAAATCCCAGCGATATGAAAGCTTTGTTTTTCTTTCATCACAGGTTGTTTTCCAGTATCTGTTCTCCATCTTTTTAAACATGGTAAAAAGGAAGCTAACATTTGTCGTGCTTCTTCTTCTGCCATCCCTTCTTCCTTTAAATGAGGTACACATATGTCAATCATTTCATGGATCGTTACATTCGGCTGTTTAAACGCTCCTAATTCGTAACAATATGTGCAATAGTCCCGACAAACTTGCCCCTCTTTTTCTGTTCCAAATAATTTTTCATGCACTAATGGCATCCCACAGCTTTGGCAATAACTTTGCATAGTTTACGTCCACCCTTCGTTTAATTTGTTATTACTATAACAAAGCAAACTTGACATCTGTATGTCATCTATTGAATGGACAAAATTGATTTTACCTATTGTTTGCTGTATATATTTCGACGATTTCTTGTGCCCGTTTTTGCACGATATCAACTAAATAAGGTGGGTCAAGAAGCTTTATTCGATTACCAAAGCTCAGCAAAAAGCCATAGAGCCATTCATCTTCCGGCAATGCAACATGCACGATGGACCTTTCATAATCTATCTGTTCCACCCCAAATGTTTCTTCAATCAATGTTAAAATCTGTGCATCAAATGACAGTGTGAGTTCTACTAAATTTTCTGGTTGTTGCCATGCTTTATCCCACGGAAGGTCAGATAAATGTACTTCCTTTCGTTCAAAGCTGCGTTGCTCCTCTTTCATTTGTTTCATTCTTGATATTTTGAATAGACGAAAACCGTTTCTTAATGTGCAATAGCCGTAAATATACCACATCTTGCCTTTTTGGACTAAAGTGTGAGGCTCTATTATTCGATTGGTCATCGTACCATACGTAGTCGAATACAAGAAGCTTACACAACGCTCTCTCTCGATTGCATTTTTCAATAATGTGATTTGTTCTTTTAATAGTATATTTTGTCCCCATGGACTAAGGTCAATAAAAAAATGATCAATTGATTGTTTTACTTGCTCATCTGCTACGCCTGTTAACTTTTCTAAAACAGCTTTAGCATGGGCATCCTCATAGGAGGTTAAAGCACTTTTAAGAGCAATTGAAAGAGAGGTTAGCTCTTCTTTTGTTAATACTTGTTTATCCATTCGATAGCCTTCCATTAAACTTATTCCGCCATTAACCCCTTGTTGGCTTAAGATTGGAACCCCCGCACAGCTTAGGGTTTCGACATCCCGATAAATGGTTCGAACAGATACGTCAAATAACTCGGCTAATTCCTGTGCTTTTACTTTTTTACGATTAATTAAAATCATTGTCATCGTGAGTAAACGATCTACTTTCATTTCTTCAATCCCTCAACTTTGTACATTTTTTTAAATCACACACTACTTTTCCACAACAAAGTAATTTTCAATTACTTATATCCTATTATTTTTAAGTATTTTTTAAGTACCTTTTGAGTTTTCTTTAAGTCAAATGTACTATAATAACGGCTATTACATAATACAAGCATTAAAAAGGTTTTATAAAATAAGAAAAAAAACAAACTTTAACCCTTCAATCAAATTTCTAGTTTAACTATTATATTTTTATTTTTTCAAAATAGTTTAATTATAAACGCTTATACAATTATTTCAATTCTCTTAACAGTACATAAAAAACTTCTATCCTCTAATAAGGGGGAGACCTTTTCAAAAACAATGAACTAGAGTTTAATGGTTTTCAATTTAATTGTATAAAGGAGATTTTGATGTGATTCGAGCCGTTTTAATAGACAAAGAACCTCTAGCTTTACACTATTTTCAAAATAAGCTACAAAACTTTCAACAAATAGAGGTTACTAAAACCTTCACTAGTGTAAAGCTATTTTTAAATAGCCTTCCATCACTGGACTTTGAAGTCATATTTTTAGAAATAAAGCTTGATGAACTGAATGGGCTTGAAGTTGCTGATATTATCAAAAGCAATCGACCACATGTAATTGTTATCTTTATTACTTCGTATTCAGATTTTGCCATACAAGCATATGAAATTGGAGGACTTGATTATTTACTTAAACCGATTAGCCTAGCACGATTAGAAAAAACCGTATCACGTATTGAACATGAATTTTCTATGCAACAGTTGGTACATCAAACTTCTAATACTACGTTAAACGTCCAATGCTTTAATCAATTCGCTACCTATAGCAACAATAGTCTCGTTTCCTTCAAAACAGAAAAAACAAAGGAATTATTTGCTTATTTCATATTACATCCAAACATGCCCATTCATCGGGATGTTCTCATTGAAATTCTTTGGCCAAATTTAGATTATGTTCGCGCAAAATCGAATTTGCATACAGCCTTATCCTATTTAAGGAAAACGTTAAATAATATGGGTTATTCCAATTGTATTATATTTTCAAATAAGTATTATGTTTTTGAAAAACCGAATATCATGTGTGATTTATATGACTTCCAAGATTATTTTAGTGATTTCAAGAAGTTAGATTGCCCCCCTCTGTCATTAATCAATCAATGCCTTGCCATTTATAAAGATGGGCTACTCATTTTTGATGATTATGAATGGGCTACTGCAGACAGAGATAAGCTAACTAAATCCTACATAGAGTTATTGGAAAAAGGCTTTCAAATTAGCATAATGAATGAAACAGAAGTGGCCATAGATTATCTGAATCGCTTATTAGAGTTCGACCCTTATAATGATTATAAAATCGAACAATACTTAAAACTGTTGATTGATGCAGGAATGCAAAAACAGGCTCACTCTGTTTTTTTAACCTACGAACAAAAATTAAATGAAGACTTGGCCCTTACGCCGAGTACTACATTGCAAGAAATGTCGAACAAATTATTTAGTCATAATCAATAAACTTATATGAACGACATGGTGAATCTTTGCAAAATGCACATAACAAAAAGTGTTAGATTGCCTTTAATCAATCTAACACTTTTTCGCTTTTGTCCCATTTCGGGTTATTCTACTGACCACTGCCCTCTGTCAATCCATGCTTTACTGCATATAGCGCAGCCTGCGTTCGATCTTGTACTTGTAGTTTCGTAAAAATATTTGAAATATGTGTTTTCACTGTTTTTTCCGTAACGAATAAAGATGATGCAATTTCTCGATTGCTTTTTCCCTTCGTAAGTTCAGCAAGTACATCTTGCTCACGCGGGGTTAGTGGATTTAACACATGTAGTGCATTTTCTGATTGTTGTCGATCCATTTCTAGCGTCGATGTTGCTTCAGGGTGCAAAGTATGTTCCCCTTGCATAATGCGACGAATTGAACATACTAATTCATCGGGTTCAATATCCTTTAGCTGATATCCTGCCGCTCCAGCTTCCATAGCTGGTACAACATGATCTCGGTCAGAAAAACTCGTCAACATTAAAATTTCAATTTGTGGAAACTTAGCTTTTATACGTTTTGTTGCTTGAATACCATCCATTTCTGGCATTACTAAATCCATTAATATAATATCCGGCTGTATACTTTCAGCAAGTGCGACCGCTTCCACACCATTTTTCGCTTCCCCTACCACTTCAATATCTTTCTGTGTCTTTAAAAAAAATAATAATCCTCGTCGGACTACATGATGGTCATCTGCAATTAGTACACGAATCATTGTCGTTCCCCCCTCAATACGGTAAACGAATTAGCAGTTCAGTTCCCTTGCCAATTTCGCTTACCCAGTCAGCAGTACCTCCTACCGATTTAGCCCGATCCTTTATCGATTGTAAGCCCATAGATAGAAGCTTAGTATCATGATCAATCACAAAGCCTCGTCCCTCATCACGAATAACTAATAATATATCCGTAGCTGTGACAGTAATATAAAGTGCCGCCTCAAGTACTCCAGCGTGGCGACGAACATTATTAAGTGCCTCTTGTGCCACACGAAATAATGTTTCTTCAATACGAGATGGAAATTGTAGTACGCCCGATACGGTAACATGAAGCTTTAAGCCAAGCATTTCTGCATACACTTTTATCGCTTCTAATAACCCATTTTCCAAGCCTTTTGGTCGTAGCTGCCATATTAGTGCACGCATTTCAGTTAAAGCATCTTGTGTTAAATGTTGAATTTCCTTAAACGTTTCCTTTACTTCACTATCGTTACTCATTTCAATGCCAGCCCTCGCCGTTAATGTCACGGAAAATAATAGCTGGTTGACAGAATCATGTAAGTCACGTGCTAATCGGTTACGTTCTTTCACAAGTGCCATTTCCTGCTCTTGCTTTGTCAATAATATCCGTTTAATGGCCGAGCCCATTTGAAAGGCAACTGATTCAAGTAAAGCAAGTTCCTCCTCTGAAAAACGCACTGTATTTTTGGACGCTACATTCAAGACACCAAAACGTTCCTGCCCCGATTGAAGAGGTACTGTTGCATGATGTGTGATGCCATCGTGATCGCCAACATTCGCAGCAATTGCACTTTCGATACGTTGACATTCAATAATGTTCGAAGCCTTTTTTAACTCCTCATTGCGATAGCGGGAGACACACCAACAACCTCCCTTTTTTAAATAGTGACAATTTTTATATTCAAGTGCCTCTGGTAAATTTTCATGGACAACGAGCTCTGATCGTCCCTTCTCGTCAATAAAGAATATCCAGCCTGTTTCAAAATTTGTGCCATTTAAAAACTTTACTAGTGCGCCTTTTAATGTTGTGACGATTTCTGTTTCTTCGTTCAATAACTCAGCAATTTCCTTTAAAATACTAATATTGGAGTGCTCGTTCTCTCTCACAAAAACACCTCTTTTTATTGGCATTACTACTAGTAATGATAACATTTCCAAGTCGCAGGTGTCTGCCTGAGCCATTCATACTTTAGACTGAATTTCCAACAGATTTTGGAATGCTATGAGCGTATTGGCTGGTTATAATTGAAACATTTTACTTCTAAATTCAAAACACATATAATCTTAACAAGTACAGCGTTATAATAAAGGGAGTTTTGATATGTCTAAAAAAGAGGAAAATAGTTTATTATTTATTTGGATAGTGTCCGTCGTTGCAACACTCGGTTCTTTATATTTTTCTGAAATTCGTCATTACGAGCCTTGTAAAATGTGTTGGATTCAACGTATATTTATGTATCCAATTGTAATCATGACTACTATAGCCCTTATTCAAAAAAATACACGTATTGCGGTAACAACAGCCGTCTTTGCTATAATGGGGGGTACAGTATCACTTTATCATTATGGTATTCAGAAACTAAGCTTTTTAGCTGCATCTGCCCCATCTTGTGGTGCCGTATCTTGTACAGGTCAATACATAAACTGGCTTGGGTTCATTACAATCCCGTTTCTGGCCCTAACTGCATTTATTTTAATTGCAGGAGCTAGCTTCTATTTACTAAAGGCTTCTAAAGCAAAGTAAAGCTCTCTTTCATGTAAGTATATTGTTTAAAAGACAGAACAACATAAGAAAATTCGCGCTATGCCTGCGGGACTGCGATTCAAGCTAGATTATCTAGCGGCTTTAACATTTGTTTCGTGTGAATCACCTGCGGAAATGGAGCGGATTTTTTTGTATCAAAAACAAGGGTATCTAAATAGACCCTATTCCACGGAGGAAAATCGATGTTTCAATATGAAATAAAAGACAGTAATATCACAGTTGAGGAGCTTTTGCGAAATCATTGGCGACTGGGAAAAAAGCTAGTACATGAAATACGTATGGCAAAGGCTGTCACAACAATAGATGGCGAGCCCTTACTTTGGAAGGAGCCACTTCCAGCAGGAACCATGTTAAAATTTACATTCCCAATCCCAGCTTCTAACTATAAACCAACACCTGTTTGTGCAATTGACGTTGTTTATGAAGATGATCACTGTTTAATTGTCTCTAAACCAAAGGGTATGTCCACCCATCCAAATGATGACTACGATACACATACTTGTATGAACCATGTAATGGCTCATATGAAAGAGCAAGGCCTTCACTATGCAGAGCATGTACATCGTCTAGATAAGGGCACTGAAGGTTTGTTATTAGTTGCAAAACATCCTCTAGCCAAATCCATTTTTGATCGGATGATTGAAGAAAAGACGATTATTCGTACGTATGCTGCCGAGGTACAAGGCAATCTTCGCTCCACATCTGGTACGATTGCTGAATCTATTGGGAAAGATCGTCATCACCCAACACGACGCGTCGTTTCAAAGACAGGTCAACATGCCGTCACACACTATGAAGTTGTAGCACGCTATAAACATTCTTGTGTTGTCCACCTTGTACTAGAAACAGGTCGTACACATCAAATTCGTGTACATTTGGCGCATATCGGTCATCCTATTATTGGCGATACAATGTACGGTGCACGTGAAACGGCAAGTGGTGACTATGAACTACATGCTATCCAATTAGAATTTGAACACCCATTTTTAAATAAGCTCATTTTAGTGAAAGACGAATCATAGCAACCTCATCGTAGTACAAACCTGCTCAAGGTTTGTGCTATTTTTTATGGAAAAGTTACAAAAATAAAAATATCCATTTTTAATATTTATTTCAAATTAGAATATGAATTTATGAATTAATAATTACTTCACCTATTTTTTACAATAATTTTAATATTGATTTTTCCAATATTGGTAATGACGATGGATTTCTTTCATGTTAGAATAGAGTAAATTGTCAGTCATCTGACATATACATGAGGGAGGAATTCATTATATGAAATGGGTTAAAAGTATTGCAGCAACAACTCTAGCTGCCAGTTTACTAGCTTCACCAGGCTTTGCGGCACATGCAGCAGAAACAGCACCAGCTGCTACAAAGGAAGGCTTTAATTTAACAATTTTACATTCCAATGATACACATTCGCACGCTGAATATGCTCCGCAACGTACAACAAAAATTAAAGAGTTACGTGCAGCAAATCCAAATTCACTTCTATTAGATGCAGGTGACGCATTAACTGGTACGCTTTACTTCAACGAATTTACTGGAGAAGTAGAAATGAAGTTAATGAACCTAATGGGTTACGATGCGATGACATTTGGTAACCATGAGTTCGATTTAGGGTCAAGCCCAGAAGGTCATGCTGCTCTTGCAAAATTTGTTAAAGGTGCTGAATTCCCATTACTTGGAGGCAACCTCGACTTCTCAAAAGACCCACTATTTGATGGCTTACAATTCCAAACAGTAACAAAAGACTTCCAAAATGGTAAAATCTATAACGGCATAATTAAAGATATTGACGGTGAAAAAGTTGGTATTTTCGGTTTAACGACAGAGGAAACGCCATCTATTTCAAGCGTAGCAAACGTACAATTTGCAAACTATATCGACTCTGCAAAAAAAGCAGTAGCTGAATTTGAAAAACAAGGCGTCAATAAAATTGTTGCGCTTACTCATATAGGCTATGACGATTCTGCTGATTGGGATAATGATAAACTACTAGCATCAGCAGTAGAAGGTATCGATGTCATTGTAGGTGGACATACACATACAAAATTAGATAAAGCTGTGAAAGCAGATACTTCATTTAAAAATCCGACAATTATTGTTCAAACAGGACAATATAGTGAAAACTTAGGTGAGCTAGATTTAACGTTTGACGATAACGGTGCTGTTGTTGAATACTTCGGCCAATTACATGCTTTAAATAATAAAGAAAATCCTGTAGCAGCAGATGCTGATGCAACAAAACTATTAGCGCCTTATACTGAAAAAATTGCAGCAGTTAAGCAACAATCAACAGGCAATACAGCTGTTTCAGTACTTGATGGCAAACGTGGACTTTGGGGCGTTCGTGCAGGCGAAACAAATCTAGGCAACGTTATTGCGGATGGTATGCTAGCTGGCGCTAAAAAAATTGATCCAGAAGTACAATTCGCATTCCAAAATGGTGGCGGTATCCGTGCGAGCATTGATGCAGGAGATATCACTGTTGGTGAAGTAATGACGGTAATGCCTTTCGGTAATGCACTTGGTATCGTAAAATTAACAGGTGCTGAACTCTATGAAATTGCTGAACATAGCGTAAAAGAGTTCCCGAAAGAATCAGGTGGCTTCCTACACTTCTCTGGTCTACAAGTAGAATTTGATGGAAAAGCACCTGCTGGCAAACGTGTTCAATCGATTAAACTAAACGGTAAAGAACTTGATAAAGCAGCTTACTATAAAGGTGCTACAAATACGTTCACTGCTAAAGGTGGCGATGGCTACGAAACACTTGCAAAAGCTTATGCAGACGGCCGTGTAAGTGAACCTGGTACAGTAGACTTTGAAATGTTCATCGATCACTTAAATTCACTTAAAACAGTAGACGCTAAAGTGGAAGGACGCATTATCGCGACAATTCCATTTACGGATATTGCTAAAGGTTCTGAAACAGAAGGTTACGTGCGTGATCTTTACTATCGTGATTTAACACAAGGTACATCGGCAACAACATATTCGCCGAATGCAAACTTAACTCGTGCACAAGCTGCATCATTTATTGCGCGTGTCTTAAAGCTAGAAGCTAAAGGTGCAACAACATTCTCTGATATTACTAGTTTAGAAGCAGCGACTCAAAAAGAGATTACAGCACTTGCAGAAGCTGGCATTGTACAAGGTCAAAATGGCAAGTTCAACCCTACTGCAAAAGTAACACGCTCTCAACTTGCATTAATGTTTGCACGTGCCTATAACTTACAACATGATGCAAAAACTGGTTTAACGGCTGATTTCAACGATATTTCTAAATATAATGAAGAAACACAAAATGCTATCGCGCTTATGCAAGATTTAAAGATTGCTAGCGGTTCAAATGGCAAATTCATGCCAAGTAACAACGCGACACGTGCACATATGGCAAAAATGCTATCAAACTACATTCCTTATGTAAAAGAATCGAAATAACATCAATAAAATCCCGCTTCAACTAGTTTGATAGCGGGATTTTCTATAGTTAAAAATTAAATTTGAAATTATCTGGATCTTGGCCAAAACGATGATTGCGATTTAATGTTGTCATCTTATCCATCTGCGCCTGCGTTAATTCAAAATCGTATATTTGTGCATTTTCCTCAATACGACTGGCTGTTACAGATTTCGGAATAATCAATGTATCTTTTTGCAAATGCCAACGAAGCACGACTTGTGCAGCTGACTTCCCTAATTCTTGAGCAATTTCAAGAATAGTAGGGTTATCAAGCACACCCCCACGCCCTAGTGGTGACCATGCTGTGACAGCAATTCCATGCTCTGCACAAAATGCCTTTAATGCCTCTTGTTGTAAGTATGGGTGTAATTCAACCTGATTGACCATTGGCGCGATATTGGCTTTTGATAATAGTTTTTGTAAATGATGTCCATGGTGATTCGACACACCTGTTGCTCGAATTAACTTCTCGTCATACAAACGCTCAATAGCTCTATATGTTTCTTCAAATGTTTCAGGCACTGCCCAATGCGTTAAATATAGATCTAAATAATCCATATTTAAATTTTTTAGTGACACTTCAAAGGCACGTAGCGTTGCATCATAACCTTGGTCCGTATTCCAAACCTTTGTTGTGACAAAAATATCCTCGCGCTTAATGCCTGAATAACGAATCGCCTCACCCACTTCCACCTCATTACCATATAACGAAGCAGTATCAATTGCACGATAACCCACTTTTAATGCCTTATCAATCGCCTGTAATGTTTCATCACGTTCAGTCATTTTGTATACGCCTAGACCAAAGCGAGGCATTTCAATACCATTTGTTAACGTTTTTGTTGATTGTATATTCAAAAACATCAGCCCCTTTCTTTTCCTAGTTTCATTATACAAAAAATTGGATTAAAAATAATACCATTCGTTTCTGTTATCGAATTCTTTCTGCTGTGCGCAAGGATTGTTCTCATTCCGAGGGATTTACTCCTGCTTCGCGGGTATTCTCTCCCATTCCGCGGGTATTTACCTCTGCTTCGCGGATATTCCCTCTCATTCCGCGGGTATTTACCTCTGCTTCGCGGGTATTATCACTCTTTCCGCGGGTATTTACCTCTGCTTCGCGGATATTCCCTCTCATTCCGCGGGTATTTACCTCTGCTTCGCGGGTATTCTCTCCCATTCCGCGGATATTTACCTCTACTTCGCGGGTAACTCACCTCACCCGCTTACTCAAGCAGACATCAAATTCCATATTACACCTATTGTTTGTCTTCGGGTTCATCATCTACTTGAATTGGATCTGCAATGCGTTCATCTTCTGCAAGTTCAAGACCGTCTCGTAAATGCTCCATTTGTTTACCGAGATCTTGCAACTCTTTAAAATTTCTAGCCATTGTCCCATTTTCTATATTGGGAACCTTCTTTTCCATTTTTATCACCTCTATTATAGTTTTCCCGAAATATTAAAGTCTGAACCATTTCTGACATATTTTATTCAGCAAGGTCGTTTCATTTTTATAATAGATAGGCTATACTAAAAAGAGATTGCTTAAAAACATGAGGAGGGTTCTTCCATGAAGTTATTATTAATTATTGGTGTAACTGTTGCTTTCCTAGCTGCTATTTTCACTGCTGGGTACGAAGGCGACTACAAAGCGGACAAATAATACTCCAAGAAAATCACTAAGTATATTTTAATACTTAGTGATTTTCTTATTTTAAAGAAGTAGCCATTGCGGTTACTTCTTTTTTTCGACCAATTTAACTACTTGACTTCCTCCACTTTATAAAATATACTTACTTACAATAAGTAACTTGATAATTAATCATAACTAAAATATTGGAGGAATACTACCATGCATTTTCATGAAAAACCGAACACATATGTCACAAATGTTGAAGTTAAAGTAAGTGATTTACAACGATCATTAACATACTATCAAGACATTATTGGCTTTAAAGTTTTACAGCAAGAAGCGAATCGAGCTACCTTAACCGCTGACGGTAAAACAGCACTGCTTACAATTGTTCAACTGGCAACAATTGAACAAAAAACGAGCTCAACAAGCGGTCTTTATCACTTTGCGCTACTATTACCTACACGCCGTGATTTAGCTAATATCATTACGCATTTCCGTCAATCAGGTGTTTACTTTGGTGCCTCTGATCATGATGTAAGTGAAGCACTTTATTTACGTGATCCAGATGAAAATGGTATTGAAATTTATGTAGATCGTCCTGAAAGTGACTGGACTTGGCGCTCAGACCAAGTGCATATGGTAACTGAGCCGCTTAATATTCCTTCTATATTGGCGGAAGCTGATGGACAATGGCATGGTTTACCTGCTAATACGGTTATGGGGCATATTCATTTATCGGTTTCAAGCTTAGTTGCAGCCGAAACGTTCTATACAAAGGGCTTGGGCTTTGACATTGTCACTCGTTATGGTGAGCAAGCATTATTTATTTCTACTGGACGTTATCACCATCATATCGGTTTAAATACTTGGTATTCTGAAGGGGCACCAAAGCTTGGAGAAAATCAAATTGGTCTAAAATCTTTTACACTGCGTCTAGATAATGAAGAGCAGGCAAATACATTAAAAGCAAACTTGCAACAATTAGGAGCGCCTGTTACTGCTATTGATGGTGGTTTCCAAACAGAAGATCCTGCTGGTAATGTTATTTTACTGAAATTTTAAGGAGGCTTTCTGATGGAATTTGGTATTTACACATTGGCAGATATCGGTCAAAATCCGGTGAATGGCTATATGCCAACTGCTAAAGAACGCCTCGATGAAGTAATGCAATACGGTCAGCTTGCAGATGAAGCCGGTCTTCACGTATTTGGTGTGGGAGAACATCATCGTTTAGATTATGCTGTTTCAGCCGTACCAGTCGTATTATCTGCACTTTCCCAGCGGACAAAAAACATTCAATTAATAAGTACGACGACTGTACTTAGTACGGTCGATCCAGTGCGACTATACGAAGATTTTGCAACACTAGATTTACTGTCAAATGGTCGTGCAGAAATTGTTGCTGGACGCGGTGCATTTATCGAATCGTTCCCGTTGTTTGGTTATGATGTAGATGATTATGATGCACTATTTGAGGAACATTTAGCTTTACTGTTAAAGTTAAACCGAGAAGAGCGTGTAACGTGGAGTGGCAGCTATCGCAAACCGCTTCAACATGCTGACATTGCACCACGCGCTAGTCGTGAAATCCCCATTCATATCGGTGTGGGTGGAACGCCTGAAAGTGCTAGTCGTGCGGGTCGTTATGGCGTAGGCCTAAACTTAGCCATTTTAGGCGGGGATCCAAGACGATTCAAACATTTAGTTGATGTTTACCGCGAAGCATTGCTCACAGCAGGACACGATGAGAATAAAGCAAAAATCACTGTTTCAGGGCACGCATACTTTGCTGAAAATTTAGCGCAGGCTAAGGATGAATTTTATCCACATTACTCAAATTATTGGCACTATGTTAATGCACAACGTGGTATGCGCTATCATTTATCTAAAGAAGGCTTTGACAATATGACAGCTGGTCAAAACGCGCTATTTGTTGATAGTCCAAATGAAATTATTGAAAAAATATTAATGCAGCATGAAATATTCGGTCATTCACGTTTTATGGCACAGCTTGATATTGGCGCAGTACCATTCAAGCAGGTAGCGAAATCTATTGAGCTACTTGGCACTCATATTATGCCAGCAGTCAATAAAGCACTCAAAGAGTAAAAGTGGTGCCTAAAAGTGGTGCCTAAAAGTGGTGCCAGGCACTTACACAATTTCCATGCAAAACGGGGCATCAACGGCATAACAAAAAGCGTTCGAATGAATCGAACGCTTTTTTGTCCTTCGCTTGTTATTAGTGTAAACCTGGGTAGCCCTGTTGTCGTAGAGCCTCGTAAATAACGATTGCAGCTGTATTCGATAAATTTAGTGAACGCACATGCTCACTTTGTGGAATACGTAAACACATTTCTTTGCGCTCATAGGCAAAATCCTTTGGCAAGCCTGTCGTTTCTTTTCCAAACATAAAGTAAATATCCCGATCTTTGTCACTAAAATCATGCGTAGTAAACGGTTCTTCACTATACGTTTCAATTAAATAGACATCCCCATTTTTTGATGCTTCTAAAAAATCCTCAAGGGAATCGTGGTACACCACGTTGACACTATGCCAATAATCTAAGCCAGCACGTTTTAGCATTTTATCGTCGGTTGAAAAGCCAAGCGGCCGTATTAAATGGAGTGAGGTATTCGTACCAGCACAAGTACGTGCAATATTGCCTGTATTTGCTGGTATTTCTGGTTGATATAAGACGATATGCAATGGCATAACGAAACACTTCCTTAGCTAAAAAATTGTAAACCTTTGTTTATTTCCACGAGGACTTCCTCATCTTGTTCTTGATCCTGCGCAGCGAGTAAAGCGTTTTCCGCCTGCTCTCCACCAATCTTCCCCAATGCCCACGCTGCTGTCCCTCGAATAACGGGTCGCTCATCTTTTTCGAGAAGCTCGATTAAATCAGGTACTGCCGCTTCCTCTTTAAAATGCGCTAGCGCCAATATAGCATTGCGTTGAATGGGCTTTTTCCCACGCCATGAGCCTGAAACATGACCAAACTTTGTTTTAAATTCCCGATTAGAAATCGTTAAAAGTGGTGTTAATAAGGGTTTTGCAAGCTCTGGATCTGGTTTAAATTCCTCATGTATCCAATTGATTTTGCCTTTATTTTTTGGACAGACTGTTTGACAAGTATCACAGCCATATAGCCGGTTTCCTATATGTGAGCGAAATTCATCTGGGAGGTAACCTTTCGTTTGCGTTAAAAAGGCAATGCAACGCTGTGAATTGAGTTGTCCCCCTTCGATTAACGCACCTGTTGGACAAACATCCAAACATAAACGGCACTCGCCACACTCGTCCTCCATTGGCTTGTCCGGTGCAAATGGAATATTTGTCACTAACTCACCCAAATAAACATATGAACCAAACTCTGGTGTTATAATCGAGCAGTTTTTCCCGCTCCAGCCAATACCTGCACGCTCCGCCACCGCCCTATCTACAAGCGCACCTGTATCAACCATTGATTCAATACGGACATTGCTCACTCGCTCTTCCAGCCAAGCTTTTAATAATGCTAAACGCTGTCGTAATGCTGTATGGTAATCGACGCCCCAAGAAGCTCTGCAAAATATCCCACGTCGAGCCCCCTTTTTACCAGTAGGTGCGTCCTTCATCTTCGAAGGGTATGCGACAGCTATAGCAACAATACTTTCTGCACCTTCTAATAATTGAAGTGGCTCCGTACGTTTTTCAATATCGCTCTCTTCAAAACCTGATTGGAAACCAAGCTCCTGCTGGCGACGCAGTCTATTTTTTAATTCTGTAAAGGGAGCTGCCGTTGTGAAGCCAATCTTATCAACGCCAATGGACATTGCATACGCCACAAACTCTCGTTGTAGGTCATGTATGTTCATTTTATTTCCAACTCCTTACATGATATAATAATAGAAACAAATAAAGTAGGTGATTTTTTATGGAAGTCTCACTTAATCCATCGTTGTTAACGCAACTTCCAGAGCTGAAAATCGGCATTATTCATTATACCAAAATTGTCGTAGCAGAATCGCCCCAAATGATTAAAGGTCGCCTGCAATTATATCAGGAAAACCTCTATTTAGAAATGCAAGATCAACCTGTAACTGAACGTGAAGGTATTGCAGAATGGCGACAACTTTGGAAACAACTTGGCGCTGATCCGAACCGTTATCGTCACTCGGCTGAAAGCTTAATGCGTCGAGTAAGTAAGCAAAACTATTTAACACCGTTGCATTCTGGTGTCGATTTAAATAATTTTTTCTCCCTACAATACGAAATTCCAGTTGGCATTTATGATATAGCACACCTTAAAGGAAACATAGAAATTGCACTTGGCAATGAAGAAACGGGCTACGAAGGGTTAAATGGGCGCTTCAATACGCTCAATCATATTCTCTTTAGTCGAGACGAGGAAGGGCCTTTTGGTTCACCATTCGTTGATTCACAACGTACAGCTGTCTCTGAGGGAACAACTGAAGCGCTCCATATTTTCTACCTTCGCCCTTCCTTTGCCACTGAGGATGCGCAAAAGCTTCTTGCCTCTGCGGGAAAAATGTTCAACCAAATTCATGGTGGAGACTATCAAATTGCCCTTTTAACGAATGCAACACCATCTACTACACTATAAAAGGAAGTGTTTTCATGATTAATCTTGCAGAAGCAGTTAAACTAAAAAGCATTTTAGCAAAGAAGGTTCAAGAACTTATTAATGAATTACATCGCAGTTCTTTTGTCACTGTTGAAAAAGGACAAGCTCCTAAAACGAGTAATCGTGCAATGGCTGTTATTGAAAGTGAGCTAGCACAAGTACGCCTTGATATACGCACATTAGATCGACTTGTCTATGAGGCGAATATTCAGAACAAAGTAGACTTTAAAGGTGAGCAACTTGCACTTGTAGAGGCAATTGAACTGGCTTCACAACTTCGCGCTGAAGCTGAACTTTGTAAACACTTGGGCACACATGAAAAAGAAACTGTACGTATGGGGTATGGTGAAGGTACAATGTTATATGAAATTGCTATGTTCGAGCCAGATGCATACCGTGAACGTTCACTTCAACTAGAAAAGGATGCACATAAGCTCTCTAATTTGATTAATGCCAAAAACTATAGCGTTGAAATACAATTTGACGATTCTCGCTATTTCTAAACTCGGGGCGGTGAGACTCCAAACCGAGTCGGATGTGCTGTTTTCAAAACTACTTTAATGTAGACTTACAACTTAGATCAACCAATGACATGTGACCAGTTACTTTATGACCGATGACCTATCACCAACTATTGGCAATGGCATGAAAAACTCAATCAGATGAATTGGAAAACGCCATCCGAAACTCTCTTACACCTTGTGTGTAAGAGAGTTTTTTTATGTCTATTTTGCTAATCAATTGGACAAACTTTGTTTAGTACAATTGGAAGGAGCAATAGTAATGAACCATTCTCATGAAAAAGATGATACATTAACCAATCGCCAAGGTCATCCGGTTACCAACAATCAAAATTTACGAACAGTCGGTAATCGAGGGCCAGCAACTCTTGAAAATTATGATTTCCTTGAAAAAATAAGCCACTTTGACCGAGAAAGAGTTCCTGAACGTGTTGTACATGCTCGTGGGGCTGGAGCACATGGCTACTTCGAAACATATGGAGTTGTTGGAGATGAGCCTATTTCTAACTATACAAGAGCAAAAGTATTTCAGGATAAAGGCAAACAAACACCTGTTTTCGTCCGCTTCTCTACGGTTATTCATGGTGGACATTCACCGGAAACATTACGTGATCCACGCGGCTTTGCTGTCAAGTTTTATACAGAAGACGGAAACTGGGATTTAGTTGGAAATAACCTAAAAATCTTCTTTATCCGTGATGCCATGAAATTTCCAGATATGATTCATGCTTTTAAGCCAGATCCTATTACAAATATTCAAGACGTCGAGCGCTTCTTTGATTTCTGTGCAAGTTCTCCAGAATCCTTCCATATGGTCACTTTTATTTATTCACCTTGGGGTATCCCTGCCAACTATCGCATGATGCAAGGTTCTGGTGTCAATACGTATAAATGGGTAAATAGTGAGGGCAAAGCAGTCCTTGTGAAGTACCATTGGGAGCCATTACAAGGCATTAAAAACTTAACACAAAAAGAAGCAGAAGAAATTCAACAAAAGAATTTCAACCATGCTACACAAGACTTATATGATGCTATTAAACGTGGAGATTATCCTGAATGGGAGTTAAATGTACAAATAATGGAGGATGGCCCTCATCCTGAGCTTGATTTTGACCCACTGGATGATACGAAGCTATGGCCGAATGACAAGTTTCCTTGGTATCCAGTCGGAAAAATGGTGTTAAATAAAAACCCTGAAGACTATTTTTCCGAGGTAGAACAAGCAACTTTCGGCACAGGTGTCCTCGTTGATGGATTGGATTTCTCAGACGATAAAATGCTCCAAGGGCGTACTTTCTCTTATTCTGATACGCAACGTCATCGAGTGGGCGCCAACTATTTACAATTACCAATCAATGCGCCGAAAAAACGAGTGGCGACCAACCAAAACGGTGGGCAAATGATGTATAAACGAGATTTAGCACCAGGACAAAATCCACATATTAATTATGAGCCATCAATGTTAAATGGTTTAAAAGAAGCTACCCAAACGGCGAAGGAATACACACCATATATTGAAGGTAATTTAGTGCGTGAATCCATTGATCGCCAAAGTAATACGAAGCAAGCTGGTGAAACTTATCGTAATTTTGAACAATGGGAACGTGACGAATTACTAGCAAATTTAATTCGGGATTTATCCGCATGTAATACAGCTATCCAAGAGGCGATGATCGCATTGGCTGCTGAAGCAGATGAGGAATATGGACGCTTACTAAAAGAAGGTTTACAAAAGGCGCAGCAAAACGCTTCGTCTGCAAAGCCTCTTGGTAACATTAACGGTGATAATGCACCAAAAGACGCAGTCGATAAAGGCCACGATGCCGAACCTTACTAAGAAGTGCCAGTCACCCACACAATTTTACGCAAAACATTAGCCGCAACAAATCGCGTGTAGCGAGAGTTGCGGCTTTCATATTGCTCGAGTGCCAGTCACCCACACAATTCACACAATTCTATCAATTCAAACATTTAATGAACGCCTGGTAAAATTCGAAGCACTTTTTCTTGTGCATCTAAAATGGCATCGACCCCTAATGGGATGGCAATATTCGTCGTTTCATGCCCTATTTTAAAACCAGCTACAACAGGTATTTCTAAATCACCAAAATATTCTTGCATTAACATTAGAAGAGCCTCATCACTTGCTCCTGTTTCTGTAAAGGAACCAATTACTACCCCCGCTAATTGTTCCAGCTTTCTAGCTTGTTTTAACTGTTGCAACATCGAATCAATACGTGGAATTGTCTCTGCAATATCTTCTATTAATAATATTCTGCCTTCAGTCCGAACCTCAAATTTTGTGCCTAAAGTGCTGACTATACGGCGTAAATTACCACCAATAATTGGTCCACGTGCAAAGCCAGGGGCAACTACAGTTAATGGAGAAATAGCCTCTGTATACTGTATTTCAATCGGAGAAAACAGCTGTAAAAACATTTTCTTCGATAACTCATCCATGTTATTGGCAGCCATTAGCATCGGTCCATGAAACGTCACAATATTTGCATACTCATTAATAGCACAATGCAAGTAGGTAAGATCAGAAAAGCCCCAGAAAATTTTTGGATTTTCCGCTAGCAACTCATAATCAATCTTTCCAGCAATACGAGCAGAGCCATAGCCACCCTTTACGCAAAAGATAGCCTTTACGTCAGGATCTTGAACCATAGCATGAAAGTCTGCAAGTCTTACGTCATCACTACCTGCTAAATAGTCATGTTTTGCTGTTATCGTATCCCCTATTTTATAGCGGAGACCCAGCTCATCTAAAAAGGCTAAAGCATTTCCTAATTTCTCTGGCTCAACTAGACTGGACAAACATACAATGCCAACTGTATCGCCTTTTTTTAAATGTGCTACTGTACTTATCACTTTACTTCCTCCTATTCTTTCTCTCATTCTAGCATATGGGTACATGTAGCATTGATTATTCACTCCCTTAATGCCTATAATTGACATTAGTATTTTAAATTAAAAGGAGTTATCGCTTCATGAAAATCCCACCATATGCGTTATTATTACTTGCTACCGTTCTATGGGGTGGTAATTTTGTCATTGGCCGAGCCGTGAGTGGCAATATCCCACCCCTTACATTGGCTTTTCTTCGTTGGTGTGTCGCCTTTATCGTATTTTTACCGATTGCTTATCGTAGCGTAAAACGAGAGTGGCACATGCTTAAAGAACATTGGAAAATTGTCCTTATACTAGCCTTTACTGGTGTGGCAGCTTTTAATACGCTCGTCTATATAGCTCTCCACTATACAACTTCGATCAATGCATCGTTGATGAATTCTTCGACACCCATCATGATTTACATACTATCCTTTATTTTTTTGAAGGAAAAACTCTCGTCATTCCAAATTCTTGGAACTGCACTATCACTGAGTGGTGTCCTTTTTATTATTTCAGGGGGTTCATTTGCAAGCTTAGTCGATTTTACGTTCAATAAAGGGGACTTAATTGTTGTCGTCGCCGTTTTCTGTTGGAGTATTTATTCCCTTCTTGTAAAACATTACGCGGGTCGTTTACCAGGACAGTCAACATTTCTTGTCACAATCTTTATTGGTGCTATCATGCTCTTGCCATTTTACCTATACGAAATCACAACAATGCCCAACGCTATACACTGGCACTGGTCA
The DNA here is from genome assembly GCF_005217585.1 of Lysinibacillus sphaericus. Lineage (NCBI taxonomy): Bacteria > Bacillati > Bacillota > Bacilli > Caryophanales > Bacillaceae > Lysinibacillus > Lysinibacillus sphaericus. Next base: position 66,808 of record NZ_SZPT01000012.1, read on the forward strand.
ACGATTGCCGCTATTCTATATGTAGGTATTTTTGCTTCTATTGTAGCATTTCTATGCTGGAATCATGGGGTCGTACAACTTGGCGCGAATAAAGCAGGTATTTATTTAAACTTTATTCCGGTCTTTGCCTCTATTTTTGCCGTGCTTTTTTTAGATGAGCAACTACATATTTTTCAAATTTTCGGCGGTCTTGCCGTCGTTGCAGGCGTCTTATTATCAAGTAAAAAATAAAATAAGCGTAGACTTCAAAAAAGGAGTCTACGCTTGTTTCTTTTATTTTGTACCGCCGTAAATAATCGTTACATTTGGATGATTTAATAATCTGCTAGCTGGGAAAGCTTCAGTCACTTCTCCACCTTTTAATTTTTCAATTGCTTCTAATTTTTTTTCACCAAATGCGATGAGCACAATCGCCCTTGCATTCATGATAGATTGTATACCCATTGTAATAGCATGAGTAGGCACAGCTTCTGGATTGTCAAAATAAATAGCGTTTTCAGTTCGTGTTGATTCTGTCAGCTCTACAATATTTGTCAGTGAATCAAATGATGTACCAGGCTCATTAAAACCTATATGTCCATTAACCCCTATTCCAAGCAACTGTAAATCGATACCACCTGCTTCGGCAATTTGCGCATCATATGCCACACACTCGGCTTCTAAATCAGTTGCCTTGCCGTTTGGTAAATGTATCTTTTCTTCGTTAATATCCACATGATTAAATAAATTTTCATGCATGAACGTCCAGTAGCTTGCTGGGCTATTTTGTTCTAAGCCCACATATTCATCTAGATTAAATGTTGTAACTTCCTTGAAAGAAATATCACCAGTTTGTTGACGCTTAACTAATTCCTTATACATCCCAACTGGTGAACCCCCTGTTGCAAGCCCTAGTATGCTAGCTGGTTTTGCTTGTAATTGCTCAGTAAAAATATGTGCAGCTACGTTACTCATTTCATCATATGAATTTACTTCAATCCATTTTATTTCATTCTTCATTTATATACCTACCTTTAGAAACGTTATTTTTAACTAAAAATGGGAAATTCATTACGAACTAGTAGTGAATATATTAATTTTACAAGTTATTTAGCTCTATTTCTATTATTTTCTTTCTCTATTTTTCACGTGTATTCTAGTGCTATTTCGGTTATGTTAATTAATAAGGAAGTGAGGCGATTTTATGAATGCTCAAATTCAACAATATTTAAAATTCATTCAATTTCAAGGATCTTTAGAGCCGTCTTTAAAGCTACTTGGTCAATTACAAACGAAACATCTACATACCATTCCCTATGAAAATTTAGATGTTGCTTTGAAACGTGACATTTCCTTTGCTATCCCAGATATTTTTCAAAAAATTATTGTTCAACAACGCGGAGGCAATTGCTTTGAACTTAACATTTTATATAGTTGGCTACTTCGAGAGCTCGGTTTTTCTGTAACAAATCGCTATGCGCAATTTTGGCGTAATACGGATGATAGTACACCGATTGAAGAAGTTCCCATGCACCAGCTACTACTCGTTCAATTTGACGGCATAACTTATATCTCGGACGTAGGCGTAGGTGCTTTAGCTCCGTGTAAACCAGTACCTTTAATTGCGCATCACGAACATCGCGAGGGCAATGAGCTTTACAAAATTGAATGGCATGACACGTACGGTTGGATGCTGTATGAGCAAACATCACACAATTGGCGCCTACTGTACAACTTCACAGATAACGGGAACGATGCCAATTTTGCACCACGTCTTTCTCAACAAAAGAATAAAATCGCCATGATTCGCACCCCTACTGGTCGACATACGATGTTCAATAATGAATTTCGTATATACGAAGGGCAATCATTAACAACTTATACAACACATACCGATAAAGAATGGCGACAAGCCCTTAAACGTTTTTTTCATATATCGCTTACTTAAAAAAGGATGCATTTTTCAATGCATCCTTTTCAATCTTTAATTTGCTGTTCGTTTTAGTAACTCATAAACAACTTCCCCATTGTGAAGTTCCTTAACTAAGCCAATACCATCTACAAAATAATATGTCTTCACTACATCAATATATTTAAAGCTTTCTTCTAATATTGCTACATTTTTATAGTTAACACCACCTGCTCGAACTGTTCCATCCGTCGTTTGGACGGTAATACGATTGCCGTTTACAGGACGTTCATCGTCTTCATGAACTATCACGCCTATTCTTAGTGGGAGCCCGATATAAAAATCGTAATGTGAGCTATACTCCTGAGCGATTGCTTGCGCATATACTGAGCCATCATAATATAATAATTCATCATAAAACGGCTTATTATTAGTCATATTCGTAATTGTCCAAACATCATTTTTATTATCATTATGACTATATTGATAATTTAATGTATATCTTAGACCATCATCAGGTGAATAATAGGCATAAGTATAGGTATAGGCAGGGTCCTTTAATAAATTTGGATTTGAAAGAGTTAATGCACGAGCTACGAATGCTGAAAAATGGGCTCTTGTTAATGGCAATTTTGGTTTAAATGAGCCATCTTGATAACCGCTCGTAATATTATTGTTCGCTACCGCTAAAATTTCTTTATAGCCCGGTGTCTTTTCTGTAACATCTGTAAAATAATATGGGCTCGTCGTTCCCTTTAAATTAAAAGCTCGTTGTAAAACAATAGCCATATCTGCTCTCGTCAACGTACCGTTTGGATTAAACTTTTTAGCTGCATCAAATATTCCAGCATTTTGTGTCGCAGCAATCTCCTTATAGTAAATATGAGATGTCGGTACATCTTGATACTTTGGATTTTTTACATTCGTTGTTTTTAAGGCTAACGCACGTGTTATCATAACAGCTACCTGTGCCCTTGTGACATACTCATTTGGCTTAAAAGTACCATTAGGATACCCTTTAATAATCCCACGCTCTACTAAATAATCTATTTCCGTACTTAACGTATTGTCCGATGATACATCTTTAAAACTAGCTGCATAAACAGGCTGAATTTGGAGTAACCCTAAAATTAAAACTACAATCAACATCTTACTTATTTTTTTCATACTATTCCCCCTATATTTACTTACATCTTTGTTATCCTATTCATCAAGTAAAATAAATATTAACTAAAAGCTGTTTTGAAGAGTTGCCTTGCATTAGTGTCCATATACCCAAGTCTTTATACATTTACACTTCTAATTGTGTACATAGCAAAACGCCCCTGCAATACGTTGCAAGGGGTGTTAATAGGTCATTTAAGTTTTATAGGTTTTATATAAATCAAAGCCTAGCAAATTATCACTCTAGTTTCCCTTATTAGTAAGAGAGTTTATTTACTTCATCAACGCCATTCCCTATTCGCCTTCTACGAAACTACTTCCACAAGCAGTTAGTAGAAATATCTTTTTTATACATAATATACCTAAATAAACATTTGAAATATATTATACCATAAAACGAAAAATGAAAAAATATGGATTTGCAATATCCGCTAACTAGCTATGTTCTAGTAGCTATATGAACTTAGTAATTTATTGTAATTTTTCACACCATTTCAATATGGGTTGTTATAATCCCCCTTGATGTTTAACTACCTCTTGTAATAAGACGATTCCTTATAAAACAAAAAAGAGTTCTCAAATTAATGAGAACCTTAATACATATGCAATTTTTTAGCCCTAAGGCAATTGGCGTTTAATCCCGGTTGCTAAATCTTTAATGCGAGAATTATGCCCGCTGAGGCTCAATATCAAGCCTAACAAAGTACATGCTGCTACGTTTATCTTATCCAAGAAAATGGCGATTTTTCGGTTGTGAAGTGCCTCACATTTCGAGTTTGAAAAACACTGTTCCTCAATCATAAGATAGAGCCACTACCTTCTACCACTCTTGCCTTTTATAAAACTGGTGGATGAATTGGAACAGATATAATTATTACTGCAGCACTCAGTATTAAGATTGATAATCCAACATTTTTCTTCATATTCACACTCTCCTTTAGATTTCAATAAATTGCATAGCTTTCTCAAACTGCTTTTCTTGTCGATAATACTCTCCCAATAAATTAGAAAATTGTTGGTGCAATTCTTTTAATTCTTCATTATCTGCTGTAAATGGAATTAACCTCCCTTCTAAAAAATCCATTGCTTTCTTTTTTTCTTCTCCTAGCAAATATAAATAAAAAGTAGCAAATAAATTAAAACTTATTTTTTTCTTATTTTTTGCTTCTTCCTTTAGAATAGTAAAGGTTTTTATACTTTTTTCCGTTTGTTCTAAGCGAAATTGTGTAACACCTAAATTATATAAGCAAAGCAGATAATGATCACAGTTCTTTGACATTAAAGAAGCGCTTTTTTCAAAGTAAATTAATGCATTTTCATATTCCCATCTCATTTGGTACAAATCCCCCAAATTGTGATATATAGCAGGTAATAGTTGCTGTTGCTGTAATAGCTCCACATTTCTCACTAAATGTTCATAGATTTCGATTGCTTCGTGAAACACTTTTCCTCGAGAGTAATTGAGTGCCAGAGACATTAATGTATAAACAATTCTTTTAAAATTAAATTGGTCCTTATAGAATTGAAGAGCTTTTTTCCCATAAATAATTGCTTGGCTTGGTTCTTCTAACCGCCCTTTTATTAAAGCGAAATGATAGTAAAACTCTCCTTCTAGTGATCCTAGTTCTGGATGTATTTGAAGTATTTGAGTTAGTTCTTTAGCTGCTTCCTCATATTTACCTTTTGTAATTAAAACTAATGCATAATAATATGAATGTAAATACCTTTCATGTTGGGAAAAATTTTGTCGGTGGGCATTTAGCCATCTTAATTGATTGTCTGCTAATTTATGCTCTTTAACAAACACATAATAACGTAACTTATAAAGTTCATATAAATAAATAGATTCTGTAAAACCTATTATTTCTTCATATTCTTTTAATCTCCTCATTGTCTCTTTTACTTTCTCATTCTCTAGGTAATTTATATGTTTTTGTAAATCATTTAATAGACAAATAATATTTTGTTCGTTATTCTCTACATCGTGAATACTAATATTTAATCGTTCTAGCAGTAGACGTATTGTCTCGCTATTTGCTTCTTTATTATTATTCTCAATTTTACTTAAATGAGGAATCGAGCAAATCCCCATCGCCACTGAATTCTGTGTCATTCCTAGCTTTGTACGATAGTACTTAATTAATGAACCTATCTTCATTTTCATAACCTCCCGTATAGAATGACTATATTTTACATTTATTATAATCATAATTTTCCCAATAATCAAAAAACCTAAATTATGGTAGATTCAAATTGTAATACTATAACTTACATTTGAAAAGGGGATGGAATGAATGAAAAAAATGAAAAGTACGTTGCTAAGTCTTTTGATTGCAGGATCAGTAATAAATCCGGTGTACGCAACAGCGATGAATAGCGAAGATAGCTCAGGAAACGACGGTGGTCAGGAGAAATTCCGTGTTTATGTTGAGACAAACAAAAAATCAGAAAAATCAACATTAAAAAATCAATATTCTGTTCGTTGGGAATTAACAGAGAACGGATTTTCAACTGATATGAATGAAAAACAATTCGAAGCATTACAGAAAAATAAAAATTACACAGTTACAAAAGTTCCTATCGTTACATTAGATACGATAGGTTTGGAAGACGATAGTATGGTAGAAAATGAAACTCTGGATTTGGTAACTTCTTTAAGAGCTTCTCAACAAATACCTTGGGGAATTAAAGCAATTTATAACAATGATACTTTAACATCTACAACTGGAGGAAGTGACATTAATATTGCTGTACTCGATACGGGTGTAAATACTTCTCATCCTGACCTTGTCAATAACGTAGAGCAATGTAAAGACTTTACAGGTGCGACAACACCCATTAACAACAGCTGTACAGACAGAAACGGACATGGTACACATGTTGCTGGTACGGCCTTAGCTGATGGTGGAAGCGATCAAGCAGGCGTTTACGGTGTAGCTCCAAATGCTGATCTTTGGGCTTACAAAGTGTTATTAGATAGCGGCTCTGGATACTCAGATGATATTGCTGCTGCTATTCGACATGCAGCAGATCAAGCAACTGCTACTGGTACCAAAACTATTATTAGTATGTCTCTAGGTTCTTCAGCGAATAATAGCCTCATTTCAAGTGCTGTCAATTACGCATATAGTAAAGGAGTTCTAATAGTAGCTGCAGCTGGTAATTCAGGCTATGCGCAAGGAACAATTGGTTATCCGGGGGCATTACCAAATGCAATCGCCGTTGCAGCTTTAGAAAATGTACAACAAAATGGGACTTATCGTGTAGCTGATTACTCTTCACGTGGTTATATATCTACAGCTGGAGATTATGTAATCCAGGAAGGTGATATTGAAATCTCAGCTCCTGGCTCATCCGTTTATTCTACATGGTATAATGGCGGTTATAATACAATTAGCGGCACATCAATGGCTACTCCTCATGTCTCTGGTTTAGCAGCAAAAATTTGGGCTGAAAATCCGTCATTGTCTAACACGCAACTACGTTCTAACTTACAAGCAAGAGCACAATCAGTAGATATTAAAGGTGGTTATGGAGCTGCTATAGGTGATGACTACGCTTCAGGATTTGGATTTGCTCGCGTTCAATAATTTTAAAAGGTGAAGCATACTAACATTAGTAATACAAACCATCGCTTTGGTTTGTATTACTATTTTCTTGGTTTTAAACGTATTCACCAGTACCCTATTACCTCCTCCAAGTAGTATTATAGCTTCGCTTGAACTTATGCACATCATTTAAAAGAAACAATTGAAGAGAACGATCAATTGGCAATCGATACTTTTACAGAAATGTATCAGGAGAATAACAATTAACACTTCACAATGTACAAATTAAATCCAATTAAAAAAGCCCATGTTTATTTTTCAAACATGAGCTTTTTTAGTTTGCTCTCCTTTATCAATCACATTTTCTCGGATTGCAGCTTGTGTAAAATGAACCTGCCTGTGTGTAAAGTATGTGTAAAAAGATTTCGATTCTTATCGTTTCCTATCGCAACCCAAGAAATGTAAAAAGCTCACAAACCCTTTTCTATCAAGGTTTGTGAGCTTTCTAATCTTACTAAACGTAACGTATATGTACGTGATGATACCGGTGGTCGGGGTCGAACCGACACTCCAAAGGAACACGATTTTGAGTCGTGCGCGTCTGCCAATTCCGCCACACCGGCATAATACTTTAGAGATAAAAAAAATCGGAGTATCCGATTAAGAAAAAAATATGGAGGCGGCAACCGGATTTGAACCGGTGATAAAGGTGTTGCAGACCTGTGCCTTACCACTTGGCTATGCCGCCATATTATTTGGAGCGGAAGACGAGGTTCGAACTCGCGACCCCCACCTTGGCAAGGTGGTGTTCTACCACTGAACTACTTCCGCATAAATGGCTGGGGTACTAGGATTCGAACCTAGGCATGACGGAATCAAAATCCGTTGCCTTACCGCTTGGCTATACCCCAACAATGGGGCGACTGATGGGAATCGAACCCACGAATGCCGGAACCACAATCCGGTGCGTTAACCACTTCGCCACAATCGCCATTGCTTTATAGTTATATTTTAATTTTATAGTAAATGGGGCGACTGATGGGAATCGAACCCACGAATGCCGGAACCACAATCCGGTGCGTTAACCACTTCGCCACAATCGCCATAAAATTAATTGGCAGGGGCAGTAGGAATCGAACCCACACCAAAGGTTTTGGAGACCTCTATTCTACCGTTGAACTATGCCCCTATAAAAAAACTGGTGGAGGGGGACGGATTCGAACCGCCGAACCCTAAGGAGCGGATTTACAGTCCGCCGCGTTTAGCCACTTCGCTACCCCTCCGGGAAAACATGGTGCCGGCTATAGGAATCGAACCCACGACCTACTGATTACAAGTCAGTTGCTCTACCTGCTGAGCTAAACCGGCAAAAAAACATGATGGGTCAGGACGGAATCGAACCGCCGACACTTAGAGCTTCAATCTAATGCTCTACCAACTGAGCTACTGACCCATATTTATTATTTTAAAAATGGCGGTCCCGACCGGGATCGAACCGGCGATCTCCTGCGTGACAGGCAGGCATGTTAACCGCTACACCACGGGACCATTTTTGGTTGCGGAGACAGGATTTGAACCTGTGACCTTCGGGTTATGAGCCCGACGAGCTACCACTGCTCCACCCCGCGATAATACTATTTTGATTTTTTTAAAAATGGTGGAGGATGACGGGCTCGAACCGCCGACCCTCTGCTTGTAAGGCAGATGCTCTCCCAGCTGAGCTAATCCTCCATCTGGGTATTCGTTATAAATGGTGACCCCTACGGGATTCGAACCCGTGTTACCGCCGTGAAAGGGCGGTGTCTTAACCGCTTGACCAAGGGGCCTTTATGATTGAAATCCTAAAGTGCTGGCGGAGAGTAAGGGATTTGAACCCTTGAGACAGTGTTAACCGCCTACACGATTTCCAATCGTGCTCCTTCGGCCACTCGGACAACTCTCCAAGAATGGCTCCGAAGGCAGGACTCGAACCTGCGACAACCTGATTAACAGTCAGGTGCTACTACCAACTGAGCTACTTCGGAATAATTTTAGTATGTATAGCCTAGCGACGTCCTACTCTCACAGGGGGAAGCCCCCAACTACCATCGGCGCTAAAGAGCTTAACTTCCGTGTTCGGTATGGGAACGGGTGTGACCTCTTTGCCATCATCACTAGACTATTTGAAAGACATTACCTATTATAACATATATCATTATAATTACAAGTATTTAAGAAATACTTTTTTATTCTTTCAAAACTGGATAAACGGTTCATTGAATGTTTCAAACT
>NZ_SZPT01000013.1:0-1539 GCF_005217585.1 Lysinibacillus sphaericus
TGCGGGTGTGGCGGAATTGGCAGACGCACTAGACTTAGGATCTAGCGCCGCGAGGCGTGGGGGTTCGACTCCCTTCACCCGCACCATTTTATTTGAATTTATATAATTGCCAGGATAAATAATCTTATGCACATGCGGAAGTAGTTCAGTGGTAGAACACCACCTTGCCAAGGTGGGGGTCGCGAGTTCGAACCTCGTCTTCCGCTCCAAATGTGCCGGGGTGGCGGAACTGGCAGACGCACAGGACTTAAAATCCTGCGGTAGGTGACTACCGTGCCGGTTCGATTCCGGCCCTCGGCACCATTTTTTATCAAGCGCCCGTAGCTCAATTGGATAGAGCGTCTGACTACGGATCAGAAGGTTGTGGGTTCGACTCCTGCCGGGCGCGCCAATAAATGAACGGGAAGTAGCTCAGCTTGGTAGAGCACTTGGTTTGGGACCAAGGGGTCGCAGGTTCGAATCCTGTCTTCCCGACCATTTCCAAAAATCTGTAATTTATGGGGCCTTAGCTCAGCTGGGAGAGCGCCTGCCTTGCACGCAGGAGGTCAGCGGTTCGATCCCGCTAGGCTCCACCATAATTTATAACCAGTATAAAGATCCTGGCGGCGTAGCTCAGCTGGCTAGAGCGTACGGTTCATACCCGTAAGGTCGGGGGTTCGATCCCCTCTGCCGCCATCTTAAAGGACCTTTAGCTCAGTTGGTTAGAGCAGACGGCTCATAACCGTCCGGTCGCAGGTTCGAGTCCTGCAAGGTCCACCATTTATATAATAGTACGGAGGTATACCCAAGTCTGGCTGAAGGGATCGGTCTTGAAAACCGACAGGCGGGTAACACCGCGCGGGGGTTCGAATCCCTCTACCTCCTCCAGTTTTAATTTTAGTAAATGGTGTACAAAAAACTCGAAGTGAATAAACATATTATCGCGGGGTGGAGCAGTGGTAGCTCGTCGGGCTCATAACCCGAAGGTCGTTGGTTCAAATCCAGCCCCCGCAACCAAATGGTCCCGTGGTGTAGCGGTTAACATGCCTGCCTGTCACGCAGGAGATCGCCGGTTCGATCCCGGTCGGGACCGCCATTTTAAAATAGGTTCAGTAAAAGTATATGGGTCAGTAGCTCAGTTGGTAGAGCATTAGATTGAAGCTCTAAGTGTCGGCGGTTCGATTCCGTCCTGACCCACCATATACGCGGGTGTAGTTTAATGGTAAAACCTCAGCCTTCCAAGCTGATGTCGTGAGTTCGATTCTCATCACCCGCTCCAATGGGCCTATAGCTCAGCTGGTTAGAGCGCACGCCTGATAAGCGTGAGGTCGATGGTTCGAGTCCATTTAGGCCCACCATTATTCCGAAGTAGCTCAGTTGGTAGTAGCACCTGACTGTTAATCAGGTTGTCGCAGGTTCGAGTCCTGCCTTCGGAGCCATTTTTTTATTTATGGGGAAGTACTCAAGAGGCTGAAGAGGCGCCCCTGCTAAGGGTGTAGGTCGGGTAACCGGCGCGAGGGTTCAAATCCCTCCTTCTCCGCCATTGGCCCCTTGGTCAAG
>NZ_SZPT01000014.1:0-62085 GCF_005217585.1 Lysinibacillus sphaericus
GTTTTCAAGGTTCATTTTGTCGCTGTTCGTTTCAGCAACTTTTATATAATACCATTTTCAAACTTAGCTGTCAACAACTTTTTAAAATATTTTATTTCCTTAAGAAGTGACAACTTTTAAATCTTACCACTTTCGAATGTTGTTGTCAACATTTTTTTGCGGTCGTTATTTAAGAAGTTTGTGATACTTAATGTTACGTCGTCTTAACGACAAGTAATAATTTATCACGATTCTAAGATCTCTGCAAGTATTTTTCTGCAAAAATATTATTTCTTTAAAAAAACGTCATTAGTAAGCTATTAATAGTAGTTTCTAGCTACGATGTTTTTACAATTATTCTTGCTTTGAAAACATTGTTATTACTATACCTCTGTTTTTGTCATTTCTCAATAAAAAAAGAGACCCTTTTCAACAAGGATCTCCTTTTTAATTATTATTTCGTTATGTGGCGCATTGTTGGGAATAATAGTACATCACGAATTGATGGTGAGTTTGTAAGAAGCATGATTAGACGGTCAATACCAATACCTAATCCACCTGTTGGCGGCATACCGAATTCTAAAGCTTCAATAAAGTCATTATCCATTTCGTGTGCTTCGTCATTGCCCGCTTCTTTCTCAGCTAGTTGCGCTTCAAAGCGTTCACGTTGATCGATTGGATCATTAAGCTCTGTGAATGCATTCGCATGCTCACGACGTACGATAAACAGCTCAAAACGATCTGTGAAACGCTCGTCCTCTGGATTTTTCTTCGCTAAAGGAGAGATTTCTACAGGATGACCGAATACAAAAGTTGGCTGTACTAGTGTTTCTTCTACTTTTTGCTCGAAGAATTCATTAATAATATGACCGACTTCATGCGCAGCTTTGACTTCTACCCCGTGTTCTTTTGCAAGTGCTTGCGCTTGTTCCTTCGTCATTGGCTGCCAGAAATCAACGCCTGTAGCTTCTTTAACCGCATCTACCATATGAACACGTCTCCAACCTACAGCAAGGTTGATTTCATCTTCACCGTATTGTACGGATGTTGTGCCAAGAACTTCTTGTGCTACATGGGCAATTAAGTTTTCTGTTAATGACATGATATCTTTGTAGTCTGCATATGCTTCGTACAGTTCAATCATTGTGAACTCCGGATTGTGACGAGTTGAGATACCTTCGTTACGGAATACACGGCCAATCTCATAAACTTTTTCTAGTCCACCCACGATTAAACGTTTTAAGTGCAATTCGATAGCAATACGCATGTATAATTCCATATCAAGTGCATTATGGTGAGTAATGAACGGACGAGCTGCTGCACCACCGGCAATTGTATGAAGCATTGGTGTTTCTACTTCTAAGTATCCTGCATTATCTAAATAGTTACGAATTGCACGGATAATTTTAGAACGCGTAATAAATGTTTTTTTGCTATCTTCGTTTGTCATTAAATCTAAATAACGTTGACGGTATCGTTGTTCTACATCTTGTAAGCCATGGAATTTTTCAGGCATAGGACGTAGCGCTTTTGTTAGGAACGTAAATCCTTCAGCCTTCACTGAAAGTTCTCCCACTTGCGTACGGAATACGTTACCACGTACACCTACGATATCACCAAGGTCAGCTTGTTTAAATAAGTCATAAGCTTCTTCACCAACATGATCCTGACGAACGTAAATTTGAATTTGTCCACCTAAATCTTGAATATGTGCAAAGCCAGCTTTCCCTTTACCGCGCTTTGTCATAATACGACCTGCGATAATCACTTCTTGTAGGTTTTCTTCTAGCTGTTCTTTTGTTTGATCTGCAAATTGTTCGCGCACTTCTGTAGAAAGATGTGTACGCTCAAATCGACTACCGAATGGATCTTGACCGTTCTCTTGAATAGCAGTCATTTTTTGACGTCTCACCAATAGCTGATCATTTAACTCTTCTATGTTTGACACTTGTTTCACTCCTTATTAAATTGTCCGCGTTTACGTCCATAATATTTCTATTGTACACAATTTTAAAGCTGTATTCATCTGTTTCGGTTTAAATTCCATAAGAGTTAAAATAATTAATAATTCTAAAAATTAAAGTAGACAGATTAGGTTGTTCTATATTTACTTTTACATCAATCATAACAAAAGAGACATCTCAAAATTAAATTGAGATGTCTCTTATCACATTATATGATAATTTCTTTTTGCTCTGGTACATAAATTTCAGACTCACGTTGCTCATAGTCTTGCACAATTCCATTTAATATAGCACGTAGCTCTGTTGCTGTTTCAGTTTGATTAATAGCACTGCGGGCTTTACCGTTACCACGAATACCTTTTAAATACCACGATGCGTGCTTACGCATTTCGCGCACAGCCACACTCTCTCCTTTTAATTGCATCAGGCGTTCAAAATGCAATAAACATACATCCATTTTTTCGCGAACGCCAGGCTCGTCTTTTAACTCTCCTGTTTCCAAATACTGAACTGTACGATAAATCATCCACGGATTACCTAATGCTGCTCGTCCGATCATTACAGCATCCACCCCTGTTGTATCTAGCATACGTTTTGCATCTTGGGGCGATTCAACATCACCATTACCAAGTACAGGGATATTGACATTTTCCTTTACTTGACGAATAATATCCCAATTTGCTTTTCCTTCGTACATTTGCACACGTGTACGGCCATGAACCGCTACTGCTGAAGCACCGGCACGTTCAACAGCCTGCGCATTTTCCACAGCAAAGACATGTTCATCGTCCCACCCAATACGCATTTTTACACTGACTGGCTTTTTCACCGCATCAACAACTGCAGCTACCATTTCGTAAACTTTGTTTGGATCTAGCAGTAAACGTGCACCTGCTTCACACTTAATTATTTTATTGACTGGACAGCCCATATTAATATCAATAATGTCAGCAGTTGTATTTTCGTCTACATACTTCGCCGCTTCTACAAGTGTCGTTTTATCTCCACCAAAAATTTGTAGTGAAAGGGGATTTTCACGTTCGTCAATATATAGCATACCTAACGTTTTTTCATTTTTACTAACAATCCCTTTATCACTAATCATTTCTGCATATACTAGCCCTGCTCCGAATTCTTTCACCGTTAATCGAAAAGCAGAGTTACAGATACCAGCCATTGGTGCTAATACGACACGGTTGTCCATGACAATATCGCCAATTTGAAACGGCTTTTCAGTTGTCTGACTCAACGTCGATTTCCTCCTTCTATGGGCTTTCACCCGTCATTGCTAAAGATGTATTGTTAATGCTTTTGGCATTTATTATTAAGCTCTCCACAAATCAAACTTATGCACATTATTTCATAGACGGCATCAATCTCGTATCCGCCGATTGCTTCCATAGTGTTACGCCTTCCTCTTGCAAATTCATCTGTTGCAGGGTTGTGTGTGCTCTTTGTAATTGCTCTCCAGATGGAGTAGGCGTAATTTCTATTAATGGTACTAACACAAAAGCTCGTTCATACATTCTTGGATGTGGCACAAGTAAGCTCTCTGTTTCAATATTTTCGTGATTGTAGAGTAGAATGTCAAGGTCGATGATTCGAGGCCCCCATCGAAACTCCCGAACACGACCTAACTCGTTCTCTACCGACTGACAAATCTTTAGCATTTCACAAGATGAACTACTTGTTCTAACATGAACCGCGATATTTAAAAAATCTGCTTGGTCAGTAAAACCTACAGCCGCTGTTTCATAGATAGAAGAAACCCGAATAACTTCTAGCCCTTCTTTTTCCATTAAAAGTTCGATTGCACGCTGAAGGTTGGCATAACGTTCACCAATATTTGTACCAATCGATATATATACGTCATTCATTAGAAGTCACCTCTAGTTATCTCAACTGAAACTTCTTTGTAATAACCATGTATCGGTGGATCTGGTTTAATGAGCTCAACTCGTACACCTTTGACCTTATCAGGATATGCAGAGAGTATACTATTAGCGATTTTCGCAACAAGAGCTTCAATTAGTTTAAAAGGCTCGCCCTCAACGATATCACGACAAAGCGCATACACTTCAGCATAATTCACAGTATACGTTAAATCATCTGTGTCACCCGCTTTAGTCATATCAACCGCTAATGAAACATTGGCGCGAAAGCGTTGGCCCAGTGTTGTTTCTGCTGCTAAAACACCATGATAGCCATAAAACTGCATGTCCTTTAAATGAATATAGTCCATTACGCTTCCTCCTTGTAAATACGTTTACCAACTAACACATCAGCCATATGTGCAGCACGAGCCATTTCTTTCACATCATGCACACGGATTAGATGACAACCTTTTTCAATGCCATAAACAACAGTTGCGCATGTTCCTTCAATCCGTTCTTCTACAGGAAGCTGCAATACATTGCCTATCATTGACTTGCGCGAGGTTGCTAATAACACAGGGTATCCCATATTCACTAAATCCGCTAGATGCTGCATCATTGCAATATTTTGAGCCGTTGTTTTAGCAAAACCGATGCCTGGATCCAATATGATATGAGAATCAAGCACACCCGCCTTCTTCGCAATAGCAATACTCTGTTCTAAATCCGCTTTGGCTGTTGCCCAAAAATTACTTCCATAATCTTTGTTTTCGCGATTATGCATTAAAATAATTGGTACATTTAGTTCCGCAGCAACTTCTGCAATGGCAGGTTCTGATTTGGCACCCCAAATATCATTAATAATATGAGCACCCGCTTCAATCGCCGCCCGTGCTACGCTCGCTTTATACGTATCAACTGAAATAATAGCTGGCACTTCCGCTACTAGTGCCCGGATAACCGGTACAATACGCGCAATTTCATCATCATCAGAAATACGCTCATAACCAGGGCGTGTCGATTCACCGCCAACATCAATAATTTTCGCACCTTCAGCTACCATCTTTTTAGCCTGCTCTACAGCGGCATCCACGTTATTATATTTTCCACCATCTGAAAAAGAGTCTGGCGTGACATTTAAAATACCCATAATAAATGTTTCACTGTTATAATCTAAAGTAATCCCATTAATTGTTAACGGTGTTGTATAGTTTTCTAGCATTTTAATGCTCCTTCTATTGTTGTTCCACCTCTTTGAAAAACGCCTCATGTAAACGTAAATAAATCGGTCCTTTATTGCCTAAAAACTGAATATCTTCTAACATGCAAATCGGAACAAGCTCTTGCACAGAGTTTGTAATAAAACATTCGCTCCCTTGCTCCACATCGTTTTTAGTAAATAAACCTTCTCGTATTTCAATACCTACTGACTGCGCATGTTCTAGTACCCATGCTCTCGTAATACCAGGTAATATACCCGCTTCTAAAGAAGGCGTATATAGTATATCATCTTTCACCCAAAATATATTTGAAGTGACACCTTCAGCCACATAGCCCTCCTCTGTTAAAAAGAAACCTTCCTGCATGGCTAAAGAGGACATTTCAAACCTTCCTAAAACGTTATTGCCATAATGATGCGACTTGACACGTAAAACGCCTTCAGGAGTATTCCGTCTTACCTCTAACCATTGCGCTGTTTTTTCCTTACCACGAGGAGTATCAGGCAACTCTTTCCGAAAGACGATTACATTGGGTTGTGTATACTCGCTCGGTTGCAAACCTATACTATGCTCCCCAGCAGATACATTTAAACGAAAATAACCATCTTGCCCACCGGCAGCTAAATTTAGTTGTTTAATAACAGCTAGTAAATCCTGTTTTGTATAAGGCAGATGAATATGGAACTGCGTAAGTGCCGCTTGTAAACGTTCCATATGCGCTTCCCAAAATAATACCTTCCCATTGTAAGTACGCAACGTCTCGAAAAAACCTAAGCCATATAAAAAACCATGGTCAAATGGTGAAATTCGCAATTCCTCCGCTGCTACATAGTTCCCGTTCAACCAGCACTGCATATTACTTCGCTCCTTCTACATACAATTCGATAAAATGACGTAGAAGCTTTTTCCCCTGTTCCGTCATAATAGATTCTGGATGATATTGAACTCCTTCGATTGGATACTCTTTATGCCGAATGCCCATAATTTCTCCTTCTGCAGTCCACGCTGTCACATCAAAACAGGCTGGTAAGCTTTCTTTTTCCACAATGAGCGAATGATATCGTGTTGCTTGAAATGGATTGGGCATACCTGCATGTAGGCCCTTTTCCGCATGCAACACCGGAGACGTTTTACCATGCATTAAACGTTCTGCACGAATAACATGTCCTCCAAAAACTTGAGCTATTGCTTGATGTCCAAGACACACCCCTAAAATAGGAATATTTCCCGCGAAATATCGAATGATGTTTAGACTTTCACCAGCTTCGTTCGGACTACAAGGCCCAGGAGAAATCACAATCATATCGGGCGCAAGTTTTTCAATATCCGCAATTGTGAGCGAATCATTTCTTTTTACAAATAACTCATGTCCAAATTCTCCAAAATACTGCACAAGATTATATGTAAAAGAATCATAGTTATCAATCATTAAAATCATTTTGCTCGCTCCTCCGCCATTGCCTTAGCCTGCCACATAGCTTTTGCTTTATTTAAAGATTCTTGGTATTCTCTTTCCGGAACAGAATCAATAACTATTCCTGCACCAGCTTGGATATAGGCCATCCCATCTTTAACAAACGCTGTTCGTATTACAATATTCAACTCCATATCCCCTGTATAGCCTAACCAGCCAATGGAACCCGTATATAACCCTCGACGGACTGGTTCTAATTCTTCAATAATTTCCATCGTACGAATTTTAGGTGCTCCTGTAATCGTCCCACCTGGGAACATCGCTCGAACGACATCCGCATTGGTCTTTCCTTCAGCTATCTCACCACGCACATTTGACACAATATGCATGACATGGGAATAGCGTTCAATGACCATAAACTCATCGACCTCCACTGTACCGTATGCTGATACTCTCCCTAAATCATTACGTTCTAAATCAACGAGCATCACATGTTCTGCTCGCTCCTTCTCGTTATCAATTAACTCCTGTGCCAACGCAATGTCTTGTTCATCAGACTTTCCTCTCGGACGCGTTCCTGCTATTGGTCGTGTTGATAACTCCTTACCTTGGCGTTTCACCAATAGCTCTGGTGAACCAGACACAACCGCAAAATCAGGGGCTTCAATATACGCCATATATGGCGAAGGATTAAATGCACGTAACGCTTCATAAACATCCATTGCTGTAGCATTTAATTTTTTCGATTGACGAACTGATAAATTCACTTGAAACACGTCACCTTGTGCTATATAGCTTTGAATTTTCCTCACAGCAGCTTCAAAGGCAGTGCCTGCAAATGACACAAGCAGTTCACTTTCATCATTTACCACTTCAACAGCATTTGTCTTTTCAAATTTCCTTAACTGCAAACCTTCCTGTGCCGCTACTTGCCAAGCATGTGCTCGCTCTTCAAGGTTCACATCACAGTTTGCTAACTTCATAAACGTAACTTCATTTGTCTTAACATCATGTACTGCCCAACAATCAAATAAATAAAAATAAATATCTGGCACCTTTAAATCATCTGTTGCTAGTTCTGGCAGCTCCTCAATTTTCCGTGCGTAATCATATGACACAAAACCGATGGCGCCTCCTTGGAAAACAGGCAGTTTAGCATCATAAGTTAATTGATAGTTCGCTACTAACTGTTCTAACAAATCAAGTGGCTCCCCGTATAACATTTCGCGAGTGCCATCTCTCCACTCTATAAGCAAACCACCCTCAATTGATTGAGCAGTTGCTAATGGCTGCCATGCGGCGATCGAATAGTGCCCGCCACGTCCACTCTCTAAAAATACATGAGCTTTTTCATCTGTCGTTTGCTTTTTATAGCTATAAAAAAACGCGTCTGCGTCCATTTTCACTGATTTCGTAGATAATGTATTCACGTTGTTCTTCCCCTTTGGATCATATGATGTGATTCCATCTTAACGTGAAAAATGCAGAGATGCGAATTTTTTTTGCTCCTAAAATAAATAACTATAAATGCCACTTCTTGCTACAACCGATTGCCAATACTGTTCGTGTCTATTGGCACGATTTCTTGCTCAAAATAGCGAGGGAATATCAGCCCATTTTTGTTCCATGCAGGCGTTTTGTATATAGTCTTTTTAAGAATTAAGTTGCAGACTAAAAGTTGCTCCTTCTCGTCAAATAGCGGCTCTTCCATAAAAAAAAACTGTAGGCACACTCTCAAATTTTTGAGATTGCCTACAGTCTATAAGACTCCCTTTTAGAAGGATGTCATTTTGTCTGAAAATTAGTCTTCAAATTGGTATAAAGGTGTAGATAGGTAACGCTCACCATTTGAAGGTACGATTGCAAGGACATTTGAGCCCTTACCTAAGCGTTTTGCTGTCTCAATTGCTGCATAGATTGCTGCACCTGAAGAAATACCGCATAGAATACCCTCTTCACGCGCTACTTTACGTGCTACTTCAAACGCAATTTCATTTTCTACAGGGAATACTGAAGAATAAACGTCTGTATCTAAAACAGAAGGCACGAATCCAGCACCAATACCTTGGATTTTATGTGGACCTGGTTGACCTCCTGAAAGTACTGGAGAATCTTTTGGCTCAACAGCAATAATTTCAATTTCTGGGTACTTCTCTTTTAATACGCTACCAGCACCCGTAATTGTACCACCTGTACCAACACCTGCAACAAATCCATCTAATTTCAAGCCGTCAAAAGCTTCCACGATTTCTGGCCCTGTTGTTAAACGGTGAACAACTGCGTTTGCTGGGTTAGTGAATTGCTGTGGTAAAAAGTATCCGTGCTCTGCAGATAACTCTTCCGCCTTTGAAATGGCACCTTTCATGCCAGCTGGTCCAGGTGTTAACACTAAATCAGCACCATAAGCACGCAGTAAATTACGTCGCTCTAAACTCATTGTTTCTGGCATTACTAAAATTGCTTTATAGCCCTTAGCTGCAGCAATCATTGCTAATCCAATTCCTGTATTACCAGAAGTAGGTTCAATAATCGTACCACCTGGTTTTAACGTTCCGTCTTTTTCAGCAGCTTCAATCATCGCCAACGCTAAACGGTCCTTTACTGAGCTCCCTGGGTTAAAATACTCTAATTTAACATATACAGTACCTTCATTTTCACTTGTTGCATGATTTAATTTTACAATTGGTGTTTTACCAACTAATTCAGCTACTGAGTTCGCTAATCTACTCATTTATTATTCCACTCCTAATCCCTACTAATTTTATAGGTTTTACTTATTTTGTATTTTATCAATTTTCCAGTTGCATTGTCAATCAATAAAGCTTATATTTTCAGAATATTTATTTGAAGCCAGAAAGTACGTTACTTTCTGGCTTCCTTTTATCATTTCTTTTCTTCACCATAATACCAAGTCGCCTTAAATTCAGACCAAAATGCTTCAGGTGTTATTGATTGTTGCAATTGCTCCAACGCAAGCTCCCGTTCGATATGTTCTTTCACATCGTCATATGTAAAGGATTGACCTTCTATTACTTCTTGAACTTGCACAATTCCGTAATGGCCATTATCTAACTTAAATACCTTACTAATTTCATTTGCCGATAACGTTTTAACCGCTTTTAACAGAGCTGGATCAATATTGCCCTGC
This sequence comes from Lysinibacillus sphaericus, assembly GCF_005217585.1. NCBI lineage: Bacteria > Bacillati > Bacillota > Bacilli > Caryophanales > Bacillaceae > Lysinibacillus > Lysinibacillus sphaericus. The sequence continues at coordinate 9,600 of NZ_SZPT01000014.1, forward strand.
TTCTCTGTTAAGAACCCTATGTCTCCACCTAAGCTAGCCGATGCACTGTCAATTGAAATTTCACGTGCCAGCACAGAAAAATCAGACCCATTTTTTAGTTCACTTAACGCTTCTTCAGCAGCTTTTTTTGAGTCTACCTCAATAAAATTTGTACGATAACTTGTGTCAGTATTATATAACGCTTTATTTTCTTCATAGTATTTTTTAATACTGTCTTCTTTAATCACAACATCTTTTGTTAGTACTTTATCTAAAATAAGCCCAGAGCGAATTTTCTGCTTTAACTGGTCGGCCGAAAGATTTTGCAATGCTGTATCGAATTTATCTTGAGCTGAACGCATTAACGCAAGTTCTAAATCAATCTCTTGATTAGACACTTTTATTTTATATTTATCAGCAGCCTTTTCCATAACAGATTCATTCACTAAGTTTTGGAGAGTTTCTTTACCATAGCGTTCTTCCATAGCAATCATCCACTCTTGGCGTGTTATTACATCGCCATCAACGGCAGCGACTTGTTCGTCGCTACCAATTTCCTGACCTTTATTTGGAATTAACCAAGCAATAAACCATAAAAAATTCCCTAGTAATAAGATAGCAATAACTATTAAAGCCGGCTTTGTTTTTAAACGGCGTTGCAATAAGGGCGTTTGGTTGGGTGTTGAAGATGTCTGTGGTCTCCGATTACGCGTTGAGCTCATCGATAAAACCTTCTAGTTCTTCTTTTGAGAAATGATATGTTTCTAAACAGAAGTGACATTGTGCTTCAGCCGCACCATCTTCATCAATCATTTCTTGAATTTCCTGCGAACCCAAACCTAAAATTGCTGCACCAAATCGCTCTTTTGAACATTGACATTTAAATTCAACCGGCATTGAATCTAAAATTTGGACTTTTCCTTCTCCTAATACAGCCTCTAAAATTTGCTCTGGCGTATAGCCCTTTTCAATCATTTTCGATACAGGCTCTAGCGTCGCTAAATGTTGCTCGATTGCGTCGATTGTTTCTTCTTCACAGCCTGGCATAAGTTGAAGAATAAAGCCGCCCGCCGCTAGAATAGAATTATCCGGATTAACTAGTACACCAAGCCCTACAGATGAAGGCACCTGTTCAGATGTTGCAAAATAGTAAGTAAAATCTTCTGCAATTTCTCCAGATATAATTGGTGTTTGGCCAGAGAACATATCACGTAAGCCCAGATCCTTGACAATCGTTAACGCGCCTTCCGTCCCGACACCAGCTCGTACATCCAACTTGCCTTGTTCGTTTAAATCAAAATGCACGTGTGGATTTGTTACAAAACCACGCACTTCACCTTGAGCGTTACTATCAATTACCATAGGACCGATTGGACCATTACCTTCGATTTTAATGGTAATCTTTTCTTGACCTTTTAACATAGCTCCCATCATGACACCAGCAGTCATGGAACGACCAAGAGCTGCAGACACAACTGGCCATGTATTATGACGGCGTTGTGCTTCTCCTACAGTTGCTGTTGTACAAGCAGCGAAAACACGCACCTGCCCATTAAATCCTAAACCTCGAACTAAATAATCTTTCATAAATGAAAAGTCCCTCTTTTCTTATTGGTTACGTTTATATAACTTATATAAACCTTTTAATGTTAAAAATGGATCAACGACATCTATCACTTGCGTCTCCCCAGCAATTAAATTGGCTAATCCTCCAGTTGCAATAACAAGTGGCTCTTCTTTACTTTGTGCCTTCATGCGATTAACAATGCCCTCCACTTGTCCAACAAAACCATAAAAAATGCCGGCCTGCATCGCAGAAACGGTTGTTTTTCCAACAATATGTGTAGATCGAAGAATTTCAATACGTGGTAATCGAGCTGCCTGCGTATAAAGTGCCTCTGTTGAAATCGAAATGCCTGGAGCAATAGCACCGCCCATATAATCGCCTTTTTCATTCAAATAACAATATGTTGTTGCCGTACCAAAATCCACAATAATTAACGGTGCTTTATAAGCATCGAGCGCTGCTATAGCGTTTACGATTCGATCTGAACCAACCTCTCGTGGGTTTTCATATTTAATGTTTAAACCTGTTTTTACACCGGGTCCAACGACCAATGGTTTTTTCCGGAAATATTTTTTGCACATTGCTTCTAACGAAAACATAATCGGCGGTACAACCGAGGATATAATAATGCCAGTAATTTGTTCAAATGAAATGCCTGCATGGTTAAAAAAAGCGAGTACTTGCATCGCATATTCGTCTTCCGTTTTATGAAGATCCGTAACCATTCGCCAATGAAAAGCGAGCTGATCATTTGTATCATAGACTCCCAATACAATATTTGAATTTCCTGCATCCAATACTAAAATCATGGCCGATGCCTCCATATCAAATTCGCCCCCATGAAACCGACTGAGTTTCATTACTATCAACAAACGTTTGTTTGTGTAACTTCACTTCATCGAACTAGAGGCGCTTATTTTCAGTTTAAGAAGGCGCTTCGCTGAACACCAAATAAAGTTTGAACACTTTAGAAAATGATACCACACTTTTAAGCCAATGAAATAGCATTACTACTTACGATAAAAGGAGCCACCCTACATTTTAGAAGGTAGCTCCGTAACCATTATTTAAAATTAAATTTTTCAGGGTCTGGTCCGCAACGTAAGCCGTCATTCATAGCATCTAACTGTGCCATTTCTTCATCAGCTAATGCAAAATCAAAAACATCTAAGTTTTCAGTCATACGTGATGGTGTCATTGTTTTTGGGATTGTTACAACACCATGTTGAACATCATATCGCAAAACGATTTGTGCTGGTGTTTTGTTGTATTTACTTGCTAACTGTTGAATTAACGCTTCCTCCAACAAAGAACCATTCATTAATGGTGACCATGCTTCAACTTGAATACGATGTTCTTTACAATAATTACGTACTTCTTCCTGTGTCAGATGGGGGTGAAATTCTATTTGATTGATAACAGGAATAACCGTTGTTTCTTTTAATAAATGTTCTAAATGATGTACATGAAAATTGCTGACACCAATGGAACGAACACACCCGTCCTGATAAATTTTTTCAAGCGCTTTATATGCCTCAATATAGTTCGTATCTAAACCTGGCCAATGAATTAAATATAAATCTAAATAATCTAAACCTAATTTTTCTAAACTGCTAGCGTATGCGGCAAGTGTCTCTTCATAAGAAAGTCCGTCATTCCAAACTTTTGAAGTTACAAAAAGCTCCTCACGCGCAACTAGACCTTCATCAATTGCTGCGCGAATTCCTCGCCCAACGCTTTCCTCATTACGGTACACTTGTGCAGTATCTATGCTACGATAACCTTTTGCGATAGCCGTTTTAACAGCTTCCGCCAAATCATCTCCATCTGGTACACGGAATACACCATAGCCTACTAAAGGCATTTCTAGTCCATTATTCAATGTTACGTTTTCCATGTTCAACACTCCTATCCATTATGCAGATGCATAACATACTATTTACATCGTAATGCTTCATGCAAAAAAAAAGCAAAGAAAAAGACTGCTTATGAAAATTTCATAAGCAGTCTTTTATGTGATTAATCACGTTTTTCGTCGATCCCTTTAGGAGCATCCTTTTGGTCGAAACCTTCTTTTGGTAAATCCGCTGTTGTTGGATTTGGCGCTTCGCTTAGCAATTCTTTTTCAAGAACAGGTTTACCGACTTTTTCTAAAGTTGGTTGTGCTTCAGCTTTAGGCGCTTGTTCTACAACGTTTTCCACCGCTTCAGGTTCTGGTAAAATACCATGATCACGTAAATGTTCGATTTCTTGCGCATTTAATGTTTCTTTTTCCATTAAAGTATTCGCAATTAAATCAAGTAAATGGCGTTTTTCTGTCAGAATACGTTTAGTACGTTCATACTGCGTATCGATAATTTTTTGCATTTCTTTATCGATTTCATAAGCAATTGAATCTGAGTAGTTTTGATCAGAGTTGAAGTCACGACCAAGGAATACATTCCCACCTTGACTTGACCCAAATTGCATCGCACCAAGATTTTCACTCATACCATATTCTGTAACCATTGCACGTGCAATGCTTGTTACCTTTTGGAAGTCATTATGAGCCCCAGTAGATACTTCACCTAGCACGATTTCTTCAGCTACACGACCACCAAGAAGTCCCGCAATACGGTCTAACAGCTCTTGTTTTGTTGTGAAGAAACGTTCTTCCTTCGGTAACATAATCGCATAACCACCCGCTTGACCACGTGGTACGATTGTTACTTTATGAACTGTATCTGCTTCATCAAGCTCTAGACCAACAACAACGTGACCCGCTTCATGGAAGGATACAAGCTTTTTCTCTTTTGCAGAGTAAACGCGGCTCGCTTTCGCTGGACCTGCAATAACACGGTCAGATGCCTCATCGATATCGGCCATATTAATCGTACGTTTACTTTTACGTGCTGCTACAAGTGCAGCTTCGTTTAATAAGTTTTCTAAATCCGCACCCGAGAAGCCTGGTGTACGTTGTGCTACAGCTGCTAAATCGACTGAATCCGAAAGAGGCTTATTGCGAGCATGCACTTTTAGAATGGCTTCACGACCTTTTACATCAGGATGTCCCACTGTAATTTGACGGTCAAAACGACCAGGACGTAATAACGCTTTATCTAAAATATCTGGACGGTTTGTTGCTGCGATAATAATAATTCCTTCGTTTGCACCGAAGCCATCCATTTCAACTAATAATTGGTTCAATGTTTGCTCACGTTCATCGTGACCACCGCCAAGACCAGCACCACGCTGACGACCTACAGCATCAATTTCATCAATGAAAATGATACATGGAGCATTTTTCTTCGCATTTTCGAATAAATCACGCACACGTGAAGCACCTACACCGACAAACATTTCCACGAAGTCAGAACCTGAAATCGAGAAGAATGGTACGCCAGCTTCACCTGCTACTGCACGAGCAAGTAATGTTTTACCTGTACCTGGAGGACCTACAAGTAAGATACCTTTTGGAATACGAGCACCTATTTCAGTGAATTTGCGGTGATCCTTTAAGAAATCAACGACCTCTACAAGTTCCGCTTTCTCTTCATCTGCACCCGCTACATCAGTAAAACGAACTTTTTTCTTTTGGTCATCATAAAGCTTAGCTTTACTTTTACCAAAACTCATTACTTTATTGCCGCCACCTTGAGATTGACTCATTAGGAAGAAGAATAAGAAGATGATAATGATGAATGGAATAATACCTGTAAAGAACTGTACCCATCCACTCGTTTCTGGTGCTTTCAAGAAATCTATATTGCTATTCTTATCCTTAGCAGCTTCATCGATTCGATCCATCAATGATTGGTTATCGCGGGGAAGGTTCACTGTGAAACTTTCGCCTTTTTCATAACCTTTCATGGAACCTTCAACAATATATACTGATTTATCAGGTTGAATTTTTGCTTCTGTAATTTCATTCTTATCAAGAGCTTCTAAAAACTCTGGGTAAGTAATTTCTTTCGTCGGCGATTTACCGCCATTGAAAGTACCAAATATACCAATGATCACTAGGAAAATCAGTAAATAGAATATGGTATATCGAAATATTCGATTCATCTCCAGCCTCCTCATTACAAACAGAAAAATTATAAGTAAAATCTTAACATATCATGATTTCATCATACAACGAAAAGCCTTACTTAAAAAAAGTTTCGTTCGAATTTTGTCGAAATCTAAACATATTTACTCCCACTAATTACAATCCCAGCGAATTTGCAACCGGTAATTCTCTTTTGGCGCAGCTTTCGATGCGTCCGAAAGAGAATTGTTTTTTAACTAAGTCATCCGCTGGAGGCATTAACTTGTACCCACTTTTTAATCCAAGTGGGCTAAGGCATTAAAATGAATAAACTTCCGGCTTTAAAATACCAATATAAGGTAAATTACGGTATTTCTCAGCGTAGTCTAAACCATAGCCAACAACAAAGCCATCGGGAACTTTGAAGCCAACATAATCAGCAGCAAGGTTTACTTTTCGCCCTGATGGTTTGTCTAAAAGCGTTACAATTTTAATGGATTTTGCTTTACGGTATTTAAATAAATCCACCAAATAGCTTAGTGTTAATCCGCTATCGATGATGTCCTCGATAATTAATACATCACGACCTTCAACACTTGTGTTTAAATCCTTTAAAATTTTCACTTCACCAGATGAAACAGTCGCATTACCATAGCTAGATACATCCATAAAATCTAGCTCAATAAAAGAATCAAAACGTTTCATTAAGTCTGTCATGAAGGGCATCGCGCCTTTAAGTACGCCAACAGCTAACGGGAATGAATCTTGATATTCCTCTGTCAATTGGGCACCTAGCTCAGCGATTCTTTCTTGCAGTTGTTCTTCTGTAATCATAATTTTTTCGATGTCATTTTGTAACATATTGATTCCTCCTCGTGTGTATCAAAAATTTTCAACCTGTATGTAGGTGAAATATTTTACAAAGACCATTAGTCTACGATGAGCACTGTATCATCGCTTGGTTGCGGTGTAGTTGAAAAATAAACACCCATACGCACACCAATTACCGCTACGACCTCGTTAGATTGAGAAATCAGTAACGGCCAGCTATTTCGCTCATTTAAAGGAATCTTTTCATCTATAAAAAGGCGAGATAAACGTTTTGGCTTATCCATTCCTTTTAACAGCATTCGGTCTCCTTCCTTACGTGCCCTAATATAGAGTGGAAGTGTAAGTTTATTAGCGTTAAAGTAAAAAAGTTGTGCACTATCCGTAAGCAATTCGGATGCTAATTCAGACAGCTTAACGACAGATAGACGGACACCATTTTTTAATGTTGTCCTATCATTAGCAGTTAAAACAATTCCTTTTTCAGGGTAAATTTCACTTTCTAATGATTCGCTTTTCTGAATCGTCAATTTGCCATAACGGCGAACTGCCATAAAACCTTCTGGTAAGTGAATTTCTGCATACCCAGATGTTGTTTCACAAAGCTTTAAAAGCGAAGTTAAGATAGCATAACTTTGTATCGTATTTGAATCTTTGTAAAGATAGTTTAATAGTATTAAAATGAGCCTCCTTTGTAAAGCAGGTGCTACCATTTCAAATGCTTCTATCTCCATACTATACATATTTTCGTTGTATATTTTTACTGTTTTTGAAAATATGTCTTGTGCAAGTGTCATTAAGTACGCATCATCCTCTTGCAAATGCTTTGTAAATCGACTCGTCTGCTCAGCTACACGTGGGTTTTCCGCCTCCAATAGGGGTACTACGTGGTGTCTATAACGATTTCTTACGTAGGAGTCTTTCAGATTGCTCGCATCTTCACGATAATTCAAACCCTGCTTCCGTAAATATTCCCTTATTTCAGACTTTGTAACCGTTAAAAACGGACGAATTAATGATTTTCCTGCAAAAATACGCTTTGGACGAATACCTTGCATACTATTCATCGTAGCATTTTTCGTCAGGGCCATTAATACTGACTCCAGTTGATCGTCCGCATGATGTGCAGTTACAAGCTTGGTTGCCATCGTTTTATGTATAACTTCTGCAAAATAACGATAGCGTTCTCTACGACAAACTAACTGTGAGTTGCCATTTTCCAGTGCTAAAATTTCTGGAATGGGAATGGCTGTTGCATGCAACCTAATGCCATATTTATCGCAATAGCGTTGGACAAAAGCTCTATCCTCAGCGGATGCCTCACCTCTTAACATATGATCGACATGCACTGCCTCGACCTCAATGCCCCATTGCTCTTTAGCTTTCACAAAGTAATGGAGTAGTGCCATTGAATCTACACCACCCGAAACGGCGACGAGAAGATGGTCGTCTTGCTGTAATAATTGCTCTTCATCAATATATTGTTTGACCTTTAATTCAAATGACAAACGCTTCTCCTCCCCTTTTCGTTTCTTTTTACGAAGATTTACTCATGGAATATTGAGCCGGTTTAAATACAGCCCATGTTGGCACGACGTGGGTAACCTCTAACATCAATACCGTACAGTCATCCTCTATTGCATAGTACGATTGGAAGGACTGCATGATTGTTGTTAACTTATCTTGTATGGTTTTATTTGTGCTTGCTACCTGCTGTGCGAATGCTAAAAAGGCTTCTTCTTGCTCATCCCAATCGGCAATACTTGAAAACAGGCCATCGGAATGCATTAGTATAACATCGCCCGCCTTGAGCTTTCTTTTTTCAGCTTCAACCGCCGAAATCGACAAAAACCCAACAGGTGCTGCGTTACTCTCTACTTTCAATACCTCTTTGCCTCGTAAAATATAGGTGGACATGCCCCCCGCCTTCCACGACCATAAATCGCCATGTTGTAAATCGACTAGAGCAAAGTCGAGCGTAGCGTACATATCATCCTGTTGCTTAAGAGACATCACATAATGTAAGGTATGCATCGCGGTCTCCGGATTCATATTGAAATTCAAACATTCCCGCATTAAATGAATCAATTTTCTACTCTCATGCTGTGCTTCTTTACTCTGTCCCATACCATCAGACAACAATATGGCAAATAACCCTGGATGCAGTTGGAATAGCGCGTGTGAATCACCTGAATATAGCGTTGCATCTTTTGACATGCTATATATATCATACTCTACTTCAAAGCTAATAGCTGATCTAAAGCTTACTTGAATGTGACGAAATGGTACATCACACGCAACAACTTTATCGATTTCAAACGGTTCTTCAAAAATATCGTATAAAATTGGCAAAATCATACGCTCTGCTACTGTTGTATCCTCTTCCCAATTAACACGTGCAGGAGCTAGTGCACATACGATTTTTCGCGCTCCCGCCTTATTGCTCAGCACATCAAGCTGAAAACACTCGATATGAGCATCCTTCAAGCGTTGAATAATATCCTTCTCTACGCTGACGAAAGAGATTGTTTCTTCTTTCATCTCTGCAATTAACTGACTAAGATGATTACTCATATCGCGTAACTGAAGGGCAATCATTTTTTTACCATGAAAATACTGTCCATTAATACGCTCCCTATACAGTTCCGTCTCCAATTCCTCGAAAATTTTTGTTGATTTAACACATTTATATCGAATTTGCTCTTCCACACGGTGGATAGACGATTCTTTCCCTACACCTTTCATATGAAACCAATCTGTCATAAGCTTGTCCATGCCATTATTTTGCGCTCCCCAGCACCGATCATGGCGAAAACAACTTAAACATGTATTCATAGGAGCCACTTCTTCTTTCACTGCTACAGGGGCCGTCATAAAGCGTTCAAATACAAGTTCTTTCATGAAATGAACGAAATGTTGAAAGTGCTCTAGCTTAAATGTAACATGTTCTGTCAACCAATGTTGCCTAGCTAATAACACTTCTTCACGTTGTGGGAAAAGCTTGTTACGCACTTTATCTGAATAGCTTTTAGGAAGAACTAAAAAAAGCAAACTGCCTATAGCAATTGACGTGAAGTACACGCTATCTAATGGCAACGTTGCGTCATAAAATAAAAAAAACACACTCGGCAAAATGCTACCAATTGCTACACCAAATCTCCCTGCACGAGCCCCCATACCTGCACAAAGCCCCGTTAAGGTTGCAACCGACAACATCCCTGTAAAAGATAACTTTGCCACACCTATAAGTGCTCCTAATACCGCTCCTATTACAGTAGCTAGCGGCACACTTCCCACCGATGCACCAAAACAAATAAGTAGTTGTAATAAAAAAATGGGTAGAGAAAAATAGCTAATGACGACGGCCTGCATCCCCGTAAGCATAGCCGCAAATACAACTAATGCTGAGCCTAGCCGTTCATATGTCCAATGGCTTGTAAACCACTCATAGGAGTTAACAAAAAGCACTTGCATAAATAACGTCATAATGAGCGCTAAAGCTACTTCACATCCTACATAAAATTGTACAAGCACTGGCGGAAGCCCTTGGTGCATTACTCCTTGCCATAATACTTGTACGATAAGTACTGCAAGTGAAACGGCAATACTTTGAGGTAACTGCCAATATCGGAAACGTTGTATACATTCATACATGCCTATTTGTAATGCTAGAATGAGGACTTGTCCAAAACCAAGGAAATAACAGCCTATTAAACCGCCTATTAAGACGAACTTCGCATACTCTTTATATTTACTGCGAATAATCGCCCAAAACGGGACAGAGAAAGGTACAGCTGCTTCAAACACCACAGATTGAGCTAAAAAAAAGGATGTTAAGAAAAATAGGGAACCTATCAGCAATTGCCTTTTTCTTGCCCCCGATTTTTGGTCGTCTACATTCGCTGTTTCATACCATTCAACACTAGTCATTACATAATCCCCTTTCTACACTTTTTCGTTATTATAAGAAATTATGTGTGGAAAGATTGTCTGACGATGGCAAAAAAAAATATAAACATTTCGACGAATACATATGCATAAATACGTTAATTGTCAGCAAGTACTAAAAAAATAGGATACTGAGCAAAATTACAGTAAATATTTTTCGGAATATTCTATTATTACGTGTTTTTATGGTGCTAACGTCATTTTTTGCGCTAATATTCATGCGCTCATGGTGTTTGTTCTCATGCAAATAGATGCTTTTTCATTTTTTTAAGATTTTTATTAAACTTTTTTCATAAAGAATATTGACACTTGGTTTAATGGATTGTATTATTTAACTTGTCCTTAAAAAAGAAATGCGGAAGTAGTTCAGTGGTAGAACACCACCTTGCCAAGGTGGGGGTCGCGAGTTCGAACCTCGTCTTCCGCTCCAATAACATTTCGGCGGCCTAGCTCAGCTGGCTAGAGCGTACGGTTCATACCCGTAAGGTCGGGGGTTCGATCCCCTCGGCCGCCACCATAATTGGCCCCTTGGTCAAGCGGTTAAGACACCGCCCTTTCACGGCGGTAACACGGGTTCGAATCCCGTAGGGGTCATACTGCAAAATGGCTTAGAAGTATTTTCTAAGCCGTTTAAATTGTCGATAAAAGGCATCAAGAGTGAAGTTTAACTCCTTGATGCCTTTTATTTTTTTGTGTTTTTAACAATACTGAAGTGAAACCTTTTGTAAACAAGAACCGATAGTACTTATTGAGCATCACATGGCAAGTCCATCCTCAGTGCAAATCAACATCCATATTAATTGGCTATAATGCCTTACCAACTTACATCAGCACTTTTCGTATGCCTCTTTGCCAAAACTATGGCATACTTATGATAAAATGCACATGTTATTAGGAGGTTACCTTTCTTTGAGTTTATTAACGAAAGCAGCTTTAATTTGCGGGAGTGGCTCCATGATTATTCTCGTATCCATACTCATTAACTTACCGTTTGCCATACAAATATTTTTACTCCTTACTGGACTAGTCGTAAGCGTATACGGCGTGTACTTACTCGTAAAAATGGTGTCCCAGCCAGCGCAAAAGACAGTTAAAACAACACAGGAGCAACCTGCACCTGCTCCTAAGAAGAAGAAAAGACCAACCTCAACATTATAAGGTGTTTTCTTTATTTGCGTAGTTTCAATCTTTTGGAATTACGTTTTTTTTGACCCTTATCATTCCAAATATACATATTCTATAGACTTTAAACCAAAAAAGATTAGCCTTTGTCATAAACAAAAGCTAATCTCCGTTCTATTTAATACACTTTTTCTACGATTAAAACAGTCAGCAAACTACCCTCTTCTAGCCCCGCGACCACCACGTTTTGACTCTGTAGCACGTTTTAATGTTGCTAAACGCTCATCACTATCTTTTAAGAAACGTGCCATTTTTTGCTCAAAGTTTTCCTTCGGCTGATGGCGTTCGTTACGATCGTTAGAACGATTGTCACGACGCGGACGTTGAGGACGCTCTGGTCTCTCAGCTTGAGGCTTTGCTTTACGGATTGAAAGACCGATCTTTCCATCCGCTTCAACATTCATCACTTTTACTTCAACTTCATCTCCAACTTTTAGATGCTCATTGATATCTTTTACATAATTGTCAGCAACTTCACTGATGTGTACTAAGCCTGTTTTGCCGTCTGGCAGCTCAACGAATGCTCCAAAATTTGTGATTCCTGTTACTTTACCTTGTACCTTGCTGCCTACTTCAATTGACATAAAAAAAATGCTCCTCCTTAAAAATTAAGCGACTCTTTTGAGCCATGTAATCAATTTAATCAAACTTTTTACTTCAATAAGTTTCTCTTTTCATTATATATAACTAAAAAAGAGTGTCAACAATACATAGCTTTTCAGTCGTCTTTTTTATCTTCCTTATCTGGCATAATGAAAATAATTTCGCCTTCCTCAGATAAGAAGTACTCTTTACGCAATAACTTTGCAATATACTCATCATCTTCTAATTGTTTAATTTTAAGATTGAGTGAATCCTGTTCCTCTTTTACCTTCATCAAATGCTGATTGGCTTCTTCTTTTTTCTTTTCCTTTGTAGCTAGCGTTTCAGACTGATGGGCAAGTATATTTAAGAGAAAGGCGATGATAACGACTGGCGCAATCGCAAAAAAGACAATACGACGCATTTTTCGTTTACGCGATTGCACTTTACGATTTATAGCCTTATCCGTGTTACGGACATAGTCATTATCAAGCTTGGTGTAGTTTTTCTGTTCATCTTTTGATGAATGACGTCTAGTCATGCCCGCACCTCCGAAGTTATTGTTGTCTTTTATTATACTTGATATATCGAAATTTTTTTAATAAAGTGTAGGACAAATACGAATAAATTTTGACAAAAGGCCTTAAGACGAACGCAGCAATTTTAATGAATATCTGTAATATTTGTCGAATAATAGCGATTATTAATCGGACAATAAACCAAAAAGGTCTCCATGTTATATTCACTACAATGCGTGCCATGAAACGTAAAAAGGTTTGAAAAAAAGTCTGATATAAAAATATACCAGCAATCTGCGCTAGCGGGTCGTAAGCCCGCCACGCGCCATCTTTTAGCCAAAATAATAAATAATACGTTAACCCTCCAAGCAGAATCCATGTCAGTAGCTCTAACACCATCATCCACTTTCGGAGGCTTGACTTTTTTGGAGTTGAAAAAACTATGAGCCTTACACTATCAATTATAAATCCCACTGCTATACCGCTCACAACCATGACTAATAGCTGAACGAATTGCTGACTAACAATCATCCAAACAATTTATGAAGGAAACCTTTCGAGAAGCCACTTTCCTCCTCGTCATACTGCAAGGTTTTTACAGTTCCTTCAAGTGTCAATAACCCTTTGTCAACATCTAAGTGAACGATATGCAGTTCCTCTCCACGAATCAATAAATGCCCTTGGGACGTCTTGATAAAAAACTCTTCCTGATCAAAGCGTTCAATTGATTTTACAGAAGTCATGTCCATTCTTTTACGATTACGAATCGTTAAAATATGCTCTCCAGATGGAATTGTGTAACGATTACTTTCTTGATGTAGCGTCATTTTTTTCCTCCTTTAGTCGTCCTAGCTTCTGTTCACTTTATGCGGACAACCTTCAAAGCATGACAAACTTTATGGAAGTTGCCTTACTTTTAAGAAGAAAAATTTACAACGTTACCTACACTGCTATCCATGACACTTTGGCAAAACTGCCATTCAAATTGTTGGCAATCCTGCACAACTATATATTATCACTAGCACCTTCTCGTCTTTTTAGCTAGCGTTTTGCCCGCCTACATTAGCGGCAATATGGCAGAAAACAAAGAAGCAATTATAGTAACGTTTGGTAATTTTAAAGATGGGACAGGCAAAACGACGAATAGTACGATGATTGCGCAAGCATTATCAATGAAAGCATATAAGGTTCTTTTGTTTGATCAGGATCCACAAGCAAATACAACATCTATTTATTTAAAAACAAAAGCATTGGATTCAGATGAAATCGTTTCATTAAACAAAATATTAATGACTGTTATCCAAGAAGAGAATCTTGCACAAATCGTGACAGAGGTAAAAGGAAATCTATACCTACTACCAAGTTTCAGTGATTTCGCATTTTACCCTCGCTTCTTAGAGAAGAAGTTCCCAAATGATAAAACAACCCGTGTTCAATACTTTCCTTCATTAATCGAACCATCAAAAAAGATTACAATTTTATCTTTACAGATGTACCGGAAACAATTTCCACCATTACAGATGCAGCGCTTTATGCTTTTATTTTGTAGTAGTTGTACTGCAAACACAAGAGCGTAATTAACAAGGGGGCGAAGTGTTCACTGAATATCTGCAATTATTAATTGACGAATATGGCGCTAAATTAGATATTTTCGGTATTTTACCGGTGCTTTTGAAAAAGGGGGCGGCAATTGATTTAGCCACACTTTGATTTATTTACATATCTAAATACTTATATATGGATATATGGATATATTTTTGTTTTGGGAATTTATTTACACCAAGTTAAGGTGGTATATGCGTGTGCTAAAATGAATCGAGCAAGGTAGTTGGTCGTTAAAAAGGGAAAAATGATATTTAAATGCGATATGCGCCACCTATCATGTTGATATGTACGAACGATCTGCGAGTCGATTTGTTAGATGAAACACTTCTTCCCACCGATCGAATGATAAATTATTTGACAGCTCGACCAGTACGCAATGACAAGTGCGTGAAGCCTAAATCATACTTTCGAATTTCATTTCAAATGAGCGTAACAGTCTTGCAGAACGACTCTTCTTCAATTAGTTCACTAGTGAAGCGACATTTGTGAAATACACTACATAGCCTTCTAAACAAACTTAACCCTAATTCAATCTATATGCGTCTACCTGTGCCAGGTGATCCATTTAGTAACACATTTTGCTTATCTTGAATGAATTGCAGTTCTTTTAAATGAGGAAGACGAACCACCGCCTTTTGTCTAGTTCCTCTAAAAGCTTTTTCTCTGGAAAGTTAGCTAAACGAATTCGATATAAGTCCAACTAAATACAAAAGAGCTCAAAAAAGGAAATTTCCTTTTTTCTTTGTAGTCACAGATTACAAAAACCTTTTCACATCTAATAAGGGCGAACTAGGATTTGAAGGCATTGAAATATTTAGCGCTCATATCTACATTCTTATTATTTTGATTAGAATAGGAGGTGCAAAATGGAATTTGTAACAGAACTCGCAACATCACAAGTGGTTTGGGCAATTTTGTGTATTTTATTAACAGTGGCAGTTATAAGGGAAATGCGAATTGAAAATGTAAAAAGAGAAACTAAAATAATTGATCTTTACGAAGATTATCGAAAAGAATCGAAAATACGTGAACAACAACTAATATCTCACCTTGAACGCAGTAATGAATCTCAAGAGCAAACCATATCAGCTTTGCAATCGATAAATTCAACTCTAGCTAAACTTGAAGGTCGTGTTGATAACATAGAAAGAATTTGTAATAAGTAGAGGACAACATGGTTAGTAGTATATTTTTTGCAGCGATTATAGTAAGTGACGACGTCTGTAAATGTGTTGATAATATTATTAAATCTGTAAAAGAGCTTAGAAATAATACCTACAATTTAAAATTTTTCGCTTTACTGTAGCGTGGAAGATTAAAAAACGCCTTTCCTTCGAGAAAGGCGTTTTCGTTTTTTTAATGAAGTATAGAGGTTTAACCTAATGATTACTAAGAAAAATATCATTTAAATTAATATACTCATTTTCCTCATATCACATTGTGGAAATTAAATATAAAATTGTATACAATAAAAACAGGAACATACGTTCCTTTATAGAACTAATCCTAAAGGATAACTTTCATATTGAATATTATTTCTAGTGTAAAAAAATAGTTTTTTTACACACCAAGTGTCACAAAAGAACAAAAAGTAAACACATCTCCTTTTATAAACATATTTACCAAAAGGAGGTAAAAAATGAATAAATCAAACGTGTCATTATGGTGTTCTTTAGAAAAAATGGTAGAATCATATGCGAACGAGACGGAAATATACAAAAAGGAATCAATTCTATCAAACATATTCGAAGAAATGAAGAGTTATATTAGTAGATGCATAAATAATGCATATTTGAAACCAAGAAACTACGGTCTTGAGATTCCAAAAGAAGACTTCGAATCACGATTTATGCAAAATCTTTGGGAAGCTGTTGAATCATTTCAAGTTGGTGGTTCTACTTTCAAGAATATTGTAATTCGTAGATTTGACTTTGCTGAAAAGCATACCTGGAATCAATATAAAACAAAGGGAAACAAAGAAGATAAAGATGGTGTTTCATACGAATCCGCAAGACTGGATTCATTGGACAGAAAAGTAGGAGGTTCTGAGTCAGAAGAAACAACACTTGCAAGTCTTTTAAACTGGAAAGTAATTTCAACAGAAGAAGAATATTTTGACAAGGTTGAAGAATCTTCAATTATATCTGACTTCGAAGCAGTAAATAAAAGGTATGCTAATGTAATTCGATTCATGGCGTTAGGTTACGAGGGAAATGCTTTAGCAATTGCAACTGGGGAAGCAGATTCTAACAATCCCAAATTTAGAAAACTGGTTCAGCGATCAAAAGAATCGTTTGCAAAATTTATGAAAGAAAGACCTTCTTTATAATTAGGGGATTGCACATTAAATTCCATACAGGGGTATTTTAATACTAAATTAAAACATAAGTCAGTTAAAGATTTAATTTTCTGGCATTATATTATACAAAAAAGAACATACGTTCTTTATTTGAGGGATAAAATACACCCTAATTCTCTAATTCTCTAATTCTCTTTATTAAGAAAACTCCAATTAAGTTAGTTACTACAGATTAAAAGAGCGAAGTATTGTTATAAATTCCAATATTTAAGCTTCTATAAAAGCAACAATTCAGGAGGGTAGATATATGTCTTATACCATTATCAATAATTTCATCCCGGAGTCATTATATAAGCTTAAATCGCCATACAGGATGAGACCAGAATACATTACACTTCATAATACTTATAACGATGCGACTGCAATTAACTAAATAGCATTCATGCATCGGAGTCCTGATCCGGTAAGCTACCACGTTCCAATTGATGATAAGCACGCTGTACAAACCATCTCTTCATTTGTCCATAAATAATCTGTCTTCTATATTTTGGCGCAAAGACAATGTGATACTTACAATTCCATGTCGTGTGATAAACTTTTATTATCCATTTAGATCCCCTTCCGTACGGAGTCGGTTGATCAGACCTGATTTCATTGTACGGCTGGGGGTTTTTTCTTGTCCATAGCTAGAAGCTCTATAGAACCCCTCGCATAGCAAGGGGTTTTCAAAAAAATACAAAAAAACACGAGCCCAATTAATGGACTCGTGTTCGAGTATTACATATTACCTTCGTCCCAAGGGTCAATAGCCCAAGTTATACCAGCCACAGTTGCCTGAACACGCATTTTAGGGCGGTTAGCATCAGTAAGCTTCGTGAATGTATAGTTCAAACGACCATCGCCATTGAAGTTGCCTGCTGAATTTCTAAGAGGAATATTACCAGTGTATTCACGATGAGTGTACCACGAGCCATTTACGATAGATTGAATTCGTAAAGTTCCATTTACACCACTAAAAAACTCAGTATCCAATGTACAAGCTACATCGTAATTTGAGCCACTTTTGTTGCTGCCTACTACGTTAAGAGTGAAAACTCCTTGCCCTCCTGCATTTGCTGCACCTTTGATAGATTTACTACGAGAAAATGTTGACATAATAAAATTCCTTCTTTCCAAAGTTTTTAACAGTTTAACGACATATTTAGGTCGAAACTCACTCATAAAATGTGAATTTTACAAGGGAGTTATCTGAGAGAAATGGGCGTTTTCTTTACTGCTTACACTATATATGTAACGTGAATATCTCTTTTTGTGACGTTACATGAAAAAATTATTAAAATAAAAAAAGACGACCCGAGAGACGCCATAATTGTCTTAACCCACAATTTCCAAATCCTAATAGTAGCTCTTCCATGAAAAGTTCTGTTACTTTACTTTTCAACAAATTAAACCCGCAGTATTTGCGGAAATGTAAAATGTATCGCAAGAAAATTTCATCAGTCGTTCAAAAATACGCCATAATGCTGTTCCTTAAATAATTGTCTATATCGCCGTATCGAAGAATTTACACTACTTGCCTTATTTGCAAGTCAGCGTTTAATTGTTTATCATTTACTTTTATTGGTTGAGTGGATGAAACCTATGCGCAAATATTCAAACGGTCAGACGGATAATCCGGTCAATCGAACGCCTATAATTGGGGGGCGAAGCGTGCCAAGTCAAGGACTCGTTCTATTTCAAAGTGCATTATCGAGAAGTCGGTCTGTACTAGAAGAATTTAAGAGAGCTTTAAAGGAACCGTGATTTGTGATGGTTATTCGGCATAAGGGAATCTACCTGATGTCACGTTCACCAATTGTTGGGCGCATGTGCGACGTTATTGACTAAAAGCCGATAGCAATAACGGGCAAATTGGCATGGGTTACTATGATCAACTGTATCTCTAGAAAGTACCCACTATTTGGAGGAATAGATGGAATATCATTTATATTTATCCATGCAAAACACCCCAAAAGTTAGATTTATTACTCTAACAATTGGAGGTGCAGTTTTCTATAGCTAAATATACTGTGGAAGATAAATTACAAGCAGTTGAGCGTTACTTAAATGGAAATGAAAGTGCTAATAAAATAGCTAATCTTTTGGGACTAAAAAAAGCAATTTTTAAATGGGTTAAGCAATATGAAACTCAAGGATTAAATGCCCTTCAATCAAAGAAAAAGGGGCGTCCATCCATGAAAAAAGAATACAATAAACAATTGAAACAAACACTAGTTAAAGGCTCTACCGAAGCAATTGAAGCACGTATGAAACAACTAGAAATCGAGTATTTAAAAAATTTAACGCCTTAGTTTAAAACAAGGAAAAATCGCCAAACTGGACAAAGCACAAGTAGTCTTTGAGTTAAGGCAGAAATATTCGTAGAAAGCACTTGTAAAACTCGCTTGCATTTCACAAAGTACGTACTATGATTTAGTAAAACGTATGAATCGACCAGATCCAGATGCCGATTTAAAAGCAAAAATAAAGGGGTTTTATGAAGAACATGAAGGGCAGTATGTTTATCGCCGTATTAGTGATGAGCTAGTAAATCGTGTTCAAAAAGTGAATAATAAAAAAGTGTGTCGTACGTATGAAAAAATATAAATCCTATAAAGGAAACGTTGACAAAATTGCGCCAAATATTTTAGACCTCAATTTTAAAGCAGATGCGCCAAATGAAAAATGGGTAACAGACATTTCAGACATGTTGCACAAAGCACTCGAACGTCTACCTGAGCACCACCAGTTACCCATGTATTCAGGCTGGCATTATCAAATGAATAATTATCGTCTAGCTTTAGAATCAAGAAGGGTTGTTCAAAGTATATTAACTCCCGTCCTCTCACACCACCGTACGTACGGATTCATATACGGCGGTTCAATTAAGATGAATAAGGCAAAGCTCCATAACGAACTTGCAGACTTTTCAGCCCTTGGTTTTCCCAGTAGGAATTGCCGAGGGTCTTCTTCGGGGTTTCTCCCATTTCTTCCATAATCACATTCGTAATTTTCGCTTAATCAAACTATCCAACATTTTTAAATATCCTAAAGCGTAATATCCACACCAGCCCGTTAGTTATTGGTTTAATTTTTCGATTCCAGCTTGGAGATATTTACGAATTAGTTTTAATAAGGATTTATCTGAGATTCGTTTCGCTAATGTTGCCATTACGCGGTCATGATTGACCTTATCGAAGAATTTCTCTAAATCCATATCAATGACCCAACGAAAACCTTCTTTTAAATAACTCTTTGCTTTTCGAACTGCATCATGGGCGCTCCGATTTGGTCGGAATCCATAACTGTGGCCCTAAAATGTTATGTCATACTCCTTTGATAAAGTCTGCGAGATGGCTTGTTGAATCAAACGGTCTGTCACGGTTGGCATTCCTATTTGCTGACTTCTAACAGTTCACCTACTTGTCACCAAGTAGGTTATGAAGGGTACTTCACGTTTCCATCAGACCTCCCCGGGTAAGCGTATGCACTTTCACACCTTCTATCCGCTTCATTTACTCGATATGACCTTCGCCAGAAAGGACTTTGTTTTGTAATGCAAACTCATCCAATCATACCTAGCCTTATATGAGATTCGTGTTCCTCGGACCAGTATTTTGCCGCCAGATTCCGCGTCGCAACGGACACCCTTGCTCTTGGCTAACCTCTACTTCGGGGTTCGGGACTTACACCCTATAGTTCATACGCATGCCGGGTGCATATTAAAAACGAGTCCGGCGCCATACCGAACTCGTTTTACTCAATTTGCCTAATGAATAACAGTGTCTAATTTTTGGGGGACATTTCAATGTTGTTAAATCAACGTTTCGTTCCTTTCGCTCCATTAGAACTGATATGGTATAAAAAATTTCAACTTTTTTTATACTTGAAGTAAGATTGACCGATTCATCATTATTATCACTATCATTTTCATTGATTTTATAAACATAAGTCATAGCTACTAAAAACATTACATAAGTAATACTACTATTTATTTTATCAGCATTTCCCCAGGTTTCTACTAAAGTAATTTTTATTAGTCCTCATCATCAATAAATTCAGGCTCAACCTTTTCAAGACGCTCTTCTTTTAAAATTGTAAACATCTTTGCTGCATCTTCTTTTTTCACTGTATCACGTAATTCTTCCACACGTGCTGTAACAATTTTTTGACCGAAGCGAATCGCTAATTCATCGCCAGCCTTCACACTGCTACTAGCCTTCGCTACTTTACCATTAATAGTAATACGACCTTGGTCAGCGACTTCTTTTGCTAACGTACGTCGTTTGATTAATCGTGAAACTTTTAAAAATTTATCTAATCGCATGTTTTTACTCCTTCTCAAGCTGCTTGGCTTCATCCCAAAAAGCATCTAATTGTTCTAGTGTATAATTTGAAAATGGCTGACCGCTCGCCTTTACCTTCGCTTCAACATAACCAAAACGTCGTGCAAATTTCTCATTTGCATGCAACATTGCTTCTTCAGGTGATAGCTTATAAAAGCGCGCTAAGTTTACAAGTGTAAACAAAACATCGCCAAATTCATCGAGTCGTGTTCCATTAGACCCTTTCGCCACTTCCTGACGAAATTCCTGCCACTCTTCCGCAAACTTATCCCAAGCACCTTCTACATCTGGCCAATCAAAGCCAACTTTTGCAGCCTTTTTTTGATAATTGTATGCCGTTTGCAACGCGGATGACGGGCGGTATTCTTCTTCTAGCAGTGGTTTGTCACTAATACCCTTTTCTTCTGCCTTAATCGCTTCCCAATTAGCGACAACACCATCTGCATCCTCCACTGATACATCTCCAAATACATGAGGATGTCGACGAATCATTTTTTCACTAACGGAAGCCAACACGTCCTCAAGTGTGAAGTAGCCTTGATCTTCTCCAATTTGTGCATGTAAAAATACTTGTAGTAACACATCTCCAAGTTCTTCAATCATCGCAAAATCATCTTCTGCATCTACAGCGGCCAAATATTCATGTGCTTCTTCCAGTAAATATTTTTTAAGTGATTCATGTGTTTGTTTTCGATCCCATGGGCAGCCATTTGGTCCACGTAAAGTAGCAATTATTTGGCGGAATGTTGTCCAATCACGTAAAGCCTCTTCCTGTGATGTGACTGGAGGTACATAAACCGTTGTTAAATTATTTACTTCAACGCTTTGATCTAGCTCATACAGTGGCACTGTTACAAGCTTCTCTTGTGAGGAACCCGCTGCCGTAACAACGGTTACCGGATATTCATCATCATATTTTTCCATTAAAGTCAGCTTTACTTCAGATGCACTAAATGTATCATATACTTGCGCAATTAAAATGTGCTGACGCATATTAATGTCATGCATGGAAAAGCTAGTGCCATCAAGTAATTGAAAGCCCTCAATCGGATCGATTTTTAACGCACCAAAAATAGGATCTAAGAAGCTTTGTCCGCCTTCAATCACTACCTTCACTTTACCTTCATCCGCAGCTTGAATTAGCAATTGCACTGTTTGCTCTGCCACTAGCGGATGGCCTGGCACAGCATACATCACATCTCCAATTTTAGTCGCTTCAATTAATCGTTGTGCAATTTCTTCATACACTGGCTGGAACGTATGATGCTTTTCATATATTGCATCAAAGCTTTCAAATTGTAAGCCTTCGTTAGCTAACTCATCTAATACTGGATGATCCACCGTCCGAACAAATAACTTTTCGGCTGCCATTAATTTTTTATATACGCCCATTTGCAACTGATTGAAATCACCAGCGCCAAGACCAATTATTGTTAATGTATTATTCATTCATTCCACCTACTTCTTTCGATTTAACCATAGTTGATACACTGCCATTCTTCGACCGAAAGGCAGTAGATACCATTCTTTTTCAGCCAGTACTCGTAGCTTGGCAATGCACGTAATCATAACAAATGCACCAATACAAACCGCACTAAAACCAGCAACCACTGCCACTAAACGTTGAGATAATAAACCATCTAATAAAGATGGGGTAATTTGAAGCCAAAGTATGACTGCTATTGCCATACATAATGATGCAATGCTAATCTTTTTGTAAAAACTAGCAGGTGCTAATTGCATACCCGTTAATTTTTTTAAGTAAAAAACAAGCGCTAACGCTGTGAACAACAGACCCACATTATTTGCAATAGCAGCACCTAAAACACCTAATGTCCTAATTGTGAACACATTTAGCAGCACTTTCAACGAAAAACCTGTCATTAAAAACAGGGCTGGCTTTTTTAATTTCCCAAAACCTTGCAAAATCGCTGTAAATGTCAAAATAATAGACAACGGTACAATTTGGAGTACATATAGCATCAGTACTTCCGATAATGCATCTGTTTTAAACAGCATTGTATTTATATAAGGCATCACTAATATTAACCCTAGTGAAGCAGCCCAGCCAAATAATATAGAAGCTCTATATGTCAATTGTATAAATGGCAACGCACTACGTCCATTTTGCTTATTTGACATATGGGCAACGAGCGGAACGATTGCTAGAGATAATGAGGCAGCGATGACAACACCAAGTTGCACTAATGGTTGTCCACGATCGTAAATCCCTTTCGTTTCCTTCGCTATCGTGTGGTCCATCCCGCTATCTATTAATAGCGAATAGATAGTAAAAGAATCGACTAGTTGATAACCAAGCAGTAATAAACTACTCATACTTACACTTAAACTTAGTAGTGTCACTTCTTTTAACACTGGAAAACTGGCTAAGCGTTGTTTCTGTTTTCCTATAAATGAACCAAAGCGTTTTCTAAAGAGATACGCAATTAGTAATAAGCCTACGCCTTCTCCAATAACGGTCCCGATAATCGCCATCTGACCAGCACCGTAGAGAGATTTTGACGTCGCCATTATGATAAACGTACCGGTCAAAATAACAGCAACCCTTACCGTTTGTTCCAAAACTTGTGCATAAGCAATTGGCTCCATGATCCCTCTGGATTGAAAGCCTCCCTTAAAAATAGCAAGTGCCGGCATAACCAATACAATAAATGACCCCGTCCGTAATAAAGGAGCAAGATTTGCATCTCCCATCATTTTCGCAATGACGTCCGCACCAGCAAATAATGCAATAAAAAATACCCAGGAGAGTATCGTTAAATAACGAAATATAATCCGCATAATGCTTCGTCTTCTCTGTGTACGTTCTTCCACATCGACCACACAATCATTATCGGCCAGCATTTTGGAAATTGCTACAGCAAAACCACTCGATGTCCATACTACAAATATGGATATTACAGGATACACTTGTTGGTAAATATAAAATCCTTCGTCACCTACAAGGTTTTGAAAAGGCACACGATAAATTGCGCTTAAAATCTTCACAATGAGTGCCGCAATGGTTAATAATGCTGCACCCTTCATGTAACTTTTCATACCAAATCGTTCCGACATACATTGTCCTCTTTCCTTCGTTTAACAATGCCAATAGTATAGCATACCTCAAAAGTTTGACGCTCACCTGAACAATCTTTGGTATCAGCAATGCTTTATGTATACAAAAAAAGTTATTGTTCACCCTAAAAAGAGTTATGACAATAACTTTCGATGTTCATTAATTATTCATTTGTTTTGATAAGAAGTTAGCAGCTGTTTCCACAACTTTTACTTCTACTTCGCCAACAAAATGTACTTTAGATAAAACAATAATACAACCAATAGGATCCCCGTTCACCATGATTGGTGTTGCACAATAGGATTTAACTTGCTCATATTGTCCAGGAACAATTTCAATTGTTGTTTCCATCTTCTCAATTTTTGTTGAACGCTCGTCCATAAAACCTTCCGCAAAGGATGTAATACGACGATTAATGTATTCCTTCTTACCAATCCCTGCAACAGCGATTACTTCGTCTCGGTCTGTTACAAATGCCGGCGTGCCTAGTGTTTCATATAATGTTTCCACATATTCACGGGCGAATTCTCCTAAATCATTAATTGGAGAATATTTTTTCAAAATGATTTCACCTTCACGGTCCGTATAAATTTCTAACGGGTCACCTTCACGAATACGTAGCGTTCTACGAATTTCCTTTGGTATTACCACACGTCCTAAATCATCTATACGACGAACAATTCCTGTTGCTTTCATGCTAAACTGCCTCGCTTTCGTATTCATTAAAATTTTTCTTCAACAATAGTATGGTTTTTCTTGAGACAATCTATGCAAAAAATGAACGAAAAGGATTATGAATCCAACATTAATTTTTTTAATAAAAATTTGTCTTTTCATACAATAAGGCTGAACTTGCCAATTTGTCAACAAGTTCAGCCTTTTTTCACATATTTTTTTTGGAATTTGCAATAATCTGCATTATTTCTTCTAATATATCAAAATGATGGTATTTTATGCATTTACGCTCATCAATTGTCAATATCAATTGCATACTATCCATACCGAAGCCAACAGCTCGCTCAAACTTCATCGTCTCGCTTACAATTTTACTTCCATCCACCTTGGCTGAACCTTCCTCAGATAGCAAAATGGAGATGACCTTTTGCTTTTCCTTAATAGAAGAAACGCCCATTTCTAATCCCCAAATCTTCATGCGTGCAATACGCAGCAATCGTTCTGTTTCAATTGGTAAATCACCAAAACGGTCTTGTAATTCTTCCATAATTTCTTCGTATTCATCCACTTGGTCCATCGCTTTAATGCGCTTATACATCTGAATTTTTTGATAGCCGTCTGGTATATACGCATCAGGAATATAAGCATCCACGTTGAGTAAAATTTCTATCTCTGGTTTCTCTTCTTTTTTCACGCCAGTTTGTCGCTCTGCAATGGCCTCTTCTAGCATTTGGGAGTACAAGTCAAAACCAACTGAATCAATAAAGCCATGTTGTTGCGCACCTAATAAATTGCCAGCCCCTCGAATGGATAAATCTCGCATAGCAATTTTAAATCCAGATCCGAGCTCTGTGAACTCTTTTATCGCTTGTAATCGTTGCTCAGCTACATCCGTAAGTACTTTGTCACGTTGATACATAAAGTAAGCGTATGCCACTCGATTTGAGCGACCTACACGGCCACGTAATTGGTAAAGCTGTGCTAAGCCCATGCGATCTGCATCATGGACAATCAGTGTGTTTACATTCGGAATATCAACACCTGTTTCGATAATTGTAGTCGTTACTAAAACATCATAATCCCCTTCAATAAAGGCTAAAATCACAGATTCCAATTGCGATTCCGTCATTTTGCCATGAGCATAGCCGATACGCGCTTCCGGGACAAGCATTTGAATCTCCTCAACTTTACGTGCCATATCCTCTACTCGATTGTATAAGTAAAATACTTGACCACCACGCGCCATTTCTCGCTCAATAGCTTCGCGCACAAGTGCCCCACTATGCTCCATAACATAGGTTTGTACTGGGAATCGATTGGCAGGAGGTGTCTCAATAACCGATAAATCACGAACACCTACCATAGACATATGCAACGTTCTCGGAATAGGCGTTGCGGTTAATGTTAAAACGTCCACATTCGTTTTTAATTGTTTTATTTTTTCCTTATGGGTAACACCAAAACGCTGTTCTTCATCTACAATTAATAGGCCAAGATCTTGGAACGTTAAATCTTTAGATAAGATTCTATGAGTCCCTATTACAATATCTACTTGCCCTTCTTTTAATCCTTTTAAAGTCGCTACTTGCTCTTTTTTCGTACGGAAACGAGATAATAAGCCGACATTGATAGCAAAATCCTGAAATCTATCACGGATTGTCTCGTAGTGTTGTTGCGCTAAAATCGTCGTAGGCACTAAAAAGGCAACTTGTTTACCGTCCTGAATGGCTTTAAAAGCTGCACGAATGGCTACTTCGGTTTTACCATAACCTACGTCACCACATACAAGGCGGTCCATCGGTCGTTCACGTTCCATATCACGTTTCACTTCCACTATGGAACGAAGCTGATCCTCAGTTTCTTCATAAGGGAACGATGCCTCAAAATTACGTTGATCGTCATTATCCGGTGCGAAAGCATGCCCTTTTTCTGCTTCTCGCTTGGCGTATAGCTTTATTAAATCATCTGCAATATCTTGTACGGCAGAGGAAACCTTTGCTTTCGCTTTTTTCCACTCTGCTCCACCTAATTTATGTAGCTTCGGTTCGCGGTCTTCAGATGCCACATATTTTTGAATTAAATCGATTTGCTCCACAGGTACATATAATTTATCGTCTGCACGATAGCGTATATGCAAGTAATCCTTATGTGTGCCATTAACTACTAGCGTTTCTACACCAATGTATTTCCCAATCCCATGATGCACATGCACGACAAAGTCGCCAGCTTTAATTTCTGTATAGCTTTTAATACGCTCTGCATTTGTCATCTTTTGAGGGCGTGATTTTTTCTTTGCTTGTTGTTTAAATAATTCATCCTCTGTCACAATTGCCAAACGTTGTAATGGTAGTTCAAAACCACTCGATAATCCGCCTTCTACAATGTACAGACCTGGTTCATTAGGCTCTCCAATTGTTGCATGAATATCATATTCCTCAAGCATTTCCTGTACACGTTTCACACGGTTTTTATCTCTAGCAACGATTAGAACGGTAAATTTCCCAAGCTGCCATCGTTCAACTTCACTTTGTAATAATGCCATTTGTCCGTGGAACTGTTGCATCGGTTTACATGAAAAATTAGTCGTTTTAGAAAAGGTAATACCCGCAAATGTACGAGAAAATAGCGAGAAATAAAGCTTCTGCTGCGACAGCATCGCCAGTATTTCCTTTAAAGAAAAGGCTGGTTTCACATCATGTACCATTTTCCCTTCTTCAATTAACGATAAAAACCATTCTTCCTCTTCACGTTCCCAGGCATCCATTACCTCCTGAATACGACCTAGCTCATCAAATAATACAATGCCATTTTGTGCAAAATAGTCGCCTAAATAAGCTGTTTTATCATATAGCAACGAGCCATATTTATTTACAAAGTCAGGTAAGTTCCCTTGTTGCAACAATTCAATATCATACTGAATATGTTGATACAGCAGCTCTTTTGTCTCCTTCTTCTTAACTTTTTTCAAGCTTGTCGCTAGCGCACTTTCTAATCGACCTGCTAAAGCAATTCGCTCTTCCATTGTCAAAATTACTTCTGATGCTGGTAAAACACGCACTTCTCGCAATTTATCAATCGAACGCTGGTCATCCGCTGAAAATGTACGAATGGAGTCCACTTCTGTATCAAATAGCTCAATTCGAATCGGCGCCTCTAAATAGGGCGGATAAATATCCAAAATCCCTCCACGCAACGCAAACTCCCCAGGTGTCGTTACCATTGAATTACGAACATAGCCCATAGCTACGAGCGTCTGTAACCATTCCTCAATTTGTACTTCGTCTCCGACTGCTGTCTGTAAAAAATAATGAATCCACTGCTCTTTTGGCGGCATCATTTTTCTTAAACCAGCAATTGGGATAATATAAACAGCTTTTTCACCTCTCGCAAGGCAATCAAGCGTCGCAATACGCTCTGCTCGAAGCTCTGGCGAGGCAACTGCTAAGTCAGCAGCAATAAATTCATCCGCTGGGTAATAGTGAACATGTTCCTCTCCTAATAACCCAACAAGCTCATCCGCCATCTTTTGCGCCTGCAATAAATTGGGTGACACAATATAGATGGGTTTTTGCACATGTTCAAATAACGCATCAACCATAACTGGTCGTGCGCTTCCTGTTAAACCTGTAATAAGCTGTGATGCTGTATTGCCGCTCTGAATCTCCTGTAAAAATGATGTGATATGTTTGTCCTGCGACACAAGCTGTCGTAAAACTTCCACAGTCAAAAGCTCCTTTCAGCGCGAAAATTCTAATTATTCAATGTGTTTTATACTATTAATCTAGTACACTATTACACATTCCCATTGTCTAATTATCATGTTCACCTTTGTGTAATTGTCCTAGTTAGTTCACTTTTAGTTTAAAAAGATGATTCTCTATGTGTATCGATTTTTTCCATATTATTAAAAGCAGTGTAACCATGTGCTTCAAAAAATAAAAACGGAAAAAGCTTTGGACGCACACATTGTGCGCCAAAGCATCCTTCCAATTATTGAATCCATTTATTGAGTGCGTGATAATCTGGATATTGTCTAAGCGAATCCTCACATTGCTCACAAATGCAGTGGACGGTTGTTTCACCATGTTGATTCTTTTCAACATAATCGTCTGCCTCACCTAACTCAAAAATATGCAACTTTCGAATTGTATCATCTGCATCAAATGGTAGTGTTCCTATTTCTACTTCACAATGCCTACACCGGTAGCGAATTGCCATCTCCAAATCATCCTCCTTTAAGCAACTTACTACTTAAAGTATAGACATTTAGGAAAAAGATTATGCACCGTTAAATTGGTTCATCACATCAAGAAATGGTTTTGAAAGAGACGCTTCTATTGCATGAACACTATTATCAATAGCATCAGCCATAATAATATTCTCTTCTTTAGAAAACTTAGATAGCACATAATCCGCTACCTTCATGCCTGCTGGTGGGCGACTCACACCAATACGAATTCGGTTAAATTCCTGTGTTCCTAAATGCTGAATTAGCGATTTAATACCATTATGCCCACCCGCACTGCCTTTTTGACGCAAACGCAATTTGCCTGTTTCTAAATCTAAATCATCATAAATAACGATTAGATCCTTAACATCTATATCAAAATAGTCCATGAGAGGTCTAACACATTCCCCTGATAAATTCATATATGTTAAAGGCTTAACAAGTAGAACCTTTCCTTCAGGACGATGTACAGTAGCATACATGCCATTAAATTTCGAATTCGTTAATGGTGCATCCCACTTTTTCGCTAATGCATCTATGACATCAAAGCCAATATTATGTCTTGTATGCTCATAAGGTTTACCTGGATTTCCTAAACCAACGATAATTTTCATAAGTACTTCACTTCTTTCAATCTAATAGTCATTATTTTACCATACTGCGCTCTAAGAAAGCATTTCGTTCATACCACTTCTGAACAATTATCCATATGCTAAAAATCCATTCACCATTAATATCATTATCGCTTTTTCAATAAAAAAAAGACTATCAAGTCCGTCTTTTACGACTTCCTCGATAGCCTTCCCTACTAACGTCTATTTAACCTTATGCCTCAACACTTTCTTCGACTTCTTCATCTTCTGCCGATACGGTTGGTGCCATAATTGTTGCTAAGATATGATCATCTTCGTTCACAATTTCAAAATCTACTTGATTGCGAATATCTGCTACCATGATAGATTCTCCAATTGCTAGTTTCGTAATATCAATTTCTAATGTTTCCGGAATATCAGTAGGTTTTACTTTAATTCTTACTTCTAAGTTTGGCTGCATTAAAATGCCACCTTCACTTACACCAACGGATTCTCCAATAAGTGTTACTGCAACATCTACTTCTAATTCTTCAGTCATATTAATTGCTAAAAAATCAACATGATTCACTTCATCTTTCAGTGTACATTTTTGTACTTCTGATACAACGACATTTACCCGTTCACCATCTAACTCCACCGGAATAACACCATTACGCCCATTTTTTTGAACGAATTGCCTAAATTCTTTCGCTGAAATAGAAATTGGGGTTGAATCTAGTTTGTAGCCATAAATAACAGCAGGAATGGCTCCCCCTTTTCTAAGTTGGGTTAATGTCGAACGATGCCCAGTTTCGCGCTTATTTACACTTAACACGGTACTCATATCTATACCTTCCCCTTCCAAGAAAAATTAATGATTTATTTCACCGTAGTCGCAACCTATTTACAGAATTTTAATATAAATATTTATTCGTTCTGTTAAGAGTTTTTAACAACGCTGAAATTTTTTATAATATTTACATTCATTTTACATATGAATGCAGATATTAAGCAGTAACAATTACTATTATACCCCTTAATGAAAATCTTCACACATAACCGCTACGCAAAAAGGACAAATCTACTCATAAATGTAGATTTGTCCTTTTTTTGTCACATATTATGCTAATTCTTTTACGTAAAACTAAAATAAATCCCATAATTTGTATTTCTAGCTTTGCAGATAACCATTTTAAAAGCTTTAAAATAAATATAATATATATATTTTTGCTAAGCTAAGGCGGTCACTTTCCTTCGATGGAGTGCGCCGCCTTTTGCTTTATAAAAATGCATCTATCCAGAAAAACATTATGAACTGAACTTAATTAATCGAATAAAGTACTTACTGATTTGTTTTCGTAAACGCGAGAAATTGCATCTGCCATTAATTTAGCTACTGAAAGCTCTGTAATTTTTGGTGATTTTTTCTCTTCAGAAAGTTGAATTGTATTTGTTACTACTAATTCTTTAATCGCAGAGTTTTCAATACGCTCGATAGCTGGACCAGACAGTACTGGATGTGAGCAACATGCATACACTTCTTTTGCACCCGCAGCACGTAATGCATCAGCGCCAATCGTAATTGTACCTGCAGTATCGATAATATCATCAATCAAGATTGCCACTTTACCATCAACATTACCAACGATGTTCATCACTTCTGCAACATTTGGTTTTGGACGGCGTTTGTCAATAATTGCAATTGGTGCTTTTAAACGTTCTGCCATTTTACGTGCACGCGTTACTCCACCATGGTCAGGTGAAACAATTACGATTTCCTCAGCAGGAATACCTTTTGATTTGAAATAATCAGATAGTAAAGGTACCGCCATTAAGTGATCGATTAAAATATCGAAGAAACCTTGGATTTGTGGTGCATGTAAATCTAAAACGATAACACGTGTTGCACCAGCCGTTTCAAGTAAGTTTGCCACTAATTTAGCTGTAATTGGCTCACGCGCTTTTGCTTTACGGTCTTGACGAGCATAACCATAGTAAGGCATTACAACGTTAACTGTACGTGCAGATGCGCGTTTTACAGCATCTACCATAATTAAAAGCTCCATTAAATGTTCGTTTACAGGTGCAGAAGTTGACTGCACGATAAACACGTCACAACCACGAATACTTTCTTCAATGCTAATTTGAATCTCTCCATCGCTAAAGTGCTTAACAGAAGATTTCCCTAATTCAACTCCCATTTCTTGCGCAATTTCTTGGGCAAGTGGATTATTAGAATTGAGTGAAAATATTTTTAATTGTGAGTTTGCATATTGATACGGCATGATGGCCTCCTGTTTAGTTGATAATTATTTTGAATTTAATTTGCTTACATAATTCGGTTTGTTTTCTTGTCTTGCACGAGCAATTGCTAGCGCATCTTCAGGAACTTCTTTTGTAATTGTAGATCCTGCTGCAATAAATGAACCTTTTCCAACTTTCACTGGCGCTACTAAGTTAGTATTACATCCTACAAATACATCATCTTCAATAATTGTTTGGAATTTGTTTTTCCCATCATAGTTCACTGTAATAGAACCACAGCCAACATTGACGTTATTTCCTATTTCAGCATCTCCAATATAGCTTAAATGGGATACTTTTGTGTCATGACCTAGTGTACTTTTCTTCACTTCTACAAAGTTACCGATTTTAACATGGCTACCGATATCAGATAGTGGACGAATATGTGCAAATGGTCCAATCGCTGTATCTTCCGCTACAGTGCTTTCTCTTACAACAGAGGAATGTACTGAAGTACGGTCACCAATACGACTATCAATAATTTGTGAATTTGGGCCAATAATACAATCTTCTCCTATTACCGTTGCTCCTTCAATCATAGAGCCAGGTTGTAGAACAGTATCACGTCCAATGACTGCTTCTGAACTAATGTAAGTAGCAGTTGGGTTAATGATTGTTACACCATTACGCATATGACGTTCATTAATACGTGCACGCATTAATGTCTCCGCCTGTGACAATGCCACACGGTCATTGACACCGAGTGTTTCTTCAAAATCATCGGTTACATATGCTTCAACGATATCGCCTTGCTTTTGTAAAATTTCAATTACATCAGGTAAATAATATTCGCCCTGTGCATTGTCATTTTTCACAAGCTTTAACGTCTCAAACAACGCCTTGTTATCGAAGCAGTATGTCCCCGTATTAATTTCTTTTACTCGTTGCTGCTCTACACTTGCATCTTTTTGTTCAACAATTTGTTCCACCTGTCCATTATCGCCACGTAAAATACGACCATAGCCAGTTGGATTTTCAGCAACAGCTGTTAAAATTGTCGCTTTTGCATTATTTGCTAGATGATGCTCAAATAACGCTTTCATCGTTTCAGGACGAATAAGTGGCGTATCACCGCAAACAACTAATGTTGTTCCTTGCTCGCTACCTAAAATTGACTCTGCTTGTTGTACTGCATGTGCTGTACCTAGTTGTTCAGCTTGTAAAACATACTCACTTTTATCGCCAAGTTGTTGTTTTACTTTTTCTGCACCATGTCCTACAACCGTTACGATGCGCTCGACATCTAACGTTTGAATGTGATCCACTACATGTTGTACCATGGGCTTCCCACATACTGGATGGAGCACTTTATATAATTTGGACTTCATACGTGTACCTTGACCTGCAGCCAAAATGACAGCAAAAATATTGCTCATCAGTAAGTCCTCCAATACGCTCATTTTCTCTTATGACTATATAGCAAAATTCATCTATTTTCAAGGCATGTAGAATTGACTAAAAAGTGAATTCCTAAATCAAACACGGCTTATGCTCGATTGTTATCAGCTATGCACTAAAATCTGCCCGTTTTCTCTTTTTTGAAAAATAAAAAGAACCCTTCATTCATTGAGGAGTTCTTTCTATTTTTCATCGCCAAAAAGTCCTTATTTTGTAAATAACCTTTGAACGACCATTTATTTTCATAAAACCTATACGCCAATTCCTTCTAATTCGGCTGCTTGTTCTGACTCAGGCGTGTCGCTCGAGTTATGATAAGCGTTTAAAATAATCTCTTGAATTTTGTTACGTGTCGTTGAATTAATCGGATGCGCAATATCTCTAAATTCTCCATCCGGTGTACGTTTACTTGGCATAGCAACGAATAAGCCTGTATTGCCATCAATTACACGGATATCATGTACCACAAACTCATTGTCGAGTGTAATGGAAGCAATCGCACGCATGCGACCATCCGTTTGAACATGACGTAATCTCACATCAGTAACTTCCATTTTCTCACCACCTCTCATCTTAGATGCCTAAATGAAAATATTTATATTCCTATTACCGAATATTTTCCTTTTCATAGTCTAACAAATTTTCTAAAAAATTTGAATACTTCATTTTTAATTCACTATAATATTTTCTCTAGTTCATCGTAAATTTGACAATAGTTTGTCAAATTTTTGGAAAACTAACGAATCTTTTATGTTTTTCTGTAATCCAGCTACATTTTCTAAGTAAACAATTTTTTAGATATCTAAGATAACTACTTAAAATGGCATTCGTAAGAAATTGTGAGTATTAGTAAAAAACCCTTTAAAAGAGTTATTGTTCTTTTAAAGGGCGCTTATTTTATTTTACAACGGCTATTACTTCTATTTCGACTTTCACATCTTTTGGTAAACGAGCTACTTCCACTGCCGAACGAGCTGGCTTATGTTCGCCAAAGTGACTAGCATAGACTTCGTTCATTGCCACAAAGTCATTCATATCCTTCATAAAGACAGTAGTTTTTACTACATTGTCTAATGATGAACCAGCAGCCTCTAACACTGCCTTTAGATTAGCAAAGACTTGGTGTGTTTGAGCGGCGATATCACCCTCTACTAATTCCCCTGTTGCAGTAAGCGGAATTTGACCTGAACTATAAAACATCCCATTTACAATTATGCCTTGTGCATATGGTCCAATTGCTGCTGGTGCATTTGTTGTAGATACTACATTCATTTGTCATTTCTCCCTTTTTGTAAAATAATTTCCTTCACTTAATGCAATCGTACGATCTTTTTCATTTACCTCATGAAGCTTTACAAGTGAATAGTAATCATCTACTAAAGTTTCATCGGCATGCTCTGCTTCAACAAGAACCGCGATACCTGCTAGTTGACAGTCAAACTCTTCTAGTAGATTTTTCATACCGTTCATCGTACCTCCGACCTTCATAAAATCATCGGTAATTAGTACGCGCTGTCCACTCTTCATGCTTCTTTTTGATAATACCATTGTCTGAATTCTACGAGAAGAACCAGATACGTAGTTTATGCTGACTGTAGAACCTTCTGTTACTTTGCTGTCTCTACGAACAACTACTACCGGTACATTTAAGTGTCTTGCTATGGCATGGGCAATAGATATTCCCTTTGTTGCCACTGTCATAATGACATCAATTTGTTGGTCAGCAAAGGCAGATGCAAAGACCTTACCAACTCGATTAATTAAATCTGGATTGCCCAGTAAATCCGTCATAAATAAATAGCCACCAGGTAACAAACGATCAGAATGTTCAAGTTCTGCTTTTAAATCCTGAATAACTAAACGAACTTCCTCTTCGGACATTTTAGGAATATACTTCACACCACCTGCAGCCCCTGGCACTGTTGTCAATAACCCGATTCCTTTTTCTTCGAAAGTTTCTTTTACAATCGTTAAATCTTCGCTAATTGAAGACTTTGCTGATTGATATAATTCTGAAAAATAAGTTAGCGGGATCAGCTGATGTGGATGTTCTAGTAAATAGTACGTCATATCAACTAGTCGTTCACTACGCTTCCATTTCATGCGACCCTCTCCTAAACACGAATATTTATAGGTAAAATTAACACAAATATGCGTTTTTAAGCAAGCGTATTTCGCTCCCCTAAAATGCGCACAGCATATACTTCTTCACAAAAGCCTCGTAAGCCATTGTAAATTCGACTTACACGAGCCTCACTATCCACAAGGCCAAAGACCGTGGGACCGCTTCCGCTCATTAATGTCGCATCTGCTCCAAAACGTCGCATCTGCTCTTTTAACATAATAACTTCTGGATGCAACTTAAATGTTACAGTTTCCAAAACATTTCCTAAAGATGCACATAATAGTTCATAATTATCCGTCTCAATCGCTTGAATCATTTGCTTTGTATTTGGATGCTCAAGTCCTTCAACTTTCAATCCTCCATATACTTCCGCTGTCGATACACCTATTTTAGGCTTGGCTAATACAACCCAACAGCTTGGCGGAGCAGGTAATTCTTGAATTTTTTCTCCACGTCCAGTTGCTAGCGCTGTACCTCCGTATACACAAAAAGATACATCAGAGCCGATTTTAGCACCAAGCTCTGCTAACTCATCTATGGACAAGTTTAAATTCCAAAGTTCATTTAAGCCTTTTAGTGTCGCCGCTGCATCACTACTGCCTCCTGCAAGACCTGCGGCGATCGGTATTTCTTTTTCAATTGTAATGGATACACCTTGTCTAATGCCGTATGTATCTTTTATAAGACGCGCTGCTTGATAAGCAAAGTTGCGGTGATCATTTGGTACGAAATTATCCGTTGAAATAATTTCGATAACTCCATCTTCTCGAGATTCTAAGCTAATACGATCTGCCAAATCGACAGTCGTCATGACCATCTCCACTTCGTGATAATTATCTGGTCGTTTATAAAGAACATCTAATGTTAAATTAATTTTTGCAGGCGCCTTTACATAAAGCATCTTACTTCCTCCCTCATAACTACACGCAGAAACAGCCATTCATTTTTCGCGCAAGATAATTCATTTTATTTTACCATAATGAGAAAGCAAACTGAAAAAAGAACCGTTTTATAACGGTTCTCTCTCGTCAGTTGTTTTGTTGTGTTCAGCATAGGCAACCCTAGCTAAATGAAGTAAATAAATGTAAGCAACCTATTTTAGGCAAAGTAGACTACTTACGCTCTTGTTCACTGCTTGCTCTTTCCGCCATCTCAATGGCACGTTTCACCATATTACCAGCATCTCGAGCTTTAATGCCGCCCCAACCTTCTTTTTGCACAACATCATAAAATCCAAGTTCTTTGGCGATCTCTTCTTTTAAACGAGGTGACATGATACCTTTTCTAGGCATATAAACTCCTCCTTGTAACAACTGACGACATTAGTATGTCCGATAAAACGAAAAGCACTCATGTAGTTTTTGACATACATGAGTGCTCCAAAATATAGAAATAAGTACTAGAAACTATTTCGCGACAGCAGCCTTTGCTTCGTCTAAAAATGTAATCTCTACTGCCTCAGTTAAAATATCTGTGTAGCTATACGATACGCGTTTGCACGTATTGTCTTCTTGATCAAGCTCAACTACAAAAATTGCACGATATGTTTCGCGCAATATCCCTGCACACTCGATCGTTTTCTTGCGACCACCGTTTGCTTTTAACTGCAAACGTTTACCCAAATGACAATCCAACGACTTTTTAATGTCCGCTAAAGTTTTTGGCATTTTCGCTTACACCTCACTAATACCTAGTATAAGTGATACGCCCAAAAATGTCAACAAAATATAATATTTTATCAGCCCTTCATAAATGTTGTCAACTTATTTTTTTTGAAAAAATACGTTTTTTTTCATATCACATGAAAATGTAACAAAATTTTTTACTTTGCAAAGGTTGGATAAAGAGCATCTGCAAGCTTCCCAAACTCTTGAATGGAAAGTGTTTCACCACGACGAGTTGGCTCAATATTTACAGATTCTAAAGCCTCGATGATTTTATCTTTATTGGCCTTACCATTTGGTAAACCCGATTGTAAATTATTTAGGATGGTTTTACGACGCTGTACAAATGACGCTCTTGTGACAACAAAAAGAAAATCCTCATCAATCACATTAACCGGTGGCGCATCATGCTTAATAAGACGAATAACTGCTGAATCTACATTTGGTTGTGGCATAAAAACAGTTTTCGGTACAGTCATCGCAATTTCTGCTTTCACGTAATACTGAATGGCAATCGATAATGAACCATATTCTTTTGTTCCTGGTTTCGCTGTAATACGATCCGCTACTTCTTTCTGCATCATCACCACAAAACCACGGATTGGTAGACGATCATTTAACAACTTCATTAAAATAGGCGTCGTAACATAATAGGGTAAATTAGCAACAACCATAATATCCTCAATACCTGGCATTTCTTCCTCAATTACTTTAGCAACGTCTGCTTTTAAAATATCGGAATGCACGATAGACACATTATTATATGGACTTAATGTATCGGCTAGTACTGGTAATAAACGCTGATCGATTTCAAACGATACGACCTTTTTTGCGCTGCGTGCCAAATGCTCCGTTAATGCGCCAATACCTGGACCTACTTCAATTGCACCACTGTTTTCTGTCAAATTCGCATGACTAACAATGTTTCTTAAAATGTTCGGGTCAATTAAAAAATTTTGACCTAAGCTCTTTTTAAATGAAAATCCATATTTTTTTAAAATTTCCTGTGTTCGAATGGGTGTTGCAATATCCTTATGCATTATTTTCCTCCTGATCTACCTGTGCGACAGCAGCACCAAATTGCTGTTCTGTTATTTGAAACATTTTCAATCTTTTATGAAGTTGTTTACCATTTGTTGCACCAATATTCAATATTTCACCTAGACGATCACGGCGTCTTTTCGCCAATGGATGACCGATTAAACGAGCGGTCATTAAATCTTCTAGCGTAATATCATCGGTAATGGGCTCATTGTTATTTGGCGTATAGACAAGACTTAACGCTTCGCGAATATCCTCATCTGCCGCATGCTCAATGCCTAAACCTTTACCGTTTTTTGCAATTGTTTTTGATTTTGGTAAAAAGGCATGTTTTACCCCTGAGACATGTTGCTCAATAATAGCTCGAATTCGCCGTCCTGGATAATCAGGATCTGTAAACACAATGACTCCTCGTTTATCCTGTGCGTGCTGAATTCGTTTAAGCGTCTCCTCTGAAATTGCAGATCCATTTGTTTCAATAGTATCTGCTTGAACAGCTCGCTTAATGGCTGTTGTATCATCTTTTCCTTCAACGACAATGACTTCTTGAATTTGCAAAAAGGCTCCTCTTTTCTACCTTATCTTCAGACCATTTTACAACTGCCCTGTGTGATTGTACAGAAATACAAAGTTAGTCGGTTATATACGTGAAAAAAGCTTTCCCGCCAGTCAATACAGGAAAGCCAATGCTTAGTGAAAAACATTTTGTTATATTTTACAATTTTTTTAATTTAATACTTTAATACGCACTTTCTTACGTCCCCAGTTGCGGGCTTGAGCATCTGTTTGTACAAGTATATCGATCTTATTACCCTTAATTGAACCACCAGTATCCCCAGCAATAGCTGTTCCATAGCCTTCAACCCATACCTTTGAGCCAAGTTTAATAACGGATGGATCTACTGCGATTACCTTTAAGCCAGAACCTGAACGCAAGTTAATGCCAGTAGCTGATGTACCTGAACAGCCTTTACAATACGGTGTATATGCTGTTGCCGTTACATAAAATTCTTTCCCACTAGCAGGCTCCGCTGAACCACGAGACACAGTTGTTGCGCTAGCTACTAATTTTTTTGCACCAACAGCAACTACTTGTTTCTTTGGCTCTTTTATGACGTTTTCAGATTGTAAATTTTTTGCCACAATTTTGCCGTTTTCTTTCACGACTTCATACGTTCGAGAAACTGTACCCTTCTCGCCCGTCGTGACTACTTTTTGTTTTCCTTTAAGCAAAGAAGCATCTTGCTTCTTTTCAATTGCGAAATCAATAGAGTCTTCCACTACATCGATAACCTTTTCTACGCGAACTACTGCGATTTTACTCTCTGGAGTGATAACGTCCTCCAGGTTATTCTCGACACGATCGAATTCATTAAGTTGAATTCCTTGTTGTTTTAAAAAGTTAGCGACCGTAGTCGAAGTGGACCAAACTTGTCTGTTTTCTAAACCATCGACAAGCGTTACCTGAAACGCTTTTTGAATATCGATTTTGTTATCTGCTCCTACTTCTGTATCCAAACCTTGCGCTAATGAATCATGTTCTGATACTTCGATATTTGCTTCCTTCAAAATGTCTTTCACTAGTTTTTCAGTTGTCCAAACTTTTGACTGATTTCCATCAACTGAAATTGTTACTTCTTTTGCCTGTTCCCAAGTAATTGCTAAACCATTAACAATTTTGGCATTCAGAGAGGGTGATATTTTGTCATGCGCTGCTACGTCTATATTTTGATTTTGTAATAGTTCTTCTACAGTTTTAGCATGTGTTGATACTTCAATTGCTTCTCCGTTAGCGTTAAGCGTTACGGATTTTTTAGTACCTTGATAAAGTACGAATGAAATTACTGACACAAACAGGACAAGTGAAACAATTCTTATCACTGTTTGCTTACTCCTCAATGATCCTAAGAACAAGTTTTTCATGGAATTATTTGACATGAAAAAACGCCTCCTTAATACAAAGTTGGATTATACGGACTAGATTTAGCACTGTCAACCCGAATGTATTTCAAAAAAATTTGACCATGCTATTTTAGCCAACCGCAAACACAGTATTGGAGGCACTTTAGCTAGTTAAACGTCAATCCTAAAAAATTTTTTTGCATTGGCAGTCGTTACATTGGCAACTTCCTCAATTGGTATTTCTTTTAAACGTGCAATTTCTTCTGCAACTAATGGCACCAATGCTGGTTCATTACGTTTACCACGGTAAGGATGTGGAGCTAGATATGGCGCATCTGTTTCGATCATCAAGTGCTCTAAAGGTATCTCTGTTGCTACTTCTTTCGGCATGCGAGCATTTTTAAAAGTCACCGGTCCGCCAAGACTAATCATAAAATTCATTGCGATGCATTGACGTGCTGTTTCTACACTTCCGCTATAGCAATGCATAACGCCTCCAACAGAAGCAGCATTCTCTTCACGTAAAATATCCACAACATCTGCTGTCGCATCTCGATTATGAATGATAATTGGTAAATTTACTTTTTGCGCTAAATGAATTTGCTTGCGAAAAAGAGCTTGCTGAACATCCTTTGGTGATTTATCCCAGTAATAATCTAAACCTGTTTCACCAATTCCAACGACTTTAGGATGTGCTGCCAATTCCTCAATCCATTGTAAATCTTCTTCAGTGCAATCAATAGCATCTACTGGATGCCAACCAATCACACCATAAATAAAATCGTATTGTTCTACTAATTCCATTGTTTTTTCAATCGTTTTACGATCAAAACCTACAACTACCATGGTTTCAACCTTTGCTTCAAGAGCTCGATCTATGACTTCTTGTAAGTCTTCTTGATACTGCTCTGCATTCAAATGTACATGTGTATCGATAAACATTGTCATTCCCCTAACCTTGATTTTATTAAAGATTATTATTTCATATTTTTCATCTGCATTACAATTTTGTTACAAACAAATTAGTATTGTGACAATACACTTATAAATATTCGGCAAAACTATTACCATGTACCTAAAATTCGTCAATTTACGCGTTGCATAAGTTATAGCAGAATAACTTTCAGCCAAATAATAGTCCAAATTTAGAATGGCCTGCTGAATATTTTCTACTCAACAGGCCATACTGCATTTTTTATTTTACTTTTGCACCATTTTCAAGTTTTGGATCAACAGAGGCTAGCTTTAAAATTCCATCTTTTTCACCCGCTAAAATCATCCCTTGTGATAATTCACCACGTAATTTTACAGGTTTCAAATTTGCAACAACAATCACTTTTTGTCCGACTAGCTCTTCCGCAGTATAATACTTAGCAATTCCCGAAACTACTTGGCGTTGCTCATATCCAAGCTCAACTTGAAGCTTTAATAATTTATCCGCTTTCGGAATCGGTTCACATGCTGTAACCGTTGCCACACGTAAGTCTACTTTCATAAAATCATCAATAGATATTTCTGGAATTTCTGGAATTTCCACAACTTTTGATTCTGTGCTTGGTTCTTCTTCTTGAGAAGTTTTTACAGAGCCGCGCATTTCTTCACGAATGTAAGTAATTTCAATTTCACTATCTAAACGTGGGAAAATTGGTGTACCTTTTTCTACCACTTTAATGTTTGCTGGAATAGTATTACCGAATGTTTCAATTGTTTCCCATGATAAAAATTTGTCGTCTAATCCTAATTGTTGCAATATGCGTGTCGGTGTAGATGTCATAAATGGTTGTAACATAACGGCAATATGATGTAAACTCTCTGCCAAATTCCGCATAACAGCCCCTAATTTTGGCTTATCTGCTTCTTCTTTTGCAAGTACCCAAGGCTGTGTTTCATCAATGTATTTATTTGTACGAGATACTAGTGTCCAAAGGTCAGCTAATACAACACTAAATTGCATTTTTTCCATACTTTCTTCATATTTAATACGTACAGTTTCTGCATGCACTTTTAACGCCTCATCAAATTCTGTCGATTGAAGATTTTCTGTAGGAATATTGCCATCAAAATACTTATTAATCATAGAAATTGTACGGTTTAATAAATTACCTAAATCATTAGCTAAATCAAAATTTGTTCGCTCCACAAATGATTCTGGTGAAAATACGCCATCTGAGCCAAATGGTAACTCTCTTAATAGGAAGTAACGTGTTGCATCTAATCCATAACGTTCGATTAACATTTCAGGATAGATAACATTTCCTTTTGATTTCGACATTTTTCCGTCTTTCATCATAATAAATCCATGCGCGAACACTTTTTTAGGTAATGGTAAATCAAGAGCCATTAAGAATATCGGCCAATAGATTGTATGGAAACGTACGATATCTTTTCCTACAACATGTACATCGGCTGGCCAATATTTATTAAATAACGTTTCATCTTCTGATAAGTAACCTAAAGAGGTAATATAATTTGTTAACGCATCTACCCAAACGTAAATTACGTGTTTTGGATCTCCCGGTACTTTAATGCCCCAATCAAATGAAGTTCGTGAAACTGATAAATCTTCAAGCCCTGGTTTAATAAAGTTATTAATCATTTCGTTTTTACGAGATTCCGGTTCGATGAATTCTAAATTTTCTTCATAATAAGCGAGTAGGCGATCTGCGTATTTCTTCATATTAAAGAAGTAAGATTCTTCTTTAACTTTGTGTACAGCGCGACCACAGTCTGGACACTTTCCATCTTCTAATTGCGTTTCAGTAAAGAATGACTCACAAGGGGTACAGTACCATCCTTCATACTCACCTTTATAAATATCGCCGTTGTCTAAAAACTTTTGGAAAATCTTTTCGACAGTTTTCTTATGACGTTCTTCCGTTGTTTGAATGAAATCATCATACGAAATATCCATTAATGCCCAAAGTTTTTTCGCTGCCTCGGCAATATCATTTACATATTCTTGAGGATGCTTGCCAGCTTCTGCAGCTTTTTCTTGAATCTTTTGTCCGTGCTCGTCCATCCCAGTTAAGAAACGTACATCATAGCCACGTAAACGTTTGTAACGTGCAATCGTATCAGACGCTACTGTCGTATACGCAGTACCAATATGAAATTTTCCACTTGGATAGTAAATCGGGGTTGTTATATAGAATGTTTTGTTTTGTTCGCTCACGAGAACTGCCTCCAATGTTTCACAGTATAATATCTATTCTATCGAAGTACGAAATTCGTTTCAATGAAAGTTTATCGAATGCGAAAAATGTCGAATATTATATTAATCCATTTAATGTCTTTTATAAGAAGCTTTTTTACTATAAAATAAAATCTATAATAAAAACCTTTTAAAAA
This sequence comes from Lysinibacillus sphaericus, assembly GCF_005217585.1. NCBI lineage: Bacteria > Bacillati > Bacillota > Bacilli > Caryophanales > Bacillaceae > Lysinibacillus > Lysinibacillus sphaericus. The sequence continues at coordinate 52,838 of NZ_SZPT01000014.1, forward strand.
CGTACAAATAACAGTTTTCTCCTCAAAAATTTTTACAAACAAGAAATAATTACTGTATTAATTAATTGACGTTTATGGCATTACTTGGTATGATAACTATCAGACAAGGAAATTATGTCGAAATTTGACGAAACACAAATATAACTTTTACTTATAGGAGGAAAAATAATTATGAAATCAACAGGTATTGTTCGTAAAGTCGATGAATTAGGTCGTGTGGTAATTCCAATCGAACTTCGTCGTACATTAGGTATCGCTGAAAAGGACGCTTTAGAAATCTACGTAGATGATGACAAAATCATCCTAAAAAAATATATGCCAAACATGACTTGTGCTGTTACTGGTGAAGTTTCTGATGATAACTTCCGTCTAGTTGGAGGCAAATTAATTTTAAGCCCTGAAGGCGCAGAAATGCTGATGAAAGAAATCCAATCTAGCTTAAAAAAATAAACCCTTTCCTGCACCTAAATCGACAACAGCGGTTTAGGTGTTTTTATTATTTAATAAAAATTTCTTTTTATAATGGTAAAGTATTATATATACTTCCCATATAATGTCCATGTCAGACCTCTTTTAATAAGATTACTCGCTTTTACAATTATTATCAATTTAAACATTTGCATTTTAATAAGGATAATCATTCTCAATCGTTATAATTTGGTAAATATTGTTTATTTCGAATAAAAAAGATTGCCTCCGTGGAGACAACCTTTTCATACTCACTCACTATGGTATTCGTTATAAATATCACGCTTCGCTACTTGGCGCAGTTTCGCTACCTCTTTTATTGCTTCCTTAGAAGTAACGCCTGATTCGGCAATAATATAATCGACATGTTCCACAACATTCATGTCAATCCAATATACATCTTCTTGCATATCTTCTTCTGCATTTTGATTTCCTTCTAAAACAATACAAAATTCTCCACGGATTTCTTCGGTTTGAGACCATTCCACCGCTTCTGATATAGTACCACGAAGAAACTCCTCGAATTTTTTTGTCAGTTCACGCGCCAGCACAATGCGGCGATTACCAAGAATTAATTCCATATCCTTTAGTGTTTCTTTTAAACGATGGGGAGCCTCGTAAAATAAGATGGTTTCTTGTCTTTTTTTTAATTGCTCTAATTGTTGTCGTCTCTCTTTTTTTCCACGATTTAAAAACCCGTAAAAGAAAAAGGGTTGTGGTGTTAAACCAGAAGCAATTAAAGCAGAAATTGCGGCATTTGCACCTGGAATTGGTACTACAGCTATTCCTTCGGCAATTGCCTTACTCACAATATCTGCCCCTGGGTCCGAAATACAAGGTAAACCAGCATCACTTACTAATGCCACCGTCTTTCCTTGACGTAAAAAACTTAGTAGCTTCTCTCCCCCGGCATCAATATTATGTTCGTGATAACTTACAAGTGGAGTTTCAATATCAAAATAGTTGCAAAGCTTCTTTGTATTCCGTGTATCTTCAGCAGCGATCACATCCGCTTCCTTTAAAATACGTAGTGCACGTACACTCATATCCTCTAAATTGCCAATGGGTGTTGCTACAAGGTATAAATGTCCTTGATGATCGTGCATCGTACTTTTTTGTGATTTCACGATTAATCCCTCCCTATATAGTTCGTTTTTTGCGCCCGTGTTAACTGCTTAAAAGCATATTCTGCCCGCATCGCTTCTTGTTTTGTGTCGAAAGTTTCGACATAAATACATTCAACTGGTCCTCTAGCCCGTGTATATTTGGCACCTTTTCCTGCATTATGTGCGGCAACACGTTTTTCTACATTATTTGTATAACCTGCGTAATAAGTCTTGTCCGCACATTCTAACACATAAAAGAAATGACTATTCGTTTTGTCCATAAAGCATTGCTCTCACTTCGGCTGTATATTCATTATTTGAATCATAGACATACAGTGGGGGTAATATTTTCAAATCTGGTTTACCATCCTTTATTGCTTCTATTAATAAAGTATTGGCTTCCTTCCCTACTTTCGGATAAATCAGTTGCATGCGTTTTGGTTCTAATCGATTTGCTCGCATAGCTGTGACAATATCCAATAAGCGACCAGGGCGATGTACAAATGCTGCTTTTCCACCTTGTTTTAATAATCTACTTGCCGATTGCACTGCTTCATCGAGTGTTAAATGTAATTCATGTCGTGCTATCGCGTAATGTTCGGATAAATTTTTATCACTTGCTTCATGCGCTAAAAAATATGGCGGATTACAAGTCACTACATCATATTTTTCTATTCCTAATTGAGATGGAATTTCCTTTACATCCCCAAGTACCATATTGATTTGTTGCGCTAGGTTATTATACCGAATACTTCGCTCTGCCATATCAAATAAACGAGGCTGTAATTCTACACCCGTAATATGCCCTTTCGTTCTAGCACTTAAAAATAACGGAATAACACCATTGCCTGAGCATAAATCCACTATTTCCCCTTTATGATAAGGTACATTGACAAATTTCGAAAGTAACACTGCATCCAATGAGAAAGAAAAGACAGATGGGCTTTGAATAATACGTAAATTCTCTGCCAACAAATAATCTAACCTTTCATCATCCTTCAACCAATTTTCCATGAGCCTTCCTCCTACTATACAAAACAAAAGACTGATACCACCGAAGCGGGAATCAGTCTTCTATTACACATTTTGCTTATTTAAAAATGATAGACAAAACAGACAATCTTCACCTTTACGTGAACTTCCAAAATGAACATGACAAACGTGGAAGCCCTCTTGGTATAGACGTGCTAAGTTATCATATCCCTCGCCAATATCTAATGGATTCTCTTTCTTCTCATCTGTAGCCTGTACGGTGTTCTCTTTAGAAAGTAGTTCTTCTAGACGTGTACGAAGGTGATGATTTTCTGTTTCGAGTGCCTTATGTTCTTCCATCATTAACGCTACAAATTGCTTCAATGCACCAAATTGCGCCTGCATTGCTTCGAGCTGTTGTTCGAACTCCATAACGGTATCTAAGAAATTACGGTCCTTCACCCAAGCCACCTCGTTAAATTCTCTATCTTATATAAGATTTTTTTCGCATGCTAGCAGTTCTTCGAGCGTATACTCAACCGTGCGCTCTTGCTCCTGTAAATATACTTGAATAAGTCTCTCTAGCACATTTAAACCAACAACTCTCCCACGGCCATCTGGTGTCATTGTCATTTCACCAATATCCGGCATACCCTCTTTTGCTTCTTCGTATTCATCGTTTTCATACTTCAAGCAGCACATTAAACGACCACATAACCCAGATATTTTAGATGGGTTTAAAGATAAATTCTGATCTTTTGCCATTTTAATAGACACCGGATCAAAATCACCTAAAAATGTTGAACAGCATAGCATTCGGCCACAAGGACCAATACCACCTAATAATTTTGCTTCATCTCGAACACCAATTTGGCGGAGCTCGATACGCGTTCTAAAAACAGATGCTAAATCTTTTACTAAATCCCTGAAGTCAACACGACCTTCTGCCGTAAAGTAAAAGATTATTTTATTGCGATCAAATGTATATTCAACATCAACAAGTTTCATCTCTAGTTTATGTTCTATAATTTTTGCATTTGCTAGCTCAAATGCACGTTTTGACTCTATCGCATTTTCTTCAACTTGAATACGATCACGTTCATCTGCTGGTCGTAGTACTTGTTTAAGTGGCAATACGACATCATTTTCCCCTACTACTTTTTGAGGGACAACTACCTTCCCGTATTCTACACCACGAGCTGTCTCTACAATGACATATTGACTGTCCTCTAGTAGAAATGATGCTGGATCGAAATAATATATTTTACCCGCCTTTTTAAAGCGGATTCCTACTACATTATACAAATGTATATCCCTCCTGCAGATTTAGCATTAGCTGCTCCATCAATAACGTCCTATTCATGTTACGCTGTAAAGATGCACGCGCCTGTAAAATGGACTCCATTTGACTAGATAGGCGTTCAAAAGTCGAATGTAACGCAGCTTCTTTAAAAGTCTGTAACATGTCTGGATAAGTACAAGCTGCTTCGGGATTAGCTTTTATTGACACTATATCACGGTAAGCAAATAGTAGTAAATCCAATGCTTGCTCCATTTCGCTTTTTTCCTTAAATAGTGGCAACCATTCCTCATGTACAACTATCATAGCTTCATGTACATTTTGGCGAATTGCCTCTACTAATTTTAACACTGTTTTTCGAGCCTGTGCAAACTGCTCATCTTTTGCTAAAAAAATAGCGGTTTCGAGCTCGTTCGTCATCATGCTAACCGTAGAAGCCATGGAGTGGGGAACGTCATTTTCTTGCAAATGCTTTAACAACAATTGACGCGGCATCTTTTGAAACTTAATATGCTGACAGCGCGAACGAATAGTAGGTAATATTGATTGCATCTGCTCTGTTAACAAAATAGCCGTAACTTCTCCATCGGGTTCTTCTAAAAATTTTAAAATCATATTAGCAGATGCTATATTTAAACGATCCGCATGATGCAGAACGTAAATTTTACGTCCTTGCTCAACACCCATCATTTTCATCTCAGAAATAAGATCACGTATTTGATCAATTTTAATAAATTGACCTTCCGGATAGATTTCGTGAATATTCGGATGATTTCCCGAATCAACACGTCTGCAATTTCGACATGTTTCACATGGAACATTTTCATGTGGATGTTCACATAGCATTAATTTTACAAAAAAATGCATAATATCCACTTTCCCTGTTCCTTTTTCGCCATCAAAAATGTATGCATGGGCTAATCTATTTTTGTCAAAAATCGTTTGAAGCTGCTTCATTACGACTGGCTGTAGTGTGAAAAGCTCTTCAACATTCTTCGCCATTTTTTATTATATTCCTTCCTATATCTATAAAGCCTTTTGGACTTGTACATGTAAATTTATTTTTGGTAGAAGCAACGCTTTACCAATTGTGATAGTAAGGAGTCCTACTGATCAAATTTGAAAAAAGCCCGCGCCTACAAGTGAACAAGACACGGGTTTTACATATATAAATTAATTAATAGACCTTTAATCTCGCCAATTTTGTCAAGAAGGTCAATCGCTTCCTTTTCTTCATCTAAAATATCTTGTGCAAGCTCCACAAGACGCGTATCAATTGTCTCAATGATTTTCAATCGTCTTCCTTCACCAAAACGATTCCATGTATGCGATTGTTTTAATTCCATACCATGCTCTACAGTTTCCTGTAAGAAACGCTTCACAAGCATTTTAAAACGAGCAAGCTCTCGCAAATTACGGGATCTTGCGACACGGTCACCAGCAGTTGAAATATCCCCCAACAATCGTGTTAGTTGTTCGGTTTGCAATTTGGAGCCTTGCTTGACGACCATATCACCAAATCGGTTATTTTGATTATTATTTTGTAGAGGCTCCTTACGATTAGTATTGATCCCGACACGTATATCTTGATTGATCTTCAAGCTTCATTCGCCCCCAATTGCTTTATTATCAATGTCATCTATAGTTATGAATTTTTACTGCCAGTTTGGCAATGCTCACTAAATATTAAATACTGTTAAAAGTGGTGAAATTGTTCGATTGGTAAAACAAAGACGGTAGCGCCCCCTACCTCTACCTCCACTGGATATGGGATATAGGAATCTGCATTACCACCTAATGGCGATACGGGTGCAACCAATTGTTCCCGTGCTCGACAATTATCACGGATAATATCTAAAACTTTGGGTATGAGAGAGTCTTCTGTTCCAATTAGAAACGTCGTATTACCAGAGCGTAAAAAACCCCCTGTACTCGCTAATTTTGTTGCGCGAAACTGATTTTTCGTTAAAGCATTCGATAAGCGGCTACTATCCTGATCTTGTACAACAGCTACGACTAACTTCATTCGCACTCACCCCTTTATATAATTGGCCTTGATAGAATTTATTCAAAACAGCAACATCTACTAACAATTTCAATCCACACTTAGAACGAAAAGGACGCTAACAACATTCATGTTAAAAAATCTTTGCGACAATTTGTCTTTGTTCATACGCGTATTAGATGAAAGTAGGCACATTGCATTCTTCTTAGCACTTATAAGGTAAAGTTTTCTTTTATCCGATGCAGTAAATGGGTCATCAGATGTTACCATTATATCACAATATGGTAGTTAACTTCATGTTTTTACTGCATTGCCTTATACACTATTGCCCATACATCTTCAACTACATGCTCCATACTTTGGTCGGCATTAATAACTCTTATACGTTCTGGATATCGTTTTACTAATTGTAAATATCCCTCACGCACCTTTTGATGAAAGGCCAAGCTTTCAACATCAAGGCGGTTTACTTCACGATCCCCATGTGCGTGTATACGCGCTAAACCAACCTCTGGTGAAATATCAAATAGGATAGTTAAATCGGGTAATTTTTTCCCAATTGCAAATTCATTAATTGATAGTACTTCATCTACACCGATGCCACGTGCATATCCTTGGTAAGCTAACGATGAATCAATAAATCGATCACAAATAACCATTTTCCCAGCATCTAAAGCAGGACGTACTTTTTCAAAGTAATGCTGACTTCTCGCTGCTGCGTACAACAATGCTTCCGTCCGTTCATCCATTGCTGTGTGCGCGGGATTTAAAATGATTGTTCGAATTTTTTCGGCGATTTCAATGCCTCCAGGTTCTCTCGTTGCTAAAACATCTATATTTTCTTGTGCTAATCGTTCAGCTATTTTTTTAATTATGGTTGTTTTCCCGGCACCTTCTGGACCTTCAAATGTAATAAATAAATTGCAATTCATGCTGTTATTGCCTCCAACTATTTAATGACCTCGATCATTTTTTCCTCTAACCTGTGATTTCCTTGAAATGTTGCACCTGTTGCAAGTAATTCCTCTAACTGACTTAGTTTAGCCACCGTAATTTTTTCTCCTGGAACGAGTAATGGGATGCCAGGAGGGTAAGGAATAATCATACTTGCAGCCGTACGTCCCATTGTCCGCATGTAGGGTAGCCATTCCTTCTTCATATTTGCAATTTCATCAAATGAATATGCTGGTTCCGTAATAGCCGTGAAACTGTAGGCATTGTGCGAAACGGCTTGTATTTCTGTTTTTTCAGTGTTTAATAATGCTGTCACAGCCTCTTTTATACGTACGCGAATCTCTGCAAATGGAAAACTATACCCTTGTTTTAAAAGTGGCAATACAAGTAATACCTGATGAGCATCGGCAAGCTCTGCATATACCTGCTTCGCTTCTAATGCTTCCTGTAGTTGATAACCACTATAACCTTTAACACGAAGCAATAACTTTATAGGGTCATCTACCTCGATGACTTCAAGCGAACCAATTGAACGTAATGCATCGACCCATTGATTTTTTTTCTCTATTATATATGCACCATCGCTCTCCATATATGTCTGTATATAATAGCGTGCATCATCCAAAGAAGCTAACAATATATAAGATGGACTGCTGGATTGTAACATGCGTAAATAGTGATGGATACTATCAACATTCACTAATTGTGAGTTCACATGCATAAAAGAAGCCATGGTCATAGCGGGCAATGTTTTGTGCGCTGACTGCACAACAACATCCGCGCCGAAGGTTAAAGCAGATGGCTGGAATAAAGAACAAGCATTAAAATGAGCCCCGTGCGCTTCATCTACTAAAACGGGAATGTTTTTTTCATGACAATATGCTATTTGCTGCGATAGTTCTTTAGATATCATACCGTAATATGTTGGATACGTTAAAACCACTGCCTTAACGTCTGGATACTCATCAACTGCCTGTTTTAGATCGTGATAGGAAACATGTGTTGCAGTTAATGTTCGGTCGTCCCAAAGTGGAGAAACATAAACAGCCTTTGCTCCAACAAGCTCAATTGCATGAAAAATAGATTTATGAGCATTGCGTTGTACAATGATCGTATCGCCTCTTTTACATGTAGCATATATCATCGCTAAATTCCCAACTGTTGAGCCACCTACTAAAAAAAAGCTTTTCGTCGCACCATATGTTTCAGCTAGTAAATTTTCAGCCTCTAATATCATTCCCTCAGGATAGTGCAAGTCATCCATTCCTGTTAACTCTGTTACATCGTAGCGCATAACATCTTTAAAAGCCTGTGGTAAACGAGAAAATTCTCCATGTTTATGCCCTGGTACATGAAAGGATATATTTTGTTGTTGTCGAAAACGCTCTAAACCTTCTACAATTGGCTTTTTCTTTTGCAAAACAAGACACCCTTTTTCGTTTATTATATTCTTTAATTATACGGGATTATGGCACGATAAAAAAGCTATCCTATAAAATAGGATAGCTTAAGATTTAAGATGCAAGAATAACCATAAAACAACATTTGGTTTTCATTCCAACTGCTACAACGATTCAAAAAGTGCCAATAATTTAGTTAGGTCAGCAAAATGCAGAAACTTCTCTCTTATTCCTAAAAAAGAATGGCCCCTCTCAATATAGCAAATTCTTTAAGTATCTCTTTTTCATCACTTTCACCATTTACAATACCTCTATCTATTTCTTACCGTATCTATTGATGTATGATGTCACCCATTCTCCAATAGTTTTCTCAGGTTAACGATACACATGCTGTTTAGAGTATCTCAACTATAAGTTAGAATAAGTGTCACATACTTTTTGAGCTAAGCAACTAATCATGATATTACAATGTGTGATTGTTTCTTTAGCGCTTTGGATACGTTAGGATTTCAAATAAAAAAAGACTGAAGATTTCTCTTCGGTCTTTTTAAGTTGCCTAGCGACGTCCTACTCTCACAGGGGGAAGCCCCCAACTACCATCGGCGCTAAAGAGCTTAACTTCCGTGTTCGGTATGGGAACGGGTGTGACCTCTTTGCCATCATCACTAGACAGTATTTAATTGAAAGATTGTTCTTTCAAAACTGGATAAACGGTGCATTGAATGTTTCAAACTTTTTGGTTAAGTCCTCGATCGATTAGTATTCGTCAGCTCCATGTGTCACCACACTTCCACCTCGAACCTATCTACCTCATCGTCTTTGAGGGATCTTACTTACTTGCGTAATGGGAAATCTCATCTTGAGGGGGGCTTCATGCTTAGATGCTTTCAGCACTTATCCCGTCCACACATAGCTACCCAGCGATGCCTTTGGCAAGACAACTGGTACACCAGCGGTGTGTCCATCCCGGTCCTCTCGTACTAAGGACAGCTCCTCTCAAATTTCCTACGCCCACGACGGATAGGGACCGAACTGTCTCACGA
>NZ_SZPT01000015.1:0-5856 GCF_005217585.1 Lysinibacillus sphaericus
ATTGGCCCCTTGGTCAAGCGGTTAAGACACCGCCCTTTCACGGCGGTAACACGGGTTCGAATCCCGTAGGGGTCATACTAAAACACAGTCGATATGAGCAATCATATCGACTGTGTTTTTTTGTCTAGATCATTTTAAAAATCGTCTACCGATTTAACGGTAGACGATTTTTTGTTAACTACGTGATAGCATTCTTTCAAGAGAGCTACGAGCTTCTTCAGCCGTTGACGCATCCACTTGAATGCGATTATGTGGCTTACCTTGGTCAATACTTTCAAGTGACCAAAGTAGATGTGGAAGGTCGATTCGATTCATTGTAAGACAAGGGCAAAAGTTTTCGTTTAAAGAGATAATATGTTTATCAGGATGTTGTTGAATAATGCGATTTACTAGATTCATTTCTGTTCCGATTGCCCACGCCGAGCCGCTTGGGGCGTTATTAATCGTATCGAGAATATATTTTGTAGAGCCTGCATCATCTGCAGCAGCAACTACTTCACGGCTACATTCAGGATGAACAATAATGCGCATATTTGGATATGTTTGACGAACCTTAGCAGTATGTTGTACTGTAAAACCTTCATGCACCGAACAGTGTCCTTTCCACAATATGACTTTGATATTTTCTGGAGATTGGTCTGTTTCAAGTGTATTTGTATGAGGGTTCCAAACCGCCATACTTTCTAGTGGAACACCTAAGTCAAAAGCAGTGTTTCTGCCCAAATGCTGATCTGGTAAAAATAAAATACGCTGCTTTTGTGAAAAAGCCCATGTTACCATTTCTTTAGCATTAGAGGAGGTTACGCAAGCCCCACCGTGACGTCCCGTAAATGCTTTAATGGCTGCAGTCGAATTTACATATGTTAACGGCAATATTGTATTACCAAAAAGTTGTTGTAAAATAGGCCAAGCCTGCTCTGTTTGATAAATATCAGCCATATCTGCCATGGAACAACCTGCACGCATATCAGGTAAGTAAACATGTTGTTTTTCAGTCGTGAGCATATCAGCTGTCTCTGCCATAAAATGTACTCCACAAAAAACGATATGTTCTGCTTCTGTATTAGCAGCAGAAATTTGAGCAAGCTGTAAGGAATCTCCTGTGGCATCAGCAAATTGAATCACTTCATCTTTTTGATAATGATGTCCAGGAATAAAAAGCTTCTTACCTAGTTTCTTTTTAATAGCTAAAATTCGAGACTCCATTTCGGTCGTTGATAATGTGCGGTAATGCTCAGGAAGTAATGAAGTTTGTTGTAGTAGACTAGTGATGGACAAGTGTATGCTCTCCTTTCATTTGTACAAGTGCACTTATATCAAAGGCTTTTACTGAATGCGTTAGTGCACCCAGTGAAATCCACTGAATACCTGACTTTGCATAAACATGTAAATTTTCTAATGTAATGCCACCAGAAGCTTCAGTGGCAATATGTGTTGGAACGTATTGAATCCAAGCTGCTATTTCTTCAGGCGTACAATTATCGAACATAATAATGTCTGCACCTGCGGCAATGGCTTCATCTAACTGGGCTTTTGTTTCAATCTCTACTTCGATTTTTACTGTATGCCCAATTTTTTTACGAGCGGTTTGTACGGCTTCTGTAATACTACCAGCAAAAGCAATATGATTATCCTTAAGCATAATCGCATCGTATAAGCCACTTCGATGATTATAGGCACCACCTATACGTACAGCATATTTATCAAGCATCCTTAAGCCAGGAATCGTTTTGCGTGTATCGCAAATTTTCGCAGAAGTTCCTGCTGTTTCCTGAACAGCTCTATTGGCTGCTGTGGCGATGGCGGACATGCGCTGAATAAGATTTAAAATCACTCGTTCTCCTATCAATAATTTCTGTAGAGGTCCTTTAATAACTGCAAGAATATCACCATATTTCACGGCATCACCGTCATTTTTATGCATTGTGATCTGCATGGAGGAATCGAGTAACCGAAAACCATGTTCGATAATAGGTGTTCCGCAAAAAATACCACTATCTTTTGCATAAAAGGAAAAGGAACCGGTTTGCTCGATTGAAAAGATAAGTTCGCTTGATAAATCCCCATCTCCTATATCTTCATTAAAAAATTGCTTGAGCATTTCCTCGAGTTTGATGATATTCATACATTGAATTCCTCACTTTCATTTGTCCTTGTTGAAAAATAATCCAGCGCTGTGCCCAGTCTGTTTCACTGTTAGGCGTATCGTTGCGAATATGAGCGCCACGAGTTTCTGTTCGTGTAAGAGCCGCATGCCCCATCAGCGAAGCAACAATATGCATCATGTAGAGTTCAAGGTGCTGTGCATTGAAATTCATCACATTCACTTGAAGTAAATCTTGTAATGAAGGCAATTGCTCTACAAAAAGTTGCATATCGATAGGGTTTCGCACGATGCCTAATGTATGCATCATTGCTTGTTGTAATTGCTCTTTCGGTAATAATGGGGGCATCGACTGTTGATATTTTGCAGCAGCAAGCGTGAAATTCGTTTGGTTGCAACCAGTTTGTATGATATATTGAGCCATCTTTTGGCCGAATGTGATGCCTTCCAGTAATGAATTGCTTGCTAAACGATTTGCACCATGAACGCCCGTACAAGCAACTTCGCCGACAGCATATAGGTTTGCAATCGTAGTTCTTCCCATGTCATCAGCTATAACGCCGCCCATTAAGAAATGACTTCCTGGTGCTACAGGGATTAGGCCATTTTGTAAATCAATACCGTTGTCAATGCAAAGTTTTGTAATCGTAGGGAATTTCTCTTCAAAGTGCTGAATGTTTGTAATATCAATAAATGTTTCTTGCCCAGATGCGCGCTTTGTATATAATGTGTGGGCAGTAACATGACGTGGTGCTAAATCTAGCAGTGGATGTACACCTGTCATAATAGGTTCACGCTGTGCATTAACAAAAATACCTCCAGCGCCTCGAACAGCTTCAGAAACCAATCCTTTAGCCTCGCCATCACACCATAATAAACTTGGATGAAATTGCATAAATTCCATATCACTGATGGCAGCGCCTGCGCGATATGCTAATGCAATACCATCTCCCGTATTCGTTGCATAGTTAGAAGTGCTTGGATAAAGAGCACCTGCACCACCTGTAGCAAGAATGACATGATGGGCAAAGTAACGTTTTAATCCTTCTTCACCCTTTGTCATGACGCCAATACACGCGCCATTGCTGTTTAACATCAATTCAAAAGCCAATTCATTGCAATGAATAGAAATATTTGGCGGTAGGTGTTTAAGTAAGTAATCAATCAATATTTGACCAGTCCTATCGCCCCCAGCATGTAAAATACGATGATGACTATGGGCTCCTTCTAAGCCAAGTGCCGGTTCACCGGTTTCTTGCCGATCGATGGGCAATCCCTCTAAGAGAAATTGCCTCATAATGGTAGAACCATCTTTTATAAGTGTTTCAACAAATTTTTTCTCGTGATGGCATTCACCGGCAGCTAATGTATCAGCAATATGCAAATTTGTATGATCTTCAGGACTAGTAACGGCAGCTATGCCTCCTTGTGCACGATAAGAGCTACTCATTTTAACAGAGGATTTCGTAACAATCTGTACTTGAAAATACTGTCCAAGTAGTCGTGCTGCTTGAAGTGATGCAATGCCACTACCAATAATGAGTATGTCTGTCTTTACATCCATAGGTCTACCTTCTTTACAGTTGTCTTGACACATATCTTTACATAAAATAAAAAGGAAAACAAGACTTGATGACTAGAAAGGGAGAATTAGATGATTTACATGGATTATGCAGCAACATCTCCAATGTCGAATAAAGCACTTGAAGCTTATTGTGAAGTGGCAAAACGTTATTATGGAAATAGTGCAAGTTTGCATGATTTAGGAGGACAAGCAAATTACTTTGTAGAACAGGCGAGAGCTATCGTAGCAAGAAAACTCGGCGTTAAAAGTGATGGGATTATTTTTACTGGAAGCGGAACAGAAGGGAATTTACTATCGATTTTATCACTGGCTTTAGCTTCAAAAAAAGGCAAGCATATAATTTCATCGCAAGCTGAGCATACGTCTGTCCATGCAGCATTGAATACACTTGAGAAAATGGGTTATTCCGTTACAAAATTACCTTTACAACTGGATGGGTGTATTCAAGTCAATCAGGTACGAGAGGCTATAAAAGAGGATACAGCATTAATAACAATTCAACATGTAAATTCTGAAATAGGCTCTATCCAACCAGTGGAAGAAATTGCTTTAATAGCAAACAGTCAAAATATATTTTTTCATGTAGATTGTGTACAGTCCTTTTGTAAGCTACCAACTACTTCTTTTGGTGCAAATGTAGATGCAATTACCATTTCTGCCCATAAAATAGGAGGGCCAAAAGGATGTGGGGCAATATTTGTAAATCCTCAAATTCGAGTGCCGTCTTTAACACCCGGCGTAACACATGAACGTGGTTTACGTGGTGGAACATTAGATACACCTGCCATTGTGGCTTTTGCGACAGCCATTGAAAACTATCATTTTGAGCGTCAACATTATGAATTGTTGCGTCAATATCTACAAAGCCATTTACCACCAGCTTGTCGATTAATTGAGTGTGTGAGGCAACTACCTAATATATGTGGTTTGATGATGGACAAAGTGGAAGGGCAATACGTGTTACTCAAATTAAACGAAGCCGGTATTTGTATTTCAACTGGTAGTGCTTGTGATATACACAGTGAATCTGGCACAAAAGCAATTATATCAATGGGTTATACAATGGAGGAAGCACGACAGTTTTTTAGAATATCATTTGGACCAACAACAACATTTGAAGAAATTGATCAATTAACCTTTGCATTGTCTAACATTCTAAAATAAATTAGGTATTGAAAAAAGCCTTTAATTTTTCTGATAAATCACTTCCTGTAAAAATTAAAGGCTTCTTTGTTCTAATAAATTGCTTCTTGACGTTACTAGTAAGCATGGGCTTTAAGTGATAACTGCAAAAGCCATCTATAATTTTATTGTTGCAAAGGCGTAAAAGCTACCTCTCCCATAGCGATGCAAACGAGCACACCATTAAAGAAACAGTAGTAGCGTTCGTTAAAAATATACATCTCTTTGTCGACAATTTAACTATTTTATTGATTTGTGTAAATAAAATGTTTTCTTTTGGAAAAACAATTGCTATAATGGTTAGTAGAGCGATAAATTCTCTCACATAACAAAAATATCTTTAAAAAGTAATAATTTCTTTTTTTTTATAAAAAAGTGTTGCATTCTCTAGATAAACGTTATACAATAATTCTTGTCTTGAAGGACAGGTAAACAACTTCAAAACGAAATACATAAGAGTTTCGAGATAAAAGCTATTCGCAAAAGCGGTTGAGAGAAGGAAGAAGCTTACTCTAGTACGCAACTGACCAAACGCATAAAGCTAATGCAGTAATACTTTGTATTGAAAGTCGAAATATAGTCTAGTGATGATGGCAAAGAGGTCACACCCGTTCCCATACCGAACACGGAAGTTAAGCTCTTTAGCGCCGATGGTAGTTGGGGGCTTCCCCCTGTGAGAGTAGGACGTCGCTAGGCATAATACCCAGGAGGATTAGCTCAGCTGGGAGAGCATCTGCCTTACAAGCAGAGGGTCGGCGGTTCGAGCCCGTCATCCTCCACCATATGCCGGTTTAGCTCAGCAGGTAGAGCAACTGACTTGTAATCAGTAGGTCGTGGGTTCGATTCCTATAGCCGGCACCATTTTTTGAGCCATTAGCTCAGTTGGTAGAGCATCTGACTTTTAATCAGAGGGTCGAAGGTTCGAGTCCTTCATGGCTCACCATTTTTAATTGCCAACAATAAAATGCGGGTGTGGCGGAATTGG
>NZ_SZPT01000016.1:0-1964 GCF_005217585.1 Lysinibacillus sphaericus
ATGGGTGGACGGGATAAGTGCTGAAAGCATCTAAGCATGAAGCCCCCCTCAAGATGAGATTTCCCATTACGCAAGTAAGTAAGATCCCTCAAAGACGATGAGGTAGATAGGTTCGAGGTGGAAGTGTGGTGACACATGGAGCTGACGAATACTAATCGATCGAGGACTTAACCAAAAGTTTGAAACATTCAATGAACCGTTTATCCAGTTTTGAAAGAACAATCTTTCAATTAAATACTGTCTAGTGATGATGGCAAAGAGGTCACACCCGTTCCCATACCGAACACGGAAGTTAAGCTCTTTAGCGCCGATGGTAGTTGGGGGCTTCCCCCTGTGAGAGTAGGACGTCGCTAGGCACACAAAGCAGTCAGCATATTGCTGGCTGTTTTTTTTATTTTGAGTAATAACGAGAATCTATTATTTTTATAGGTTCTCGTTATTTTTTTAAAATGGAAAATCATAATTCATTATCAAGCATTTTAAATTTTAACAAAGTATCAATAGAAGAAGAATTAGAAAGTGTAGATGCTAGCAATATACTATTTTTGCAATTTTAAAGCCCGTTAAGGGCATTCTAGTGACTGTATGGCAGGTTTTAATTATGAAACAAATAAGTTACTTAAGACGGGCTTGAAAGCTGGAGGTTTGAATATTCTATATGAGAACATTAATGGAATACATGCAGATATTGAAGTATTACTTATTTATTTAGGATTGAGATTTATGCTGGCAGGCGTTCTATTTTTTATTATGTATTTTTAATGATTACGTAAACAATCTAATAAGCCCGTTAGTTCGACAAAATTCATTTTTTAAAGTTCTAATCACTTTGATAATTTTCTATAATATAACGATTACTTGAAAAAGGAGAGGGAATTTTGTGGATTGATGGGGTTTTTTCTGGTGGAGGATTGAAAGGCTTTGCTTTGGTTGGAGCGTATCAAGTATTAGAAGCTGAAAATTTTCATTTTAAACGAGTTGCAGGAACAAGTGCTGGAGCAATTTTAGCTGCTTTTATTGCTGCTGGTTATAGTGGAAAGGAAATTGAATGTATACTTGAAGAGTTAGATGTACCTTCATTATTAGATCCTCGAAAAACATTTCTACCATTCCCGTTTATGAAATGGATAAATGTTTATAACCATTTAGGTTTGTATAAAGGGAAAGCATTAGAAAAATGGTTTTTTCAAAAATTAGCGGATAAGGGGGTTTATACTTTTTCGGATTTACCTAAAGGTTCATTAAAATTAGTAGCATCCGATTTATCGAATGGAAGAATTATTGTTTTACCAGATGATTTACACAAATATCAAATTGATGCCAATAATTTTTCTGTTGCTTGTGCATTACGTATGAGTTGTGGCATTCCATTCTTTTTTGAACCAGTCACATTGAAAACAGGAAGGGGGGAATCAGTCATTGTTGATGGAGGCGTACTAAGTAATTTCCCTTTATGGATATTTGATGACAAAGAAGGGCGTAAAAAGCGACCTGTACTTGGTCTTAAACTAAGTAGAAGTAGTGAAGAACAATGCCCACAAGAGATAAAGAATGGCTTGAATTTATTTGAAGCGTTATTTGCTACTATGAAAGGGGCTCATGATGAAAGATATATTTCAAGAAGACACGAAAGGGATATTGTTTTTATTCCAGTAGATGATTATAGTGCTACCCAATTTGATTTAAATGAAGAGACAAAGGAAACGTTGTTAGAGATAGGTAGAAATCGTACTATTCAATTTTTAAAAACTTGGCCGAGGTTTAGAATATAGTTTTTTTAAAAAAAATAATAAAACCAGTTGACGTTTCAAAAACTAGATGTTATTATATAAAAGTTGCTGTTACAACATGTAACTAAAAAAAATAAAAACAAAAAAATGTTTGACATTATTTTAGAAACATGTTATTATATAAAAGTTAACTCTTTTAAAAACAGTTAGCGCAAATGAACCTTGAAAACTGAA
>NZ_SZPT01000001.1:0-1101236 GCF_005217585.1 Lysinibacillus sphaericus
GCCATTGGCCCCTTGGTCAAGTGGTTAAGACACCGCCCTTTCACGGCGGTAACACGGGTTCGAATCCCGTAGGGGTCATACTAAAACGCAGTAAATGTGATTACACATTTACTGCGTTTTTTTTGCTAGATTGAAAAATTGAGAGTGCATCGTTTCCCATTGTCTATTTATGAATACAATGATGATTCTCTTTAATAGCAATATTAGGTAATATAGGTATAAGTAATTATAAAGGGGGATCATACGAATGAGCGAAAATTTAAGATGGGTGTATAATCGGCAATATCTTTTGCAAGAGAACTTACAACAATGTAAAGATTTACTGCAAAATTTTACAGTAGAACAGGTTAATTGTGTGGAAAGATTCCATCATACATATGAAAATTTTGAAAAAACACCTATACATGATTTAGATGCTTTAGCAATGCATCTCGGGGTCAGTAAGATTTTTGTTAAAGATGAATCCTATCGCTTTGGTTTAAATGCGTTTAAGGTGTTAGGTGGTATTTATGCGATTGGCAAATATGTTGCGAAATTGCTAGATCAAAATATTGA
The DNA here is from genome assembly GCF_005217585.1 of Lysinibacillus sphaericus. Lineage (NCBI taxonomy): Bacteria > Bacillati > Bacillota > Bacilli > Caryophanales > Bacillaceae > Lysinibacillus > Lysinibacillus sphaericus. The sequence continues at coordinate 556 of NZ_SZPT01000001.1, forward strand.
TGAATTGTCTTTTGAACAATTAAAACTACCTGAAGTGAAAGAAAAATTAGGCAACTGTACCTTTATTTCAACGACAGATGGCAATCATGGGCGCGGGGTTGCTTGGGCAGCAAGGGAACTTGGCTGTAAGGCGCGAATTTATATGCCTGCTGGTAGTGCGGAAGAGCGCTTGCAAAATATTAAAAATGAGGGCGCATATGCAGAAATCACTTCAATGAATTATGATGAAACGGTAAGGTATACCTCACAGCTTGCAGAGGATAATGGCTGGATAGTGATACAGGATACAATGTGGGAAGGGTACGAAGAGATTCCATTATGGATTATGCAAGGCTATACAACATTGGCAAAAGAGATTGTTGACCATCTGCAAGAAGCACCGACCCATGTATTTTTACAGGCAGGTGTAGGTTCATTTGCAGGAGCTATAGTCGCTTTTTTACAACAATATTATGGACAACAACTAACATTTGTTTTAATCGAACCTGATGCAGCTAATTGCTTCTATGAGAGTTTTAACCGAGGTATTGGACAGTTTGTTACTGTCGGTGGAGAAATGCAAACCATTATGGCTGGCTTAGCATGTGGGGAGCCTAATCCTATCGCTTGGGATATTTTAAAAACATATACAAAGGTAAGTATTAGTTGTAGTGAGAGAGTAGCTGCAACGGGTATGCGCGTCTTGGGAAATCCACTTGGAGCGGATAATCGTATTGTTGCAGGAGAATCAGGAGCAGCGCCATTTGGATGTTTTTATGAATTAATGACAAATGAGGATTACTATGATTTAAAGGTCGCTTTACAGCTCAATCCAAAGTCAAAGATATTGTTTGTTAGTACGGAGGGAGACACAGACGTAGAAAACTACAGAAATATAGTGTGGCATGGGAAGTATGCTAAATAGGAAAGGTGAGCGTCTTGGATACTGAGATGCTTTTTTATATTAATTCTTGCAAATTATTTATCCATTTTATAAAATATTTTTACTTATATACGGAATATCTCAATATTTAGCTTTTAGTAGGAATTAAAATATATGTGTTTACAAGATGTAGACTTAACTTTTGAATTAACGGAATTTTCATACATTTAATTAGTTAGGAGATTTAATAGAAATTAGATACTTTTATCCGATCTTCTTGTTATTATCAATATTTCTCATAGGGTGCAGTTCTAAAGAAGCTAGCTTAGATTCTATAGCATTTTCTTCTAAAGAATGTGAACAAAACTGGGGTATTTGTACAGTTTATGATAAAGGAAGAGGTGATAAAAGTGAATAATCACATAAAATATCAATGGAGGATAACGAAATATAATCCTGACTTCAGAAATAATGAAGGGCATTACACGAAGAAATTGGAATGGACAAGCCCAGCTCACATTGGGAAGACAATTAATGGTGAAACTTTTACATTAGAAAAATATTTAAAGGTCGAAACAGCCTATATTAATACAATCATGAAGTTTTTAGAGGTCAATCATATAAAATCATTAACAATGATTAACATGACTTATATTGATGTAGATAGTAATTGTGCTCTGTATAATCAATTGTATGATGAAAAATTAGACAATTTTCAATTAAAAGATGATCAAGAAGTATCGATTGATCAAATCCCTCTTATTTCTAAAATGGTATTAAGAGGTTTCATATATTGTCATTTCATAACTTTAGATTTTTTTGTGCATTTTGGAGATGACTATTATATGTTTATTGGAACAAATAATTATCAAGAGGAACCATTACAATTTGCTCGGGAAAACAATTTATTTGTAGAAGAAATGGTTTCTCCATTTTATATCAATGAAGAGAACATCGAAAGAATGATAATGTGGACGCCAATTAATGAAGATACCGTAGTAGGTGAGGAAATACTAACTGACTTTTCAATAGAGGAATATAGAGAAATATTGCATCTTTCAAATATTCATCCGGTTATCGGGTTATTTCCAATTACAGCGAGTAACCAACAATTTTTTCAAAAAAAATTAAGACATAAAATAGATACGAATAAGTATCAATATTATCTAAGTGCGGGGGATTAACCTAACTGTACTGAGCTACTCTAAAAAGTTAGCCAAATATTATAAGCAACTTCTAAGATCTGTTCCTGGGTGAAGTGGACACAGATCTTTTTATTTTTCCCTTACGGCAGACTTATATAAATATCCCCTTGACCTTAACGCTGCGGAAAGGTTTACAGTATAAATATGGAGGTGAAAGCAATGGAGTATACCATTTTACAGCTTGCTAAATTGTCAGGAGTAAGTACGAGAACGTTGCGGTATTATGATGAAATTGATTTACTAAAGCCGGCAAGAACAAATGAAGCAGGGTATCGCTTTTATGGGCAACAAGAAGTCGATATTCTTCAGCAAATTTTGTTTTATAAAGCGTTAGATATGAAGCTTGAAACCATTCACAACATTATTCATGCACCTGATTTTCAACATAAAGCGGCATTAAAAACACATCGTGATGCTTTATTACAACGAAAAAAACAGCTAGATCAATTATTAAAAACAGTGGAACAAACCATTCATTCGATTGAGGAGGAACAACCAATGACAAACGAAGAGAAATTTGAAGGCTTTAAAGAAATGCTGATTGAAGAAAATGAAAAACAATACGGTAAAGAAATTCGTGCAAACTACGGCCATGAAAAGGTCGATGCATCGAATGCGAAGTTTAAGAATTTATCAGAGGAACAATATAAGGCAATGCAGCAACTCGAACAGCAACTATTTGAACGATTAAAAGAGGCAATGGCTATAGGCGACGTGAAACATGATGTCGCCATGGAAGTGGCAGAACTGCATAAGCGTTGGCTGAGCTTTTCGTGGCCACAATATACAAAGGAAGCACATGCTGGTTTAGCACAAATGTATATAGCAGATGAACGTTTTACGGCTTATTACGATCAACATGTGTCAGAAGGTGCTACTCAATTTCTCCATGATGTAATTAGAGAATACACACAAAACTAATGGAATCCTTCTCATACAGATGTTTTAGAAATAGATATTTAGGAAAAAATGAAAGTATGAGGAGGAGATTTTTTTGAAACAACAAATGATCGAAAAGTTTAAAAACCAATTACAGCAGGAATTACAAGAACTAGAGAAGCAGCTAGAAGAATCAGAGCGACCGCAGGCAACAGAGCTCTCAAATTATGATAACCATCCAGCCGATAATGCGAGTGATTTAACAGACCAACTTACAGAGATGGCCATTGATGAACATCGCAGTGACCATGCTGAAGAAATCGAGCATGCGCTGCAAGCAATAGAAGATGGAACATATGGTAAGTGCGCTATATGTGGCGAAGAAATTCCGTTAGGCCGTTTAGAGGCTATGCCACATGCATTGACATGTGTAGAGCATGCTGAACAAAGAGACGATTTACTGCGACCAGTAGAAGAAGATGTGTTATCCTCTTTACCAAAATCTGATGATTTCGAAGAGCTTGAGGAATTTGGTTCGTCTGATACACCATCAGATAAAATGTAAAAAATAAGAGCATTTCTTCCCTTAAACAGTATAATAACTGTATGAGGTGATTGACATGGAAATAATTGATTTACATTGTGATGTTTTATTAAAGTTAACGACATTGGAAGAACCAAAATTTAGTAATGATAGCCGATTACATGCTAATAAAGAAAGACTGCAATTAGGGCAAGTCAAAGCACAAGTATTTGCCATTTTTATTGACCCTGAAATACCTCAAAGTATGCAATTTTTAGAGGTTATGCGCCAAATTGAAGCCTTTCATACACAAGTATTACAAACAGAGGGCATGGTGCATATTACGGAATGGTCACAACTCGATACTTTAGCACCTCATGAAATTGGTGCTATTTTAAGTTTAGAAGGCTGTAGTGCAATTGGCGAGGATTTGACAAAGCTTTCCGCAATTTTGGATGCAGGTGTTATGTTAGTAGGTCTTACATGGAATGAAGAGAATGCTGTAGCCTATGGTGCTGAGCAAGATGCTAGCCTCGGTTTAAAGCCATTTGGTAAGGAAGTTGTTAATATGCTAAATGAGCGGGATATTATCATTGATGTTGCCCATTTAAATGAGCAAGGATTTTGGGATGTACTGCCGCTAGCAAAGCATATTATTGCTAGCCATAGCAATGCACGTGCAATTTGTGACCACCCGCGTAATTTAACAGATCAACAGGCTAAGGCGCTTGTTGAGCATGGGGGGCATATTCATCTAGTTTACTACCCGCATTTTATTGGCGACAATGCAACAATGGATGATTTAATTGAGCATATAAAGCATCTGGCAAGTGTCGTTGGCATGGAGCATCTTGGGGTAGGTTCTGATTTTGACGGAATAGATATGACAATCAAAGGTCTTGCACATGCAGGTGAGGCGCAAAATTTATTAGAGATGTTACGTGAGCATTTTTCAGATGAAGAAGTTCGTGGAATTGCGCATAATAATTTCAAACAATATTTAAAAAAAGCAGCAACTAAATAAGTTGCTGCTTTAGCGTGTCAACAGAGTAAAAATCGCTACGAAGTTATTTCTGCTATTGGCAAACGCACACCGTTGGTTGCAATTTTCTACTTGCATGTGAGGCGCCACGTTTAACGTTTTATGTTGTTCTCGTTGAAGTCGCTGCCTTCGTTGCAATTAACTAACCCTATTAATAAAAGAAATGATTTACTAATAAACCAATTGCTAATAGGAAACCGAAGAATGTATTTGTTTGCGCTGTAAATTTCATCGCGGGCATTACTTCTTTGGCTTCTTTTTTATCGCGGAAAATTTGGATTGCTCGGAGTGGCTTCGGTACACTTAGGAAAATGATAAGCGCCCAAAAAGTAATCCCATCAATGGCTACTAATGCGATAACCCAAAGGTACGAAACGATGAAAAAGCCAGATAGTACAGAAATAGCACGGTCGCGTCCCACTAAAATGGCCAGTGTTTTACGTCCACCTTCTGTATCGCCAACGATGTCACGAATATTATTAGAAAGCATAATGGCGCCAACTAAAATCATACTCGGAACAGAAAGTAATACCGCATCTAATGTAACTGTAAGTGTTTGAATGTAAAAGGCAATTAAGACAATACCCATCCCCATGACTGCGCCTGAAACAAGCTCTCCAAAAGGTGAATATGCGATAGGGTACGGCCCTCCTGTATATAGAAAACCTATAAGCATACATACTAGTCCAACTACAGCAAGCCACCAAGAAGTGGAGGCACAAATATAAATGCCAAGTAGCATGGCTAGTGCATAAAAGCTTAGGGCAATCAGCATAATCGTTTTCGGTTGAACACCGTGGCGCACAATCGTGCCACCAATGCCGACAGAATGTTCATTATCTAATCCTAACTTGTAATCATAATATTCGTTGAACATATTTGTTGCTGCTTGAATCAGCATACTTGCAATTAACATTGCAAAAAACAGTCCAAAATGAATGGTTTCTTTTTCAATTGCTAGCGCAATCGCTGTTCCTAAAAATACTGGAACAAATGAAGCGGTTAAAGTATGTGGACGTGTTAAATGCCACCAAACTTTAAAACCCCTATCAGCTTCAATGACTTTGGTCATAAGGTCTTTCTCTCCTTCAACTATTGTAGACTCTTCTTATTTTATACGAAGAAAGAGAAATTGGATAGGTTCACAGCTTATTACATACTGTTATGTTTAAAAAAATGATACAATAGTACATGCATTTGAGAGATGGGAATATAAATTAAGCAGTAGAAAGAACAGAGCCGTCAAACGTATAGGACGGCTATTTTAGCGGAACAAGTAATGCTAAAGACGGATGTCACAGAGGGATTTGTGTGTGACATCAAAGCGACAGACGTAGGAAGTTATGTATGTGCAGGACAACGCAACACGTACCATAACGCGAAAACATCATTGATATGTACATTGCAATAACGGAGGTAATTTTCATGCAACAGAAGTGGTACCAAGCCACAGAACTAGAAGTGGACTCTTTGGGCCAAAACCTTCATTTTTATATGGAAACAATCGAAGTAAGTCGCTTATCGGCTCTTGCATTTTTTGCAGCGGGCGAGGAGCGTTATAAAGGTGAACGATTTTATTGGCAAAATAGAGAAAAAACAATGACATTGGTTGGGCTAGGACACGCTCACACAATTCAAAATAACGAAAAAAATAACCGCTTTGATGCTGTAGAAGCAGAGTGGAAGCGCTTAACGAAAAATTGCGTAAAAGGTCAGGCTGAACTACAACCAATTTTGTTTGGTGGTTTTACATTCGATCCGCAAAATAATGTAGATGGGGAGTGGACTGACTTTCCAGAGGCTTATTTTGCCTTAGCAACGTATCAGTTTGTTTTACGTGATGATAAAGCCTATGTAAGCATTCACCTTATCGCAAGTGCTACTGAGGCAGATGGACAATTAGAGGCGTTGCGTAAAGAGCGAAATCATTTAATCCATGCTGCTCAAGTAAAAGAAGTGAAAATGTATGCGAAGCCTGAAATCACAAATTATTTCGAGCCTTATAAGGATCCTTATTTAGCATCAATTGATCAGGTCACAGCATTAATTAAAGCAAAAAAAGCGGATAAGGTTGTCATTGCACGTTCCCTTGCGCTGCAATTTAAGGAGCAAGTAACTTCACCTCAAGTATTAGCTCAAATTATTCACGAACAGCCTGAAAGTTATTTGTTTGGGTTGGAGTGGCAAGATTTATTATTTTTCGGCGCGTCTCCTGAGCGTCTTGTAAAGGTTGAAAATGGTCGTGCCTACTCATCATGTGTTGCAGGATCTATTCAACGAGGTAAAACGGCGGAGGAAGATGAAGCTTATGGACAAAGCTTATTAAATGATCCGAAAAATGGTGGTGAACATCAATATGTAGTCGATATGATTGCGGAAACGTTCCGAAAAAATTGTGTTGAAATGAAAATACCTGATGGACCACGCTTACTAAAAATTAGAGACATCCAACATTTATTTACACCTGTTGAAGGTCAGCTAAATAACGAAGCAACCATTTTGCAATTGACGAAGCATTTGCATCCAACACCCGCTTTGGGCGGTGTGCCAAGAAAAGAGGCAATGATTGCTATACGTAAATACGAGCCAATGAACCGTGGTCTTTATGCTGCACCTATTGGCTGGTTAGATGCGGAGGGTAACGGAGAATTCGCAGTTGCGATTCGTTCAGCAGCTCTACTAAAAGATAAAGCTTATTTATATGCAGGTGGCGGTATTGTAGCTGATTCAGAGCCACAATCTGAATATGAGGAAACATTAGTGAAATTCCGTCCAATGCTTCGAGCGTTAGGAGGACAAGTACATGAGTGAACGGAAAATATTGACTGATTATGTTTATAAAATGGTTGCATCATTAGTACAAGCAGGTGTCCAACATGTTGTTGTAAGCCCAGGGTCACGGTCGACGCCACTAGCTTATGCTTTTGCCTCAACAAAGCAATTGACGATGTACCGTCAAGTAGATGAGCGAGCTGCTGCATTTTTTGCGTTAGGCATTGCTAAGGCGACTACTAAGCCTGTCGTTTTGTTATGTACATCTGGTACTGCCGCGGCAAACTATTATCCTGCGATTGTGGAGGCAAGTTATGCAAGAGTACCACTAATTGTTATAACAGCCGATCGTCCACATGAATTACGTGAAGTAGGTGCACCACAAGCAATTAATCAGACGAATTTATACGGAGCACATGTAAAGTGGAGTGTAGATTTTCCGCTAGCGGATGGTGCTGCACCGACATTGCCATTTATTGAACGTCATATTGCACGTGCAGTAGCTATTGCAACAAGTGCACCATTTGGACCAGTACATCTTAACGTACCGTTCCGTGAACCGTTGCTCATTGATTTTCGAGAGGAGCTTCCAACTGTTACGTTTAAGCAAAGCCATATTGGACAGTTAACGCCACCGAAAGCTGCACAAGTAGAACTAGCTTCTATTTTACGAGACACTAAAAAAGGATTTGTTGTTGTTGGGGAGCTTCCGCTCGGGACAGATTTAACCATTATGTGGGAGTTTGTGCGCCAATTAAAATGGCCAATCATTGTGGAGAGTCTATCGAATATGCGAACTTCCGTGCCAAATGATTGTTTGCCATATGTTATGACAACCTATGATGCCATTATGAAAAACGATGATTTCAAAGCGCTAGTAGAACCTGAAACAGTTCTGCGCTTAGGAGCACAGCCTGTATCGAAATTTATGATGCAATTTATTACAAAGTCGCAGCCCCAAGCTTATATTGTTGTCGATGAAGATCCGATGTTCCGTGATTCAACAGGGGTGTCCACTCATTTTCTGCATGCAAGCATTGGCGAATGGCTCGTACAATTAGACCTTGCTGAAACTGCGCTAGAGGCGGCATATTTAGCGGAATGGCAAGATGCGAATGATATTGCACTTGAGTATATTGAGCATTATACAGAAGGCGCAATTGACGAAGGTGCTATGGTAAGTCGTTTACTTGAAATCATTCCAAATGGCAGTGATATTTTTGTTAGCAGTAGCATGCCCATTCGTGATATCGATACGTTTTTAATGGCAACATCAAAAGATATTCGAATTTTTGCGAATCGTGGCGCTAATGGCATTGATGGGGTCGTATCAACGGCAATGGGCTTAAGCCAAGGAAATAACCGTGAAACCTATTTGCTTATCGGAGACCTAGCTTTTTTACATGATGTCAATGGCCTAATTGCGTCACGCTATCAAGCATGTAATATGACCATTATTGTCATGAATAACGATGGTGGTGGTATTTTCTCATATTTACCGCAATCTACGGTAGAGGCTCATTATGAAGATTTATTTGGTACACCAACTGCACTTGAATTCCAAGACATTGCTCATATGTACAATATGGACTACATTTGTGTTGAGGATATTGCACAGTTAGTGCCGAAATTTAACACGTTGAGAAAAAATCCGTTACGATTAATTGAGATTTTTACAAACCGTGAAGAAAATGTCTATGCACACCGCGCGCTTTGGAACCGTATTAATGCGGGGTTAAAAGCATGGCAAAGCTAATGATTCGAGGGCTTGAGACACATGTGGATATATGGAATGAAGAAGCGGGGCAAACACTAGTTGCCCTGCATGGCTTTACAGGTAGTACTGCTACATGGCGAAATTTAGCAAAGAATCTTCCACATGTGCGAGTTGTGGCGATTGATTTAATTGGTCATGGTCAAACAGCCGTACCGGAGCAAGTAAGTCGCTTCACGATGGCTGAACAATTGCGTGATTTAGAGGAAATATTTTGTCAGTTACAATTAGAAACTTTTGCATTGCTCGGTTATTCAATGGGTGGACGTATTGCACTATCTTATACGATTGCTTACCCTCAACGTGTCAGCAAGTTGCTGTTAGAAAGTTCTTCTCCTGGTTTGCGAACTGCAAAAGAGCGTATGGAGCGATGCGAGCGTGATAATGCGTTAGCGGAGAAAATAACAACGAATGGTTTACAGTCCTTTGTTAATTCGTGGGAAAATATTGCGCTATTTGAATCGCAGAAGCGTTTAGCTAAAAATGTAAAACAAGCAGTTCGAGCAGAACGATTAGCCCAAAGTGAAAAGGGCTTGGCAGGCAGTTTACGAGGAATTGGAACAGGCATGCAACCATCAAACTGGGATAATTTAACTAAATTAGAATTGCCTGTACTATTAATAACGGGTTCATTAGATGTTAAATTTTGTAATATCGCATTGGAAATGAAAGCGTTATTAAAAAATGGAAAGCATATGTCAGTAAATGACGCTGGACATGCAATTCATGTGGAAAATCCAGCTGAATTTGCTACAATAGTAAAGGAGTATTTAACGTAATGTTTTTTACGTTAGCGCCTCTTAGTAGTAATGAGGCGAATTTTATAATTAGGAGGTATTTCAATGTCACGTCAATGGACTACATTACATACTTACGAAGATATTAAGTATGAGTTTTATAACGGTATCGCTAAAGTGACGATTAACCGTCCAGAAGTGCGCAATGCATTTCGACCAAAAACAGTTATGGAAATGATTGATGCATTTTCTCGTGCCCGCGATGACAAAAATGTCGGTGTTATTATTTTAACAGGTGAAGGCGAAAAAGCCTTTTGCTCAGGTGGAGACCAAAAGGTACGCGGCCATGGTGGCTATGTAGGGGAAGATGAAATCCCACGTTTAAACGTTCTTGATTTACAACGTTTAATCCGTGTTATTCCAAAACCAGTTGTAGCGATGGTTGCTGGTTATGCTATCGGTGGAGGACACGTATTACATGTTGTATGTGACCTTACAATTGCAGCAGACAATGCTCGTTTCGGACAAACTGGTCCTAAAGTTGGTTCATTTGATGCTGGTTATGGTTCAGGCTATCTTGCACGTATTATCGGTCATAAAAAGGCGCGTGAAATTTGGTACCTTTGCCGTCAATACGATGCTCAGCAAGCGCTTGATATGGGCTTAGTCAATACAGTTGTTCCTTATGAACAATTAGAAGACGAAACAGTGCAATGGTGTGAAGAAATGCTACAAATGTCTCCAACAGCTCTACGCTTCTTAAAAGCAGCTATGAATGCTGATACAGACGGCTTAGCTGGTCTTCAACAAATGGCAGGCGATGCTACACTTCTTTACTACACTACTGATGAAGCAAAAGAAGGTCGTGACGCATTTAAAGAAAAACGTCAACCAGACTTTGGTCAATTCCCAAGATTCCCTTGATTCGGAATATTAGAAAAAGCTGGGATAAAAGAGAAAAAGTGTTAGATTGATGGTAGTCAATCTAACACTTTTTTACTGCGCCGTTGTTGTCCGCTTCAGCGGTGCTTTCCGCTTAGCACCGTAAGCCCAACCTTCGCTACCACGCAGAATGCCCGCGTCTTACGGTGTACGTTCTGAGCAGGAGCCATAGCGAAGTTCGCCATATAGCAAAAATTGATGAACACCTTTCCTCTGTTCCTTAAATTTTTTAGTTATGTAACAGCCTCTTTTTCTGTCTATATCAGGCTGAAGCAGTACCATATCAGTGTAATGATTGGAGGAAGCAAACAATGTATCCAAACTGGATTTTACAGCGTGCGTCTATCACACCATTACGTAGCGCTCTCACATATGAAGGACAAACTTGGACCTTTCAACAAGTAAATGAGCTATCCTTAAAACGAGCTCGACAATTAACAGCACTTGGGGTGCAGCAAGGGCATCGTATCGCTATTATGGGTCCGAGTACGCCTGCACTGGTCGTTATGATGTATGCTTGTATGCATTTGCAATGTGAAATGGTGATGCTTAATCGCAGGCTGTCTCAAGCAGAAATCGCATATCAATTAGAAGATTCACAAGCAACGATTGTGCTAGTTGCAGATGAGGATGTAGAAAAATTACCGTCATCCGTACACTATCATGAATTTACGACAATAGAAAATGGTAAAGAGCAATATGTTGATATTGCAAAAGAATGGTCACTCAATCAAACAACATCCATTATGTATACGTCTGGTACGACAGGCTTCCCAAAGGGGGTTCGTCAAACAGTTGGCAATCATCAGGCAAGTGCTACAGCCTCTGTTCTAAACATAGGTTTACAAGCCGATGATGTTTGGTTGTGTGCAGTGCCATTATTCCATATAAGTGGTTTTTCCATTTTAGTTCGTTCATTGTTATACGGCAATAAAGTACAACTATATGAGCATTTTAACGTAGAGGCGATCACGCAAAATATTATGGATGGTGATGTCACCCATATGTCAGTGGTCGCTGTAACATTAGAACGCATTTTAAATACCCTTGAGTTAAATAAGGCGCAGGCGTCACCGCGTTTTAAATTGATGCTAGCCGGTGGTGGTCCTGTACCAGTGGATTATCTAGAGCGAGCAAGTGCATTGCATTTAGCAGTAGCTCAAACATATGGTATGACAGAAACCTCGTCACAAACGGCTACATTGGCAAGTGAAGATGCCATGACAAAGATTGGCTCAGCAGGTAAGCCATTGTTTTTTAACCAAATAAAAATTTCAGCACCCAATGCACAAGGTGAAGGGGAAATATGTATTCGAGGTCCCCACGTAACGCCTGGTTACATAGGTCGTTTTGCCGAGAAAAGCGCAACTGAGGAGGGCTGGCTTCACACGGGAGACATTGGCTATATGGATGAGGAGGGTTACTTGTTTGTAGTGGATCGTCGGGCAGATTTAATTATTTCTGGTGGTGAAAATATTTATCCAGCAGAGATTGAAAATGTGCTATTGGCACATCCAGCTATTCAGGAAGCGGGTGTATGTGGCATTGAAGATGAAACATGGGGACAAGTTCCTATAGCATTTGTTGTTTTAAAGGAAGCGGTCACGATGGAAAACTTAAAGCAATACTGTGAAAAGAAACTGGCTAAATATAAAGTTCCCAAACAAATTAAGATAATCGATACACTGCCACGTAATGGAGCAAATAAGCTACTAAGAAGAAAATTAGCAGCTTTACTTGCCAGTGAATAACTTTAATGGATTTAGCCTTTAAAAATAGCATGCTAGAAGTCACTTCTAGCATGCTATTTTTTTGACTTCACGTGCCAGTCACTCAAACAATTCTCAAACAATTGTATAAAGTATATGTGCCAGTCACTCAAACAATTTTTAGGCTTCTGTTATTGAAATTATATTTTTTTGATTAAATTAATTATTCTTTAACATAATAAATAATGGGGGGCATAAACTATTTAGTAAAGGAGAATGACTCATATGAGAAAAACTATATATAATGTTGTCATTATATTATTTGTTTTACAAATGAGTCATGTGCAAGTATTCGCAAATTACGAATCACAGAATATAGCAAAAGCTAATTCAATCGAAACATTACAACAGCAAATTCAGAAAGAAGTGATGCAATTGTCTACTGAATTTGAAATTCGTTACACTGGTAAAACTTCTGAATTACAAAACGAACTAACAGAGCTTATCAAACATGCCATATTAGATCCATATATTTTCGCCAATATTTCCAGCTTTCAATGGAAGTATGATGGCTATGCCAATAATATTGTCATCCAATTTCAATTTACTTATCATATTTCACAGGAAGAGGAGGCATTTACAGAGCAAACATTGACAACTATTGTTGCGTCTATGCATGGATTAAGCGAATTAGAAAAAATACAGGCTGCACATGATTATATCGTCTTAACAACAGAGTATTCAAAAGATAGTGTAGGAAGCCAATATTCGCCATACACATTGCTTAGCGAAGGCAAAGGTGTCTGTCAGGCCTATGCTTTAGTGCTTTATCGAATGTTAGATATGCTAGGTTTTGAGGTGCAATATGTGCCAGGGAAAGTAGGCGAACAATTGCATGCATGGGTGTTAGTGAAGTTAGATAATGAATGGTACCATATTGATGTGACATGGGATGACCCATTGCCAGATCGGAAGGGCGAGGTACGTTATAACTATTTTCTCGTATCCGATAAGCAATTAGCGCAGGATCATACATGGGATTTTGCAAGTTTTCCTTCAGCAACAAGTGAAAAATACGCAGATTGGCAAGGGAAAAGTAGGATTGAAGTTCTTACGAAACCATTAGCTAATCTTTTTACCCCTAATAGTGGGCTAGCGATTATAGAAAATAATGCGCTGCAAATGAAACAATTAATAGAACACTCTGCACAATTACCAAATGACTTTCAACTTAGCGACAAACTTAATCAAATCGTTTTATATGAACAACAGGATAAAGTTGTCCTACAGAGCGCTCTTACAGTTCGTCTGGTTATTGTCAAGACAAAGATAAACGGGGATGCCAGGATAAAGAGGCTTCTTCACTTTGACAAAAATGAAAAGCGTATGCCGCAAGAAAAGTACGTCATAATAAAGGAGGTGTCCCTTATGCATTACGGGGCACCTCCTTCTTCATCTTAAACAGGTAATTCGTATCGTTGTTTTACTTGTGTTCATTTAGAGCTGTTTCTAAAGTTTGCATATTTTTTTTCATGAGAGTAAAATACGTTTCATTATTTTTCACATCATCACTTGTTAACACGCTTAAATTATGTAGGACAAGTGATTGAGCGCCAACTTCTTTTTGAATGACTTCGGCTAATTTAGATGAAACATTTTGCTCGAATAAAATATAATGAATATTTAAGTCTTTTGCTTTATCTACAATCGCTGTTAATTCCTTTTGAGACGGTTCATTTTGCGAGTTTAACCCTGCAATTGGAACTTGTGTTAAGCCATATTGACCCGCGATGTAGCCAAATGCAGCATGCGATACAAAGAATGTTTTGTTTTGCGTTGTGTCAGCCATCGCTTTATATGCAGTGTCTAAATCTTGTAGCTCTTTTATGAGCCCTTCATAATTTGCTGTAAATGTCGCTTCTTGAGCTGGCATTTTTTCAACTAATGCATTTTTAATGGATAATGCTAAATCTTGACTAATAACAGGCGACAGCCATACATGGGGATCGACACTACCGTGAGCATGATCTCCATGATCAGCCTCCTCGTCATGCGCGTGATTATCTTCCGTAGTCGCATCTTCGTGCTCGTCATGTGCGTGGTCATCTTCTGAAGCGGCAGCTTCATGCGCATGATCAGCTTCATCTTCTTCGTCATGCGAATGACCAGTACTAACGGCTAATTTTTCATCAGGTATTTGAGATGCCATAGCAACCATAGTGACATCTTCGTTGGCTAATGTCTTTTTCGTATTTTCTACAAAACCTTCAAGTCCTAAGCCAATATAGAAAAATAGATGCGCGTCAGCTAATTTCATCATATCCTTTTGCGTTGGCTCAAAGGTATGCTCGTTAGCACCAGGAGGATATATAGAAGATACTTCTACATAATCGCCACCAATCCGCTCCGTAAAGTAGCTTAAAGGATAGACGGTTGTGTACACAGTTAATTTATCTGTTTTCTCCGTCTGTTTCGACGATGATGATTGATCACCACAGGCAGCTGTAAATACGGCTAGTACAGCAACTAAGAAAAATAGAAATATTTTTTTCATATAATGGATACCTCTTTCAAATAGTAATGATTACGATTTGTTTTTTAACAGTATCTATAATAACGCACATCGAATAAAAGTACAAGAAAAAATGACCTTCGAAAATTATTTCTTTTTCGAAGGCCATTTTTCAGGCACTGGATCAAAGCCACCAGGATGAAGTGGTTGGCATTTTAAAATACGTGTGACGGTCAAAATTAGACCTTTAATAGCGCCATGCTTTTGAAAAGCTTCTAGACCGTAAGAAGAGCATGTTGGATAGAAGCGACACGATGGTGGCGTCATTGGTGAGATAAATTTTCTGTATAACTGAATGAGCCATATAAAGGGATATTTCATGCTTGTCCATCCTTGTGATGTGAATTATTTTGTTTTGGTTTTGCATCGATTGTTTGTGTAAAAAAATCGCCTTTTTTCTTGAGAATAACGATTACGGAAACACCAAACATTAGCATCATCATTGCAATCATAATGATGATTGGTAATGGAACACCCATTGTTTTCACTCCAAATTCTATTTGATATTGTTATTATAAGTGATATTGCTATAAAAGGGTTAAATTTGAACTACTCGTCATGCTGCTGAAAATTTTGCTTCGGTTTTTCATCGACCGTATGTTTAAAAGCATAGGCGCGATTTACACTTAGAATGGTTGCGACTGTTACTAATATCACGATAATGATTGCAACCGTGATTAGCGAGGTTAAACTCATTGTATTCACTCCGTTCTTGTTCGTTATATCTATTATAAATTAGAAGCTCTAACTTAGTTGTGAAGGAAGTTTGACATTCCAGCGAATAAAATAACCACTTAACCACCATACTATGGAAAAAGGAGTGTTATCTATGGATCGTCAACGTGTTTATTTTTCACTTGCCCATAAAACGTATTATACAAATCCTTACGAAGGGCAATGGAATTTCGAACTTAATGTAGACCGGCAAGCATTAGATGTTTTTGAAAAAATATTTCAGCAAATGCAACTATTAGAAATTGCGAACGGTTGGCGCGCACAATTGCCTTATTTGCAATATCATTTGGATCGAGAAAATGACGAGTTAGATTTACGTTTGAAGAAAATTTATGCACTTATACATGAGTATGGGGATGATGATACAAAGCAATTTGTAGAACAACTTCCCTATTTCAATAAACGTGTCTAGCTATTGGCTAGACATTTTTTATATTTGCATAACCTGTATAACATTATGCTAGTGGAAGCGTGATAGAAAAATAATTTCTAGAAAAATAATAGCAAGTGTACTAAGTCCAACTAGCGCCATTTTTCTTTGAATAATATTTTCAAATGAATGTATTTTACATACTGAACAACTTAATGCCACTCTAGATGGGTTGACCATTGTCATGAACGAAGAACTAACATTTTGAATGCAAGCAAGTATAGTAGGTGACAGACCTATGTGCGTAGCAGTTTCTGTTTGTAGTCGAATAAACATAGTATTGGACGCAGTATTACTGCCAGTTAAAAAACCACCTGTTGCGCCAATTAAAGGTGTTATGAATACAAAGTATGAACCAAATGTGTTGGCAGCAGTTACGGATAGTAGCTGAATCATCTCGGCCTCTGCCATCATTTCGGAAACCACAATATATAAAAAAGTCGTTAGCAATACAGGATAACATTTATTGATTGTTAATTTGATACTATCGAAAATGGATGCCTTATTTAAACGGAAGAGCGTACAAGTAAAGAGACAAACAATAAAGAGAAAAAATCCAGGCGAATAAAGAAACGATAATTGGAATTGATAAGACGCAATCGTTACGGTAAACAGGCTCGTTAAAAAATCTTTAATCGGATTAATAGTTCTTGATGCGATTAGTAGAGCGATTAACAACAAATAAGGAGAAATATTTTTTAAAAAGATATTAGAATAATATTGTTTGTTTCTATTTTGCAAAGAAATCATAATAAAAATAGCCGCCATCACCGTTAAAGAGCCCACTACTCCGGCAAGTTCTACACTGATGAAACGATTACAAACCCACACGCTTAAACCTAAAACTAATCCCATCGATAGTATCCGCCATTTTTTCTTTTGCATTGCTTCTTTTCCGACGCCTATGTATGTAACTAAGAAGGCAAAGTAGATATAAATAGGAATGCACATCAGAGCGCTTCCAATACCTAAATCCTCTAAAGGAATGTTTCCTAATGATGCACCAATAATTGTCCCCATTGCTAACGTGCCCCAAGGTATGATACATAAACTAATTAATGCAATGAAGGAAGATTGTAAGGAATTGAAACCTAGAGCCATTAAAATAGGTGCAATAACAATGACCGCTAGACCAAAGCCGCTAACGGATTCAATTAAAGGAGAGAGCCCCAAGGCCAATAATAATACTTGGTCAATCCGATTATCAGTAGAGGTAGCAATAGAAGAAGCTATTTTTTGGATGGACCCTGATTTTTCCATTAGATGATATAATAATATTCCAAAAAATAAAACATAGGTAACTGGCAATGTTATAAGAAAACTGTTAATAAAAGGTTTAGGCAGTAATGCGAAGTTTAGGTGAAAAACAGGAGAAGTAGCAATCACTGTTGTAAGTAGGCAAGTAAAAATGCCAGTGAAAATAGAAGATTTCTTTAAAATAAAAATCATAAATAAAATACTAACAAGAGGGAATAGCGCTAATACGACTTTTAACATAAAACAACACTCCTATACTTGATTATTCACTATAGTATATTTTATTTTCGCTAAAGTGTAAATATCTTATCTTGCATGAAATGATTCAAACATCTTCTAGGTTGATTGTGATTGATAATGTACAATATCATAGTAGAAGGGCTAACGAAGATAAGTTTTTAATTACATTTCACTATAGTAAAAATAATAGTAGGCGAACAAAGTAGTGAAAGGAGCTTTATTCATGGGATTTGGAAAGCAAGTAAATGTAATGAGGAAGAAAAACAAAATGACATTACAGGAGCTTTCAGCCGCAAGTAATGTGAGTGCCTCGATGCTATCTCAAATTGAAAGAGAGGAAAAAAATCCAACGATACAAGTAGCTTGTCAAATTGCAGAAGCTTTAAATACAACACTTTCAGCTTTATTAGATCAGCAGGAAAAAAGGGAGGTTGTCGTCATAAGAAAAGATGAACGACCCATTTATGTTGATGAAAAATCGGGTTTTCAACGACATTTATTATCACCTTCCGTTCCATCACGAGGTATTGAGTTTGTGTTAAATATTATTCCACCAAACAAAGAATCAGGCATATTTCCCGCGCATAAAGCAGGTGTAAAAGAGTATATTTTTGTTAAAAGCGGAAAGTTACGAGTTGAATTGGGGCATGGTGCTTTTTCTGAAGAATTAGAAGCAGGCGATTCTCTTTTTTTTGAAGCAGATACAGCGCATAGATTTATCAATATGACGAATGACGAATGCCACTATTTTCTTGTGATTGATTCCTCACAGTACATGAAATAATAAGACGAATAACATAATGAATACATTCGTGACAATATAATACGAGGAGTTGAATGGAATGTTTTCATTTCAAGATTTGAATGGATTTCAAGTGGATTTAAGCTTTACAAGAGGGGAGTTTCAAGTTGAACCAAAGCATGTCCTTGTCTTTTTAAAACATGAACAGAAATGGCTATGTACGATTCATAAGCGTCGTGGCGTGGAAGTGCCAGGAGGGAAGGTAGAATCAGGCGAAACATTAGAGCAAGCTGCTGTTCGGGAAGTATTTGAAGAGACGGGTGTGCATGTGAAAAATCTTCAATGGTTTGCAGAATATGCTGTCCACGGTGAACTATTGTTTTGTAAAACAGTCTTCACTGCGGAATTTGTCAGTCAGGAGAAGATAGATTTTGATTTGGAAACTTCGGGTATGGTCTGGTTAACCGATGAAGAGTTTGCAAGCCATCCAAATTTAAGCTTCCATATGAAAGATGAAGGCATGCAAAAAATGCTAGAGGAGCTGAAGCGCTTTGACAATCAATGGAGAAATAGTTGAAAAACGTCCATATCCTTCACCAAATCCAGCTATTCGATTATCAGAAATTACGTATCTATCCCTTGGATTACGTGTCAAAGGCTTACTAGCAGAGCCTAAAGCAGAAGGTACATATGACGGTTTTTTATATTTGCGTGGGGGTATGCAAAGTATCGGCATGGTAAGACCAGCACGTGTTGCACAATTTGCAGCCCAAGGTTTTATCGTGTTTGCCCCTTATTATCGGGGGAATAGAGGTGGAGAAGGCCGTGATGAGTTTGCAGGTCAAGATCGTTTTGATGCAGTGCATGGAGTAGATGTGCTAAAACAATTTTGCAACGATCATATCCATGTGTTTGGTTTTTCACGTGGAGGTATTATGGCGCTCTGGACAGCCATTTTACGGAAGGATATTACATCCGTTGTGACGTGGGCAGGCGTTTCGGATGCCACAGCTACATACTGGGAGCGAACCGATATGCGTCGAATGATGAAACGGGTTATTGGCGGGACACCTAATCGTGTTCCAGAAGCCTATGATGCACGCACACCTTTATTTCAAGTCGATCAGATTACAGCCCCAGTGCTAATTATCCACGGCTATCGGGATGAAAATGTAGATATTGAGCATGCAAGGCAGTTAGCATTTTACTTAGAAGATGCCAATAAAGTGTATGAAACTTGGTATGATCAACGTTTTGCCCACCAATATCCACCTGCCCAAAATCGTGAAACGGTTCGTGCATTATGCGAATGGATGAAGAAGCAGTGAAAATTGTTTGAGTGCCTGACACTAAAAAAAGACACTAAAAAAAAGGGAACGAATACATCGTTCCCTTTTTGTATGCATTATTTTAATGGCCCACCAAGATTAGTGATTGCTTCAGAAACATTTGAGAATTTCTTGAAGTTGTCGTTGAATAGACCAGCAAGTTCAGCAGCTTTCACATCGTAAGCAGCTTTGTCTGACCAAGCATCACGTGGGTTTAGCACTTCTGTTGGTACACCTTCAACTGCTGTAGGGATGTGTAAACCGAATACAGCATCTTGAATTGTTTCAACATTGTTTAGTTTTCCGTCGATTGCTGCGCGTACCATTGAACGAGTATAAGAAAGCTTCATACGGCTACCTGTACCGTATTCGCCACCAGTCCAACCAGTGTTTACAAGGAATACTTGTGCGCCATGCTCATCGATTTTTTGACCTAACATTTCTGCATAAACAGTTGCTGGAAGTGGAAGGAATGGAGAACCGAAACATGTAGAGAATACTGGTTCTGGCTCTGTTACACCACGTTCAGTACCTGCAAGTTTAGATGTGAAACCACTTAGGAAGTGATACATTGCTTGCTCTTTTGTTAATTTACTGATTGGAGGTAAAACACCAAATGCATCAGCAGTTAAGAAGATGATTGTTTTTGGGTGACCTGCAACAGACGGATCAACGATATTTTCGATATATTGGATTGGATAAGCAACACGTGTATTTTCTGTTAATGAACCATCATCGTAGTCGCAAACACGAGTTTCAGGGTCTACAGCTACGTTCTCTAGTACAGAACCGAAGCGGATTGCGTTGTAGATTTCAGGTTCTTTTTCAGCAGAAAGGTTAATTGTTTTTGCGTAGCAACCACCTTCAATGTTAAATACGCCGTTGTCAGACCAACCATGCTCATCGTCACCGATTAATTTGCGGTCAGGATCAGCAGATAAAGTCGTTTTACCAGTACCAGATAAACCGAAGAATAATGCTACGTCACCAGCTTCCCCAACGTTTGCTGAACAGTGCATTGATAAGATGCCTTGTTGTGGTAATAGGTAGTTCATAATACCGAAAATCGATTTTTTAATTTCACCAGCATATTCAGTACCACCGATTAGGATGATTTTCTTTTCAAGTGATACAATGATGAATGTTTCAGAAGCTGTACCATCAACAGCTGGATCTGCTTTAAAGTTAGGAGCTGAAATAATTGTGAAATCAGCAACGTGAGAAGCTAATTCTTCTTCAGTTGGACGGATAAATAATTGATGGGCGAAAAGATTGTGCCAAGCATATTCATTGATTACTTGAATACTTAATTGTGAATCTTTGTCAGCACCAGCAAAACCTTTAAATACAAATAATTCGTCACGTTCTTTTAAGTATTTAACTACTTTTACATATAAGTTATCGAACACTTCAGAAGAAATTGGTTGGTTTACTTTACCCCAGTCAATTTTATCTTTTGTGCTTTCTTCTTCTACCGTATATTTATCTTTAGGTGAACGACCAGTGTATTTGCCAGTTTCTGCACGAACTGCGCCATCTACTGTTAACATTGCCTCACCACGAGATGTAGCTTTTTCAGCTAATTGTGGTACTGAAAGTTGAACGTTAATGTTCCCGCCGTTTAATAATTCCTTCAGTTCGTTTGCAATTTCTACTGAATTCATCGATTAAATACCATCCTTTTTTATAGTATTCCCTTGAGTTTGAGGGAGTTTTTCTTAATTTCAAAAATAGTATAACACAATTGCTTTAATAATCTATACTAATTCAAAAATTATTTTCGAGTTTTAAATACTTTTCAACAAAACGACATAAAATAATTGACATTGTTCTACCTTTTACGTAAGATGAGGAATTGAACGGATACTCTTATCCCGAGCTGGTGGAGGGTCAGGCCCTGTGAAACCCGGCAACCTGCATGAACTATTTCACGACATGCGTTGGTGCCAACCTGATGCAAGGGGATACCCCTTGAACGATAAGAGTGAAAGGTTACGAAGTCATTATTCCTTTCCTCATGTTAAGTACACGTGAGAAAAGGATTTTTTTTATTTTTAAAATGAATGTAAAGGTAAGTATGTGCAATTCTTTCCTTATTATAATGACGGATCTTTCGAAATCCTCATGTTAAAAGCAACAACGGCTTGAGAGTTCAATCCTTTAGGAGCGGACTTGACATGGGTAATGAGTACCGTATTAATTTCGCAAATACTATTTGTAAGAGTAATAGGAGGAAAACCAAATGACAAACCGTCGATTGTTTACATCAGAGAGTGTAACAGAAGGACATCCCGATAAAATTTGTGATCAAATCTCGGATGCTATTTTAGATGCTATTTTAACAGAAGATCCTAATGCCCGTGTAGCGTGTGAAACAACGGTCACAACAGGCTTAGTATTAGTAGCAGGAGAAATTACTACTTCTACTTATGTAGATATTAAAGGCATTGTGCGTGATACAGTAGCAGAAATCGGCTATACACGAGGCAAGTATGGCTTTGATGCTGAAAACTTAGCTGTACTAGTCGCAATCGGAGAGCAATCACCTGATATTGCCCAAGGTGTAGACCAAGCATTAGAAGCGCGTGAAGGTTCAATGACAGATGCGGATATTGAAGCAATTGGTGCAGGTGACCAAGGATTAATGTTCGGTTATGCATGTAATGAAACACCTGAATTGATGCCTCTACCAATTAGTTTAGCGCATAAATTGGCTCGTCGTTTAACAGAAGTACGTAAATCAGGTGAATTAGCATATTTACGTCCAGATGGTAAAACGCAAGTAACAATTGAGTATGATGAAAACAATGTCCCTGTTCGTGTTGATACGATTGTTATTTCAACTCAGCATGATGAAGAAGCAACACTTGAACAAATTCAAGCAGATTTAAAAGCATTAGTAATTGCTCCAGTAGTTCCTAGTGAGTTATTAGATGCACAGACGAAATACTTCATCAACCCAACTGGTCGTTTTGTTATCGGTGGTCCAAAAGGAGATGCTGGACTTACTGGTCGTAAAATCATCGTTGATACATACGGTGGTTATGCACGTCATGGTGGTGGTGCATTCTCTGGTAAGGATGCTACGAAAGTGGACCGTTCAGCAGCCTATGCAGCACGTTATGTAGCGAAAAATATTGTTGCAGCTGGTTTAGCAGAACGTGCAGAAGTACAGCTTGCTTATGCTATCGGTGTAGCACAGCCAGTATCGATTGCCGTTGATACGTTTGGTACAGGACGAGTAAGTGAAAGTGAAATTGTAAAATGGGTTCGCGAACTTTTCGATCTACGTCCAGCAGGCATCATTAAAATGCTTGATTTACGTCGTCCAATCTATAAACAAACGGCTGCATACGGTCACTTTGGCCGTACAGATTTAAATGTACCTTGGGAAAATACGGACAAGGCAGATGCACTAAGAGAAAAAGCTAGTTTATAATCTGTTTTGTCAAGAACATTCGATTTGGTAATGAACAAACGTAAATGTTTTTTTGAAAGGGGCTAGCTAGTGGCCCCTTTTTATCTTGCCTTTCGCATTTCTTCTTACTTGCTGCTAAGTCGGGGAGTAATGCACCTTCTATTTAAATCGTGAAGGCAACTAGTGCTCTTTAATCGAGTGAAAGATTTAAGCGGACTTTACGTAAGTGATTGAAAAAATTCGCTTTCTTCCCGTACGTCTACATACAAGATGTACTGTAGGCGGTTAGTGGAAGGAAATTGCGAATTTTTTTTATAAAGAGTTGTTACGTATGCAAACATCTACAACTATAGGGGCAATTCGCCCGTTTTGTAAGCATCCATTATTTTTGAAGAGATTTGTAATATTGTCCTTTTTCCGCGTATTCTCTAACGATACGTTCCATATCTTCCTTGTCTTCAGCATTTAATTCCCGTACAACTTTCGCTGGACGTCCTAATGCTAAACAATTGGGAGGTATGACTTTACCTGGAGGGACAAGACTACCCGCACCGATAAATGCACCTTCTCCTATCTCTGCCCCATCTAACACAATTGATCCCATACCAATTAAGGCATTTTTTCGAATTGTACAGCTATGTAAGGTTACTTGGTGTCCAACTGTTACTTCATCTTCGATTATTAATGGATATTTTGGACTTTGATGTAGACAACAAAGATCTTGGATGCTTACTCGTTTACCAATAATTGTAGGAGATACATCGCCTCGAATCACTGTATTAAACCATATTGTTGTCTCTGCTCCAATCGTTACGTCTCCCGTAACGGTTGCATAGTCAGCAATAAAAACCGATGGATCGATTGTAGGTGTTTTGTCTTTAAAAGGATAAATCATGCTAATCGCCTCTTTTCTTTCTTTGATGTAGTATTATCGTATCAAATACGCAATTTTATGCAAATATAATTTTATAATGGTACGAATATTTCGTTATAATTATTGTGTAACTAATTATTTAGGAGGACTATGTGAATGTGGAAATGGGAAGCTGATGGACAAGCGAAGGCTGTGATTGCTATTGTTCACGGTGCATATGAAAACCACCGTTGGTACGCATGGCTGATTGAAAAACTTAGAATGGAAGGCTTCCACGTAGTCATGGGCGATTTACCGAATCATGGGGCAAATGCGAAACTATCACGTGTCCATGATGAGGACTTTAAAGAATACAACAAGTATACTAGGCATTTAATTGAAAATGCCTTTTCATATAATTTGCCAGTATTTTTAATAGGGCATGGACTAGGAGCAACGTTAATACTGCATACCATGCATAAGAGAAAATATGAATGTGCAGGAATTGTCTTGACCTCACCTTGGTTGCAATTGAACTTACAGCCTGGGAAATTATCGAATGCATTAACGAGCTTAAGTGCTTTGACGGCAAGTGTGAAGATGACACATGATATTACTTTCGACAAGTTATCACGTAGTGTCGAAGGTCGCGATGAAATGAAAGACGAGTTTCCTTTTATGTCTGTCATCTCAGTAAAATGGTATCGTGAGTTACAACAGATGATGCGCAATTTAGTGATTATGCCGAAAGCAGAGTTTCCAAATACCCCTATGCTTATTATGACTGGAGAAAGAGATAGCATTACAGAAACTAGACAAACACGTAATTGGTTGCATCAGCAGGAGTTTGCTGAATTCCAATTTAAAGAATGGGCAAAATGCTACCATAATCTGTACCATGAAATAGAGAGAGATGAGATTTTTTTCTATATCCGTGATTTTATTAATAATGCTTTGCGTAGAATTGGCTATATAATTCGATAGAATGTTTCCCCTCCGAAAAATATTGTTGAATAAGATGTATAGTAACTTAAAAATAATGTTGTAATTTTCAGAAAAATGTAATACTATAATGTCTTAAAGAACGAATATTCATATTTTGGGAGGGGTAAGATGGAAAGTATTGTTAGTTTTATGAACAGTATTTTATGGGGACCGTGGTTTATTTATGGTATTTTATTGATCGGTTTATTCTTTTCAATTATTACAAGGTTCCTACAAATAAGACATATTAAGGACATGTTTGTCTTAATGTTTAAAGGGGAAAAATCAGAAAAAGGAATTTCTTCTTTCCAAGCAATGTCGATTGCATTATCTGGGCGCGTTGGTACAGGGAACATTGCTGGTACAGCAACTGCCATTGCAATGGGGGGACCTGGTGCGATTTTTTGGATGTGGGCAATTGCCTTCATCGGTGCAGCGACAGCTTATGTGGAGTCAACATTAGCGCAAATATATAAAGAAGAGAAAGAAACAGAATATCGTGGTGGTCCAGCCTTTTATATTGAAAAAGGGATGGGGCAGAAGTGGTTTGCAATCATTTTTGCAATTGCAGCGTTAATAGCCATGTTAATACTAATGCCTGGTGTTCAATCAAATGCAATAGCAGGTGCCGTTGAAAACGCTTTTGGAATGGAATCTTGGATTACAGGAATTATTATTGTTGTATTATTAGGTGCTATTATTATCGGTGGGGTTAAATCCATTGCAAATGTTGCACAAGTAGTTGTCCCATTCATGGCTTTAGCTTATATTCTAATGGCAATCGTCATTATTTTTATGAATATTTCAGAAGTACCTGCTGTATTTTCGCTAATTTTCTCTAGTGCTTTTGGTGCACAAGAAGTATTTGGGGGAATTATTGGTTCAGCAATCGCTTGGGGGGTTAAGCGTGGTATTTATTCTAACGAAGCGGGTCAAGGAACTGGTGCGCATCCAGCGGCGGCAGCTGAAGTTTCACATCCTGCTAAACAAGGTATTGTGCAAGCGGCATCTGTGTACATTGATACATTATTAGTTTGTTCGGCTACAGCATTTATGATCTTATTTACAGGTATGTATAATGTTCAGAATGAGAAAGCTGCGGAAGGTACAGATCCGTTTATTTACGTTGGTGAATTCAATGAAAATGGCCTTACTGGTGAGGAGCAAATTACCTTTGCGAAAAGTATTAAAGAAGGTGCTGCATATACACAATGGGCAGTGGAATCTTCATTGCCAGGTATAGGTTCAAGCTTCGTAGCAATCGCTTTATTCTTCTTCGCATTTACGACAATTATGGCGTACTACTATATAGCAGAGACGAATGTGGCCTATTTATTCTCAGGGAAAACCGAAAAGATTTTCATTTGGATAGCTAAAATCGCCTTTTTAATTGCAACATTTTTTGGAACGATTCGTACATCTGACCTTGCATGGGCAATGGGTGACGTTGGCTTAGGATTAATGGTATGGATTAACGTTATTGCCATTTTAATTATTATGAAGCCTGCGATTCTCGCATTAAAAGATTACGAGAAACAGAAAAAAGAAGGCAAAGACCCTGTGTTTGATCCTCGTAAACTAGGAATTAAAGGTGCGGATTTCTGGGTTGATTACAATGATAAACGCAAAAATAAATAATGTATAAAAAAGTCCTCTCAATATTGAGAGGACTTTTTTATTTTAATGGCCGTCGCAAGCGGCTGCTTGTGCGTTCAGAATTGTTTGAGCGACTGGCACCGGGAAGTCTTTCATTTTTTCTAATGCAATAACAAATGGTGGGTCGTTTTGTTGGTTTAGAAATTCGTATTTTAACACATGGATATATTTTTGTGGTAACTGACTAACATAGTTGATGACTGCGTCACGTTCTTCTTTACCGCCTGGATGGCCATGGTAAATAACAAGGACAATTAATCCGCCGATTTTTAGCAGTTGCAATAAATCTTGAATTGCAAGAATCGTTGTATTTGGTTTTGTTACGATATCATGGTCACTGCCAGGCAAATAGCCAAGATTGAATATAGCAGCCGCAACTGGTTTTTGAACATGCTTGGCTATATTTTCGTGCCCCGTATGTAACACAAGGGCACGGTGTTCTAATGCATTATCTAGCAGACGGTGCAAAGTAGCATCGACTGCATTTTTTTGCACGTCAAAGGCATAAACTTGTCCGTTATCACCAACAAGTTGAGCTAAAAATAATGTATCATGGCCGTTTCCAGCCGTAGCATCGACAACAGTATCGCCTTCTTGTATCGAGTCTATTAATAATTGCTGTGCATATTGTAAGACGCGTTGAAGCTTCATTTTGTGACCTCGGCATTATAAAATTTACCTTGCCAACTGCCCCGACGTTCTAACTCTGCATCAATACCGTTCAATACTTCCCACTTATTAACACTCCACATTGGTCCAATCATTAAATCAATTGGTCCATCACCTGTTATACGATGGATAACCATTTGCGGTGGTAAAATTTCTAACTGATCTGCAACTAGTTTTGTATAAACGTCTTGATCTAAAAATTCTAGCATGCCTTTTTCATATTGCTTAACCATAGGCGTCCCTTTTAATAAATGCAGTAAATGGATTTTAATGCCTTGGACATCCAGTTTAGCTACTGCACGTGCCGTTTCCATCATCATGTCATAATCTTCAAGTGGAAGGCCGTTGATAATATGTGAGCACACACGAATCCCATGCTTACGCAGCTTTTCAACACCTTCTACATAGGTTGCATAATCATGTGCGCGATTAATCAGGTTTGCCGTTTTTTCATGGACGGTTTGTAGTCCCAGTTCAATCCATAAATAGGTGCGTTTATTTAGTTCTGCTAAATATTCTACAACATCATCTGGTAAGCAATCTGGGCGTGTTGCAATGGACAGTCCGACTACACCTTCTTGTGCTAACGCAGCCTCAAATTTTTCCTTTAAAACTGGCAGTGGCGCATGGGTATTTGTATATGCTTGGAAGTAAGCCATATACTTGCCATCTTTCCATTTTTGATGCATTTTGTCTCGAATTTCCGCAAATTGCACATCAATAGGATCGACTTTATTTCCGGCAAAGTCACCTGACCCTGCAGCACTACAAAATGTACAACCTCCGAATGCGACTGTACCATCTCGGTTCGGGCAATCAAAACCTGCATCGAGCGCTACTTTAAATACTTTATGACCGAAGTGATCACGTAAATAGCGATTCCATGTATAGTATCTTTTCCCCTCTGTGGGAAAAGGAAAGTTTGTTTCTGTCATGTATTTCACTCCTCTAACATTGTATTTTATCATGTGCGTAAGGTTCCGTCATGGAGTAAGAATATAAATAGACAGAGACAAATATTAGGCGGCTTTGTTTACTTAAATAAATAATTTATTTTTGTGGTAAAGGAACAGAACTGTTGGCTACTATAACGCATGCATAAAGCACAAAAAAACGGCTTATTTAAGAAGTTTTTTATGAAGAAAGGGTAAATTTATTTTCCTTGTACTTTTTTATTTTTCATCATAAACTAGCTATTTAGAGAAACGAAATAATGGGGGTCAAGGATATGCCAAAAAGTGTTTGGTTTTTAATTATCGGTATGCTTGTGAACACGACGGGCAACTCTTTTTTATGGCCTTTAAATGCCATTTATATGCACGATTATTTAGGGAAATCACTTGCAATGGCTGGCTTTGTTTTAATGTTGAATTCGGCTGCGGGTGTATTAGGCAATCTATTAGGTGGTTTTTTATTTGATAGAATTGGCGGCTATAAATCTATTATGCTGGGCATTTTATTGACCGTTGCTTCGTTAATAGGATTAACAATCTGGCATGGCTGGCCACATTATGTTTGGTTTTTAACCATACTTGGATTTAGTGGAGGAATTGTATTTCCAGGGATGTTTGCCTTAGCAGGAGCGGCTTGGCCTGAAGGTGGTCGTAAGGCATTTAATGCGATTTATTTAGCGCAAAATTTAGGTGTTGCCGTAGGGCCGGCATTAGCTGGGATTGTGGCGGATTATCAATTTGATTATGTGTTTGTTGTTAATTTAGCGATGTATATTTTATTTTTCTTTATCGCATTGATTACATTTAGAGGAATAGATGCGGAAAGTATAGCATTGAAAAATGTAGTAAGTGAAAGTAAACGTATTACAAATAAGGCACCATTTTATGCCTTGTTAATTTTAAGTTCATCCTCCGTGTTATGCTGGCTTGCCTATTCGCAATGGAGTGCAACCATTTCATCCTATACGCAAGATTTGGGATTAGGGTTAAAACAATATAGTTTACTTTGGACGATTAATGGGCTTCTTATTGTTGTTGGGCAACCATTAATCGCACCGCTTGTGCGCCGTTGGGAACATCAACTAAAACGTCAACTAGTATTTGGCATTACGCTTATTGCAGCGTCGTTTGGCATTGTAGCATTTGCTGGAGATTTTAAAATGTTTGCTGCTGCAATGGTTGTATTAACTTTTGGCGAAATGTTTTATACACCAGCTTTACCGACCATTGCAAATCAGCTTGCACCAAAGGGACGCGAAGGTTTTTACCAAGGTATTATTAATAGTGCGGCTACAGCAGGTCGGATGATCGGTCCATTGTTCGGTGGCATTATGGTGGATCAATTTGGTATGATTGCCCTTGTTTCAATTTTAGTAGTTATTGTATTAATAGGCATTTTCCCATGTCTGATCTATGACCGCCCATTATTGGGTGGCAGGCACGCAAACAATTCTGAAAATTAAAGGCGATTTACTTATAAGCGAATGCTATAGCATTCGCTTTTTTATTTTTTTGGATTGAAATAGTTGACGCAAAAGGATACAATCATACATATTCAAATATTTGAATATGTGAAAATGAATGATATGGGGGGATTAACGTGGAAGAAGGCTTACAACAGTTTAAAGCCGATTTTTTTAAAGCCTTAGCACACCCGTTACGGATAAGAATTCTTGAGTTATTAGTCGATGGCAAGAAAAGTGTGAATGAGATTCAAAGTTGCCTAGAAAAAGAAGGCTCGGCAGTTTCCCAGCAGTTAAGTGTTTTACGGGCAAAAAATATTGTTTATGGTACAAAAGAAGGTAAAAAAGTTTACTATTCTTTAAGTGATCCAATGATTGTTGAATTGTTGCGTGTTGCAAAAGATATCTTTGACAACCATTTAATTCATACAATTTCAAGATTAGAAGAAATGACCGTCAGTGAAAATGACGAAGAGTGCATGTAGGGGATGTAATACATTTACCACCCCTTACTGAACTGGATTCGAAAAACTTAATTATTTCGAAGGGAAGATTATTGTATGAAATCACTGTTTACAGGTCGGTATGAAGGGTATTCAGTTGATCATTTTAAAAAGGACTTATTATCTGGCATAATTGTTGGGATTGTTGCAATTCCACTAGCGATGTCTTTTGCCATTGCTTCCGGTGTAAAACCAGAATATGGGATCTATACAGCGTGTATTGCGGGCATACTTATTTCACTATTTGGAGGTTCAAAATTCCAAATCGGTGGACCAACAGGTGCTTTTGTGCCAATTCTTTTAGGCATTGTCTTATCATATGGCTATGAAAA
Source organism: Lysinibacillus sphaericus (assembly GCF_005217585.1). Classification (NCBI taxonomy): domain Bacteria; kingdom Bacillati; phylum Bacillota; class Bacilli; order Caryophanales; family Bacillaceae; genus Lysinibacillus; species Lysinibacillus sphaericus. Next base: position 31,136 of record NZ_SZPT01000001.1, read on the forward strand.
TTTATTAATTGCGGGGTTAATGGCGGGAGTGCTGCTATGTTTAATGGGCCTTTTCAAGCTAGGTACTCTTATAAAATTTATACCACGTCCTGTAACGATAGGCTTTACTGCGGGTATTGCGGTTATCATTTTTACTGGGCAAATAGCTAATTTTTTAGGTTTAACAAATATTACACGTCATGAATATTTTATCGCAAATATGAAAGAGTTGTTCGTGCATATAGGAACAATTAATTATTATAGTATTTTCATAGCGGTTATTTGTCTTGTAATTATCCTTTTAACACCTAAATTTTTTCCAAAAGTACCTGGCGCATTAGTAGGCATTGTTGTTTCTACACTTGTTGCTACCTTCTTTTTTTCAGGACAGGTTGCAACAATTGCTACGGCTTACGGTCAAATTCCTAATACGTTACCGAAGTTTTCAATACCAGAAATCACCTTGGAACGATTACAATTATTGATTGGACCTGCCTTTGTGATTGCCATTTTGGGCGGGATTGAGTCGCTCTTATCAGCAGTTGTTGCTGACGGTATGACCAATACGAAACATAATAGTAATCGTGAGCTTGTAGGACAGGGCATAGCGAATATTATTACACCATTATTTGGCGGGATTCCTGCTACAGGGGCGATTGCACGTACGGCAACCAATATTAAAACGGGTGCTGCATCACCAATGTCAGGTATTATTCACGGTGTGTTTGTATTAGTCACATTATTGTTATTAGCGCCCTTTGCTTCGCATATTCCGTTAGCAAGTATGGCACCAGTACTAATGGTCGTTGCGTGGAATATGAGTGAACAAAAACATTTTGCTCATATTGTAAAAGCGAAATCTGGAGATTCACTTGTATTAATTATTACTTTTTTGCTTACCGTTTTCGCTAGCCTAACGATTGCTGTTGAAGTAGGTCTTGGCTTAGCCGTTGTGTTGTTTGCTAAACGAATGAGTGAGAAGTTGGTTATAGATAAAGTATTACCTGACCATACAAAAAAGAATGGAAAGGTACAACCTTATGTTGTCAATCAAAAGCATGATTGTCCACAAATTAGTATTTATACGATTGAGGGTCCACTGTTTTTTGGTGCAGCGCAAACGTTTGAAGAGACATTACTGCATTCTATGCAAGAACAACCAAGCGTCCTGATTTTACGTATGGGAAAAGTGCCATTTATGGACTCCACAGGTGAGTCTTATTTTAGCAATATCGTGGAGAACTTTACAAAGCGTGGTGGCAAGGTCTTCGTCACGGGCATACAAGAGGACTTAAAACTAGCGCTTATGCGTAATGGATTATATGCTCAAATTGGACAAGATCATTTTTTTGAACATACAGGAGAAGCTATAAATAGAGCATTGACACATTTAGATATGAATAAATGCCTTGGTTGTAAACATTTCGCTTTCCATGAATGCGTTGACTTTTCGAGTGACAGGCACGGAAAAGATTCTGACAATTGATGACGATTGAACAGAAAAGCTCCACACGATGGATTGTCGTGTGGAGCTTTCCTATTGGGGTGCTACATTACACGATTTGCTTTCATGTTGCTCGCAATATTGGCAGTAAGATAGTGAGTGGCGTTGTGATGTTTGAAGAAAATAGCTATTGACAATACTTGTATCAAAGAAGGGGAAGTTTGAAGATATAGGATGCTTGTAGAGATAATACGAGCTATAAGGATAGTCCTCCATTTTGTCAACCATAGGGGGAGACGTTGAGATAGGATTGCGGTGAATATAGCGACTAACACTAAGCATGTCGAGTTGTGAGGGAACAAGGTCTGCAAAATATCGACTTTCATATAGATGACCGCAATAGTTGTACTTCTTTTTAAAGTAATTGCTGTAACGCCAATTAACATTGGCCATCACTTTGCCTAGTGGCACTTTGGGTGAACGAATCAGCAGGTGATAGTGGTTAGTCATAACGCAATAGGCAACAATCGTAAACGAATATTTGTGATAAGCATATTGTAATACACGAAAGAAAGCTTCATAATCTGCTACATTGTGAAAAATAGTTTGACGATTGTTACCGCGTACTACTACATGATGATAATGATCTGGGGACCAAAGCCGTTTTTTTCTTGGCACACGCTATTGCCTCCTTTACTTTTTTCTTTAGCATAAAAAAGCATGTAAAGAACGTCAATTAGACGGGAGTTACGAAAGTAATGACTATTTTTATTTTTCATGTGCATAGAAGGTTGAAATGAAAAATTGTTGGTGAAAATAATCATAGAAAAAAATTTTTTTGATAATTGTGTGGAAATTGTGTGCGTGCCAGGCACCATAAAAAGATGCTTGTGCTTTTCAGGACTTTCCATTAGAATAAATGCAATACATGTAAAGACATTGATGAGGAATAGTAAATTTGTGGTTCTTTTTAGAGAGCTAGCGGTTGGTGGAAGCTAGTAAGGATGCAAATTGAACTCGCCTGCTGAGTCTGCATACGTAATATGAAATTTTACGTTTGCCGTTATTTCCGCGTTAAGGAAGCTTGAGCCGAGTGTAATCACTAATTTGGGTGGTACCGCGGGAGTTAAGAATACTCTCGTCCCTTTCTAACAAAGAAAGGGGCGAGTTTTTTTATTTTTTAAATATTTTGTCAATTCTTACGATAAGTGGTACTGCACATACTATAAGGAGGAAAAATAATGAGCTTTAATCATCAACAAATTGAAAAAAAGTGGCAAAAGTATTGGGATGTCAACAAAACATTCAAAACAGAAAATGAAATGGATAAACCGAAATTTTATGCGCTTGATATGTTCCCTTACCCATCAGGTTCGGGACTTCACGTAGGACATCCAGAAGGTTATACAGCGACAGATATCCTTTCACGTTTCAAACGTATGCAAGGCTTTAATGTTCTACATCCGATGGGATGGGATGCATTTGGATTACCTGCCGAGCAATATGCACTTGATACTGGGAATGACCCAGCAGAATTTACAGCAAAAAATATTGCGACATTTAAACGTCAAATTCAAGAGTTAGGCTTTAGTTATGACTGGGATCGTGAAATTAACACTACAGATCCAGAATACTACAAATGGACACAATGGATTTTCATTCAATTATATAAAAAGGGCTTAGCTTATGTAGATGAAGTGGCGGTAAACTGGTGCCCAGCTCTAGGTACAGTGCTTGCGAATGAAGAAGTTATCGATGGGAAGTCTGAACGTGGCGGACATCCAGTAGAACGTCGTCCAATGAAACAATGGATACTTAAAATTACAGCTTATGCGGATCGTTTAATCGACGATTTAGAAGAAGTAGATTGGCCAGAATCCATTAAAGACATGCAACGTAACTGGATTGGTCGTTCAGAAGGTGCAGAAGTAACATTTAGCATCGAAGGGTCGGACAAAAACTTTACGGTATTTACAACACGCCCTGATACGCTATTCGGTGCAACATATACAGTGCTTGCACCAGAGCATAAACTAGTGGCTGAAATTACAACAGCTGAACAACAAGCTGCTGTCAATGCATATCTTGAAAAAGTAAAAATGAAATCAGACTTAGAGCGTACAGATTTAGCCAAAGAAAAAACAGGTGTATTTACAGGCGCTTATGCAGTAAATCCGATTAACGGCAAAAAAGTACCAATTTGGATTGCTGATTATGTGTTAGCGACGTACGGAACTGGTGCGATTATGGCTGTTCCTGCACATGACGAACGTGATTATGAATTTGCTAAAGAGTTTGGTTTAGACATCGTTGCTGTACTTGAAGGTGGAGATATCGACAAAGAAGCATTTACAGGTGACGGTCAGCACATTAACTCTGATTTCCTTGATGGTTTAAATAAAGCAGATGGTATTGCAAAGGCGATTGAATGGTTAGAGGAAAAAGGTGTAGGGGAGAAAAAGGTATCTTATCGTCTTCGTGACTGGCTATTCTCTCGTCAACGTTATTGGGGTGAGCCAATCCCAATGATCCATTGGGAAGATGGTACAACAACGCCAGTTCCAGAAGCAGAGTTACCATTAATGCTTCCAAAAACAGATAATATTCATCCATCTGGAACAGGGGAATCACCATTAGCGAATATTACGGATTGGGTAAATGTTGTAGATCCTGAAACAGGCAAAAAAGGTCGTCGTGAAACCAATACAATGCCACAATGGGCAGGTTCTAGCTGGTACTTCCTACGATATATTGACCCTAACAACAAAGAAGCGATTGCTGATCCAGAGTTACTAAAACGTTGGTTACCAGTTGATATTTATATTGGTGGAGCAGAGCATGCAGTATTGCATTTACTATACGTGCGCTTCTGGCATAAAGTACTATACGATTTAGGGGTAGTGCACACGAAAGAGCCATTCCAAAAATTATTTAACCAAGGTATGATTCTTGGTGAAGGTAATGAAAAAATGTCTAAATCAAAAGGCAATGTCGTGAACCCTGATGAAATCATAGAGTCACACGGTGCAGATACACTACGACTTTATGAAATGTTCATGGGTCCATTAGAGGCTTCAGTTGCATGGTCTACTAATGGTTTAGACGGTGCTCGTCGTTTCTTAGACCGCATCTGGCGTTTGTTTGTCAACGAAGAAGGTACGCTATCAGCGAAAGTGCAAACTTCAGACGATAAGTTTTTAGAAAAGTCATATCACCAAACAGTGAAAAAAGTGACAGAAGACTACGAAGGGATTCGCTTCAATACTGCTATTTCACAAATGATGGTCTTTATTAATGACTGCTACAAAGCAGAAGTACTTCCAACAGCCTATGCTGAAGGATTTGTGAAAATACTAGCACCAATCGCTCCGCATATTGCTGAAGAGCTATGGCAACTATTAGGTCATGAAAATACATTATCTTATGAAGAATGGCCAGCGTATGATGAGTCTAAGCTTGTGGACGATGAAGTGGAAGTTGCTGTTCAAGTGGCAGGTAAAGTACGTGCGAAAATTATCGTAGCAAAAGATGCTTCAAAAGAAGAAATTGAAAAAGTAGCATTAGCCGATGAAAAAGTACAAGAATATATGGCGGGCAAAGACTTGGTAAAAATTATTGTTATCCCAGGAAAGCTTGTTAATATTGTTGTTAAATAATTAAACAAGAAGCCGTGAAATACGTTGTAAGAAGCGTACTTCACGGCTTTTTTTTATAAATGTCGTTGGGAATATGAACATTACATGCATTGCGATAAACGAGCCACGTATACAAGGATTGAGCGGAAAGGAAGCAAACAGTATCTTGCTAACAATGAAGAGGTCGACATGTAATGGAAGACATAGTGGCAGGAATTCAAACGTATGGTAGATGCTACATCGAAAGTAGCACAATTATAAAGTACAAGCATCAACGCCAACAGATAAATCATATCGAGCGGAAAATATGGCACAAGCATGTAACCTAAAAGGCAAATGTTTAGGAGTTAACGTCAGTTATGGACGAAATAGAAAACAGCTCTAAGCAAATTAGAATGTAAGAAATAGGGACGATTCTAAAGTTTTAAAACGATGCTACGAAAAAAAGTGTCCGAAGCGGGGGCACTTTTTTTGTTAAAGTGAAACCAACTTTAAAAATTTTACGACTATAGGATGAATGGATAAAGGAGGGGCTCAAGTGAGTGAGCATTTAACAGCCATTATGGAAGAGCACGGCGAGTATTGCCTTCGTGTGGCCTATTTATATGTACGAGATTGGTCGATTGCAGAAGAAATCGTACAAGATGTATTTCTCGCCTACTATTTGCAACAGCATCGCTTTGAACAAAGAGCTTCGCTTAAAACTTATTTAGTAAAAATTACAGTACATAAAAGTCATGATTATTTAAGAAGCTGGAAAAATAAACGTCATCAATTACTTAGCAAATTTCATTTTGGTATTAGTAAAAGAACGCCAGAAAGCGATGTCATTAAAGCGGCGGAACGAGTTACATTGCAAGCGGCATTATTTGAGTTACCTATTACTTATCGGGAAGTATTGATTCTTTATTATTATCAGGAATTAAAAGTACGTGAAATTGCAGATGTACTAGGTAGTACAGAAAATACAGTGAAAACGAGGTTGCGTAGAGCGAGACAACTGTTACAAAACAAACTCGAACGAAGCGATTGGGAGGTGCTAGGCGATGACATCTTTTAAAAAGAAGCTGAATGAGGAAATAGGCGAAACACCACGTTTTACAAAAGGATTAAAGGAGCGCATTGTGCACCAAGCCGCACAACAACAGTACAAACAAATTAGCAAATGGCAATATCCTGCAATAATTGTAGGGATAATGGTGACACTACTTTTTTTGATTGCGAGTGGGCCATGGCAGCAAATGGAATATGTACAGCATGCCTCAATTGTTGAACTAGCGCAAAATGAAGAAATACAGCAGTTGTCAATTACACAAAATTGGTATGAAGATTCATTTAAAGCGGGGAGAACAGGTTGGGTAATAGGGCAACAAGAGTACGCAAAAGGGACTGAGACAAAGCTGTTTGAGAACATGCTTCAAAAGGCAGTGGTAAGACAAAAATCAGAGGAGTATTACTTAATTAATAATTTATGGATAGAATTTAGTAATGGGCAAGTGGTAAAGCTCCAGATGTTTAAAAGTGATGACAAATTTGCCTTTCTCGATCTAAAAACCAATAAATTTTATGAGGTCAATGATGGGGAGGCTATATCCGCATTTACAGACTTTAATTTTAAGAAATTGGACTTTAACTTTTTGGTCTTTCTCGTATGGATTGGTTTCATTTGGCTAGGGGCTTGGGTAGCGGAGAGAGCCGTTCGCTGGAAATTCCATATTCCAAAAGAGCCGAAGTATGTAAGTGACAATCATAAGAAAGTCGTATATCTTAATAAGTTTATCAATGTGATTGTGCTATGTATATTTAACTTAAAATCATGGATTATATTTATTGCTGCTGACTTTGTGCTCATTTTAGTTATATTGTTACCTAATTTAGCAATCGAATATTATTTTGGCAGACATGAAAAAAGACATTACGTAGCATTAACAACTACAGCTTACACATCTATTATATTTATCGCTTTCCTTATTTGGATTCAATAAGTAAAAAGATGTTTCGCCTAACTTGCGAAACATCTTTTTTGTAAATGTAAAGTTTGATAGAAAAGTGTTGGTGCTAATCGTCTACTATGGGTATACGATTTGCCTGCTGAAGCGATAATTGAAAGATGCATGATACTGTAAAGCTAACGGCTAAACCATTTAAAAGATTAAACTGTACGCCAACACCAATACCAATCGCAATAGAGAGCAATATTGCTAACCAACTAAGCTTATGAATAGTTCGGTTTACAAATAAAAGAATGATCATAAAAGGTAACATTGTAATATGGATAAAGGCGAAAGTATAAATCACACCTAAAATTGTTATGTTGATTGATACAAATAGACTGAATAAAAGCACCATTAAGCCGATTAAATAGTAATAATAAGGTTTTCTTGTAGAAAAAAAGCGTTTTGTTGCGCGCATCTCTACTAGCAATGTAGTTATAATTGCAAAAAGTGTAATCATAAGAAAAGCGAATGTAAGAAAACCTGGCTGTACTTCATACAAAAAAGTAAGTAATAAAATTTGGAATTCCCCGTAAGAACCACTATATAGCGCAATCATTAGAATGGCTGTAAACGATAACGTTAATAAGGCTAAAATCACACCTGATGAAAATAAGCTACGGCGTACTTTTTTCGGTTTTACAAAGGCAATCAAATACCATGTAGATTTATCCACCAACACTTGCCCTAAAATAGCTAATTGAATCACAATATAGAACAATAGAATTTCGCTGTTTTTAAAATAAAATAAATAAGGATGGTATAAACGAATTCCTTCATAAACAGTGCTAGCGCCATTTTGCACAAAATAAAAAATAGGAATAAAAATGAGTAGAGAAAATAGCATCATGATAAATAGTGCATCTAACCATAATATCCCTTTTAAAGATATGAATCTATCCAATACTAACATACCGATTAGAAATATAGCTATTGTAATGGGGACTGGTATATTTAACATAATAGTGGATAATACATTAATACTTATTAATTGAATTAACCAAATTTCAATACCAGTTAATAAGTAAAATAACTGTACTACTTTTAAATTCATGCCATTTAATTTTTCTTGCATTTTCATTATTAAAAAGCTTTGTTTGTGTTGGCTTTGTGAATAGCCATTTCTATTTAAAAAGAATCCAATAATGATAAACGATAGGGCTATTGCTACTGTATAACAAATACCAGCCATAAAACCATAAGAAATAAGTGCTGATGGAGAAGATAATAAAAAATTGCCACTAATCCATCTTGCTAGTAGTATAATGACGCCGGCTGTTGTACTTAAACTGGCAAGCGGTACAAGAAGTGAACGTTTGTTAAAATACATAGGTTTTACGATCCTTTATACATTTGTGATACTTTATATTGACGTGGCGACTGATTATATTTTTTCTTAAAAGCGACACTAAAATAATGCTGGCTATTAAAACCACAGCTTTCTGCAATTGTGGACATACTTGCCTCCATGTTTTCATTCATCTTTTTAATCGCCATCTCTAAGCGATAATTATTAATATACTCGTTAATGCCAATCGATTGTTCTTCTAAAAATTTACGGCTTAAATAACTTGGATTTAAATGTATTTTTTCAGCAATGATATTGAGCGTAAGTTTTTCATGATAATTTTCATGAATAAATGAAAGTGCACTTTGTATCGCATCATGGTTGGAACTCCATGCTTTATATTTTTCAACGATATCGTTTAATTCACTAGCAATAACAGGCTTCGTTAAATAATCTGTCACCCCGATGCGCAAAGCTTTTTGTGCATATTCAAAGGTTTGAAATGCAGTCACCATAATAATATCTAATTCATAAAGTTCTTTTAATTCCTTGCTTAACGTAATGCCATCTTTTCCAGGCATTTGAATGTCTAAAAAGGCGATTGTTATGCGATGCTTTTTGGCTAATTGTAATGCTTGAGAAGCATCGAGAGCAGTGTGAAATTTCCAATTTGGAAAATGGGGCTTTAATAAATAAATCATTTGTTCAAGCTCTAAAGGCTCGTCATCGGTGATTAATATATTCATGTTGCTTCATCCTTTCTTTTAGCTTGGATTTACATCTAAAGCATACGCAGGAACATGAATAGTAACGGTATAAAGCTGATCCTCACTAATAGTTGAAAATATAATATTTTCAAGCCCATAAATCAGTTCAAGACGTTTTTGTACATTTTCAAGGCCATAACCTTGCTGCAATTCATCTTCTATTTGTTTGCGTGCTGTATCGCTGGATTGTGTATTTTTAATTTCAATCTGTAAAACGCTATCTAATTTTTTTATATAAATGGACAGCTCCGCAGGTCCTGCATGCTTCTCAAATCCATGTTTAAAGGCATTTTCAATAATCGTTTGAAAAATAAACGGAGGAATTTTTACAGAAAGAGCTTCTTGGTCTATATATTTGTGTATCGTTAAACGATGTCCGAAACGTAGTTGCTGAATATTTAAATAACTCTCAACAAATTGCATCTCGTTCTTTAAGGCAATTAAAACCTCGTGATTATTGTATTTAAATTTAAAAAATGTTGCTAATGCCTCAATGCCCGCAACTAAATCTTCCTTACGATTAATACGGGCTAGACTTAGCAAAGAATTTAAAGCATTAAAAAAGAAATGCGGCTGTATTTGTTGATTGAGTTGGAGTATATTTGCCCGCTGTAAATCTTGTTCTAACTCCAAATGTCTTTTTTCTTCTTCAAGGCTATCAATCTGCTTTTCAAAAATAAATATGAATGTAAGCAGAAAAGCTCCAATAATTGGAGCAATTACACATAGGAGAATATAGATATTGAAAGTTTCTAGTTGTAACATATTGAAAATAATCTCTCCTGTTTTGTTTAAGTTACATTAAACTAAATTTTCTGCAAAATGGCAAGCTACCTTTTGAGTTGTTTTTATTTTCCGTAATGCTGGTACTTCAACTCTACACTTATCAGTTGCAAACGGACAGCGCGTGTGAAAACTACAGCCAGTAGGTGGATTTAGCGGTGATGGAATATCACCTTTTAAAATAATACGTTCCTTACGGTGTTGCTTATCGATAATTGGTATAGATGACAATAATGCTTTTGTATAGGGATGGAGCGGTTGAGAGAATAGGGACTTCTTGTCCGCGATTTCGACTACTTTTCCAAGATACATCACCATGACACGATCAGAGATGTGTCGAACAACACTTAAATCGTGAGAGATAAATAAAAATGTTAAATCCAACTCGCGTTGCAGCTTTTTTAATAAGTTTAATATTTGAGCTTGAATGGAAACGTCTAATGCAGAAACCGATTCATCGCAAATAATAATTTTTGGATTAACGGCGAGTGCTCTTGCTATACCTATTCGCTGTCGCTGTCCACCAGAAAACTCGTGTGGATAGCGCTCGAGATATTCAGGACGTAATCCGACAAGTGCCATTAATTCTAGCATGCGTGATTCCTGTTGCGCAGGTGGTACAATTTTTTGAATAGACATAGCTTCAGAAAGCATTTTGCGAATCGTTCTACGCGGATTAAGTGAAGCGTAAGGGTCCTGAAAAATAATTTGAATATCCTTTCTAGCCACCCGAAGCTCTTTTTTATTCATTTCAACTAAATTTTTTCCGAACAACAATACCTCTCCAGATGTCGGTTCATCCAACCTTAAAATAGCACGACCTGTTGTCGATTTCCCACAGCCTGATTCACCGACGATGCTTAGCGTTTCTCCTGGCATAATTTCAAAAGAAACACCATCTACAGCTTTTACAACTTGCTGCGCACCAAAGAGCTTTTCTTTTTTTAAGAAAAAATGTTGTTTTAAATCGCTTACTTGTAATAATGGCTGCCTGTTGTCTTTGATTGTCATACCATCATCTCCTCCTTCGCTGATTGTCCTTGCCACTCGTCACTATACATCCAACATCTTACTTTCTTATCTTGTTCGACCATAATAAGTTCTGGTTGTTGCTCGCGACAGAGCTCGGTTGCAAATGGACATCGTTCAGCATAACGACAGCCAATTGGATAATGATAGGGACTCGGTACTGTACCATGGATTGTCGATAGTTCTTCTTGATCTTCGTAGAGCTTTGGTAATGATTGAATTAAGCCATTTGTATAAGGATGGAGCGGCTTTTCAAAAAGACTATCTGTAGAACCTTCTTCTACTACTTGTCCAGCGTACATCACCGCAATTTTATCGCAAATCTCAGCTACCACGCCAAGGTCATGCGTAATAAAAATAATGCTCATTCCTAATTGTTGTTGTAAGTTTCTAATGATATCGATAATCTGTGCTTGTATCGTCACGTCTAGGGCTGTTGTGGGTTCATCAGCAATTAATACATCTGGTTTACAAGCTAAAGCCATGGCAATCATAATACGTTGCCGCATTCCACCACTTAATTGATAGGGCTCCTGTTTTGCTCTTTTTTCTGGCGCGGGTATGCCGACGAGGCGAATCATTTCAACTGCCTGTTGCCAAGCTTCCTTGCGAGATAAGCCTTGATGTAAGCGGATAGTTTCGGCGATTTGTTCTCCAACGGTTAAGACGGGATTTAAACTAGTCATCGGTTCTTGAAATATCATGGATATTTTATTGCCTCTTATTTTCCGTAGTTCTTCATCCGATAGTTTTAGTAAATCTGTATTGTTTAGCAGTATTTCACCATTAATAATTTTACCTGGTGGAGTAGGCACTAATTTCAAAAGGGAGAGAGAAGTCATAGATTTTCCACAGCCTGATTCACCAACAATTCCCAACGTTTCTCCTTTATGAAGTATAAATGACACACCATCTACTGCCTTCGCGACTCCTTCACTGGAATAAAAATATGTTTGTAAATTTTTTACTTCTAACACTGTATGTCCTTTCATGTTTAATTCCCCCCTAGTTTAAATCAATGCGTTTATTAAATATTCGATATAAAATATCCACAAAAAGATTGATGATAACGAAGATTAAAGAAGCTACTAGTACACCTCCTTGTACAACGGGTATATCCCGTGTACGAATCGCATCAACAATCATACGCCCAAGTCCGTTGACAGCAAAAACGGATTCTACTAATACTGTACCACCAAGTAAAGTACCAAACTGTAAACCTACTACAGTAATAACAGGGATTAAAGCATTGCGTAATGCATGTTTTAAAATAATCACGTAACCTTTTAGGCCCTTTGCTTTTGCTGTGCGAATGTAATCTTGATTAACAACCTCAAGCATACTGGAGCGTGTCATACGAGCAACAATAGCAGCCCCACCAGCCCCAAGCGTTATTGCAGGTAAAATAATGTGTTGTGCGCTTTCCCATCCTGCTACAGGTAGCCATTGTAGCTGAACGGAAAAAACATACATTAATAAAATACCAAGCCAAAAACTAGGTAGTGAAATACCTAAGAGCGCAACAACCATTAAGCCTGCATCTAAAATCGAGTATGGTCGTATTGCTGAAATAATCCCGGCAATAAGGCCTAGCACAATGGTGATGAAAATACTGTATAACGCAAGCTCGATTGTAATCGGTAAACGTGTCGTAATTTCCTCAAGTACCGGCTGTTTATTTTTTAAAGAATGCCCCATATCTCCATGTAAAAGATTGCTAATATATTCACCGTATTGAACGTAAAGAGGTTTGTTTAAACCTAGATTTTCGCGTAACTCTTCAACTGTTTCATTGGAAGCACCTTCACCAGCTAAAATCAATGCAGGGTCACCAGGAATCATCTGCATAATTAAAAATACAACAAGGGTGACACCTAATGTAACGGGAATAATTTGTGCAATTCGTTTTAAAATAAATAGTGTCATTTCGTTCACACTCCTTTAATTTTTCATCCTTGGATCTAGTGCATCGCGTAACCCATCACCAAATAAGTTAAAGCCCAGAACAAGCATGGATATCATGAGGCCAGGAAACATTGCCATATATGGAGCAGTAAAAATAAAGTCCCTACCATTCGATAACATGGCTCCCCATTCAGGAGATGGAGGCTGCGCACCTAAACCTAAAAAAGATAAACCTGCAGCAGATAATATAGCTGTAGCTAAACGCATAGATGCTTGTACAATAATTGGTGATAAAATATTAGGGAAAACATGCTTTGCTAAAATTGTGACATCACTTGCTCCAAGCGTTCTGACAGCATCAATGTATTCCAATTTTTTTACTTCCATTGTGGAACCGCGCACAATACGAGCGAACATCGGGATTGAGAAAAAGCCAACAGCAATTGTGACATTGATAAGACTTGGTCCTAATGCACTGACAATGGCCAAAGCTAGTAATATACCAGGGAAGGCTAACATGATGTCCAATATTCGGCTAATAATGGAGTCAATCCATTTGCCGTAATAGCCTGCAATAAGCCCTAACAATGTGCCAATCGTTCCACCAAAAAGTACGGCTGAAAAACCAACACCAATTGAAAGGCGTGCACCATATAAAATTCGACTAAAAATATCACGTCCTTTATCATCAGTCCCCATTAAATGGGCTAAACTTGGTTCCTGTAATTTTTGTTCCAATTGCACATCGAATGGATCATATGGTGCAATAATTGGCCCAATAAGAAACATAATGAAATAGAGTAGAATAATGATGCCCCCTACAACTGCCGCTTTATTATTTGCCATTTTGTTAAGAAAATTAATTCTACTCTTTTTCCGAGAGGCTTTGCGGGCATCCAATAAGATTGCATGATTCACTGTAGTCGTTACTTTCTCCATAATGATTACTCCTTTTTTATATAGATGTGTTATCAATTTATTGAAAAGAGCATCGAAAGTAAATATTTCAAGGAAGATTAGTCAGAAAATTTAAAAAACAAGTAAAGATTTTAAAAAACAAGTAAATTTTATTTCTTTATAATTCGAATTGTAAGTAACGAACAAACGAGGAGGAGTAGTTATGAGGAAAATGAAAATGTTTTTATTGTTAGCACTAATGACTGTCGTTCTATTGCAAGCTTGTTCCACTGCAAGTAACAATAGTACGGAAGGAGCAAAGGAAGGAGCCAAAAGTGTAGGAGGGGAGCTTATTGTGTTAAGGGCTTCAGATGCTACTAGTCTTGATCCTCATTTTATAACGGATATACCTTCAGCAAATATTATTCATGGTAAGGTCTATGAAACATTAGTTGCCTTTGATAGAGATCGAAAAATTGTTCCGTTACTAGCAGCATCATGGGAGCAAAAGGACGAGCTAACTTGGACATTTACATTAAATAAAGGCATCAAGTTTCACGATGGTGAAGACTTTAATGCAGAGGCTGTAAAAGCGACATTTAGTCGTATATTAGATCCAGCGACGGGCTCACCACAACGCGATAAGTTATCTATGATTAGCGAAGTCGTAGTGGATGATCCATATATTGTGACATTGAAACTAAAAAATTCGTATGCACCGCTACTATCTATTTTAGCGAGCCAAGAAAGTAGTATTATTAGTCCGAAAGCTGTAAGTGAATCAGCAGATCAACTTGCTACACATCCAGTTGGGACAGGTCCATTTATTTTTGAATCATGGAAATCAGGTCAAGCAATTACACTAAATACGAATAAAGAATATTGGGGTGCTGTACCAAAGATTGATAACGTGACATTTAAAATCGTACCGGAAGATTCAACACGTTTAGCGATGATTGAAAGCGGAGAAGCGCATATTGCCGATCAAGTACCAGTGACGGATATTGACAGAATTGAAAAATCATCAACAATGAATTTATTCCGAACAGAGGGACTTGCCGTTGAGTTTATTGGCTTTAATGTGAAAGATTCCTTACTATCAAATGTCAAAGTACGTCAAGCGATTAGCTATGCGGTTGATCGTGAAGCTATTATTAGTGGTATCTATAATAATGTAGGCACCCTTGCAAATTCAGCAATGAGTCCAAAGGTAATTGGTTATTCAAGCGAAACGAAGGCTTATGATTATGATGTTGTAAAGGCAAAACAATTGTTAAAAGAGGCTGGCATTAAAGAAGGGACGAAAGTGAAGTTATTAACAAGTGATCGCAAAGAGCGCATTAATATGGCTGAAGTTGTGCAATCACAATTAAAGGGTATTGGCTTAGATGTTGAAATTCAAGTGATGGAATACGGTGCATTTATTTCAGAAATCACAAAAGAACAGCATCAATTGTTCATTAGTGGCTGGGGCAATGCAACAGGTGACGCTGATTATAATCAATACAATCTGTTCCATACAGCTTCCATGGGCGCACCAGGCAATCATTTCTATTATAGTAATCCTGAAATTGATCAGTTAATTGAAGAAGGACGTTCTGAATCAGATCAATCTAAACGCAATGACATCTATAAAAAGGCGATGCAATTAGAGCTAGATGAGGCAGTATATATTCCTGTTCGTAATTATGAGCATTTAGCGGTTTATAGTAATGCTGTAAAGGGCTTTTGGTTGGATGCATCAAATTATACAATGCTTAGTGGTGTAGAGATTGTCCAATAAAGATAGTCATCCAAATACTAATGAGGAGAGTAAACGATGAACACACTATTGCTAAAAAATGTGAGATTAGAAGAAGCTTTTGAACATGAAAAAGAGCATATTGTCGCAACTCGAACAGCTATTTATGATGTCCTAATAGAAAATGGACATGTAAAACAACTAGATAAAAATATACCTGTTACTGATGATATGAAGGTACTGGATGCCCAACATCAATTATTAGTGCCTTCCTTCCGAGAAATGCATATTCATATCGATAAAACGTATTTTGGTGGTGAATGGCAAGCACCAAGACCAATTACTAAAGGAATACTAACACGCATTGAGGAAGAACAAATTCTATTACCGAAGCAATTGCCGACAGCGGCTTATCGCGCTGAGGAGATGGTAAAATGGCTAATCGCACAAGGGCATACACACATTCGCTCCCATTGTAATGTTGATCCGCAAATTGGCACGAAACATATAGAAATTACAAAGCAAGTATTAGAGAAATATAAGGAACAAATTACTTACGATATAGTTGCTTTTCCACAGCACGGCCTTCTTCGCTCCAATGTAGAGGGGTTAATGCGTGAAGCAATGACAATGGGGGCTACGTTAGTGGGTGGTGTTGATCCATCAATTGTTGATCGAAATATTGATAAATCACTCCAAACAACAATGCAAATAGCACAAGACTATCATACTGGTATCGATATTCATATTCATACAGCCAATACATTGGGTGAATTTGAATTTTATAAGTTAATTGATTTGACAAAGCAAGCCAAAAAAGAAGGGCAAGTAACGATTAGTCATGCGATGGCACTAGCTGATTTACCACAGCCTCAACTAGAAAATTTAGTACAAGCAATGGCTTCTGTTCAAATGGATGTGACAACAACAGTACCAATTGCCATCCATCGCGCTACGATACCAATCCCATATTTATATGAAAAAGGGGTCAACGTTTCTGTGGGACACGATAGTTTAACGGATCATTGGTCCCCATATGGAACGGGCAATACGATTACAAAATTAAATGTGATGGCTGAAAGATTCCGTTTTATGGATGAATATTCATTAAGTCGTGCATGGAAATATGCATCTGGCGGCATAACACCATTGAATGATGAGGGTGAGCGTGTATGGCCGAAGGTTGGTGATATGGCCAATATGTTGTTAGTAGATGGCGTTAGTACAGCACATGTTGTAGCTAGAAGATGTCCAATCTCTACTGTTATTTCACAAGGCAACATTATTCACCAGCAAGATGTGGGAGAGTTGAAAGGAGAATTCAGATGAAGCAATGGCTGACAAATGTTCTACTTGAAACAGGAGAGTATGTAAAAGAAAATGATACAGTTGGTACAAAGGTTGAGCTTTTTCATCTTGAAATTATGCAAGGTGTTATCTCGCAGATTATTCCAGCCACACAATCAATTAATGCAACGCAACCTATGACAGATATGAAGGGAAAGCTCCTTTTACCCGCATTTAAAGAAATGCATAATCATTTAGATAAAACATACTTATCATTACCGTGGAAGGCTGTTATACCAGCTAAAAATTTAAAAGATCGATTAGAGCAAGAAGCGAGAGAACTACCTATTTTAGCTAATACAGGGAAACAGCGAGCTGTTGCTATGATTGAAAAAATTATAAGTAACGGCACTAATCATATACGTACACATGTCAATATTGATCCATACATTGGGTTGAAAAATTTAGAAGGTGTTTTAGCCGCATTAGATGATTATAAAGATATTGTGACAGCAGAGGTTATTGCGTTTCCACAGCATGGTTTACTAAGAGAGCATGTACCGCAGTTACTACGTGAGGCATTACGCCATGGTGCTACAATGATTGGGGGACTTGATCCTGCGGGCATTGATAATACTATAGAGCGTTCTTTATATGAGACGATGGATATTGCTAATGAGTTTAATGTCGATGTAGATATTCACTTACATGATGGCGGGCATGTGGGCTACTATACAATTGATAAATGGCTAGATATTGTCGAAGAAGCCGGTTATCAAGGGAGAACAGCCATAAGTCATGCATTTGCATTAGGTGATGTATCTGTAATGGAACAACATGCTATAGCAACTCGACTAGCGGAACAACGAGTGAAAATCATGTCGACAGTGCCTTATAATCTTAATCGTGTGATGCCACCAATTGATTTGTTAGCAGAGCATGGGGTTGATGTTCATTTTGGTTGTGATGGATTTTATGACTCCTGGAGTCCGTATGGTTCTGGAGATGTTCTAGAAAAAGCGACTACTTTTGCAGAAGTTTCAAGAAAGTTAGATGAACGTTCTATTCGCCAAACATTAAAATATATTACTAATGGTATTACTCCGTTAGATACTAATGGTCAGAAGGTTTGGCCAAATATCAATGATGAAGCGAGCTTTGTGTTTTTTGATGCGGTATCAAGTGCCGAAGTTATTGCAAGAAGACCTTTAGATCGGACGGTCATGTCTAAAGGAAAATTTATTCGTTAATTTGTGGGAGCGGCATACTTAATGCCGTTCTCATCTTGAAATGATCTCCCTTTATCTAAACAAAGATCCGTCTGACATTCCTATGCTTACGTAATGCATTTTGTTAGAGATGCTTTGCAAAAGGAAGCAAAGCGGTTTTTTTATTGTAGTGCGGCTGCGGATTTTTATAGGAGGGCTTTCGAACATGCTTATAAAAGCTATTATCGGACATTTTTAATTATGTGAGAAGGTGCAACTAATGAAACAACTAACAACGTACATGATTTTATTTAGCTGTGTATTTTTTTGGGCTAGTAATTTTATCATCGGCTCTATACTCGTTCATCATTGGGACCCTCTAGCAATTGCCATTTACAGGCTTTTAGTTATAGTTCTTTTTTTAACTTGTATTAGTTGGCAATCCATTATACATGTATCAGTTACACGAAAGGATATTTTATTATTATTTGCTGCTGGCATTTTAGGTGTTGCGATAAATCATTATAGTTTTTATGCAAGCCTTCAG
This sequence comes from Lysinibacillus sphaericus, assembly GCF_005217585.1. NCBI lineage: Bacteria > Bacillati > Bacillota > Bacilli > Caryophanales > Bacillaceae > Lysinibacillus > Lysinibacillus sphaericus. The sequence continues at coordinate 49,640 of NZ_SZPT01000001.1, forward strand.
CATACAACGCCGATTACAGCAGCGCTTATCTTAGCCTGTGCACCCATTGTTACGTCACTTCTTAATAAACTCATCTTTAATGAATATCGTAATGGCATATTTTGGGTAGGTGCTATTATCTCATTAATAGGGGTTTCTATGATTATTACCAAAGGAGCATACGGAAGCATTTCGATTGGTAAAGGTGAAATACTAAGCTTAATAACAATGTTAAGTTTTGCCTTGTTCCTCATAATAGTCAATGACCTAAGTGTCAGAATATCTGCTGAGGTAATTACCTTTTATACAAATATAATTGGTCTACTTGTTTTGTTGCCGTTTGGAACTTCTGTATTGTCTCAAAACAATAGCCAATTGGATTTTCCAATGTGGTTACTTTTAATTGTTTCAGCAATTATTATTCATGGAATTAGCAATTTAATGTGGAATAGAAAAATGAAAGAAGTAGGGTCGACAAATGCATCGCTATTATTAAATTTTGAACCAGCTATTGCGATGATTTTAAGTGCGATGGTTTTACATCAGCTTCCGACAAGCATTCAAATTTATGGTTCGTTGTTGATTCTTTTAGGAATTATCCTTTGTATTTATTATAAAGAAATAAAAGCTCTTTTTAAGTGTCAGGCACCCAAACAAATTCGAAAATTCAGAATAGTTTGGGTGCCTGGCACGTTATTTCATTTGTTCTGGTAGCCAAAGTGATAATTGTGGAAGTACGATAACGAGTGCTAAGAACACAATCATTAAAATAATAAATGGAATAACTCCTTTGACTACTTCTCCGAGTTTTTCCTTCGCAATACCACTTACTACAAAGAGATTTAGACCTACAGGAGGTGTAATCATACCAAGCTCCATATTGATTGTCATAATAATCGCAAAGTGAATAAGGTTGATATCAAAATGAACAAGGATTGGTAACAAGATTGGTAGCGTTATAAGAATAATGGATACTGCTTCTAAGAACATCCCCATGATAAAGAATAAAATATTGACGATAATCATGAAAATCCATTTGTTCAAGTCACTTTCCGCAATCCAAGCACCAACTTGTTGAGGAACTTGTGCGTTCGTTAAATATAAACCGAATAAAGACGCAGCACCGATAATTAAGAAAATCATTGCAGTAATATTAATAGACTCAACTAATACTTCACGGAAGTCTTTTAACTTCATTTCACGATAGATAAATAGTGACACGACTAATCCGTAAAATACTGCAATCACAGCAGATTCAGTAGGTGTGACAACGCCAGAATAGATCGTTCCTAAAATTAAAAACGGTAAGAAGCCACCCCAAATGGCCTTTAGTGATTTCCGCCAGCGAACTTCCCAAGATGCCGGCTCATCGCCATTAAACCCATTGCGTTTTGCATAGAAGATAGCAGCAACGATTAAAATACCAGTTAACGCAAGACCTGGAATAACCCCAGCCATAAATAATTCACCGATAGATTGCTCGGAAGTTATACCATAAATGATTAAAGGAACACTTGGAGGAATTAAAATGCCGAGTGTACCACCAGCAGCTACAAGTCCCATAGAGTAACGCTTTTTATAGCCAGCTGAAATCATGGCAGGAATCATAATGGAACCGATAGCAGCAGCCGTAGCAGGGGAAGAACCCGAAATGGCTGCGAATATCGCACAGGCAACAATGGTTACAACTGCGAGACCGCCAGGGAGATGTCCAATCCAAGCGCGTAATGCTTCTATTAAATACTTAGAAATGCCCCCACGTGCCATAAGTACACCTGCAAGAACGAATCCCGGAATAGCCATCATCGGGAATGAATCGAGAGCTGTGAAAATACGCTGTGGAATCATATTCATATTGAAATCAATTTGGAAGAACACTAAAATCGTTGAAAGCGCTAAGCTGACTGCGACAGGTACACGTAAAAATAATAAAATAAAGAAACTAAGTAAGAGGATTAGCATATTCTTCGTCCTTTCCTCTTAAAATATTGACTAATCTTTCTACAAATCGTAGTAAAAATAACACACCTGAAATTGGCAGTACTAAGTAGACTACCCACATAGGAATGCCGATGTCTAGTGATACCATACCTGATGTATAGCGGTTTTCAACTAAAATAAATCCATAGTACGTATAAATGAAACAAAAGACGATGCTTAAGCATGTTGCCACTAAATCTAAAATTCGTTTCTGGGATGGTTTTAATTTATCGTATAAAATATCTACTTGGATGTGCTGATTGTGACGAAGTGCTAAACCAAAGCCAAGAAATGTTCCCCAAATAATGGCGTAACGTGCTAATTCTTCTACCCAAGCTTGGGGTTCATTAAAAATATAACGCATCATTACACCGTAGAAAATCAGTGCAATACCAGCTACGAAAAAGAATCCAGCAAGGATTTCCTCTAGATACCCCCATAGTTTATGTAAAATATTCATGCGGATGCCTCCTTAAAATATGATGATTGTATTTTCCGATTTAAAGTAAAATGAGAATGCATTCTGTCTATCAATTTTTCGAAATATTGTAAGCGATTTACTTTAAGAAAAAGAGTGAGTGTCGATAAGTCATCGACACTCAATTTAAAGCGCTTATTTTAAATCACGAATACCATTAATTAAATCTTCAGTAATCGCTTTGCCAAACTCTTCGTAAACGGGCTCAAGTTCAGCTTTGATAGCCTCTTTTTGAGCAGCTGTTAATTCAACTACTTCAATGCCAGAGTTCTTAATGTTTTCATACGATTTGGCGTTTTCTTCAGCAGCTAAATCCCAAGCTAACGTTGTAGCCTCATTTAAAGAATCTTCAACCGCTTTTAATAAATCGCTAGGAATTTTATCCCAGAAAGGTTTGTTCACAAAGATAGCGTAGTCAAGACGACCGTGTTCAGATACAGAAAAGTACTTTTGAACTTCTTGGTATTTTTGAGTATCGAAGTTGTTGAACGTATTTTCTTGACCATCTACAGTTCCTTGTTGCAGAGCAGCGTATGTTTCACCGAATGAAATCGTCGCTGAGCCAGCATGTAAAGCTTTAAATTGTGCTTCAAGAACTTTCCCTGCTTGTGCACGGAATTTTAAACCTTTAAAATCTTCAACATTTACAAGTGGGTGTTTGTTATTTGAAAAATGTTTAAAGCCGTTTTCCCAGAATACTAAACCTTTAATATCATTTGCCGCTAATTGATCGGATTCAAGAATGGTTTTTGCTACGTCAGAATCAAAGAATTTACGAACATGCTCTTCGTTTTCAAAAAGGTAAGGCATGTCTACGTATTGCCAACGAGGGTCAATTTTCACCATTTTTGTAACAGATGGAGCAATCATATGTACGTTTCCAGATACTAATGCATCCAGTTCATCATTATCGCCATATAATTGAGAAGAAGGATAAACTTCAACTTTCACTTTACCGTCAGTTTTCTCCTCAACTAATTTTGCAAAAGCATCGGCAGCTTTTCCTTTAACACTGTCAATTGATGTAACGTGAGAAAATTTAATAATAAGCGGTTTATCTTTTGTATAACCACCATCTCCTTCAGCTGCTGGAGCAGAGGCTGTTTCTTTTTTGTCGCCACCACACGCGGCTAATGCTAGTACAAGCACAGCCATCAGTGACATAAGAAGCCATTTTTTCATGTCAAATCCCCCTTAAAGTTTTGATTATAGTTAAAAGGATCCCCTTTAAACCCAAGTTAATGACGTGATTGGTTTTTTGGCAGTGCCAGTATATATTTCTTGCTATAGTTATTTGCGTAATACTCATACACTGGGTGAAATGCAGATTCCCATTGCTGAACATCTTCATCTGTAAAGTAATGAATATTGATACAACTACAAGCTTCCATTTCTTGCAAACGTTCTGCTGTGAGATTTTCTGCCAGTTGCCATTCCCATTCTTGTACTTCTGCAAGCGTTTCAATAAGCAATGTTTGAACATCCTTCGGTAAGGATTGCCAGAACTCATTGTTCATCAGTAGCAAATAACCTAAATAACCATGATTACTAATAGTTAAGTAGTCTTGTAAGGAATGGAGGTTTTTACTTGTAATATTTGTTAAAGTATTTTCCTGTCCATCTACATTGCCTTTTTGTAGTTGATGGAAGACCGTGTTGAAATCTATGCGTTTTGGATAGGCACCAACACTTAAAAATTGTTCTGCTAAAATATCACTTGGCATGATGCGCATGCGTAAGTCTTTTAAGTCAGAGACATCTTGGATAGGGCGGATACTATTACTCAATTGTTTGAATCCACTATCCCAAACACCCATTGAAAACAGATTGTGGTCATTTAATTTCTTCATTAATGATTGACCCACTTCACTATCAATGTATGAATGTACTTCCTCAGCATTTTTAAATGCATAGGGTAGGTCCATCACTGACCATTCGGGAACGAGTGTAGTAATTTTTGAAATGGCTGGTGCAATCATTTGAATATCGCCACGTAAAAGCGCATTCATTTCTTCACCGTCTTTATAAAGAACACCATTTGGAAAGACTTGAATTTCTACATGACCATTACTTCGTTGTTTAATGAGCTCGGCAAACTTTACTGCCGCCATTCCCTTTGGTGTGTTTTCACCAACTACATGTGAAAAGCGAATAACAATTTGTTCTTCATGACTTAATTGCTCATTGTCTGTAGGGTAGTCTTGTTGCTGACAGGAAACTAACAGCACTGTCAGTAAAATGAGAACGCTCACAAATTGTTTGAGAATACGATTGCGCCACATATAAATTCACCTCTAATCTATTGAAGATGTGAACGCTTTTTATTGTATTGTATTTATTGAAATACTCAATATTATGGTATTAATGAACATTTTGGTATTTATGGTATATAACAATTTATTATTTTAATAAACTGTTACAAAACAGATTGCGTGCTTTTTTTCTTATGTGTAAGTAAGTGAATTGAAATGCTTTAATGCTAAAAAACTTCTCAAAAGAAAAGAATCTGCACGTCTTGTATGGGAAACGATAGCATAGCAAAATCCTGAAGAGAACGTGGATATTGCTATGCTTGTTGCTTACCCACAAAAAGCGAGCAGATTCTTATTTCTTGCTATTAGTAATCACAAACGTGGAGAAATTGCGCAGGATGCCATTATTTAATGGAATAGTATTTTGTAGGCCGTCCAACAGCTCCGTATTTTAATTCGATTTGCACAGTACCTTTTGTTGCTAAAAAGTCTAGGTACTTGCGGACAGTTACTCTCGCCATGCCAACATTTTGCGCAAGCTGTTCAGAAGTAATAGGTGCCTGAAGTGTTGTTAAGTAACCTAAAATTTGTTCCATTGTAATGTTGTTCAAGCCTTTAGGCAGTTCAAGCATTTCGTGCTGGATGCCTAACCACTGATCAATATCCTCTTGGTTAATTGTCGCGGTGCTTAGTAAACTTTTTGTAGCGTTTCGATATTGTTGTAAAGCTTTTTCGAAGCGATCAAAACGAAATGGTTTTATGAGATAATCCATTGCACCAAGTCGAAGGGATTCTTGTACAGTAGGTGCATCACGAGCGGCTGTAATCATAATAATATCGGATGGAATACGCTGCGCCCGAATTTTTAAAAACAATTCCATTCCCGTCATATCTGGTAAGAACATATCAAGTAAAATGAGATTAGGTTTTTGAATAATGATTTTTTCGTAGGCATCACGTCCGTTGACAGCCTCTCCGATAAGCTGAAAACCAGTCATTTTATTTAAAAACCCTTTGTTAACCTCAAGCACCATTGGATCATCTTCTACGATAAAAACTGTGAGTTTGCTCATTGTTCGTCCATCACCCCTATATTAATTGTAATTGTTGTACCAACATGAACAGTGGATTCTACTTGAATCGTCCCCTTATTGGATTCGACAATTTGTTTGACAAGTGCAAGTCCAATACCGTGTCCATCTTTTTGTTTCGTACTAAATCCGTATTCAAAAATACGCTGTGGTATGCCTTCTATTCCTTTCCCACTGTCCTGCACTTCTATAATTAAAAAGTGCTTATCCCCAATAATCGTTAAGTGAACATCTTTATGTAGACATTCGAAGCAAGCTTCCATTGCATTGTCCAGTAAGTTGCCGATAATGGTAATAATGTCACCACACGATAAACCACTCATAAAATCTACAAGGTTGGAATCTTCATCAATTGTTAGTTCAACGCCTAGTTCCTTAGCACGTGAGTATTTGCCAAGCAATAAGCCTTGAATTGAATAGTCTTGAAATTTATCATGCAAGCTTTGAATGATTTCCTCTTCATCTGTAATTTCATCGATAATGAGGCTTAATGCATCATCATTTCGTTCCAATTGGATAAGCCCTGCAATACTATGGAGACGGTTCATATATTCGTGTTGCTGTGCACGCAAAGAATCGACAAGCATTTTAATACCCGTTAATTCTTCGGCAAGCATATTTGCTTCTTTGCGGTCGGTTAACATGATGAGATATCCGGCATTTTGCTCCATAATCCGAATTGGAAATGTTCGAACTAAATACATTTGGTCGAACATTAACAGTGGTCGATAGATTTCGTGCTGTTGAATAGTATCCTCTGCCAGCCAAGTGTTTTTAAATAATGCTTTTCTGGAAACTTTATGCCCAAAGAAATGCGTATATTGCCTAGCTAATCGGTTAATAAATGTTACATTCCCGCTTTCGTCAGTCGCCAAAATACCAATATCCATCGCTTGAATAATGCCTGAGCGTTCTTCTACTAGCCGAGCGATTTCATAAGGTTCCAAATTCAATGTTTGGCGTTTTAAATGGTTAGCAACCCATACAGACCCACCTAAACCAATTACGAGCCCCCAAAAAAGAGAGACTAAAATATCAAATTGATATTGGTCTAAAAGGTTGTACCATTTTGGTGCCAGTAGCCCAACAGTAATAACGCCAACTTGTTTTGTACCTTCCTCATTCATTATTGGTACGAATGCTCGTATGGAATAGCCAAGGACACCGTGCGCCTTTGATATGTACTCATGCTGTGAAAAAGCTTCTATTTCATCGCCACCTTCAAAAACGGTACCTAGCTTACTTTCAGATGGATGGGAGTATCGAATACGTTTCATATCAATGATCACAATGTAATCAACATCCGTTGTTAATCGGATACGTTCCGCAATGGGTTGAATAACTTCAAACCCCTCTTTTGTGCCTACATTTTTTTGTACGTCTGTCAGCTGCGAAACCGTTCGTGCTATAGCTATTGCACGGGCACCGAATTCTTTTTCCAAAGCGCCAGCTAGATTATGAATCATAATTGCACCACTCGTCGTGATAGAAAAAATAACAATTATGAACGAAAAGATAAACATTTTTAGTCGCAACGATATGTTTTTCATAAGTATGTAAAAGGAATGCTAAAATGGCAGCCTTTTATCATTTCATCACCTCTGTTATTGAAGATTTCGCTAAGTAAGCGCAGTGATTATGTAGAGTAGCACACCTATTTTTCTAACTAGAACTAGGACTATCATTCTATAATAAAGTAACATAAAAGAATAGCTTGTTGTAATACAATTCAGCTTAAAAGTATTCATTTCAATGGTGTACTATAACAATTTACATATACGTTCTCTGAGAAAAAATGAAAAAAGTGGGAAGTGCTATGAAGGTTTTGTTGTTCTATTATTTGTAACGTGTTTTCGGTAAATCAAAAAATTTATATTTGAATAATAAAAAATAATAGGTAATTTATCTTGAAAAGGTCGTTATACAAGTCGTTTGTGTAAATTAATTTACATTTTAAATGCTTACTGGAGGAGTTTACATATGTTGTGATAGCTTGATTTCTTTTGCGCAAAGAAAATTTGCTTCGATAAGGTTTTAAAATTCTCTTTTGTTCTTAATATTTCTGTCTATCAATTATTTGTATTTTCTAACCCTTTACGTCTAGTGGTTTTGAATCTAGTGGCAGCGTAGGAGAATACATGGCTTGATATGTGAAAATATGCACAAATTTAACTATTTTAAAATAATTTATTTAGCGTAAATAAGTACGGTAGAAAAATAATAATAGCTAAAATATGTTGGTGAAATTGTTTGATAAACGCCTTTTTTCTTAGGGACTGTAAGGATTTCGATGTTTTTGATATGCATTGACTAGTCGAAAACTTTTTGGAGAAATAATATTTTTTAGAAAAACATCTTGCATTCGAATAATTATAAGTGGTAAATTGTTTTACATGGACGTTCATAGAATTTTCACAGGTAGCAAAAGAGGGGAGAAATGAGAATTTATGAATAAAAATAGATGGTTAATTGCATTATCTGCAATCGCTATTCACCTTTCCATTGGTGGAGCCTATGCATACAGTGTATACAAGCTGCCGATTGTCACAGAAATGGGATGGAGTGAAACAAAGGTTACGATAGCCTTTACAATAATGATGGGGCTTGCTGGTTTTTCAGCAGCGCTATTTGGTAGTTTAGTAGAAAAAATGGGTCCGCGTAAATCGGCTATGGTAGCAGCAGTGCTGTTTGGAGCAGGACAAGCTGGTGCAGGTGTGGCAATCTCTATGGATTCTGTCACTTTATACTGGTTAACTTACGGCTTACTTAGTGGTTTAGGTATGGGGATTGGTTATATCGCACCTGTCTCTACATTAGTAAAATGGTTCCCAGACCGTCGTGGTTTAGCTACAGGTATGGCTGTATTAGGATTTGGATCGGGAGCATTAATTACTGCACCGGTAGCAGCAAACTTAATGGAAGCAGTCGGAATTTCTACAACTTACTTTATTTTAGGGGCAAGTTACTTCACGTTAATGATTTTAGGGGCTTCTTATATAGCGCCGCCAAAACCAGGTTTTATGCCTGCGAATATGAAAGCGGCAGCAGAAAAAGGCAAGGATGTAGTGAAAAAAGATTTAGCAGTAATGTCAGCTCGTGAAGCTGTGAAAACAAAGCATTTCTGGATGTTATGGTCCATGCATTTAGTCAATGTAACTGCGGGTATTATGATGATTTCTGTTGCATCTCCGATGGCGCAGGAAATTGTAGGTTTATCAGTTGCAGGTGCTGCAGCAATGGTAGGCGTTATGGGATTATTCAATGGTGGTGGTCGCTTAATTTGGGCTGCTGTGTCAGATTATATTGGTCGTTCAAACGTCTTTGTAATATTCTTTACAGCACAACTTATTACATTTATCGTATTGCCACATACGACAAACGTTATTATTTTCCAAGCACTTATTTTCTTAGTAGTTAGTTGTTATGGTGGCGGTTTCTCAAACTTACCTGCATTCGCAAGTGATCTATTTGGTACGAAGCAACTTGGTGTTATCCACGGTTATTTACTAACAACTTGGTCTTTAGGTGGCGTTTTTGGTCCACTTCTAGTGAGCGCTATTAAAAATGCTTATGATAGTTACATTCCTGTATTCTATGTATTTGCAGGTTTAATTGCCATTTCCTTAATTATTTCGTTAACGCTACGTGCAGATGTGCGTAAACAAACTGCGTTAAAAACAGCAGAGCAAAAGGTTGGAGACGTCTCCGCTACACGATAATTTTTACTTTCAATTCGCACTTGAAAAGTATAGCCGTATTAGTGTCATTTCGCATATGACGCTAATGCGGTTTTTTATTTGTAGCAATTGTTATACAACACTTGATTAATCTTCGTCTAACATATAACAGCTCATGTTTGATGTCAATAAGATTATGGTAAATAAAGTGATTTTGCTACTAAAAGAGAAATTTTGCAACGTTATTCTATTTATAAGTGACAGCAATTTACTATAAAAATAATCAAAATAATAGTATATAAAGTGCTATATGTCTGTAGTGGTGGACTGTGACAAAGAATGGTGAATCTTTTCATGGCAATTAACGTATATAAGGGTATAAAGGAGGCGGACGATATGGGAAAGTATTCATTAAATGAATTCATTAAGAAAACGCAACAAGATGATTATGAGAACGAATATTTTGAGTTAGAAACAGAGCGTGTATTAGAGGTTAATTTAGATGGTGAAGTCTGGTCAAAAATGGGGGCTATGATTTCATACATAGGCGACATTAAGTTTGAGCGGGAACGTGTTTTAGAGCATGGCCTTTCCAAAATGTTTAAAAAAGCATTAACAGGCGAAGGGACGCAACTTATGAAAGCAAAAGGAAAAGGGCGTCTCTATTTAGCTGATCAAGGGAAAAAAGTGACTATTTTTGATTTAAAGGATGAAAGTATTTGTGTCAACGGGAATGACTTGCTGGCATTTGAACCAAGTATTAATTGGGACATTCAATTAATGCGTAAAATGGCTGGTATTATGTCTGGCGGACTGTTTAATGTAACGCTACAAGGAAGCGGTAAAGTAGCTATTACAACACATTTTGAGCCGTTGACGTTATTGGTGAAGCCTGGTGAAACGGTTTATACAGATCCTCATGCTACAGTTGCATGGTCAGGTAATTTAACACCTGAATTTAAAACAGACATTAGCTTCCGTACATTTATTGGACGTGGCAGCGGTGAATCGATTCAAATGGCTTTCTCCGGCGAAGGGTTTGTCATAATCCAACCGTATGAAGAGGTTTATTTGTCTAACGAAAGTTAAAATAAAGTAGGGACAAAAATGCAAAAGTGTTAGATTGACTGCTATCAATCTAACACTTTTTTGTTATGCCCCGTTGATGTCCGCTTCGGCGGTGCTTTCCGCTTAGCACAGTAAGCCGCAACTCTCGCTAACGCGCGGCTTACTTTGTGTGCTGTTCCCACAAAAGTCCTACCATTGCTACTATCAACTCGTCTATTCTAAGTTGTTCAAAGTGAATCGGGTCATTCGAATGCGGCGTTCATTCCTGCAATTCGTCCTGTCACAAGTGCAGACGTAATATTATAGCCACCTGTGTAACCATGAATATCTAATATTTCTCCGCAGAAAAACAAACCAGCCTTTTTCTTAGACGCCATCGTTTTTGGTTCGATTTCTTTCACAGAAACGCCTCCACCTGTAACGAATGCTTTGTCGAGTGATTGCGTACCGCTAACCGTCATTGTGAAATTGACTAGTAATTGTGCTAGCGCGCGAATTTTTTCTTGCGATAATTCAATGCCAGTCATTTGAACATCAATATTTGCACGGTCACATAAAAATAGCAGCCAGCGTTCTGGTGCGACGCCTTTCCAAACATTTTTCACTGCTTTTTTCGGTTCTTCTTTTATAAGCTTATTTAAATATTGCAGACATGTTTCCTCATTGAAATCTACAAGCGTTTGGATACGCATTGTGACAGGTTCATAACCCGTTTTCATTAACTCCTTGACGACAAACTGACTACAGCGTAATACCGCAGGGCCGCTTAATCCGAAATGCGTAAAGAGCATGTCCATTTGATGTGTTATTAGTGGTTTACCTTTTTTATTGAGAACGGATACCGCAACATCTCGTAATGCTAGTCCTTGTAGCTCTCTCGTTTGAATAAACTCCTCTTTTGATAAAACGGGCACTTCTGTTGGAAAGAGTGTTGTCACATTATGTCCAGCACGCTCGGCCCAAGGGTAGCCATCACCTGTTGAACCTGTTTGTGGCACTGCCTTGCCTCCAACTGCTACAATAACAGCCTTACAGCGTACTTCTGTTCCATCTTCTAAGCGCACACCAAGAATCTTTTCATCATCCATCAATAACTTGTTAACGGGTGTATTTAACCTTACTTCAACATGTAGTCGTTGCAATTGACGAATTAATGCATCGACTACATCTTGCGCTCGGTTGGACATAGGGAACATACGACCATGGTCTTCTTCTTTTAATGCAACACCTAGACCTTCGAAAAAGGCAATAATATCCTCATTGTTGTAAACAGTAAAGGGGCTATATAAAAAACGACCGTTGCCAGGAATATGTTTAACAATTTCTTCAACAGGTAGTCTGTTTGTTACGTTACATCGACCACCACCAGAGATTGCAAGCTTTTTCCCAAGCTTTGTCCCTTTTTCGAGAAGTAAAACTTTCTTTTTTCGTTCTCCAGCTGCGATGGCGGCCATTAATCCAGAGGGGCCACCACCGATAACGATTACATCATACATATATGTGAACTCACTTTCTTTTCATTATTAGGAACTTTTCCTATTATACATGAAGTCTATATAGAGGGCGGCTAGTTTACATTGAAAATTATAATAAAGTGCTTTATAATTTTTTATCTATAATGACAGCATGAAATGAACGGCTTTTCGTGCTATGATGATAGAGGTTATGCACTAAATTATGAGGTGAAAAATAGATGTGCGGATTTATTGGCTATATTAATGGAACAAATGTGATTGATCATCACCAAACAATTGAAAATATGATGAATACAATTATTCACCGTGGGCCAGATAGTGGTGGTATTCATAGTGACGATAAAGTAACGTTAGGTTTCCGTCGTTTAAGCATTATTGACTTATCAGACGTGGCAAATCAACCTCTTTATAGCCCAGATGGCAACATTGTGCTTGTTTTCAATGGGGAGATATATAATTTCCAAGAGTTGCGTAAGGACCTACAAGAAAAGGGTCATACATTTAAAACAAAATCGGATAGTGAAGTGTTAATTTTCGGCTATCTGCAGTATGGTGTAGAATTTGTCAAACAGCTTCGCGGTATGTTCGCATTCTGTATTTGGGACAAAAAGAATGATTTACAATTTATCGCGCGTGATGGCTTTGGTATTAAGCCTTTGTACTACACTGAAAACACAACGGATGGAACATTTATTTTTGGGTCAGAAATTAAATCTTTCTTGCCTCATCCAGCATTCATTAAAGAATTAAACAAAAATGCATTACGTCCTTATTTAACGTTCCAATATTCTTCAATGGACGAAACATTCTTTAAAGGTGTATTTAAATTACCACCAGCGCACTATATGGTCATTAAAAATGGACAAAAACAAATTGTCCAATATTGGGATAAAAAATTCCATGCGAAAGAAGCGCCGATTGAAAAATATGTGGAAGATATTCGTTCAACAGTAAAAGAGTCAGTAGATGCCCACCAAATTAGTGATGTAAAGGTTGGTTCTTTCCTGTCTGGCGGTATTGATTCTAGTTATATTACATCATTGCTACGTCCTGATAAATCATTCTCTGTTGGTTTTTCTGACTATGAAGATATGTTCAATGAGACAAACTTAGCAAAGGATTTATCGGATACATTAAATATTCAAAACGAGCGTAAATATATTACAGCGGATGAGTGTTTTGAAGCTTTGCCGAAAATTCAATGGCATATGGATGAGCCGCAGTCGAACCCATCTTCTGTACCGCTTTACTTCCTATCGGAGCTAGCGGCGAAGGATGTAACAGTAGTACTTTCTGGTGAAGGTGCGGATGAGATTTTTGGAGGCTATTCGTGGTACCAAAACTCTGGTCGAATGAAAAAATACGAGAAAGTACCATTTGGTCTACGTAAAGCATTACGAGGTATAGCAGAAGCATTACCTAAAAACCAATATACGCATTTCTTAGTAAAAGGCGGACAAACGGTAGAGGAACGCTTTATTGGTGAAGCGGTTGTATGGGATGAAGATGATGCATTAAATGTCTTAAAACCAGCATACAAAAACGGACCATCTGTTCAAACAATTACGAAACGTATTTATGATGAAGTACCTGGTGATGATGATGTTACGAAAATGCAGTATTTAGATTTGAATTTATGGATGCCTGGAGATATTTTGTTAAAGGCAGATAAAATGAGTATGGCGCACTCTATCGAATTACGTGTACCATTTTTAGACAAAGAAGTAATGGAGCTAGCTAAAAATATTCCATCAAGATATCGTGTCAATGATATTGATACGAAATATGTCCTTCGTCAAGCGGCACATCAGGAATTACCAGAAGAGTGGGCAAAGCGTCCGAAGCTTGGCTTCCCAGTGCCAATTCGCCACTGGTTGCGTGAAGAAAAGTACTATAATATGGTGAAGGACATGTTTACAACTGACTTTGCCAACGAATTTTTCGATACGAAGCAACTAGTTGGTTATTTAGATGAACATTATGAAGGCAAAGCTAATCGTGGTCGCTATATTTGGACAGCGTATGTGTTCTTAGTATGGTATAAACAATTCTTTGTTGATATGTAACACAGAAGTAGCAGTTCAAAGAATCTAGTAGATTTTTTGAACCGCTATTTTTTTGGAAATATACTAGACAATGAATATCAATTTGTTCTAATATACGGAGAATTGAGGATTTCAAAAACTTTTCAGTGTTTTTTACATCTGTTCTCTTGTAAATATGTTAAGATAACAGTTGGTTTACTTGTTTTAATGTTTGAAAAGTGATGCTATTACATCACTTATAAAAAGCTTGATTTTACTAATGAATGGATGGATACGATGTCCAATTTAATGAAAGGTACTGCGATATTAACATTAGGGATGTTTTTATCTAAGGTGCTTGGATTAATTTATATTTTTCCCTTTTATGCGATTGTTGGGCAGGAAAATATTGCGCTGTATCAATATGCATATATTCCTTACTCAATCATGCTCGCAATAGCCATTTCAGGTGCACCGATTGCTGTATCGAAATTTGTTTCTAAATATAATGCATTAGGAGACTATCAATCAGGACGCAAGCTGATGAAGTCGGGCATCCTTATTATGATGATAACGGGTATGGTGTCCTTTGCTGCTCTTTTTATATTGGCAACACCGATTGGTGAACTTGTTATTAAAAGCGATGAACAGAAATTTACTGTCGAGCAAATTGCTTCTGTAATTCGTTGGGTAAGCTTTGCGCTTATTGTTGTCCCATTTATGAGTTTATGGCGTGGCTTTTTTCAAGGCTATGACAAAATGGAACCAACAGCAGTTTCGCAGTTGGTGGAACAAATTGTCCGAATTGTTGTTTTATTAGGTGGTTCTTTCTTAGTGGTTGTTGTTTTTAAGGGTAAACCTGAAACAGCAGTGTCCTTTGCGGTATTTGCAGCATTTATCGGGGCAATTGGTGGTTTAATGGTGCTCTATTACTACTGGAAAAAATATCAACCTGAATTTAATTTATTACGTAGTCAAAGTATTACGTCTACCCAGCTACCAATGTCGGATATTTATAAAGAAGTGATAACGTATTCCATTCCGATGGTATTTGTAGGGGTGGCTAATCCATTATTTCAATTAGTGGATATGTTAACATTTAATGGCGCTATGAGTTCCATTGGTTTAGCCAAAGTAACAGATGAATATTTATCGATGATTAACTTTACAACACATAAAGTAGTCATTATTCCAGTTATGTTAGCAACAAGTTTTTCAATGGCGTTAGTACCAACGATAACAAAATATTTTACACAAGGTGAGTATTTATCGTTACGTCATGCGATGGATAAAACGTATCAAATTTTAATTTTCATTACATTACCAGCAGTTGTGGGCATTTCATTATTAGCGAATGAAATTTACTTTATGCTTTACTCTGAAAGCGAAATGGGTGCAACGATTTTAGCTCATTATGCACCAGTGGCAATTTTATTTGCGTTGTTCCAAGTTACTGCCGCGCTGCTACAAGGTATTGACTTCCAAAAGTGGATTGTCTTCAGTCTACTATCAGGTATTTTAGTAAAGCTAGCCCTTAACATAACGTTTATTCGTTGGCTAGAAGCGGACGGAGCTATTTTAGCAACAGCGATTGGTTATAGTGTATCAATTATTATTAATTTGCTAGTGCTTCGAAAAACGCTTAATTATAAATCAGAAATGGTTATACGTCGTGTTATGCTTATTTCACTTTTAACAGCTGCAATGGCTGTCAGCGTTATAATCGTTCACAAGCTATTAGAACTTGTAATGGGTCCAGTGGATGGTAAATTCTCGGCGCTTGTCTATTCTGTTATTTGTGCAGCAGTGGGTGCTGCTGTTTATGGCTATTTGTCGTTACGCTTAGGTTTAGCACAAAAACTACTTGGTGAGCGCATAACACGAATTACAAGTAAATTAGGGTTTAAATAGGAGGAACAATGCGTTTAGATAAATTATTAGCCAATATGGGCTATGGCTCACGAAAGGAAGTTAAGCAACTCCTAAAACAAAAGGCCGTTTCTGTTGATGGCACGTATGTAAAAGATGCGGCAATGCATGTTGATCCAGAACAGCAAAGTGTTGTCGTATTCGGTGAACGTGTTGTATATACAGAGTTTGTGTATTACATGATGAATAAGCCACCAGGTGTTATTTCTGCTACAGAAGATTTACGAGATGAAACTGTCATTGACTTATTAGACCCACTACATCAACATTTTCAACCATTCCCAGTCGGTCGTTTAGATAAAGATACAGAGGGCTTGTTACTATTAACGAATGATGGTGTTTTGGCCCATAACTTACTTTCTCCAAAGAAGCATGTACCTAAGGTGTACTATGCTAAAATAGAGGGGATTGTTACGCAAGATGATGGAGAACAATTTGCGCGTGGTGTCGAACTAGATGATGGCTACGTAACAAAGCCAGGCAAGCTTGTTATTCTGAAATCTGCTCCGCAATCAGAAATTGAATTGACGATTCAAGAAGGTAAATTCCATCAGGTAAAACGGATGTTTGAAGCAGTAGGTAAACGTGTCATCTACTTAAAACGCCTTTCTATGGGGAGCTTACAACTTGATGAAAGCTTAGCATTAGGTGAATATCGCGAGTTAACGCCAGAAGAATTAGCAGGCTTACAAAATAGAGAGTAAAGAAAATCCTCGATGCTATACTTTTAGTATCGAGGATTTTTTTATACATGTTTGTCCCATTAACTGTATAATATGATATATCAATAAAATAACGTGGGAGAGGCTTGACGTACCGGAAATATTTTTTGTTCAAAAAAAGATAGTGAAGATGAGTAGAGGACATGTTAATGAAAAAACTACGGATTAAATTATTAATATCTTTAATTGCCTTTGCATTAATACTTGTTGCTGTAATTTCTTATGTCAACAGACAAATTCTTGTGACAAATATTGAAACACAAGAAGCTCGTAATCGAACATTAATTGAAAATCATATTCTTGCAGATATGCAAACTGTAGATAATGCGCACTTTTATTTTGATAAAAACATTTCGGATCAGATGGAAAAAGAGTTAAGAGCATTAGCTACTTATTATAAGCAAAATCCAAAAATAGACACTTGGAACTTACAACAAATGAAAAGTCAACATGGTATGGATATATACATATTGGATCAAACAAATACGGTAATTTATACTACATTTCCAAAAGATTTAGGTCTAAATTTTTCGCTTTGCTGTAAAAATTTTTCGGCATTATTGGATGAACGTAGAGAGAGTGGGCAATTATTTACAGATGGGATAGATATTTCGACCACTACTGGTGAGTACCGTAAATTTAGTTATTTAGCAACGCCTGATAAAAAATACTTATTAGAGCTCGGTTTGGAATTAAATGAAGTCCCTGTCTTTCAAACTTTTAACTTTGGAAAAACCGCTGCGTATTTAGTTGAAAAGTATAATGACTTACTGGATGTTCGAACGATTAGTGCAAACGGTGTTTTTTTCTCGGACACCGAATCCACTCGGGTAACTGTGAAAAATCAAACAAAAAAATTCCAGGATCATTTTAAGACTGCACTACAAACGATGAAGCCTGCTGAATATCAGCAAATTTTAGACGATGGCTATATCGAAACCTATCGTTTTTTACCGTATGAAGCAGAGACGGTGCGTGGTGCCTCAACAAAACGGGTAGTCTATGTTAAATATGGCAATCGTACAGAGTTAACTGCACTTGCCAATAACACAAAACAGTTTTGGTATGTTTTAATGATTGCATTAGTAACAGCGTTAATTATGTTAGTTGTTATTAATAGGCTATTTTCTAAAACGATACATCTTGCAACCTATGATCCACTAACAAATGTATATAATCGTGCTACATACATTAGCAAAATGGATAAATTATTGAAAAAAAGAAAAGCCAATACGCCTGGTTTATTATTAATAGATTTAGATAACTTTAAGCAAGTAAATGATCGATTTGGACATGCTGAAGGAGATAGGATTCTTATTGAAACAGCTAAAATTTTAAAAGACGTCGTAAGAACAGAAGGTTTCGTTGTAAGATTTGGTGGAGATGAATTTGCAATTGTCCTATATGATACGAACAATGAACATATGGTACAAGTAGCAAGTGCGATTTTGGAGAAAATCCGTAGATTAAAAAATGTAGAGAATCATAAATGGTCGGTTATTTCTGTTAGTATGGGTGGCGTAATTTGTGAAAAGTCAAATGAATCCGAGTTAAGTTTATTTGAACGAGCAGATAAGGCTTTATATCAGTCGAAAAAAGCAGGTAAGGACCAATATACTAGTTATCATGAAGTAGCTTCAACAGAAGAAAAATACAATCAATCAACGTAGTTTTACAACGGTTATAAGTAAAAGCACGAGTCCAGTAGGCAGCCTACTTGTCTCGTGCTTCTTTATTGTGTTTTGGGTCGATAAAATAGGGAACTACATAAAACAAGGGCAGCAATGACGATAAACATTGTATCAATATAATGTGTTAACAGCCAGCCACCTATAATAGGACCAATAAAACCGCCTAAATTTTTAAATTGTGCCGCACCTAAATATGTAGCTTTTTGGGTCTCTGGCGCAATTTCATCAATCATGACATTCATTGTTGGGAAAGTAAATATTTCACCAATTGTAAAAAGAACCATTGCACAAATAAACAACGGATAGTTTGTAGATACGCCAAATAATGTGAGCCCAACAGCAAAGAATAAAATACCGATAAGCAGTATTGTTGTAGATGTGAAGCGCTCTGAAAAAATACTAATCGGTAATTGCAGTAAAAGTACAACCGCAGCATTTAACGAAATCAGTAGCGAATAGAGCTTGGCTCCATCTTCAATTTTGAGCTCAATAAGCTGAGGAAGTGTTGAGTCGAATTGCGAGTAGCCAATATTTATTAAGATTGCGCCGAAAATAAAGCTTAGCAGTACACGGTTTGTTAAAAGAATTGTAAAGGTTTGTAGCACTTTTGTATGAACCATCGCCTTTTGCTGTTGCATTTTGTAACGATTCAACACGAAAAATAAAAATATGGCATAAACAATGTACATAGCGCCTGTCAACATAAACGGTACGCTAGGACTAGATAATGTCGCGATATATACACCAATAAGTGGTCCTATGACTGCGGCAATATTAATGGCTGTGTAACGCAATGAAAACAATCGTTTTCGTTTATCAGCAGGAGTAAAGTCAATCATTAAAGCTTGTGTAGAAGGTTCAAAGAAGGAGCGACATAACCCGTTCAACGCATTTAGAATGACGAAAAACCAAATTGTATGCGCTGTTGCAAAACCAAAGAACACAATACTCCATACGAGGATCGTAAGTAAAATAATACTTTTTCGACCAAAGCGATCTGTTAAGTAACCGCCGAAAAATCCACCTACTGTAGAAATAAGTGGCGCGATACCAATGGTTAATCCTATTTGTAAAGGGGAGGCATCAATTTCGTTATGTAAATAGATAGCTAAAAAAGGCATTGCCATAAAGCTTGCAACGCGTGTGAAAATCGTTCCACCTAAAATAATCCAAACAAGTGGATGAAACATTTTGGGAAGTTTCATAGAATTATCCTCCTCTCAACATGTAGAATGTTTCGAGTGTAACGGATAATAAAGTGCTTTGTAAATAGAAAAAAAGAATGACCCCGACGAAAGGTCATTCTTTTTCCATACAAAAATGCTTTACGCAAAGTGCGCAAAAACTAAGACGTCAATTTTACTTTTTTACTCGTCGTTGTCCATTTGCCTCGACTTGGACTCATCACCAAATCGTTAAAGGCTAACACGTTCAAATCTCTTTGAACGGTGCGAGGAGTGATGCTAAACTCTTCGACTAAATCCTGTGTAGACACGGTTCCTTTGTCTAAAATAAACATGTACACATCTTTAATACGATTAAGCATTCGATCAGTAGTTGGTTTCATAAATGAACCACTCCTTCATCTTAATTCACTTGGCAAAGACTAGCGGACGACAATATGTGCGGAGTGCACTGAGGCTATTAAGTAGCTGCCTTAGACATCCCCTTTTCTAATTTTATGTTCAGAACAAATAATTCTGATAACTCTATTATATAGAATAATGATGTGATTTTCTAGTGAATGGCGTGGAAATTTACAATTAATTCATAAAGTTTGCGCTGTATTTTGTGGAGATTAGTGAAAAAGATGCTATATGTGGTAGTGTAAAGGAAAGATAAGAAAATGATAGTTAGAAAGATGATTGAATTTTTTTTAGTAAAGAGTAGAATAATCTTATTATAAAATGGAGGAGGTACATAGGATGGATTGGTTACAGGTTGCAAAAGAAAGACAAGATGAATTAATTCAAGAGTTGCAAGAGCTTGTGCAAATTAATAGTGTACTGGATGAAAAAACAATAACTGCGGATGTGCCTTTTGGTGAAGGACCGTTAAAGGCATTGGAATGGTTGTTAGCGAAAGGGAAAGCACAAGGGTTACAAACAAAAAATGTTGATAATTATGCTGGACATATTGAAATGGGCCAAGGTGAAGAGTTACTGGGTATTTTATGTCACGTAGATGTTGTCCCTGTAGGTGATGAATCAAACTGGACGTACCCACCTTTTAGCGGCACGATTGCAGATGGAAAATTATTTGCGCGCGGTGCTATTGACGATAAGGGCCCAACAGTTGCTGCATGGATGGCAATGAAACTTGTAAAAGATGCAGGTATTCAATTAAACAAACGTGTGCGTATGATTATCGGAACAGATGAAGAAACAGGCTTCCGCTGTGTCGACCACTATTTTAAAAACGAGGAAATGCCCACAATCGGTTTCGCTCCTGATGCGGATTTCCCACTGATTAATGCCGAAAAAGGCATTGCTGCGCTTGTGTTGTCCCAAAAGCAGATTGGGGATGCAACGAAAGAACAGCTACTACTATTTAATGCTGGAAAGCGTTCAAATATGGTACCTGATTTTGCGAAAGCGACAGTTCAATTCGTATCTTCACCGTTCGAACAGAATTTTCAAACATTTTTAAGTAAAAATCAGCTAGAAGGCTCTTTATTAATGGAGGGTTCTCACTATATAATAACTATCAAAGGAAAAGCAGCCCATGCAATGGAACCTGAAAAAGGTGTCAATGCAGCTGTTTACCTTGCAGCATTTTTACAACAAGAGTTAACGACTGAAGGAAGTAAGCAATTTGTCGATTTTATCGTTGATGTATTCCATCAGGATCATTATGGTCATGCACTAGCATTACAATATGAAGATGACATGTCCGGACAAACAACATTAAATCCTGGTATTGTAACGTACGATGCAACGCAAGGTGGCAACATTGTTATTAGTTTCCGCTACTCTGTAACGTATCCATTTGATGACAAAATAACAGAAGCGCAACGATTAGCTGCAGACAAAGGATTTTCACTTGATGTTCAAGAAAACTCAAAACCTCATTATGTCAGTGAGGATGATCCGTTAATCCAAACGTTAGCTGGTGTTTATCGCCGACAAACGGGCGATAACGAAACACCTTTACTTTCAACAGGCGGTGGAACGTATGCACGCGTCTTGAAAAAAGGTGTGGCATTCGGCATGCTTTTCCCTGGTGATCCAGATGTCATGCATCGTGCGGATGAATATGTAATTGTTGATAAATTAGTACAAGCTGCTGCTATTTATGCAGAAGCCATTGCAGAACTGGCTGGGAAGTAAGTGTCATTAAGAGCGTAATGTTTTCTTGCCAAAGAGATCACGAAGCTTCACACGCCAAGCACTTCACTGAAAAATCTACTTTGATTTACTGCATCTGGTCTTACTTGATCGTGTAGTGGGAATCATTGTACTTAAAAATGTGAAAATAACTTAAAAATGAAAAGGATGTATAAACATGGCATACTCATTATGGAATGACCAAATCGTTGAAGAAGGATCTATTACAATTTCACCAGAAGACCGTGGTTATCAATTTGGTGATGGTATTTACGAAGTAATCAAAGTATATAACGGGCATATGTTTACAGCACAAGAGCACATCGATCGTTTCTATGCTAGTGCCGAAAAAATTCGCCTTGTTATTCCTTATACAAAAGATGTATTACACAAATTATTGCATGATTTAATCGAAAAAAATAATTTAAATACAGGTCATGTTTACTTCCAAATTACACGTGGAACAACTTCTCGTAACCACATTTTCCCGGATGCAAGCGTACCAGCAGTGCTAACAGGTAATGTTAAAACTGGTGAACGTTCAATTGAAAATTTCGAAAAAGGCGTAAAAGCGACATTGGTTGAAGATGTTCGTTGGTTACGTTGTGATATTAAATCTTTAAATTTACTTGGCGCGGTACTTGCGAAACAAGAAGCATCTGAAAAAGGTTGCTACGAAGCCATTTTACACCGTGGAGA
This sequence comes from Lysinibacillus sphaericus, assembly GCF_005217585.1. Lineage (NCBI taxonomy): Bacteria > Bacillati > Bacillota > Bacilli > Caryophanales > Bacillaceae > Lysinibacillus > Lysinibacillus sphaericus. The sequence continues at coordinate 72,031 of NZ_SZPT01000001.1, forward strand.
TATTATCACAGAATGTTCTTCTGCTAATGTCTATGGTATTAAAGATGGTAAACTTTATACGCACCCAGCAAATAACTACATCTTAAATGGTATTACACGCCAAGTTATATTAAAATGTGCCGCTGAAATAAATTTACCAGTGATTGAAGAGCCGATGACAAAAGGCGATTTATTAGCAATGGATGAAATTATTGTGTCTTCTGTTTCATCTGAAGTGACACCGGTTATCGATGTGGATGGTCAGCAAATTGGTGCAGGTGTTCCTGGTGAATGGACTCGTAAATTGCAAAAAGCATTTGAGGCAAAATTACCAATTTCAATTAATGCCTAATCTGTATAAATGATTAAAAAGAGCTACCTAAAACTTGGTTATTCGCCAAGTTAGGAGGGTAGCTCTTTTTTATAGAACAAAATATGCATGTATTCTCCTGAAACGTCATGTAAAATAAAAAAGATAGCGCCTTTAGTCGATATCACGGTGATACCGACTAGTAACGAGGCGAATTTGATATGGGGCAGTAAGATTGGAGTGACCTAAACATGGCACAATTAGTGAAAATACAAGATTATATTTCACGTTATCAAATTGATTTAGCTAGATATCCAACTCAATTTGTACGTTTAAAGAAAAGCCAATGGGATCGAATTAAACGTCAATGGGAATTGGGCGAAGATATTACCGAGTGGCAGCATACTGCGAATGAAAAAGACAATGATGTATTGGAAGAAAAAGAGCGCTTCTCACTCTTTAAAAAGATTTTTGCAGGGCGACACAAAGAAGACGTGCAAGAAGATATTGAGCAAATGGACGTTACAAACGATTTGACAAATGACGAAGATATGATCCCTGAAGAAGAAACAACTTTATCATTTGAACCGAATATAGTGTACGCACCTCAGTCTATTCATGAGTTGAAGCGAATGTTTATAGATCAGTTTTTTCATTTCCAAATGAAGTGGGCGAGTTCCACTTTGCGAGAAAAATCATATGTTGATCCTCGATTTTTACGTGATTCTTTGTTACGAACATTGCTACAAAAATTACCAGATAATTATTTAGTTTTTTACTATCCTATTTTGCAAGTGAGAAAGGCACCAATTGAGCTAGATGTTGTGTTAATGTCACCTACAGAATGTATTTGTATTACTGTACTTGAGGCAGAGAATCAAGCAGTGTATGTAGGTGGAAGTGACCGTTTTTGGGAGAAAAAAGTGGGCACAAAAGATTCGAAAGTACTGAATCCAATGATTAATTTAAGTAGAATGGAATCTGTGTTAACTCAATTATTTAAGCAAGATCAAGTCGACATGCCGATTCGCAAAGTTATTTTAACACGCAATGGCTATTTCGATTATCCAGGCTCATCTTTTAACGTTCGATTAGTAGATCGTCGTAATTATAATGAATGGTTGCATGCTTTAAGAAATGTATCATCTCCTATGAAGCATATGCAAATCCGCGCTGCACAAACAATTTTAAATAACGTCCAAACGACTTCATTTAATCGTGATATTTGGCAACAGACACCTTCAAAAGCTGAGGACTAACAGATGCATGTATTATTTATTGTCAATGAGCGTGCAGGGAATGGCAAAGGGAAAATTGTTTGGAATAGACTACAACGACATTTAACGATTGATTATCAAGTCGCTCTGACACAATATGAGGGGCATGGTCAAGAAATTGCGAGCGAGTGGGCACAAAACGGGCAAATAAAAAAGTTAATTATTGTTGTTGGTGGAGATGGCACCGTTCATGAGGTAGTTAGTGGCATTGTACATAATGATTTTGTTGTGATTGGTGTTATTAGTGCAGGCTCTGGTAACGACTTTGCACGTTATTTTCCAACATTTCAAAATGCAACACAAATTGAAGCTTACGTCAAAACGGAAATGCTTGAGCGTTCGATAGATATAGGAAAGATTCAACTAGGAACCATGCACGATGAAATATTCGTCAATAATGCAGGGCTTGGCTTTGATGCCTATGTCACAAAGCATATTAATAAGTCGCGTCTAAAATACTATTTTAATAAAATTGGATTAGGAAAACTATCTTATGCTGCCGCAGTAGTTAGGGGCCTGTTTCGTTTTACCTGTTTCGATGTAACGGTTTATGCAAACAATCAAACACAGCAATTTCAGAATGTATGGTTTGTAGCAACGAGCAATCAACCGTATTTTGGTGGAGGAATGAAAATTTCACCTATGTCTAATGCATTGGACGGCAAAATTGAATTAACCATTGTTCATAATATTGCAAGATGGAAGCTACTACTAGTTTTTGCTACTGTTTTTTTTGAGAAGCATACAACTTTCCGAGAAATAACTTTTTTACAAAGCAATCAATTTGAGATTGTTGTACATGCAAAGAGCGTTGATTGTCATACAGATGGTAACTACATTGGTGCAATTGGACAGGATACAATTGTGCGCTGTACAATCCAACAGCAAGCATGGAAATGTATAAAATTAGAAAAAACAAAAAACGTCATTTCGCAATAATATCATGCGAATATGACGTTTTTACGTTATACTATAAAAAATCAATAATTTCACTATTAAGAAATGAGGAAGAAAATTGAGATTACGAAATAAGCCTTGGGCAGAGGAAATGATTACAAATCATCCAGAGGTGATTATTCCAAATCCTGAAGACTTTAAAGGAAATTGGCAAGCGGTTTTTGGCAACAATCACCCATTACACATTGAAGTAGGTACTGGGAAGGGTCAATTTGTAACCGGAATGGCTCTGCAAAATCCAGATATTAATTATATCGGTATTGAGCTTTATGATAGTGTCATCGTTTGCGCATTAGAAAACATTCTTGAAGCTAAATCTCCAGCGAATTTACGTTTGTTAAAAGTAAATGGCGCAGATTTAAATAAATTCTTTGAAAAAAATGATGTAGACCGCGTGTATTTGAATTTCTCAGATCCTTGGCCAAAATTACGCCATGCAAAGCGTCGTTTAACGCATGAGGGTTTTTTGAAATTATATGAGTCGATTCTAGTGGATAACGGGGAAGTTCATTTTAAAACGGACAACCGTGGACTGTTCGAGTATTCGTTAGTTAGTATGTCTGAATATGGTATGTTACTGAAGTATGTATCACTCGACCTACATGCAAATATGCCAGAAGATAATATTATGACAGAATACGAGCAGAAATTTTCTGCTAAAGGTCAGCCGATTTATCGCTTAGAATCGCAATTTATTACAAAATAATAGATAGCAGGGGGAGTAAGGATGGATCAGTTAAAGTTTCACAATATGACATTATCATGGCTAAACGGGGGTGTCACTTGCCTTGATGGCGGTGCAATGTTTGGCGTAGTACCAAAACCACTTTGGTCACGTAAATATCCAGTAAACGAAAACAATCAAATTGAATTACCAACAGAGCCTATTTTAATTCAATATGGTGAAAAAAATTACCTTATTGATACGGGTGTCGGTTTTAACAAATTAAATGAAAAGCAACTACGAAACTATGGCGTAACAGAGGAATCCACGCTAGCTGATAGTTTACAAGAGCTTGGTCTAACAACCGCTGATATCGATGCAATCTTAATGACACATTTACATTTTGATCATGCGGGTGGTCTAACGCAATGGGAAGGTGAAGTTTTAGTTCCTACATTCCCAAATGCTAAAATCTATGTAACACAAATTGAATGGGATGAAATGCGTGAGCCAAATATTCGCTCAAAAAATACGTATTGGAAAGAAAACTGGGAGCCTGTACAGCATTTAGTTGAAACGTACGAAAGCTCTTTAGAGGTAGCTCCTGGCATTGAAATGATCCACACAGGTGGTCATAGTGATGGACATGCCATCATTAAGTTGTCACAAAATGGTGAGGTCATGATACATATGGCCGATATTATGCCAACGCATGCGCATCAAAATCCTTTATGGGTGTTAGCATATGATGATTATCCGATGACGAGTGTATTTGCCAAGGAACGAATGATGAAAGAAGCTTTAGCAAACGGCTACAGTTTTATTTTCTACCATGATGCGTATTATCGAATGGTGAAATGGAATGAAACAGGTAAGGAAATGGTTGCTAAGTTAGAACGCAGTAGACAAGCGGTTATAACATTTTAATCATAGGACACACATGTGAACTAGACTATAGGCAAGCGAAAGATTTGACGCTTGCCTGTAGTCTTTTTTATTTATCTTGCTGTAATTGTTTATGTGCCTGGCACCGATATTTTTTGTGCAGTTTTCAGCTAGTTGTAAACGACTACTTTCTGACTATGGATGGAATATGCTGTTTACCGATATTGGTATACAATATTCTGAATATTTTATATTGACCGATTAGTCTAATATTAATATACTGAGATAACATCAACGAGCGTTATATTGTCAGAAGGGAAATGAACTACAATGAAAAATTTTATTAATAATGTACTAACCGGTATGAGTATGGGGATTGTCGTTTGTTTAATTCCAAACGCATTAGTTGGAGAAATATTAAAATTAATTATTCCCTACGTACCTCAGTTAGAAATTATTTTAAATACATCGGTTTTAGCTATGAGTCTATTGCCAGTTGTAATAGGTGTAATGACAGGTATTTGCTTTAAATTAACGCCTGTTCAAACATGTAGCGTTGGACTAGCTGCATTTGTTGGTAGCGGTGTCTATACAATTGATCCGGATGCAGGCATTACCATCGCCGGTATTGGTGTGGTAATTAATATCGGGATTACGACAGCTTTGGCTGTACTGTTTGTGCAATTTTTAGGAAATAAGCTGAAAGATTTTACACTTCTTTTAATGCCTGCACTTGCTATGTTCGTACCTGGTTTAATCGGAAATGCCATTTTACCGTATGTGCGTACAGGCTCAGGCTATGTTGGTCTGATAATTGAGCATTTAACGACATTACAACCTGTTGTAATGGGCTCGCTAATTGCCATGATCTTCTCTATCTTAATCATTTCACCAATCTCTACAATCGGTGTTGCGACAGTTATTATGTTATCAGGCATCGGTGCAGGTGCAGCAAATCTTGGTGTTTGTGCATCTGGCGTCGGAATGTGTATTGCTAGTTATAAAGCAAATAATATTGGAACAGCCATTGCCCATGTTGCGTCAGCAAAAATTCAAATGCGTAATTTTTTCATGAAACCTAAAATAGCATTTCCGATGATTATTACTGCGGGAATATTAGGGGCATTAGCAGGTCTGTTTGAAATCGTAGGTACCCCATACAGTGCAGGTTTCGGTTTAGGTGGTTTTGTGGGACCGTTGAAATATTTAAGTTTAGTCGGATGGACACCTTATACAATCACTGTAGCTGTTACATTATTTATCGCCTTACCAATTATATTAAATGTCATCTTACTGCGAATCTTCTCGATGAAATTGAAATGGATTACATCCAATGATTACAAAGTACATTATGAATAATGGAAAAGTCTCCGTATGGGGGCTTTTTTTTCGTGAACATTTTGGAAAATGTGATACACTAAAAGCTATACTAAAACACAAAAGAGAGTTGAAATAACGATGGCAACGGAGCAACCATTTTTACCAGTATTATTAGGATCAGATATGAATGCATACGGCATGGCCCGAGCATTTTATGAAGCATATGGCATTAAGCCACTTGTATTAGGACGTTCACATTTAACAGCAACACAGGATAGCCATATATTGGAGTTCCAAGAAATCGATCGTTTAAATGAACAAGACGTATTTGCACCAGCCCTTGCACAAGTTGCAAAACAATACGCCGATAAAAAATTACTGCTACTTGCTTGTGGCGATGATTATGCAAAACTAATTATTAAAAACAAACCGGCTCTACAGGAGCACTTTACAGTACCTTATATTGATGAGTCATTAATGGATGAAATATTATTGAAAGAAAATTTTTATAAAATGTGTGAGAAGTACGACTTTAAGTATCCAGGTACAACAACAGTTACAGCTAAAAACTATCAAGACTTTACACCACCATTTGACTATCCAATTATTTTAAAAGCGTCCAATTCAGTGGAATATTGGGCTTGTAAATTCCCAGGAAAGAAAAAGGTCTTCGTTGCACATGATGAAGCGGAAAAAACGGCTATCTTAAAAGCGATTTATAGCTCTACTTACCAAGATACAATGATTATTCAAGAATTCATCCCTGGTGATGATTCGTATATGCGCGTGTTAAATGCATATGTAGGAAAAGACGGGAAAGTGAAGCTAATGTGCCTAGGTAACCCAATTTTGGAAGAGCATTCACCTGAAGGAATTGGTAGTTATGCAGCAATCGTAACGACATATGATAAAGCGCTGATGGATCAAGTGCGCCACTTTTTAGAAGATATCGGCTATACGGGCTTTGCTAACTTCGATATGAAGTATGATATTCGCGATAAACAATATAAGTTATTTGAAATTAATTTACGTAACGGTCGCTCAAGCTATTATGTAACCGCAAGTGGTCATAACTTAATGAAATATGTAGCGGATGACCATATGTTAAATATTGAGCAACAGTTAACATATGTTGAGGATAAACATTTATGGATGATTATTCCGAAAGGTGTGCTATTTAAATACGCATCAAACGAAAAGCTTAAACTAGAAGCGCAAAAATTGATTCGTGAAGGAAAGTGCACCAATTCACTTTACTTCAATCAAGATATGAATCCAAAGCGATGGGTAAAGCTTACGCTAAATAATCTAAACTATTACCGAAAATATAAAAAGTATTTTAATAATAAAGGTCTAGAAGAATAAGATTACGTAAAAGGAGGTATAACACATATACCTCCTTTTATTTGATTTCTCTCGGAGTAAGGTGATTTACCCGCGAAAAGGTGAAGAATACCCGCGGAGTGAGGTGATTTACCCGCGAAAGGGAGAAGAATACCCGCGGAGTAAGAAGATTTACCCGCGGAAGGGTGAGGAATACCCGCGGAGTAAGAAGATTTACCCGCGAAAGCGAGGAATACCCGCGGAGTAAGGTGATTTACCCGCGAAAGGGAGAAGAATACCCGCGGAGTAAGGTGATTTACCCGCGAAAGCGAGGAATACCCGCGGAGTAAGGTGATTTACCCGCGAAAGCGAGGAATACCCGCGGAGCAAGAAGATTTACCCGCGAAAGCGAGGAATACCCGCGAAACAACGAAAAACAACTTGAGCAGCATCGTTCATCCTTCACTACATATATGTAGTTATAAAGAAAATAGCATATGGACGTATCACAATGTCCACATGCTATTGTAACGGATTATGTTTAGACTTCGATTAGTTCTACGACAACGCCAGAGCGTGCGTCGGCAGCGAACTCGAATGTTTGCATTTCACCCTCGTGCATGCGAGAAATCCCACCACGATAAACGGGAATTGTCATAAAACCATTTGTGAAATTATCTGTTTTCATAAAGATCCAAGAACCGTCTATTGGCGCATCTTTTTTAAATTCCTTTTTTATGTTTTCAAGTACTTGTCCTGCTGGCACATACGGAGAAACTTTTTCACTGGCTTCTTTAATAATGACTGCCGCGGCGAGGCCTGTTGCAACACCAATTAAAAAATCACGTAATTTCATGGGTTTTTTCCTCCTTTTCCTATAGCTCTATTTTAGCATAGCACAAAGAGTGAATGCACGTTCATTGCAAAGGACTTTTATGAAATATATCAATATTTCGACTTCTGAAATAATTATGATACAATAAGCAAGGAAGAAAATTCTACTTCGTGGGGAGAGAGTCATCATGAATGAGGAAACATTACAATTATTTAAAACTTTAACTGAATTACCGGGTGCACCAGGCAATGAACATGCAGTACGTGCATTTATGCGTTCAGAGCTACAGAAGTACTCAGATGAGGTTATCCAAGATCATTTAGGTGGTATTTTTGGTGTCAAGCATAGTGAAGTAGCAGATGCCCCTAAAATACTTGTAGCAGGTCATATGGACGAAGTAGCATTTATGGTTACATCTATTACTGATAATGGGTTAATTCGTTTTCAAACACTTGGAGGCTGGTGGAACCAAGTGATGCTTGCACAACGTGTAGAAGTATATACTAAAAACGGTGCAATTCCAGGTGTAATTTCATCCATTCCACCGCATTTACTTACAGATGCAGAACGTGCAAAACCAATGGAAATCAAAAATATGCTGATTGATGTCGGCGCGGACAATAAAGAAGATGCGATTGCTCTTGGCGTTCGCCCAGGACAGTCGATCATCCCAGTATGTTCATTCACGCCGATGGCCAATCCGAAAAAAATAATGGCAAAAGCGTGGGATAATCGCTACGGCTGTGGACTGGCGATTGAATTAATGAAAGAAGTGAAAGATGAAAAATTAGCTTCTCATTTATATTCAGGTGCCAATGTTATGGAAGAAGTTGGGTTACGTGGCGCTCAAGTGTCAGCAAATATGATTCAACCTGATTTATTTTTCGCGTTAGATGCATCACCTGCGAACGATATGTCTGGAGATAAAAATCAATTTGGTCAACTTGGTAAAGGGACATTATTACGAATACTTGACCGTACAATGGTCACACACCGTGGTATGCGTGAGTTTATTTTAGATACGGCAGAATCTAATCATATTCCATATCAGTATTTTGTATCTCAAGGCGGCACCGATGCTGGTCGTGTACATACATCAAATGACGGTGTACCAAGTGCTGTGATTGGTGTGTGCTCGCGTTATATCCATACGTCAGCATCGATCATTCATATTGATGACTATGCAGCAGCTAAAGCATTAATCGTAGAATTAGTGAAAAAAGCAGATCGTTCGACATTAGAAACGATTCGCGCTAATGTATAAGTAACAGAAAAGATGCCTTTAGGGCATCTTTTTTCTATGTAAAGAAAGAGGGATATCAATGGAAATAGCGATTGGGACAACGAATAAAGCGAAAATCCAAGCAGTGCAAGCGATTGTTAATCAATATTTTGAAAAAGTAAATTTTATATATTTTAAAGCCGCCTCACAAGTATCAGAGCAACCTTTAACTACGGAAGAAACAAGATTAGGGGCCATCAATCGGGCGAAAAATACAGCCCTTGCGACCGATGCAGCACTATCCTTTGGACTTGAAGGTGGCGTCACTGAAATAGATGGTGTGATGTATGTCTGCAATTGGGGAGCACTAACATTAGCTGATGGGACAACGTTTACGGCAGCAGGTGCACAAATTATTTTGCCAGAAGAAATTGCCCAGGAAATAAGGGGTGGCAGGGAGCTTGGTCCTGTAATGGAACAATATACGCAACGTCTAGATATTCGTCAAGGCGCAGGGGCTGTAGGTATTTTTACGCAAGGGATAGTGAGTAGACAGACAATGTTTGAGCATATTGTCGCGCTGCTTGTTGGACAATATTTGTTCACATTAGCACAAAGATAGTGTCTTAGAACTAGTGAGAACGAAGCAGTGAAGTTGCAACTTATCTAGAATTTTTTTAAAATAGAAAAAAGTTAGCAATGAAAGGGAGATTGAAATGTCTTATGCAAGGCTTCAAGCATTAGGTTTACTGCTATTACTTTTGGGGCTTTCGGGTTGTAATCAATCGGTTGATGAACAAATTGCTAGTGGACTTCAAATGACAGAAAAGGTATTTGCAGAAGAGCCAGAAGCGTATACCGACAAAATTGATCAAATTCAACTTTTTTTACCGTCAAAGTTCAAAATTGAGGATAGTTCAGATGCCTATAATATTTTAATATCAAAAGGAACGAATTCTTATATTCTTTTTATCAATGATCGTGAACAAAACGATAGTAAGCTTTATTATAATCTGCTAAAAGAAGATCGTTCAAAGAAAGTCATTAATGAAACTACATATGACAAGGATGGTATTTTCGGCTTCTCTGCGGTGTCTAAAACAGATAATAAAGATGAATTTGAGTTAATTGTCAGCAGTGGTGGTGTAAAAATGACGACTATTTCACCAGCAAATAATATTGAAAATAATCTTCATGAGATGACGAAAATCGTTCATTCGGTTAAGATTAAATAATTGCATCGTTTGAAGAGCGGTTCACAAATCTATGTGAGCCGCTTCATTATGAAGAAAGGACGTGAGCGAATTGAAACAAATAAAATCAGAGCAACTTGTGTCCCTATTAAAAAAACAGTTAAATGAGCAAAAGTTTGATTTTCAATTTGATAAAAAGCAAGATAAATTACGCTTAAATCATAAAAAACTAGACAAAGGGATGGAGCTTTCTTTACCAGGTATTTTAGCAAAATATAATGAAAAGCAAGAAGCGGCGATTGCAGAAGTTGTCTATACGATTGAGCAAACTTTTTTAGCAATGGAACAGGAGCAGGAGCAAGGCTTTAAACAATCTGGGCAAATCTACCCGGTTATTCGTGCTACATCTTATCCGAAAGCTTCGAAAGAAGGACATGCTTTTATCACAACGGAGCATACTGCCGAAACACGTATTTTCTATGCACTCGATTTAGGAAAAACGTATCGCTTTATTGATGAATCCATGTTAGAAACGTTAAAATTAACTGTAGAGCAAATCCGAGAAATGGCGCGTTTTTCTGTTAAGCAACTACCAACCAATTATAAGAAAGACGAAGTAGCTGGCAATGTCTTTTATTTTATTAATGCCAATGATGGCTATGATGCCAGTCGTATTTTAAATGAAAGCTTTTTAAAAGATATGCGCTCAAAAATTGAAGGGGATATGACTGTATCTGTACCTCATCAAGATGTATTAATACTAGGTGATATTCGCAATGAAACAGGGTATGATGTATTAGCACAGATGACGATGCATTTCTTTACGGTAGGAACAGTACCGATTACGTCATTATCATTTATTTATGAAGATGGAGAGCTAGAACCAATCTTTATACTAGCAAAAAACAGAGTAAAGAAGGAGCAAGAAAAACAATGAATGTATTTTACAACAAAGAACATGTGGGAGATGTCCTATTAGTACAATTAGCAACAGAGGCAATTGTGAAAACAGAGGTAGAACGTGCTGGTGATATTGCCATTTTAAAAGAAGCACAAACAGGGGAAATAAAAGCATTTAACTTATTTAATGCAAGTAAGTATGTGCAAGTTGAGGCGCAGGGGAATGTAGAGATTACACCAGAATTTGTTGCACAGCTTGAAGCTGCTATTAGGAACAATGGAGCTACAATTAGCCTGGATGTAGATTTTTCACCTAAATTTGTTGTGGGCTATGTAGAAACAAAAGAAAAGCATCCAAATGCTGATAAATTAAGTATTTGTACTGTCAATGTAGGAGAAGAAACGCTACAAATTGTATGTGGTGCACCGAACGTTGATGCTGGTCAAAAAGTAGTCGTTGCTAAAATTGGAGCTGTTATGCCATCAGGTATGCTGATTAAAGAAGGCAATTTACGTGGTGTTGACTCTTTTGGTATGTTATGCTCAGCGCGTGAATTAGCCATTCCTAATGCACCATCTGAAAAAGGTATTTTAATTTTACCTGAAGATGCTGTAGTAGGTAGTGCATTTGAAACACCAAGCCGTTAAACGAATAAGTTTGAAGCAAAAATCGTTATGCTACCAATAGCTGGTGGTATAACGATTTTTTGTCTAGATTGAGCCTATAAATACGAGTTTCTATATCATTTTTATGGTATGCTTTTTGATGTGGACATTGAACATAGTTTTAGTACCCGATTTTAATAGTCTTAGACAATGCTATAAAAGAAGTGTAAGAGAAATGAGTGAAACAACGTGAATTGGTTTAAAAGAAAATTAGATAAAATTTTAAATAGAGATGACTATGAATATGAAGAATATTACGAAGAGTATGAGGAGCAACCGCAGCAGCAACAGCCGATAAAGGAGACGCAAGCACCTTCACAAAAAGCTTTTCGTTTCCCTTTAATTGACGATGAACCAGAGTTGCCGCAACCTGCTTCACAACCAAAAGAAATGTTTAATCAAATGGACGATGTATATGGCCAAATTGAAGATTTATCTTTACCAAAACATTTAAATCATCAAGTTGTAGATTCCCGTGTATATGACATAGAAGTTTCTGGAATTCGTGAGCTTTTAGAAAATCGTTCGAAACGAACTGGCCGAACGACAATTTCACGTGTTCAACCTAAGCAAGAATATCCGACAAAAGCGAGTATGGTTTTTCGTGATGCACAAGTTGAAGCAACACCTGTTATAAAAGAACCACAAGTGAAACAGGAAAATACTGCCGAAATTATGGCGCAAAATCGTAAACGTTTTGTACCAACGGATGTTCCTTCGCCAGTTTATGGTTTTGCAAAACCAAGTCCAATCGAGCAATTATTAAATAAACGCAAGGAGGAACATGAAGCGGAAAAGCCCTCCATTGCTATGATTGCAAAAGAAGCGACAACAAATAAGCCTATTGAAAATATACTAGAAGAAAAAGAGCCTACCATTACGCCAAATGATTTACATGAACAGCTTGAGATATCAAGCTTAAAGGAAGTGCCAGCGAAGCATTCAAGTGAATTTGAGGATGTTGAAGTGATAGAGCAAAGTCAAGCAATCGTTGATGCGAATAGCAAAGCTACTTCGAAGCAACCAATTACTTTTGAAGAAGTTGAAGTGGCAGAGTCAAGCAAAGTAGCTTTTGAAGCATCTACGGAAGCAACACCAAAGCAGCCGATTACATTTGAAGAGCTTGAAATTCCAGAGCAGAGCGAACTGACAGATAAAGCAGATATAGAGCTACCTATACCACAAACAACATCTTTTGCTGTAAATTTTGAAGCTCAAATTAAAGATGCTGTGCAACAAGAACTAGCTGTTGAACAGCTATCAGCAGATCAATCCGAAATTCATGTAAAAGAAGTCGTTGTGGAACAATTACAAATAGAGAATTCCACAATCCATATTGGAGAAGTGACGGTTGTTCAGCCGACGAGTGAAGAAAATGAACAGCAGGTAGTCGAGGAGTCATCTTTAAAGCAAGAAAAGAGTCGCATTCCATTTAATGTCTTAATGTTAAAAACAGATAAAGAAAAATGGCGCATTTCACAACAATTAAAATCGAAAGTGCCAGCGACTACAGAAAAAATACAAAGCGAGATAGCGGTTACTTCCGATGATGACAAAATCGACGATGGAGCATTGTTAGAAAATGTAAATACATCTTCAATAGAGACATCATCCCAAGAACCTTTTTCCAAAATGACAGAATCTAATAGTAATCCTGTTATCACGATGTCTCCTGTTGCAACAATGACGCGGATGCCAACTGAAAAACAGTCAATTGAAGCGGATGCAAATGAGGTAAAACCAGTATCACCGATTATCACAAATGAAATGCGCCAAGCAGAGCAGCTAGCGATTAAAGTGGATACTGTTGAGAAAAATCCAGTATCACCGATTGTCACAAATGAAGTAAGCCAAGCAGAACAGTCAGCAAGTGAAGCGGATGCACATGAAGCAAATCCAGTATCACCGATTGTTCCAAATGCAATTCATCAAGCAGAACAGTTAGCAAGTGAAGCGGATACACTTGAAGAAAATACACCACCGTTTGTTGCAAATGCTTTACGCCAAGCAGAACAACCAGCAATTACAGTGGATGCAAGTGAAGAAGTTTCTGCAACGCTTTTTGTCGAAACGGATTTATTACATGAAAAAACTATCGCACAATCAAATGATAATCAAAACATCATTGAGGAGAAACTTAATGATTCACTGGAAATTTTAAATATAGAGCCTGAAAAAGAAATAACACCTCAAAAGCCTATTCATGTGTACCAAAAGCCAACGGATGAATTTTTGGAGCCACCTGAGGAGAAAACACAGGATACAGAGTGGATGGAGCAACAAGGGGATACACTAGTTGAAGCACTATCTTATTTCCAAGTGTCAGCACAAATTGAATCGATTATGCAAGGTCCTGCCGTTACTCAATTTGAAATTACAGTTAGTCATGGTACAAAGGTAAGTAAAATTCGTAATTTAGCAGATGACTTAAAACTGGCTTTAGCTGCAAAAGACATTCGAATACAGGCGCCGATTCCTGGAAAGAGTTCGATCGGAATAGAAATTCCTAACCGTGTCTCTCGTGCTGTTCGTTTATCGGAAGTGACAAATAGTGCGTCATTCCTCGATTCTGATTCACCACTTGAAGCGGCACTTGGTCTCGATTTAACAGGGAAGCCAGTGACAATTGATTTACGAAAAATGCCACATGGCTTAATTGCTGGGGCGACTGGTTCAGGAAAGTCTGTTTGTATCAATTCCATTTTGGTTAGTTTATTATATAAAGCTGCACCGCATGAATTAAAACTTATGCTGATTGACCCAAAAATGGTAGAGCTTGCGCCATTCAATCATATTCCCCATTTAGTCAGTCCGGTTATTACGGATGTAAAGGCTGCAACAGCAGCGTTAAAATGGGCTGTAGAGGAGATGGAGCGTCGTTATCAGCTATTTGCACATGCAGGTGCGCGTGATATTACACGTTATAACGCTTTAGCAGATAAAAACAATGAGCATAGTTTAAAATTACCCTATATTTTAATTGTCATTGATGAGTTAGCAGACTTAATGATGATGTCGCCAGCAGATGTTGAGGAAGCGATTTGTCGGATTGCGCAGAAGGCACGTGCTTGTGGTATTCATTTAATTGTTGCCACGCAAAGACCTTCTGTCGATGTTATTACAGGTCTAATTAAATCTAATATCCCTACCCGTATTGCCTTTGCGGTATCTTCACAAATCGATTCACGTACAATATTAGATGGGCAAGGGGCAGAGCGCTTACTAGGACGAGGCGATATGTTATATCTAGGTAATGGCATGTCGGCACCTGTACGTTTGCAAGGGACGTTTGTAACAGATGATGAAATAGAAGCGATTATCGATCATGTTCGTGAGCAAGGTGAACCAGATTATATATTCGATCAAGAGGAACTTTTAAAGAAATCAGAAGTTACTGCAGAGCAAGATGATTTGTTTGAGGATGTTTGTCGCTTTGTTTATGAAGCAGGTGGAGCTTCGACTTCTCTTATTCAACGCAAGTATCATATCGGTTATAATCGTGCTGCACGTTTAATTGATATGCTGGAATCACATGGTTTTGTGTCAGAAGCACGAGGTAGTAAACCGCGTGAAAGTTATATTACTGAGCAAGATTTAATTGCTATGTTTGAATAAGAATTGCGGTGTTTTCGTCAAGATTATCTGACTTTCGTCAAAATTAGTTTTTTTAGAAAAGTTGCACATTTATCCTTGTGCATAAATAGTGCTATAATAGACAAGATGTTTTAACAAAGTACGTATTTTTCTGTACGTGTAAAGGTATTAATACCTAGTACAAAATACGATACACCTAATAGATGATAGATGGGATATTGTATTTCCCGGGGGGTTTAATTAATGACAGTTTTTCATTTCACAGGCATTAAAGGTTCTGGCATGAGTTCGCTTGCACAAATCTTATTTGATGCTGGTGAACAAGTACAGGGCTCAGATATTGATAAGTATTTCTTTACGGAACAACCGTTACGTGAACGAAATATTCCAATTTTTACTTTTAATGCGGATAATATTAAAGAAGGTATGACAATAATCGCAGGGAATGCTTTTCCTGATGACCATCCTGAGTTAGTGCGAGCACGTGAAATCGGTGTGGAAATTATTCGTTATCACAAATTTCTTGGTGAGTATATTGGCAATTACACATCCATTGCCATTACAGGTGCGCATGGCAAAACCTCTACAACGGGCTTAATGGCGCATGTTGTTGGCGGATATAAACCAACATCGTATTTAATTGGTGATGGTACTGGTGCAGGACATGAAAATGCAAACTTCTTTGTGATGGAAGCATGTGAGTATCGTCGACACTTTTTAGCCTATAATCCTGATTATGCAGTAATGACGAATATTGACTTTGACCATCCGGATTACTTCGCGAACATTGAAGATGTATATGCAGCCTTTCAATCACTTGCCTTACAAGTGAAAAAAGCAATTATTGCTTGTGGTGATGATGAGCATTTGCAACGTATTCAAGCGAAAGTGCCTGTTGTTTATTATGGGTTCGGAGCTGAAAATGACTTCGAAGCACGTAATGTTGAAAAAACAACAGAAGGCACAACATTTGATGTATTTGTTCGCAATGAATTTTATAGCACTTTCTTTATTCCACTATTTGGCGACCATGCAGTGTTGAATACATTAGCTGTTATTACACTTTGCCAATACGAGGGTATTTCATCAGAAATTATTCAAGAACGTTTAAACACATATAAAGGTGTAAAAAGACGTTTTACGGAATCGAAAATCGGGGATCATGTGTTAATTGATGATTACGCACATCACCCAACAGAAATACGTGCAACGATTCAATCGGCTAGACAAAAATATCCAGAACGTGAATTGGTAGCTATATTCCAGCCACACACATTCACACGTACGCAAGCATTTTTACAGGACTTTGCTGATAGCCTTAGTTTGGCAGATGCAGCATACCTTTGCGATATTTTTGGTTCAGCAAGGGAAACGCAAGGTGCACTGTCGATTCAAGATTTAGCCTCTCTTATTGAAGGAAGTGCTGTAATTACTACAGAAGGTATTGATGTTTTAACAAAGCATAAAGGCGCAGTGTTTTTATTTATGGGCGCAGGCGATGTTCATAAGTTCCAAGATGCCTTTGAAGATGTACTAAAAAACAACGAAACAGCTTAATCCGTAAGGAATAAGCTGTTTTTCTAAAATTTGAGAAGGATTTAAGTTTTATTTGTCGAAGATAAGGTAAGTAATAGTATAGAGAGAATTCTTACTAGCAGGAGGTCTATTTTATGGAAGTCATTTTGTATATCGCAGCAATTATTGCAGCAATCGGTTTTTTATTTTTGTGTGTCAGCGTCGGTATGACGTTATTTTCGCTCAAATCCATTCTTAGCAGTTTATCAGGCACATTATCAGGCATTGAGAAACAAATGGAAGGCATTACACGTGAAACGACTTCTTTGTTAATTAAAACAAATAGCTTAGCCGAAGATATTCAACAAAAATCGGAGCAGTTAAATTCTGTTGTTCATGCAGTGAAAGGTATGGGTGAGTCTGTAAATGGTTTAAATGCATCCGTACAGCAAATTACATCATCTATTTCTAAAAGCGTTGAACAGAACGAAGAAAAAATTGCGCAAGTTGTACAGTGGAGTAATGTTGCAATGGGCATTGCAGATAAATGGAAGAAGCGTAAAATTATTGAGCAGGCACCAGAAATAATGCCTGAGGACGTATATAATTTTGAACAAGTTCAATCGGACAAGCCGAAAAGAAAATGGGGTCGCAAAAAATAATTATTATTGAGCAGGTGCTTTATTGACACCTGCTGAATATAAATAAAGCCTTAGGCGATTTTCATGTGTTGCTCGCAAGTAGTAATACAGACGTCTAGGCGCATTAGATTATAAAATGGGAGGAATTGTCCATGACTACACAAAAGCCAAACTTTAACGAAGTGAAAGAACAACAACTTGAAAGTACATTACCACAGCTTTATAATTCGCAGGAATCGATCTATGAAGAGGAGCGTGTAAACATGAAAGATTTCGTCATTGGCGCTTTAGTTGGAGGTATAGTGGGGGCAGCAGCAGGGTTATTATTAGCTCCAAAATCAGGGAAAGATTTACGTAGTGATGTGGCAGTGCAAGCCGTTAATTTAAAAGATAAAAGTGCAGACTTCTCGTCAACAGCGAAGGATAAAACAGTGCAACTATCAAAACAAATTCAAGAGCAATCTTCACAATTGGTAGAGAAAGTTAAAACGCTTAAGTCTGCAAAAGCACCAACTGTTTTTGATGATGGAACGGTTTCTTTTGAAGGGGAAGAGCCACTTGATGAATTTATCGATGGTGGTGAAGTAAAACAAGAGGACGTAGTAGAAGCAACTGAACAAACTGTTGAAAAGCAAGAGAAAGCACAAGAGGTTCGAGCGTAAACTAAAGGGGAATTTAGGATTTCCTATAGAACACTACACTAGTACTAGTTGATGAAAACGGTGGTGATGACTCCTGTGAGCATGTGGAATGTACCGTAAAGCACGCATATAAGATGGCACAAACCGCGCAGGAAGCCCTCGCCGTAGCCTAACATCAACAACAAAAGTGTTAGATTGATTACAGTCAATCTAACACTTTTTCTTTTTGCACCTACTTTTTTACAATGATAAAGGTGCTTCTTCGAGTACAATTTCTAATTGATCGCCACCGAAAATTTCTGTATCAAAGGTTGCGGGCTGTCCGTTACGTAAAATCGTAAAGTTGCCTTTAAATGTTGTAGGGAGCTGCCAATTCGAGAAACGGAACACATCCTGATAAATCCAAGGACTTCGATCTTTCTCTTGAATGCTAACCGTCGCTCCATTAGGAACCGTAGAGAGCGGTGAAACAACAGCTTGATTAACAAGCACTTCATTCGTCGTTTTTTTCAACTCTAACAGTTCCTGTTGAAAATGGACAATGATTTTGTCCTCCAACAACACATTCATATGATCAGCGATTCGTTGTACAGTTGGTAACGATGGTTGGGAAAAAGTAATAATATCGTTATGTTGAACAGCATAAGACAGCTTTCCTGGTTTTCCGTTAATTAGTAAATTCGCAGAAAACGCTGGTAAATATAATGGCTTGCCATCGACGTAAATAACATATGATTCAAATTGTTTCAGTAAATTGGTATTGTTCGTCGATGTAAAAACGTCTTCTACTGTTTCCGCTATTTCATATGCGATAATATCACGATCGTTTACGAGAGCATCCATTGAAACGGATGAACCGTTAACCGTAATTTTAGGTTCAATGACATATTTTGTTTCTTGAATTGTAATCGTTTTAATGACTGCTTGATCCACTATATCTCTTATTGTAGCAGTAGCTGGAAGACCATCTTGTCCTTCTATTAGCTGAATGGCATCCCCCGTTTTAATAATTGTTTTTGTAGAGGATTGTTGTCCATTCACTAAAATTTGTGCTGGTTGACCGTGGCCACCAGGTATAAAAATATCTTGTCCGTTCACACTAATGGATAAACCATGACCTGGCTTGCCATATAATTGTTTAGCACGAATATTGGCAGCTAAAAAGGCATCGCCAACAGTCATTTCTTTTAATTCAAACAGGCGTACAATTTGTTCATTTACCGTTAAACTCATATATTGAATCGGCATTTTCTTTGCAGCAATAGCTATGCCGATAGGTGTTACTAATTCAGGGGATGCTTTAATGTGCGCTTCCTTTGTTAAATTTTGAATGGCATCGACACCGCGAACGGCAATACGATTTGCTGGTAAATCAAGTACTAGACCGATTTCAGTTGTAAGGTTAGGTGTTAAACTACCTCCACCAACGAGCATTACGGCTTTAGGAGCAGTTCGATTATTAAGACGTAATATTTCTTCTCCAATCGCCTTGGCGAGTTGTTTAACAGCTGGTTCAATTGCAGAAAGCACTTCTTCTTTAGGATAATATTGATCGAATCCTAAAATATCTTGAATTAAAATCTCCTCTGAACAATGCAGTTGGCGCTTTGCCTCCTCGGCAACAGGAAAATCAAGCAAATAATGGTCACTAAGTGCTTCGGTTATTTCATCTCCTGCTGTCGGCACCATACCATAGGCAACAACTGTACTTTTATCGGTTATGGCGATATCTGAAGTACCGGCGCCAATATCGACAAGTGCAACATTTAAACGGCGCATCGTAGGTGGAATGAGCACATTAATGGCAGCAATGGGCTCTAATGTTAGTGCATCCATCTCTAAATTTGCCCGTTTTAATGCGGCAATCAGTGATTCCACTACAACACGAGGAAGGAAAGTGGCAATCACTTCGATTTGTGCCTCGTCACCTTGCTGATCAAGAAGGCTACCAATTTCTTCACCATCTAGACGATAATAAAGGACTGAATAACCAACGCAATAATAGTGACTCGTTTTCGTATCCTCTTTATGTTGTAGGAGCTGTTGCTGGGCTTGTTGAACGGCCTGTAATTCTAAGCGACTAATATCTTCTTCAGTAAAGATAGGACGGTTACGAATATTAATGGTCACACTTGCCTGCTCGGTTTTTAATGAACGACCTGCAGCAGCAACGCTTACTTTTGATAAAGGTCCGTGCTTTTCTTCGAGCTCTTGTTTTATCTCATTAATTAACTCTGCCACGTACATGACATTATGTATTTGACCATCTACCATGGCCCGTTCTTTATGCTCTTTTACTAAAATATCTTGTACATGAAAATGATCATTATCTTCTTCTAAAATAATGCCAACAACAGAACGTGTACCGATATCAAGCGCAAATAATTTTGAACTCAATGTAATCGCTTCCTTCCTCGAAATATCTCAAAATAATTTAGCGAGTTGAAGCGCTAAATTAAAAATGCGTGACATTCTGAACAACTTTGATTATAATGATGCTAATATCTAAAAATGTAACATACATTTCAGAGTTCTGAAAGTGTCTGTCATAGGGAGAGGAGCAAGAAGTATGAGCCAAAAGGATTTAGAAAGCTTACGTAGTCAGATTGATGGATTAAACTTAGAAATTCTTCGTCTAATTAACGAACGTGCAGCTGTAGTAGATGAAATCGGTAAAATTAAAGAAAAACAAGGTGTTAACCGCTATGATCCATTGCGCGAACGACATATGCTTGATCTTATTAAAGAGCACAATCACGGTCCATTAAACCAAATGACGGTAGATTATATTTTTAAACAAATCTTTAAAACAGCTTTAAAACAACTTGAAGCGGATAAAAAGAAAGAATTACTTGTATCACGCAAGAAAAAATCAGAAGATACTGTCATTAATGTTAATGGTGAACTAATCGGCCAAGGAAAACCATCTTTTGTATTTGGGCCATGTGCTGTTGAATCATATGAGCAAGTAGCAGCCGTTGCGGCATCTATTAAAGCTAAAGGTGAAAAGTTAATCCGTGGTGGAGCATACAAACCTCGTACTTCTCCATATGACTTCCAAGGTCTTGGATTAGAAGGGCTTAAAATTTTAAAGCGAGTATCTGAAGAATATGGTTTAGGTGTTATTACAGAAATTGTGACACCAGGTCATTTAGAAGAAGCACTTGATTACATTGATGTAATCCAAATTGGTGCACGTAATATGCAAAACTTCGAATTATTAAAAGCAGCGGGTGCTACAAATAAACCAGTACTATTAAAACGTGGTTTAGCAGCAACGATTGACGAGTTCATTCATGCAGCAGAATACATTATGTCTAAAGGAAATGAGAACATCATCCTTTGTGAACGTGGTATTCGTACGTACGAAAAAGCAACACGTAACACATTAGATATTTCAGCAGTACCAATTTTAAAACAAGAAACACATTTACCAGTATTCGTCGATGTAACACATTCAACTGGTCGACGTGACTTATTATTACCATGTGCGAAAGCAGCAATTGCCATTGGAGCAGATGGTGTAATGGCAGAGGTGCATCCAGATCCATCTGTAGCACTTTCTGATTCACAACAACAAATGGATATTCCAACATTCGATGCATTCTACGAAACGCTACAAAAATTCATGAAGAATCATGAAATTCATGCATAATGATTTCACACCGCTTGCGCATTAAGCAGGCGGTGTTTATTATATCGTGACAATTTAATGTCTAGAACAGTACTATTTGTACTTGGTATTTCTGTTCATGTACGTACTTCTTCTTGAAAATGATGCGAAAATTATCGTATGATAAGGCTATAAAAGGAAAAAGGGAGGCACGTACGATGACTGTTACAATTTATGATGTTGCACGAGAAGCAAATGTTTCGATGGCAACCGTTTCTCGTGTAGTTAATGGTAACCAAAATGTAAAACCAGCAACACGAAAAAAAGTATTAGAAGTAATTGAACGATTAGAATATCGTCCGAACGCAGTAGCGCGAGGGCTAGCGAGTAAGAAAACAACAACAGTTGGCGTGATTATCCCAGATATTGCAAATAACGTTTATGCGGAGCTGGCACGTGGTGTGGAGGATATTGCGACAATGTATCGCTACAACATTATTCTTGCCAACTCAGACCAACATGAAGATAAAGAGCTACAGCTGCTAGATACAATGCTAGGCAAACAGGTGGACGGTATTGTTATGATGAGTGATGAAGTAACAGAGAAAATGCAACAATCGATGGATCATTCGCCAGTTCCGATTGTTCTTGCAGGTTCTGTAGATGAATCACAAACAATTGCCACTGTGAATATTGATTATTTCCAGGCAGCGTATGAAGCGATTTCGTTATTGATTCAAAATGGACATAAACGAATTGGCTTTGTAACAGGCCCACTTACTTATACAATTAATGGCAAATTCAAGCTTGAAGCTTATAAAAAAGCATTGCAAGATGCAGGCTTAAGTATAGATGAATCACTAATTGCTGCAGAGGAATCTAGCTATGATATGGGCTTAGAGGCATGGGAAACGTTATCTGCTCTAGAAAATCCTCCAACTGCTTATTTTGCAGGAAGCGATGAACTCGCTATCGGATTGATTCATGGTGCGCAGGATGCTGGGAAAAATGTGCCAGAGGATATCGAAGTTATCAGTTTTGAAAATTCTAAGTTAGCTCGTATGGTGCGCCCTCAGCTTACAAGTGTAGCACTACCGCTATATGATATCGGAGCTGTTGCGATGCGTTTATTGACTAAACTTATGAATAAAGAGCCTGTTGAGGACGAAGCGGTTATTTTACCACACCGCATTGAACAGCGACAATCTGTTAAAAGCAAATAACAAAAAACACGTAAATCTAATAGTAAGATTTGCGTGTTTTTTTATTGAAGTGAATTGTTTGAGAATTGTTTGGGTGACTGGCACCGCGGCTTAACTGCGCTTTTCAGTGCGAATAATATGTAGCGCTTTTTCTAACATTTGCGCGTTTTTTTCTTCAATTTCTGCCTTTCGTGGAATGGGCTCATAAAGAGGATTTGGGTCCTCCCATGTAGGAATAAACGGCACGGGTGCCTCTGGTTGCCAGCGCTCTAACCATGCTTGTGGTAAGGGACCTGATGGTTTTTCTTGATCGGTCATTTCTAACCATAGCATCGACCATGCGCGTGGCACAACCCGCCAAATATCGTAGCCTCCACCACCAACCGCAATCCATTTGCCATCACAATATTCGTGCGCTAGCTTGTGCGCTAACTTAGGAATTTCCTTATAAATATTCATTGTACCGTATAAATGTGTTAATGGGTCAAAATAATGTGCATCTGCACCGTTTTGCGTTAATACAACATCGGGTTTGAAAAATTCAAAGACTTCGCGCATTGCCTGTTCATATATGTCTAAGAAACTATCATCCTCGGTAAATGCATCGATTGGAAAGTTAAATGAAGTTCCATAGCCTTGCCCATTGCCTCGTTCAGTTATATTACCTGTTCCAGGGAATAAGTAGCGACCTGTTTCATGAATCGATAATGTACAAACATCGGGGTCATCATAGAAACTCCATTGTACGCCATCACCATGATGGGCATCCGTATCAACATATAGCACCCGCGCTTTGTATTTGTCCTGTAAATAACGTATAGCTACAGTACTATCATTATAAATACAAAAACCTGAAGCGCGCCCACGGAAACCATGATGTAGCCCACCGCCCAGATTTAGCGCATGTTCGGCTTTTCCTTCCATCACATAATCGACAGCAGTTAATGTGCCACCTACAAGTTGGGCACTTGCTTCATGCATATTTTTAAAGATAGGTGTATCCTCCGTGCCTATACCATAGCTTGCACATTGTGCCTCGCTGAGTTTACCATGCCCTGCATTTTTTACAATTTCAATGTATTTTGGATCATGTGCGAGCAAGAGTTCTTCTTCTGTTGCAATTCGTGCAGGAACGATATCAACATCATCGAGCGCCCCTATATTTTTTAGTAAATCCATCGTTAGCGTCAAGCGTTTGTGATTGAAAGGATGTGTATCTGAAAATTTATATCCGAGTTGTTCTGGCGAATAAACAAAGACAGCCTTTTTCATTATAATGAAACACCTGGTAGATTAGGCCATAACACGTCGAAACCTTCTTTGCGAAGATTCTCAATGATAGCAAGTGGGTTTAGTGTTTTTACTCGGACGCTTAAAATTTTATTTTGTGTATTTTCAGAATCAGGATATACTAAGACGCTTTGGACATTTGCATGATGCAGATTAAAAATCTTTGTAATTTCAAATAACACGCCCGGTGTATCACACACGCGTATTTCAATTTTAGAGCCGGGTTCAGTTGCACCGGTTAACTCAATATATGTGTAGAGCAAATCGGTTGTAGTGACGATACCGACAAGTTTTCCCCCAGAGACAATTGGTAAACAACCGATCTTCGTTTCATAAAAAGTGAGTGCAACTTCCTCTACAAAATCAAGAGGATGACCGACAAGTGGATTTTTTATCATAATATCTTCTACCTTGGCACTAAAGACAGGAGAATTCGGCTCATCCTTCAATGGCGAAGGCAGTGCTTCTTTAATATCTCGCTCTGTAATTACACCGAGAACGTGGTGTTCATTGTCTATAACAGGTAAATGACGCACCTTCTTCTCACGCATCAATTTCAGCGCTTCTAACACAGTATTTGTAGGAGCCAGTGTATAAGGCTCATCATTCATAATTTCTTCTACAATCATATACTCATCCCCTTTGTGTTGGTTTTAATACATGAAGCGATTTCTAAAACGGAGCCTATCGAATCTTTCCATCGTTTCAGGAGGCACTCGTTTGCCTTCCCGAGCCATTAGGCAGTTAGCTGGATGCGATGTAATTTCAGGATCATCTGTAGCAAAATATTCGAAACCAGCCGAGCTCATCATTCGTTCCATCATTTTGCGGTAATCCCATACATTTAACCCAGTCCCTTTTAAGTCCCAATGCCAATAATATTCAGTTGTAATAACAAGGTAATCCTCCATCTCATCCCCCATAAAGGACACCGAAAGCAAGGCTTTACCAGCCCCAGTCCCACGATAGTCAGGAATTACCTCAATGGCTCCTAACTCAATCATATTATCAATGCGGTCCTCTGCCCAACGTTCAAGCGGATCGGGATATAAATAGGTGACGTAGCCTACAATAATGTTGTCTTTTCGAATGATAATAATGCGACCTTCAGGAAGCCCTGCGATTTCTATAATGGCTTGCTGTTGTTGTTTAGGAGGTCTAAAGGCAACTAATCCCTCGTGGAATGTATACGTAGCTAATTTTTCTGGAGGAACAGGCCCTTCCACATAAACAGTACCATGCTTTGTCTCCTTTGTAACAGAAAAAAAAGTCTTTTTATGTTCCATAATTACACCACCTGAGTTTAATAATTCCATTATAGCTGATTTAAAGCCGAAAAACGCTTAAATTTGCGAAATATAACTACATTTTCGGAAAAATAAAAATATTGAGACATTCTTGAAAAATTCGTGTAAAATAGATGTATATTGCAACTGTTATTTAACAGATGAATGTTGTATTGTAAGCATTGTTCATATTTATAGCGCATAAACTGTTCTATAACAATTGCTACATAACGTATTTGTCTTTGGAGAAAGTAGCGAATTTTAATAGCATTCAGTAGCTGTTTTATATGGCGAAATTGTTTCAATTGCCATTATTAAATTTAATTTTCCATATGGGGATGGAGGTTCTCTTTTTATCCTTTATAAGAGGCTTCAAGGGAAATTATATTGCACGCAAGCAAAATGCAAACGATGTGACAGGCAGCTACGCGTACGTCAAGGCCTAATTGCTAGGGGTATCGTGAGTACGATTTGAAATTTGCTTACGAATGGACTAAAGCAAAAAAGGAAGGGGTAATTTCATGGGGATGAAAACAATGGAGAAATTGAAGGCAATACCAGGGCACTATCATTTGCCAAATTATGAGGAGGCAGCAGCGAATCATAATTGGGCAGAAACTGAAAAGGCATTTAGTTGGCATAAAACAGGATTAGTAAACATGGCTTATGAGGCTATTGATCGCCATACAGAAACGGCTAGAAAAAATAAAATTGCACTGTATTACACGGATGGAAAACGCAAAGAAGCCTATTCTTTTAATGAAATGAAAAGGCTGACAAACAAGGCTGCCAATGTTTTTAAATCAGCGACAAACTTAAAAAAAGGCGATCGCTTATTTATTTTTATGCCGCGTTCACCAGAGCTTTATTTTTCTTTATTAGGCGCATTAAAAATGGGGGTTATTGTAGGGCCTCTATTCGAAGCATTCATGGAAGGAGCGGTATATGACCGTCTTTCAGATAGCGATGCAAAAGTGTTAGTTACAACGCCTGAGTTACTGGGTCGAGTACCGTTAGATAAACTGCCTAACTTGCAACATGTATTTTTAATAGGGTCTGATATAGAAGAAACACCGCAAATTTTAGATTTTAATAAGCGTATGAAAGAGGCCGCTGCTACATTTGATATTGAGTGGATGGACCGTGAAGACGGTATGATTTTACATTATACTTCTGGCTCGACAGGTGCACCAAAAGGTGTGTTACACGTGCATAATGCAATGATTCAGCACTATCAATCTACACAATGGGTACTAGATTTAGGCGACAATGATATTTATTGGTGTACAGCAGATCCAGGTTGGGTAACGGGGACATCTTATGGCATTTTTGGTCCATGGTTAAATGGGGTGACTATGCTGATTGTTGGTGGTCGATTCTCACCACAAGCATGGTATCAAGCAATCGAGGATTATAGTGTTACAGTTTGGTATAGTGCGCCAACAGCTTTCCGTATGTTAATGGGAGCTGGTAGTGGAATGTTAGAAAATTATGATTTATCATCATTACGCCATGTATTGTCTGTTGGAGAACCCCTTAACCCTGAAGTGATACGTTGGGGATGTGACGAATTAGGGCATCGTATTCACGATACGTGGTGGATGACAGAAACCGGCGCGCATATGATTTGTAACTATCCAAGTATGGATATTAAACCGGGTTCAATGGGCAAACCATTGCCTGGCGTTTATGCGACAATTGTAGATGATGCGGGAAATGAAGTACCACCATTTACTATGGGGAATTTAGCGGTACGTCGAGGTTGGCCTGCGATGATGCGTCAAATTTGGGGTAATCCTGAGCGATACGAATCATACTTCCTAAAAGGTGAATGGTATGTGTCGGGCGATTCAGCTTATATGGATGATGAGGGGTATTTTTGGTTCCAAGGTCGAGTAGACGATGTCATTATGACAGCTGGAGAACGTGTAGGACCATTCGAAGTAGAAAGCAAGCTACTAGAACATCCAGATGTCATTGAAGCAGGTGTAATTGGAAAACCAGACCCTGTTCGTGGAGAAATTATTAAGGCATTTGTATCTTTGCGTGAAGGTGTTGAACCATCTGATGCTTTAATTGAGAATATTCGCGAGTTTGTCAAAAGGGGATTATCAGCTCATGCGGCCCCGCGTGAAATTGAGTTTAAGGAAAAGCTACCGAAAACAAGAAGTGGTAAAATTATGCGACGTGTGTTGAAGGCATGGGAGTTAAATTTACCAACTGGTGATCTTTCGACGATGGAAGATTAAGAAGGGGCAATAGGCAATTTATTTTTATTCAATTAGAAAACATATAGAGGGTAGGAATTCATTCGACTATGAAAGAGTTCCTACCTTCTTTTTTCTGAATTTATCGTAGCCAATCTGTATTCCTGAAATTTATAACAGAAGATTAAGAAAATACTAGGATTAAATAAAAATTCAGTTGACTTAATATTTATGCAGACGTATACTATTTTTAACTTATTTTAGAGGTGAGTAGAATGAAAGTAGGAATTGTTGGTGCAACAGGTTATGGAGGGTTAGAATTAATTCGTTTTTTACATAATCATCCAGTGGTTGAACAGATAGATTTATTTACATCTTCTGAAGAAGGTGTCGTTTTTTCTTCGAAGTTCGGACATTTAGTAACAATTATAGATTCGCCATTGCAAAAAATAGATTATGAAGCATTATCGAAATTGGATGTCGTATTTGCAAGTACGCCTTCGGGTGTGACAAATGAGTTATTACCACCTTTAGTTGGAAAAGGTCCGAAGTTAATTGATTTATCAGGTGATTTTCGTTTAAAGAATCCAGCAAGCTATGAACAATGGTACGGGAAAAAGGCAGCACCACTAGAAATTATTGAGCAAAGTGTTTATGGCTTAACAGAGTGGAATGCGCATAATGTCAAAAATGCCTCTCTTATTGCGAATCCAGGATGCTATCCAACAGCTGTTCTGCTGTCGTTATTACCTTTATTAAAAGCGCAATTGATCGACCCGAATTATCTCGTTATTGATGCGAAAAGTGGTATTTCTGGTGCTGGCAATAAACCATCGCAAACAACGCACTTTAGTGAAGTGAACGAAAGCTTCTCCATTTATAAAACAAATACACATCAACATATTCCAGAAATTGAGCAAGCCATTTCAATGTTTGCCAATGTGGAGACGACCATTACTTTTAATACACATTTAGTTCCAATGACACGAGGTATTTTATCGACAGCGTATGCACCCGTAATGCCTGGCATTACTGAGGAACAATTAGTGACTTGCCTACAAACAACATATGAAAAACATCCATTTGTCCGAGTGATAACAGATATTAATAGCCTTACTACAAATCGTGTGAAGGGCTCTAACTATTGTGATATTTTCGTAAAAGTTGATAGCCGTACAAATCGAGCAACCATTGTTGCAGTTATTGATAATTTAGTTAAAGGTGCTGCTGGGCAAGCGATTCAAAATATGAATGTACAATTGGATTTACCACAAACAACAGGCCTAGATGTTGTGCCATTGTTCATTTAAGTGCCAGTCACCTAAACGATTTTGAATATTTAGAATTGTTTTGGTGCCAGTCACCAGTCACTCTTGAAACTAAGGAGGAATTAGTTTATGACATTAACAGCGTCAACAAACGTTATGAAAAAATTATCAAGTAAAAACATCGTATCGCCCAAAGGGTTTAAAGCAGCGGGGTTACATTGTGGATTAAAGCATAAGAAAAAAGATTTAGCTATTTTAGTTAGTGACGTACCAGCAAGTGTAGCTGGCGTATTTACTACAAATGCGGTTCAGGCAGCACCATTAAAAGTAACGAAAGAAGTTGTTTACACAGCAAAAAAAATGCAGGCAATGATTGTCAACTCCGGTAATGCGAATGCTTGTACAGGTAAGCAAGGTGTAAAGGATGCGCAAACAATGCAAGCTTTAACAGCTGAAAAGTTAGGGATTGCAGCAAATTTAGTTGGTGTGTGCTCAACGGGTGTAATTGGTGAAATTATGAATATGGAGCCAGTAGCTAGCGGTATATCGCAACTACAACCAAAAGATTGCTTAGAGAGTGCAATTGATTTTGCACAGGCCATTATGACAACTGATACTGTTATGAAAAATACAAGCTATAGCACAATCATTGATGGCAAAGAGATTATTATTGCAGGTGTAGCGAAAGGTTCGGGAATGATTGAACCTAATATGGCAACAATGCTAGGTTTTATTACAACAGATGCGAATATTGAATCGCATGTATTACAAGCAGCTTTATCAGATATTACGAACCTAACATTTAATGCCATCACAGTGGATGGCGATACATCGACAAATGATACGGTCGTCGTGATGGCAAACGGTGTAGCTGGCAATAATTCTTTAACATCAGCACACCCTGATTGGCATAACTTCTACTATACCTTAAAAACCGTGGCACAAGACTTAGCCAAAATGATTGCAAAAGATGGAGAAGGTGCAACGAAACTAATTGAGGTGGAAGTAGAAGGTGCTATTTCAGATGACGAGGCACGTAAAATCGCGAAAACAGTAGTTGGGTCGCCACTTGTCAAAACAGCTGTATTTGGTTGCGATGCGAACTGGGGACGTATTATTGCAGCGGTTGGCTATAGTGGCGCGACAGTTGACCCTGACAAAATTACCATTCAAATTGGTGGCGCAACAATGGTTGAAAACGGAGAGCCAATTGCCTTTTCAGAAGATGAATTAATCCAAATTTTAAAAATGCATGAAGTTAAAATTCACGTGTCACTTGGCATAGGTGAAGGCAAAGGGCATGCTTGGGGATGTGACTTAACGTATGACTATGTTCAAATCAATGCATCATACCGCTCGTAAACGCATGGTGATTAAGCTAGGTGGTAGTACGCTTGAAGGCTTAAATGACGATTTTTTTGACAATTTTAAAAAGCTACAAGAGAGTGGCGTTGAACTTATTATTACACATGGCGGCGGCCCTGCTATTAATCGGGAGCTAGCTGCACGAGATATTGAATCTCATACATTAAATGGTATTCGCGTAACGAGTGAAGCAGCAATGGATGTTGTCCAGTCTACATTAATCGGGAATGTTAATCCTGCGCTAGTACACGAGTTAACAACAGCGGGGATTGCGGCAGTCGGTTTAAATGGTTTTGATGGGCAATTACTTGTAGCAGACTTTTTAGACAAGGACATATACGGCTTTGTAGGTGAGATACAATCCGTGAACACATCGCTGTTAGAAGCATTAATTGCTGCTGGAATTGTGCCAGTCATCGCGTGTGTTGGGGCGAATCTAGAGGGTCAAGCGCTTAATATTAACGGAGACACTGTGGCGAGTGAAGTAGCTCTCGCTGTGGGAGCGGAGAGTTTACTTCTTGTTACGGATGTCTCCGGTATTCGTATTCAAGGCGACTATCAAACAGAAGTAACGCCTTCATTAATAACACAGTGGATTGAGGAAGGTCAAATTTATGGTGGGATGATTCCAAAAGTGCAAGGGGCACTCGATTGTCTAAATGCAGGAATTCCATCAGTGCAGATTGTTGGAGATACATTAGTAGGTACAACGATTTTGCCGTAAGGGGAAGGGATGGACGTCATGTTGTGGAGATGACGTCCTAAAAAATAACTTGGGGAGCTGATAGAATGAGTGCTTTATTTGGAAACTATGGCAAACGTCGTGCACAAATCGTAAAAGGGCAAGGAACTGTTGTGGAAGATGCTAGTGGCAAAAAGTATTTAGATTTCACAAGCGGCATTGCTGTTGTTAGTCTTGGGCATGCACATCCTGCTATTGTCAAAGCGATTCAAGAACAAAGTGAAAAACTTTGGCATATATCGAATTTATTTGATATACCTGGGCAAGAAAAAGTTGCCCAAAAATTAGTGGCAGATACACATTTGAAGTATGCGTTTTTCTGTAATAGTGGTGCTGAAGCTAATGAAGCGGCCATCAAACTAGCACGTAAGCATACTGGAAAACATCATATCATTACTTTTGAAAAATCATTCCACGGTCGCACGTTTGGCGCAATGTCAGCAACTGGTCAAGGTAAGGTACATAATGGATTTGGACCACTTGTCGATAAATTTACAACACTTCCATTCAATGATGTAGCGGCACTTGAGGCAACCGTTGACGATTCAGTTGCAGCCATTATGCTGGAGATGATTCAAGGTGAGGGTGGTGTTAATAGTGTAACGCCTGAATTTGCAGCTGCTATCGCCAAAATTTGCGAAGACAAAGGTGTTTTATTAATTGTCGATGAGGTGCAAACTGGTATTGGAAGAACAGGGACGCGCTATGCATATGAGCAAACCGTGTTACAACCAAATATTGTGACATTAGCAAAAGGCTTAGGCGGAGGATTCCCAGTGGGAGGAATGTTAGGTACAGCAGAGTTCTATGACACATTCGGTCCTGGGACGCATGGTACAACATTTGGTGGGAATCCATTAGCAATGCATGTTGCGGAAACGGTCCTTGATTATGTATTTGAGCCAAGTTTTTTAGAAAATGTGCAAGACTTATCTTCATATTTTGTGAAGCAATTGCAAGCCAATTTACCAACAAGTTATACGGTACAAGGGCAAGGATTATTACTTGGAATCGGTTGCGGTGAAGCGGAAGTAGCGCCTTATATTACAGCAGCGGAGGAAAAGGGGTTACTACTGGTAGGCGCAGGCCCAAATGTCATTCGACTTTTACCACCGCTTACAGTGACTAAAGCAGAGATTGACGAAGCTGTACAAATTTTAAAAACAATTTTACGATAATCTATCGTTGGCTTGTAAACTACTATAGATAAAACGAAAAAAGTGTTAGGTTGACTGCAATCAATCTAACACTTTTTTGCTTTGCTATCCGTTCTATGGCGGTTGTTTTCTGGAAGTTTTCCTAGCGATTCACTAGCAAGTGGAGCGATATTTTATTGGAGTTGTTTCACTAATGTCGTAACAAGACTCGGAAGCCAATCGTTTAAATGGCTGAATTTAAAGCCTGCTGCTTCTGCTTTTGCATTCGACATATACCAATGTGTTGGAATGCCATAAGGTGATTGTGATGTTTCATCACCGCCAATAAGTGATACTTTGGCTTGTTTTCCTGTTTCCTGCTCAATAAGTGCAAGTAATGCCTGTAAGGAAATAGTACCTGTTGCTGTGGCGTTATACGGACCTTCAATCGGTGCAGTTCCAGCAAAATATAAAAATGCTGCTGCTTCATCGTCGGTAATATAACTCATTTTTGCTTCAATATTTGGCATGGATATTGGTTGCCCATTTAAAATGCGCTCAACATGGAAATGTAACCGACGAGTATAGTCATGCTCACCAAGGACAATTGGGAAACGTACAGCGACAACTGGAAATGTTGCTTCTTTAAAAAGGACAGCTTCTGCTTGCCGTTTGCCTTCACCGTATGTGAAATCATCTCTATCGCCCATACGAATCTCGTAGTCATACGGATTAAAATCAGTTTCAGATTTCATCTTTCCATCTGCTTCATACGTCGAGAGCGTTGAGGTAAAGACGAGCTTTTTAGTTTTATTTTGTAATATCTGCGCAATTTTCTGGGCTTCATTTGGAGAGTAACAAATATTATCGTAGACGATATCCCATGTTGTAGTAGCGAGTGCTTTTGTCAATCCTTCAACATCATTGCGATCAACCGAAAGCTGTTGAACTTGTGCTCCAAAAGGATTGCCACTTTGACCGCGAGTTAAAATCGTAACGTCATGGTTATTCTCAAGGCAAAGCTCCACCAATTTTTTACCGAAAAAGCGTGTGCCCCCTAAAACTAGAATGTTCATGTTATCTACCCCTTTGTTTAGTAGTCCTCTTAATAATGACAAAAAAATAGGCTTACTACAATTGAAATTTCAATGTAGTAAGCCTAAATGATTATTCTGTAGGTGGTTCTGTAGGTGGTGTCGTCTCTCCGTTATTTCCTCCAGTAGAGCCAGAGCCATTGTTAGAGCCGTTGCCACTAGAGCCGGAACCATTGTTACCATTAGAGCCGTTGCCACTAGAGCCAGAGCCATTGCCACTAGAGCCGTTGCCGCTAGAGCCAGAGCCATTTCCACTAGAGCCGTTGCCGTTAGAGCCAGAACCATTGCCACCAGAGCCATTATTGCCAGAACCATTGCCGTTATTCCCATTGACTGGTGGAATAGGAACGTCTGGCGTCGTTGGTTGTTCGCCTTTGTCCTCTTCTTCTGGTTTTGTCTCACTACCACCTGTTGACGCAACATTTGACTGTGGTGAAGTTAAACCAGTAATATCAACTGCTACAACTACATACGCTTGTCCGCTTGCGACGGTTATACTTTGCGTTGCTTCTAGCACCGAAGTAACTAGTGTGTTACCACCATTTGTTACATTATAAATTCGATAGCCTACCACATCATTAGATGAGCCACTCCAAGATAGTGTATTGCCTGAAATGGATGCTGTTACAGCCGCTGGCGGACTACCATCTGCTGGGAAGTCGACAGCTGATACAGATGAATTTGATAGTGATGAATTTTTAGGAAGTAGGCTTGCAGGGTTCCCACCCAGTCTACCTAACATCCGTTTAATAAAGGCTTGGTTAATACCAGCGCCACTAGATTTTACAAATTCTGCTGGTGTGTTTGGATGTGCATTATACGTTTTACCTTTAATTGTTACGACGCTTGATGAAGCGAGGCTATCATCAGGTCGTGACGGTAAAAATACTTTCGCGTTAAATAAATCTGAGCGTACCAATCCTGCATTTGCACAAGCGGCAGAAGGTGCTAGACCAGAAATACCACAGAATGAAGCAGTCACAACATTTTTTGGTGCCTTAAAGTTTGAAGGAGCATCAATTAATTTAGGATCTACATCATACATGGAATTCATTAAAGTACCCCATAGCTTGTTAATACGTACACTTGGTTGTAAATACGTATTATTAAAGGCATTAAGTGAGCGTTGTTTATCGTAGCCCATCCATACACCAAGTGAAACATTTGGATTATAGCCTACTAACCAGACATCGTTATATTTTTGGGAAGTACCTGTTTTAGCTGCAAAATCAGAAGAGAATTTTAATGTATTTTTTGCAACTGTACCTGTTCCTTTTGTTAAAACATCTCGTAACATATCCGTTACGATATAAGAAGTCTCAGGGCTAAACACTTGTACAGGTTCAACTTTATGTTGGTAAATAAGATTTCCATCTTGGTCTTCGATTTTTTCAATCATATAAGCATCGATAAATTGACCGCCGTTTGCAAAAGTTGCAAACGCATTTGTATTTTCTTCAACAGTTGTACCTATTTGTAAAGCACCAATCCCTGTTGAAGGATTTGTATAGTCTTCAGGTTTTAATTGTGAGAAGTCCATTTTTGCTAAAAATTCAGCAGGACGTCTATTTAAAATATCATAGTATAAGCGTAGCGCTGAAATGTTTGTTGAGTCAGCTAACGCTTCACGTGCTGGAATAAGACCACGCTCATCGTTCGTCAAATAGTTCGTTGGACTCCAATCGCCAATAGAGAACTTGACGTCAACTAATGGACTTCCTGCACCAATTACGCCATATTCAATGGCTGGGGCATAGACAAGTAATGGTTTCATAGTTGAACCGTTCGAGCGGTAAGCTTTAGTAGCGTGGTTTAATTGATTTATTTTAAAATCACGACCACCTAGGAAGCTTAAAATTCGACCTGTGCTATTTTCGATTAAAATACTACCAACTTGAACAGGCATTTGCACATCGATTTCCTCACCTGTTACAGGATCTTTGCCTTTACCCGTATATGTCTGACCGTAGTATTTAAAATTATCGGCTGCTTTTTGCATAGCATCAAACATATCCTTGTTGATAGTGGAATAAATACGATAACCTTTTGAACGAATGTCTCGGTCTGCCAAAATCGAATATTTTTCTTGTAATTTTTCTTCCGTTTTTAAACGTTCTGAATCAATACCATCTTCATTGGCTAGTTTTTCAGCAATAATTTCTTTTGCTCGTTCCTCTAGCTCAAACGTTAACCATGGATAACGATCCTCTGGACGTGCTTCTGGTGTACGGAAGTCTGCTGTAATGTCATATGCGAGCGCATCTTCATACTGTTTTTCATTAATGTAGCCAGCTTCATTCATGCGGTAGAGCACCGTTTTCATACGATCGATGCCTAATTTTAATGCTTCTTCACTTTTTAGCACACCTGTATTTGTAAATGGTGTGTAAGTATACGGTGCCTGAGGAATACCAGCTATGTAAGCGGCTTGAGGAAGCGTTAAATCCTTTGCTTTCACATTAAAAATACCTTCAGCTGCTGTTTCAATACCTGCGATATTACGCCCTGTTGCATTTCGACCATAAGGAATAATATTTAAGTATGCCTCTAATATTTCTTCCTTTGTCATAAAGTGCTCTAAGCGCATGGCAAGTAGCAGTTCCTTCGCTTTTCGCTCATAGGAAACTTCATTTGTTAACACTTGGTTTTTAATAAGTTGCTGTGTTAATGTAGAGCCACCTGTCTGTGTGGCAGAGTTTGTAACGTCTTGCAGCAATCCTCGAATAACAGCTTTTGGAACAATTCCATTATGTTCACGGAAATATTCATCTTCCGTTGCGAGTACTGCATTAATTAAGTCAGGGGCTACTGCGCTAAGAGACGTTTCACGACGTTCTAAATCTGTACGCAATTTTCCCATATAAATATCGTTGGCAAAATAAATTTCACTTGTTTCCTCATAGT
Source organism: Lysinibacillus sphaericus (assembly GCF_005217585.1). Taxonomy (NCBI): domain Bacteria; kingdom Bacillati; phylum Bacillota; class Bacilli; order Caryophanales; family Bacillaceae; genus Lysinibacillus; species Lysinibacillus sphaericus. Next base: position 108,060 of record NZ_SZPT01000001.1, read on the forward strand.
TGAAGATAAGGTTTCGTAACTCTTCTTTCGAACGTAAAGGTTCTTCTTGTACAAGTGAGGCAAAATAGCCGGCGCCAACAGAACCAACAAATACAGTGCCTACCAATGCAAAGACTAAAAATAGTAAAAATAAGTTCCAGACGACGCTGCCTGAAATACGTAATGTCTTCATCCATTTTTGTTCGAGAAATGCATCGATCTTTACATTGATTTTCTCAATCCAATCCTTCAAGGTATCGACCTCCTAAAATCTTGTTTATTATAGCATATAATGAATTGTCTCGAACATAGTTATTGACATTGAAAGAGAATCGTATAGAATAATGCTTATAGTTTTCTAGTGATGAAGAGTTTGCAGTAGTATCTATATTCCCTGTTTAGAGAGCCAGCGGTTGGTGAAAGCTGGTCATAATGTAGAGACGAATTACGTACTTGGAGCTTAGACGTGCGCGCCTGCGATAAAGGCGGCTGAATGAAGAGGAAGATGGATGACATCTTCAAGCTGGGTGGTACCGCGTTAGTTATTAACGTCCCTGCATGCAATTTGTTGCGTGTAGGGACTTTTTTGTTTCTACACGCTAAAAGATGATAATTTAGGAGGAAGAAACAATGACAAACGAATTATTACAAGATTTAGAATGGCGTGGATTGTTGTACCAACAAACGGATGCTGAAGGTATGGCAAAACTTCTAGCAGAACAGTCTGTTTCTCTATACTGTGGGGTAGACCCAACCGCTGACTCAATGCACATCGGTCACATCGTCCCTTTATTAACGCTTCGTCGCTTCCAAAAAGCTGGCCACCGTCCAATTTTACTTGTTGGTGGAGCAACAGGAATGATCGGGGACCCTTCTGGACGCTCTGAAGAACGTCAGCTTCAAACAGTGGAGCAAATTGACAAAAACGTGCAAGCCATTCGTGGACAATTAGAGCGTATATTTGAATTTGCACAAGATGGAAATGGCGCGCAACTTGTTAATAACCGTGATTGGATTGGGGATATTAGTACAATTGAATTTTTACGTGATTACGGGAAATTAATCAATGTTAATTACATGTTAGCAAAAGATACAATTGCTTCACGTCTTGATACAGGTATCTCATTTACGGAATTTGCTTATACATTAATTCAAGGTATTGATTACAATCACTTGTACAACAATTACAATTGTCGCATTCAAGTGGGTGGCTCTGATCAGTGGGGCAATATTACAACTGGTTTAGAAGTTATACGTAAAACACATGAAGAAGAAACAAAAGCATTTGGTATTACAATTCCGTTAGTAACAAAAGCGGATGGTACAAAATTCGGTAAAACAGCTGGTGGTGCTGTATGGTTAGATAGCAAAAAAACATCTCCGTACGAATTCTACCAATTCTGGATTAATGCTGCGGATGCGGATGTTATTAAATACTTAAAAATCTTTACGTTCTTAACACGTGAAGAGATTGAAGCATTAGCTGTGTCTGTGGAAGAGGAACCTCATTTACGTAAGGCACAAAAAGCTTTAGCGGAGGAAATGACACGCTTAATCCATGGTCAGGAAGCGCTAGACCAAGCTATTCGCATTACGGCTGCATTATTCTCTGGCGATTTAAAAGCACTTTCAGCACAGGAAATGAAGGATGCATTTAAAGATGTTCCTTCTATTGAAATGGCTAAAGAGGCAAAAAATATCGTAGATTTACTTGTGGAAGCAGGGATTTCATCTTCAAAACGTCAAGCTCGTGAAGATGTGACAAACGGTGCCATTAGCATAAACGGTGAAAAAATCACAGATTTAGAATACAACGTCGATGCAAAAGACCGTTTAGAAGATGCCTTTAGCATTGTACGTCGCGGCAAGAAAAAATACCATATGGTCAAATTTGTTTAGGTGTCAGGCACTCAAACAATTTTCACCAATTCAACCTCCCTTCGAATGGATCACTTCGAGGGAGGTTTTTGTTTTAACATTGTAAGAAATTAGGTAGAGTGATTTGCTGATAGCTTTCAGGGTGTAGCAGTTGAGCAAGTTTAAGTGCACCTTCCACTAATCGAGGGGATGGACGGCAATACAACCATTCCTCCATTACGTACACCTGTTGCATTTGAACCGCTTGTAGTTCATTAGCACCTGGTCGCTTTAATAAATGAGCTGGTTTAATTCGCTCATAGGCAACACCTACCCACGCCATCAGTATATAATCTGGATTACGTCGAACAATTTCTTCCCACTCTGTTTGGACATTCGCTAACTCGAAATCGTGAAATAAATTTTGTCCTCCAGCAAGTTTGCTAATTTCGGTTAACCAATTAACTTGACCAGGTGTGAAAATAGGATTTGGCCACCATTCCCAATATAAAGTAGGGTGAGTGGAAACCGTTTGTGCCACCGCTTGAAGCTGGGCAATAAATTGTAAATATTCCGTTGCAACTTTTTGGGCGTGCTCCGTTACGCCACAAGCAGCACCTAGTGTTAGAAGATCTTGCGCAATTTCGTTTAACGAGTTGGCATTAAAAACAATGTGGGGAATGTTCCTTTCCTGTAATGCCTCTATATTTTTTTCCATGCCTGGTACACTTAATGAGGCAAGTACTAAGTCGGGCTGCAATGCTTCTAATGCATCCATATCAATTGATAAATCGGGACCAAGCTTTGGTAATGCCTGCACAGATGAAGGCCAATCTGAAAAATCATCAACACCTACAAGTTGATGGGTCAATCCTAAGTAAGCAACAAGCTCTGTGTTGCTTGGACAAATGGAAATTAAACGCATATGTTTCCCCCATATCTTTTTAAGAAAAGTATAGCTGTCACTAGGCACACATACAACAGGGGAATGTTTTTTGTTCCACAGAAAAAGGCATGCCTCAAGGAGACACGCCATTGTTATTAATATTTTAAGACAGTGCAACCGCTTCAAGTGACTCTGTTGGTTTTCCTACAGGTCCCATTGCAGCAGTAATAATTTGTTTAATGTCCTCTAATGTTGCTTTACGAGGATTCGTTGCTGCACAAACGTCTAGCATTGCATTTTTAGCTAAAATTTCAATATCTTCATCCTTCGCACCTAACGCACGGAAGCCACTTGGGATATTTAAATCTTTTGATAATTTTTCAATGGCAGTAATTGCTTTTTCGGCAGCATCACGTTTGCTAATCCCTTCAACATTTTCACCTAATAACTCAGCGATTCGAGCGAACCGCTCAGTACGTGCTGTTAAGTTGAAGCGGCACACATGTGGCAGTAAAATCGCATTACATACACCGTGTGGTAAGTTGTAGAAGCCACCTAATTGATGAGCAATCGCATGTACATAGCCAAGTGAAGCATTATTAAATGCCATACCCGCTAAAAATTGTGCATACACCATTTGCTCACGTGCTTCTAAATCAGCACCGTTTGCGTAGGCACGAGGTAAAAATTCAGGAACTAGCTGAAGTACTTTTTCTGCACATGCATCAGTAATTGGTGTTGCATTAGTCGATACAAACGATTCAATTGCATGTGTTAATGCATCTACACCAGTTGCAGCTGTTAGAGCTGGAGGTAAGCCAATCATTAACTCTGGGTCATTAATCGATACAAGTGGTGTCACATGTTTGTCAACAATCGCCATTTTTACTTTTCGAGCTGTATCTGTGATGATTGTAAAACGTGTCATTTCGCTTGCTGTACCAGCAGTTGTATTAATCGCGATTAATGGCACCAGTGGGTTTTCTGATTTGTCAACGCCTTCATAATCATGAATGCGTCCACCATTCGAAGCAATAAGTCCGATACCTTTTGCTGCATCATGTGCACTACCGCCTCCAAGCGATACGATAGAATCACAGTTTTCGGCATGATAAACAGCAATTCCATCTTCAATGTTTTGATCTGTTGGATTTGGTTCTGCTTTAGGGAAAATTGCAACATCAATTCCAGCTGCTGTGATGATGTTAGCAATTTGTTCTGAGAGACCTAACTTGTGTAAGCCCTCATCTGTTACGATTAATGTCTTCTTCACTTCTAAATCATTTAAGCGCTTACCAACTTCTTGAATTGCTCCAGGTCCAAATAAGTTTGTTTTTGGCATTACAAATTGCTTTAGAACGTCTGACATATTTCCAACCCCTTTGAAATAATTGTTATTGCTTGAATGATGGCGAACCACCTTCCGAAATCCATATTATTCTATTTTTTTTGAAAGTACAAGACGTATTTTTATTAAAATTGTTAATTTTACAACTGTTATTATTTCACAAAAAAGTAAGTTTAGAATTGAGGTAGTAAAAGATAATAAGGAGTAGGAAGGTTGATTTAAATATGTTTTAAGAAATGCTATCGTATAAAAATAAAATATATTTTTTGGTATTTTGTTCTATTTTACACCTTGCTTGAATAGTAAATAACTGATATTTGATTGTTAATATATTAATAGTGTTTACGTTGTTTGATATGGGAATAATTGTTATTTTAATGTACGGAAAAATAAGTGCTTTTTATTTAATGTAATATTTAGGATGGAACAGTAAGTTATGTCCGTATTATTTATAATAAAATAGAAAAACACCAACCTTAGTATAATGAAATTAAAAAAGCTACTACCAAATGCTAGATATTAATGTACGTCTAAATTATGGATGTGGTAAATCGCTGTAGGTGTGGCTTATGACTAGGGAAAGACAATATCAAATTTTGAAACATGAATAGGAGTTAATAGATTATATTTATTATTTACAATATGAAAAAGAAAAGGATGACATAGTTGTAAAAACGGCAGATGCCTATTTCATGGTATGGGAAGGTAGTACTTTTAAAGTGAACGGTGATGAATGTTCTTCAAAAGAGTTCTATGAAATACTTGATAGATGCCAAAGACCAGTAGAATGTAATGGTATTGTTTTTGAGAAGAAGGGTAATGTGTTCGTAAGCACTAAAGATATAGAAGCAAAAAAGAAATAATAAGTACAATAATTAAGTTTTAAGAAATGAAATTCCGGTGTCATGCACGCAAAAAACTTTGATAATTCAATTTATGAAAAGATCCTTACTCAGTAACTATTGATGCTCATAAAATAAACCTTAATGATGCAGTAATGGTAGTATATCAGGCGCTACAGATATAAATATAAACAGAGATATTTATATGGGCAACAAGCTCCACTTTAGCGATATGACTTCTGTTGGTGGTGCAAACGGAACGATTCAATTAAGCGCTTGGAATGGCATCGTATAGCAGGTCGCGTCATTTAATGGAACGGTGGATTTTAGCAATGCAAATGTTGTGGGGTTAGGTTGAGGGGGAAACTCTGTATCTACAAATACACCAGGGTTAGAAATAACAAAGAGTTCCAACAACCTAAAGCTTTTTGTATTTAAAAAGTATGGAGCTGATATAGGCATTACTTTATCTTAATAAAAGGAGTGGATAAAAATTGGAGAAATATATAATTGTCACGATGGACGGTCAAAACGTATTGACTACAGAGGTAAATTTAGAGTCTGTCGCTACTATTTTTAAACAAATACTTAAATGGCAGCAAAAATTAGAAAGAAGAGTATGTCAAAACATTTAGTAATGGTAGTGGCTAATATTAAAGCATTAGAAAAAACAGAAACACTGAACGTGACAATAAAGGTTAGAAACACATTACCCTACACATCAGAAAGTGACACAGATAAGATGTTTGATATATTAACGACCGATATTAACAAAAAGGCTTTTGTTCTGATAAACAATGAAATTTTAATCAATCGTTCAGCTTATCAGTACGCTGAAGCAGATGAGCAAGAAAACACTGTTGTAAACGAAGCGCAAGCAAATGCTTAGCGTTATTTTTTAGGCCTTCCACAGATGATTTTGGAGGGCTTTTATTATGCGCTATGAGAGCTATCAATATGGGAAACAGTACATGTTACTGATTCTCGACGTTTCTCAGGAAAAAAGCTTCAATAAACATCTGAAGTCCTTGTGGCTCCAGGGTTGGAAACTTATCCTAAATATTATTAAAATCAATTAAACTTTTGCTTAAGTTGTTCACGTTTCACTACCCAACTTCGGTGTCTTATTTTTTTATGGTCAATGTCACAATAAAGCAATTTTTTTTCACAAGTAATAATGACGGTAACTAAGCCGTTATTATTAAAAAACTAGGGGGTTTTATGAATGGCTTCATATTTTGACAAAGTAGAACAGGAGAAGAACTTTCTCGCTATCATCAATGGTTCTACGGACGTAGATAAATACGTTAGTTGGTCAACGTATATTGAATTCTGTCACGGATACAAAGACGGTACGGCACAAGGAACAAGACTGGAATACACTGCCTATTTACAGTATTGGGATGGTTCATCTTGGACAAATGTTGATCATCATACGGGATATTTTTCATATTCTTCATGCTTCAATTGGTCACTTACAGGGCGAAAAGCAGGTTCATATCGAATACGTACTGTTTATTACTTTAAGGGAAGTTCTTACGTCAACCGTACATCTGCATTTATTGTGGAACGCTAAAAATTAAGGCAGCAACCATCGGGTTGCTGTTCTTTTTTATCACTATGTTTTAAGTTGTTCACGTTTCACTACCCAACTTTGGTGTCTTATTTTTTTTATGGTCAATGTCACAATAAAGCGATTTTTTTTCACAAGTAATAATGACGGTAACTAAGCCGTTAACATTAAAAAACTAGGGGGTTTTATGAATGGCTTCATATTTTGACAAAGTAGAACAGGAGAAGAACTTTCTCGCTATCATCAATGGTTCTACGGACGTAGATAAATACGTTAGTTGGTCAACGTATATTGAATTCTGTCACGGATACAAAGACGGTACGGCACAAGGAACAAGACTGGAATACACTGCCTATTTACAGTATTGGGATGGTTCATCTTGGACAAATGTTGATCATCATACGGGATATTTTTCATATTCTTCATGCTTCAATTGGTCACTTACAGGTCGGAAAGCAGGTTCATATCGAATACGTACTGTTTATTACTTTAAGGGAAGTTCTTACGTCAACCGTACATCTGCATTTATTGTAGAACGCTAAAAATTAAGGCAGCAACCATCGGGTTGCTGTTCTTTTTTTATCATTATGTTTTATTGTAAAAGTACCATTTGGATTAAATTTTATTTTGGTGTCTTTAACTTCACTTTAATCAAGCGCTTGTTTATTTATAAAAAAGGGCAAAGGACGGTGTATTAATGGAGCAAATCTCTAAATATTTAGTTACTACAGTAGGTGGTGCTGTCTCATGGCTTGTTGGTGGATGGGAGTTATTAATGACAGTACTACTTATTTTAAATGCAATTGACTTTTTCACAGGCATGGCTGCTAACTGGGGAGCGATTAATAGCAAAAGAGGTTATCAAGGCATTATCAAAAAAGGCATGATGTGGGTTTGGATTGTCGTAGCGAATTTAATTTATCTAGTGCTGTTAGACCAAGGCTTTTCAATTGGGCAGATTATTCCTGATGCGGTGGTATTAATGTTCATTTTCAATGAATTAGTTAGCTTGGGGGAGAATTCTGCAAAGCTGGGTATAGACATGCCTGCACCAGTTAAAAAGGCATTAGACATATTTAATACTAAGGAGGAAAAAGTGAAATGAGCATAAAAGAAATTGAAATTCACCCAGGACATTGGATTAATCCTGGCAGTGGTGCTGTCGGTATCCTAAATGAAGTTATCGAGGCACGAAAGATAGCTAAAAGAGTATTCGGGATTCTGAAAGCATCAAATGTGCCATGTACTTATTATGAGGACAATACCTCAACTAACCAACGTCAAAACATTAACTATCTTGTTAACCAACATAACAAGGATCGTAACAGTTTAATTGTCTCTATCCATTTGAATTCTGGTGGTGACAGTTCCAAAGCTATCGGCACAGAAGTCTTGTACTATGACCAGCAAGCTTTAGCAGCACGTATTTCAAAAGCTATTTCTGATGCAACTGGCGGAGAGCTACCAAATAGAGGTGCTAAACAACGTAAGGATTTAGGTGTATTAGCAAGCACATACGAGCCAGCAATTTTAATAGAGGTTTGTTTTGTGAATAGTGTAGTAGATGCAGTTGTTTATCGACGAGACTTTGGAAAAATTTGTTATGCCATAGCTACTGAACTTGCTAAGCATTTAGGGAAAACATTGAAACTAACTACACAACCAAAAACAGAGCGTAAGAGGGAGGAAACACAGATGACTAATTCATTAACATCAACAGCTAAAGAGGATTTGAGAGGGTTATTAAAAGTGACTTATCAAAAAGGAATCTTGAAGGTCGACCATAGTGATCGAGTTGGTTCAATGACTGATGGTGAAGCTTTAGGATTACTCATTTCAGTTGTGAAACGGACATTATAAATTGTAAAAATACCAGGTAACCACAAAAATTTGTGACCCTGGTATTTTTTAAATTGCTAATATAAGGATAATAAATAATTAATCAAAAATAAAAAAATCATGCTTTAAGCGGCAACTTAAAACATGACATAAATTTGAGTACATCTACTCTAATTTGTTTCTAATGAACGAATATAACATAATATTTTATTAAGGTGGAAACGCTCCCCCAGGTGCTCCCCAAAATCATCCGAATAAAAACGTGAATTTCCGATTAACTAATTATATGCAAAAACCTCGTAAACGCTTGTATAAACAAGGTTACGAGGTTTAAGAACCGTAAGTAATCTAACGTTAAAAAATTAACGAGAGTAGAACTCTACGATGAATGCTTCGTTGATTTCAGCAGATAGTTCAGAACGCTCTGGAAGGCGAGTGAATGTACCTTCTTTTTTATCTGCATCAAAAGTTAAGTAGTCAGGTACGAAGTTGTTTACTTCGATCGCTTCTGTAACTACAGCAAGGTTTTGAGATTTTTCACGAAGAGAAATCGTTTGACCTGGTTTAACGCTGAATGATGGGATATCAACGCGTTTGCCGTCTACTAAGATATGACCATGGTTTACTAATTGACGAGCTCCACGACGAGTGCGAGCTAAACCTAAACGGTAAACTAAGTTGTCAAGGCGAGTTTCAAGAAGGATCATGAAGTTTTCACCGTGAACACCTTTCATTTTACCAGCGCGGTCGAATAGAGTACGGAATTGACGTTCGTTCATGCCGTACATGTGACGAAGTTTTTGTTTTTCTTGAAGTTGTAAACCGTATTCTGATAATTTTTTACGTTGGTTCGGGCCGTGTTGACCTGGTGCGTAAGGGCGTTTTTCGATTTCTTTACCAGTACCGCTTAGTGAGATACCAAGACGACGTGATAATTTCCAAGATGGACCTGTATAACGAGACATATTGTTGTCTCCTCCTTTAAATTTGGTTTTTTTGTTGTAAAACAAAAACCAGTAGTACCCATTCTTATACGCATTTTATTTTCATGTATTTTCGCCTATGCAGCCGTTAGGTTACACAATACACCATCTATTTTGCCACTGAGAGTTTTTGTGTAGTAATACTCAGTAAAATTGAGGAATAAAATACAGTAATAAGCTTATACCACTGCTGCGTTTATTTTACACAAACTTCATTGTAACTGCTTAGAGCGTAGACGTCAATTATTAGTATGGCTATTTTTAAAAAGAACTATAGTAGGAATTTCCTTGAGAGGAATTTAACACTAATACGAAATGGTTATTGATGCGGTAGTAAATGTAAAATGTAAAAGTAAGGTAGAATTACATAGTCAAAATGACACAAATTATGTATAATACATTATAAGTTAATAGTAATTGATTTGTACGTTATATAGAAAAGGTGATTTCATGACAGACCATTTACAAACGCTGAAATATATAAAATCTGATGTTTTGAGCATTTGGGTGAGTTCGAATGGAGGACTAGTCAGTTTTAATGAGTATTTTTATTCATTTAAACAGTGTCTAAAGAAGCACTTGAAAATTGAAAATGCGGCCTTTCTTAGTTTTGAAGGGAATAGTTTAATACCTGTAGAAGAATTGGCCTCTTTGACAATTGAAACAAAACTAAATGCTGTGTCATGGCTAATGATAGAAGCTAGCTTTTACCAACAGAAAGTAGTAAAGCTTCCTTATATATTAAAAGAAAAAACAGCCTATAATATGATGACAGATATGGTGCTTTTCCAGACGGAGGGCAAAGAGCCTATGGGTGTGTTACTTGTTGAAGCCACCGATACTTGGACGGACTTTATGACTTCGGATTACGGTGAAGAGTGTGTAGAAACGCTTACAAAAGTTTTACAAATGCTGATTGAAAATCTCGAAGTAAAGTTAAATGAAGACCAATATAGAAAACTTTATAACATGACCGATTTATTTCACTCAACAATGGATATTGATTTGATTTTAGAAAACGTTTTAAAAAATATTCGCGATAATTTTCCAGAATTTAATGTGGAACTTATATTATCTAACGATCAAGATCGCCATACGACTATCGATATAAAACTTTTTGATTATCTGTCTGAAAGACCGGCTACTATCGAAGCTTTTGTATCAGGAGAATTGACTACTGAACTAGCCGGAGACTTGAATTGTCGTTTATTAAACGCCCCTATAAAAGGGAGACAAGCTATTTATGGCATTTTGCAAGTGAGTGCACCAACCACATATCTTTTTTCAGCAACCGAAAAAGACTTTGTGCGCATGTTAGCACAAGCATCTGGAAATGCGCTAGAAAATGCAAAATTATATCATCAATCGCATCGCCTCGTAAGTGACTTACAACTCATCAATGAAACTTCGCATCGATTAAATATGCGCATTGATATTAATGAAATGTTACTTTTCCTACAAAAACAATTAATGAAGTCTTTCCAACCAATGGAAGTTTGTTTCGCTTTTAAAGATCATGCTACCTATGAAGTGACAGATGCTAGCACATCGTTATTTAAATCAGAAGAAGGTAATATTTATATTAGACATGTTGAACAACATTTTGAGCATACAAATGATCCACTCTTTATAGCAGATTTTAGCCGATTAACCCCAAATCAAATAGAATATCGTTCAATTATGGCGATTCCTATCTTAATGGAGGAAAAAATAAATGGCTTTAGTATCGTACTGCACAAAGAGCCCTATTTCTTTTCATTTGATAGCTTTAAGTTAATGCAATCTTTAATCCATCATTCTTCGTTAGCGATTGCCAACTCTATTTTACGCAATCAGCTACAAGAAATGGTTGACCGCGATCATTTAACAAAATTATATGCACGCAGTTATTTAGATCAATATGTAGAAAAATCCCTGAAAAAAGATCAATCAGGTATGTTCTTGCTTATTGATATTGACAATTTTAAACGCATCAATGACACTTACGGCCATCAAACAGGCGATAAAATTCTTGTGCAAATTGCCGTGAAATTAGAAGAAACAATAGGTGCTAGCGGTATTTGTGCTCGCTGGGGTGGAGAAGAAATGTCGGTGTATGTACCAAATGTTGGTGAGCAAGAGGCCATTGAGTTAGCTTCAACAATAGTTGAAGTCATTCCGAATGCTACGGACCCTAAAGTAACGATTTCAGCAGGTCTTATAACATGGGATCAATACTATCGACCAGCTTTTCAATCGGTTTTTCTACACGCCGATACAGCTTTATATGAAGCGAAAAACAATGGGAAAAATAGATTTTGTATCCATGATCGGACGTTACAAACAAATGCATAATAGATGGTTTACTATAAAATGCCCCGAAATGATATATTTATAATCCATTTCAGGGCATTTTTTAGTGGCTATAAGATAATATTGCGAAATATTAAATATGAAGAAGTAGTGTTTCTACAAAATGTTCTAAGCCGGTTTGATCTTCTTGTGAAAAGCGATTTTTAATAGGGCTATCAATATCAAGAACGCCAATCACCTTCTCTTGTTGAATAAGCGGAATGACAATTTCTGATTGAGAGGCAGCATCGCATGCAATATGCCCTGGAAATGCATGAACATCTTTTACGACAAGTGTCTCTTTTTTTGTTACAGCTGTTCCACACACACCGCGTCCAATTGGAATTCTCACACAAGCTGGTAAGCCTTGGAATGGCCCTAAAACTAGTTCATCCTCTTGTAAAAGGTAAAAGCCAACCCAGTTAATGTCTGTAAGAAATTGATTAAGCAAGGCAGATGCATTACCTAAATTTGCAATGCGATCGGTTTCGCCAGTGAGTAATGCATCTAACTGTTTTGCTAATGTCTTGTATTGATCCGCAATAGATCCTTCGTAATTAATTTGTGTAAACATATGAGCACCTCGTTTAAACGTTATTTGTCTGGAAATAGAGTTTTATAATGCTGATGTAAATCGACAGCAGCATGAGCATCTGAACCGAAAATGATAGGTAAACCAATCGTTTTACTATAATCGATAAAGGCAAATGGTGGATAGGGTTCCTGACAATATGTTTTACTTAAGCCAGCACTATTTAAATCTAACTCATATCCTTTTTGTTGCATAGTAGTTAATACTTCTTGGATGCGGTCAGTGTCATCAACTGGCTGAAGATGGGCTAGCTGAAATTTATGAATAAGTGTTGGATGCCCGATGCGCTTAGGTTTGTATTGTCCTAAGTCAGCTTCAATAGATTGTAGGACAGTATCATAATATAAATGATAGAGACGTTCAACAGAACCTACTTTGTGGGCAAAATTTATAAAACTTTCAGCAGAAAAATCAATGCATTCGTACGTATTTTGCCATTGTAAAAAATGAACAGATAAAATGGCATCGTCTAAAAAATGTCCATATGTATCAAGAAAATGACGTGTTTCTTGCTCGAAGCCGACAATATAGTCGATCTCTAAACCGATGCGAATGCGAATATCCTGTGCATATTGTTTTTGAAGTCGTTGTAAGTCTTCCAAATAAGGCATTAAAAAATCTGGGCGCATACCACTATCCTGTTCAGGTGTAGGATCTTGGAAATTAGAGGGTAATGGTGCATGTTCTGTAAATGTAATATCGGTAAAGTTTTCAGCAATTGCTTTTTCAATATATTGTGTAAATGAATCAGATGACCCATGTGGGCAATAGGGGCTATGGATGTGCCCGTCTCTTTTCATACATTTTACACTCCTTTAACTATTAAAATGATAAATACATATTTACGCTCTATGTTCAATGACATAGGGGAAGCTGTCAATATGTAGGTCGTGAATACACTTTTCTGAAAATCACTTAAATTTTAGTACAAAAGGCGAAAACATAGTATATAATAAATACAACTAGCCAATTCGTTTATTGTAGAATAGGAGGCTTACGATGGAGTATATCATCATTCCGATTATCCTACTATTAATTTTAGCCATAGTAGGATTAATGATGCGAAGAAAACATACAACAATTATTGCACAACTTGAAAATGAAAAATTACAAATACAAAACAATCCCATAAATGAAGAAATTTCTAAAGTTAAATCTTTAAACATGAATGGCGAAACAGAGGAAATGTTTGAACGGTGGCGTAATAGTTGGGATGAAGTCATCGACGTACATATGACAAAAATTGATTCGCTTTTATTCGATGCTGAAGACCAAATCAATCGCCTTCGTTTTAAAAAAGCAACGTTGATTGAGCGTGAAATAGAAGATTATATTCGTAAGTGTGAAAAAGATAAAGATAAAATCTTAGAAGAACTTAATGAATTAATTGGCAGCGAAGAAAAAAACCGTATTGAAATTGAACAGTTAAAAGAATATTATCGATCAGCACGTAAAACATTGCTTGCACATCAGCACTCATTTGGTGTAGCCCTACCAGCACTTGAACAAAAACTAGAAGTGTTTGTACAAAAATTTGAAGAATTTGATGTACTCACAAGCGAGGGCAATTATTTACAAGCGCGTGAAATAGTAATTAGCTTAAATAATGAATCTCAGCAAACGTTTGAATATATTAATGATGTGCCAACTATTTTAACAGAACTACAAGTAAAATTACCTGGTGCAATTCAAGAATTACGCAATGGTCAGCGTGAAATGGAAGAACAATCTTACTACTTGCATCATTTAGAACTTACAGAGGCACTGGACAAACTGGAAGAAGAGTTTGCTTCGTTAAAAGAAGAACTTGCGGAGCTGAAATTAACATCTGTGAAACCTCGAGTTGCTGAAATAAATGAAGAAATAGACCGTTTTTATGACTTGCTTGAAAAAGAAGTGATTGCTAAAAACTATGTCGACCAAAATTGTGAGCGCTTATTAGGATCGATTACGAATGTTATTAACTCCACTCGATTAGTAAGTGATGAAGCAACATTTGTCCAGCAAAGCTACCACTTGAATGAAAAAGATGCAGAAATTCCAAAAGCGGCGCTAAAACAATTAGAAGCATTACAACGTCGCTATGATTTATTGGCGATGCGTGTGTCAGAGGAAAAATCGGCCTATTCAAGCTTACAAGAGGAATTAATTGAAATTAGTGAAGAACTGGAGCGCATACACGAAGAGCAAGGGCATTTATCGAATACAATGAAAAAACTTCGCATAGATGAAAATAAGGCTCGGACACAAGTGGACAACTTGAAAAAAACGTTACAAGAAACAGATCGTCTGTTAAATAAGGCGAATATTCCAGGTATTCCTGAAGAGATGGATGCGCGATTAGATGAGGCAGCGGAGCATATTTACGTTGTGATGCAAAGTCTACAAGAGGTACCGCTCAATATGGGAACTGTCCATAATAACTTAAATGCAGCGACACTTTGTGTTGAGGATGTTCACGCGAAAGCACATGAATTGATTGAAAACGTCATGCTTATCGAACGTATTATTCAATATGGCAATCGCCACCGTGCAACAAATCCAAAGTTAAATGCTCGTTTAAAAGAAGCAGAAGAGGCATTTCATCAATTCCGGTATGCAAAGGCTTTAGAAGAAGCAGGGACTGCAGTGGAGGAAATGGAGCCAGGTGCTTTGAAACGCATTGAGGCCATTGTTGCCGAAGAAGCGTTCACAAAGTCATAAAAGCTTTATGACAGTAACAAATAGACAATAACAAATGAATTAGCTGCCTAAAAAGTGAAGTGACCTTTTTAGGTAGCTTTTTTTACGACCGTACTCTTTTACTTGAACATTTTACTGGTTGTTTTGGGTATTTTATCCTAAATAAATGTTTTCCAAAATATTTTTCTATGGTGTGAAATCAGCTGAAATTCACAGCATATTCGCAATAAATAAGCGATGCTAAGCGGACCTAAAATGACGAAATTAGAATATTTAGTAGTCAATTGCGACAGATTGCGTTATGATAAATACCGTTAAATCAACGTTTTGAAAGTGTGTGAAAAATAATGAAAGCTAATACAATTTATCTTGATAATAGTGCTACTACAAAGCCTTATCAAGAAGTGATGCAAACATTTATGGCAGTAAATGAGCAATATTATGCAAATCCTGCATCAATCCATGCCATGGGTGTAGAATCAAATGCATTATTAATGCGTGCACGGGAGCAAGTAGCAGATATTTTGAAGACTGAAGCAAAAAATGTGCTATTTACTTCAGGTGGAACCGAATCGAATAATACAGCCATTTTAGGTTTCGCACGCGGTAATACGCATAAAGGAAAACATGTTATAACAACGGAAATTGAGCATCTTTCTGTGTTAGAGCCAGTCAAGCAGCTTGAAAAGGAAGGCTTTGAAATAGAATATTTACGTGTCAATAAACAAGGTGTTATTTCATTAGATGAGCTAAGAGCCAAAATACGGAAAGATACGATATTGGTTAGCATAATGCATGTCAATAATGAAATGGGAGCAATTCAACCTATTTCTGAAGCGGCTGCTATCGTTCATGCAGAAAGTAGAGCGGCATTTCATGTGGATGCAGTCCAAAGCTTTGGAAAACTTCCATTAACGTTTAAAGGTGAAGATGGGCCAGATTGTATTACGATTTCTGGACATAAAATCCATGGCTTTAAAGGTTCTGGTGTCTTAGCTTTTCGTAAGCCAATGCAATGGCAACCTTATGCTTTTGGTGGTGGACAGGAATTCGGCTTACGTAGTGGCACAGTGGCTGTACCTCAAGCAGTAGCATTGGCAAAAGCGGCTCGTATGGCAGTCGAAACAATGGATGAACGTTCTGAAAACTACCGTAATTGGCAACAGCAATTACGTGCAGCACTAGCGCATTTTGGTGATATTGTGCATATAATATCTACTCCAGAGTGTGCAGCTCATATTTTATCGTTTAGTGTACGAGATATAAAAGGCGAGGTACTGATCAATGCTTTGCAAAAACATGGCGTGATTGTATCGACTTCGAGTGCTTGTTCTTCCAAACAAACAAAGACAAGCCATGTTGTCGAAGCCTTAAATATTGATGAACATTTTAAAAAAGGTGTTGTTCGTGTTAGTTTTGGTGCACATGTAACATCGGACGATATAACCCAATTAATACAAGTTATTAATACAGTATTGAAGGAACTTAAAGGAGAACTATTATTATGATTTGGAAAGAAATTTTAATTCGATATGGCGAACTATCGACAAAAGGACGTAATAAAATGGACTTTATCCGCCGTTTACGTGAAAATATTCGCTATGCATTTGCAGATTTAGGCCATTTACACATCCGCACAGAACGCGACCGAATGTTTATTGCCATTCAAGATGAAGCACAGATGGATGTTTTATTAGCAGGCTTACCGAAAATTTTTGGAATTCAATCATTTAGCCCAGTTGCTGCATGTGAAAAAGATATGGATGCTATGAAGCGACTTGCGCTTACAATCATGGACACATTTAAAGATCAACAGCTAACATTTAAAGTTGAAGTGAAACGTACAGATAAAACATTCCCATTAGATTCTCACAGCATTCAACGCGAAATTGGTGGGCATGTTTTACCACAATATCAAAACTTATCAGTAAAAGTGAAACATCCAGATGTAGAATTACGAGTGGAAGTACGCCACGATTCAACATATATGATGGCGCAAGTGATACCAGGCGCAGGTGGTATGCCAGTTGGCTCTAACGGCAAATCATTATTAATGCTGTCAGGCGGTATTGATAGTCCTGTTGCTGGGTATTTAATGATGAAACGCGGTGTACGTTTAGAAGCAATTCATTTCTTTAGCCCACCGTATACAAGTCAAAATTCATTGGAAAAAGTAAAAGTACTTGCAAATGAACTAACAAAATTTGGTGCAAGTATTCGCCTGCATGTTATTCCATTTACAGAAATCCAAGTACTTATTAAAGACAGAGTGCCGTCCAATGTGTCAATGACAACAACACGTCGCATGATGTTAAAGGTGGCAGATAAAGTACGTGAGGAAATTAATGCACTGGCCATTGTAACAGGTGAAAGTCTTGGACAAGTAGCAAGTCAGACGCTAGAAAGTTTAACGGCGATTAATGCTGTAACGAATACACCAATTTTACGTCCGCTTATTTCAAATGATAAATTAGAAATTATTGATATTGCAGAAAAAATCGGCACATATGAAACGTCAATTCAGCCATTTGAGGATTGCTGTACAATTTTCACCCCAGCTAGTCCGAAAACAAAGCCAAAGCTTGAAAAAGTAGAGCATTATGAAAGCTTTTCTGATTTTGATGAACTAATCGAACGTGCTGTGAAAAACCGTGAAGTGTACATTTTCCCGAAAAAAGAACAGCCTAAAGATAAATTTGCAGATCTTTTATAAAAAATTTACGGATTTAAACTAAAAAGAATGTTCTTTTCTTATAAAGACCAATAACGACATTATAATAAGAAGGAAACCGTCTCAAATTTGTAATTTGGGACGGTTTTTTTATATTTTCTAGTCTTTTTCCTTTAGAGTTACATTTTACCTTTAAAATTTTCGTATTAAAAATCGAATATCGCACATTCTATATTCACAAGGAGGTGAGAGACATGACAAACAACAACAGTTCAAACAAGCTTGCAGTACCTGGTGTACAACAAGCGCTTGATCAAATGAAATACGAAATTGCACAAGAATTTGGTGTTCAATTAGGAGCTGACGCATCAGCTCGTGCTAACGGTTCCGTTGGTGGTGAAATCACTAAACGTCTTGTACAAATGGCAGAATCTCAATTAAAAGGTATGCCAAAACAATAATTGCAAAAAAGCATTTATTGAACTTAAAACCAGTGACCGTAAAAGGCACTGGTTTTAGTTTGTTTATTTTTACTTTTTTTTATGACTAGCGCAACTCGAATTATTCAATCAATACGATTTAAAGGTCTCAACGGTTTGGTGAATATTATGACTTTCACAAATTGCGGAAATAACTGCTACACCGTCTGCACCAGCTTTTAATACAGTTTCTGCATTGTGACAGTTAATGCCTCCAATTGCTACAATCGGCAACTCGGGATAATGACGGCGTGCTTGTTGTAAAAATTCAGTACCACTTGGCGCTTTGGCATCGTTTTTAGAAGTGGTGGCAAAAATGGGACCAATCCCTACATAATCTGCGCCATTTTCTATAGCGATTTGTAATTCATCCGCTGTATGAACCGAAACACCAAGTATTATGTCCTCACCAATTTTTTCTCTTACTAGCGAGATGGGACAATCATCTTGTCCAATATGAATACCGTCTGCCTTGAGCTTTAAGGCAAGCTCAATATCATCATTTACGATAAATGGAACATTGTAGTGATGACATCGTTTTTGGCATTGACGGGCAAAATGTTCATAATGTTCATCAGTTAGTGCATCTGTTCCTTTTTCTCGAAATTGGAACATCGTAATACCAGCTTGCAACGCTTCCTCTAGTATTGCTAATGGTTGTTTGATTTTTGCATTCGCTGTGCCCATTATAAAATAGAGCTGCAAATCACTGCGTTTCACCTATGGTCACCTCGCAACTTTCTTTGAATTTTTGGTAAGCAAAATGATTGGTTGGTCCATTACCATGACCAATCGATAAGTTATGAGTAATGGCTAGTTGAATGAATTTCTTAGCCTCAATAATGGCTTGCTCTATCGGCATTTGACGGCCAATAAAAGCTGTTAATGCGGCAGAAAATGTACACCCTGTCCCGTGTGTATTTTTCGTCGCAATTCGACTAGTCTGCATTGAGAATGATTTGCCATTTTTAAAAAATACATAATCTACAGCAAAATCTTTGTTCGCTAGATGGCCACCTTTGATAATCACGCATTGAACACCTAGCTGTAGTAACGAATGCGCCGCAAGTCGAATGTCAGACACGGTTTCGATTTTTCTTGCAGTTAATGTTTCAGCTTCTGGTATATTTGGCGTTACAATCGTGGCAAGTGGTAATAAATTGTTTCTTAATGCCTCCACAGCTTCTTGTTGTAATAACGTTTCACCGCCCTTTGCAATCATGACAGGATCAACTATAAGAGGGATGGTTAAATTCGTCATAGCTAGCGCAATTGTACGAATAATATCAGAGGAAAAAAGCATGCCAGTCTTAATGGCACTAATTGGGAAATCCTCTAAGAGAGCATGAAATTGTTTATTTATAAAAGCTTGTTCAATGGGTAGCACATCCATGACACCTTGTGTGTTTTGGGCAGTTAAAGCTGTAATTACGGACGTTCCGAATACATCTAATTCTTGAAATGTTTTTAAATCTGCTTGGATACCTGCACCGCCACCGCTATCAGAGCCCGCTATTGTTGTAACAATGTGCATCAAATAGCACCGTCCTTCGATAAACGATGCAATTCGTTTAAGACTGCTACAGCAAAATCACCATTGTATTGAGCAGCCGAATGAGCATGTTCAGCAATTTTTTTATAGCTCGTTAATGTTTCGCATAATTGAGAAAAAGGCTCATTGCCCGCCATATATGCAGCACAACAAATTGCGCTTAATAAACAGCCAGTACCTGTCACTTCTGTCATTCGAGTATGACCACCAGCAATCCATTGCGCAAGGTTCCCATCGGTTATAAAATCTTTTTCACCAGTTACAATCACGATGCAATTAAATTTTTTTGCTATTTCTTTTGCTTTATCCTCAACAGATATGGAACCAGTACCACTATCAACACCTTTTTGTTGCCATTGTACATTAGCAATCGCGGCAAGTTCGCCAACATTACAGCGGATAACAGCAAAATGAATCGAATCTAATAACTGTAGTACCGTTTGTTTGCGGTATGCTGTAGCGCCAGCAGCTACTGGGTCCAAAATTACTGGTATACCAAGGGCATTCGCTTTTTTTCCTGCAAGTAACATCGACTCTTTTGTTCGTGTAGTAAGCGTTCCGATATTGACTAATAACGCTGATGCGATGGATACCATTTCTTCGACTTCCTGCGGATCATCCGCCATTACCGGTGATGCACCAATTGCTAGTAAGCCATTTGCTTGAAAATTTGCCACTACATAATTGGTTATGCAGTGAATCAACGGTTGTTTTTTACGAATCGTTTGAAAAACCATTGTAGTCCTCCTCTTTTGGTGGACGTAAGCATGCAAAAAAAGCTCTTTTTTATTCGGGCACAAGGCACACGTAAAAAGAGCTTTTCATCAATAATAAGATGTGTATTGCTCCCTACGTCAGTATTAACTAACAGGTTCAAAGGGTCAGGTTTTACCTTCTCAACTCACAAGAGTCCCCCTGCAATCATGAAAATTTTAGTTGACCAAAATGTAACATACCTTTTCATAGTATTCAATAGCATTTTATCATTATTTGGAAAGCAGTGACTGATGCCATATACTAGACCATGATAATTGTCATGACTTTTTTAAAATAGGGTCCTTCCATTGAAAATCGTAAAAAATGAGTTTTATAATGAACCTAGTATTAAGGAGGAAGTTATGATGAAAAGACAGGATTTAATTGCACCAGAATGGTATAACATTGTGGAGGAAATTGAAAAGTATGCTCAAGATCCATCTAAAAATGCATTAATAGTTTATAATGACAACGAAGAAATTCAATATATTACATACGCAAATTTACTGGAAAAGGCGAATCAGGCTGCCCATGTATTTACTTCGCAGGGTTTAACGAAGGGCGATGTGCTATTAGTGATGGTTCCAAGATCTGTCGAAGCTTATATTGTTTACATAGCGGCACTGAAAGCGGGTTTAACTATTATCCCTAGCTCTGAAATGTTACGTACAAAGGATATTGAATATCGTATTACACATGCCAATGCCAAAGGTATTATTGCCTATGAGCCATATATTGAGCAATTTGACGACGTAACAAATTTAAAAGGAATTATGCAATTCGTTATTGGTCACGCGCATGCACCATGGCAACCATTGCTTGAAAAAATGAAGGAACATCCTACAAATTATACAAACCCTACACCGACAAAAAGTACAGATCATGCCTTTTTAGCTTATACAAGTGGGACAACAGGGAATCCTAAGGCAGCTGTTCATACACATAGCTGGGGTTATGCGCATTTACGTACGACAGCACCGAATTGGTTAGGTGTCCAAGAAAATGATATAGTTTGGGCTACTGCCGCACCCGGTTGGCAAAAATGGATTTGGAGTCCGTTTTTAGCAACGTTAGGTAGTGGAGCAACAGCATTTGTCTATAAAGGAAAATTTGATGCTTCGACTTACTTGTCATTGCTAGAAAAATTTAAAGTAAATGTGTTATGTTGTACCCCAACAGAATATCGCTTTATGGCCACACTTAACAATCTACAGGACTATAATTTAAGTGCCATCCGTCAAGCTGTATCAGCGGGTGAGCCGTTAAATAGTGAAGTCGTTAAAGTGTTTTCAAAAACGTTTCATATTCAAGTGCGTGATGGCTATGGCCAAACAGAAAATACATTGCTTGTTGGGACACTGGTTGGCATGGATGCTCGCGTCGGCTCTATGGGTAAACCGACACCAGGCAATACAGTCGAAATTATTGATGATTTTGGAAATCCTGTTGCTGATGGCGTTGTTGGAGATATTGCCGTTCATCGTCAAACCCCAGCACTGTTTAAAAAGTATTTCAAGGACCCAGAACGCACTAGCATGCAATTCCGTGGAGATTGGTATATTACCGGTGACCGAGCATATAAAGATGCAGATGGCTATTTTTGGTTTGAGGGACGTGGTGATGATGTCATTATTTCGTCAGGCTATACAATTGGGCCATTTGAAGTGGAAGATGCCTTAATGAAGCATCCTACTGTTAAAGAAGCTGCTGTTGTGGCAAGCCCTGATGAAGTAAGAGGAAATATTGTGAAAGCCTTTATCGTCTTGCGTGAAGGAGTGACAGGTGATGATACGCTTATTCAAAAGCTACAAAACCATGTGAAGCTGATGACAGCACCTTACAAATATCCACGAGCAATTGAATTTGTTGAAGCATTACCAAAGACTGCATCTGGAAAAATCCGTCGTGTCGAATTACGACAACAAGAAAAAGCCCATTACACACACCAATAATTATTTCCTAGGAAATAATGTCGAAAAATCAAAGTTCATGCTTTATGATGAACTTTTGATTTTTTTTGTACATCCCTATTTCGTTTATGGCAAAATAATAAATGTGGGAAAAACTTTTACATAAAAATCACTTAAAAGTGAAACGTTTTCGACATTTAGACGTATAACGTGAAGAGGAGGCGATTAGATGAATACAAAAAGGTGGATAGCCTTAGCAGTTGCAGCTGTATTATTAGTGTTTTCATTAGGACTTAACACAATTATGGCGATTTTTAAATCAGATTTCTTTAGTAATTTTGATAGCGTGATGGCTGGCAAAAATTTAGATGTATACGAAACGATTATTGAAGGTGAAGATCATACTAAACGTATCGCATATTTGAAAGTGGATGGGACGATTCAAGATGTTGGATCGAATACATTATGGCAATCCATTGCTTACGATCACCAGTTTTTCTTAAATCAATTGGATAATATTTTAGCTGATGATACAGTACAGGGGATTGTACTAAGTGTGAATACTCCAGGTGGTGGAGTAAAGGAATCGGCAGAAATTTATAAGAAATTGTTAGAAATTAAAGAAGAGCGTCAAATTCCTATCTACGTGTCGATGGATTCTATGGCAGCGTCGGGTGGTTACTACATTTCAGCACCAGCAGATAAAATATATGCACATCGTGATACAATAACAGGTTCTATTGGTGTCATTATGCAATCTATTAATTATCAAGAATTAGCCGAAAAAGTTGGCGTGAAATTTGAAACGTTTAAATCAGGGCAACATAAAGATATGCTAAGCCCTACGCGTGAAATTACTGCAGAAGAACGTGCTATGATGCAAGATATGATTAATGAATCTTATGAAGAGTTCGTTGATATTGTTGAAAAAGGACGAAATATGTCTGAAGCGGATGTAAAAAAGGTAGCTGATGGTCGAATTCTTGGCGGTACAAAGGCACTTGAAGCAGGCTTAATTGACGAAATTGGCGATGAGCAAGCGGCAATTGCAGCTTTACGACAAGATTTTGGATTAGAGGATGCAGTTCTTTTCGAATACTCGTATAATCAAGGAGGCTTACCGTCATTAATTGGCATGAAAGTAGGTTCACTATTTGGTCCTTCGGCTGAAGAAAAAATGTTGATGAAAATTATGACGGAATACAAGGCACCAAAAATGATGTATTTATATGGTGAATACTAAGGAGGGCATACCATGACAAACAATGATTTCGTTTTGCAAGGGACACCCTCGATAAGCCAAGAATTGCTAGATAAAACAGTGACGCCTACAGTGATGACAAACTATGAATTGAAGACCGCAGGATTTTGGGTACGTTTTTGGGCATTTGTCCTGGATGGATTAATTATTTCTGCAATAATAGGAATTGCTGTTAATCCAATATTTTACTTAATGGACTGGTCATTATCAGAATCAGTGTGGTATGCACCTATTTCAATTATTTCAGCTGTTCTTTATTATTGTTACTTTGTTTTGATGACGAAATTTTTCGGGCAAACTTTAGGGAAAATGGCATTGGGGTTACGTGTAGTATCGCTGAAACATGATAAACTCCAATGGTCAGATGTGCTGTTCAGAGAATGGATTGGTCGTTTAATCAGTAATATCTTTACGCCGCTGTATATTTTAGTTGCGATTTTACCTGACAATCAAGGTATACATGATTATTTTGCGGAGACTACGGTTGTTCATGAAAAAGTGTATATAGTAAAAGAAACTGTGCAAGCAACAGTACAAACGACAGCAACTATTCAGGAAACTGCTAAAGAGCCTGAAAAGTTGGAGGAGAAGCCTGAGGAATAATCAGCAGGCAAAACATCACTTTGAGTGACTTGACAAAGAGATGTAAATTTTTGATATGTAAAAATGTTAGATGATTACAGTCATCTAACATTTTTTTGTAATTATCTTTAAAAATGTGTGTGAACAGTGTAAATAGGAGTGGTAGCTGACAAGCCATCACAATAATTGCATGAAGATAAGTTGTCCTAGTTGCAATTATTTCCCTACATTTAGTAAGATTATGTACATATGATGATTAGGAGGCGTTAACATGGCACAAATTACATTTAAAAAGGGTCCAGTAACACTAATAGGTAACGAAGTAAAGGTTGGAGACCAAGCACCGGATTTCACAGTATTAGCAAATGATTTATCACCTGTTTCTTTAAAAGATTCAGAAGGTAAAATTCGCTTGTTTAGCGTAGTCCCATCATTAGATACAGGTGTATGTGATGCACAAACGCGCCGTTTTAATGAGGAAGCTGCAAATTTAGGCGATGATGTAGTAATTTATACAGTATCAGTTGACCTGCCATTTGCACAAAAACGTTGGTGCGGAGCTGCAGGAATTGATGCTGTTCAAACAGTTTCAGATCATCGTGACCTGTCATTTGGTGAAGCATATGGCGTATATATTAAAGAATTGCGCCTTCTAGCACGTGCTGTTTTTGTGGTAGATGCAACTGGCAAAGTGACTTATGTCGAGTATGTACCTGAAGCTACAGATCATCCAAACTATGAAGCAGCAATTGCAGCAGTGAAAGCACTAGCATAATTTGCTTCTTTTAGGCTAAGATAATACTAGACAAAAGGGCTGTGACAGGTTTTGTCACGGCTCTTTTCTGCGTGAAAGGAAGTTATGTATGGAAAAAATTGAAAAACTATTTGGGATGCTGAATGAGCATGCAGAAAAAATAGAAAAAGAGCAAGATGCGACATTGCTTGAAGGTGTGCTTGATGGGCTAGAAGCATGGCTTGATGGAGAAGTAGATTTCTCCCAACAAGGAGCAACGAAAGAAGATGTGCGTAAATCTATTCAAATTGCGATTTTAAAAGGGATGCGTAAAGGTTCCCAGCCAAATCATCAAATGACGCCAGATACGCTTGGTTTATTAGTTGGTTATTTTGTTGAACAAATTTTTGCGGATCGATTAGAGAAAGAAAAGCTGACAATCATGGACCCAGCAGTGGGAACAGGTAATCTATTGTTAACAGTTATGAATTTACTTGATGGAAAATTAGAAGCATCAGGCGTGGAGGTAGATGAATTACTGATCCAATTAGCTGCAGCAACAGCAGATTTAACAGAGCAACCAGTTTCTTTATATCGCCAAGATGCGTTGCAAGACTTATTGGTGGATCCTGTAGATGCGATTGTTTGTGATTTACCAGTCGGATACTATCCGAATGAGGAAGTAGCACTAGATTATGAGCTTTGTGCTTCTGAAGGCATGAGCTATGCTCATCATTTATTTATTGAGCAGTCTATCAATTATACGAAAGACGGAGGCTATTTATTTTTCTTAGCGCCAACACATCTTTTTGAATCAGAACAGTCGAAACAACTGCATAAGTACATCCAAAAGCATGCTTGGATTCAAGCGATTATTCAATTGCCAGATACAATGTTTGCCAATAAAGCACTTGAAAAAAGTATTGTGATTTTACAAAAGCAAGGGGAAGCTTTTAAAGCCCCGAAAGAAGTATTATTGGCAAAAGTACCAAATATGCAAAATAAACAAGCGCTTGCACTGTTTTTTGAGAAAGTGAAGATGTGGCAAGAAGGAAAATAAAATAATAAAAAAGGTATCCGAATTAGGATACCTTTTTATGTATTGCGATTAAGCTTCTGGTGTACGGATAACAAGTACGTCACAATTTGCAGAACGTACGATTGCTTCAGATACTGAACCGATTAGGAAGCGTTCTACTGCATTTAAACCAGTAGCGCCACAGATAATTAAATCTGCATCAACGATTTTAGAAAGCTCTTTTGTAATAATATTTTTAGGAGATCCATACTCGATTACAAGGTTTACGTTTGTTAAGCCTTCTTCTTCAGCTTGTTTTTTGTAACCATTTAATAATTCTTCAGAGAAAGCTTGTGCACGCTCTGCAATGGAACGGTCATATGCTTCAATAGCAGCGAATGAACGTGTATCAATAACATTTACTAGGTTTAAAACAGCACCTTCGTTACGTTTAGCAACGTCGATTGATTTACGAAAAGCGTACTCTGCCTCTTTAGAACCGTCTACTGCAACTACAATGCTTTTATAATGATTAGCCATTTGTATTACCTCCCTATTTGTATAATGATATTATATCAAATGATTTTCTAAAGGAAATACTTTCCGAAGAAAATTTGTGAAAAAGTGAAGGCATTTACTGTACAATGACTCGTATATCTTTAATAGTCTTACTATTTGATATTTTATAAATATTGTAAATTTAATTAGTATTTGCTTTAATTAAAGCATTTTTTGCACATGTTTGGTAAGATGGAAATGCAAGGGGTGCATCATTTACGATGAAACGTATTTTGATGAAAATTGCTTAGTTCATAGGTTATGAAAGGGGATTGGAAATATGAAGATTGGTATTCCAAAGGAAATTAAAAACAACGAAAATCGCGTAGCAATGACACCAGCAGGAGTTGTATCCTTAACGCATGCTGGGCACGAAGTGTATATTGAAACAGGAGCTGGTATCGGTTCAAGTTTTACAGATGCAGATTACGTAGCAGCAGGTGCACATATCGTTGCATCGGCAAAAGAAGCGTGGGCTCAAGAGATGATTTTAAAAGTAAAAGAACCCGTAGCATCGGAATACGATTACTTTTATGAGGGACAAATCTTATTTACCTACTTGCACTTAGCGCCAGAGCGTGAATTAACGCAGGCATTAATAGATAAAAAAGTTGTAGGTATTGCCTATGAAACGGTTCAACTTGCAAATGGTTCACTACCTTTATTAACACCAATGAGTGAAGTAGCTGGTAAAATGGCAACACAAATTGGTGCGCAATATTTAGAGAAAAATCACGGTGGTAAAGGGATTTTACTAGGCGGTGTATCAGGTGTACAACGCGGTAAAGTAACAGTAATTGGTGGCGGAATCGCCGGAACAAACGCTGCGAAAATTGCAGTTGGTATGGGAGCAGACGTAACAGTTATTGATTTAAGTCCAGAACGTCTACGTCAATTAGAAGATATGTTTGGGCGCGATGTTCAAACATTAATGTCTAACCCGTATAATATTGCAGAATCTGTGAAACACTCAGATTTAGTTGTCGGTGCTGTTCTAATTCCTGGTGCAAAGGCTCCAAAGTTAGTTTCGGAAGAAATGATTCAATCGATGCAACCAGGTTCTGTTGTTGTGGATATTGCGATTGACCAAGGTGGAATTTTTGCGACATCTGATCGTGTTACAACACATGATGATCCAACGTATGTTAAACATGGGGTAGTCCACTATGCTGTTGCCAATATGCCAGGAGCTGTGCCACGTACTTCAACGATTGCTTTAACAAATAATACAATTCCATATGCGTTGCAAATTGCCAATAAAGGCTATAAGCAAGCATGTATTGACAATCCTGCATTGAAAAAAGGTGTGAATGCATTAGAGGGGCATATTACTTATAAAGCGGTAGCAGAAGCACAAGGCTTGCCATATGTGAATGTGGATGAATTAATCCAATAATAATGAATAACTAAAATTAATATATCCTGTGGTTGCTATTCGTTACGTATGAATACATCTGAACCATGAAATGCCAAAAGAAGGATAGAAATATCCATTTATGGTGGATTAGCAATTCTTCCTTTTACAATAAATAAAAATCTTGAAGCTAGCATTAGTTGTTGACGTAGGCGCTGACTCCTGCTCAGAACAAACATCATGTAAGACGCGGGCATTCCGAGCAGAAAGCATCACCATAACGGACAACAAACGATAAAGAAAAAGTGTTAGATTGACTTTAGTCAATCTAACACTTTTTCTCTTTTGTGACTGTAAAAGAATCCAGAGAAACTGTGCTATCTTCTACATCGTATTTCCAACTGTAAAATACCTTGTCTTACAGTACGATTAAGTCTTTAGGGAATTTTGTTAATACTTCCACACCATCTTTTGTAACCACGACATCATCCTCAATACGGACACCTGTCACATCAGATTTGTAAACACCAGGTTCGATTGTGAATACCATGCCTTCTTCCATCATCATGTCATTTGTTCCTGTAATAGATGGGAATTCATGAACGGAAATGCCAAGCCCATGGCCAAGTCGATGTGTGAAATATTCACCAAATCCTGCGTCTGTAATAGTATCGCGCGCAATTTTATCTAAATCCATTGCACGTACGCCAGGCTTTACAGCTGCAATGGCATTGGTATTAGCCGCTAATACAGCATTATAGATTGCCTTTTGTGGAGCAGATGGTTCACCAAAAGCTACTGTACGTGTAATATCAGAGCAATAACCATCGTAAATTACCCCTAAATCAAATAACACCATATCGCCTTTTTCGATTTTACGTGAACCAGGTTTACCATGTGGTGAAGCCGATTTTGGTCCACTTAATACCATTGTTTCAAAGGACATTTTACAGCCTTTTTCTTGAATAGCACTTTCAATAGCAGTTAAAATCTCCATTTCAGTTTTACCTTCAGCAATTTCTTTGCAACCTACTTCAATCGCATAATCGGCAAGTTGAGCCGCTTTGCGTAGCTTATTTAACTCATTTTCATCTTTAATCACACGCATTGCATTAATTTTTTCATCAAGGCGTACGAATTGAGTTTGTGGAAATGATTGTTGTAAAGCTTCTAAACGTTCTACGATAAGCTGTGCTTTTTCAATCGCAAATGTTGATGGATTTACATTGCGCTTATGAATCGCTTGTGCAAGAACATCCATAGCATTATCTGTATCTTGATGACCGATTACTTCATATGACCAGCCGGCAGCTTGTGCATCTGGAATTTCCATTTGTGGACAAATTAAAAAAGGTTCTGCTTCTTTAAAAATCATCACACCTAGTAATCGTTCGTGGGGATTACTTTTAAAACCTGATACGTAATAGACATTATCGGGAGTCGTTACGAATGCGGCATCAATTTGATTTTTTTGTAAATAGTTTTGGATTTCTTGTACTTTTGACATCATCCATTTCCTCCTCATATTGCACCTAGTTTTTTTCGATGTTAATTTAAAACATCATCTTTCAAGTGGCTTCATTTTTAGGTATAAGCAATGCAATGCTTACGTTTATTTGGAGCACCCGCAGCGCGGTTATAACAAAAAATGATTTAGCACGATGGTTCTTTTCTCGGCATATACATGTCAAAGGAAAAGCTAGCACTATAGCACTTTTCATATCCTGTACAAGCATATCAAAAAAAGGGAAAAAGCGCATGGATAGCGAATTAAAAAATGGAGCAAATATTATGGTATTGGGAGGAACGTTTTTATGCAAATTAGTTATCATGGTCATTCTGTCGTTAAAATTCAGACAAATGATAAAACAATTTTAATTGACCCTTTCATTAATGGAAATAGCCAAACCGATTTGAAGGTTACAGATGAGGCGCCGGATATTATTTTACTTACACATGGGCATAATGATCATGTAGGGGATACGGTGGAACTTGCTAAGAAAAAGGACGCGCTAGTTATTGCACCAAATGAATTAGCAAACTGGATTTCATGGCAGGGTGTGAAAGCGCATCCAATGCATATTGGTGGAGCAAAACAGTTCGATTTTGGGAAGGTGAAGTTTACACAGGCTTTCCACGGCTCCTCTTATATAACAGAAAACAATGAAATCATTTACATGGGAATGCCTGCCGGCGTGCTATTATTTATCGAGGGATTAACGATTTATCATGCGGGGGATACAGCACTATTTAGCGATATGAAATTAATTGGTGAACGGCATCCAATTGATATAGCGTTTATACCAATTGGTGATAATTTTACGATGGGTCCTGAAGATGCTGCATGTGCTGTAGAATTTTTAAAACCAAAAATTGTTGTACCGATACATTATAATACATTCCCTCCGATTGAGCAGGATCCGCAAATTTTTGCAAATTTAGTGAAAAATGCAGAGGTTCAAATTTTAAAAGCTGGTGAAAAAGTAAACTGTTCCTAATCATTTAAGGTGCTGTACTATAATAATTGACACCACGTGCGTAGTTGAAATAATAGGAAACGTTAAACATTTTACACCTTTATACTCAATATTTTCGCAAAAAATATGGTACACTAAGAACAGAATTCATTGCTTGAGAAATAGGTGATATTTTGTCAACAAAACATGAGAAGATTTTACAATACATCGAGTCACTACCCGTGGGCGATAAAATTTCAGTACGACAAATTGCAAAAGAAATGCAAGTTAGTGAGGGAACGGCTTACCGCGCTATAAAAGAAGCGGAAAATCGTCGCTTAGTAAGTTCTATTGAACGTGTCGGAACAATTCGTATTGAAAAGAAAAAGAAAGAAAACATCGAACGGTTAACATTTGCCGAAATTGTTAATATTGTAGATGGCCAAGTATTAGGTGGTAAAACAGGTCTACATAAAACATTAACAAAATTTGTAATAGGTGCGATGCAATTAGAAGATATGATGCGTTATACAGATGCTGGTAGTTTACTTATCGTCGGAAACCGTATAAAAGCGCACGAAAATGCGCTACGTGCAGGTGCTGCTGTATTAATTACCGGTGGCTTTGACACAACAGATGACAATAAGCAACTTGCCGATGCACTGGATTTACCGATTATTTCTACTAGCTACGATACTTTTACCGTTGCCACGATGATTAACCGTGCTATTTATGACCAGTTAATTAAAAAAGATATTTTATTTATTGAGGATATCTATGTACCAATGGTTGAGACATCTGTGTTACGCAATGATGAAACGATTCATCATTTCCACAAGTTGAATGAGCGTACAACACATGGTGCATTCCCAGTAGTAACTGCCAACAATAAATTGGTCGGAATGATCACTGTTAAAGACGTTATTGGTAGGGAAGAAGACGAGCTGATTGAAAAGGTTATGACGAAAAATCCAATCGCTGGTTCAATGAAAATGAGCGTCGCGTCTGCAGGGCACCGCATGATTTGGGAAGGAATCGATTTACTACCAATTGTCAATGACGATAATGTTCTACAAGGTGTAATTAGTCGTCAAGATGTGCTGAAAGCATTGCAACTTGCACAAAGACAGCCTCAGCACGGTGAAACAATTGATGATTTAGTAAAGAATGAGATGAAAGTGCTAGGCGATGAAGATTTAATCGTTGAGTTTAAAGTGACACCGCAAATGACAAACCAATATGGGGCTATTTCTTACGGAGCATTTACAACTTTACTAGCCGAAGTTGGGTCATTTGCATTAAAGCGTCGAAAACGTGGCGATGCAGTGGCAGAAAACATGACGATTTATTTCATTAAGCCTGTTCAAATGGAGAGCACACTTACTGTTAAGCCCCGCATTTTAGATATGAGTCGGAAGTTTGTTAAGATGGACTTCGAAGTATTTAATGAGCAAATGCTTGTCGGTAAGGCAATGATGATGTTCCAGCTATTGGAGCGTTAAGTACACAAAAAGGGATGGCCTAGTGCAAATACTAGGTCATCCCTTTAATCGTTATGTTCAATGATATGTGCCCTGCAATTAGAAATTATCGGTTGATACGATATTCTTCATCCACAAATTGACCATAGTGGCGAGCTTTTTTAATATTTTCTACAATAACAAAGATGCCTAATATCACAAGAATTGCTACAATGATAAATGTAAACATTCCAGGGAATAAGTAAGCTTGGTTTAAAGAAAATGCAAGAATAAAGGAACCGAAGCCTATATTCGCCTTACTTTTGTACCAATTTTTAGCAATAGGTAATGGAGAACGGAACTGTTTTGTTTTAAAATAAAAATAAAAGACAAATGATATGATAATTGCGAAGACAAAAATTAAATTGAGCATAGTAAACCTCCTAGCATAACTAGACATTATTGTAACGATTATTGAAGAAAAATGCTAACGGTTATTACTATCATTTTGGGGGAAATCATTTTGAAAAGACAAATCATCGACACAATTACTGCATATGAGACAATCGTTATACATCGCCATGTGCGTCCGGATCCGGATGCGTACGGATCACAATTAGGGTTAAAAGAATTGATTTTAGCCAATTATCCTGATAAAAAAGTGTACGCTGTAGGCCAGCACGATACGTCTTTGTCGTTTTTAGCAGAGCCCGATCAAATTGCGGATGCTGTTTATGAAAATGCTTTAGTTATTGTGACAGATACAGCGAATACGGAGCGTATTGATGATCAACGCTATACAAAAGGTAAGATGGTTGTAAAAATTGATCATCATCCGAATGATGACCAATATGGAGATTTATTGTGGGTAGATACAACAGCAAGTTCGTGCAGTGAAATGATTTACGAGCTTTTTGAAACAGGTAAAGAAACATTGGATTGGCAACTATCGGATGCCTCTGCTAGATTATTATTTGCTGGAATTGTAGGAGATACAGGGCGTTTCCAATTCCCAAGTACGACCGTAAAAACATTTAGAGTGGCAGCAGAGCTCATTACATATCATTTTGATCGAAATCAAATTTTCGATGGGATGTATGAAATGGAACAAAAACTGTTAACTTTACAAGGTTATATTTATCAAAACTTCATAATGGATGAACATGGAGCGGCGTATGTTAAACTGACTAAGGAATTACTTGCAGAATTTAACGTTGTGCCATCAGAGGCATCTTTATTAGTCGGTTGTTTAGGCAGTGTAAAGGGAATTTGTGCTTGGGTTATTTTCATAGAAGAGGAAGACCAAATTCGAGTTCGTCTCCGTTCTAAAGGTCCGATTATTAACACATTAGCAAAAGAATTTAATGGTGGGGGACACCCTCTTGCTTCAGGGGCAACTGCCTATTCATGGCAAGAAGCAGAGCGTGTCACTGCACGTTTAAAAGAAATTTGTCAATCATATCATTCATAATTGAAAGGCGGGGATTCTTTTGACACATGTATATACACAAATGCATACGAGCGCGGATTTATTGCAAAGCACGATTCGGCTTGAACAATTGATCCCTTTTTTACAAGAGCAAAATACGCAGGCCTGTGCAATTGTCAATTCGAAATTGTACGGGCTTTTGCCTTTTTGTCAAGCGATGCAGCAAGCAAATATTCATGCGGTAATAGGGCTTACAATAAAGGTCCAGTGGCATGAAAAAACAATTCCGCTTGTGCTGTATGCGCAAACACAGGAAGGTTATCAGCATCTACTAAAGATTAGTAGTGCTGTTTCTATTCGACAAGACGAGGTATTGCCTTGGAAATGGCTTGAAGGCTATGCGGCAGGATGTATAGCGCTACTGTCGACGGTTGAAATAGCCGATAGAGCAGAGTGGCAAGCAATGACAAGTGCGCTACAGCAAGTGTTTGGAAAACGTCTATATGTAGGGATCGCAAGACCAGGAGGAATAAGAACAGACAATGAAGCGATGATTGCGCAGTGGTGTGAAGCCGAAAATATTGCCATTGTAGCCACGCAACTTTGCTATTTTTTACGACCAGAAGACCATTTTGCTTATGAAGTAGCTAGAGCAATCGATACAGGGGAAAAGCTTCAAAACACGATGCTAACAGCGCATTTAGAACACTATTTTGTACCAACTGAGGAACAGTGGAAAGGTTGGTTTGGAGATCGTTTAGAATGGCTTGAAGCAAGTGCCAGCATGCTTGCTAGCTGTGTTGCAAAAATTCCAGAAACGCATGTTCAAATGCCTACATTCCCTGTACAAGAGGGAGAAAC
The DNA here is from genome assembly GCF_005217585.1 of Lysinibacillus sphaericus. Lineage (NCBI taxonomy): Bacteria > Bacillati > Bacillota > Bacilli > Caryophanales > Bacillaceae > Lysinibacillus > Lysinibacillus sphaericus. The sequence goes on from NZ_SZPT01000001.1 coordinate 142,052, forward strand.
AGCCGAAGACTTGCTTGTCAAAGAGGCATTTTTAGGCTTAGCTGCACGTTTGAAGGTGGCTGAGCTACCTGTATCATATCGAGAGCGACTCCAATATGAGCTTGGAATCATCTGTTCAATGGGCTATGCTGATTATTTTTTAATTGTTGCAGATTTTATGCATTTTGCCAAAGAACAGCGTATTTTAACTGGGCCAGGTCGTGGATCTTCCGCAAGTTCACTCGTTGCTTTTAGTCTCTCTATAACACAGGTCGACCCACTCGCCTATGGTTTATTATTTGAACGCTTTTTAAATCCTGAGCGTGTTACACTGCCAGATATCGATATTGACTTTGTGGACAGTAAACGACATCAAGTCATTCAATACGTCGTACAAAAATACGGCAAGGCTAATGTTGCACAAATTATTACTTTTGGTACTTTGTCTGCGAAAGCAGTAGCAAGAGATGTGGCGCGTGTTTTTGGGTTTGAGGCTGAAGTGATGGAAAAGATATCGAAAATGATCCCCAATAAACCAGGGATGACATTGCACAGAGCGGTGGCAGAATCACCAAACTTTCAAACTTGGTTAGCGGAAAATGAATACCATCAACGTTGGTATGAAGTGGCATTAAAACTAGAAGGCTTGCCGAGAAATTCTTCTACCCATGCAGCGGGTGTTGTGTTAGCACCGACACCTTTAGTGAATACAATTCCAATAGAAGATGGTCATGATGGTGTGTATATTACGCAGTGGCCGATGGGGGATGTGGAGGCGCGTGGGCTTGTAAAGATGGACTTTTTAGGGTTGCGCAATTTAACAATTTTAGAGCAAGTACGTTGGTCTATTTATAAAACTGGAGGGCCATGGATAGAATTTGACCTTATTCCAATGCATGACGAGCTGACGTTCCAGTTGCTTCAAAAGGGTGATACAGTTGGTATTTTTCAGCTAGAATCGGAAGGGATGAAACAAGCATTACGTGATATTCATCCAACCCATTTTTTGGATATTGTAGCTGTCAATGCACTTTACCGTCCAGGCCCAATGGAATTTATCCCTGTGTACGCTAGACGGAAAGCAGGCAAGGAACAAGTAACGATGCCCCATCCGTTGCTGGAACCAATTTTACGCGAAACATTTGGTGTTATTGTTTATCAGGAGCAAATCATGCACATTGCTGCAACGATGGCAGGTTTTACAATGGGGCAGGCGGATTTATTGCGTCGTGCGGTGAGTAAGAAAAATCGTGATATTTTAGACGAGCAACAAGCCGCCTTTGTCAATGGGGCATTGAACCAAGGTTTTGATCGACATATTGCAGAAGATGTCTATGCGCTAATTGTCCGCTTTGCAGACTATGGCTTCCCAAAAAGTCATGCTGTTGCCTATAGTGTCATCTCGTATCAAATGGCGTATTTAAAAGCACATTATCCGCAAAGTTTTTATGCTGCTTTATTAACAAATGCAACGGGAAATACGGAAAAAATTCAGCAACTTGTAGCGGAAGCGAAAGATAAAGGAATTCCATTTTATCCACCTTCGCTGTTGCACAGTACAAAATTCTTTTTAGTTGAAAAGGATGGAATTCGCTTTAGTTTATCCGGCGTTAAAGGTGTGCCGCACACGTTTATAGAGAAGGTAATGGCAGTACGCAAAACAAATCCAGCTGCTTTTCATAATTTATTTGATTTGGCAGTCGCTTTAAGTGCACAACATTTCAAACCGAAAGTAATGGAAACTTTAGTTTATGCAGGTGTGCTCGATTATCTAGGTAAGGATCGTGCGGTGCTCGTAGCTACTTTAGAGGCGGCGCTAATGCATGCAGAACTATTGCGTCCAACAGAAGATGTAGATATAGAAACGGCAACTGCGTTTACTTTTGGGAAACCAAAGTATATGCAAGCAGAAGCGATGCCCCAGAAGGAAAAACTCCAGCATGAAAAAGAAAGTCTAGGCTTTTATATATCAGCTCATCCTGTTTCAGAAGTAAGAAATTACTGGGCAGATGTGAATATTACATGTGCAGAACTGAAGCATGCACGTGAGGGAATGTATGTAAAAATGATTGGACTGATTGAAGAAGTAAAAAAAATCCGAACGAAAAAAGGAGAGCAGATGGCTTTTGTCCAACTTCAAGATGAGTTTGGTACAGTATCTGTGACATTATTCCCGCAAGTATTTCAACTCGTACAGGAAATGTTGCTGGAAGATGGGTTACTCTATATTGAAGGCACGCTGGAAAAACGTTTTGGGAAACCACAAGTGAAAGTAAAACATGCACAATCGACTGAAAAATTATGAAATTAAACAAGAATTTAGAAACTGCATAGCATCATATGCAGTTTTTTCTTTACTTTTCAAAAGTTATTTTGTAAGATATAGTCAATGCTAAAAAGTGGTCAGACCACTTTTGATAACGGGAGTTAATCATATGGATAAACAAACCGAACAAAAAAAAGTGTTTTTAGAAATCGTTCAGCAATTGCGTCAACTGATTCGAATGGAAAAAATTCAAGCTGGAGAAAAGCTTCCTTCTGAACGTGTATTATCAGAAAGGTTAGGTGTTGGGCGATCCTCTGTAAGGGAGGCACTGCGCAGTTTAGAGTTACTTGGACTCATCGAGACACGCCATGGTGGAGGTACATTCCTTGCCTTAACACATAAGCATCAGCTTGTAGAAGTACTGTCGATGTTTATATTAGAAGATGAAAAATCAAAAAAAGATGTCGAATTAACGCGACAAATTCATGAAAAGGAAGCAATTCGCGTAATAAGTTGTACAGAGATTCTTCGTACACTACCTGTGTGGGACAGTTTTTTTGTGAAGCTGGAGATTGAAGGAACAGTCAATTGTCGCGATGTGTTACGAGAAATAATCATTACATCAGGCAATCGGCTTTCGCTGAAAATCTGGTTTCAACTTGCAGCTTATGACGGTGACCGTTTAAATCGAAACTCAACGGAAGATGAAAAACTTATCCTTCAAACAATGTTGAAATCGATGCAGCTTGGTTATGAAAAAGAAGCTTTACGAGCTTACGAGCAGTGGATGGGTACTGGTCAAACTTTTTAGACAACAAAGGGGGAGTCAAACATGGCAATACGCGACATATTTAGCGCAAATCGAAAAAAGAAACAGGATGGTCAAGAAAAGGCATTTCCAGAAGGACTCATGACAAAATGTCCAGAATGCCGCCATATCCAGTTAACAAAAGAATTAGAGAAGCATCACAAAGTATGCACGAAATGTGGTCACCATTTTAAAATGACGGCACAGGAGCGTGTAGCAGACTTTTTAGATGAAGGTTCGTTCGTTTCGATGGACGATCATTTACAAACAAGCAATCCACTAAATTTCCCTGCCTATGTAGAGAAAATTAATGCGGATCAACAAAAAACAGGCCTAAATGAAGCGGTATTGACAGGGTTAGGCACACTGGATGGGGAAGAGATCGTCGTTGCCATTATGGATTCGCATTTCCGTATGGGGTCAATGGGCTCTGTTGTTGGAGAAAAGATAACACGCGCTGTTGAAAAAGCAACAGCATTACGTGTACCATTTATTATTTTTACTGCAAGTGGTGGCGCACGAATGCAAGAAGGTGTTTTATCGTTAATGCAAATGGCAAAAACGAGTGTGGCGTTAAAACGTCATAGCGATCAAGGGCTATTATTTATTTCGATTTTAACGCACCCAACGACAGGCGGTGTTTCTGCAAGTTTTGCCTCAGTGGGGGATATTAATATTGCGGAACCTCAAGCACTAATCGGCTTTGCTGGTAGACGTGTAATTGAAGAAACAGTAAGAGAAAAACTACCAAATGATTTCCAAACAGCAGAATTTTTATTAGAACATGGTCAACTAGATGCCATCTTCCATCGCAAAGATTTACGTAAACAAGTGGCTGTGCTTGTAAAAATGCATACGAAGGGTGGCGTACAACATGTCTAAAAATTTAGCCTTTGAAGAACCAGTAGTACAATTACGTGAAAAAATTGATGAATTAAAAACGATTGCAGCCGATGCGGATGTAGATATGACTGGTGAGATTGAAAAGCTGGAAACACGTTTAACGCAATTAGAGCAATCAATCTATGCCAATATGAAGCCGTGGGATCGAGTGCAAGTGGCACGTCATCCAGAACGACCAACAACGTTACAATATATTGAAGCGATGTGCGAAAATTTTATTGAACTACATGGTGATCGTACGTTTGGTGATGATGCCGCGATACTTGGTGGGATTGCTCTTTTTGAAGGACAACCTGTCACTATCATCGGTCATCAACGTGGCAAGTCCACAAAAGAAAATATTCGCCGTAATTTCGGTATGCCACATCCAGAAGGTTATCGTAAGGCGTTACGCTTAATGAAACAAGCTGAAAAGTTTAATCGTCCAATCATTTGTTTTATTGATACAAAAGGTGCTTACCCAGGGAAAGCAGCAGAAGAACGTGGTCAAAGTGAAGCGATTGCTCGTAATCTAGTAGAAATGGCAGGGTTATCAGTACCAGTCATTAGCATTGTTATAGGAGAAGGCGGTAGTGGCGGTGCTTTAGCATTAGGTGTAGCAAACCGTGTATTCATGTTAGAGAACTCTACTTATTCGGTTATTTCTCCAGAAGGTGCGGCTTCAATTCTATGGCGTGATGGTAGTCTTGCAAAGCAGGCGGCTGAGGCAATGCGCATTACCGCACCTGATTTAAAAGAGCTTGGTGTTATTGATGGGATTATTCCTGAAATCACTGGCGGTGCTCATCGCAATGTAGCAAAGCAAGCTATGTATATAAAGGAATGTATTAGTGACACACTAAAAGCATTAAATTCTTTAAATGGTGAGCAACTAATTGAAGACCGCTATGAAAAATTTAAAAAAATTGGACAATATACAGAAGTGTAGACTAAACACATAACAAAGCGCTGACTAGCTAATCGTTAATTTATAACGAAGAATTTTTTAAAAATGTTAAATTTTAGATGCTTTGTGATGGGAAGAATGTGTGAAAGCGCATTCTTTTCATTTTTTATGTAAAAGTTATGTTTTTCTAACGTCAGAACCCTTACATAGTTTGTTTTTTCGTGTTAATGTGAATAATATTAGATAACACTGCAGGAGGTTGTTCGACAATGAAAAAAATTGCCGTATTAACAAGTGGTGGAGATGCACCTGGCATGAACGCAGCCATTCGAGCAGTCGTTCGTAAGGCAGCTTATCATGGACTAGATGTTGTTGGCATTAAGCATGGCTATGAAGGTTTAATTAAAGGATCTTTTGAGCTACTTGATTTAGGCTCTGTAGGTGGCATCATTCAAAGAGGGGGTACGAATTTATTTTCAGCTCGTTGCCCTGAATTTAAAGAAGATGCTGTCCAACAACAAGGTATTGCTAAAATGCGAGAAGCAGGTATTGAAGGTTTAGTTGTTATCGGGGGTGATGGTTCCTATCGAGGTGCTATGGACCTTGTGAAAAAAGGGTTCCCAGTTGTTGGTGTGCCTGGAACGATTGATAACGATGTTCCTGGAACAGAATATACAATTGGCTTTGATACCGCGCTTAATACAGTCGTTGAATCAATCGATAAAATTCGTGATACGGCGACTTCCCATGAAAACTCTTTTATTGTTGAAGTTATGGGGCGTGATGCTGGTGATATCGCATTATGGGCAGGGCTTGCAGCAGGTGCTGAAACCGTCTTAATTCCCGAGGAAGATTATGACTTAGACGACATCATATCGCGTCTAGAGCGTGGTGAAGCACGAGGGAAAAAGCATAGTATCATTATTGTAGCAGAGGGTGTAATGTCAGGAAGCGATTTGGCAAAACTACTAAAAGAAAAGACGGGGAAAGAGACGCGTGTTTCAGTTCTTGGTCATATTCAACGCGGTGGTTCTCCAACGGCACGTGATCGTGTCCTCGCAAGTCAATTTGGTGCACATGCAGTAGAATTATTAATGGAAGGTAAATCTGGTCGAGCTGTAGGCATACGCAACCATACAGTAATTGACTATGATATGCCAGAAGCTTTTGAAAAGCATCATGAGTCAGATGTAAGCTTGTATACTTTAATGAAAGAACTATCAATATAATTTGGCGTAAAACGGAGTGGGCAGAAAATGAGAAAAACAAAAATCGTATGTACAATTGGTCCAGCAAGTGAGTCACCGGAAGTTTTAGAGAAACTAATTGAGGCAGGTATGAATGTAGCCCGCTTAAATTTTTCACATGGTTCACATGAAGAACATGAAGTGCGCATTAATTTAATTCGTGAAGTTGCAGATAAGTTAGGAAAACCAGTAGGGATTTTGCTCGACACAAAAGGACCTGAAATTCGCACGCATAATATGCAAAATGGAGAACTGCATTTAACAGCAGGACAAGTAATCGATATTTCGATGACGGAAGTAGAAGGAACAGAGGCAAGCTTCTCTGTTACGTATGACCGACTAATTGAAGACGTAGAACAAAACTCCATTATTTTATTGGATGATGGGTTAATTCAATTACGTGTGTTAGCAACAGATACGGAAAAAGGGCTTATCCACACAATAGTAGAAAATGCTGGGGTCTTAAAAAATAAAAAAGGTGTTAACGTCCCTGGCGTTTCAGTGCAATTACCAGGTATTACTGAAAAAGATGCACAAGATATATTATTTGGTATTAAGCAAGGTGTCGATTTTATTGCCGCTTCATTCGTTCGTCGAGCGAAAGATGTATTAGAAATTCGTGAATTACTTGAGCAAAATGGTGGTAGTCATATTCAAATTATCCCGAAAATCGAGAACCAAGAAGGTGTCGATAATATTGACGAAATCATTTTAGTATCAGATGGATTAATGGTAGCACGTGGTGACCTTGGTGTAGAAATTCCAGCCGAAGAGGTACCTTTAGTTCAAAAGAAATTAATTCTAAAATGTAACCAAGTTGGTAAACCAGTTATTACAGCTACTCAAATGTTAGACTCAATGCAACGTAATCCTCGTCCAACACGTGCTGAAGCAAGTGACGTTGCGAACGCCATTATTGATGGAACGGATGCGATTATGCTATCTGGTGAAACAGCAGCAGGAATTTACCCAGTGGAATCTGTACAAACGATGAATAAAATTGCACAGCGCACTGAAAACTCATTGGATTATAAAGCAATCGTTTCGACACGTAGTCGTGAAAAAGAAGCGAATATGACAGAGGCTATTTCTCAGGCAGTAGCTTATACTTCGATAAACTTAGGCGTAAAAGCGGTATTGGCACCAACGGAAAGCGGAAATACAGCGAGAATGATTGCAAAATATCGTCCTGGTGTACCAATTGTTGCTGTTACGGGCTCTGCAAATACAGCCAATACACTAACGCTTGTATGGGGTGTCTATCCGGTAGTATGTCAACGTGTTACAACGACAGACGAAATTTTAGAGCTGGCAGTAGACGAAAGTTTAAAACATGGCTATGTTACGCATGGTGATGCAGTTGTTATTACGGCTGGAGTTCCTGTTGGTGAAGCAGGTACTACAAACTTAATGAAAGTTCACATTATTGGTGATTTACTGGCGCGTGGTCAAGGAATCGGCAAAGCATCAGTAATCGGTAAGACAGTTGTAGCAAAAAATGCAGCAGAGGCATTAGCATATGACACAGATGGCTGCATTTTAGTAACATTAGGTTCGGATCGCGATATGATGCCAGCGATTGAAAATTGCATCGGCCTTATTACAGAGGAAGGCGGACTGACTAGTCATGCTGCTGTTGTAGGGCTAAGCCTTGGTATCCCTGTAATCGTCGGCGTAAAAGAAGCAACAACATTAATTCGCCACGGTCAGGAAATAACAATGGATGCTGAAACAGGTGTTATTTATAAAGGACATGCAAGTGTACTTTAATAAATAATAACAAGGCTCTAGTAGGGGGAACCGTACTAGAGCCTTTTACATAACAAGTGAAAAATAGTATTTACATGTATTTGTTTTTTAGATGAAACTTATTGGGCTATAATAACGTATAGAAGGTATAGCTTTTTCAATAGAAAGGAGAAAAATATGAAAAAATTTTTTCTTAGTTTTGTTGTATATGCATTAGCCGAACTGGCGTTATTAATAGTTATTGGTCAAAATATTGGCGTTTTCAATACATTATTACTTGTTGTCGCAACGACAATTATTGGTATTTATATAGCGAAAAATAAAGGTATTAATTCCGTGAAAAACGTAAAACATATGGTAGCACGAGGAGAAGCTCCGGGACCTGCATTAGTCGATGCCATGTTGAATTTTAGTGGCGGTGTACTTTTAGCACTACCAGGTTTTATAACAGATGTTATCGGGTTGTTATTGCTGTTACCAATAACACGAAAATTATTCCAACCGCTCGTATTTTACTGGATGCGTAAAAAAATGAAAAAAGGACAATTTATCATTGTTCAAAAATAGATTTTTCTTTCAGTTTAACAGCTAAAAATAAAAATAATGGGCTTAGTAAAATACCATAAAAGCCGAATAATAAAATGGAGGCAGCACTGATGAAAAATGTGTGAAATGTTCGTAATTGCAGTGTATTCGACCAAAGCATAGATTCAGCTAGCTGCCTTGTAAGTTGGACAAACAAATACAATAGTAAAATGGCAACACATAAAAAGGTATTACCATTAAAATAAAAGTAAATGCTCATTGGGACAAGAAAAACACCAATGCCGAAAAAAGGTAGTACATCTGCAAAAGCAACAATAAATGCTTTCGTAATAGCTTGGTCAAATTGGAACATCATAAAGCCTGCACAAAGAATGAGCAGTGTAATCGTAAATAACTGAAATTCCACGAATACAAAGTAATGAAACAGTTGCATAACTTTGGAAAAATGAGATTGCCATTCATGTCTATATTTTTTCGGGACATATTGGAAAAACCAATAACGAGATTTCCTTGTTTCTAATAATGCAAAATAATATGCAACAAGAAAGATAAAAACTTCAATGACGTGCTTCATAAATATTTGAAATAAATTTGCTGTATAAACGACGATTGAATCAAAAATAGACAGTGATTTCTCCTGTAAAAACTGCATGAAAATGGATTCATATTCAGTGAATAATGGGAAGTTTTGGAGTGTGTCTCGTATTTCTGGAAAGATGAGTATAATGCTGTTTATTGATATAATAATGAGGAGAACAATGCAAGAAAGTATCAATATTTCAACGATAATTGCAGCAATCCAATAAGCGATTTTACAGTACTTATGAAGAAAATTTATTATAGGATATGTGGTAAATGATAAAAATATAGCAAGAGACACAGGTAATACGAACCAAAGAATTACTAAATAGAAAATAAACCAGAAAATATTAATAGTTCTTTCGTATGAAAAATATTTAATATTCCTCATTTTTACAAAATCACCCCGATTCAAATGAAAAAATATTGTCAAAATATACAAAACACCCTCTTTAGTACGCATATATAGTCGCTCGTCCGACTTTTTCTTTATTTAAAGGATTTTCATTCACAAAGCTGTCAAAAATGATTATAATAGCAATGTAAGCGATTTACTTAATGGTTCATGTGAGCAAAAAACGTAAATGCTATGTTTGAAAAAGCGTTTACAATAAAAATTATTAGTATGAGGGAGCGATAATTTATGTCAGCAACAAAAGGTTTAGAAGGTATCGTAGCAGCGGAATCTAAAATCAGTTCAATTATCGATGACACACTTACATATGTTGGTTACAACATTGATGATTTAGCAGACAACGCATCATTTGAAGAGGTTATTTACCTACTATGGCACACTCGTTTACCTAAAGCGGACGAGCTTGCTGAGTTAAAACAACAATTAGCAGACAACATGTCTATTCCACAAGCAATTGTAGACCAATTCAAAACGTACCCACTTTCAACTGTACATCCAATGGCTGCACTTCGTACGGCAGTATCTTTACTTGGTGTATTCGATGAAGAAGCGGATGTGATGGATCCAGAAGCTAACTACCGTAAAGCTATCCGTCTACAAGCTAAAATTGCAACAGTTGTGACTGCATTTGCACGTGTACGTAAAGGCTTAGAGCCAATCCAACCAAAAGCAGAGCTTAGCTATGCAGCAAACTTCCTATATATGTTAAAAGGCGAAGAGCCAGCAGCAATCGAAGTAGAAGCGTTCGATAAAGCATTAGTATTACATGCTGACCACGAATTAAATGCCTCTACATTTACAGCACGTGTATGTGTAGCTACATTATCAGATGTTTATTCTGGCGTAACTGCAGCTATCGGTGCATTAAAAGGACCACTTCATGGCGGTGCAAATGAGCAAGTTATGAAGATGTTAACTGAAATTGGTTCACTTGAAAACGTTGAATCTTACATTCAAAATAAATTAGACAACAAAGAAAAAATCATGGGCTTCGGTCACCGCGTATACCGCAAAGGCGACCCACGTGCACCACACTTACGTGTAATGTCACAAAAGCTAACTGAACTAACTGGTAAACCAGAACTTTATCAAATGTCAGTTAAAATCCATGACATGATCGTTGAACAAAAGAAATTACCTGCTAACGTAGACTTCTTCTCTGCATCAGTGTACGATTCTTTAGGTATCGATCATGACTTATTCACACCAATTTTTGCAGTTTCACGTACTTCTGGTTGGGTAGCACATATTCTTGAACAATATGCTAACAACCGCCTAATCCGTCCACGTGCAGAGTATGTTGGACCAGGCATGCAAAAATATGTTCCAATCAGCGAGCGCTAATTTGGAATTTATGCTAGAATATTTGGGACTGTGTTACCTATAACACAGTCCTATGATTATGAATTTAGGAGGCAACATCAATGTCAAACAAAATTGTAGTTGAAAACGGCGTACTTAATGTACCAAACAACCCAGTAATCCCATTCATCGAAGGTGATGGAATCGGTCCAGATATTTGGGCAGCAGCATCTCGCGTAATTGACGCAGCTGTAGAAAAAGCTTATAACGGCGAAAAGAAAATCGAATGGTTAGAAGTTTTAGCTGGTGAAAAAGCATTCAACCAAACAGGTGAATGGTTACCACAAGATACTTTAGACAAAATTAACGAATACCTAATTGCAATCAAAGGTCCTCTTACTACACCAATCGGTGGTGGTATCCGCTCTCTAAACGTAGCATTACGTCAACAACTTGATTTATATGTTTGCTTACGTCCAGTACGTCACTTTGACGGAGTACCTTCTCCAGTTAAACGTCCAGAAGACGTTGATATGGTTATCTTCCGCGAAAACACAGAAGACATCTACGCAGGTATCGAATTCGAATCAGGCTCTGAACAAGCTCAAAAAATCATCAACTTCCTACAAACTGAATTTGGTGTTAACCAAATCCGTTTCCCAGAAACTTCAGGTATCGGTGTAAAACCTGTATCTAAAGAAGGTACTGAGCGTTTAGTACGTTCTGCTATCGAATATGCAATTAAACATAACCGTCCTTCTGTGACTTTAGTTCACAAAGGAAACATCATGAAATTCACTGAAGGTGGATTCAAAAAATGGGGTTATGAATTAGCTGAAACTGAATTTGCTGATCAAACATTCACTTGGAACCAATATGATGCAATCAAAGCTGACCAAGGTGAAGAAGCAGCAAACAAAGCACAAGCTGAAGCTTTAGCAGCTGGTAAAATCTTAGTAAAAGATTCAATCGCTGATATCTTCTTACAACAAATTTTAACTCGTCCAACTGAGTTTGATGTAGTAGCTACAATGAACTTAAATGGTGACTATATTTCTGATGCATTAGCTGCTCAAGTTGGTGGTATCGGTATCGCTCCAGGCGCGAACATTAACTACGTAACTGGTCACGCGATCTTTGAAGCTACTCACGGTACAGCTCCAAAATATGCTGGCTTAGATAAAGTTAACCCATCTTCAGTATTACTTTCAGGTGTATTAATGCTTGAACACTTAGGATGGCAAGAAGCGGCTGATCTAATCACTAAATCTGTAGAGAATACAATCTCTTCAAAAGTTGTAACTTATGACTTCGCTCGTTTAATGGACGGCGCTACAGAAGTGAAATGTTCAGAATTCGCTAACGAACTAATTAAAAACCTATAATTTTTACGAAATAGCGTAAAAATGATCATTGTAACAATCCGGAATGTGTCAACAGACGTTTGTTTCATGTAAAATTGGTTTGCTACAGTAATATTAGTACCTGGTTTAATCGAGGGAGAGAGAATTTATTCTCCTCCCTTTTTTAGCATATATCCTAAAATAAAAGGAGCGTATTCAAATGACTTTGAAACGTAAAAAAATCTCAGTAATCGGTGGCGGATTCACCGGCGCAACTGCAGCTTTTTTAGCAGCACAAAAAGAACTTGGCGATGTTGTATTAGTCGATATCCCACAAGCTGAAAATCCAACAAAGGGTAAAGCTTTAGATATGTGGGAAGCTGCGCCAATACAAGGTTTTGATTCTTTTGTAAAAGGTACTTCTAACTATGCAGATACTGCTGATTCTGATGTAGTCATCATTACTGCAGGTGTCGCACGTAAACCTGGCATGAGCCGTGACGACTTAGTTCAAATCAACCAAGGCGTTATGAAAACTGTTTCAAAAGAAATCGCTGCTCATTCACCAAACGCAACCATTCTCGTATTGACAAATCCTGTTGATGCGATGACTTACACAGTATTTAAAGAAACGGGCTTTCCAAAAAACCGTGTAATCGGACAATCAGGTGTACTTGATACCGCTCGATTCTGTGCTTTTGTAGCTGAAGAGCTAAACATCTCTGTAAAAGACATTACTGGTTTTGTATTAGGTGGTCATGGTGATACAATGGTACCACTTACTCGTTATTCTTTTGCTGGTGGTATTCCTTTAGAAACTTTAATCGCTCCAGAACGTTTAGCAGCAATTGTAGATCGCACGCGCAATGGTGGTGCAGAAATCGTCAACTTACTTGGTAACGGTTCCGCATACTATGCTCCAGCAGCTGCACTTGTTGAAATGGCTGAAGCAATCATTAAAGACCAAAAGCGTATACTTCCATCTATCGCCTACCTAGAAGGTGAATATGGTTACAATGATATTTATTTAGGAGTACCAACATTACTTGGTGCAAACGGTATTGAAAAAATCTTTGAACTGGCATTAACGGATGAAGAAAAAGCTGCATTAGATAATTCTGCTGACGCTGTCAAAGCAGTTATGAAAGTTTTAGCTTAATCAAAGTTTATGAAATCGAGTAAGATTCATTCTTACTCGATTTTTTTTATGCAGAAAAATATTAAAAAAAGCCACTTTTGTACTTTATACTATGCCTAGTTATAAAATGGTTATTCTGCTTTTCGTTGTACTTTTAGAATAAAATTGATACTATGAAGGTAGTATGATAGAAAAGGGGTTGGCGTATCTTTGCTTCAAAAGAACAGTAAGCTTGGTCTCACTATTGATGAAATTACAGTTGGCGAGAAAATTCATATTACTGAAAAAATAGAAGATAAGGATTTATTGCTTTATTTAGGACTTACAAATGATAGTAATCCATTATATATTCAACATGAATATGCAGCGATGACGCCTTTTAAAAAGCCAATTGTACCAACTATTATGTTAAATGGCATAATTACGTCAGCTGTCTCAAAGTATATACCTGGACCAGGAGCGCGTATTATCGAACAACATTTAACGTATTTAGGACCACTCTATCATTATGAATTATTTGATACGTTTTTAGAGGTAACAGCAGTCAATAAAGTACAGAATACTATTACTGTATCTGTGCTCTCCTATAATGAACAAAAGCAGCTTGTAATTGAAGGTACATTGCTGGTGACACCACCACTGGCATTATAGCGAGCGTCTTAAGATTTGAAATGGGGGTTTCAAATCACTAACGGAGGCAATATACATGACAAAGACAATTTTAGTTGTAGAAGATGAGTTTTCTATTGCGACCTTATTAAAATATAATTTAGAACAGGCTGGCTATTTAGTTGAGACGGCAGCCGATGGTTTAGAAGGGCTAAATAGAGCCATGGAAATTCAGCCCGATTTAATCCTTTTGGACTTAATGCTTCCAAAGTTAGATGGTATGGAAGTTTGTAAGCAAATTCGTCAACAACGAATGAATACACCGATTATTATGTTAACAGCAAAAGATGATGAATTCGATAAAGTACTTGGTTTGGAATTAGGGGCTGACGATTATATGACAAAGCCTTTTAGTCCACGTGAAGTATTAGCACGTGTTAAAGCGGTTTTAAGACGCTTTACACAAAATGTTGTGATTGAGGATAAGGATGCATCTCAAGAAAAAATGTACGAATTTGGACAATTACGCGTATTTCCTGAGCGTTTTGAAGTATTTTTACAAGAGGAAGCACTGGAATTTACACCGAAAGAATTTGAGTTGCTTATTTATTTACTCGAAAACAAAAACCGTGTCTTAACGCGTGATCAGCTTTTAAGTGCTGTCTGGAAGTATGATTTTGCAGGCGATACTCGTATTGTAGATGTGCACATTAGTCACCTCCGCGATAAAATTGAAGAAAATAGTCGTAAACCGATGTTTATTAAAACAATTCGTGGTCTTGGCTATAAATTTGAGGAGCCGAAAACTTCATGAAATCAATGAGTAACCGCTTATTCTTGACATTCATGCTCTCACTCGGAACGATTCTAGCTGTCCTAATGATTGTTATAGGTCAGCTTTTTCCTGTTTATGTAGAACAATACAAAGAGCAGGCGAGCTCATCAAGTCAAGAAGCAATCGAAAAAGTACTAGAGGAACGTCAAATTACTTTATCTGAGGAAGATAAAAAAGCATTAGTTGCATCTCAAACAATCGAAATAAAGGACTCGCTCTTGTCATACGTGCGTGCCCGTCTGTATGGTGTTTTAGCAATATTATTTACGATTACGCTGCTATTAATAGCCGTTGTAAGTCGTTACATGATTGTGAATTTCACCGCACCGATTGATAATGTAACCGAAACGGCACTTGAATTAGCAAAAGGAAATTACCGTGCTCGTGCACACGAGAATGAGCAGGAACGCATGATGCCTCTTAGTCATTCCATCAATATTTTAGCGCGTAATTTACAGGATATTACGACGATTCGTGAAGTAGAAGAAGAAAGGCTAAAAACGTTAATTGAAAACATGGGCAGCTCACTTATGATGATTGGACGTGAGGGGAATATTTCAATCGTCAATCGCGTGTTTTTAGAGCGCTTTGGTATGCAACTTGAGGATGTACAAGGAAAAGTTTTTCGTACGATTGGCTTACCGAAAACGCTTGAGCAATTTATAGACCATGTATTTTTAACAGAAATGCCCTATCGCCAACAAATAAAAATGGAAGTACAGCAGGAGTTATATAATAAAGAAGTGTACGGTGCTCCTGTTATTGGCGACCACGGACGTTGGCTAGGCGTTGTCATTGTTATGCATGATATAACAGAGCTTGTACGCTTAGAGCAAATACGGAAAGACTTTGTAGCCAATGTATCACACGAACTGCGTACGCCGATTACATCCATTAAAGGCTTTTCTGAAACACTGCTTGATGGTGCATACAAGGATGAAAAGATGCTGCTGTCTTTTTTAGAAATTATGCATAAAGAGAGCAATCGTCTTCAAATGCTCATCCAAGATTTATTAGAGTTATCTAAAATCGAGCAACATGGTTTCACGGTAAATATTATGCCTATGGGCTTGCAGGATGTACTGATACGTGGAGCAGAATTAACAGGGCCACGACTCGATGAAAAAAATATGAGCTTTCATGTGGATATTGCTCGTGATGTGGAAGTAATGGGGGATGCAAATCGCGTTATTCAAATTGTAACGAATTTAATCACAAACGCCATCACCTATTCACCTGAAGATACAACCGTCACGATTCGCTTGAAGGAAAATGATATGTATGGAATTATTGAAATTGAAGATGAAGGTATAGGGATTGAAAAGCATGAAATTGCACGTGTCTTTGAACGTTTTTATCGTGTCGATCGTGCACGTAGTAGAAATTCGGGTGGAACCGGTTTAGGGCTAGCCATTGTTAAGCATTTAGTGGAGGCACATCATGGGCGAATTCAGGTAGAAAGTAAAGTAGGGGTTGGCACAAAAATGATTGTAATGATTCCTAAAAAATTAACAAATTCTTTACAATAATTATATGTAGGATTCAAAATAGAGGGCTATACTGTTTTATAGAAACCCCCTATTTTGTGAAGACGAAAATAATGAAGAAAAAATCTTGATAACTTGTATGAAGATTTTTATGGTTGCTACTTTAGCTTTCGCCACAGAAGAATCTATTTCCAAATTTATTTTGGGGATAGATTTTTTCTGTTTTACACGTAGTAGATTTAGGTGTAAAGTATAGTAGCATAAAAAATTGAGAGAAGGTTGACCATGAAAATCGTCAAAAGTTTCGTGCAAATTGGCTATCTTTATATAATATTATTTATTGGGAATAGCATTGCTCGTTTACTTCACTTGCCGATTCCCGGTAGTATAATTGGACTTATTTTATTATTTTTAATGTTACAGTTTCATCTTATTAAATTAGAATGGATTGAGTTAGGCGCAGGGTTATTACTTAGTGAATTGTTATTATTTTTCATACCTTCCGCGATAGGTATCATTGATTATGATGCATTATTCGGTATACAAGGCGTGAAAGTAATACTTGTTATTTCAGTCAGTGCATTTGTAGTAATGTTAGTGACGGGTTATACTGCGCAGTGGTTAGAGAGAAAGAAGGGTGATGCTGCATGAACATAGTGATTGCTGTCATCAGTTTATTAGGGACCATTGTGATTTTTTATGCTTGCAAAGCGCTCTATCAAAAGTTTCGTAAAGAATGGCTTACGCCAATTTTGATTAGCCCGTTAGTTATTATTTTATTGTTGCTAGTAACTGGTACATCCTATGAATCTTATAATGCAGGGGCTGATATTTTATCGAATTTATTAGGGCCTGCAACCGTTGCATTTGCTGTACCGATTTATAAAAATTTTGATCTATTAAAAAAACATGCATTTGAAATTGTCCTTAGCATTGCAATCGGATCAGCCGTTGCAATCGCTTCTTCCTTTATTATAGCGTTAGTAGTTGGGCTAAATGATGAGCTAGTTCATAGCTTAGTGCCACGGTCTGTCACAACGCCTATTGCGATGGATATTTCCAATATGATAGGTGGCTCACCTACGCTTACTGCGGTTTTTGTTATGACAACGGGTATTTTAGCTAGCCTACTTGCACCAATCGTGATGCGGATATGTCGTTTCCAAAAGCCATCTGCAAGAGGGTTGATGCTTGGCATGGGTGCGCATGGAACGGGTACGTCAAAAGCATTTGAATTAGGGGAACTAGAAGGTACTTTTGCTAGTTTAGCGATGATTGTAGCTGCCCTAATAAGCATCGTGTTGTCAGCTACATTTTTCCCAGTGTTAGAATATTTCGTTATGAATATCCTGTTACCTTCATGGTGACGGGATATTTTTTTTGTAATTGTATGTGTGCCAGTCACTCAAACAATTTATCTAATTTTCCTTTATGAAATTATTTTGAATCTTTTTATGAAATATCCCGTATACAATAGTACTAAGCATAAGGGAGGAACAGACATGAGTGTGAAAAGGACACTAATGATGGTAGGGCTTGGGATTTTCGGCATTGTAGCACTAATCGCTGTATTTACTTCATGGTACACAGTCGATGAATCGGAGCAAGCAGTTGTCATCACGTTTGGCCGTGCTGATGAAACGGTAACAAATCCAGGTTTACATTTTAAATTGCCTTGGCCTGTACAATCCGTTGAGATTTTGTCAAGAGAAACATTTAGTTTACAGTTTGGCTATAAGCAAAATAAAGAAGGTGAATTGGAAGCTTATGATGCTGAAACGAAAATGATTACAGGTGATGAATATATTGTTTTAACAGATCTTGTAGTGCAATGGAAAATTACAGATCCTAGCAAATACTTATTTAATGCACAAAATCCAGAAGAAATATTACATAGCGCTACATCGAGCGCCATTCGCTCAATCATTGGTAGTTCAACAATTGATGCTGCGTTAACAGATGGAAAAGCAGATATTGAAGCCGAAACAAGAGAATTGCTTGTTTCACTTATAGATAAATATGATATTGGGATTGGCGTATTAGGTGTCAAATTACAGGATGTAGAATTACCGAATGCGGAAGTACGTGCGGCATTTACTGCAGTAACAGATGCACGCGAGATGAAAAATACAAAAACGAATGAAGCGCAAAAATATAAAAACCAACGAATTAGCGAAGCTGAAGGGGAAAAGGACGCCATCATTTCAAAAGCAAATGGTGCGAAAACAGCTCGTATTGAGCAAGCTCATGGGGATGTCGCAGTCTTTAATAAAATGTATGAACAATATAAAGGTAACCAACAAATTACGCGAGAACGTTTAATTTTAGAAACGCTCGAAAATGTTCTTCCGAAGGCACAAATTTATATTATGAATGATGATGGTAGTACGATGAAGTATTTGCCATTACAAGCATTACAACCAACAGCACAACAGGAGCCAAAAGAACAGCAGGCACCAACAGATAAAAAAGAAGGGAGCGGTAATTAATGGACCAGAAAAATAAAGATCTTGAAAAATTTCTAAATTTTTTATCAGGGAAATCAAAAAATACTGCTCCAAGTGATGGAGACAATGTTATTAAGATGTCAAAAAAGGGTCCGTTGAATCCTAAAAAATACATTTCTCTTGTTGTCACATTAACTGTTGTTTTTGCTATTGCCATTATTCTTTTTGCTAATGTATATATCGTAAAAGAATCTGAATATGCTGTTGTTCGACAATTTGGGGAAGTAGTAAAATTTGAACGTGATCCAGGGCTTAAAATGAAAGTACCATTTATTCAAAGTGTAACAACGCTACCCAAAAATCAAATGACCTATAATATTTCAGAGGAAGAGATTAATACAAAGGACAAAAAACGTATCATTATTGATAATTATGCAGTATGGCGCATTACAGACCCGAAAGCACTAATCTCCAATGCGGGTACGCTGACGAAGGCAGAATCTAGAATGGAGGAGTTTATTTATTCTGTCATTCGAACAGAGCTTGGTCAACTTAAATACGATGAAATCATTAATGATGAAAATTCCTCTCGAGGTAGTTTAAATGATCGTGTAACAGCACGTGTGAATGAATTATTGCTAAACGATAAATACGGAATTGAAGTAGTAGATGTACGTATCCGTCGAACGGATTTGCCAGCAGAAAATGAGCAGTCTGTATTTACGCGTATGGTTTCAGAACGACAATCAACTGCACAACTATATTTATCAGAAGGTGATGCGGATAAACGCCGTATCGAAGCACAAACAGATAGAGAAGTGCAAGAAATGCTAGCAACAGCCAATAAAGAAGCAGCATTGATACAAGCGGAAGGAGAAGCGGAGGCAGCGAAAATTTACAATAGCTCCTTCTCTAAAGACCCGGAATTTTATTCGCTCTACCGTACGTTAGAATCATATAAGAAAACAGTTGGTGAGGATACGGTGATTATCTTGCCGTCTACTTCACCGTATGCAAAAGTGTTATCAGGCTATATAAAGTAATACTGGAATCCTTGCAGGGGTTAATAAAGAATATACTAAATATAATAGATAGTACTAGTTGTTAGGAGCTAAGCGGTGACTTCTGCTCAGAACGCACACAGTGTAAGACGCGGGCATTCCGCGTGTTAGCGAGGGTTGCGGGTTACTGTGCTGAGCGGAAAGTACCGCTGAAGTGGACAATAACGGCGCAGCAAAAAAGTGTTAGATTGACGACAATCAATCTAACACTTTTTCTCTTTTGACCTTGTAGTAATGCTAGTATCCAAACTATGAAATTAATTCTAACAAATAATTGGTTGTGTTATAGACTGCTATTTTCTGATAAAATGATGTTGTTTAGAAATGATAGATGGGGGTAATAGCTGTGAAACTAACCATTAGCACGTGGCTCCAAAACTTAGGGATTGCTTGTAGCATCGCATCGTTTTTTACACTTTTCTTTCGTATATCTGATTTTGCTTGGATGACGAACAGTGTTTATCATATACCGGTATTTTTTGTTATTTTATTTTTATTAGGATTAGTCATTGCAGAGGATGTACGCAAAGCTTCTAAAAAAATATTTTGGTACGAGAAACGGCAAGAGAAACGCCCAATTTGGCAGGTGGGCATTGGTTTTATTTTCTTCCTCGCGCAAATCGGCGTAGTCATGGTGTTTAGTGCAGGACTAACACAGTTAAAACTAGGCGGTATGCCGCTATTTTTTGTTATTGCTTTTATGAATGCTTTCATGATGACAGTTATTTATGAGGAAATTTTCTTTCGTAAAGAAAGAGCTAAAAATGTTAGTCAATAAGAGTAGAGTCGATTGCATGTGCAATTGACTTTTTTTATGGATTTAACGGAAAATACCATGGAATGTTGCGTGATTTTAATTTTTCAACTGATCTGCGTCCCTATGATTGGTAAAAAGTCTGTTTTCCCGATAAAGTAGAGGAAAGAGGCATTTTCAAACATACGTTTTCGTTTTACAATGAAAAGAACGACGACTTCAGGAGGAAATAAGATGACTAAGGAAAAATTACTATTACTAGACGGTAATAGTTTAGCTTACCGCGCTTTTTTTGCATTGCCACTGCTGACAAATGATAGCGGTATTCATACCAATGCAGTGTACGGCTTTACAACGATGTTGCAACGAATTTTGGAGGAAGAACAACCGACGAAGATGCTCGTTGCTTTCGATGCAGGTAAAACGACATTTCGTCACGATACATTTACGGAATATAAAGGTGGCCGTCAAAAAACGCCACCAGAACTTTCAGAGCAGTTTCCTTATATTCGCAAACTGATTGATGCTTATGGAATTAAACGCTATGAACTAGACATGTACGAAGCGGACGATATTATTGGCACATTGGCAAAAGAAGCAGCAGGACAAGATATGGAAGTAATTATTGTGTCAGGAGACCGTGACCTTACCCAGCTCGCAACGGATAAGGTAACAGTGTATATTACGAAAAAGGGCATTACGGAAATCGAAAAAAACACACCTGCATTTATCGAAGAAAAGTATGGCTTAACACCTCTTCAAATTATAGATATGAAAGGTTTAATGGGGGATGCCTCTGATAATATTCCTGGAGTACCTGGTGTTGGCGAAAAAACGGCTGTTAAATTGTTAAAAGAGCATGGCTCAGTTGAGGCACTGTATGAAGCAATGGATACGTTAAAGGCTTCCAAGATGAAAGAAAAGCTTGTTGCCAATGAAGAGCAGGCATTAATGAGTAAAAAGCTTGCTACAATTTTTACTGAAGCACCGATTGATTTAACGTTAAATGACCTTGCTTATGGTGGACCTAACGAAGAAGAACTAATTAGTGTGTGGCAGGAGCTCGGCTTCAAATCACTACTAGATAAAAGTAATTTTACTGTGGAAGAACACCAACAGGCACCATTTGCTTTTGACATTGTACAAGAAGTGAAGCCAGAGCACTTAAAGGACGTTATGGCGATACATGTAGAGTTAGAAGATGAGCATTATCATACTTGTCAGCCACTAGGTATTGCTTTAACGGATGGCACAGCGACGATTTATGTGCCATTTGAAGTGGCTTCTACATCTGATTTGCTACGTCGATGGTTAGAAGACGCTACGAAGATTAAATATATAACAGATACGAAGGCAGCACAGGCGGCTTTAAAGCGTGTAGGTATTCGTTTAGCAGGGGTGGAGTTTGACCTATTGCTTGCATCCTATATTAATAACCCTGCACTTAGCGGTGATGATGTGGCAACACTTGCAAAAGATTTAGGCTATCGAGAAGTACAAGCAAATGAGACGGTCTATGGTAAAGGAGCAAAACGTGCTATACCAGCAAGTGATGTACTAGCTGAACATGTTAGTCGTAAAGCGTTTGCTGTGTGGACATTACAACCTAAACTAGAGGCATTGTTAAAGGAAAATGAACAGTTTGAACTGTATAAAAACTTAGAACTACCACTTGCGTCGATTTTAAGTGAAATGGAAAGTGAAGGGATTACAGTAAATCGTGCCACACTTGAAACGATGGGGCAGGAGCTAAATAATAAATTAGTAGTGATTGAGCAGGAAATTTATGCGGAAGCGGGCGAAGCATTCAATATAAATTCACCAAAGCAATTAGGCGTTATCCTTTTTGACAAGCTAGGTTTACCAGTGATTAAAAAAACGAAAACAGGTTATTCCACAGCAGCAGATGTGTTGGAAAAATTAAAGCCAGAGCATGCCATTATCGAGCATATTTTACTGTACCGTCAGCTCGGTAAGTTACAATCAACGTATATTGAAGGCTTGCTAAAAGAAATCCATAAAGAAGACGGAAAAGTACACACACGCTTCCAACAGGCATTGACGTCAACAGGTCGCCTAAGCTCAACGGACCCTAACCTACAAAACATTCCAATTCGTTTAGAGGAAGGGCGAAAAATTCGTCAGGCATTTGTGCCATCGCAAGAAGATTGGATTCTTTTCTCTGCGGATTACTCTCAAATTGAGTTGCGTGTACTTGCTCATATGTCAGAGGATAAAAACTTAGTGGAAGCTTTCCGTGAAGGCATGGATGTTCATACACGTACCGCGATGGATGTTTTCCATGTAACCGCAGAAGAAGTTGATAGCAACATGCGTAGAGCTGCCAAGGCAGTTAACTTCGGTATCGTGTATGGCATTAGTGATTATGGATTATCACAAAATTTAGATATCACACGTAAGGAAGCAGCCGTTTTTATTGAGAAATATTTTGCCAGCTTCCCTGGTGTAAAAAACTATATGGATGAGATTGTCCAAGATGCAAAATTTAATGGTTTTGTCACAACGTTATTGAATCGTCGTCGTTATTTACCAGATATCACGAGTTCGAATTTCAATCTACGAAGCTTTGCAGAGCGCACAGCGATGAATACGCCGATTCAAGGAAGCGCGGCAGATATTATTAAAAAAGCAATGATTGATATGGATGCTCGCTTGAAAAAGGAAAACATGCAAGCAAAACTTCTTTTACAGGTGCACGATGAATTAATTTTTGAAGCGCCTAGAGAAGAAATTGCCTTGCTCGAAAAAATTGTACCAGAGGTTATGGAAAATGCCATTGAGTTGATTGTTCCATTGAAAGTGGACTTCAACTATGGGGCAACTTGGTACGAAGCAAAGTAAGGAGGGGTAAAATGCCTGAATTACCAGAGGTAGAAGGTGTCGTGCAGGCATTAAAGCCGGAAGTTGAAGGTCGCACAATTAAGCAGGTTCAACTGTCAGAAATTGTCCGCTTTTCTTATGATGAAGGAAAGCAATGTATCGTTAAGCAAGCTGAGCCCGATGCATTTGAAATGGCATTATCTCAAATGACGATTACGAAGATTGAGCGCCGTGCTAAATATATATTTTTTCATTTGGTGAAAGAAGATGTGTCCTATGTATTAGTCAGTCATTTAGGCATGACAGGTGCATGGTTTATCGTCAACACGCCTGAAGAAATCAATGAAGAAAAATTTAAAAAGCATATTCATGCAACTTTTCAAATGGCAGATGGTGGCTATTTAATTTATTCAGATATTCGCCGTTTTGGTGAGTTGCGATTTTTAACGAAAATTGAAGATCATGCGCCACTGACAAAAATGGCGCCTGAACCGTTTGATGAGATAGCATGTGATTATTTTATAGCCAAATCCATGCTACCGAAATACGAGAAAAAGGCTGTTAAAGAAGTCATTATGGACGGACAAGTGATTTCGGGCTGTGGCAATATATATGCGACAGAAGCATTATTTGCTCAAAAAATTCACCCAGCCCGCAAAATGAACCGCATAAGTGAAAAACGAAAACGTGCACTTTTTGGGGCAATTGTTGACGTCCTGCGTCAAAGTATTGAAGCGGGAGGTTCAACGATTTCGGATTATCGTAATATTAATGGCGAGGCAGGAAGCATGCAAAATCGATTACAAATGTACGGTAAAAAGATATGCCCAGTGTGTGGAACAGGGACGAGTCAAATGACAATTGGTGGACGTACATCTGTATATTGTCCAAATTGTCAACATTAAAGGGGAATTTACTATGATTATCGGACTAACAGGAAGTATTGCAAGTGGTAAAAGCACAGTCGCCAAAATGATGACAGCGCTTGGATTACCGATTGTCGATGCAGATGTTGTAGCACGTGATGTTGTGGAACCAGGAACGGAGACGTTGGCACTTATTGTCCAAAATTTCGGTGCAGACATTTTACTTGAAGATGGCAACTTAAATCGTCCAAAGCTTGGTGATATTATTTTTCATGAGCCGGCGAAACGCAAAATTTTAAATGATATTATGCATCCTGCTATTCGTCAGGAAATGTTACGCCAACGCGATGCATATATAGAGGCTGGACAAAAGCATGTCGTGATGGATATTCCATTACTGTTTGAAAGTAAATTGGAGCATTTTGTAGAGCGAATACTTGTTGTTTCAGTTAGTGAAGAGGTGCAACTTCGACGATTAATGGAGCGCAATCAATTATCAAAGGAAGATGCGCTAGCTCGTATGCATTCACAGTTACCCATGTCTGTGAAAGAAAAAAGTGCACATGCGGTGATTTACAACAATGAAAATTTACAACAAACAGAAGAGCAGTTAAAGAAAATTCTGACGCATTGGGGCGTACTTTAGTCAAAAAGCGCAACGTTAATTACTACACAGAGAAGCTCCAAAAAGATGCAGGGACATAACTAGAAAAATTTAAGGAACAGAGGAAAGGTGTTCATACATTTTTGCTATATGGAGAACTTAGCTAACTTAGCTATTCTTGCTTTTGCAATAAATAAAAATTTAGAAGGGTTCACTAGTTGTTGGTATCGGAAAGCACCGCCAAAGCGGACAACAACGGCGCAGCAAAAAGTGTTAGATTGATGGCAGTCAATCTAACACTTTTTCTCTTTTGTCCCAGCCTCTTTGTCTTAGGCTAGTTGGCGTGCTCGCCCATAGAAGAAATCAACCAGTATGTAGCCAAAGGCATTCTAGGCACAGCAATTATTGCTGTGCATTTTTTTGTTTATAAGCGTAATAATAAGCATGAAGTACTGAATTTTTTTATTTCAAAAAAGGTGCTATTTTTCAGAAAATAAGAACTTTTTTATTATGGATATATAATGTTCATCTTTTTTAAAATTGTGTTATACTAATTAGCATAAAGTATATAATGAATATGAGTATGCACTCACAGGAGGATTTTATAATGACAGTATCAGTTGCTATTAACGGTTTCGGACGTATCGGACGTATGGTTTTCCGCCAAGCGATCGTACAGGAAGGTTTAAATATTGTTGCAATTAACGCAAGCTACCCAGCGGAAACGTTAGCACATTTGATTAAGTATGACACAAATCACGGAACATTCGAAGGTACGGTTGAACCAGCAGACGATGCTTTAATTGTAAATGGTAAACGTGTCCAAATTATTAGCGAACGTGATCCATTAAAATTACCATGGGCTACAATGGGCGTGGATATTGTAATTGAAGCAACTGGTAAATTCAATGATCGTGAGAAAGCAGCAATGCACCTTGAAGCAGGCGCAAAGAAAGTAATTTTAACAGCTCCAGGTAAAAACGAAGATGTTACAATTGTTTTAGGTGTAAATGATGAAAAGCTTGATGTTGAAAAACATGATGTTATTTCAAATGCTTCTTGTACAACAAACTGCTTAGCACCGGTTGCAAAAGTGTTAAATGATACTTTTGGTATCGAAAGCGGTTTAATGACAACAGTTCACGCATATACAAATGACCAAAAAAACTTAGATAACCCACATAAAGATTTACGTCGTGCGCGCGGTTGTGCACAATCGATTATTCCAACATCTACAGGTGCTGCAAAAGCATTAAAATTAGTGTTACCAGAATTAGAAGGCAAAATTCACGGTATGGCACTTCGCGTTCCAACACCAAACGTATCACTAGTTGACCTTGTTGTAGATTTAAATACAGATGTGACAGTTGATTCAGTTAATGCTGCATTTGTCAAAGCAGCAACAGAAGGGCCGATGAAAGGTATTTTAAACTTCTCAATTGAGCCGCTTGTATCTGCTGATTACAATACAACAACATACTCATCTACAGTTGATGGA
Organism: Lysinibacillus sphaericus; assembly: GCF_005217585.1. NCBI lineage: Bacteria > Bacillati > Bacillota > Bacilli > Caryophanales > Bacillaceae > Lysinibacillus > Lysinibacillus sphaericus. Next base: position 168,215 of record NZ_SZPT01000001.1, read on the forward strand.
CTTTCAACAATGGTGATGGGTAACCGTAAAGTAAAAGTACTTGCTTGGTACGATAATGAGTGGGGCTATTCTGCACGTGTTGTAGACCTAGTGCAAAAAGTTGCAAAAGCGCTAGAAACAGTTAACGCATAATGAACGCTATTGGCACATTGAAATCTTATGGTTTCAATGTGCTTTTTTTTTGCAAGTTAGGATGTAAAGCAAATTGTTTGAGTGCCTGGCACCAAATGAACTTTTCTTATTTGTAGGAAATTTGTTATAATACAAATATCAAATTGTTGTGGAATCAGGAGAGTAAAAATATGAGATGTCCTTCTTGCCAATTTAACGGAACACGCGTAGTGGATTCGAGGCCAGTAGATGATAATAAAGAAATTCGTAGACGTCGTGAATGTGAGTCATGTGGCTTTCGTTTTACAACGTTTGAAAAAATTGAAGAAACACCGTTAGTCGTTGTGAAAAAAGAAGGCTCACGGGAAGAGTTTAGCCGCGAGAAGGTGCTGCGTGGTCTTATTCGTGCTTGTGAAAAACGTCCGGTTGCTTTAGATGTTTTAGAGGGACTTGTTCTATCTATTGAAAAAGACCTTCGCCGTATTGGGAACGCTGAGGTACGATCAGAGGATGTAGGAGAAATGGTGATGGATCGTTTGGCAAAAATTGATGAGGTGGCCTATGTTCGATTTGCCTCGGTTTATCGTCAGTTTAAGGATATCAATGTATTTATTGAGGAAATAAAAGAAATTATTCAACGTCAAACAGAGCAAAAATCTTAGGAAAACAGAGAGGGTGAATGACGTTGATTCATTTGTATAAAGAATTGCAGCCCGCAGATACTTTTGACATTCGTCTACCTCATGCGCTTTCCACGATGGAACGTCAATTAGTAACATTATTTTATCAACCTCTAACGGGTGCTGAACCAATCAGTCTTTATTTAACACTATGGGCTGAAGCAGAGCAAATGCCAAAACAGCAAATGAATCATTATTATTTAATGAATGTGCTAGGACTACCAATCGGTAAAGTGTTCGAAGCACGTATTGCACTTGAAGCAATCGGTTTGTTACGTACTTGGAAAAAAGAAGAGGCAGAACAGCGAAGCTTTTTATATGAGCTTATGCGCCCACTTGATGCAGATAGTTTTATGAAAGATCCTTTATTATCAATGTTTTTGTTTAGTAAAATCGGAGAGCAGGCGTATCGGAAATTGCGCCAACGTTTTATTCAGCCTATAAGGGGTACAGAATATAAAGATGTATCACGCGCCTTTATGGATGTTTTTAAACCGGTTAATACCAATATTCCTACCGATTTGCAGGGTGGCATTGATAGCAAAGAAAATGCACAAAAGGTCTACCCGTTTTATTTTGAGCAATTTGATTTTGAGTTGCTACAGGCAGGTTTATCTGACCAGTTAGTACCCGCAAATTTGCTGACGCTTGAAGTGCGCGAAACAATTGCCAAATTAGCATTCCTCTATCATTTAACGGCATTGGATATGCAAAAGGTTGTTATTTTAGCGCTTGATGATGAGTTAGGTATTTCACAAGAACGATTACGAAAAGCGGCAGCCGATTTTTATAAGCTTACTGTTTCAAAAGAGCCACCAAAGCTTGCCAAAGTATATGCTCCACCGGTTGAGGAAGATGCTGTTCAAAAAACAAAAGATCAGGAGTTGCAACATTATTTAGAGTCAACACCTCCTGTCCAAGTGTTGCGAGATATTAATAACGGTAAAGAGCCATTGCAAACATCTGTACAATTAGCTGAGAGCTTAATCGTGCAACATGGGATGCCGGTAGGCGTGGTTAATGCACTACTTGAATATGTCATGCTATCTACGGATATGAAGCTACCTAAAAAGTATGTGGAAACCATTGCCGATCACTGGGTGCGAAAAAACATTAAGACGGCGAAGGAAGCAATGGAACTTGCACGTCAAGAACATGATAAATATACAACGTGGAAAAATAAACCACAGGCACCAGCTAAAAATAATAATCAGTATGTCAAAGGACGAGCAAATAATCAGCGTAAGGAAAAAGTACCTGAATGGTTTTATAAACGCAATGAGCAACCAGACGAGAGCGCTTCTTCAAGTACGATGGATTTTGAAAAAGAGCGCCAAAAAATATTAGAAATGCTTGGAAAAAGCGATAAGTAAAGTAGGTGAACGGTAATCGAACCAATTAATAAAGCATTAAAAAGAGCCATTAATGTACCATCATTTCAAGAGCGATATGAGGCGATGAGGCGAGAGATTTTAGAACACCCTCGTGTGCAGGCCTTTTTAGCAGAACACGCAGAAGAATTAAGCTACGATGCTGTTGAGCGCAATTTACCAAAGCTACATGAATTTATTAGTCAATCGACAGTGTGCTGTGGTTGTGATCATACAGCGCATTGCACCAATTATTTAAAAGGTTTTATTCCGACATTACGGGTTGTACGCAATACGGTTGAAATTGATTACGTGCGCTGTGAACAAAAGGTACGTGAGGATGAACGTCGGGATGTTGCCAATATGATTGCTAGTATGCATATGCCAAAAGATGTGTTACAAGCGACAATCCAAGATTTAATGATTGATGATGAATCACGTGTGCTTATCGCGCAACGGGCGGCACAATTTGTTAAGAAAACAGAGGAAACAGGGCAGTTGCCAACGAAAGGCTTTTATTTATATGGGAAGTTTGGTGTAGGGAAATCCTTTGTGCTTGGTGCACTTGCGAATGAATTGGCTTCCAAAAAAATTCGTTCCGTGGTCGTTTTCGTACCCGAATTTTTACGTGAAATGAAAAATGCAATCGGTGATAATACGCTAAATGAAAAAATAGATTATGTGAAAAAAGCGCCGGTATTAATGCTTGATGATTTAGGGGCAGAAACAATGTCAGCTTGGACACGCGATGAAATTTTAGGGACAATCTTCCATTATCGAATGGCAGAACAATTGCCAACATTCATTACCTCTAATTTTAACTATGATGAATTAGAGCATCACTTAGCGCAGTCTCAAAAAGGGGATATTGAGGTCGTAAAAGCAGGCCGTATTATGGAACGTGTGAGAGCTTTGACGGAGCCTATAGAAATGCGTGGCAAAAATCGACGTTTATAACATTGACAGTTGCATTTTATGACAATCGAGCGTATACTGTCTCATATACTATATAGCACAATGCAATGATGAGGACATGAATTTTGTGTAACGGCTTTTAGAGAGGGAAGTCATCGGCTGTAAGCTTCCTAGTTTGGACACATTATTTACTACCTACTGAGCAGCGAAAGGGCATATCTTTCGCCGGTCCCTAGCCCGTTAGCTAGCCTTGAGCTTCGTCTGATGATTTTATCGGAAGGAAGAAGGGTGGAACCACGAGCATACGCTTCGTCCCTTTTGTGAGGGACGGGGCTTTTTTGTTTTTCAGGGTTTTTTGTGCAAGCTTACGTTAACCATAAGATTCGCTGCTTCATCATGCATCACTAAATTTAACCAAACAAGGAGTGCAACAAAATGTCAGACATGATTAAATTAACGTTCCCAGATGGCGCTGTAAAGGAATTTGCAAAAGGTACATCTACTGATGATGTGGCATTATCTATTAGCCCAGGACTTCGTAAAAAAGCTTATGCAGGGAAAGTAAATGGAGAATTAGTAGACTTAAAAACACCAATTGAAGAAGATGCAACAATTGCCATTATTACACAAGATGATGAGGCAGCATTAGAAATTCTTCGTCACTCAACAGCCCATTTAACAGCACAAGCGATTAAACGCCTATTCCCTGAAGTAAAACTTGGTATTGGTCCGGTTATTGAAGGCGGCTTCTACTACGATATTGATGCACCAACACCAATTACTGCTGAAGATTTACCAGCAATCGAAAAAGAAATGAAAAAAATTATTGCTGAAAATCTAGAAGTAGAGCGTAAAAACGTTAGCCGTGCAGAAGCACAAGCAATTTATGAAGAAATTGGCGACGAATATAAATTAGAATTACTTGAAGCGATTCCTGCTGATGAGCAAGTGTCTATTTACTACCAAGGGGAATTTTTCGACCTATGTCGCGGTATTCACGTACCATCAACAGGTAAACTACGTGAGTTCAAATTATTATCATTAGCAGGTGCTTATTGGAGAGGGAACTCTGATAACAAAATGCTACAACGTATTTACGGTACAGCTTTCTTCAAAAAAGAAGAATTAAAACACCATCTTCAAATGTTGGAAGAAGCAAAAGAACGTGACCACCGTAAAATCGGGAAAGAATTAGAATTATTCACTACTTCTCAAAAAGTAGGTCAAGGTTTACCACTTTGGTTACCAAATGGTGCAACAATCCGTCGTGTGATTGAACGTTATATCGTAGACAAAGAATTAGCGCTTGGTTATAAACATGTCTATACACCAGTACTTGGTTCTAAAGAGCTTTACCAAACTTCTGGTCACTGGGATCATTACCAAGACTCCATTTTCCCACCAATGGAAATGGATAATGAAACATTAATTATGCGTCCGATGAACTGTCCGCACCATATGATGGTTTACAAAAACAGCATGCACTCTTATCGAAATTTACCATTACGTATTGCTGAACTTGGAACAATGCACCGTTATGAAATGTCGGGCGCTGTTTCAGGGTTACAACGTGTACGTGGGATGACGTTAAATGATGCACATATCTTTGTTCGTCCAGACCAAATTAAAGCAGAGTTCCAAAAAGTTGTGCAGTTAATTTTAGAAGTGTACAAAGACTTTGATTTAAAAGATTACTCATTCCGTCTGTCTTACCGTGATCCGGCAGATACAGAGAAGTACTTTGATGACGATGCAATGTGGGAAAAAGCACAAAGCATGTTAAAAGAAGCAATGGATGAGCTTGGCTTAGATTACTTTGAAGCAGAGGGTGAAGCGGCGTTCTATGGCCCTAAACTTGACGTACAAGTAAAAACGGCCATTGGTAAAGAAGAAACGTTATCAACTGTACAATTAGACTTCTTATTACCAGAACGCTTTGACTTAACATATGTAGGTGAAGATGGTAAACCACATCGTCCAGTCGTTATTCACCGTGGTGTTGTGTCAACAATGGAACGTTTCGTTGCCTTCTTAATTGAGGAATATAAAGGGGCATTCCCAACTTGGTTAGCACCAGTACAAGTAGAAGTAATCCCAGTATCAAACGAAGCCCACTTCGACTATGCGAAACAAATCGAAGAGCAGTTGACAGCAGCTGGATTACGTGTTGAAATGGATGACCGTGAAGAAAAACTAGGGTACAAAATCCGTGAAGCTCAAATGAAAAAGATTCCTTACATGCTTGTTATTGGCGATAAAGAAGTTGAAGCTAACGGTGTAAACGTGCGTCGTTACGGCTCAAAAGATTCAGAAACAATTGCATTCGAAGACTTCTTAGCGAATATTAAAGCGGAAGTTGCACGTTTTTAATTGAATAAAGTACTTGATTATCTATAATTATTTGTACTATAATGACGTATAAACTGTAAGTGTATTACACATACTAACTATGAGATTGTAAAAATATTTGACAATCTAAATTGTACATGCTAATATAATTAAGGTTAATGAATACAAAGTTTGTGGTTGAAGTAGAGGCTGCCCGCTTCTCACCTGATACAACGCTTAGGCTGTGAACAGGTATGACACGTTGAATTGTTTTGCGTACATTTACGCATGCACATATAGCGGGCGGACATCTTCAAAAATGTCCGTCCTTTTTTTATGGACATGACAAGAGGATGTACCGTTCAACCGGGCAAGGCTTTGCCCAAACCATGTATTCGCGACAACTACTTGGAGGTGGATTACTATTAGCAAAGACATGTATGTAAACGAAGGCATTCGCGCACGTGAACTTCGATTAATCGATCACAATGGTGACCAGCTTGGTGTAAAGACACGTAACGAAGCGCTAGAAATCGCCACTCGTGTAAACTTGGATCTTGTCCTTGTGGCCCCTCAAGCCAAGCCGCCAGTCGCTCGTATCATGGACTATGGTAAATTTAAGTTTGAACAGCAAAAGAAAGACCGTGAAATTCGTAAAAATCAAAAAGTCATCGTGATGAAAGAGGTTCGCTTGAGCCCAACAATCGATGAACATGATTTCCAAACGAAGCTACGTAATGCGATTAAATTCCTTGAAAAAGGCGATAAAGTAAAATGCAGCCTACGTTTCAAAGGTCGTGCGATTACACACAAAGATATTGGTCAACGTGTGTTAGATCGTTTTGCTGAAGCTTGTGCTGAAGTATCTACGGTTGAACAAAAACCGAAGATGGAAGGCCGAAGCATGTTCTTAGTTCTTCAACCAAAGAACGAGAAATAATATTAGACGAACAGTTTAGGAGGAATTCGACATGCCAAAAATGAAAACTCACCGTGGAGCTGCGAAACGTTTCAAAAAAACGGGTTCAGGTAAATTAAAATATGACCGTGCTTACGGAAGCCACTTATTCGCAAACAAATCTACGAAACAAAAACGTCACCTACGTAAAGGTAAAGTTGTATCATCTGGTGACTTCAAACGCATCAAATCATTACTTGTTTACATGAAATGATTGACTACACAAAATAAACTAATATTCATTTTTTAATGAAAAGCAGGAGGTAATTCATATGCCACGCGTAAAAGGCGGAACAGTGACGCGCAAACGTCGTAAAAAAGTATTGAAATTAGCTAAAGGTTACTATGGTTCTAAACATACATTATATAAAGTTGCTAACCAAGCAGTAATGAAATCAGGTCAATATGCATACCGTGACCGTCGTCAGAAAAAACGTGATTTCCGTAAATTATGGATCACTCGTATCAACGCAGCTGCTCGCATGAACGGTCTTTCTTACAGCCGTTTAATGCACGGTTTAAAAGTTGCTGGTATCGAAGTTAACCGTAAAATGTTAGCTGACTTAGCTGTAACAGATGCTGCAGCATTCACACAATTAGCAGAAGCTGCTAAAAAAGCAGTAGCGAAATAAAAAAGAGCGACTAAGTCGCTCTTTTTTATTTCTGCCCCGAAAGCGTAAGCGGCAGGGGCAAAATATAAATAATTTCTGCCCCGAAAGCGTAAGCGACAGGGGCAAAATAAGGTTTCTGCCCCGAAAGCAAAGCGACAGGGGCAAAATATAAATAAATTTCTGCCCCGAAAGCGGCAGAGGCAGAGGCAAAATAAGGTTTCAGCCTCGAAAGCAAAGCGACAGAGGCAAAAGATATTTGGCATTGAAGCGAAGCGACAAGTGCGAATAAATTAGTGTATAGTGAAGACTGGTGGGGTTATTTCATCAGTCTTTTTTATATAGGAGGTTGTTTTAATGGCTCAAGCTTTACTTGCCTATATGGCAATTGTTTCAGTTGTATTGCTTGTTATGATGGGCATGGATAAATCGCGCGCAAAAAAGCATGAGTGGCGCATTGCGGAACGTACGTTGTTTACATTGGCAATTGCAGGAGGGGCTGTTGGTGGCGTATTAGGTATGTATTTATTCCGTCATAAAACACGCCATAACAGTTTTGCGTTTGGCTTTCCATTGATTGCAGCAATTCAAATTTTTATAATCGTGCAATTATGGAGTAGCTCATTATAAAAAACTTAAATTGAGTAGAATTGTGTGAGTGCCTGGCACATCCTCATGAAGAGGATGTGTCACGCATAAGTTGTTCAATGGGTTGCTTCCAGTTGATTTTAGCGTTAGGATAGTTAAATAAAATTTCTTGTTGGAGATATTCGAAGTCACTCCTTGTAAATCCTTGTAAAGTTGCAGTGTCGCGGGCACCAACGAAAATTGTAACGACCTCAAACGCATCTTCGGTCGTACCCAAGTATTTTTCACCTTCAAATAGCGCACCCTTAAAAGAAATAAAGAAATTCTTTCGAACATTTTTTACGTCATCATAAAAGTAATATTGGCCTTTTTCATAGGCTTCATCGAGTTTTCGTTTAGGATCGGTTATATATCGAATCGCTTTATAGAATACATAGATAATAAGCGCAATCACTGCAAGTCGAATAAGTAATGGTAACATTTAAAAAATTCCCCCTTGAAGAAAGGTTATTCCTACCTATACGATTGGGGGAGACATTTAGTTTCACTTTATACAAAAAAATTTTAGAAATTTAGGAGAAAAAAATGAACTTACAACAATTATTTATGATGCAAAAAGAACTTGATGATTTTATTGCAAAAACACAAAATATTGAACACGATGTCTTTAAAGAGAAAGGCTTGGCGTTAATGGTTGAGCTTGCGGAGCTTGCCAATGAAACACGTTGCTTTAAGTTTTGGAGTACGAAAGGACCATCAGCGCGCGAAGTAATTTTAGAGGAGTATGTGGATTCAATTCACTTTATTTTATCGCTAGGGCTACTTAAAGGCTATACGGCTATAGAAAAATGGCCAGTTGTGGAAGAGAAGCGTGATTTAACTGAGACATTTTTAATGACACAAAACTATATATTAACATTTATAAGCCACCCAACAGAGCATAGTTATGCAGCAATTTGGCAATGCTATGGGTTACTTGCATATAACCTCGGTTTTACATTTGAGGATGTTGTGTCAGCGTATATTGAAAAAAACGAAGAAAATTATAATCGCCAACGAAGTGGCTATTAATTTACTAGACTAAAAAGTAAAAAAAACATCAATTTTCAGACGACTCACTAGGAATATTTCGGTAAACGAAGTATAATAGAGGTGATACAAGATGTAGGAGGCAAAAGGATGACACAACTAGATTCAACTTTGCAAATGTTTAAAGATTTAACAGATGCGAACGGCATTGCAGGTAACGAGCGTGCACCACGCGAAGTTATGAAAAAATACATCGCACCATACGCAGATACTGTAGAAACAGATCATTTAGGGAGCGTCATCGCTAAAAAAGTAGGCGATGAAAACGGCCCTAAAATTATGGTAGCAGGCCATTTAGATGAAGTAGGCTTTATGGTCACTCAAATCGATGATAAAGGATTCATCAAATTCCAAACAGTGGGTGGTTGGTGGAGCCAAGTAATGCTTGCGCAACGCGTGACAATTACAACACGCAAAGGTGAAGAAATTATTGGGGTAATCGGTTCTAAACCACCTCATATTTTACCAGCCGATGTACGTAACAAAGTGGTAGACATTAAAGATATGTTTATCGACGTGGGTGCTGCTTCTAAAGAAGAAGTACTTGAATGGGGAGTATGTCCTGGTGACATGGTAACACCTTATTTCGAATTCAATGTAATGAAAAATGAGAAGTATGTATTAGCAAAAGCATGGGATAACCGTATTGGCTGTGCGATTGCCATTGATGTCATGAAGGCATTAAAAGATGAAAAACATCCAAATATCCTATATTCTGTAGGGAACGTACAAGAAGAAGTAGGTCTTCGTGGTGCGAAAACTGCAACTCATAAAATTCAACCAGATATCGGTTTTGCTGTTGATGTTGGTGTTGCAGGGGATACACCAGGGGTAACACCGAAAGAATCGACTAGTAAAATGGGTGCAGGTCCACAAATTGTTGTCTACGATGCATCTATGGTTTCACACCGTGGTTTACGTGAATTTGTTTTAGATGTGGCGGATGAAAACAACATTCCATATCAATTTGAAGCAATGGCTGGTGGCGGCACAGACGCTGGTTCTATCCATGTTACAGCTAATGGTGTACCTGCTTTATCAATCGGTATCGCGACACGTTATATCCACTCACACGCAGGGATTTTACACCGTGATGACTACGATAACGCTGTGAAGTTAATGGTTGAAGTGATCAAAAAATTAGACCGCGATGCAGTAAACAAAATAACATTTGATTAATCATGGAAAGATCTAAATAGATATACCGTAGTTTTGCCTTCTAACTAAAAAGTTAGGAGGCTTTTTATAATCCACTTATATTGTAAAATTAATATTGGATCTTCATTGGAAAATGAAATTATTGTAGTAAAATATTTGATATTTTGGTTTTGAGGTTAAAAGTTTTGTATAATATGGTAAAAGTATAAATAAGATATTTGTTAAGTTGCTTTTTGTGTAAATGAAAAATGTGAAGGATGAAAATGATGATTGAAAATAATGATTTTATGAAAATATTAAAATCCAGAGATTCAGATTTTTATAGTATTATTCAAAATGTTTATAAAGAAATAGAATCGCTTTTAGACCAGAGAATAGCTTATGTATTTCCAAAATATACTCAACATGATACTAAGCATTCCAAACGTATAATAGAACATATGGAAAAAATAGTTCCAAATATTGATGAACTAAATGACTTGGAAATAGCTATTTTATTATTATCTGCTTTGCTACACGATGTTGGAATGGCAGCTTCTGATGAGGAGATAGAAAATATAAAACTAGGGACTTTAAAATATAATAATATTAAATATAAGGCACTATTAAATAAATTTAATGGTAATGAAACTGAAGCGATACAAGAGTACATTAGAAAAGTTCATGCTGAGCGGTCATCATATTACATTAAAGAAAATTTGAATAAAAAGTTAGTTTTACCAGAAATGCCTGAAAAATCATTTGCGGATATTGTAGCATTAGTGTGTGAAGCCCATACAAAGGATATATTGTGGCTTAAAAATAATGTGCAGAATGAATATAAAATAGGCAAGTATGAATTAGCACCACAATTTTATGCTATTGTTCTAAGAATTGCGGATATACTTGATTTTGATGGTATGAGAACTCCTCAAAGATTATTTAACGCTATAAATCTTACTGAATATAGTAAAGAAGAATGGAAACAGCATTTTTCTATAGAAAATACTGATAAAATAAAAATTGCTGAAGATGGAAAAAAATATATTGAGTTTTACGGTATATGTTCAGAACCTATAATACACAGGAAGGTCTTAAGTTATATTGATTGGGTAAATTATGAATTGACAAATGCAATTGAGATAACAAAAGAACTTGCTGTAAATTATAGATTGAATTTTTATCATAAAGTGATTGATAAGATTAATTCCAAAAAATATTCCATTGTTGATTTAAAGTTTCAAATGAATTATAAAAACACGATTAACCTATTAATGGGTGAAGCATTATATGGAGATAGAAAAATAGGTTTAAGAGAATTGATACAAAACTCTATAGATGCTTGTTTGCTTTTGAAAGAAATAAAAGCTAATGACGTAGAAAGTGAATATGATGAATATAATCCTAGAATATATATTATTTTAGATAAGGGTAATGGTATTGTTAAGATAAAAGATAATGGAAAAGGTATGGATATATATACAATAAAAAATTATTTTCTAGAAATAGGGGCTTCTTATTTTATGTCGGATGATTTTTTATTAAGTGGATATGAATATAATCCTATTGGTAACTATGGAATAGGTTTTTTAGCAAGTTTTATGTTAAGTGAAACTGTGAAAGTTAGAACAAGGGAATATAGGGATAGTAATTTATCTGAAATTGATATCTATAAAGATAATGAGTATGTTTCGATAAGAAAACTAGAGGATACCCAATTTAACGGTACTGAGATTATTTTAGACTATCAAGAATTTTTTAATGTATTTGAAGATAAAGAGGATATTATAGAATATATTTATGAGAACTTCTTGATAAAAGATTTTGAAATTATTATAGATGATAAAGAAGATAAGAAACGAGTAAGTTTAAAGCAAAATGAAGGTAGAAATAAATCACAAACTATAATTTCATTATCTAAATATCTAGATGACATAGATGCTGAAATTATATTGCCTAATGAAATTCAAAACTATTTTTTTCAGTATTTAGATGAGATTTTAGATGCAGAGCATAACTATAGCTTTGATGGAAGCACATTAAGAATGTGTGATAAAGAGCCTATACCAATAAAAGATTATTTGCAAAAAGATACAATTCAAATTGTATCTTTTATGAATGTAGAAGATTCTTCAGGTCTTTACGAATTAATAGAGCTTGAAAATGAAATGTTTTCTATAGATGCGGAAGAAGAATATAAGTCTAAGTATGATTCTATTGAAACAAATATTGTAATTTCACCTAATATACCTGTACACAATTTTAAAGGGAAGCTTCATGAAGTGGATGAGATTGTAAATGGTTTAAAGTTTGAGTTAATTGAAGAGATTGATGAAGATTTTTATCATGAGAATGAATATGGTACTTATTTTTATGATTATAAAATAAATATTTTTAGTGTTGAGGGTATTGAAAAGGTTCTTCATCTTACTTCATCTCGCGGGGCGATGGGAACCAGAGTGTTCATTAGAAATGTGTATGTAAGCGATATAGTACTACATATGCCAAATGCAATTATCCATAACCAGAGTAAAAAAATTAAAAGTGAAATAAATATTTTTAATAGAAAGATAATGCCAAATGTAACTAGGAAAGAATTATTAAACGAGGATAAAAAATTAATAAGTAATTCAATTAATCAAGCACTCTATTTACATTTTTTAGAGCAAACAAATAATAAGCAGGAACAGATTATTTTAAGTAATTATATTAAGCGTTATCATAATTATGAAAAATCCTTGCTTAAAAAAGAATACATTGAGAAAATAAAGTATTTCCTATGAAAGTAAACCCAAACTTTAGCTTGAACTATGTTCTTATACAGTTCCTTACGATAAATGAACATTCTTTTGTTAGAATCGGTTTGATAGTTGCATTTGGTAGGGGTAAAATGAGTATGCAGCACTCATTTATGACGCTGGCTCAACGGTGTACCTGCTTTATCAATCGGTATTGCGACACGTTATATCCACTCACACGCAGGGATTTTACACCGTGATGACTACGATAACGCTGTGAAGTTAATGGTTGAAGTGATCAAAAAATTAGACCGCGATGCAGTAAACAAAATAACATTTGATTAATCATGCTATAATGCAGTTTAGCCTTCTAACTAAAATGTTAGGAGGCTTTTTGCGTTGGCTAGACCAAAGAAGTATATAAATGTTGACATTGATGCGAAGATTTTGGCGATTCGAGCTCAAAAGTAAGAAGAGCCAATATCAGAGGAAAAAGCATTTTAGATAAGGCGACCATTAACAGTTAGGGCTGGAAGGTCTGAATGATTAAGATCATGCAGGTTGTATCATATGTTTTAGGAGTTTCAGAGTTCCTCATTAAATGAAGGAGATATGGATTAACGGCAATTGTACTGGCATGTGTACAAGTTTTAAACAACTATCAGGGGCAGAAGTAGATTAGTAGATGCAATGTGAGGAATCTCACATTAACAAGGGCATACATATACGGATACCTTAAATGAGGGATTCATGTACATATAGCGATGGCTGTCTAAGTTTTAGATTCTATTCAATTAGCATCTAAAGCATAGGCAGTTCATTTTTGCATCAAGCCTTTGTCCTCAATTCTGGCTTCTTGATGCACCATAATAATGTAAATTACAGTATATATAATCCAAATATTGTGGTATGATTATTTTACTATATATTCTTGAGGTGATTAGGTGTTTTGTAATGAATGCGGGCATGAGAATGGTGAGATTAGCAAGTTCTGTTCAGAATGTGGTAAAGGTTTAACAACAGTAATAGATAACAATAAAAATGAAGAATTGCCAACTAAGAAAAAATCAAAGAAGAAGTTAATTATTAGTTTAATTCTAAGCCTAGTAGTAATAGTTGGTGGAGTAATTGCTTTCTTGTATTATAAAAAGACACAAGAAGAAAAAAGAGTGCAAGAATACGTTAGTGAGATGGCTGTAAACGCATTTAACATGTATACGGAAACAATAAGCAATGCAATGGTTATTTCCTCTTATTCTGAACAGTGGGATGATGCTATTGACGATGGACGAGATTTTAATGTCGCATTAGCAAACTTAAAAAATACATATGAAGAGAAAGGTCTTTTACAAGACTTAGTTGATGGTCAAACAGAAATTCAAGAAAGTATGAAATATTTACAAGATGTACCGGAGGGTTATGAAGATGCTTATGATGTGCTAAAAGAAATGTATACTGTTTATGTTGAGTTTTCAAACCAAGCACAATCGCCAACAGGTTCTTTATTAACGTTTAATAACAAAACAAATGACCTATTCTCAGAGTTTAATACATTATTTGAAGAGTTTTTAATCACAATGCCTGCGGATGTTAAAGAGGAATATGAAACATATGTAGAGAAGTATGAGAATGAAGAGGATGCAGATATTTAAGAATGAACGGTTGCCAATGGGTGACCGTTTTTTTGTTTACGGGAGTATTAAAGCTTATTGTTCTAGTAGATACAATGAAAGCTAGTGTCAACAGTACCATCTACAAACTATATATAATCTACGAAAAGAAAAAAGCGAGCCCTAGCAATACGAGTGGGCATGCTTACGGAGGATAGAAAGGTAATATTTCAATGGAAATCAATGTTTATTTATTGTAATACGATAAATATTGTATTAAAATCATATTGAATATAAACCAATGAGGTGTTTTTATGAAAATAGCAACAACTTTGTTTTTAAAAATAGCGGTCATACTAATGGCTATCCCAGTTTTAGCACTGTGTATTTTGCTTGTACCGGAGCTAGGGACGCTTTCAGAAAAGTTATTACCTGCGTTTTCTTCAATACAATATATCGTATCGATTATTTTGTATGCATCTTCCATTCCGTTTTACTTTGCTTTGTATCAGGCTTTTCAACTATTACGCTACATTGATCAAAACAAAGCCTTCTCGGAACTTTCTGTAAAATCTTTAAAGAAGATTAAATATTGTGCCATTATCATTAGTAGTTTACATGTCCTGATTTTGCCACTTTTTTACCTTTTTGCTGAGAAAGACGATGCACCAGGTGTGATTTTTGTTGGATTGCTTGTACCATTTGCCTCTATGGTGATAGCAGTATTTGCTGCTGTTCTTCAACGACTTTTACAAGAAGCGGTCGAAATTAAATCCGAAAACGACTTAGTTGTTTGAGGAAAGTAACTTAGCATTACCAACTTTTTCAGGAGCAACTTATGTATTTTCTAGTGCTTTATAATAATGCATATAAGCTGTTGCTTGACATTGCTAGGAACAAGACATGTTCAGAAGTATCAGTTAAGGCTTTAAAAGTAATCAAGTTCTGTGCTATTGTTATCAGTGCTTTTGTTGTAGCGGGAATTCTCGTTGTTGCGATTTTTATTAAAGGTGATAGAGTGGAACTGCTGGCATTCGAGTGTCATCACAATCTGAGGTTTTCCCAAACACTTGTATAAAGAAATCGTAGACATAAAATCGGAAAATGATTGAATAGTGTGAGGTTGAGGATATGGCGATTATTATTAACATCGATGTGATGTTAGCTAAACGAAAAATGAGCGTAACAGAGCTTTCGGAAAAGGTTGGCATAACAATGGCGAATCTTTCTATTTTAAAAAATGGAAAGGCAAAAGCAATTCGATTAACTACTTTAGAGTCGATTTGCAAGGCGTTAGACTGTCAGCCTGGCGATATTTTAGAATATCGAAGTGATGCCGAAGAGTAGTAGAATATTTAGAATAGCTTTAAATAACTGCATAAGTGTGACCAGAGCAGGCCTTCGGGTAGGCTCTTTTTTTTATGGCAACAAAACAGGTTATATGAAATGGTTATCAATGTAACTACGGCAGTAGTATGCTGACAATACGTTGTGTATGCATAAATATTCAAATAGACGTATTTTCGTCACAAATAACTGATGAATTCTAATTTTTGAAAATAAACATAAAAATTCAGTTGATTTTATATTTATGCATGTGTATACTAAGTTCAACAGTAACAAAAGCAAGGAGCGAAGGCTATGAAATTATTAGAAGAGGTACAGTTAAAGTTAGTGTCAAGCTTAAAAGGGAAAGACTTACTAACTTTGCTAGACTATACAAGTGAAGAAGTTCAACAGTTAGTTGCACTATCGTCTCAACTAAAAATAATTACAAAAGAAGGTAAATGTCCGAAATTACTTGAAGGTAAAACACTCGGAATGATTTTTGAAAAACATTCAACGCGTACTCGTATTTCATTTGAAGTAGGCATGGAACAATTGGGCGGTAAAGGTATGTTTATGCATGCGCGTGATTTGCAGATTGGACGCGGTGAATCAATTTATGATACTGCACATGTGTTATCAGGTTATTTAGATGGCATTATGATTCGTGCAAACTCTCATGCAATGGTTAAAGAACTAGCCGAGCATGCTACGATTCCTGTTATTAATGGTTTAACGGATATTTATCATCCTTGTCAGGCATTAGCAGATTTAGAAACAATCTTTGAAAATAAAGGTGAATTACAAGGTCTTAAAATTGCCTATGTTGGAGATGGCAACAATGTAGCACACTCATTAGTAGTTGCTTCTGCACATGTAGGGATGCATGTAGCTGTTGCAACGCCTGTTGGCTATGAATGCGATGCGGAAGTTATCGCAAAAGCACAAAAGATTGCAGAGAAAAACGGTAGTACCATTACGATTACAAATGATCCTGTAACAGCAGTCCAAGATGCAGATGTGGTATACGCAGATGTTTGGACATCAATGGGGCAAGAAGAGGAAGCTGCAAAACGTTTACAAGATTTTGCTGGTTATCAAATCAACGATGAACTTGTTGCACATGCAAAGCCAGACTATATGTTCTTACATTGCTTACCAGCTCATCGCGAAGAAGAAGTGGCAACATCAGTTATAGATGGCCCTAATTCTTACATCTTTGAGCAAGCAGAAAATAGGCTTCATGCTCAAAAAGCTGTTCTAGCTTCTATTATGGCTTAACGTTAGGCTAGATGACTTTCTTATGGAGAGTTGCTATATAGAGAGTTCACATTGACAACAGTGGGTGTCATCTGTGAATAACATAAAGCGGCATACAGACAGAGGGATGTAGCTGCGCGCGATGTACGTTGTCAAGATGGATGACCTCATCGCTACATAGTGAAAGTAACCTGGGAGACGCTGGGTTGCTTTTTTTTTATTCAAATGGTTATTGATAATAACATAGTTTTCCAATCAGTTATAGAGAAAATTGATGGATATCTATATAATAGGAACAATACGAAATTTTAGGAGGGCTTTATTTGAACATTGATCATATCGAGGCATTTTTATATGTTGTCCATTATAAAAGCATTCATAAGGCTGCCAATGCATTGTTTTTATCACAGCCAACAGTTACAGCTCGTATCAAATCATTGGAACGTGAGTTAAACGTTGAATTATTTTATCGTGATGCAAGAAGTGTCATTTTATCAGAGAAAGGAAAAGATTTTTTACCATTTGCCACACAGATTGTGCAAACATTTCAGCAAGGGAAAAAGCAATTGCAGGAAACGCAAACAATAAATGAAGTATGTATTGGCACGAACGGTGTGACAGCCCAATATTTTTTGGCATATGCCTTACCTAAATGGAAGGAAAGCTTTCCTCACATGCGCTTTCAAATCATCACAGGTCCTACAACAATCCTGTTAGAAAAATTACAGAGTCACCAAATTGATATAGGGTTTATGCAATATGTGCATCGACAAGGAGTATGCAATGAGTTGTTATTAAGCAATGCAGTAAAGCTCGTTATGCATCGAGACCATACTTTGACACAAGGAGTCGTTTTAAAGGCAAAAGAATTAGCGCAGCAAAAAATGGTGTTTTTTGAATGTGGCGCATTTGATTGGAACTATGTCCATAAAATGTTCGAGGTAGAAGGCGTATCGGCAAATATTGAAGTGCGAACAGACCATTTAGAAGTAGCGAAGGCATTTATTCGAACGAAAGGTTATATGAGCTTTTTGCCACATCTATGTGTGAAAAACGAGCTTGAAAGCGGCGAGTTTGTTGAGATTGATGTGAAGCATTTACTCGATATGAACCAGCATATTTTTTTAACTTATTTGAAGAAAGATACACTGGAACCTGCTTTTTGGGACAATATTCTAAATACAGCTATTCAGTTTGAAAATACCCAAACATTTTCATGATAAAAAAATTTATAGCTCAAAAAATTTTTTCTATTATAAGACCTATTGCATAATCGTTTAATGAACGGTAATATCTTCCTCAATCCTATTTTATTTATGCATGTCTGCTTGACAGCATAAGTGAAATATTATTTTTTAACTCAAAACATACTTAACCACTAAGTTTAGTAAAATAAAAATTTTTAAGGAGGAGAACAGGTATGGTGAGACAGGATAAAATTCGATTTGGGGCGATTATTCATGGTGTAGGTGGCAATATTTCAAGCTGGCGACACCCAAAAGTAGCAAGCAATCAAAGTGTTAGCTTGCCGTTTTATATACAACAAGCACAGAAGGCGGAACAAGGGAAGTTTGATGTAGCTTTTATTGCAGATGGTTTATTTATTAATGAAAAGTCAATCCCTCATTTTTTAAATCGTTTTGAGCCGTTAACGTTATTATCGGCACTAGCAGTTTCAACAAATCACATCGGACTTGTAGGAACGGTATCCACTTCATATAGTGAACCATTTACGGTAGCACGACAATTGGCATCACTCGATCATATTAGCAATGGGCGAGCAGGTTGGAATGTGGTGACGACGCCATTAGAGAGCACGGCGTTAAATTATAATAAAACGATTGACCAGCATCCTAGCCATGCGGAACGTTACCAAATTGCTGAGGAATACTTAGAGGTGACAAAGGGACTTTGGGACTCATGGGATGATGATGCTTTTATAGCAGATGTGGAAAATGACGTGTTTTTTGATCCAGCAAAGCTACACACCTTACAACATAAGGGGAAATACTTTTCGATACAAGGCCCGCTCAATATTGCGCGCTCAAAACAAGGGCAACCTGTTATTTTCCAAGCAGGGTCCTCGGATGCAGGTATCCGCTTAGCCGCAAAGGATGCGGATGCCATATTTACGCATGGTGCATCACTCGAAGAAGCACAGAAGTTTTATAAAAAAGTAAAAACGGCGGTTGCAGAAGTTGGACGAAATCCTGATGAAGTGAAGATTTTCCCAGGAATATCACCTATTATCGGGGACACAATCGAAGAAGCCGAGGCAAAGTATCAGGAAATAGTAGAGCTTGTTTCCATTGAACGTGCACTTGCCTATCTTGGTCGTTATTTTGATCATCATGATTTTACTCAGTATGATGTGGATGCATTATTCCCAGAGCTAGGTGACATTGGAGCAAATAGCTTCCGTAGCACGACAGATTATATTAAAACCTATGCTAAAGAAGAAGGGCTCACACTTCGTCAAGTAGCATTACGTGAAGCTACACCGAAAACGACATTTTTTGGTACTGCTGAACACATTGCTGATTTAGTACAGGAATGGTTTGAAAAAGAAGCAGCGGATGGCTTTATTGTAGCTGTAACAGTGCCTGATGCACTTGATGATTTTGTCGATAAAGTTGTACCCATCTTGCAGTCACGAGGTCTATACAGAGAGCAATATGAGGCAGATACATTGCGAGGTAATTTAGGATTACCATATAAAGAAAGCCGTTATGTCACACAGTCTGTTTAAAAACCAAGTAAACTTATTTGAATAAATATATTTCGGGGAGGTATTGTATGAGTTATTCTTTAGGCATTTTAGACCAAAGCCCAATTATCGACAATGCGACAAACGAGCAAGCATTGCAAAATACAGTCGCTTTAGCACAAAGAGCTGAGCAGTTAGGATATACGCGTTTTTGGGTGTCAGAACATCATAATACCGATACATTAGCAGGCACTTCACCAGAAGTTTTAGTATCGTATTTACTTGCAAAAACGACCTCAATTCGTATTGGCTCAGGCGGGGTTATGTTACAACATTATAGCCCATACAAAGTGGCAGAAAATTTCCATGTGCTCGCAACGTTAGAACCAGGGAGAGTAGATTTGGGCATTGGAAAAGCACCAGGAGGTCTACCATTGTCTACAAAGGCATTGCAATTTGGCACGCTGAACAATGGGGAGGACTTTGAGGAAAGACTAACGTTTTTACAGCAATTAATGGACAACGCGCTACCATCAGAGCATGAACTAAAAGATGTTCAGGCAACACCTATTCCTAAAGTAAAACCATCGTTATTTTTACTTGGTGCAAGCCCTCAAAGTGCAGCTCTTGCAGGTAAGCTTGGCATTGCCTTTGTCTTTGCACGCTTTATCAATAGTGATCCGGCAATTTTACAGGAAGCGGCTAAGACCTATCGCACGCATTTCCCAAATGGTCATTTTGCAGTATCAATTGCCGCCTTTGCCGCCCCAACAAAAGAGGAGGCACAGGCATTAGTAGGAGAACAAAAAATTACGAAAGTACATTTGGCAAGTGGGCGTAGTTTGACACTACAATCGGTGGAATTAGCAGAAAAATTTGGGCAGGAATCAGGAGAAGCGTTCACTGTACAGCAGTATGATGCTGATATTTTATACGGTACGCCTGAAGAGATAAAAGCCACATTGGATGTCTTTTACAAGCAATATCAAATTGATGAGTTTATTTTGCATACACCGATTTTAAAGGCATTTGAACGACAGCGATCATTTGAACTATTAAGTCCAGTAAATTTACATTTACAACAACATGAAACAGTAAGTTAAGGAGGATTATTAAACATGGCAAAAAAAATCGATGTAGTTGTATGGTCAAAGCAAGGTTGTAGCTATTGTGATGAAGTTAAAGCCTATTTACAAGGGCAAGGAATTGCCTATAGAACAGTTGATGTTACACATAACGATGCTTTTCGTGACATTCTTGATACAAAGTATGGCGTACGCTATGTGCCAGTAGTAGAAATTGGATCAAGTGAGGATGGAGTGTACAAAGCCGTTACAGAACTTGGACTTGAACCTATTAAGACAGCACTTGCTATTCATCTACCATCGCAAGTTTAAGAAAGGGAGTGATACGATGAGGAAATTAACGTTTTATTTAACATGTGTACTTATGTTATTGTTAACGGCTTGCTCAAGTACAGAAAAATCACAAATAGATAGTAGTAAAGATGCGAAAGCACAAGGTAAAAATAACGTTCAAACAATACTGGTTGGAACAGGTACGCAATTTCCTAATATTTGCTTCCTTGATGATAAGGGGAATTTAACAGGCTACGATGTTGAGCTTGTAAGAGCGATTGATAAAAAGCTACCGGAGTATAATTTTGAATTTAAAACAATGGAATTTTCAAACTTATTACTAAGTTTAGAAACAGGGAAAATTGATTTAATCGCACATCAGATGGAGGTCAATAGTGAACGGGAGGAAAAATTTCTATTTAACAAGGAGCCATATAATGTATTTCCATTACAAGTAACGGTCAATGAGAAAAATAATGACATCCAATCGATTGCGGATTTAACAGGCAAAAATGTAAGTGTGTCGCCAACGAGCAACTCTGCTGTTTTTATTGAAAAATATAATAAAGAGCATAATTTAGGGGCAAATATTGTGTACTCCTCTGGATCAGTGGATGTTAATAATCAACTTGCGACAGGCCGTCTTGATGCAATTATTACAACACCATTTGCAGTGAAGTACTATAACGAAAGCAATGAAGCTCAACAAAAAGTAGTGGGTGACGCACTATTAAACTCGAAAGTTTACTTTTTACTAAACAAAGATGAAGTACCTTTACAGGAGCGTATTGATGAGGCGATTAGAGAGCTTAAAACAGAAGGGGTAATTAGCGAGCTTAGTAAAAAGTGGTTAGGTGATGACTATACTGTAGATTTCTAACGCATAAGAGAGGATGAGGGAAGTATGGGCAATGATTTTGACTGGATGCTAATAGCGAATGTACTTCCGATATTGCTTCAATATTTACCCGTAACACTGGAGATATTATTTTTTTCAATTGTTTTTGGCATATTGTTTGGCTTCGTAGCTGCCATACCAAAGCTATTACAAATTCCAATTTTAAAACAAATGGTTACGATTTATATTTCATTTATTCGTGGCACACCTATTTTAATTCAGTTGTTTTTAGTGTTTTACGGTGTACCTGCTCTATTAAAGATGATTCATATTGATGTAACAAGAATGGATGCTATCTATTTTGTCATCATAACGTATACATTCAGTAATGCTGCATCGTTTGCAGAAATTTTTAGAGCTGCTATTTTAACGATTGACCGTGGGCAATTAGAAGCGGCTTACGCTGTCGGCTTAAATCGAGCGCAAGCATTTTTACGTATTATTTTGCCACAGGCGCTACGTATCGCCTTTCCAAATATGGCGAATACAATGGTTAGCTCGTTAAAGGATACGTCATTGGCATTTTCAATTGGTGTTATGGATATGGTCGGTCGAGGAGAAACGCTGATTGCTTCGACTACAAGAGCATTAGAAATCTATTTGGCACTATCAGTCGTTTATTATGTGATTGTGCTGTTCGCGGAAAAGGTATTGAAACGTAATGAACGCTATCTCAACCGTTATATGAAAGAAGTAGCGATGAGCTAGGGGGAAAGAAAATGACTATCGATGTAGCATTTATAGGGCACGCTTTACAGGAAATTTTTAAGGTGTTGCCTTTAACTTTGTTTATGACATTCACACCTGTTTGTTTAGGTATTTTAATTGGCATCATCGTCGCCTTTGTTCGCATAAAACAACTAAAAATACTAGCACCGTTATTAAATTTTTACGTTTCTTTTTTCAGAGGCACACCGATTATTATGCATATTATGCTTATTTACTTTGGAATACCAATTGTTGTAGATGCAATGGCACAAGCATTGAGTTTGGATTTTCAGTCAAATACGATTCCAATTTTATTTTTGGTCTTACTAGCGTTGACGTTAAGTGCAGGGGCTTATGCATCAGAAATTATACGATCCGGTATTTTAGGTGTGCCACAAGGGCAATTAGAAGCGGCGTATGCTGTTGGGCTAACCTTTTCGCAGGCAATGCGACGTTTGATATTACCTCAAGCATTTAGTCAATCCATACCGAATTTTACAAATGTCTTTATTGGATTTTTGCATGCGACCTCTTTGGCATTTTTTGTCTCAATTAAAGAGTTAACAGGCGCAGCGAATATCGTGGCTTCAGTTAATTTAAAGTTTTTAGAGGCATTTATAGCAGTCGGTTTAATCTATTGGGGTGTTTCAATTGTTGTGGAATGGTTTGCTCACCAAATCGAAAAGAGGGTGACGGCTTATAGTAAGGGAGGCATCTAGTTGTGTGCAATAAGAACGCTGTTCAACGCCTGAGTGCTTATCCAGTTTTCAATCGAAAAAGAAGTGAAAGGAGTGTTGTTTATGACAGTAGCACAAATTGTTATTGAACATTTACGACAAGAAGATTATCCAGCTTATTTGGAAGTGCTAGTGGACAGTTATGCGCAGTATGAGAAAGATTACAAAGACCCAGCGCATTGGGCTCAATATTTACAAGATATTCGGTCGTCTGTTGGCAATCCAAATGCAGAGACAATATTAGTTGCAAAGCGTGAGCAGGAAATTGTAGGAGGCTTGCAACTATTTACAAATGCTGAAAAAGCATACGGTCTTCCTGAACTTGGTATTGAGTCAACGATTGTACGCTTATTAGCAGTTCATCCGAAAGGGAGGGGGCAAGGTGTGGCTAAAAAATTATTACAAGAAAGTTTTGCCTTTGCTCGCAAGCGTCAGGATCAATCTCTCTATTTACATTCTGGTGATATTATGCAAGTTGCGATCAACCTCTATTTATCACTCGGTTTTGTCCGAGACGAGTCAAAAGAGTTTTATAAAGGCGATATCTTGGTGAAAAGCTTCCGCTATGATTTGTAACGAATAACCCGCTGAAAAGTAACCAGCGGGTGTTGTTAGATGTTTCAAAAAAATCATTTATGAAGAAGATTATCTCATCGAAACAATGGTTCCACGTGCACTTGAACAGAGCGTGACATAAGTGCCTGTCACCTTTAATCATGTTCAAAACACGACCTTCTCCTTAGTTGGAGGGGTCGTGTTTTTTCTCAATTAATGAAAGTGAAAATATATCGCTACTACAAGTTGAAAATTTTTCCTGGATTCATAATATTATGTGGGTCAAGTGCTGCCTTAATGCTTTTCATAACAAGTAATGAGGCACCGTGCTCCATTGATTGATATTTCATCTTCCCAATCCCTACACCATG
Source organism: Lysinibacillus sphaericus (assembly GCF_005217585.1). NCBI lineage: Bacteria > Bacillati > Bacillota > Bacilli > Caryophanales > Bacillaceae > Lysinibacillus > Lysinibacillus sphaericus. The sequence goes on from NZ_SZPT01000001.1 coordinate 192,267, forward strand.
TTCTCCTGTACAAGTTCCACCGCGAAGCAATGCATACTGTACAATATGTTCGTTAAAACGGTCAGCTTGAGCCTGTTCCTGCGCATTCGTTGGGTCTAACATTAATAGAGCATGGAAATTGCCGTCTCCGACATGTCCGACAATGCCTCCTACTAGACCGACAGTATTTAATTGTTCGCGTGCATAGAGTATCGTTTCTGCCAATTTTGAAATCGGTACACAGACGTCAGTTGACATTAGTTTTTTACCAGGGTACGCATGAATATATGCATAGGCTAAAGAATGACGTGCCTCCCACAGCTTATTGCGTGCTGCATTGTCTTGTTCAAATTGGACACTCTTACAGCCGAAATCCTCAAAGATTTCTGTAGCAAATTCAATATCTGCACGCATACCTGCATCGTTGCCGTGGAATTCTAAAAATAGCGTAGGTTTTTCATCATACGTTGTTTCATTATAAATATTCACTTGTGTAATAGAAGCTTCATCGACTAGTTCAACGCGACCAACGGAGATGCCAGCCTGCAATAATGCGGCTACTGCACTGACAGCATCGCCCACTGTTTCAAAGACAGCACGGCCAGCAGTCACGAATTCTGGAATACCGTAAACTTGCAATGTCAGCTCTGTAAAGCATCCTAACGTACCTTCTGAACCAACAAATAAACCGTTCAAATGATAGCCAGAAGAAGATTTCGCTGCTAAGTTGCCCGTATGAATGACAGTTCCGTCAGCAAGTACTACTTCTAAATCCCGTACTTGGTCGCGCATTACACCGTAACGAACTGCTGTCGTACCGCTGGCGTTTGTTGCAGCCATACCACCAAGTGTCGCATCTGCTCCAGGATCTACCGTAAATTGTAGCCCATGTTTTTTAAGTTCTTTATTTAATTGTGCACGTGTCACACCTGGTTGCACTTTCACTAATAAATCTTCTGGACGAATCTCTAAAATTGCATTCATTTCAGAAAAATCGATAGATATCCCTTTTTCAATCGGAATAGAATTGCCTTCTAAACTTGAGCCAACACCAAATGGGACAACGGGTATAAGATTAGCATGTGCGATTTTCATGATGGCACTTACGTCTCCTGTAGAACGTGGGAAGACGACGATATCAGGTAAATTCATCGCATGATGAGATTCGTCTTTGCCATGTAGTTCTCGTACTGTGTCGTTTGTCGACACTTGCTCATCCGATAATACCTCTCTAAGTTGATTTACTAGTAGCTCTATTGCAACAGTCATTCCAATCCCTCCAAACTTTCTGATAAATCTAATTTATCATGCGATTAGTGGAATTGGAATGAAGTGTTCATAAAAAATCAGTGTGCAAATACTTTTTCAAGCTTTTGAACGAATGCATCTTGTTCTTCAGCAGTTGATTGTTGCCACCATTTTTCGAAAAATACACCAAGCCCAGGTAGTAGATGCTCCTCACCACGTGAAATAGCATCTTGCACTATATCCTTAAATTCTGCTGCGGATTGCCCATGTACGTTTGCTGAAATGGCATCTCTTATTTGAAAATTCATCTATTTCGCCTCCTTAGTCATAATGTGTCCAGCGAAAAAAGAAATATGTATTAAATGAAGGTAAAACATATGATTTGTTTAAATACTTCTTATTATTTGTGCTAAATTAAGGCGATTTTTTAAAAGTTTCGTTGATGATTTTTTATAAAAGCGTTTGTCGACGATTTGGTAGCCGCACGTTAAGCTAGTATCACCTAGGAATAATGGACTGTGCACAAGTCGTTAGGAAAGTAATAGTGTCACAAGACAAGCACAAACAACTTCTTTCGCCACAACAGCCATTTGAGGAAATATTAGAATTAGTCCAACCGATGATTACTTCTATTTTATTAAAGTGCCATATTTACAAAGACTTTGCGTATTATCGCCATATTGCAGCAATTGCTGTGTGGAAAGCTTATCAAAAGGCCAATCCATCGAACGGGCAGTTTTCTGCATATATTTATTCAACTGTTAAAGGGGAAATTTTGAAAGAACTGACAAAGAATAAACAATTCCAAGACAACGTGACATTTGTAGCTGACGACAAATTAAACAGTATAAGATGTCAGCAGGAACAGATTAACCGACTAGAGGCTTGTTTATTAGTAGATACAATCATGGGTAATTTAAAAGAGGTAGACCGAAAGATACTGCAACTTTATTACCTAGAAGGCTATACGTATGATGAAATAGCTAAAGAACTATCTCTGTCTGTTGCTGCAGTCAAAAAGAGACGTACAAGACTGATATATAAGCTCCGTAGTCTCTACCGTCGATAAAGAAATTACTACAAAAAGATAGTAAAAGTATGCTAATATCAAAATAAATTGAATATTAGCATACTTTTGCTTGATGCATACAAAGTCTAATAAAAGTGCTATGATTTGTAAGAAGTCTAAGATATATACAATTTCAATGTCTTTGCTATGAATTAATGGGTATATATACCCGTCTATTTAAAATGAGTATAACTTGGTATGGAGGGTTAGTATTGGAAAACGCGCGTAATAATATAGTTATAGACAAAAAGGAGCTTGGATTTAGTGCGATACCGTTGCTACTATTACTACCACTAATCGTTTTTAACCATCAGCTTTTTGCTATTTTTGAAGGTAGCTTTGTTTATTTAAGTTTAATCATGAAAATTTTTATCGTTGTATTTACTATGACCATTGCTATTCATTCATGGTTAATCTTTTCACAGCTATTATCAAATCAAACATTATACATAGGTAGTATATTTTTTGTTGTTGCTTTGTTAGAAATTGCGAACATTGTCTTAGCAGTTTCTCAAAGCCTAGACTTAATGTTACTAAGCGTTTGGATACAGATTTTCATGCGCTTTGCTTTAGTAATTGGTGTATTACTAATGCTTGTAAAGCCTAGAAAAAAGTTAACGTTGGCACATCGTAGGATTGCTTATGGCATTGCGGTTTTATCTGTTGCAATGGTACTCATCATGTTGTATAAGGCACAGCCTTTTATTGATGATAGTCCATTAGTGACAACAATACAAAATAGTGCGCAATTATTGACTGCGGTTTTACAAGGTGTTTCAATCTATTTTTTAAGCAATCATTATAAGGAGGCACCAAAACAAACTGGATGGCTAATGAGTGGGTCTGCTTATTTGATTTTGAGTGATTTGTTATTTGTTTGTAGCTATAACTTCAGTGGTATTTGGATGTTCGCTGCACTCTTTTATCAATTTTTTGCGTATTATATTTTTCTAAAGGCAATTTACTATACGTCAGTTGAAAAGCCCTATCAACAGCTATTAAAAATTAAGCTAGACTTGGAACAATCGCAACAGGAGCTAACTTTTCAAGCTTATCATGATGATATTACCCAACTTCCGAATGAGCGTCTTCTTTTAAAAACATTAAAGGAGAAGCTACATAAGGATGGTAGGCAACAACAGGCCATTATCTCCATTGAAATTGATCGTCTAGCAACTATTAGTGACTCCTTAGGCATTAGTTATTCCAATAAGATGATGAAACTTGTAGCTGAAAGAATTCAAGCGATGCTACCACCCCATTATTTTGCCACAAAGTTACGGGAGAGCCAGTTTGTCATTTTTATTCATCATGTACAAACAAAAGAAGAATTGATCCAGTTTTGTTTGAATTTAAAAAACGTTATGAATCAGCCGCTGCAAGTACAACTTTTTTCATTAAAAGGCAATGTCAATATTGGCATTGCATTCAATGACGCCAATTGTACGGCTGAACAATTATTGACGCATGCACAGCTAGCGATGCGTGAAGCGAGTCAATTACCGCAACGACTTCTTTTTTACCAACAGCATATGTCAACCGGTGTGGCAGATCGTATTTTATTAGAGCAGGAGTTACATAGGGCGCTCGAGCGACAGGAGTTTTATTTGGTTTATCAGCCACAAATTAACTTGAAAACAGGAAAAATAGAATCAGTCGAGGCGCTAGTGCGCTGGCGTCACCCAGAGCGTGGACTTGTCCCACCTGATACGTTTATCGAGATAGCAGAAGAGTCAGGGCTTATTATTCCTCTGGGAAAATGGATTCTTGAAACAGCATGCTTGCAAGTAAAAGCATGGGAAGCGCAAGGTTTGCCGCCAATGAAAGTTGCGGTTAATTTATCTCTTGGCCAATTATTTCAGCAAGATTTAGTACAAATGGTGAGAGAGATTTTACAACGAAGTAAGTTGGAACCAAGCTATCTTCAATTGGAAATTACAGAAAGTATGACAATGAATATTGATCAAATGACGCAGCTTTTACATGAATTAAAAGCACTAGGGATTCAAATAGCTGTCGATGATTTTGGGACAGGTTACTCGTCTTTGTCGTATTTAAAAGATTTTCCAATCGACTGTTTAAAAATTGATCGTGCTTTCGTACATAATATTCAACATGACCCAAATGATGAAGCGCTTGTATCCATGATCCTTTCAATGGCAAAGCATTTACGTTTAAAAGTTGTCGCTGAGGGGATAGAGGAAATTGCACAACTTGCTTTCCTTGTTGCAGGGGATTGCGATTATATACAAGGTTATTTATTTAGTAAGCCTATTTCAGCTGAACAGCTTGCAACAACGTTTAATGACTTACATATGCATGCAAATGATATTTTAGAGCGTTTTAAATACGGGGAAGAATACAGCATTTAAAAAGATAGTAAATGAAAATGGTAAATCCGCTTTGACTTAATTAGGCTGCAACAAGGTTGCATCTAATTAAGTACAATGCGGATTTTTGGGGAGTCCTTATTTTTTTAATGAACGAGGTATTCTTCTTTCAGTTCTGAAATATTGACTTCAGAGCGTTCTTCTAGCGAGCGTCGTAAATGAACAGTGGCTGTTTTGCGATCATCATGTAGCTTGTCAATCCATATCGAAACGCCATTGTAGCTCACTTCATATTCCGATGGAGAGGCAACAATTTCTTGTGCGCGTTGATACTCCAATTGAATACCCCCTTATTTTTTTTGCTTGTTTTTCGTCACAGCATTAATAAGTTCTGTGAATTCTTGAGAAAACTCTTCTTTTACTTTATCAGGTGCGATTTTTTGGTTTTTTGGTGTCTGTGGTAATGAGCCTTTATTTTGGCTTTTCCCTTGTTTATTATCTCTTCCCATGTGTGCTGTCTCCTTTCAGTTTTGATATTTCTTAATATGGCTTTCAAGTGCTATTTTTATCATGGGAAATACTAGGGAAACGTAAGAAATTCATGAAGGAATGTCAAAAGGTTTTGCCAAGATTCATAAAAGCTTATGAAAGATAGCGTTTCGGGAAATTCTAGTAGTAGTCCTTATTTTTTTATAGAGAAATCATTTTCTAATAGTGCCCAATTTTGAGGGAATGGAAAACCTAAAGCCCAATAGCTTACACCACGAAGATGATACTGCTTGAGTAGATCGAATTTAGCTTGTGCGCTTCTGGCGTCTTCAAACCAAACCTCATGATTTCTTCCTTGCTGATCAACGTAGCGGAAAAATGGTGATTGTGTAGTGCGATCATATTGAATAGTAGCGCCAAATTGTTTGGCTCTTCTAATGGCCTCTTGCGGGCTAAAGGTTTCCGCTTCTTGCCCTTTGACATGAGGAACTAGCCAATCCCGAGCATAAATTTGAAAGCCTAAAAAAATTTTATTAGCGGGTATTACTGTTAGAGCGTATTCTACAACTTTCTTCATTTCATTGATGGGCGAGATGGCCTGCGGAGGTCCAAGGCGATAGCCCCATTCATAGGTCATTAACACAACAAAATCCACAATTTTGCCATGAGCCTCATAATCAAATGCTTCATATGTTGACCCTGCTGGAGAAGACCTTGTTTTTGGAGCAAGTGCAGTTGATACTAAATAACCTTGCGGGTGCAGACGATCAACGGCTAATTGAAGGAATTGGTTGTATAGTTCTCGGTCTGTCGGTAGAACATTTTCAAAGTCTATGTTTAACACTTTATAGCCTTTATCCTGCATCACATGTAAGATAGTATCCATCACTTTTACACGTAACTGTTCGTTAGATAAAATAATATGGGCTAAGTTGGAGCCGCTTTCTGTAGACGTAAAATTTGTAATAGTTAGCATTGGTAGGATGTTTTGCGATTGTGCTGCGTCAATCATTGCTTGATCATTAATCGGTTGTAATGTACCGTCTTCCTCTATCATATAAGCAAACGGGCTAAAAAAAGTGAGAAGATGACCGATTGCATGCAATGACTGAACAGCTTCTTCAGGCGGTTGATACGTATAAGCATTTACTTCAATAGTAGGCTTGGCTCTAGGAATAACTAACTGTGAACCGACATAAATCATATTTGGGTTTGTCATGCTATTTTCTTCTACAATTGCTTGAACAGTTGTACCATAGTTGCTAGCGATTTGTGATAATGTTTCGCCAGCTTGTACAGTATGTGTAATGGGCGGAATAATCAGTTTTGTTCCAGGTGATAAAACATTCGGATTCGTAAGGTGATTCATATGAATAATTGATTGCATTGATATGTTATATTGTTTGGCAATTCTCGATAATGTGTCACCTTTTTTGACGATATGCGTTGTGTAAGCAGAAGGAATAACGAGTGATTGTCCGATTATTAATTGATTTGGGTTAGGTAACGCATTTAAATGAGTAATTGCTTGCAGTGGCGCAGCATAACGGTTTGCAATGTGCCATAATGTTTCACCCGCACTAACTACATGTATTAACATTGTTCTCCCCCTAATAGGTTTTGTTAATGCATCATATGAAACAAAATGGATAGCTGATGATGAAATGCCATGTTATTTTTCATTCTTTCCCATTTTAAAATGCATATTTTTTCCTCATTAAATATACATAGTATAGTACATGCACATTGCATTATTGGAGAAAGGGGCTGTATGTTGAAGAAAGTAAAGCTCACAGGAAGAATTGTTAGTCCAGTTGATCTAGATTACGATGAAGCGAGGACAAATAATAACTTAAGTTTGCCAAAATTCCCGAGTAAAATTGTCTTTTGCCAAAGGACAAAAGATGTCGTGAACGCTTTAAGATGGGTTAGGGAAAATAATGAGGACTTCCGAATAAGGAGTGGGCGTCATAGTTATGAAAATTATTCCTTAATCAATCACGGTCTAGTCATTGATGTGAGTGAAATGAACGACATAACCATTAATTTAGATTATGGAACTGCTCGCATTGAGGCGGGTGCGAACTTAGGGCAAGTATACCGTACATTATGGGAACATGGTATGACAATTCCAGGAGGAACTGAAAGTAGTGTAGGAATTGTGGGTTTAACGCTTGGTGGAGGTATCGGTATGCTTTCTCGTCCTTTTGGGCTTACTTGCGATCAATTAATGGAAATTGAAATGGTTGGAGCGAGTGGCCATCAAGGAGCGGAGCTGATTCGAGCAAATCGGCAGATGAATAGTGATTTATTTTGGGCTAGCTGTGGTGGCGGTGGGGGGAATTTCGGAGTTGTTACAGCACTTACATTTAAGTTACATCCTATAGCGGAAGTGTCTCTTTTCCATATTTCTTGGGACTGGGATGATTTTGAGATTGCTTTTGATGCATGGCAAAAATGGGCGCCTTTTACAGATGAACGTTTAACCTCACAAATAGAGTTAAAAGCAAAGGAAGTGGGGGAAGTTGTTGTGCAAGGTATATTTGTTGGCGCACCATCAGAATTAAAAAAGCTGTTACGACCATTAAGAAAAAGCGGGTCACCAACGGATCTATGGATAAAAGAAGTGCCTTATATGAAGGCAGTTCGATTTTTTGATGTTCCGAGTGGTAACCAGCCGGCACTCCGTAAAAGATCAGGTTCCTTTATTGAAAAACCATTTCCGCATGCTGCCATCTTGACTATGAAGCAATTTTTAGCAAATGCACCTAACAGAAATGCGAGCATCTGGCACCAATCGCTTAGAGGTGCTGTTAGTCACATTGCACCAAACCGTACTGCCTATTACTATCGCGATGCTCTTATTGCCCAAGAGTACATCACTTCATGGGAACAAACTCAAGATGAAAAGGAAAATATTCAGTGGGTGGAAGATGTAAGAAGGACATTATCCCCGTTTACAATGGGGGATTATGTGAACTTTCCAGATCAATCGATTGAAAACTGGCCAACTGCATACTATGGACGTAATTTCAGACGGTTAAGAGAAGTGAAAACCAAATACGATCCATTCAATGTATTTCGATTCCAGCAAAGTATTCCTCCGATTCGAAAGTGGCTGTAGTTCCCTTATAAAGTAAAGTTGGAACCTAAGAGAAAAAGTGTTAGATTGAGCGCTTATAATCTAACACTTTTTTGCTATGTTTTAAAGATAAACTGGCGATTTCTCGGTAGCTTGCATGCCCCTCATTTGTACTGTTACACAGGGGTTGCCGTTGTAGCTAGCTACTAATTTATACGCTTGTAAAAGCGCTATTTTTACAGAGAAAATGGAAAAACACAGAGCCTTTGTTTCGAAATTATTAAAAAATTATGTCACGATGCCTTTTATTATTCATTTCATACTCGTTATTTCCCTTGATAATTATTGAATACATCGTCAAAATGGAGATATTACATATATTTCTAGAGGGAGTAAATGCGATGAAGGATGTAGTTGTACGCAATAATGTGAAAATAATCGGCAAAGGGAAGCAACCAATTTTATTTGCACATGGATTTGGTTGCGATCAAAATATGTGGCGTTATATTACACCTGCATTCGAGGAACACTATCAAATTATTTTATTTGATTATGTTGGTTCAGGTAATTCTGATTTTAATGCCTATCAATCTCAAAAATACCAGTCACTTCAGGGCTACAAGCAGGATGTTTTGGATATCATTGAGACACTTGAACTGCAACAGGTCATTTTTATTGGTCATTCTATTAGTTCAATGATTGGCTTACTTGCCTCCATTGAACGCCCAGATTATTTTGAAAAACTAATCATGATTGGCCCTTCACCTCGTTATTTAAATGATAGAGATGGCTATGTTGGTGGATTTGAGCTAAGTGACATTATGGAAATATTAGATATGATGGAAATGAACTTTTCAGGTTGGGCTAGTTTTCTAGCGCCTATTGCTATGAATAATCCCGAGTCTCCAAAATTTACAAATGAGCTTGAACAAACATTTAAATCAGCAGACCCAGTCATTGCAAGGGAGTTTGCGGAAGTTACTTTTTTATCGGATCATCGAAGTGACTTATCTAAGGCAAGTATTCCTATTTTAATCATGCAATGTTCGGATGATAGTATCGTTCCGATTGAAGTTGCAGAATATCTACATCAGCATTTAAAAGCTAGCACGTTGCGTTTAATGACAGCAAAAGGCCATTATCCACATATTAGCCATCCGCAAGAAACGATTGACTTAATTACACAATTTCTTTAATGGAAAATGAAAGGATTATTATCAGAAATGGATAAACGATTGAACTATGCACCTTGTGGATTTATTGCCATTACACTTGATGGCATCATGATTGAGGTGAATCAGACCTTTCTGCAGTGGATGGGTTATGAACGGGTGGATATATTACACCAGCATATTGAAATTCTAATGTCCAAGCCTAACAAAATGATTTTTCATTCATTTTTTTACCCGACCATTAATTTGTACGATTATGTGGAAGAATTATTCATCAGTTTAAAGCATGACAATGGTACAGCCATTCCTTTTCTGTTGAACGGTCGGAAGTATGCGGTGGGAGAGGTTGAATGTATTGATTGCGTTTTAGTGCCGATGAAAAAGCGCATTGATTATGAATTAGAATTACGTGCGGCTAAAAAGCAACTAGAGGCGGCTTATTTAGAAAAGGATCAAGCATTAGCAAAATTAAAGCAAATCCATTTGGCAATTGAGCACAAACAAGAAGAGTTATTATCTATGAATGCCACGCTTGTAGAACTTTCCATTACGGATAAGCTAACAGGTTTGAAAAACAGAAGATTTTTTCAAGAAAAGCTTGAAGAACAGCTTGCTATGTTCAGGAAATCGGCGATCCCTTTCTCACTATTAATTTTGGATATCGATCATTTTAAAAGGGTCAATGATACATTCGGACATCAAGTAGGAGATGAGGTGCTTGCCCAATTGGCACAAATTTTAGATGCACAAGCTCGTCCAAGCGATGTAGTAGCGCGCTATGGTGGGGAAGAATTTGTCATCATTTTACCTGATACCAGTGTCGATGATTGTTGGACTATTGCTGAACAACTTCGTCAAACGGTTGAGCAGGCTCAATGGCAGACAGGAAGAATTACGATAAGTATCGGCATTGCCACAGTAACCGAGAACGATTCCGATGCGACGATTTTGAAAAAGGCGGATCAGGCTTTATATACTTCGAAAGAGAACGGAAGAAACAAAGTGAGTTTGTTTGAGTGACTGGCACGCAAACAATTCTGACAATTTGCTGTGTTTTACTGGACTATGTAATTTGCGGTTTTCTACTGTATAATAATGAACAGTAAATAGGATAAAGGCGGTACAAACTACGATGAAAAGAATAGAATCTACGCAAAATGCGTTAGTGAAATATTGGAAAAAGCTGGCAAATACGCGAAAAGAGCGTGAACGTTCGGGTGAGTTTTTAGTGGAAGGCTTCCATTTAGTAGAAGAAGCGTTGAAAAACAATAATCAAGTGTTACAGCTAATCGTGCGCGAGGGTGTTGATTTACCGTTGCTATGGCCAATCGACAATGTAGCAATGGTGGAAGTAACAGCAGCTGTAGCAAAAGAATTTGCGGAAACAGAGACCTCTCAAGGAGTTTTTGCGGTATGCAAACAGCTAGCGGTAGAAGAAGATACAATGGCTTCTTGGCGCAAGGTACTTCTCATCGATGCTGTGCAAGACCCAGGTAATATTGGCACAATGATTCGAACAGCGGATGCGGCTGGTCTGGATGCAGTGATTTTAGGCAAAGGTTGTGCAGATTTATATAACCCAAAAACATTGCGTTCTGCCCAAGGGTCACATTTCCATATTCCCGTAATCCGCGGTGATTTGGAAGATTGGATTGATATGCTTCAGGACAATGGTGTACCTGTATTTGGGACAGCTCTTGATGAGGATGCAGTCGTGTATCATGAAATTCAGCATACTGGTGCATTTGCGATTATGATGGGCAATGAAGGCAGTGGCATTAATCCACAACTATTAGCGATGACAGATCAAAACATTATTATTCCCATTTTCGGACAAGCAGAATCGTTAAATGTCGCTGTTGCAACAGGTATTGTGTTATATGGCTTTGTTAAATAGAAATTGGTGTGTAAATGGAAAGAAATACCGATAAACAAGTGTAAATCGCCGGTAAAGTAAACCTTCCAACAACGCCGATAGAACAATGCTAAAGTCAAGCTTGCACAGATGCCCCTTGATTTGAAGTGGTATCATATTGTATAATCACATTTAAAATGTAATTCTGTATAAGGAAATGCTTTGACCAGGAAGTAGTAAAGATTGTGAATGGACGACAGGGAGCGTAGGTCGGAGATTGAGAGCCAGCGCCGAACCAATGCAATTTTGAATTCATCCTGCGAGCAGCTACCGGGACCAGCAAGAAAAGATGCTGTAAAGGTAAGCCGGCTTCAATCGAGTCGTTATGGCAATGAAGTGATTGTGCGCACCAAAAGCGCGCAATAACTAGGGTGGTACCGCGAATATGTCCTCGTCCCTTTTTTGGGGGCGAGGTTTTTTTATGCCATTTGAGCAAGCGGGCATTTATATGATCAAGGAGGTTTTTTACATGGAAGAGCAATTAAAGCAGTTAGAACAAGAAGCGCTAGCAAAAATTGAAGCAGCAGCAAATTTAAAAGAATTAAATGATGTGCGTGTCGCTTATTTAGGGAAAAAGGGACCTATCACAGACTTGCTAAAAGGAATGGGGAAATTATCGGCTGAAGAACGTCCAAAAATGGGTGCTTTAGTTAATACAGTTCGTGAAAATGTTACAGCAGTGTTAGAAACAAAAGCAACTGTATTAGAAGAAGCGGCAATTGCCGAAAAATTAGCAAGTGAGTCGATTGATGTCACATTACCAGGGCGTGCTATTAAAGTAGGTAACCGTCATCCTTTAACACGCGTTATTGAAGAAATTGAAGATTTATTTGTCGGTATGGGTTATGAAATTGCAGAAGGCCCAGAAGTGGAAAAGGATTACTATAACTTTGAAGCGTTAAACTTACCAAAAGGTCACCCTGCACGTGATATGCAGGATTCATTCTATATTTCCGAGGAAATATTATTACGTACACATACGTCTCCAGTTCAGGCACGTACAATGGAAGCGAAAAAAGGCGAGTCAATTCGTATTATTTGTCCAGGGAAAGTATTCCGTCGTGATAATGATGATGCAACACACTCTCACCAATTTATGCAAATTGAAGGTTTAGTTATTGGTGAAAATATTCGTATGAGTGATCTGAAAGGGACATTAGATACACTAGCAAAAAAAATGTTCGGTGCTGACCGTGAAATTCGTTTGCGTCCAAGTTTTTTCCCATTCACAGAGCCATCTGTTGAGATGGACATTTCTTGCTTCAAATGCGGTGGTGCAGGTTGTAACGTATGTAAAGGCACAGGCTGGATTGAGATTTTAGGTGCAGGTATGGTACATCCAAATGTACTTGAAATGGCTGGTTATGATCCGAAGAAAGTTTCTGGTTTCGCATTTGGTATTGGGGCAGAACGTATCGCTATGTTGAAATATGGCGTCGACGATATTCGTCATTTCTATACAAGTGACACACGTTTCTTATCACAATTCGAGCGAACAGAGGCGTAAGGGGGACTATAAATGTTAGTATCATTAGAATGGTTAAAAGATTATGTAAGTACAAAAGGCTTAGCGCCTGAAGAATTAGCAGAAAAAATTACTCGCTCAGGCATTGAAGTAGACGCAGTAATTGACCGTGCAAGCGGTATGGATAAAATTGTAGTCGGCTATGTTGTATCAAAAGAAAAGCACCCTGAAGCCGATAAATTAAATATTTGCCAAGTAGATGTTGGAGAAGAAGTGCCACAACAAATTATTTGTGGAGCGCCAAACGTGGATGCAGGTCAAAAAGTCATTGTTGCTCGCCCAGGTGCACATTTACCAGGTGGCATTAAAATTAAAAAAGCAAAACTACGTGGGCACGAATCGAACGGTATGATTTGTTCATTACAAGAGCTTGGTATTGAAGGGAAAGTAGTACCGAAAGCTTATGCAGAGGGCATTTATGTGTTACCAGCAGATGCAGAGGTGGGCGCTGATGCGCTAGCGCTTTTAGGTCTTCGTGATACAGTGCTTGAGCTTGGTTTAACACCAAACCGCTCAGATGCGCTTTCGATGTTAGGGGTAGCTTATGAGGTTGGTGCTATTCTATCAGAGGAAGTAAAGTACCCAGAAATCGCTTATAGCACATCTTCTGACAAAGCGGAGGATTTACTAAAGCTTCGTGTAGAAGACTTACAAGCGAACCCAATGTACGTAGCGAAAGTTGTAAAAAACGTTAAAATTGCAGAATCACCAATGTGGTTACAGCACCGTTTGATGGCAGCTGGCGTACGTCCTCACAATAATGTAGTCGATGTGACAAACTATATTTTAATGGAATATGGTCAACCACTTCATGCATTTGACTATGATAGCTTAGCAACAGGTGAAATTGTTGTGCGTAAAGCAACAGAAGGTGAAAAAATCACGACTTTAGATGACCAAGAGCGTACATTAAAGGCATCTGATTTAGTGATTACCAATGGCAAAGAGCCAGTGGCAATTGCAGGCGTAATGGGTGGAGCCAATTCGGAAGTAACAGCATCTACAACGACTGTTGTGATTGAATCTGCTTATTTCGATGGCTTAACAGTACGTCAAACTTCACGCAATTTAGGTCTTCGTTCAGATGCATCAGCTCGCTTTGAAAAAGGTGTTGACCCTAACCGTGTTGTGCCTGCAGCTGAACGTGCAGCGGCATTGCTTGCTGAATTAGCTGGCGGTGAAGTGTTAGAAGGCACTTGTATCGTAGATGAATTAGATAAAACACCAGCACGTGTTGTGGTCTCTCCGGATTTTATTAACGAACGTCTTGGCATGAAAATTTCATTAGAAGATATGCTTTCGATTTTAGAGCGTTTGAAATTCGGTGTAGAAGCAGCAAATGGCTTATTAATCATTGATGCACCAACACGTCGTCAAGATATTAAAATCGAGGAAGATATCGTTGAAGAGATTGCACGTTTATATGGCTACGATGAAATCCCTATGACTTTACCAGAAGGTGCCAACCAAGTTGGACAACTGACAGCGTATCAAGCAAATCGTCGCGTTGTACGTAACTTTATGGAAGGTGCGGGGCTTTATCAAGCGGTTACTTACTCATTAACGTCTGAGGCGTTATCACAACGCTTTGCACTAAAAGCGGAGCCCGTAACACGTTTATTAATGCCAATGAGTGAAGAACGTTCAACACTTCGTCAAAGCTTAATTCCACATTTAATCGAAGCGGCGGCATATAATGTAGCACGTAAAGCGGATAGCGTAGCATTATACGAGGTTGGTTCTGTCTTCCTTGGTCAAACAGCAGAGGGCTTACCGTTTGAGGAAGAGCATGTAGCAGCTGTGTTAACAGGTAAATGGTTAGATCATGCTTGGCAAGGTGAGAAAAAAGAAGTTGATTTCTTCGTCTTGAAAGGTATTATCGAGGGTGTTATTGGCAAACTTGGTTTAACAGAGCGCATTACGTTTGTGAAAGCAGAAGTAGCTGGCTTACATCCTGGTCGTACCGCTAGCATTTTATTAGATGGTGAACAAGTGGGTATTATCGGTGGTTTACATCCTGCGGAGCAAAAAGCATGGGGTGTAAAAGATACGTACGTGATGGAAATGAATCTAGTAGCATTACTACAAGCCAATGCAAGTGAAGCGCCACTTGGCTATAAACCGGTGCCTCGTTTCCCAGCGATGTCTCGTGATATCGCACTTGTTATGAATCGTGCAACAACAGCGGGTGAAGTAGTAACGGTTATTCGTTCGGCAGGAGTGAAACTGTTGAAGGATATTAAAGTGTTCGATGTTTATGAAGGTGAAAAAATGGAGGCAGGTAAAAAATCTGTTGCTTTCTCCCTCACATACTTTGATCCAGAACGCACGTTAACAGATGAAGAAGTTGTTGCTGCGCATAATAAAGTATTGAAAGCCATTGCTACAATTGAAGGAACAGAAGTACGTTAATTTATACTAATTAAAAGCTGTATCGAATACGGAGACAGCGCAGAATGTCGACAAAAGGCATCCAGAGGTTCGCTCTAGATGCCTTTTGTCTTTTTTATATTATTGATGAGCATTACATGAAATAGCTTTCCAAATAGATTCACCTGATTGGAGCAAAGGGTTTACGATGTGCCTGCGGAAAGCGGCCAGCTAGTAGAGAATACCAACAGCAGAAACCCCTATAAATCTATTTTAACTTCCGAGCTTTTTCGGTGTTCGCAAAATGCCATTTTGTAATGGAGCGTAAAAATTCCTCACCTTGTCCACGCCAAATACGTGCTGCTAAGGCATCAACCTTGCTAGATGCACCTTTTTGTAACGCCACGCCAGCAACCTCACTGAGTCGATCCATTTCTTTTAAGAATGCTGCACGCGCCAAAATGGAAGCGGTGGCAACGGAAACATGTAATTGTTCTGCTTTCGTTGAAAATAGGACGCCATCTCGGACAATTTCACGCTCATTTTTTAAATAATTATAATACACCCCGCGTTCTGCAAACTGGTCAATTAAAATATGTGCAGGTTTTTCGGGCGCCATTTTTGCTAATGTATGTCCAAGTGCCTTATTATGCATCATCGCTTTCATTTTGCCTTGTGAATAGCCCTTTGCTTGTAAAGCATTATATTTTTCATTGCGCAATACGAGTACGCTATGAATACATGCCGCACGTAAATCAGGGGCAATTTTTCGCATATAGTCATCCGTCAGCATTTTAGAATCTTTCACGCCAAGTTCATTAATCAATTCTATTTTTGAAGAAGGAACGTAAACGGCTGCCACTGTTATCGGTCCGAAATAATCCCCAGTTCCTGTTTCGTCAGAGCCTAACACAGACATGGCGGCAAAACCTTCAGGAAGTGTATCTCCTTTTGCACCAACATTTGAAGCCTTTTGCGTAGCTGATGCCCCAGAGGTTCCCCATCGTGCGGCTTCTCGCTCAGCACCGCCTCCTTGAAACATACATTTTCCTGATTTATACATCGTAATGGCTGTATCAGGCAGTTTTGCAGCGAACACAACACCAGGTGCTTTTCGCTCCACATAATAATTTGCGTAGTAGGACATTACCTCTTTTTGTGCAGTTGTTGAAATTAAAAGTACAATATTTGACATTAAACCGTTCCTTTCTATCCTCATTGTTCACAATTTTATACCTTTCATGGTATGATAATATATAGCTTTTTTGTATGGACGTTGCTCATAACGAATAACACCGTGAGCAAAAAGATTTTACTGGAGGGTGCGACTATGGAAAATCAAGAAAAGAATAAAATTTCTGTGGAAATATATGGTCATACATATAAAATGGTCGGCTCCGAATCCATTGGACATATGCGACTTGTCGCTTCTATTGTTGATGACCGTATGCGCGAAATGAATTTACATAATCCCTCACTTGATAGCACAAAGCTTGCCGTCCTTACAGCCGTAAATACGGTGCACGATTATTTACTCTTAAAAGAGCAAATAGAATTACTAGAAGAAGAATTGAAAAAATTAAAGGGTTGAAGTAAATGCTAGATTTAATTATATTAGTAGTTCTATTAGGTGGACTGCTAGTGGGGGCAAAACGTGGCTTCATTGTACAAATGATGCATATAGTTAGCTTTGTTGTTGCCCTAATTGTTGCGTATATTTATTATAAGCCATTAGCACAGAAATTTGTGTTTTGGGTGCCATATCCAGGTGTTACAGATTCGGGAAGCCTTGGAGTTGTCATTGACAGCTTAGATTTAGACCGAACATTTTATCGTGTCATTGCGTTTGCGGTTATTTTCTTTGCAGTAAAGATTGCCTTGCAAATTGTGGCATCCATCTTTGATTTCATTGCTTATTTACCAGTGTTAAGTACGGTCAACCGCTGGCTTGGTGCACTGCTTGGCATGATTGAGAATTATTTAATTTTATTTATTGTATTGTATGTTTTGGCATTAGTACCGATTGATTTTATTCAGAATTTAATGTCGAAGTCGTTCATATCAGGCCTTATTTTGGAACATACGCCGATCATTACAAAGATGTTCCAAAATTGGTGGTATATTTATCTCCATGCTTCCTAATAAAATTTGGCATCTACGCATGGAAAATTGAATGTAGTATTCACTCATTTGTCCGTAGAAATCTGCTAAATGGCGAAATTTCTGTTAAGGGCGTAGCTGTTTTGTGCACAAGCAGATTGTAAATTTTGTTGAATGTTGATTGCCTATCGCAATGTAAGCTAAAACAAAGTTGCGCAAAAGCCGTAATGAATAGGCAATAGTAAATGATGCACTTCTCTCGGACTAGAGGGAAGTGTTTTTACGATAGGGGGAATTCTAAATGAACAAAAAAACAATTATTCGTACGTTAGAAAAAATTGCATTATATATGGAGTTGCAAGGTGAAAATCCGTTTAAAGTATCCGCATTCCGCAAAGCTGCAGCAGCATTAGAAGGTGACGAGCGCTCGCTTAGTGAGATGGAGGATGTAACAAAGCTTAAAGGAATCGGTAAAGGTACAGCCGCTGTTATTGAAGACTTAATCGAGACAGGTGAATCGAGTCTGCTTAAAGAATTACAAGAGATTGTACCGAAAGGATTACTGCCATTACTGAAGTTACCAGGCTTAGGTGGCAAAAAGATTGCGAAGCTTCACCAAGAGCTAGGCATAGACTCAGCTGAGAGCTTACAAGCAGCATGTGAAGAGGGTAAAGTGCGCGAGCTAGCAGGCTTTGCCGCCAAAACAGAAGAAAAGATTTTAAAGGAACTAGCTAATTTTGCTAATCGTTCAGAACGTTTGCCAATTTGGCAGCTTGAGCCTGTCGTTTTACAAATTGAAGCACTTCTCGGTAGTATGGAGGAAGTGACGCGTTTTTCCGTAGCAGGCAGTTTCCGTCGTGCATCTGAAACAAGTAAAGATATTGATTTCATTGTTGTAACTGAAGCAATAGAGACAGTACGAGAAAAAATATTGAGTGCACTCGCTATTCAAGAGGTAGTGGCAGCAGGAGATACAAAAATTTCCGTTATTTTAGATTTAGATGATGCTGTAAGTGTTGATTTTCGATTAGTAAAGGATGTTGAGTATGCCACAGCCTTGCACCATTTTACAGGTTCAAAAGAGCATAACGTTCGCATGCGCCAACTTGCCAAAACACGTGGGGAAAAAATTAGTGAGTATGGTGTAGAGCAAGCAGATGGTTCTGTGCTGACATTTGCAGACGAAGCGGCATTTTTTGCCCATTTTGATTTGCCATTTATCCCCCCTAGCTTACGAACAGGGTCAACAGAGTTTGACCGGCAAAGTGAAGTCAAGGATTTAGTTAAGCTAGAGGACATTGTCGCTGATTTGCATATGCATACAACATGGTCAGATGGCGCGTACTCTGTGGCTGAAATGGGTGAAGCGCTAATTTCCCGTGGTTATCAATATAGTGTTATTACCGATCACTCACAATATTTAAAAGTGGCGAATGGTTTGACACCTGCACGATTAGTGAAGCAACGAGCTGAAATTGACGCTTTTAACGAAGCGCATCCTGACTTTTATTTATATGCAGGCACAGAAATGGATATTTTACCAGATGGTTCGTTAGATTTTGATGATGAAGTACTGCGGAAATTGGATTTCGTGATTGCCTCCATTCATTCGAGTTTTACACAGTCACAGGATAAAATAATGGCGCGATTACATACCGCAATGCAAAATCCGTATGTACATATGATTGCTCATCCAACGGGGCGCATTATTGAAGACCGGGCTGGTTATAATCCAAATATCGCGCAGTTGATTGAATGGGCAAAGGAATATGGTAAAATTTTAGAGTTGAACGCCAATCCCTATCGTTTAGATTTATGCGTTGAGCATTTAGAAATGGCTGTTGCAGCAGGTGTACCAGTAGCGATTAATACCGATGCGCATGATATCGCGCATTTACGTTTTATGGATATTGGTGTGCGCTATGCAAATAGGGCATGGCTGAAAAAAGATATGATTGTCAATACATGGACGCGCGAACAGTTCGAGTCGTTCATTCGACGAAATAAATAGGTTGAGGAGGTGTTCTCAGTGATCGCAGACCGCGCATTGAAAACACTAGAATATGATAAGGTACGTCAACAAGTGGCTACATACTGTACTTCTTCAATCGGCAAATCAGCCATTGATGAACTTGTGCCACAAACAGACTTTGAAAAAGTCGTTCAGTTGTTAGAAGAAATGGATGAAGGGCTTTCCATTTTACGTGTAAAAGGCAATGTGCCAATGGGTGGTATTTTCGATGTACGACCAGCAGCAAGACGTGCCCAAATCGGAGGCATGCTTTCAGCGATGGAATTAATGGAAGTGTCTAGTACGATTCGAGCTAGCCGTATACTGCGTAATTTCTTAGAAGATTTAGAGTCAGATGAAATTATTGAAATCCCTCATTTTATCGCTAAAAAGGAAATGATGCCTGTATTAACAGGTTTACAGCATGAAATTAATAACTGTATTGATGATAATGGGGCTGTTTTAGATTCTGCAAGTCAAACGTTGCGCTCCATTCGCCAGTCTCTACGAGCAGAAGAGGCTAAAGTGCGTTCAAAGCTAGAGAGCTTAACACGAGGAAGTAATGCAGCCAAAATGCTTTCAGATGCAATTGTAACGATTCGTAACGACCGTTATGTGATTCCAGTTAAACAAGAATATCGCTATCACTATGGCGGCATTGTGCATGACCAATCATCGTCTGGTCAAACGTTATTTATCGAACCAGATTCAGTTGTACAAGCGAATAATGAAATACACCGTCTCAAAATGAAAGAGCAAGTTGAAATTGAGCGCATTTTGCTTGCTTTAAGTGCGATGGTTGAAGAAGTGGCACCTGATGTATTTAATTTAGTAAAACTATTAGGCGAGATTGACGTTATTTTGGCAAAGGGTAAATATGGCCAAGCCAATAAATGTACGATGCCTAAAATGAACAAAGATGGTTATATTCGACTTGTGCGTGCACGCCATCCGCTATTACCTATCGAAACGGCGGTTGCCAATGACATCGAATTTGGCAAAGATATTACGGCTATTGTAATTACAGGACCCAACACGGGTGGTAAAACCGTGACGTTAAAAACAGTGGGTCTTTGTACATTAATGGCACAAGCAGGCTTACCGGTGCCGGCATTAGACGGTTCAGAGCTAGCGGTATTTGAGCAACTTTTTGCTGATATTGGTGATGAGCAATCGATTGAACAATCGCTTTCAACATTTTCATCACATATGGTGAACATTGTCGACATTTTACAGCAATTTGATCACGAATCACTTGTGCTATTCGATGAATTAGGCGCCGGAACGGATCCACAAGAAGGGGCTGCCTTAGCGATTTCTATTTTAGATGAAGTACATGGTCGCGGCGCTCGTGTTATGGCTACGACGCACTATCCTGAATTAAAAGCATACGGCTATAATCGCCCTGGTGTTGCCAATGCAAGTGTGGAATTCGATATTGAAACGTTGAGTCCAACTTATCGCTTACTTATTGGTGTACCAGGTCGCTCCAATGCTTTTGAAATTTCTAGTCGTCTCGGTTTACCAGAGTCCATTATTGATCGTGCCAAAAACTTCACAGGAACGGATCGACATGAGGTGGAATCCATGATTGCGTCCTTAGAAGCAACACGACGCCAATCAGAGGACGATGCAGAGCGTTCCCATGATTTACTACTAGAGTCCGAAGCACTTCGTAAAGAGCTTCAGGACAAGCTTCAAGCTTACGAAGAACGCAAAGAAGCTCTTGACAAAAAAGCGAAGGAAAAAGCGCGCAAAATTGTCGAAGAAGCAAAACGAGAAGCAGAAACGATTATTTCAGAGCTTCGAGAAATGCGTAAAAACGCTGATCAAGTAGTGAAAGAGCATGAGCTGATTGAGGCGCGGAAACGATTGGAAGAAGCCACTCCGCTTGAGCATAACAAAGTATTGAAAAAAGCGGCTCAAGTCAAGGCGCGTGCACAAAACTTGGTTGTCGGTGATGAGGTAAAGGTGTTAAGCTATGGTCAACGAGGTACGTTGCTTGAAAAAGTATCTGATGTTGAATGGGTTGTACAAATGGGCATTTTAAAGATGAAAATTGCCGATACCGATCTTGAATACATTAAACCAGAGAAAGCGCCTATACAACGAGTTGCCGGTGTGAAAAATCGAGATAGCCATGTGAAATTAGAGTTAGATTTACGTGGGGAGCGCTATGAGGATGCATTAATACGCACTGAAAAATATATAGATGATGCGCTACTTGCAAACTATGGTCGAGTGTCGATTATCCACGGTGTTGGGACCGGAGCATTACGTCAGGGCATTCAAAGTTACCTGAAAAAACATAAACGGGTGAAATCCTTCCGTTTTGGAGAAGCAGGCGAAGGTGGATTTGGCGTCACTGTTGTGGAATTGAAATAAGCTGTAAAGGGGACGGAGAAAATGCTAAATTCTAGCTTTTGGCGATATCCAATTATCGAAACGGCAGGATATTTTAGTGTTGTTGTGTTATGTTTAGTCGTCTCGATGGCATTGTTCGAAGTCGTTACGAAATATAAAAACTGGGAAGAAATAAAAAATGGTAATGTAGCTGTGGCGCTTGCAACGGGCGGTAAAATATTAGGTATTTGTAATATTTTTCGTTATTCGATTGCTCGCCATAGCACGCTGAGTGAAATGATTGGTTGGGGACTATTTGGCTTCACGTTACTAATTGTGGCATATTTCTTATTTGAATTTATGACCCCTCGTTTTAACGTAGATCAAGAAATTGCTAACGACAATCGCTCAGTTGGCTTTATTTCCTTTACGATTTCAGTCGGTTTATCGTTTGTTATTGGGGCAAGTATTGCATAGGAGTGTTATAGGATGGAAAAATTAGCGAAAGTTCTAATCGTAGTCTGTATCGCATTTTTGGCAGTCGGTGTCTACTATATGTTGACCGTATAATGATACGAGGGATTTAACTGTAGGTAAACTTGGATTTCTAAGTTTATCTACAGTTTTTTTGTTTAGAAATCTGTAGGGTCTCCATGAAAAGTAGGTCAAATGCCACGAAAAGGGCGGGAATCGTCACGAAATCAGTAGCCATTGCACGCTGATGAAAATTGCCTTTTAAAAAATTTTTCTAATATAGAAATATAATGGCCATCAGTTGCATAAAAAACAAAACAATGAATGAGTATTCATAATGATATCAACGGAAAAGATATTAAGGAGTAGTAATATAAATGTTGTTAAATGCATAATAATTAATCGAAAATGCATTTATTTTCTATTTTGCGTTTGAAAGTACATTCCTTTTTCATTATAATTAAAATAAGAATTTACAAAGTTTGGGATAAAGGGGAGAGGACGTATGACAGCAAAACCATGGCTAGCAAATTATCCTGAAGAAGTACCACCGTCTTTAACGTTTGAGGAAATTC
Source organism: Lysinibacillus sphaericus (assembly GCF_005217585.1). Classification (NCBI taxonomy): domain Bacteria; kingdom Bacillati; phylum Bacillota; class Bacilli; order Caryophanales; family Bacillaceae; genus Lysinibacillus; species Lysinibacillus sphaericus. The sequence goes on from NZ_SZPT01000001.1 coordinate 214,949, forward strand.
CTGTGCAAGAGTTTTTAACGCGTGCCTATAAAAAGAAGCCATCGAAAGTGGCAATTCATTTCATGGGTAAGGATTTGACGTACACCGATTTATATGAATCTGCACTTAAGTTTGCAAACTACTTACAAGCACTTGGCGTGGAAAAAGGAGATCGTGTAGCGATTATGCTACCAAACACGCCACAAAGTGTAATCGCTTACTACGGGGCAATGTATGCCGGCGCAGTCGTAGTACAGACAAATCCACTTTACACTGAACGAGAATTGCAGTACCAAATGGCCGACTCTGGTGCGAAGGTAATTTTAGTAATGGATATTTTGTATCCACGTGTCATGAAAATCATGAAAGAAACAGACCTTGAAAATGTCATTGTAACAGCTATTAAAGATTACTTACCATTTCCGAAAAATTTAGTATATCCTTTTATTCAAAAAAAGCAGTACGGTTTTAGTGTGAAAGTGGAGCATAGCGGACAAAATCATTTATTTACAGAAATAATGAAGTCCTCACCTGTAAAAATGATCAATCTGCCGTTTGATTTTGAAGAAGATTTAGCATTGCTTCAATATACAGGAGGGACGACAGGGTACCCGAAAGGCGTTATGTTAACGCATAAAAACTTAATTGCCAATACGACAATGTGCGATGCCTGGATGTATAAATGCGTACATGGCGAAGAAACAATTATGGGTATTCTTCCATTTTTCCATGTCTATGGTATGACAACGGTAATGCTACTATCTGTGTTTACCCAAAATAGAATGGTATTGTTGCCGAAGTTTGATGCTGAAACAGCTTTAAAAACAATTGATAAGCAAAAGCCAACATTGTTCCCTGGTGCACCGACATTATATATTGGTTTACTAAATCATCCAGATATTGCGAAGTATGATTTATCGTCTATTAAAGCATGTTTAAGTGGTTCCGCTTCACTGCCTGTAGAAGTACAGGAACAATTTGAGGCCGTAACAGGTGGGAAGCTTGTGGAAGGTTATGGGTTAACTGAAACCTCTCCCGTAACGCACGCAACACCCATTTGGGGTAACCGGGTTATCGGTTCAGTAGGTTTACCGTGGCCGAATACCGACTCTGTCATTTTACGTACGGGGGATACAGAACAACTTGCTGTCGGTGAAGTAGGTGAAATTGCTGTCAAAGGTCCACAGGTTATGAAGGGCTATTGGAATCGTCCAGAAGATACGGCTGCAACTTTTGCAGATGGCTGGTTTTTAACAGGAGACCTTGGCTATATGGATGAGAAAGGTTACTTCTATGTGGTGGACAGGAAAAAGGATTTAATTATTGCGGGTGGCTTTAATATTTATCCTCGTGAAGTCGAAGAAGTTTTGTATGAACGGGAAGAAATTCAAGAATGCGTTGTCGCAGGTATTCCTGATCCGTATCGAGGAGAAACAGTAAAAGCATATATTGTATTAAAAGAAGGATATTCGATTACTGAAGACGAATTAAATAAATACTGTCGTCAGCACTTGGCTGCTTTTAAAGTGCCACGCATTTATGAATTCCGAGATGAACTACCAAAAACAGCTGTTGGAAAAATTTTGCGTCGTTCCTTAGTGGATGAAGAAAAAACGAAATTAGCGAATAAAGAAGCAAAATAACTACGTGTGAAAGTATTGACAAGCGCGAGTGTAAAATATAATATGAAAATATGAATGAATAACCATTCATATTTTCATATTTTTTTGTTTCTATTGACCACGCCGTATTTAGCTAGGATGGACCGCTCAAATTTTTGTATCGGGAACTTCAGCACTTATTAGTACTGATTGGCAAATAAGCAAAGTGCCACAGATGGAGATAGGCGTGCGTATGTTTTTTAGGTGGTGATATAAAGATGAAACGAGATAAGCCAAAATATAAGCAAATTATTGATGCAGCTGTCTTCGTTATTGCAGAAAATGGGTATCACCAAGCGCAAGTATCGAAGATCGCAAAACAAGCTGGGGTGGCTGACGGAACGATCTATTTATATTTTAAAAATAAAGAAGATATATTAATTTCTGTCTTTAATGAAAAAATGGCTGTTTTTGTAGAGTCATTACAAGATATAATAGAAAATGGAAGCACGTCGAAAGACAAACTTTCACGCATGATTGAAAATCATTTTAATGTTCTAGCTACAGATCGATCATTAGCGACTGTGACTCAATTAGAACTTCGTCAATCAAATAAAGATTTACGTCAAAAGATCAATGCAGTATTAAGAGATTACTTGCAATTGCTTGATCAGATTCTAATTGAAGGTATGGTTACTGGTGAGTTCAATCAAACGATGGATGTACGTTTGGCACGGCAAATGGTATTTGGCACAATTGACGAAACGATTACATCGTGGGTGATGAATGACTATCGATATGATTTGATAGAACAGGTTCCGAAAGTTCAGGCATTAATCCTGAACGGCATTAAAGCTTAAAAGGATGTGGAGAAATGGAATTTCTAAGTTGGAAAGTAGAAGATGGAGTAGCAATTATTACGATTGCACGTCCTCCAGCAAACGCATTATCTCGTGGAATCATTGCAGAAGTAGATGCTGTGCTAGATGCCGTAGAAAACGATGACGCTGTACGTGTCCTTGTGCTTCATGGTGAAGGCCGTTTCTTCTCAGCGGGTGCAGACATTAAGGAATTTACTGAAGTAGAGTCTGGAGATGAATTTACGAAGCTTGCAGGCAATGGGCAACAAGTATTTGAACGTGTTGAAACGTTCTCTAAACCTGTTATTGCAGCAATCCACGGTGCGGCACTTGGCGGTGGTCTAGAACTAGCAATGAGTTGCCATATGCGCTTTGTAACAGAATCTGCGAAATTAGGGTTGCCTGAATTACAACTAGGTCTTATTCCAGGCTTTGGTGGCACACAACGTTTACCGCGTTATGTGGGGGTAGCAAAAGCAGCGGAAATGATGTTTACAAGCGAACCTATTTCAGGGGCAGAAGCTGTGCAGTGGGGCTTAGCGAACCGTGCATTTACCGATGAATCATTACTTGAGGAAACACTAAAGGTTGCTAAAAAAATTGCTAAAAAGAGCCCAATCGCTTTGAAAGAAGCCATTCAAGCATTGCAATATGCGAAGCCGGCTTCATTCTATGAAGGTATTGAAGCAGAAGCTAAATCCTTTGGTACGGTTTTTGTATCAGCAGATGCTAAAGAAGGTATTCAAGCATTTATCGAAAAACGCGAGCCTGTGTTTACTGGCAAATAGTTTTCCATCAGTGTAGGTAACGACTGAAAGGGGAGTTTATCTACGTTGAAAATATATAATATTTACAAGTTTACTTGGAAATCAAAAAACGTTGCAGGGGGTATGAATATATGAATATTTTTGCATTAATTAAACGTACGTTTGATACAGAAGAAAAAATCGTTGTGTCAGGTGGTAAAATCCAAGAGGATGGCGCTGAATTCATTATTAATCCTTATGATGAATATGCAATTGAGGAAGCAATCCAAGTTCGTGACGCAGCTGGTGGTAAAGTAACAGTTGTGACAATTGGTGGCGAAGATGCGGAGAAACAATTACGTACAGCGTTAGCAATGGGTGCTGACGAAGCGGTTCTTATTAATACAGAAGATGATCTAGATGAATTAGATCAAAATGCAGCTGCTTACATTTTAGCTGAGTACTTAAAAGATAAAGAGGCGGACTTAATTTTAACAGGCAATGTGGCAATTGACGGCGGTTCTGGTCAAGTAGGTCCACGCGTTGCTGATTTATTAGGCATTAACTATGTAACAACAATTACAAATCTAGAAATCGATGGCACATCTGCAAAAATCGTGCGCGATATCGAAGGGGATTCAGAAGTAATTGAAACATCTTTACCACTTTTAGTAACTGCTCAACAAGGTTTAAATGAGCCGCGTTACCCATCATTACCAGGCATCATGAAAGCGAAGAAGAAACCGCTTGCAGAGCTTGAATTAGATGATTTAGATATCGATGAAGATGATGTTGAAGTAAAAGTAGAAACGGTGGATATTTACTTGCCAGCTCAAAAAGCAGCAGGTCGTATTTTAGAAGGCGAACTTTCTGCTCAAGCAAAAGAGCTAGTCAACTTACTTCATTCAGAAGCGAAAGTAGTTTAAGTCATTTGTTAACGCAAATCGAATCTTAAAGGGTAACGGAGGGAATATACTATGTCAAAAAAAGTATTAGTATTAGGTGAAGTTCGTGAAGGAAGCTTACGTAATGTATCTTTCGAGGCAATTGCAGCAGCAAAACAAATCGCTGATGGCGGCGAAGTTGTAGGGGTACTTTTAGGAGATGCGGTTGCAGGGTTAGCAAGTGCATTATTCGAGCATGGGGCAGATCGTGTTGTGACAGTGGAGCATCCGCATTTAAAACAATATACATCAGATGGCTATGGACAAGCTTTATTAGCTGTTATCGAGCAAGAAAATCCAACAGGCATCGTATTTGGTCATACAGCTAATGGTAAAGATTTATCGCCTAAAATTGCGAGTAAATTACAAGCAGGGCTTGTTTCTGACGTCACTTCTATTGAAGGTGCCGGTGACGATGCAGTATTCATCCGTCCAATTTATTCGGGTAAGGCTTTTGAAAAGGTAAAAGTAAAAGATGGCGTAGTGTTAGTTTCAATCCGTCCAAATAATATTGCACCTTTAGAGAAAGCACCAGGTAAAACAGGTGATGTATCATCTATTACAGTTGATATTACAAATTTACGTTCAATCATTAAAGAGGTCGTACGTAAATCTTCAGAAGGCGTAGATCTTTCAGAAGCTAAAGTGGTAGTAGCAGGTGGTCGTGGTGTTAAATCAGAGGAAGGCTTCGAACCGCTAAAAGAATTAGCAGATTTACTTGGTGGTGCAGTTGGTGCATCTCGTGGAGCATGCGATGCTGAGTATTGTGATTATTCATTACAAATCGGTCAAACAGGTAAGGTTGTGACACCAGACCTTTACATCGCAGCAGGTATTTCTGGGGCTATCCAACATTTAGCGGGTATGTCAAACTCAAAAGTCATTGTAGCGATTAATAAAGATCCTGAGGCAAATATCTTTAAAGTAGCAGACTACGGTATCGTAGGCGATTTATTCGAAGTGATTCCATTGCTAATTGAAGAATTTAAAGCGTTAAAAGTGAACGCATAAGCTAGGGGTCTTCCCTAGCTTTTTTAATGCTTGAGAGAAGAAAAAATGGGGAATAGTAAAATAGGGGAACAGGATGCCGATTGTACGTAAAGCCTAAATTAGACATTGCAGGCAGATTGTTCGCTCAACATAAATTAACCATGCTATACTACAAACATAGTAAGTTTAAGGAGGATTTCAAATGGCAATTGTACATGCAACAGATGCGACGTTCCAAGATGATATTAAAGAAGGCTTAGTATTAGTCGACTTTTGGGCTGCTTGGTGTGGACCATGTAAAATGATTGGACCAGTTCTTGAAGAAATGGATGCTGCGGGTAGTGCTGCTAAAATCGTCAAAGTTGACGTAGATAACAACCAAGGTACTGCTGCACAATACCAAATCATGTCTATTCCTTCACTGCTTTTATTCAAAAATGGTGAATTAGTAGACAAAACTGTTGGTTTCCAACCAAAAGAAGCATTAGAAGCTTTCATCGCAAAACATGCTTAATTTGTAAAAAAGAGCTGAGCCATCTTTAGATGTGCTCAGCTTTTTTTCGTTATATAATAAAAGAGAAGCAACCGTTAAATGGTGATATTTGATATCCGTTTAGGCATCGCAAATGGCACTTTTATTTAGCATCAAAAAAAGGGGGGCAGGTAGGCGATGAATGATTTAATTAAACGAAAGCTTGATATTTTACCAGATCAGCCTGGCTGCTATTTGATGAAAGATCGACAAGGGACAATTATTTATGTAGGTAAGGCAAAGGTGCTAAAAAATCGAGTGCGCTCCTATTTTACAGGAACACACGAAGGCAAAACACAACGCCTTGTTGGCGAAATTGAAGATTTTGAGTATATTGTGACTTCATCTAATTTGGAGGCACTTATTTTAGAGTTGAACCTTATAAAGCTACACGATCCTAAATACAATATCATGCTTACGGATGATAAAACATATCCGTATTTAAAAATTACGAACGAGAAACATCCACGACTTATTACAACACGTAAAGTAAAAAAAGATAAGGCAAAATATTTTGGTCCTTATCCAAATGCGTATGCAGCAAGTGAGACGAAAAAGCTACTGGATAGACTATATCCGCTGCGAAAATGTGTGCAATTACCAACCAAGGTTTGCTTGTACTATCATATGGGACAGTGCTTAGCTCCATGTGTAAAGGATATTGATGCTCACATCTATCACGATATGATTGAAGATATGACAAAGTTCTTAAATGGCGGTGTTGAGGCAGTAAAAAAAGAACTTGAGGACAAGATGCTAGTCGCGGCAGAGCAACTAGAATTCGAGCGAGCAAAGGAGTTCCGCGATCAAATTGCACATATTGAGACGGTTATGCAAAAACAAAAAATCGTGTCTAGTGATACGACCAACCGCGATGTCTTTGGTTATGCGGTTGAAAAAGGTTGGATGTGTGTGCAAGTGTTTTTCGTTCGTCAAGGCAAGTTAATTGAACGGGATGTCTCCATTTTCCCAATTTATCAGGACGTGGAGGAAGAATTTTTAACGTTTGTCGGACGCTTTTATGAAAAGCTAGAGCATATTAAACCGAAAGAAATTTTCATTCCACAGGCTATTGATGCAGCAATTTTAACCGAATTATTAGAGGTTAAAGTACTGACACCGAAGCGAGGGCAAAAGAAAGAGCTAGTTGATTTGGCTATGAAAAATGCGGAAATTGCTGTGGCTGCTAAATTCCAATTGATTGAGCGACAAGAAGAACGTACAATTGGCGCATGCGAGGCACTAGGCGAAGCAATGGGCATTTCAGCACCATTGCGCATTGAAGCATTCGATAATAGCCATATGCATGGTACGGATGCGGTATCAGCAATGGTTGTTTTTATTGATGGTAAACCGGCAAAGAAAGAATATCGTAAATACAAAACACGAACAGCCGCAAAACATGACGATTACGGGGCAATGCAGGAAGTGATACGCCGCCGTTACACGAGGGTATTAAAAGAAGGCTTGCCATTGCCCGATTTAGTGCTAATAGATGGCGGTAAAGGACAGATGGAAGTGGCACGAGAAGTGTTGGAAGATGAACTTGGTCTTGTTATTCCAATCGCTGGTTTAGCAAAAGATGATAAGCATAATACATCTCAGCTCTTGTTCGGTGATCCGCCTGATGTTATCGCATTAAAACGAACGAGTGATGGCTTTTATTTACTTCAACGTATTCAGGATGAAGTGCACCGTTTTGCTATTACATTCCTACGGCAACAACATGAAAAAAATGCGATTCAATCTGTACTCGATGGCATTGAAGGTGTTGGACCGAAACGAAAGCAACAGCTATTGAAGCATTTTGGCTCAGTTAAAAAGATTCGTGAGGCGAGTGAGCTTGCCCTTCAAGAAGCAGGAATGCCTGCAAACTTAGCGAACATTATTTACACTTATTTTCAGCAGCAGACGTTGTCAAAGGATTAGACATATGCTAATGTTGGAATAGAACATAGCAATGGTAATACCATTGCTATGTTCTAACAATCCTTGTATGAACGATTGTGCAATAAAGCATAATAACGAAGTATTTTCATAAAAGGTAAAATTACATTTCACTATTTTAAGTGATGATAGAGGTGCAAGGTTCAATAGTAGCACATCGAAGGATGGACAAATCCAGTGATGATGTGTGAAAGGGGAGCTTGCCGAAGTGAAGTATCGTTGTTCCGATACTTTGCTGGTTTTGCATTTAACAGATGTAGGACTGTCGAATCTTGACGTTTCGGAGAGCTATCACACATGCGCAAGCTATTTTATTGTACATGTTGCAGGCAGCTTTCACGTTATGTGATGGCTGCCTTTTTGCTGTTCTAGAAACGAATCTAAAAAAGGAGAATGATGAAAATGGCAAGTATTGTATTGAAATTTGGTGGACCTGCAATCGCCTCAACAGAGCGGATTCAGGAGGTCGCTAAAATTGCAATGGCAAAAAAAGAGCGTGGCTATGATGTAGTAGTAGTGACAGCAGCGATGGGCCGTACAGCTAAAGACTTAACGAAAATGGTACGTGCATTATCAGATGATGCCTCTAAGCGTGAGATGGATGTACTGTTATCGACGAGCTCGCAACTATCAAGTGCACTATTTGCGATTGCTTTGCAAGAGGCCGGTTATGATGCAGTGTCATTAACTGGCTGGCAAGCTGGTGTGCAGACAGATGCAAAGCATTTTAATGCACGTATTGATCAAATCGATGTTCGTCGCATGCAAGAGCATATGACACAAGGACAAATTGTTGTTATTGCTGGGGAACAAGGGATGAATACTGCCAACAATATTACAACACTTGGAAAGGGTGGAGCAGAAACGACAGCAGTAGCCATTGCAGCAGCATTAGATGCAGAGCGTGTTGAGATTTATACAAATGTCGATGGTGTCTATACAGCTGATCCAAGTCATATTGAAAAAGCGAGAAAGTTACAGGAGATTTCCTATGATGAAATGTTGGAACTTTCGCATTTAGGATCACATATTCTACATCCACGTGCAGTGGAGTTAGCAAAAAAATTTCAAATCCCGGTGATTATTCGTTCAAGTGTAGTGGATACAGTAGGTACTTTATTGAAGGAGGAAGTTGAAATGGAGAAAAATTTAATTGTACGTGGTGTTGCTTTCGAAGCAGATATTATTCGTTTAACAATTGGCTATGATACATATTCAACTGCATCGTTAGCAGATATGTTTGCGATACTGGCAGAAAACCGCATTAATGTTGATATTATTGTTCAAGCTATTATTGAAGGTGTGAAACCATCTGTATCCTTTACCATTTTAAAAGAGGAATTTGCTGAAGCTTTACGAGTGTTAGAAAATAGTAAATTGTCACTTGGTTTTAGCTTTGCCGATTTTGAAATCGGCTTAGCGAAAGTGTCGATTATTGGATCTGGGATGGCATCGAATCCTGGAGTAGCTGCCAGAATGTTTGATCGCTTACGTCGAGAGGATATTCCAGTAAAAATGGTGAGTACGTCGGAAATTAAAGTCTCTGTTGTTGTGCCGCAAGACGAAATGATTCGAGCTGCTAATGCATTACATGAGGAGTTTAATTTAGAAGAAGAAATTCACAAACAGTAACTACTATATAAAATGATAAAAGGCATCAAGAGTAACATCTTGTTGCCTTTTGTCCCCACGTATAAGGTTTGTTCTAACAAAAGAATCCTTTAAACGTTTATTCATTTGTTATTGTATTCATAATACGTTCTTTAACATCCCATTTGACTGTAAACGTGACAAGCTGTTGTTTTTCACGCTTCTCATCATAACATTCAGTCAAGTAACCTTTTACTTGCTGAATTTGTTCAGCAATAAAGCCTGCTTCAAGTCTAAAGCTACGATTTTGAATTTGTAAAAGGGTTGGTTCATTCATTAAATGGAAAATGCGCCCATCTTTAGACTCCTTTGTCAATACTAGAGTACCCCAGCACGCATCTGCGAAAAATGCGATAAGTTCATCTTGACTTTTACAAGGAAACTTCCGTGCAAGCTCCTTGCCAGCCCAATATAGTACGTCATCCTCATGTTTACCAAGTATTGAAGATAGGACATGATCACGAATTAACTCATATCCAAATGATGAGATAGTATTAGATGGATTATTTAACATAGAAATCCTTCTTTCTTAGAATTTTCTTATAATTTAGCACCAATAAAGTAATGATAGATTTTTCGAGAAGAAACGACACGTTATGTACTAGATTGCTTCTTTAATAAGGTCTAGCAAAAACTCTATGTTACCTTGACGCTCGTAGCTCTTGAGAGTACAATAAACATGTCATAATATTGTACCATGATGAAATACACAGTCAATGGAGTATCATTTACAAAATGATGACTTCTTTTGTTGTGCTATTTTAAGTACTAAGGGGGGTAACAGTCTTGTCGAAAGATCGAGAGTTTTTATGGCGTCGCTTACATTCTCTACTTGGGATCATTCCAGTAGGTCTGTTTTTAACGATGCACCTATTCATTAACTTTACAGCAACAGGCGGAGCAGAAAGTTACAATGATGCTACCGCAGTAATGGAAAAAATTCCATTTCTTATCCTAGTTGAGTGGATTGTCATCTACATTCCATTAATGTTCCACGCATTTTATGGTGTGTTCATTGCATTCACAGCTACACCAAATACAGGGCGTTTCAGCACATACCGTAACTGGATGTTCTCATTACAACGCTTCACAGGTGTATTTTTAGTAATTTTCATTGCATGGCATATTTTCCAAACTCGTATTCAAAAAGCGCTTGGTACACACGTTGATTACGACATGATGGCAAATATCGTTGCAAATCCATTTATGCTTGGATTCTACATTGTTGGTATTTTATCAGCAACTTTCCACTTAACAAATGGTTTGTGGTCATTCTTAGTAAGCTGGGGTATTACACAATCACCACAGTCTCAAAAGATTGCTACTTATGTAACAAACGTTCTTTTCGTAATTCTAAGTGTAGTTGGTGTGGCTGCTATTTTAGCTTTCGTATAATTCAATAGAAGCTACTATAAGAGTACATGCAATCATTGCAATTTTTTAAGAGGAGTGAGAAATAATCATGGCGAAAAGCAAAATAATTGTTGTCGGCGGCGGTTTAGCTGGTCTGATGGCAACGATTAAAGCAGCTGAAGTTGGTACTGAAGTTGATTTATTCTCATTAGTTCCTGTAAAACGCTCACACTCTGTATGTGCGCAAGGCGGAATTAATGGTGCCGTAAATACAAAAGGTGAAGGGGATTCTCCTTGGATTCACTTTGATGATACAGTATATGGTGGGGATTTCTTAGCGAACCAACCACCAGTTAAAGGTATGTGTGATGCTGCCCCTGGTATTATTCACTTAATGGACCGTATGGGTGTAATGTTCAACCGTACACCAGAAGGTTTACTTGATTTCCGCCGTTTCGGTGGTACGTTAATGCACCGTACAGCATTCTCAGGTGCTACAACTGGTCAGCAATTACTATACGCGTTGGACGAGCAAGTTCGTTCTCACGAAGTAGCTGGTTTAGTTAACAAATATGAACACTGGGAATTCCTTGGTGTTGTTATCGATGATGACGGCGTTTGCCGCGGTATCGTCGCACAAAATATGCGTACAGAAGAAATTCAATCATTCCGTGCAGACGCTGTTATTATGGCGACTGGTGGCCCTGGTATTATCTTCGGTAAAACAACAAACTCTGTTATTAACACAGGTTCTGCTGCTTCTATCGTATACCAACAAGGTGCTTCATACGCGAATGGTGAGTTCATTCAAATTCACCCAACAGCGATTCCTGGGGACGACAAAAACCGTCTAATGTCAGAATCTGCTCGTGGTGAAGGTGGCCGTATTTGGACATATAAAGACGGTAAACCTTGGTACTTCTTAGAAGAAAAATACCCTGCATATGGTAACTTAGTACCACGTGATATCGCAACACGTGAAATTTTCGACGTTTGTGTAAACCAAAAACTTGGTATCAACGGCGAAAACATGGTGTACCTAGATCTTTCTCATAAAGATCCACATGAATTAGATGTAAAACTTGGTGGTATCATTGAAATCTACGAAAAATTCGTAGGTGATGACCCACGTAAATTACCAATGAAAATTTTCCCTGCAGTTCACTACTCAATGGGTGGATTATGGGTTGACTACAACCAAATGACTGAAATTCCTGGTCTATTCGCAGCGGGTGAATGTGATTACTCTCAACATGGTGCAAACCGTCTTGGTGCTAACTCATTATTATCTGCAATTTATGGCGGTATGGTTGCTGGTCCAAATGCAGTAGATTACGTTAAACATCTTAAAAAGCATGCTGAAGATTTATCGCAAGATATTTATGATGCACGTGTTAAAGAAGAGCAAGCGAAATGGGATGCTATCATGAAAATGGACGGCACAGAAAACGCTTACCTTCTTCATAAAGAGCTTGGTGAGTTAATGACTGCTACAATGACAGTTGTACGCTATAACGACCAACTTGAAGAAACATATAAAAAACTTGGTGAATTCCAAAAACGTTGGGAAAACATTAACATCAACGATACACAAAAATGGAGTAACCAAGGTGCTCACTTTACACGTCAGTTGAAAAACATGCTTTACCTAGCGAAAGTAATGACAAAAGGTGCTTTACTTCGTAATGAATCTCGTGGTGCGCACTATAAACCAGACTTCCCGCAACGTGATGATGAAAACTTCTTAAAAACAACAATGGCGAAATTCGACCCTGCTACAGGCGAGCCAGTGATCACATATCAAGAAGTAGACGTATCATTAATCCCACCACGTAAACGTGACTACTCTGCGAAAGGAGACTAAGAATTATGGAAATCGCAGCTAATACTGGAAGAATGGTAAAAGTTGAAATTTTACGTCAAGATACACAAGGTGGCCAAAGCTACTGGCAGAAATTCGAAGTTCCTTACCGTCATGGTATGAACGTTATTTCTGTGTTAATGGAGATTCAAAAAAATCCAGTGATGGCAAACGGTGAAAAAACTACACCAGTTTCATGGGATATGAACTGTCTTGAAGAAGTTTGTGGCGCATGTTCTATGGTAATCAATGGTCGTCCACGTCAATCATGTTCAACACTGATTGATCAATTGACTGAACCAGTACGCCTTGAGCCAATGAAAACTTTCCCGGTTGTACGTGACTTACAAGTTGACCGTGATCGTATGTTCAACGCACTGAAAAAAGTGAAAGCATGGGTACCAATCGATGGTACTTATGATTTAGGTGAAGGTCCACGTATGCCAGAAGGTAAACGTCAATGGGCTTATGAATTATCTAAATGTATGACTTGTGGTGTATGTATGGAAGCATGTCCAAACGTGTCTGAAAAAGCTTCATTCATTGGACCAGCACCATTATCACAAGTACGTCTATTTAACACACACCCAACAGGTGCAATGATTAAAGACGAACGTTTAAATGCAATTATGGGTGACGGCGGTCTTGCTAACTGCGGTAACTCTCAAAACTGTGTAGCTGCTTGTCCTAAAGGTATTCCTTTAACAACATCTATCGCATCTTTAAACCGTGCAACAACAGTGCAAATGTTCCGTAACTTCTTCGGTTCTGACCATTACGTTGACTAATTGTACAATGCTACTCCCTTACACAATAGTGTAAGGGAGTTTTTTTATAGACTGTTAGATAGAAGATGAGTGAAATCGTGAATAAAACACTAAAATTTCTGATTTTTCTATCATAATTGCCTCTCTTCCTTTATAATGAATTTGTATTCATTTTTTAACGATGGTAATACGAATAGATTAACAGTAGGCAATCACACAAAGGGGTTGGGGATATGAAAGCAAATTATATTGAAGACTTTGAGAAATGGGCAGAGGATTTTTCATTTTATATTGAGGTACGTGTGCGTTTTTCGGAAACGGATATGTATGGGCATATGAATAATACCGTTAGCTTTACATATTTTGAACAGGCTAGAATCGATTATTTTAATCATTTAGGCATATTAATGCCTTCTGCATTGGACGACAAGGTAAAGGGGATTCCGATTGTAGCAGATTTACAATGTGATTATCGAAAGCAAGTTTTCTTTAATGATGTACTTCGTATATATACAAAAGTAGCGAAATTAGGTAACTCATCAATGGATATCCATTACTTAGCGAAAAATCAAAAGGATGAAGTATGCTTTACAGGTCGTGGTACAGTAGTACAAATGGATCCACGAACAGGTAAAAGCGTGCCGATATCACAAGAAGAAAAGGCGCAATTAGCACAGTTAGCGATTATGTAATTTGCTATTCATTGAGTGCTTCATCTTTTTAAGTGAGGCAGAATGGAATATAGGCATGGATGGAGGTCGGCGTGGAATTTCTTGTGGCAGGTAACGCAGATTTTCCCGAGCATGCTCGAAAAAAGAAGCTAGGGCGTCAAGAATTCCATTTTTCATGTCATTTGTCGCGCGAAAAAGAAGAACTTCTGAAATTTTTGTGGAAACTCGGTGTATTCATGAAAATAGCCGTCACCGCTCAACACTCCTTAACATAAGTTACAATACGTGCGGGGGAGGAGGGTGTGACTGAAAATGAATGGCTCTCATCATCGTTCTCTTTTAACAAACCGAGAACGTGAAATATTTGCGCTTTTATTAGCTGAAAAAACAACGAGGGATATTGCAGAGCAGCTTGGTATTAGTGAAAAAACAGTGCGAAATCACATTTCCAATACAATTCAAAAGCTAGGTGTAACAAATCGATCTCAAGCGTTAATTGAGCTGTTACGCTTAGAAGAATTCAAATTAGACTAATGGACACTTGCTATTTCGTGAAAAAAACGACAAAATAGAACTATTCAACGCATGTTTAGGAGTGGAATAGTTATATGTCGGATGAAGTAACAAAGCACTCACCTGAAACCGTTGCAACGGTTGAAAAGGAACTACGCTATATTGCGGCCATTGTGAAGCAAAAAGGAAGAGAAATTGTTTCACAATATACAATTACGCCGCCACAATTTGTTGCATTACAGTGGTTAGAAGAGCTCGGTGATATTACAATTGGCGATTTATCAAACCGTTTATACTTAGCTTTTAGTACGACAACAGATTTAGTGGATCGTATGGAGAAAAATGAATTAGTCAAGCGAGTGCGTGATGAAAATGATCGCCGGGTCGTTGTCGTTCATCTTCTCGAAAAAGGCGAACGAATTATTCAAGAGGTTATTGAAAAAAGACAGCAATATTTGCAAGAAATGCTTGTAGGATTTAACGAACAAGAAGTCGCGCAATTATCGAGCTATTTACAAAAACTACATGTACACATGAAACAGGATTGAGGCGGAAAGTATGAATGCCCCGATAGGCGTTATTGATTCAGGAGTAGGCGGTCTAACCGTAGCAAAGGAAATAATAAAACGATTGCCAAACGAAACGATTTATTATATCGGTGATACAGCAAGATGTCCGTATGGTCCACGAACTCGACAGGAAGTACGGAATTTTACTTGGCAAATGGCCAAAGCACTCGAAAAAATGAATATTAAGATGCTCGTCATAGCTTGTAATACAGCGACTGCAGTAGCACTCGAAAGTTTACAACGTAATATGCCTTTTCCGGTACTAGGCGTTATTAATGCTGGCGCACGTGCAGCTGTAAAGAAAACGAAGCGACATGAAGTCGTTGTGCTTGCAACAGAAGGTACAATTAAAAGTGGGGCGTATGAAGAAGCCTTATTGTCTTTGAATACGTCTACCCACATTATTCCATTGGCTTGTCCAACGTTCGTACCACTAGTTGAAAGTGGCGAATATAAAGGACAATTTGCAAATAATTTAATTGCAGAAGGCTTAAAACCGTTAAAAAACGAACAATTTGATACGGTCATTTTAGGGTGTACGCATTACCCGATTTTGCAAAAACAAATTGAAGCTGTCGTCGGAGAAGATGTTTTCGTGCTATCTTCTGCGGAAGAAACAGCAAAGGATGTCGAGGAAATGCTTGCGTATAATGGTACTTTAGCAGATACAAATGCTAAGCCCGCACATAAATTTTATGCAACGGGTTCTGTGCCGATTTTCCGTTCCATTGCAGAAAATTGGTTAGAACAAGGTACGCTTGACATACACCGTATTACATTAAAATAAAATCAGCTTAGCTTACGAGCTAGGCTGATTTTTTTAGTCGTCATTATATTGAAATAGACAATTTTACATAAACAAATAAATCGCAACGAACATCGTTGCACTTCCTGCCATCACAAAGACATGCCATATTGCGTGGTTGTACTTTATTTTTTTGTTTTTGTAAAAAAATGTGCCAGCAGTATAAAAAATACCGCCGAGTAAAAGTGTCATAAACCCGTTGAATGAGATATAAGCGACCAATGGTTTATAGGCAAAGACAATCAGCCAACCCATGCCAATGTACACAATCAACGAGATTTTTTTGAAACGATGGACGAAAAATTGTTTTAAGACGATGCCGATAAAGGCAAGAACCCATTCGATGATAAATATGCTCATTCCTAATTTTCCACCTACGGCAATAAGCGCTACAGGTGTATATGTTCCTGCAATTAATAAGAAGATGGAGCTATGATCTAATTTTTTCAAAAGCACTTTATGTGTGGGCAGTGCATGATATAAGGTCGATGCTATGTATAAACAAAACATCGAAATACCAAAAATAATGTAACTAATAAGCTCGGTGCTTGTACCGGTTGTTAGAGCTTTATGCACTAATAGAAGGGTAGCAGGAACTGTTAAAAATGCACCGATTCCATGTGTTAGCGCATTCCAAAATTCTTCCTTTATGGTATAACTACTATGCTCAATTGTTGATTGAGACATGACCATCACCTCTTTCTTTATTATATTACTATAACAGCTTAAGATTTTTCATTGTAGATGAAAATGTAATGCAATTGATATGATAAATATCATATATTGCATGTAGTAAATCGTCGCATCAGTGGAAAATATGATAAAATAAGGGCGCGAAAGATTTTAGGAGGCACGATGAATGATGACAAGATTTGATGGTAGAGATGCAGATGCATTGCGTCCTGTGAAAATGGATAGCGAGTATTTATTGCATCCAGAAGGCTCGGTATTAATCCAAGTTGGAAATACGAAAGTAATTTGTACAGCAACGGTTGAAGATAAAGTACCAGGTTTTTTACGCGGACAGGGCAAAGGTTGGATTACAGCTGAGTATTCAATGTTACCTCGTGCCACAGCACAACGAACACCACGTGAATCGTCACGCGGGAAAGTGAACGGACGTACAATGGAAATTCAACGTCTGATTGGTCGCGCATTACGTGCTATCGTCGATTTAGAAGCGTTGGGAGAACGTACAGTATGGATTGACTGTGATGTGATTCAAGCAGACGGCGGAACACGAACTGCTTCGATTACAGGGGCATTTGTCGCAATGACACAGGCAATTGCCAAGCTTGCTGAAGAAAAACAACTAGAAAAATTCCCTGTTACTGATTTTTTAGCGGCTACAAGTGTTGGCATTGTTGAAGAGCAAGGTGCCGTTTTAGACTTAAATTATGTAGAAGATGTAGATGCAGCGGTAGATATGAATATCGTCATGACAGGAGCAGGCCGTTTTGTAGAATTACAAGGGACTGGTGAAGAAGCGACCTTTTCACGTGAGGAATTAAATAACTTGCTTGCATTAGGTGAAAAGGGCATTCGTGAGCTTATTGAACTACAAAAACAAGCGCTTGGAGAAATAGCTCATAAAGTAGGAGGAAACTGCTAATATGAAACAAGTTGTAATTGCTACAAAAAACAAAGGCAAAGCAAAAGATTTCGAAGCATTGTTTGGGCCGCTCGGTTATGAAGTGGTGACGATGTTTGATGTCGCACCGGACATGGAAATTGAAGAAACAGGCACAACATTTGAAGAAAATGCCGTGTTAAAAGCAGAGGCTTTAGCAAAAGAGCTTGCAACGATTGTTATTGCGGATGATAGTGGTTTAGCTGTAGATGCGCTTAATGGGGAGCCAGGTGTTTATTCGGCACGCTATGCTGGTGATCATGATGATGAGGCAAATATGGTAAAACTATTGCAAAATTTACAAGGTATAGAAGATGACAAGCGCACAGCTCGCTTTTGCTGCTGTATTGCTATTGCGGGTCCTGATTTTGAAACAACAACAGTGTTCGGCACGTGCGAAGGTGTCATTGCACATGAAAAACGTGGAACTAATGGTTTTGGCTATGACCCTGTCTTTTTTGTACCAAGTTTAAATCGTATGATGGCTGAATTAACACCAGAAGAAAAAGGGGCTATTTCTCACCGAGGAAATGCCATTCGCAAGTTAAAGGAACAATTGCCAAACCTTATTAAGTAAGAGGTGATATCCATGCAAATAGTGGTCATGAGTGATACACATGGAGATAGCCATGTAATTGACCAAGTACGTGGCTTTTATCCGCATGTCGAAACGATGATTCATTGTGGTGATAGCGAACTGCCTTTTTCCCATGCTGCATTAGATGGCATGAAAAAAGTGCGGGGAAATTGTGATCTTGATAAAGCCTTTCCAGAGGAAATAATTGTGCAAGTGGGAGATGCTGCCCTTTTTGTCACACATGGTCATTTATTTAAAGTTAAATCATCCATGTTGGCATTATTGTATCGCGCAAAGGAAGTCGATGCACATATTGTGTGCTTTGGTCATTCTCATCTATTAGGTGTCGAAATGATTGATGATGTCTTATTTATCAATCCAGGAAGTTTATTAAAGCCAAGAGGTGGCAATGAAAAAAGCTTTGCAGTTATAGACATTCAAGCTAGCTATTATCAGGTGGATTTCTTCACAGAGAACAATGATCGTTTGTCAACGCATACGTTTGTTCGCGCATAACTAAACTTATTAAAAACGCTTAAGATTCTATTAAAAGAGAGTTTAAGCGTTTTTCTATTTATGGATTACAAAGGCTTTGGAAAATACGTCCACGAATGAATTGCATGTTAGTAGAAAGACTAAATGAAAAGAACAAGGGTGATCAAATGACTAAGGCAAATAATATTGGTTGGAATTTTGATAATAGCTATGCTCGTCTACCAAATTCATTCTATAGCCATCTTCAATTAAATCGCGTGCATGCACCTAAGTTGGCGATTTTAAATGAAGCAGTGGCAAAGTCCCTTGGATTAGATTATAGTGCGCTTCAACAAGAAGATGGGATTGAGGTGCTTGCGGGTAACGAGATACCAAAGGGGGCATTGCCGCTTGCACAGGCATATTCAGGACATCAATTTGGACATTTTAATATGTTAGGGGACGGTAGAGCACTTCTTCTAGGCGAACAAATAACACCTTCTGGGGAGCGCTATGACATCGGACTCAAAGGTTCAGGACGAACGCCTTACTCTAGAGGAGGTGACGGCCGTGCAGCACTTGGCCCGATGCTACGTGAATATATTATTAGCGAAGCAATGTTTGCGTTAGGTATCCCAACTTCCCGTAGTTTGGCAGTAGTGACAACAGGAGAACCAGTACATCGTGAAACAGAACTACCTGGTGCGATTTTGACGCGTGTTGCAAGTAGTCATTTACGTGTAGGGACATTTCAATATGCGGCACAATGGGGTAGCGATGAAGAGCTTCAGAAGTTAGCTGATTATGCAATCCAACGCCATTTCCCAATGATTGAACAGACGGAAAATCGCTATTTGAGCTTGCTTCAAGAAGTTATGGGAAGACAGGCAGCCCTTATTGCCAAATGGCAACTAGTCGGCTTTATTCATGGTGTAATGAACACAGATAATATGACGATTAGCGGTGAAACGATTGATTATGGTCCTTGTGCTTTTATGGATCGTTATAATCCAGCAACAGTTTTTAGCTCCATCGACCGACAAGGACGCTATGCTTATGCCAATCAGCCGCCTATTGGAGGATGGAATATTACGCGTTTTGCTGAAACGCTCCTTCCACTTATCCATGACGACCCAGAAGATGCTATAGCACTAGCTCAGCAAGTGATTGAGCAATATCCGCAGTTGTACTATACAAACTGGTTAGCGGGAATGCGCGCAAAGCTCGGTCTCTTTAATGAAGAACAGCAAGATGCCGCACTAATAGATGAACTTCTAACGTTAATGGAAAAGCATGAAGCAGATTATACAAATACATTCCGTTCACTAACGTTTCAAAGATGTGAAGGAACGGCGCTTTGTGATAGTATGGAATTTAAAAAGTGGTACGAACAGTGGCAAGCAAGAAGACAAAGGCAAGAGCCATCCAAAGCACAATCACAGCAGTTAATGCGAGACACCAACCCTGCTGTTATTCCGCGAAACCATCGGGTAGAGGAAGCGTTAGAAGCGGCTGTTACACGCGGTGATTATCGTGTTATGGATAAGCTATTACAGGTGCTATCTCAGCCGTACGCTCATTTAGCGGAACAAGAAGCGTATGCCACGCTACCAGCACCATCCAACTGTCCATACCAAACGTTTTGTGGCACATAATGGACTGTAAACAAAGGATTATTTCTTGTCCTTTGTTTTTATTTTGGTGTAACAAGGGGTAGCGGTAACAGCATAAAACCTTTGCGCATACGCTATGGATGACTAACAGAAAAGGAGACGGTGCAACTTGCATCAATATTCAAAAGGTTGGTTTGTCAAAGAGCTACGCGCAAAAGGGATTTTAGTGCATCCTCAATTAAAAACACATCTAGGCAAGTTTAAAGAATCTGAATTACGGAATTTATATTACCGCTATGTGGAGCAACAACAAACCGATACGGAGCAATCATAGCTTTTTTCTCCAAGACGAAAAACCAGATTGATAGACAAATGCTGATTGTCGATGAATCTGGTTTTTTATTTATTATGAATAAAAGCGGTAGCAAAACTGCATGACAATGGCATTTGCTATCATGTCTGACATGGCAAGTGCCTCTGCCTCTATATCATCAAACACTTGCACGTCTGATTGATAGTCTTTTTGAATCATCGTCACGGCTTCTTTTTTCGTTAAAGCTAAATGGCGATAAAACATTTGCTGCACAGCTTCTTTAGTTAAATATGGATTAATGGAACTTAAAAATATGGCAATGTCATCGGCATTACGATACCATTCTTGTTCTTTAGCCGCTGCTGTTGCCGCATCTCCTTTATTCGCCGCTGTAACAAGCTGCGCTGCAATAAGTAAATGCTCTTTTATTAGCTCTGCATAGCGATCTGCTATTTGATCGCCGTAAAAGGGGCGCAGACAATTACCTAAATCCGTCGCATTGCGTAAAAGACGTGCTTGCACAAATGGTAAATCCGGCAAATTAAAGACAATACTTATAATGGTCATCCTCGTCCAATTAACATGCTCCATCCACAACAGTCGATTCATCGCCATAAAATCAGCCTCTGCTTTACTAATGCATCTGCGATGATCCTGTTGCGGCTGTAAAAAGTGCCGAATAGGCGCTGTATACTGGTTGGATGGAGCCGTATAGATGACGCTTAAAGAATTCCCGGAATAGCTGTTTGAATATGGAAACAATGCACACCACTCCCTTAAAAAATTCATTCTAGTGTAGAATACTCTACACGATCCTTGAATGTGCAAGAATCCAGATGCGTCCATTATTCCTCATAGATCATTTTCTTTGTCATGCCTCCATCGACCGTAATATTAATCCCTGTGACAAATCGATTCGCAGGATTTGTTAAGTACAGACAAGCTTGTGCAATATCTTCCGGCACACCAACACGCCCTACTAGATGTTGTTCATGATCGATAGCACGTAGCTGTTCATAATCACCGGTTTCAATCCAGCCAGGTGATATACAATTGACCGTAATGTTATCTGGACCGAAAGAGCGGGCTAATGCATGCGTTAACGCTACAATACCGCCCTTGGAAGCGGCATACGCTTCACTATAAGGCTCAGACATAAAAGCCCGTGTAGAGGCTAAAGAAACAATCGAACCTCCAAGCTCATTTGTTCGCATGATTTTAGCCGCTTCTCTAGAACAGAATAAAACACTCGTTAAATTCGTTTGTAAAAGATTATGCCACTGCGCAACCGTAATATCATAAGGTGACACATGCTCAAACTTACCCGCATTATTAATTAAAATCGTAATCGTCCCAAAATGTTGGACCGTTTGCTGCATTAACGCAACAATATCTTGTTCCTTAGACACATCCGCCTCCACAAACAATGCCGAATACCCTTGCTCATTGCAGTCTTGCGCTAATTGATGCCCCAGCTCTACATTCACATCTGCAATTACAACCTTGGCACCACGCTGTGCATATGCACGCACAATCCCTTCTCCAATTCCTTGCGCACCACCAGTCACCACAACCACCGACTTTTCAAACATACACATACCTCCATTTTTGCTTATTATTTTAACAAAAAATAAGACAATGTAATGCAGTGAAATAACATAAAGAAAGCTATAGCATCATACAATAAATAGGTATATAATATTTTCAAGGCAAACCTTGCCTCCATAGTAAAATTCATGTTGACATTATGTAATAAAGGACATATAATAAATATTGTCTTTCCTAAGAGGTTTTTAGGAACACACACACCATGTCTCAGTAGCTCAGCAGGATAGAGCAACGGCCTTCTAAGCCGTCGGTCGGGGGTTCGAATCCCTCCTGGGACGCTAACGTAAGCCTTGCAGCCACAACGGTTGTAAGGCTTTTTATTGTGTTTTTTTGAAAACCCCTTGCTATGCGAGGGGTTCTAAAGAGCTTCTAGCTATGGACAAGAAAAAATCCCCAGCCGTACGATAAATTCAGGTCTGGTCAACCGACTTCGTACGAAAGGGGATCCAAATGGATAATAAAAGTTTAGCACACACAACATGGAATTGTAAGTATCACATCGTCTTTGCGCCAAAATATAGAAGGCAGATTATTTATGGACAAATTAAAGTAGATGTAGGTAGAATTCTTCGCCAGTTATGTGAAAGAAAAGGAGTAGAAATAATTGAAGCAACAGCTTGCCCTGATCCTATTCACATGTTGGGTAGCTAATTGTTTCAGGGCAAAAGGGTTGCGCATTCATTTGAAAATAATATGGTTATTCTATTCGTTTATCGGCATCATCTTCGAACTGACTATTTTTGATGTTCTTAGATAGAATGGTTACTACTTTTTTCGTTTACACTATTTCACTCTGACTAACACTAATTATTGCAGTTAATCAATCGTAATTTAACGTACTTCACAATAATTACTCCCTTCAGTGAGTCTATAACCATCAAAATAATGATTATTAAGATAGTGATATAATCTTTTCTTCGCAAAATCGTATTCTACATGAAAGAACGCTTGAATTGTAATAATTGCTTTTTCCTCATTTGAAGGTAGTTTTAGCTTATTAAGCATAAAAGTGGGTACACAGGCTTGGAGAGCAAAACTATTTGCTTTCCATTCTTGATATTCTCTAAAAAGCTGAATTGATTTAGCTTGATTACCAGAGTGTACCGTCGCATGACATAACTCATGCCCGAAATCCTGCCACTGCCTTTCTTCAGACAATCTAGAATCAATAAAAATTACATTTCCTGTATTGGTAGAATCGTAAGGTAAAAAGTATAGTGTAAAACCAAGGCGTGAGGCGATTAATCCTGGATTAAGATGTTTAGGTGTTGTCACATCAATACTTGTATATAATTCACAAATATAATCTTCTAGATGAGTATAAATAAAATTCATAATATCCCCCTTTTATCAAACGTATGTTCTGTTTATGGTAACAAAAAAATTCACCAAAGAAAAGGCGAATTTTAAAATGATTGGAAACGTTGCAAATTATTGTGATTTTATTTTTTGTTTTCTTGTTGCCGTTTCAATACTTCATAGAAAACTTCAAATTGTTCTAACGCATCCAGTAAATTTTCTGGCTGGTTTTTAAAAAATAAATCTTCTCTAGTTAAAAAGAAATCAATTACCTCTTTTTGATATGCACTTAGATTGTTGTATTCATTATCAGAGATGCCAGCTTGGGTATGTAAAGCTCCTTTATTATCTGTTCTCCCTAAAAGATAATCTATAGACACATTATAGTAGTCCGCAATTTTTTCTAAAATTTCATAATCAGGATTTCTTTTACCTTGTTCATAAGCAGTATAAGCTGGTCTAGTAATGCCTAGAATGTCTGCTATATCTTGTTGCGTTTTGTTATTTGATTTTCGTAGATATTTCAAGCGTCCACCTAGCATAATTTCACCTCGCGTTTCTAAATATCATTATATGTAACAAATTGTTACTAATCCAATAAAAAACAAAAATGTAACGAAACGATACAAATATACTTGACTAAGTAACGAATTGATACTATATTATAAATAAGCTATATGAAAGTTGGTGAATAATTGGAAAATCGAACTTGGTTAAAGACAAAACGTTTAGCAAATAATCTGACTCATGATGATGTCGCTAAAGCATCTGGAATTAAACGAGCATATTATACCATGATTGAACAAGATAAACGCAGGCCTTCTGTACATGTTGCT
This sequence comes from Lysinibacillus sphaericus, assembly GCF_005217585.1. Lineage (NCBI taxonomy): Bacteria > Bacillati > Bacillota > Bacilli > Caryophanales > Bacillaceae > Lysinibacillus > Lysinibacillus sphaericus. The sequence goes on from NZ_SZPT01000001.1 coordinate 239,087, forward strand.
AAATCTATTGCGGTAGTACTAGATTTTGATTGGGTTCTTTTTTTTGATGATAAAAGTAACGATTCGTTACAAAATGGCTGTGTAAATGTGTTTGTGTAGCGATATGATACAAAGTTTATTAATAAAGGAGGATATATTGACATGAAATTATTACAAATTATCTTATATGAAAATTGTAGAATACTTACGACAGCACAAATTGCTGAAAGTTATGGAACAATTAGTGACCATATTTATAAAAACTTTTCAGAAAATAAAGATCGATATAAAGAATATAAGCACTTTATCAAATTAGAAGGTAAGGAATTATTGAATTTTCGAGAAACGCAACAACACTTACAAATTTCCAATCAGGGTAGAGCGTTATATCTTTGGACTGAAAAGGGAGCTTGGCTACATGCTAAATTTCTAAATACAGATGAAGCTTGGGACGCGTATGAAAATTTAGTAGACGAATACTACACGGTGAAAGAAAATGTAATTCCTTTATTTAAAAATCAAACACATGTGACCGATCTTCGTACAACTGCTGATTTAGTGAAAGATACTCAAGCAATTCAACAAGAACAGCATGGACAGGACCTGTCTATGATTATCGAAAAATTTAATGAACAAATAACATTAACTTCTGGTGAACAACGCGCTGTACGAAAAGAAGTTGCCATAAAAGTTTATGAGATTGAAGATGATACAAACATCCAACCTAAATTATTTCGTGAATTGCATCGTGAAATTAAGAATCGTTTTGCTGTAGCTAGTTATAAAGATATTCGTAGGAAAGATTTGCAAAATGTACTGGAATTACATTCGATTTTGGATTCCTCGAAAGGTATCATAACTCTCGTTTTGTGTGTGGATATATTAATTGTTGAAGTTTGGTTTGTGAGTTGAACAAGGGTGTTGTCATTGAACAATTAGTTAGCACCAATCTATAGTCTTAGCAAGGGGCGAATAACAAAGTTAATTTCAAGTCTAAAAGATAAGGGCAATGTCATTGTGGACCTAATCTACAAACCTGGCACAAAAGTTATTGACCGACGTATTAACAAAACGACTAGAGTGAATGTTCAAACGTGTTGATACCCAGTCAGGAGAATAATACAGTTTTTAATAATACATTGCAATGTAATAACTACAGATGGGCAGGTGAAGATTAGTGCAAAAAACGGGCGACAGAATGGCAGAAGTCATGGAGGAGCTAATGGCGAGAAGCAAGCAATATTTGGAGACTACTGTAGCGATTGAGGAAACTCAATATAACTGTTCTAAGTGTAGGGATACTGGTAGTTACTTAGTCCGTAAAAAAAATGGTTACTATATCCGAGGTGTTGAAGTGGAGCAAGACTATTATGTCGTTTGTGAATGCAACATGATGCTCAAGATTAATAGACTTATTGAATCGAGTGCAATTACAAAAGAGTTTCAGAAAATGAGCCTTAAAAACTTCTCGACGGATAATGTTCATCCCAAAGTTGTAGAAATGAAAAGTAAAGTGAAACAGTATTATGCAGCCTTTGAAGAAATTAGAGGTTTCAGACAAAACAGCATCATGCTTGTGGGACAACCTGGGTGTGGCAAGACACACTTATTAACCGCTATATCTAACTATCTGATCCATTCAAATCAAGTGCCTGTTCTATACTTTCCATACAAAGATGGCTTGAACAAGATCGCTGCTAACAATTTTGAACGTAAAATGGAAATTATGACTCAGATGAAGGAGGTTGTTGTCTTGTTCATTGACGATTTATTTAAGCCAATCGGTGGGAAAGTTAATGTGAAGTCGTGGCAGACTGAGGTCATCTTCGAAGTGGTAAACGCTCGTTATTTGAGCAACAAACCTTTATTAATATCTAGTGAATTGTCTCTTGATGACATGCTTTATATCGATGAGGCTTTAACTAGTCGACTGTTTGAAATGACGCAAGATTTCATAGTGACTATTCAGAAGGATAAGAAAGTGAACTATCGATTGCGCAAACTATTTGAAAAAAATAGAGAGACCCCCATCCCCTTATCGGAGGGAGAATAGATGACGAAACAACAGGAAAAAACGTTTTAGTTTTAATAAATGGATATAAAGCATTTAAAAGTGGAGTATTAACAGTTCGTTATGAATCAGATATGGGAGGTAGCAGTTTGAATCCAATATTTTTAGGTTTTGGAGTAAAACCGTATGCAGTTATCATATGGCGTAAAGGGGATGAGAATAAATCGAAAACAATTTGCTTTGACGAGTGTGAATTACAAACAGCATTAGCAATGCATATTAATCCCAATGGCTTTTATCATCGATATGAGCCGAAAATTTACTACTCTGCATAGAGGAGAATATCATTACACTTAGGAGGGAAAATTTATGTTAAAAGAGAGAGCACTAGTTATTACACCGGATGTTTTGGATTCAATGATTACAGACTACCATTGGATGGTTAACGCTATCAAAGAAATGCGAGAAGAAATGGTCATAGGGGCAAAGACGGCACAATATGGTATTGAGGCGTCATTACCAAAGGCGGTAGGCGGGATAGGTGATCCAATTATGCAAGAGGCTATTAGACGATCGAAAAATAATAAACGTGTTGCAGATTACGAGAAAAAGATATTAGAGGTTCAGAAACTTCTTGAAAAAGTTACAGGCGATAGGGAGATACAAGTATTAAATTGGATGTTAGATGGAAAATCTAAGCGTTGGATAGCAAAAAAAATGGAATTGAGTCACACACAAATACAAAATATTAAAGAAAATATTTTAATCAAAATGTTAGCTTAAAAAGGATCCCTCATATAAATTGAGGGATCCTAAAACTTTTTATTGGCCTGAAACTTTGTCTACTTGTGTTGTTATAAATCTTTTTTTAAAGGATAAGTGCAAGCTGAATTACATTTTGTTCAACTTTTTTCCATCTGGCAATTTGGTAATTCTTCTTGCATTTTAACTAATAGTCTCTTAGGGATACACTGAATGAAAGCAATCAGTAGAAACATTCCATACTTTCCAGAGTTGCCATACTTTAAATATTATGTGAGTTAGAAATAATAATGTAAACTAGGCTATAGGCAGGTTAGGTAAGATTTCTTTTGTTTATATTATATTTTGAATTTAGGGAAAGCCAATAGTTCCAAAGTTAATGCGAACAACTTAATAGTATATAAATGGATTTTTCTAACGGTCGTAGGTAACTACGATTTCAAACTTTCCAAAGTTGCCATACTTTAAACATTATGTGAGTTAGAAATTATCATGTAAACTAGATTTAGGCAAGTTATCTAAGATTTTCTTCTGTTTGTATTATATTTTGAATATAGGGAGAAACAACAAAGTTAACAATAGTATATAAAAAGATTTTATCAATCGGTCGTAGGTAACTACGACTTTTTATTATGCCTAATCTCGTCTTTTTCGAACTTGTAGACGTTAAAGAATAAGTTTTTAAATGTTACCGTTACACTATTTTAGGAAAAGGAGGGCTAGAGCTATTAAAAGAAAGTTGTATCATTTTTTAGGATGAGGAGGTGTTATCAGCAAAAAATGATTTCTCTATGTATCGAACGAAGTTGTCCTTTAAAAGGAGGGTGTTTACTTAATGGCATTTGAATTTAAGGAAGTAAAGCAGTTAGCTGAAAACTTAAAAGAACTCACTATTACAACTGAGAAGATACACAAAAAAGTGGCTGAGAGAGTTGCTCAAATAGCTATTAAGAAAGTGAAAATGCTTACACCTGTAGATAATAATGGGTTTCGTGATAACTGGAAATTCCATATTGTTAAAGAGGGTAATAATTTTATCATTATTATTTATAATCAGTTAGAATATCCGATTTTTGTTGAGAAAAGGCATAGTGTCATGACTGGACGAACAGCAGGTTTTGTAGATGGTCAATATATACTTAAACTCACGGAACAAGAAATGGAACATCTTATACCTCAAATGTGGGAACACGAAATCGAGAAGGAATGGGGGCGTAAAATGGGTGGTTAATGTAACAGATCGTATTAAAACGTTAGCAATCATGCAATTACGATCTTTGTATCCTGATAACAATCAATATCAAATTTACAATAAACCAGTTAAGCAAGACTTAAAATTACCTGCATTTTTAGTTCGAATCATAAACGTGCATCAAGAGCGAAGTATGAAGAATCAAGCAATTCGGACCTATTCATTTAGCATCGTCTATTTACCATCTACAGATGAAATAGATGATGAATGCTTAAATGTACTGGAAGTTATCCAAAACAACTTTAAATACCTTGCGGATAGTTTCCAAATACATGAAATAGAAGGGGAAATAGTTAATGAAACACTAATGATTAATTTTCAAGTGAAAGCGAGACTTTACGACAGTCAAGAAGAAGCGAAAATGAAAACATTGGAGGGCGTTGGATTTGACACAAATAATGACTTTTAAACAAAAAACAGTGAAGCAGCCAGAGAATAAAAAATTCTCTAAGGCTGCTTTTTTAGATAGCGCTCAATCTTCAAAAGAGCGTTTAGAGTATCAAGTTGTGCTTCAAGATGGCGTAACTTATACAAAAATAGAAGCTGATAAACAAGTATCCGAGTGGAAGCAAAAAGGAGGAATTGCATAATGGGTGGAATTTGGGAAACGCAAAATAAAGTACGTCCTGATGCTTATATTAATTTTGAAACAAACAGTTTAAATACAATGGGACTTGATTCTAATGGGGCTCTAGTTGTACCTGTGACACTTGATTGGGGTGATGTTGGTAAGTTTACTAAACTCTCTTCAAATACAAAGTTTAGGAGCTTATTCGGTAAAGCACTGGGTGATATTTTACCTCTTCGAGAAGCTTTTAAGGCTACTGGAAATGTTTATTTGTATAACCTTAATGGCGTTGGTGAGAAAGCGAAAGCGACAGTTGAAGGATTAACAGCTACTGCGAAGTTCGGTGGAACTGATGGAAATAGGATTCACATTATTACGACAACTGGATTAGACGGTTCTACAACAGTAAAAACCTATTTTGACGGTATTCAAGTGGACTTACAAAAGGTGATTACTTTCGAAGATTTAAAATCAAATGAATATGTATTGTTTAATGGTTCATTACCAACAGGTGATGCTACTTTGACTTTAGCTGGTGGAACAACAGTAGCTGCTACAAACGAGTCCCTATCTGAGTTCGCGTCTGCATTGGATACTTTGAATTTTAAGGTAGTGGCATATGGGACTGCTGACAATACAATAAAAGAGTTACTTGCCTTAAAAGTAAAAGAACTGCGAGAACAAGCAGGTAAACGCGTTACATTCGTTACGAATAATTATAATGCAGCAGACCATGAAAGCACAGTATCGATTAAAAATGGCGTCACACTTGATGGTGGGGAAATCTTAAGTGCAAATGAGGCGGTGTACTGGTTTGGTGCAGCATTTGCAGCATCCACTGTAGGTTCATTAACATATGCAAAATATCCGGGTGCAATAGAAGCGGAAGCGATGACCAATGATGAAATCATTAAAGCATTACAAGACGGTCATATTGTCTTCACTTTCAATAATGATGAAGTAGTAGTAGAGCAGGATATAAATACTTTCCATTCATTTACACCGTCTAAAAACCAAGATTTCCGTAAAGGAAAAATTGATCGAGGAATGACTATTGTTGAAAATAACACACGCCACATTTTCCGAAAATACTTCATCGGTAAAGTGAATAATAATGACGATGGAAGAGATTTATTTAAGAAGCAATTAATGAAAACAGTGCTCGATCCATATGTTCGGTTAGGGGTGATCAATCCATATTTGCCTGAAGATATTACTGTTGAGCAAGGTGATGAAAAAGATGCCGTATTTGCAGTGATTGGTATCAAGTTTATCGATGCAATGGAAAAATTATATATGCGCGTTGAGTGTAAATAAAAGGGGGAAAATTAGATGGCAGCAAACGTAATGCAAACAAAAGACGCAATGTCCTCTCGTGAGGGCTTGGTATTTATTAATATTGAAGGGCAAACATATGAATTTGCAGAAATTCTTAAATTCAAGGCGGAAGTAGAATACAACAAAGTAGAAGTAAAACGGTTAAATGCTCGTATGGAAGGTTCAAAAATTGTCGGAGCAAAAGGTGTCGGTGAAATGACGATGTATTACCATCGCCCAGAGGTTCGAGCGATGGCCATGAACTATCTACGTTCAGGGAAATCGCCAATGTTTGATGCAACAATTGTCAATGCGGATATTACTAGTGCAGCTGGTAAACAAACCGTGGATGTCCGAAATATTGTTCCAGATAAAACATTACTAGCAATGCTTGATGCAGATAGTGCAGACACATTAAAAGACGAATTTTCATTCACATTTGACGATTTTGAAATCTTAAACCAATTTAGTGTTATCCAATAAGGAGGAAACTGTAAATGAGTAACTTTAAAGCATTCATGAAAGAAAATGTAATGGCGGTAGAACCTATCGAGTTATCCCTACAACGTTTTGCAGAACCTATTAAATTACGACCTGTTCCATCTGAAGAAGCCGATTTGATTAACGATAGATGTTTTAAAAATGTAGCTGGCAAAAGAGGACGCCAAGAACGAGTATTTGATCCAGTAGCATACAACCGTAGATTAAACGTAGCAGCTATCGTATACCCAGACCTAAATAATACAGAATTACAACAATCTTATGGCGTAAAAGGTGCAGAGGCCTTATATGGGAGAATGTTTCTAGCAGGTGAAACATCGCTGATTTCAGAAAAAGTATCCGAAATTAGCGGAAGTGATATTACGCTCGAAGATGAAGTGGAAGAAGTAAAAAACTAATACAAGGCAATGACGATGAGCGCGACGGACTAGCATTTTATGCACATGTTGCGCTTCATCGGTTCAATATACTGCCTAACTCGTTTTTAAGTATGGATCGCAAAGAGCGCGCATTCATTATAGCAAGTTTGGATATAGAACTTGAAAAAGAGGCAGAGGCCTCGAAAAAGTAATAAGACAATTATAATTATATAGAAAAGGCATGCCTTGTTGGGTATGTCTTTTTTAGCCCTAAAATGAGGTGAGTGTTATGTCAGTGCGTACAACCATGACCTTGACCGATAGAATGACGGGTACTCTTCATAAGATGATGAAAGCTATGAATAGTACAATCCGAACGATGGAGCAAATGCATATATCATCCAACAGAGCAGGGGATATGCGTAGCCTGCAACGTGCAACGGTCGTTATCCAGAGTGCGAGTGTAGCTTTTAATAGATTAGGGACTAGTGCAAGACTTGCACATCAAAGTATTAGCGATGTGGGTGATGGATTTATAGGGACTTCGGGAGGGATAGAAGCCGCCACAAGTGGAGTAGATAATTTTTTTAGTAAATTTGTTGGTTTTGCTTCTAATATTTTATCGGTAAAGAATTTAACTGAGAGTTTTAAGAAGTTAGCAAGCGCTTCTGATTCTTATAGTAATACTAATACGCGAATCGCTAATATTAATGACGGTTCGCAAACACAAGCGGAGTTGCAGGATAAGATTTATAGAGCTTCTCAGCGAAGTTTAAGCTCTTATAATGATATGGCTACTAGTGTTGCTAAATTAAACGCTAGTGATACTTTTAGTAGCAATGATGAAGCGATCCGTTTCAGTGAGCTGATGAATAAATCTTTCGCTGCTTCAGGAGCTAGTAGTCAAGAAAAGGCTGAAAGTATAAAACAATTAACGCAAGCAATGGATTCTGGAGGATTGAAAGGAGATGAGTTTACATCGATTGCAGAAAAGGCTCCATTGCTTGCAGATGCAATTGCAGATTCTTTAGGAAAAAGTACAAGTGAACTAAAACAAATGTCATCAGATGGAGAAATTACAGCGGATATTATCAAAAATGCGTTATTTAATGCTGCTGACGAAATTGAAGATAAATTTAGTAAAACGCCGATAACATTTTCAGATGCAATGACTGTATTTAAAAACTATGCGCAAAATGCATTTGAACCTATATTTAAACGATTCAGCGAATTTGTTAATTCGGATGCATTTGGGGTTTTAGCAGGTCATGCAATGATGTTTATTAATCTATTTGTAGCTGGATTATCACTTGTTTTTGATGCTCTTGAGATGATTTACAACACAATCGGTGCGGTAGGAACATTTATGTATGATAACGCTAATTGGGTGGTGCCTATACTTGTAATAATGGGTGTTGTTCTAGGATCAATTGTAGCAATTTTGCTAACCAAATATGCTGTTTTAGGATTAATTAGGACAGCAACCCTTGCGTGGGCTGCAGCACAATGGATAGTAGATGCTGCTTATTTAACAAGCCCTATTACGTGGGTCATAATTGGAATTATTGCAGTAATTGCTTTAGTTGTAACCGCAATGGTGATGTGGGCTGAACAAACTGCAACTGTAATTGGTGCAATTGTTGGAGGCGTTTATTGGCTAGGTACTGCCTTCTATAACATTATGATAGGTATTGCTAACCTTGCTATTACCGTTGCCGAATGGTTCGTTAATACATGGAATCAGGCTATATTTTTTGTACAACTAGCATGGATTGCCTTTAATCTTATGGTTAGAACTGTATTAGATGCCATAGGAAATAATATTATTAGCGTAGCTGAGTGGATTGCAAATACATTCAACGATTTAGTGTATGGTGTACAGATGGCATTTTATACGATGGGAACTATGGTGTTGAAAACGGTTGGTGGTATAGCAGATGGTATTTTTAATGTCATTAATAATGCATTAGGCGGAATATCTGATCTTATCAACGGTGCAATTGGTGGAGTGAATTCATTCATAGGTTTACTTAATGGTGTGCTAGATACCGATCTTTCTAAGATAGGTACAGTAGATTTAAAATTAAGTAGTGGTGCAACTAACTTTGGGGAAACGCTTCAAAATCTTATTAAAGCGCCTACAAAGGCTGACAAGATTACTCTGGGAAGAATGAACACCGCTGGGGATTATATGAATAATGTAACTATGCCGACTGCACCAATCAAAAAACAATTTGAGCGTTTAGATTACAAAGACTTAGGTAATGCATATGACAAAGGATATGAATTAGGAAATTCTCTTTCACTTGCTGGCAGTGAAAAATTAAGTAGTCTAGTAGACAAAGCAAAAGGGCTAGCGGGATTAGTGAAGAAAGATGAAGAGAATACTAATCCATTTCCATCCAGTTTGACAGATGATGTAGTAAAATCAGCACCTTCAGATTCGGGTCTTGGTCAAATAAATGCACCTTCAGAATCAGGTCTTGGAAAAAATGCTGATGATAATCAAAAACTTAATGGTGGAAATATAGATAAAGTTGGGAAGATTGAAGACAAAATCAATCTAGCAGACGAATATCTCGAATTATTTAAAGATATTGCGGAAGGTAAAGTGATCAATAACATTGTTTCGCTTACACCAAATTTACAGGTCCATAATAATTTTGAAGATACAACTGGTAGTGTAATGGAAAAAATGCTTAATAAATTCGGTGATTTATCTAATGGAAGTGGTAATGTTGCTAAAATAAATGACTATGTATCACAAGCATTGAATGTTCCAGTTAGGGATGAAGTTGAAGTATCAAACGAAGTACGAGAGAAAATTTCTGCTTCACCTATAACAAATACTAGTAAAGATGTTGTGCAGCATATTCAAAGTGAACCGAAGTTTTATTTCACTGGTGATATTCGTGAGAAAGTGGATGTTCATGAAGTTGTAAAGTTTATTACACAAGGTTTGAAAGATGAGCAGAATCGTTCGGTAGAGGGGGTATATGGATGATAGGAATCTATCTAAGTGCTAACAATGACAAAGAAGGATTTCGTATCCCTGTAAATCCGCCAGAATTATCTTTTAAACAGGATGCAGATGGAGAAGAATTTTCAGTCGCTAAGATTGGAACTGTTAAAGTGCCTAAACCTATGAAATTACCCGAGTTCTCATTCTCTTCGTTTTTTCCAGCGCAGGATACACATTACGCTGAAACACAATTTATTGAACCTAAAAAGTATATTGACCAAATAAAAAAGTGGATGGCCGAAGAAACGGTTATCCGCTTTGTTTATGTAGGCGGTTCATTCTCTATTAACGGCCAGTTTACTATTGAAAGCTTTGAAGCAAAAGATCAATTTGGTACGTCCGATGTGGATTATACTATCTCTTTTAAAAAGTATGTGCCATTTGGATTTAAAAAAATGGAACTTGTTCATAAGAGTAATGTGCCAACTGTGTCTGCCAAGAAAAAGACAGTGAAGAAAGTCGTGAAAAAGGAAGCTCCAAGAGAAAACTCTAAGCAAATACCACAGACGTATAGTTTAGTAAAGGGTGATTCGCTTTGGAAAATCGCGCAAAAGTATACCGGAAACGGAGCAAATTATAAAGCACTGCAAACCTTGAACGGGATTAAAGATAGTGATTTAAGGAAGTTGCCAATTGGGTTGAAAGTGAAAATTCCGCCTGAATGGACGGCTAAGAAATGAGGTGGTAGGTATAGAAGTATTAATTGATAATCGAGATGGAAATATATACGAAGTGCCTGTCACTTCACTTAGCTGGAAGACTGAAAAAACAGGGAAAGCATCAGAGCTTAATGTTTCTTTGCTAAATCCTAAGCCACTTGAAAACAAAATTGTATCTGGTGCGATTGTAAGGGTAATCGATGATGGACACAAAGTATTTTATGGCTACTCATTTAAAACTGGTTTTGGTAAGGATAGCGAATTTAATATCATTGCCTACGATCAACTAAAGTATTTAATGTATGAAGATACTTTTGTTATTCCATCGATGTTAACAGAAAAGGCTGTTGAGCGTATTTGCAGTATGGCAAATCTTAAGTTGAGTTCTGTAGCGAAAACAGGTTTTACAGCGCCAGGAATGGTTGAAGAAAATAAGAAGACATTAGATGTCATCATGAAATACATTGATTCAGCTATTGTGGCTACAAACCAGAGCTTTGTTTTTATGGATGATTTCGGCTCACTAGGATTGCATAATATTAGCGATCTTGTTATACCCCCTACAGATTTTTATATTGGTGAAGAAAGTCTTTTGTATGACTTTGATTACTCGGTATCAATTGAGGATTCTTATAATCGAGTAAAACTGGTATTAGATGATAAAGAGGCTTCGAAGCGAAGAGTATTTATTGCGCAGGATAGTAGCAATATCGCTAAATGGGGTCAGCTGCAGTATTACAAAAAGGTAGACGAAAATATGACACCCGCTCAGATTGAAAGTTTATTGAATGTATTACTCGCGGTTCACAATAAAGAAAAAAAGGAATTATCCTTAAAGTGCTTAGGTGATTGGCGAGTACGAGCTGGAAAGATGGTATTTATCTATATCGAAAAATTAGGGATTAAACAGTTGTTTTTAGTAGAGACATGTACACATGATTGGTCCGCTAAAGTCCATACAATGAGTTTAGAATTGAAGGTGGTTTCATGAGTTTACTAGAGTTAATTAAAACAACAGCAATGGCAGCATTTCAAGCGTCCAATCCAGTAAATATTGTTTTGGGTAAAGTCATTAAAGCAAAGCCGTTAAAAATAGAAATACACTCGAAACTCATCTTGACCGATGAGTTTTTACTTGTTGCAGAGCATCTTACTAGACATGAAAGAATTGCCAGTATTCAATTCAAATATCCGAATAGTTACACCAAAGGTCAAATTGGTGATGAAGGTAAACAGACAAGTTCGAAACGACAAAATCAAGGCGAATCGACTGCGGTGCCTTATGAAGAATATGAAATGAAATATCTAAAGCTCGTCTTAGAAGATGGGTTAAAAGAAGGTGATAAAGTAATAATGCATCGAGTACAAGGTGGGCAAAAATATTTTGTATCAGACAGATATAGAGAGGGGGATAGTGTATGGCACTACCAACAGAAGCAATAACGATTACCCCTGATATTGAAGTAATGGACGCTGTTAAATTACCCACTCGAACGTATCATTTAGATTTCAAACGAGGTAGCTGCAGCGGTTTAATAGATGGTCAAAAAGCTATGGAACAAGCAATTTTTAAAGTATTAAATACCATTCGCTTTAAACATCTGATTTATACAAATAATTATGGTTTTCAAAACATGGTTGGCTATGATGAGTTATATGTTCGCGGGGATTTAAGTAGGCGAATACACGATGCCTTGTTACAAGATGAACGTATTACATCATTAGAAAATTTTAGTCTTGAATTTATCTCAAAAGATGATGTATTAATAACATTTATAGCTCGAACAATTTATGGCGATGTTAGTCTGTTAAAGGAGGCGATTAGGATTGCTTGAGTACTTAGAATCACAATCATACGACAAAATATTAGCTGTACTGCTTGAACGTGTTCCGGATGACATTGATAAACGTGAAGGTAGTGTAATATACGATGCACTTGCACCTACAGCATTAAAGTTAGCAGAAACATATTGGGATATGTCAGTATTATATCGTCGTACTTTTGCTGCAACAGCAGACGGAGCTGATCTTGAAAAACGAGTAAATGAGCATGGTGTCGAACGAAAGAATGCAGGAAAGGCTATTCGCCGAGCTTTATTTACAGATGGTGATGGTCAACCTCTAGATGTGACTATAAATAGCCAATATCGATTAGAGGCAATTGTCTATAATGTAATTGAGCGATTAGATGTCGGGGTATATAAAGTAGAGGCACAAATAGCAGGTGCAGTTGGTAACAAGGATTATGGAGAAATGCTGCCTCTAGAAGCAAATAACAAGCTAGGTAAAGCTGTATTAGCTGATGTACTTGTGCCTGGTGAAGATGATGAAACAGATGAGTCCTTATATTTAAGATTTGTCGAACATATCCGTGAAAAAGCTTTTGGTGGTAATCGCGCGGACTATAAGAAAAAGCTGAGAGCAATTCAAGGCGTTGGTGGTGTACGTCTGCGTCGAGTTCCATTTGGTGGCGGAACAGTAAAAGTAATCATTATTGATTCGGATTTTAATGCTCCGACACCTGAGTTTGTATCTTATGTTCAAGAGCTTATGGATCCATTAGAGTTTAAAGGTGAGGGTTATGGTACTGCGCCTATTGGTCATGAAGTAACAGTTGAAGGTGTAGGGAAAAATAATATTGAAGTTGAAATTGAACTGATCTTGAATGGGGCATCTATCGGACAAATTGAAGCACAAGTGAGTGCAACGTTAGAAACGTATTTTGCTGAATTACGTGCAAGTTGGTTTAAAGATTTAGACATCAATGTTCGTATTACTCATATTGAATCTCGGCTATTAGAGATTGAAGGAATAGAGGATATTGCTTCAACATTGTTGAATGGCTTAGCAAATAACATTAACTTGGTCGAAGAAATTCCGGTACTTTCTAAAGTAATACTGAAGGAAGTGAGTACATGAACAATGCTTTTTTAGAGGAGTTACCATCCTACTATAAAAATATAAAAGAGTTTCGGGAGTTGTCCAATACAGTTACGCTTAACTGGGATAAACTTGACGAAGCTCTTTTTGGTGTGGATAATGATCAATTTATTTTAACTTCAAGCGAGGCTGCTATTGCTATAAGAGAAAAGGATTTTGGTATTCGCGCAGATCGAAAGAAAGAGACATTGAAATTTCGAAAACTCCGATTACTGGCACGAATGCAAGAAAGTGCACCTTATGTGTTGGAGTACTTATCAAAGGCCTTATCAGGGTTAATCGGAGAAAATAATCATCAGATTTTATTAGATATTAATGAATTTCAAATGGAAGTGGCAATCGAAGTTGAACAATCGACTTATTATAATGAAGTTGTGCAGTTAGTTGAAAGAATTGTTCCGTTAAATATTGATTTAATGACAACAATTTTAGCTTTAAAAGAATGCCTAATTATTATAGGTGGTACCTATGCATGGCCTATCAATTACAAAATATGTGGTCGTTTTAAAACAGCAGAAACGCATGGTGCTTTAGGGAATGAAATTTTAGTAGTATCTAATGAGATATACGGCTTCGTTATGAACAATCAGATTTGTGGTCGATTTAGAGTGGGAGGTGTAAGGGATTGAATGAAATACAACCATTAATGATAAATTTAACTCAACAATTTTTAAGTAATCTTACAGTTGGCGCAAAGGTTACTATTGATGGTGTTGTTTATGATAAAGAAATCTATCATACCAGCACAAAGTTCGGATTAAGAAAGTACGTAAAGTTATCGACAGAACAAGGCTTGGTAACAAGGGCTGTTTTAGTCGATAGTTACGGGCGGGAATTGTACGTAAAAACAATGAACTATCAAAAAGGTTCGAAGGGGTATGTAATAGCATTTCCTCTACAACTTGAATCAAAGGAAGTGAAAGTAAATGAGTAACTATATGAATGGTGAAATACCGCTGAATTTTAAGAAAAATCCTTACGAGCGTACTGAATGGTATGATGACGTAACAGATCCAGTGACAGGAGAAGTGATTGAGGACGGGACGCTGTTCATGTCAGAGTTTGCTAATAACTTCGAGTGGGGAATCTTTAACGCTTATCGTTTTATGATTGAAATGTACCGTCAATTAGAACGAATGCGTATTCAAATGGAACTAGATGGCCGTGTACCAGGAAACAGCGGAACGTTTGCAGACACGCTTGACGGCAGCACAAACAAAATCAAATTAGACACAGCGATGACCGACATTATTGAGGCTGTCATAATAGGAACAACTACTTTAAAAGTGGCTAGTGTTGATGGTTTTACACCGTTTACACAAGTCACTATTTTTGATGATGTAGCAAGTGAGGACGTTGTAATTACAGCGATAGGTCAAGGTACGATTACCGTTTCTGCACTTACCAATGCATACAAAAAAGGCGCAAAAGTGGCTCGAAGTAATGTTCAAATTGATGTGGTTAACGCTGAAATGGGTGTCGGTGATTGGCAGACATTCAACGTTGAATTAGTGGAGGTGGTTTAAGGATGGTTCAGTATTATTATGACAAGTTTACGGCGATAAGCACACCTGTCTATAGCTGGCAAATTGTATGGGGAACAGAAGAATTTTTAGATGCCGAATCTGTGAGCGGGTACGAAGATTATACGCTAGACCAAAACACGGGCAAAGTGTCTACTATCGGGGCTTCAAAAAGCGCAATTGTCAACATGAACACTGTAGTATACACAAATTACAACGATAACCTTATACGATACCAGGGCAGGTATGGGGTTTATACTATATCTAAGCTACCAGGCACACCAACCTGGTATCAATCTTCTACAAACTACTCAAAAGGCTCACTAGTGCAATCAAACATCACGGCAGAAGATGGCACATATCCGGCAAACGGACGTCATACAGACGGGTATTGGTATGTAAAAGGCGCGGCAGTTGGACCTTTGTCTCCAGGTACTGTAATTAATCAGCCATATAGTACAGCGGGTAATGGCGGACGCAAGTTAGTTAGATTAAATGATGGGACGTTAGTAGCTTGTGTTCTAGGGCAAGTAGCTACTGCCTGGTTTCTTCATGTATATAAATCAACAGACAACGGTAACTCATGGACATTCTTAGGTAAAAACGGTAGTTGGTCACTGTTATCGACAGCCTCATGGGCCCTTACAACAAACGGGACAAGTGTGTTTGTCCTGGTTACAGTAAGCACTAACGTTGTCCAATTCAAAGAGTTACGTATAAGTGAAATGAATGGCGGAGATTGGTCTCTAGGCACTAACGACCAGGGTAAATACGCCCGACTAGACGACAATCAATCAGCACTAGCCGGTGCGTCCCTAGCAATCGACCCAACCAACGGACACCTACACGCAACATGGGCAAGTAAAAATGCAACGTATCCAAATTCGTTTAATATCCGTTATACAAAGAGTACAGATGGTGGGGTTACGTGGTCAGCAGTTGAGCAAGTTACTAATATGAATCAATCCCCTATTAATATATCGAATCCAACAATAGTGATTAGAAATTCAGACGCTTTAATAATAACAGAAACGATATGGAGTACAAATGACAAATGTATAGATGTATTTAGTAAAAAGGTTGGTTTATCTGGTATTCACGGGGCTTCTGGTGCTTGGAAAAATAAAACTATTTACAACGGATACTCATACGCTCAATCCAGTCCATCAGCAGTAGTGGACAAAGACGGCGTGATTCATGTTGCCTGGCATGGGACTTCGTCCGATTCGGGAGGCTACAATAATCTATACTACGCTAAGTCTACAGATGGTGGCAGTACGTGGACTAGCGCGGAGAGCGTGCTAAAAGGTACTTCGCAGGGGCACTATGCAATGGCATCTATAACAACAGACAAGACAGGCGACTTAATTATCTTGGTAGGTGGCGTGAAAAACGTAGCCATGCTAAAAAAAGGCAGTACTCAATGGACAACACAGGTAGTAGACTATTTAATGACCTATCCGTCTACTTTATATGATGCTACTTTTAAACAAACTTTTGGTGTTATACCACCTACGGTTTATGCACAGTCAACAAAGAGCGTTCAATTTGTCGGAACACTTAACACAAACAACGACCCGACAATAGCATTGATAACACCGACAAACAATCAAACGTTATACGAAAACGACACACTTAACATTTCGGGCGAGGCATATGACGCTGACAAAGACCAATCTGTCACAGCGTACTATCAAATAAACAGCGAACAACGAAAGGTATTAGCAACAAACATAAGTCAGACGCAAATTGCTTTATCAAAGCAGCTAACCTTCAAAGGTGGTAAGCTATATGACGGTGATACGGCACTCACAGGCACACTAGCCGATGGTGTAGCACATACATTAAAAGTATGGGCGGAGGACAGTGAAAAAGCTTCTTCTGCGAATGTGGAGCGTACATTTTACGTGGTACCTAACCGAGCGCCTTTGTTATCTGTGGATGCTGTTGTACCTTCTGGCGTAGTTGATGCGGACAAATTTAAAATTAGTGGTACGGCCTCCGACCAAGATGCTAATTCAACGGTCAAGGTAACTCGTCGGATTAACGCAGGGAATGCTGTTGAAATATACAGTGGAGCAGGTGGAGCGTGGGAATTTGAACTAGCTCTATTGCAACTTGTAGTTGGTCAAAATACGATTGTGATTGAGGTCGTCGATAACTATGGAGCAAAAGCTAGTAAGACAGTAACACTAAATAAAAAAGAAGTGAAAACACCTATTTTGCAATCTGTTGCTCGGTATAAAATTGAGCCACCGAAGGGATCAGCGAAGGGTGTTTTATTATTTATACAACGTGATGAAGAACTGGATGTAAAAGTGGAGCTATCCATGACTTTAAGCGGTGAGCAAGAACAGTACGAAACATTAACGCCTGTGAATACTGCACCAGTACAACAAGGCGTAATAGAGGATACTTTCGAACACGAGGGGCTAGAAGCAAAGGAAAATATCATTCTCAAAATCACACCATCACAAACTGATTTATCATTTAATCACAAAATACATCTAATTTCAGGGGCGGTGGACTAATGCCATTTCAATATAAAGTACGCAACTCAGACAGTACATTTGGTGATATGAAGAAATTCGGAGTAGAAGAAACATCAGAAGAAAAGGCAACGCGGTTAGAGCAAGAAAATCAACTACTGTTAAACAGCATGATGGAGATGTCATCCTATATGGCTAACCAAGAACAACGTATAGCAGGTCAAGAAAACGCCATTATGGAACTTTCTACACTTATCGCTGCATTACCAGGAGGTGAAAGCAATGTTTAATGAAAACAGCGGGCTTGTATGTATCTGGTGTAATTATGTGAAAGTAAATCCAGATAAAAAAGAACAGGTGCCGAACCTTTCAAATCTGCGCCAAGTGGTGTACAGCAAATTAGAACAAGAAACGGATAGTAAAACGCAAGCATAGGCTTAGCGTTATTTTATTGTCTAAATAAAAGGTAATACCTTCCTTTTGTCGAATAGTGTAGAGGAGAGGAGGTTATTTATGATTTGGGAATATAAAGTTCAAAATTTTGTAGCTGAAATTAACGGTATGGAATTTGGTAATGTAAATGAACTATTAGGGAATTTATTAAATCAAATAGGGTCTGAGGGTTGGGAATTAATTTCTTCTACTCCTATTGAACCAAATAAGGTTACGAATATTCAATTAGTTTTCAAAAGACCAAAGGAATAAGTTTTAGCACTCTCAACCGAGGGTGCTTTTTATTATGCGCTGTGAGAGCAATCGAGATGGGCAAACAGTACATGTTACTGATTCTCGATGTTTCTCATGGCGCTTGTTTATTTATAAAAAGGGCAAAGGACGGTGTATAAATGGAAAGATTTTTTGTATCAGTATTCGGAGGAGCTTTATCGTTTTTAATTGGGGGTTGGGGGTTATTGCTAACGGTTCTATTAGTATTTAACATCCTTGATCTCTTAACTGGTACGGCTGCCAATTGGGGAGCTATTAATAGTAAACGAGGTTACCAAGGCATTATTAAAAAGGGCATGATGTGGGTTTGGATAGTAGTGGCTAACTTAATTTATTTAGTGCTGTTAGACCAAGGCTTTTCAATTGGTCAAATTATTCCTGATGCTGTAGCAATTTTATTTATCTTAAATGAAATTGTGAGCTTAGGAGAAAATAGTGCCAAATTAGGTTTGGACATGCCAGGACCAGTAAAACGTGCTTTAGAAATCTTTAATAATCACGAAAAAGAGGGTGAAAGCAAATGAGTTACATTTTTATACAAAACCTATTGCCTGCTAGTAAGTATCCTATAAAAGCGCCTTATTCTATGACACCACAGTATATTACGGTACACAATACTGCGAATGATGCTTCTGCAAGCAACGAAATTAAATACATGATTACTAACAACAATCAGGTATCCTATCATGTTGCAATTGATGATAAAGAAGTGATTCAAGCCATTGCATTTAACCGTAATGCTTGGCATTGTGGGGATGGACAAGAAAATGGTAACCGTAAATCAATCGGTATTGAAATTTGTTACAGCAAAAGTGGCGGTGCCCGTTATGCTGCCGCAGAGGAAAACGCTGTACAGTATATAGCGAAACTACTTAAAGAGTATGGTTGGGGCATTGAGCGAGTTAAAAAACACCAAGATTGGAACGGAAAACATTGTCCACATCGGATACTAAGCGAAAGTCGCTGGAATAGCTTCTTGAAACGAATTGAAGAAGCAATGAAGCCCAAAAATACTATTCAACAAAAGGAGGAACCAAAAGTGCCAAACACACTAACATCAACAGCTAAAGAGGATTTAAAAGGATTGTTAAAAGCGACTTATCAAAAAGGAATCTTGAAGGTGGACCATAGCGAAAGAGTTGGTTCAATGACAGATGGTGAAGCTTTAGGATTACTCATTTCTGTTGTAAAACGGACATTATAAGGTGTAAAAAGACTGGGTAACCAAAAAATATTAATCTACCTTTTTTCGGAAAATACCTTTATTGGTAAATAAGAAATTAATAGGAGGGATAGAATTTGTCACATGAACAACACCAAAAATTAATCCAGGCTTTACACCAATTTGTGGTTGCCTGCAATTACTGCTTTGGCGCTTGTCTAAAGGAAGACGATGTAAAGATGATGGCTGAATGCATCAGATTAGACCGGGAATGTGCAGATATCTGTAACTTTTTAGAGCAGGCGTTAGCACGAAATACACCATTTGCTTCAGAGCTAGCATCAGTATGTGCGACAGTATGCGAGGCGTGCGGCAATGAATGTAAGAAACATGATCATGAACATTGCCAGCAGTGTGCGGAAGCTTGTTTCAAATGTGCAGAGGCTTGCAGAAAGCTAGCTGCTTAATTTCTTTTCTTACTTGAAAAATACTTTATCCAGCATTAAGTACTTTTTCACGAGTCGGGACGTCCAATTATTTGGCGTCTTTTTTATTGATACAAAGCAATTATTAAGCTTCTCCATCATATATGAACTAAATCTTTCTGAAAAGCAGTAAAAGGGATTGGGTCAATCGCTACCCCTTTATATTAAAGAAAAAAAGATATGCTTCTTTATCGATTAAAGAAACGATAAATGTACTAGACCAGGAAGAAAACTATAACGACTTTTTCCTTTATAGTGATATTGGGATAATAGGTGAGTTTTCTAATAATCCCTTTGAATGCAATTTCATTACATAACAATTACAATTATTAATAAGCTAGGTTACAAGATAAGGAAATAACCGATAAAATAAGATGGAGGGATAAAAATATGAAAAAACTAGGGACTCTATACTTTTTCTGCGGAAAAATGGGAGCTGGAAAAACGACTAAATCAAAACAAGTGGCTTTAGAGAAGCAAGCAGTATTGTTATCTGAGGATGAATGGCTTGCATCTCTTTACCCTAATCAGATAACAACATTTGAAGACTATCTTAAATTCTCAGCGCAACTCAAGCCGATGATGAAAAAGCATGTCCAAAACATATTAAGTGTTGGTACAGATGTAGTCATGGATTTTCCAGGTAATACTCAACAACAGCGAAAATGGTTTTTGGATATTGCATCAGAGGTAAATGCAAACCATCAACTAATTTTCCTTAATTTAAATAATGAGCAATGCTTACGTCAAATTGCACAAAGATGTATCGAACAACCCGAAAGAGCAACTTTTGACACAAAAGAGACGTTTATTCATGTTACTAATTTTTTTGAAGAACCAGAATTATCCGAGGGTTTAAATATTTTAGAGTTTAGTGGGGAAGAATAATAAGGTTTGCAACATATCCTTGAAGATTTAAAGTGTGTAAAAAAATACCAAAATAGACCAGCGATAGTTTCTATTAAAGGTAATGAGATTGTTCGGATTTAGGTGATTACATTAAAGGCGATTGGCATTCTAGTAATTCACCCTACTCTGTAAGGTATAGAGGGTGATTTACTTTTTTTTTGAAAAAGTAAATGACAACGCAAGAATCGTTACAATAAGTGTAGCGAAACTAAACATGAGCGTTATAGACTCATAAACTGTCATTGGAACCATCTCCTTTATTTTCGTTTGAAACGAATTTTTGGAATAAAAGATGACCAATCACCCTTAATATCTCGATCTACTACATGTAGAAATTATACCTTTATTGGCGTTTAATATTAAAAAAGCGAACACTAATATCTTTTGTACGATTATAAGGGAATTAGTGTTTTTTAATTTGTTACGATACATTCTGCAATCTCTGGAAAATCAATAAATGGATTCCGATTGCCTTGAAGTTCATGGATAGCTAGGTTGCGATGCTTTTCATAGATAGATACTGGAAAAGATAGATGCCATTTTAACAATAAGGAGATATTCTCTAGTTCTTTTTTTATTATGTTTGGATAGCGAATTAGGAAATAGAGTGTAGCTCTAGCAACGATTCCTTTGCCGTATTCTGGTTCGAATTTACTTTCTTCAGCTTTGCCGCAGCCATCTTTGATTCCTAAAATTAATCCTTCAGGGATATAATCATGGAAATCGTAATAAGGGTAGTTGCTGCGACTGCTATTGCAGGTAGGATTGCAGGCGAATAAATGATGCAAGTCTCCTCTCATCGGTTCTTTTTTATCGAACCATGATTGAGGCACTACATGTTCACAGTTAAATAGATTATCCGATAAGATGCTTATTAACCCTTTTGCCTGCATTTCGTGGAGCCGAACGTCCTCCTCTATGACAGAAAGGGGATCCATCCTTTTTCCAGAATAAAGACTCTTTAATGAACCGTTTTCCTGTAAATCAACCCAGGGGTACACATAACGGTGCGGGCTGTAGTTTAATTGATCTGTATGTGTTTTTATAAGCAATGTGTGAAGGCTGTCTAAAAGAGTAGTATTCGTGAATGAAATGCTATGATAGTATTGATTTCTGACTTCCTTATCTTTCTTTTCGTCATAATAGGGTCGATTTTCCTGATAGTTTAAAAAATCTGACTTGGCCGTTTCCCATTCACAGTATAGCAAATCTAGTTTTTCCATTATATTTTCAACGCCTGTCCAGATAATTTTTGGTTGAATACATCCGATAAGTATTCCTCTGTTGTTAAGTACAGCATGCCGTTGCCTTCGAGTTTTGGCGAGTTTCCTAAAGGAATCGTTCTTTTTATTAATTGTGCATACAGCTCAGCCTCTGTCAGATTTCGCTCAAAGTTTCTGTTGGCATTCTCTTTTATGAGTGCAAGTGCACCAGATATATGCGGTGTTGCCATCGAAGTTCCGCTTAGTTTTGCATAAGTTCCGTTTAAATACGTTGAAAGGATTTCTTCACCAGGGGCTACTAAGTCGACTTCATTATTCGAATTTGAAAAATAAGAAGATCTGCGTTGCAGGTTAATGGAACCGACACTGATGACTTCATTGTAGCAGGCAGGGTAGGCCAATTCATTTGAAAAACTCTGTCCATCTCCCTCATTACCAGCAGCACAAACGACTAGTATTTGATTAGTGATTGCGTTTTGAATAGCTTGGTGTAACTCAGGTACATCGACAGAACCTCCGAGGCTCATGGAGATGATATCCACCCTTTGTTCAACTGCATAGTTAATACCATTTATGATCCAGTCGTATTGCCCTGATCCATTTTTATCAAGCACTTTTAAAATCAGTAAATTTGCCTCAGGTGCAACACCAACTACTCCTGTGTAGTTATTGATTGCAGCAATTGTGCCAGCCACATGGGTTCCATGGCCATTATAATCGATGTATCGATCAGGTTGTCCATCATCATCATGAGTGAAATTCCACCCACCGATAATACGCCCACTCAAATCAGGATGGGTGACGTCGCAGCCTGTGTCCAATATCGCTACAGTAATCCCCTTCCCTTTAGAATTCTCCCAAACTTTTGGAGCTGCAATAAGTTCAATACCTACTGGCACCACTTCGACCACTTCGACCACTTCATTCACTTGAAACGGAATTAAATGTAACTTTTGCTTCATTTGTATCCCTCCTGAAAGAAATTAGGTTTTAAGTTTAAAATTGGTAATTAATAATATTCTAACAATTTTGAATTTTGAATAACAGTTACAATAGATGTGTTTTTATCTAAAATATCAGAATTTTAATAGTGAAAATAGTATTGGTATCTATTAGTCAATATCGCATGATAACATCTTAAAGATTGTGGATGTTTGTACTTAAAATAAACTGCATTGGAGAAGTTGAAGTTCATGGAACAGAAGATGCTTATAAAGGTATCGAATTAAAATGTGTACATAAACTCATTAGCTGAAGTAGAAAATCTATTCTCTACGCTATTTCACAAAGGTGAAAAGGGCTATAAAAATCCAACACAATGCGTGGGTAAAATTACAATTCGAGCAAAAAAGGAAAATGGTGAAATGGTATAAGAAGGACACGATTGAGGGGGAAAATGGAATTTAAAGTTTTCAACAAGCAAAAGAAAATGTGAGGATTTTCATTTAAACAAAATGGACCAAAAATATTTAAATCAATTCATCAATATTAACTTTGACAAAATTGGGGAGAGTGAGAAATAGATAAAGAATATTTACTTTAATATTAAAGTGTTTTAAAATCCTTTCAATACTTAAATTTACAAGGAGGCATATTATGGAACAAAACATTCCTGAATCAATTGATGAATATATTTTACAATATCCTCAAAAGATTCAAGAAATATTAAAAACAATAAGAAAGGTTATAAAGGAATCAGCGCCAAATGCCGAAGAAAAAATAAGTTACCGAATGCCTACTTTTGTATTAAACGGAAATCTGGTACATTTTGCTGCATATAAAAACCATATAGGCTTCTACCCAACTTCAAGCGGGATTAATAATTTTCAGCATGAATTATCGGGATATAAAACCTCTAAAGGTGCAGTTCAATTCCCGATTGGAGAACCCATCCCTTATGGATTAATTCGTCAAATAGTAAAATTTAGGGTTGCTGAAAACCAAAGTAAAGTGGAAGGGAAAATAAAAAAGAAATAATTTGTAGATGGCAAATTTCCCTTTGTTTATGAACTGTAACAAAAATCATAATAACAGGATTTATCAACAATCGGCGCGATTCTATAATATGGATCAGCGCTCGTTTTCATTAGAGGGTTAGATTATTGAATGACATGCTTTTGTAAATGTAACTAGACGATTCTTTGGGTGCTTTTTTCATCTAACATTATTGTATAGTTAAATGTAAAAGGGGAGACAGAGTATGGATAACCAATATTTCGTAGGTTGGGGTACATTGGCATTGACTGATACCACCTTTGTGTAACAATCCTGTTTACAACGCTAATGGGCATATTCACGAAATAAATGTACTAAAATGGTTATTTTCTGTTTCACTATTTATACCAAAGCCGTACACATGTGTTTCATTCTTATTCCACAAACGGGCCATATTGTTGTATAACATTCTTTTATGAAAAGTTACCAAACGGCGGTTTGATAACTTATTATTTGTTATTTAAAAGAAAATCTAAAAACAATTCAGAACTAGTATTTGGCTGCATGTTTAATCGTGTGCATACATGTACAGGGCGTATAATTTCTATGTTTTTCACATAAATCCTCTGCAGTTGATTAGTATCTAAATACCTTTCAACAGCAATAGATGGAGATAAAGTAATACCATAACCTGAAAGAACTGCTTGAACCGATTCTGTTAATCCATTAAAAACCAATCCTATTTTAGGAAATGGCACACCTTGAGTATGACAAATGGATTGAAAAAGTTTTCTTGTTGAACTCCCTTCTTCTCTCATAACAAATGAGTATTGAACAAGTTCATCTAAAGTGACCTCTTTATTTGCTAATTTATGCTTTGGGTGAGTAACGAAATAAAACTCAATATCTTTCCAATGTTTACTTACTATATTAGACTCATCTATATTTTCAGTAACAATAATTCCTATATCTGCCTTATAATTTAGCAAATTATGAATCATGTCTTTTGTGTTTCCTGATTGAAGTACAAATTGAATATGCTCATTTTCATCTTTATACTTCGAAATGAATGGTGGAAGTATAGCCGTAGCTGGTAAATAGGTCGACGCAATGACAATTGTTTCAGCTGCTTGTTTTTTTATATTCGCGATTTTTGTTTCTATCGAGTTTTCTAATGAAAAAAGGTTTTCCGCCTCTTTTGCAAGAATGCGTCCTACTTTCGTTAATTGAATTCCTCTACCTTTCGATTGGATCAATGTCACATCAAGCTCTTTTTCTAAATGGCGAATTTGTATCGTTACAGCTGGCTGACTCAAACATAGATACTCTGCGGCCTTTGTTACATTTTCAAATTCGGCTACCGTTTTAAATATTCTTAAAGCGTGTAGATTCATGAAAATCCCCCTTGCATAAATATTATTTATGAATATTACTTAATTATATATTAGATTTATTGATAATAGCGTTGTATGGTTTGTATAAAAAGTTGAGGGAAAAATAATGAGAACATTGATTAATCTTTCATTGATATTTGTAGGTGGAGTTTTTCTATTATTACAAATTAATGCTACAACAAACATCCCGTTTCTCAGTATCATTATTTGCATTGGCATGTTAGGTTCATTTATAGGGACACTTGCAGGAGGAGGGGGCTTAATTACGTTACCTGCAATGCTACTACTTGGAATTCCTATTCATTTTAGTATCGCAACAAATAAATTTTCTTCAGGAATCGCATCATTATCTAGTTTATTTGTTCTTCTAAAGACAAAAGAGTTGAATATGAAAATAATGAAATCCTACATTATTTCTTCGATTATCGGAGGAGGCTTTGGTGCGCTAGTTACGTCAATTCTTCCAGAGAAATGGCTAAATCTAATTGCAATTTGTTTGCTCATATTTACATTTTTTGTATCTATTAAAAGTAAAAAATGGTATAGCAAACTACAAGCAAATAATACAAACCTTAATAATAATCGTGCTTCTAAAGTGATGTCATTCTTTATTGGGATGTATGATGGTGGATTTGGTCCTGGGTCATCAACATTCAGTATTTTATACTTTATAAAATCTAAAAATACTTATGTAAAGGCAACACAAATGAGCAGAGTGTTAAATTTCGGTAGCTGTTTTGGGGCATTTATCATTTTTTATCAAACGGGTTATTTACAATGGGATTATGCAATTGCTTTGGGTACGGGATCTATCATTGGAACACAAGTTGCATTAAAAATCGTATCAAAAATACCTTTAAAAATTGCTAAAGGGTTAGTAACTACCATCCTAATTTTATTAATCGTTCAAGTAGCATGGCAATTTAAGTAGATATGCAGTACTAAATCACGATCTTCAGCAATCGGGCGCTTTTCTTGAAGATTATTGAGTTGCATAGGCAGCTCTTTTTTCTTATTCAACTAACAGAGCAGTTTAATTAAAAATTATCTACTTAGAGAAACGAGGGTAATAAAATGAAATATTTTACTAAAGAATGGCATGAATTGTGTCAAAAAAATAATTTACATCTGCATTTAGAGGAAGAAAAGCAAGCTGAAACATTCTCAGAAGAATATTTTCAACAGCTTTACCACATTGAATTAAATAGTTGGCTTACTGTACAAGAAGAAGCTAATTTAAGATTAAAATCTCACGAAAACTATGAACCTTTTAATAAAGAAAAGGGAATAGAACAATTTCATGATATTTTCATACATAATCTTATGTATTTAAAAAAGCAATTACCAGAAACAATAGTAAAACAGATTGCAGATATAAGGGTGTTTACTTTAGATAAGGCAACTCGTAATGTAATAAATGCTGTAACTCAATTTTGCGAGGAAAATTACAGAATTGTAACCACAGTAATTGAAGATTACAAAAGATATATAAAAGAAAACTCAACATTACTGGATATAGAAATTGATGGGGATTTTAGCTTCCATGATTGCAGAATTATAAAATCAATTAAGAATGATAAATCCTTAAAATTACTCCTTGATAATAAAGTGAGTGATACAAATATAGATGAGGTCATATTTGAAAATATTAATATTATCAAACAGGATGATTTGTTAGAAGATTCATGGTGGCTGTATGAGGAAATATATAAAGTGAATGACAAATATGAATTTCACGTCTTGCTACAAAATAAAACGGAGGACTTAATTGATTTTATTATATCAGCTGAACAAATTTCCTTTATAAGTAATAAAAATAATCTTTGATAGTAAACTGAGGCGTTTTTGTATTAAGTCGAAGCGAAGATATAAAAAAAATAAAGAGAAGCCTTATTAAGCTAACGGGTGCTTATCTTCAATAAGGTACTCAACAATCGGGCGCGATTGCGGAATAAGCTCCTCTTCTCTGATACAATTTACGTGTGTTTAAATGCTATAAGAACTTGATAGTTTGTAAATACAGTTAATAAAGGTCTTGAGTTTGAACAAGTTGTAGCATTTGGTAGAGATTATGATTTTGAAAATGAAGAAAGACTAAATGCTCATTATGTAGCGGTTACAAGAGCTAAAGAAAAAATGATAATACAATTGTCTATACAAATAAATTAGCTAATATTTTTAGAGCCCAAGATGTTAGTAGCAAGGAGAAAATTAAGTAATCAACTGTTATAATTTCAAATCTGTTAAATATTGGAGTGGTTTAATTGGGGTGTTTTACCTATTAATCTACATAAAGATAGACTAGATTATTGTAAGCTGTTTCTAAGGTCGCCATAATGCTTAGAGAATCGTATGTAGACAAACTACACGAGAAAGAAGCTGAAGTATTATAGTTTCGGGTCGCGGGTTTGAATCCCTCATTACTTATACGTACGATAATTTTGTTCAGCTAGTTGCAACAGAAGTAAATCCTGGATTCTTTTTAGTAAGAAGAATTAATTAGAATTTCAGTTTGGAACATTACCGTAGTTAATTTATAAGAGCTAGTGATCCAATTAATCAGCAAGTATAATTGTAGAGTAAATAATCATGTTCTACACATTTCTACACAACCTAATTGAAAACCCAGTAATACCAATGTTCCAGGCGAATGATAAACTCCCCCTGGGACGTCAATTGCAAAACGTAGGTTGGTTTTTAACCAAAAAGAAAAACGCTTAAAACCTTTGATAATATAGGGGTTTGGGCATTTTTTTCTTTGTGTACAAAATATCGAGAATAGCATTGAATAACATATAGAATTAAATTTAGGTAAACAATGTGAACAAAAAATTAAGATGCAAAAATGTTGAGTGCAATTTCTTCATCTCGTTCATCCACTTCTTTTAGGAGCGTATAGAAAAGCTCTAGATTGTTAATATGAATCTATATAAATCATCCTTTTATAAAAGAAACTCCATATAAAGAACGGCCTGTGCTTTCTACAATTGGTTAAATGAAGATGATAGCCTTCCACAATCAATGGTGTATGGTGAACCATCGTTAGAATATTAGTTGGAGTGATAAATGGAAATATTTATTAAAATTAATTTTTTATGAGGTATTATTAAACTATATTATTTGTGAAAAGCATAGAGAGGGGTTTTTAAATGAGAAAAGTTTACTTGTTATTTGCTATTATTGGCACAGTATTTCCGTATTATTTTTTAGTGCAATTCTTGAACGAAAACGGATTTGATTTAGGGTTATTAATAGATTTATTATTTGCAAACTCGATATCGACCTTCTTCGCTGTTGACTTTTTTATTTCATGTTTTGTTTTTATCATCTTTATGTTTAATGAGTCGAGAAAGTATAACATTAAAGAAAAGTGGATATGTCTATTAACTTTGTTTACAGTTGGTTTATCATTGGCATTACCATTATTTTTGTTTTTCAGACAGCCATATATAAAGAAATAAGGGTGTTAACCTAGATAGGCTTTAATTAAATACTCCGTGATGGGTGGTCTTTGACAATACGTTCTAATAGATAAGTTAATAAAGAAAATTACATATTTATTCATTAATTGGTGTCCTAGAGGTGCTTGAATTAGAAGTTTATTTTATTGGATTTATTTTCCTTTTAATAGAAATAGTAGATATGTTTAGGAATATTGATAAACGAAATTTAGGTGTGAAATTTTCTTTTTCTTATCGTTATTTGACCTTATTTCGAGGGGATTTTTTGAAATTAATTGTACATAGCACTCAAAATGTTTATTTTGTATTGAGTGAAATTTTAATTATGATACCATATAGATTAATACATATTTGGAGGAACAATTATGGAAAATAGTAAGATAAAGTTATTATTATTACTAAGTTTATTTTATGTTTTAATTTTATCAGCATGTAATCAGAAAGAAGAAAGTGTTGATAAATCAGGTGAGAATGAACAAGAAAAAGTAGAAACTTTAAATCAAGAGGAAAAAGAAGAAGTAGATACATCAAATCAAGATGGTTTAGTTGAAAGTGTCGAGAAAATTTCCAAAAATGAAGAGATTGCTGAAGACAATCATTTAAATACATCTTTGACATTAGTTTTAGAAGATGTTATTCCTAGGGACCCAAGTATTGATGATAATGTCTATGGATATGAATTAAATTTTATTTTGAAATATATTAACCATACAGATAAAGACATAAAAGGATTTATAGCAGAAACATATTTTTATGATATGTTTGGTGAATTAGTATACACATTAGATTTCAAATATGAGTGGGATGTTATTCCTGCAAATGGTTCTTCAAACTTCAATACTGCTGTTGATTTAAATCAATTCAAAGATGAAGATATGCGGTTTTATAATTTGCCATTTGAGAATATGAAATTTAAATACAAAATTAAATCCATAATCTTTACGGATGGAACAAGTATTTAAAAAAGTAAAGCCTTACAACAAGCTTTGTAAGGCTATTTTATTTTGGAACCCTGCAGGTTGGGTAATGGGAGCCGTTGGAATAACTGCCGATGCCTTAAATGTTTTTAGATAAAATTAAACGTAAGATGACTAAGGAATTAGTAAAAAAGAGAAAGAAATACAAAAAGAACTAAAGAAGTGGCTTAATACCGAAATTATCCCTTCAATAAGAGAAAAGATGTATTACCAGTATAAAAAAGATATGAAAAATGATATAAAGTATTGCGAGTGTAATAGTTATTTCCATTAAGAATTAAACCTTGATTCTAATCGTATTTAGCATTTTATGTATTGATGAAATAAGAGGTATCTAAGTAAAAACATAATTATACACAATTTCTACACAGTGAAGCTAGAAACCCTAGTAAAATTAATGTCTCAGAAATATTTATAAGTACTCCTGAGACGTCTAAAGCTTCATGCTAACTAAAAGCGCCTCAAACCTTTTAAAATCAAGGGTTTGAGACGCTTCTTTTTCTTTATTAAGAATACGTAAGAAAATGAACTGTACAGGGAAGTCTTGAATGGCTGTTACAGGCTTAGTTATAAATGATTTTTTGACCATCGCTAGCATCAGTACAATCTGTTGCTTCCCAAAGTAGATCATCGTAGATAATTTGTTCTTTATGTTTGTTTAGTTTAGTGTGTCATGGTGGTTCGTTTTTACAATTATTTTACGCCAGGGACCCAACCTACATTACGTTTCATCATGTTCATTAGGGGCTCTGGAATGTTATTATCACGGCTCATATCCATTTCCGTAATAACGGGTTCACCAGCGGCTACTTTTTCCACCCAGTGCGCTTCAATTAAAAGCTCACGACCAAGTGCAAGTAAATCAGCACCTGTTTCCATTGCTTCTTTCGCATCTTCTGGTGAATAAATTGAACCAACGCCGATAAACGGTATTCGACCGTCAATGACGCGTTTTAAAATTTTAATTCGGTTTTCTTTTTCGCCGCTATAGCGATGTGCTTCTGAGCGGAAATCACCTAATGAAATGTGCAAGTAGTCGAGCTTTTCATCTGCTAAACGATCTACAAGTCGAACCGTTTCATCTAGCGTGATGCCGTCTTCTTCAGGCTCTTCTGGGCTAAAACGATAACCAACGATAAATTGATCATCAGCATATTGCGCTTTGGCACGGTTTACACTTTCGATAATTTCTAATAAGAATGTCATACGGTTTTCAACAGAGCCACCATAACGGTCTGTGCGTTTATTTGTAAAGCCTGAGAAGAATTGTTGTAATAGATACGTATTTGCACCGTGAATCTCCACACCGTCAAATCCTGCTTCAATGGCGCGACGTGTCGTTTCACCAAATGCTACGACGATTTCCTCAATTTCTTCTACCGTTAATGCACGTGCCACACCGCCATCTGCTGCAACGTTTTCACTTGCACTTACGATATCGCCATTTGGTACAAGGTCACGTACTGCTTGGCGACCGCCGTGATATATTTGTAAAATTGCTTTTGCGCCACCGTCGTGAATCGCATCAGCAATACGTTTTAAGCTCAAAATATATTCATCGCTATGTGCCGAAATTTGACCTGGGAAGCCTTTCCCATTAGGAAGTACGTAAGCACATGCTGTAATCACCGCACCGACGCCATATGAGCGCTCACGGTAATATGTAATCTCCGCATCTGATACCGTATCATCCGCATTTGCTGAGTAAGTGGTCATTGGCGCCATTAAGTAACGATTACGAATTGTGACGCCGTTATGAAAAGTAAATGGTTTTAAAAAAGTTGTCATGTTATTCACTCCTTCTAAAACAAGAGTAAATTTATAGGATTTAAAAGTCAAAGATCATGCTTACGACTATTTTCTATTTACTACATCATAATGAAAAAATCAGAAAAGGCCTAAAATATTGATTCACAGCATACTGCCATAATTGGAGCCTTTGAAAACGACTATTCGTTATTTCACTCGTACACAATGCGCATGATACATCTTGCTTCACGTTATCCGCACGTTGGACACTTACGTATTTTAATAAAACACAGAAAAAAGCGGCCAAAGAGTCGCCTTTTTCTATGTCTATCATTAGCTTACAGTATCGTGTAACCTTTTAAACTAGCCCTCTATTTAGGTATCGTAGAAAACAATTCAACATCATCAAAGTAGTGAATTGCATCTTTATCTTGGTCATATACATATAATCCATAACCATTTTTGTTTTGTACTAGCTCTTTTATTTCACTAGTAGTCAATGGTTTATCTACTTCTGTATTAAGAGTAACAATATATTTTAGTGCATTAAATTCCATAATAGCTCCAGGAACTAACCCTGTACTATCTTTGTTTATTATTGAAGAAATATTTTCGGGTATCTTTAATTCAAAATAATATTTACTATTAATTTTACTTAACACATCATAAAGCTGAGGACTGATTCTGTAAGAAATTTTAAATTCCACTAATTTATCATTAGCGTTTACTTTAAATTCATCAACTCCAAAATTTGGTGGAATAAATTGCTTTTCTAAAGAAACGGTACTACTGACTTCCTCCATTTGTTGTTGTTGATGATTATTTTGTTTTTCCTCTAATTGCTGATTGTTACGTTTTGTATCTTCAATTTGTTGATTATTATCGCATGCTACAAGAACAAAAATAGATGTCAACATAACTAGAATAAAAATAAAAAGTTTACTATTAATAATTTTTATCATTGTTTAACCTTATCGCTCCAACTAGTATACGTCCATTTTCCTGTCACAGTCTTAGAACTTATTACTTTGCCTGCACTCCATAGTTTTTCAGTTCCACTTGCTTGCACCCAACTACTTCCTGCTCTTAACAAATAATTAGACTTGGCGGGAATCGACCAAGTGATTGAAAGTGTTTTTGTAGTAGATGTTCCTAGTTCTACTTGAGTTGAAACCCCAACTTCAGCCACCATTGACTTAAAAGTAGCGCTAGTAGCAACATTAGCTGAAGAAGATTGCGTAACAGCTACTGAATAACTAACAGAATCTGTGGCCGAACTAGGATTTTTAGCCAAATGTTGAAATTCTAGTTGATTGTTTCTAGAGGAACTAGAATGCACATATTCATACCCTGACATATCACTGGCATATGGCGCAATACTTGGCAAAGTTACAAGCGGAGCGTTATCGTATTCTGTATAGTCCTCAGAGTTTGTAAAGTCAACTGCGTTTGTAAGGTCTACAGGTTCTTCAGCGTTAGCACCACTAACAGCATGTAAAGAAAGTAAAGATAACATTGATGTTGCTAATAAGGTTTTCTTCATAAACATCCTCCATTCATCATACAAATTTTACCAAAAATAGGTTAATGAAATTATATATCATTATTTTTTGATTTTCAAATTTTTTACATAATCAAATGTTTAAATTTGTTTTTTAAACAATCGTTGTATAAAATGCCTAAAACTTTATCATTTGAGAAACTGATTTGCTTGTTGCCGCACTCAGAATTTCTATTAACTAATATAGGATAAAACAGATTGTAAAAAGGAAAAGACCACTCCTTATAAGTGGTCAATATAGATAATATGCAATTTGGTCTTATTTTATAATGAAGTCGACTTACTTTTTTTCTCATCCATAATTAGGTCTTCTTCATGTTTTGGGCGAGGGGGTTCAGTATGCCCGACACGCTCATTCGGTTTTTTAATATTGGATGATTTTGCTGACTCGTCTGTTGCAAATTCTGTATCTTTTTTATCCCTTTTCATTTCGACACCTCCTAAAAATAGTATTTAACGTATCTCCATAAAATATCCTTGTTTTTTTTCAAATTCACATTTTCAAAACAAAAATTATTTTTCCGACCACTAGTGGACAGGCTTTGATAACGACGATAATGGATGGCACACAAAAATAAAAAACAGACAACTAGTAGTAGTTATCTGTTTGATATGAGACGTTTATTTTGTAATCTTTACATTATTGAATTTGTAATCTTCCCAGTTAGCAGTTAGGGCAATATTAATGGAATCAGCATTGACAGGTTCAAAGAAAATTACATTTTCGGCAGTTACACCTGGTTCAATATATGAATCAGCATGAGGAACATCTTTTTTATACCATCTATCAAAATTGAAATCATGTTTGTAACTGTATTGCTTGCCATTTGCCACTATTCTAGATAAAGAAACGCTAGTGTTTATTTTATCATTTGAGTTATTAATATACGTTAAATATACTTTTAGAGAATCTGAATCTTGAATGACTTTGTCAATATTCACCGTAACACCATTAATCGTTTTTGATAATTCCGATTGGGTAGTAGGAGTTTTACTAGAATTGGATGTAACAGCATATGTTTTAGATTTGCTATCGTAAGTTACTTTCCCTCCAAATAGTTCTGTAACTTCATTTAGTGGTACATAAGCCTTGTTATTAATTAACTGTACATCGATAGATTTTTTGTTGCCGTCGAAAGTGAAATTGTACTTAGTGGCAGCGTAAGCACCCATACTAAACGTAAATAGTAAAATGAATACACTCAATATAACTGTTGATTTTTTCAAATTAAATCCTCCTTTTTTAACCATAATAGGGAACTAAATAAGTTTTGTATATAACAAAAAACAGATAACCATAATAGGTATCTGCTTAAATAAGTTTCTTCTAATTAGGATAAAAGGATAATCTTGTGATTGGAATAAGAAACAGCGTCCGAACTAAAGAAAATTTTTGCATATATTGTTAAACTACAAAAAATAGGTGGCTTAATAAAATAGCTAATACTACCTTAAATCAATACTTCTTTTTCAATTGATATACATATAAAAGCGTAGAATTCGATTTCCTAGTTAGTGGAAAACTGCCACTGAGATAATAAGAGTAATCTTCAATGTTGGGGATCGTAAAAAATCCTGTTATGTAGAAGGAAATAATAAGGAGTAAGCTATCCTTGATTTAAGTTTGGGTATCAAAGCTGCCTAATACCATGAAATCGACCACTACGCCACTTACGGGGTTTTCTGAACCTAAAACGTTAATGCCTAAAACTGTTACACCACTAATATTTGTAACGTTAGCAGAGACATATTTTGCAGCAATGTTCTTTTCTCTCATTTGTACCCGCGGTCTTGCATTAATCGATGAATTGGTGGAATAGACGCTTGATACTGCGTAGTCGATTGTTGATAACAGTGTATTGCCTGTAGCTAATGCATTGTCTGTAAAATAAAACGTCGCTACACCATTAGCATCTGATGTAGCTTGCCCATAGATAATACGCTTTTCCTTTTTAGGATTGGACTCGCCTGCTTTAAACACATGAAATAATGTTGGTGATAATGTAATAACTTCAATGCTCATAGCCATCCTCCATTGCATTTTACAATAGCCTATGAACTTGTATTTCGTTTAATACTTGAAATAGGCATTATTAACTTTTCGTTAGAAGCAGACGAATAACACGCGAATTATGGAGAATGCATACTACAAGAAATGAATAAGTAGTAAAATATAGGAATGGCGTGATTTTAAAAAAACGACTTAGGGAGAGAACATAAATGGGCAGGAAGCGAAAAACCTTACCGAAAAATTTCGAGGAACTCATTGAAATAGGCGATCTATCAGCGTTAAAAGAGGTATTTTTACAATGTGAATTAGATGCTCATGGTGGTTACAGTAAATCAACAGCTTTAAGTTTTTTTAAAGTACCGAATGATTTGGTTCGCTGGCTTGTGGAGCAGGGTGCTGATATTAATGCGCGTGATCGTTACGGAAGAACGGCTCTACATAAACAGGCAATGAGTTGGTGCGGAAATATTGAATTGTTACTTGAGTTGGGTGCAGCGATAGAAGCACTGGATTATCAAAATGAGACACCTTTATTTGCAGCGGCAGAGTCATTTAATCCAAATGCAGTTTACACATTAGTTGGCAAAGGCGCAAATCTTAGCGCAGAAAACAAGATGAAACAAACCCCTTTAGAAAAAGCTTTGGCAACCTGTAGAAACATAGATATCGTCAATATGGCAAAGGTTGCAGAAATTTTGCTAAACGCTGGAGTGACTGTAACGCAGGATATGCAAAACGCTATTAAGCGAATTGGCAACGATTTTGAATTTCACCGAGATAACTTTAATAAGGAATATTTGAATCAAACGGATGAGGCACTTTACCGTCTATATCAGCTATTTGCTGTTTCCCCAGTCGGAAAACGAAAGACGCATGATGGCAGCTCTCTAATTACAGTATCTTCAAATGGTTGGCAGGCGCAGCATAATGAACTATGGGGTTTACTCATTCCTTCACAAGGCCATGCGAACACCATACAGGGTGAGGTAATTCGTATTACTGGTAAAGTCGCTTATGAAATTTTAGATAACGGTGGCATTAACTGGGATAATCAATATCGAAAGATGCTCCACAGTTTGGGTCATTATTTTCGTCTGGGCACGCCATTAAACCCAGCTACTTTGCAAGAGGCTGAAACATTAGTGAAAGAACTTCACAACGGTAATAGTAGTGATGAACCTGCGAGACTGTGTGAATTAGCTGTGCATTGGGTACTTAGCAATCCGAATCCAATGAGGTTGGAACAGCCAGATTATAAGCGATAACTACGTATGCCTTGTTCAGCCCAATAAGAATTCAATGCTTAGCAATTTTCTTACTTTACAAGCTAAAAAAAGAGAATCGGACAGATAAGGAATGACAAAACACCTTTATTGGCTTACTAAACATAATTGGAGGGAATGTTTTACTATGAGTTATGATGTTCATATCGGAAGGTTAATCAGTGGGAGAAGAGAATTAGAAGGGAAGGGTAGTTATCTGCTATGTACGGCTAATCAAACGATTCAAGAAATAACGACATTTGGTTCTAAAGATGGGATATTCATTAGTACGCGTGATTTGGAGAATGCCCTTTACGACCTCTGCAAATCTGCAATTGCTCGCTATATAGAAGAAGGACGAAACAAGGATGTGTATACTTTCTCACTCTATACGGATAGCTATAATGGCAGCTATATAGTGTACATTAATAATCGGGATTCTTTAGAGCAAACGGTTGCTCAATACTACGCACAATATCAAGAAAGTTACTTGGAAACTGGTAGCAAGTTTTACAATCAAACTCTAGAGCAAATCTATCGCTCCTGTAAATTTAGTGAAGGCGATTATCCCTTTATGTACGACGAGATGCCGAATGGTCTTGAAACCTATCTTGAAATGTTCAACTGTATTAGTCAAGAAACACCCGCGTATTTAAGCAATGACGAGAACTACATATTTGAGAAGACCATAATAGATTCAGAGCTCTTTTTAATTGCCATCCAAGTTATTCATCGATTGCAAAATGACCTAAAGCAATTGAACCGTACGGAGGACTTTATTGCCTACGTGTCAGCCGCGGATGGCGTTGGTGGTGATTATTTGACATTAAGTCAGCTCATAAGAAAAACTGTACCCGAAGACCAATTATATCAATCAATGCCTGACTTAATGAAGAAAGATATGGAATTCCATTCTGCTGTCGATGCTATACAGCAACGCCCCCTTGTTCAACAAGTAAAACATTGGGTAGATGTAATCGAAAGAGGAGAATTTGGTAAAGGTAGCATGCGAAGCTTCTGGCGAACAGATTATGAGGCTTATGAACAACTTGTGGGGCTTGGAGGTCACGCCATCCCACATATTCAAGAGCATCTGAACAGTGAACTTGAAGATGATACTAGGCGCATTCTAATGGTGGTATTAGAAGATCTGGCAGAACAAGCTGCTCGCTTATAATTTTACAAAATCGTATAAGGCGAAAGGGGGGAATCCAATATGACGCAACGACTACCATGTAAGACGAAAGGCTGTAGCGCAACAATACTGCCGACTACAGCAGCCAAAACGGGCGGTATTTGTATGCCATGTCATCAGGAGCATGCACGAAAAAAGCAACAAGCTTATATTGAGCAGCACCGCAAAACGGTTAATCTCTATGAAGGACTTACGAATTATGTGGACATTCTTAAGGTAATGCATGCGCCGAGAACGTATGCTCCTCTTATCCAATACATTCCTTATCCGTTAAGCATGGAGCAGATATACATAGTATTATCAGAACAAGAAGCGGACAATATGTTGAAATATGCCATGGAATTACTTGCCAAAAATAATGACAATGAAGCAGAGGACATTCTATTGTCGCTAGTATGCTATCGAAATAAAAATATCGCCAATGCTTTACCTCAGCTGATAGAGCGTAGCTTGTTTCATTATCCACTTGTTTTTAAAGATGCACCGCCGGATATACAACAGCTCCTTTTAGAGCGTATTAAATGGGATCAGGATAACCGAAACCATCTCCTCCTTGTGCTCGGTTGGATTGGTAATGCCATGGTCATGGAGCAGTTTCGGCAATGGCAAAAACAGCCGCCAATATGGGCAGAGCAGTTGTATGTAACGCCAGAAACCTACGCTCTTGAAGGCGGATGGGAGCTTAGCCGTGACGGAATGAGGCGTGACCTAATTAACCATGTCTGCTATGCAATTAGGCAAACAGATCAACAAAGTGAAGATTTCAATGAAGAGCAGTATGCGCATTTTCTTGGGATAAGCCATTCAACCTGTCCGTGGTGTAATAGGAAGTTAACGAAATTAATGGACGTGGCTACCGCTCATCCATCTTTGCACTATCTCAACATGCACAAGAACTTGCAGGTAATAACCTGTGATTTATGTGGAAGCTTTAGTACAATCTACATGGAATTGGACAAGGATGGTGTGCCTGTTTGGAGCCGTTATAATCAAAAACCAGCGTATCTTCCAGATATTGATGACGTAAACAGCTCTATTGAAATGACACCTAGGTTAGCCCTTGCACATGAGCCACAATCACCATATTATGCTGCGCTTTGGACGATGTCACAATTAAATTCGCAGATCGGTGGTTATCCAAGCTGGGTGCAGGATTCAGCATATCCGCTTTGCCCTTGCTGTGAGCAAAGAATGCGTTTTATAGGGCAGATTGATTATGCTGATTTTGATGAATATGCTGAAGGTATTTTTTATATGTTTGTCTGTCTAAAAGACAACATTACAGCAACCATCTATCAGCAAAGCTAAATAACGTTACTGTGTCAAAGGGGGAATAATCTTGCGTTGGAAGGAAGTTAGCAAGACAGATAATCTGTCACTTGTCCACCAGGCAGCAATGGAACTGGATGTGAATGAACGGGACGAGCGCGGGAGGACACCGCTGATGCTTTTTTTAACTAATCGAATGCCTGTACAAGCAATTGAAATATTAATAGAGCACGGAGCAGAACTTGAAGCACAAGATAAACTTGGTGAAACGCCACTTAAAAAAGCTGTAAAGTTCAAGCAAGTGGATGCTATATTGAAGCTGATCGAAGCGGGAGCCGAACTAGATTCGCCACTGGGTATTTTAGCGACGGCTTGGAATGCAGCTCGTACAGATAAAAAGCTTGCTGACCTTCTGCTTGCAACAAAAGGAGCGGTTCGCCTTTCGTTGACAATGGAAGAACAAAGCATTGTTGAGGAGCTGTTGTATGAAGAGTCACAAAACAAACTATGCGAGAAAATAGCACACATTAATTCGCCAGAAATATTACATGCCATTGTGAACGGATATAACTGGGATGATGGTCCGGAACCGATGCTATCCGTTTTTCAACATCCAGCAACGTCAGAAATTACACTTCTTGATATGTATGATTTGTTAGATGGGGATTACTGGATGAACAAGAGGGATTCACATGATTTATTAAACACAGATGAGGAGAAGCGCTTTACGGAGCTTGCTGTTGCACTGTATAAAAGATTAGAGCAGTGCCGTCACTAATGATAAGAAGAGGCTGCGCCGTTGTTGTCCGCTTCGGCGGTGCTTTCCGCGGGCACACACGTAAGCCGCAACCCTCGCTAGCGCGCGGTTCGTTGCGTCTTACGCTACGTGCATTCCCGCAGGAGTCACCGACTTCGCTACCAACAACTAGTGAACCCTTTTAATTTTTTATTAATTGCAAAAGCAAGAATAGCTAAGTCCTCCATATAGCAAAAATTTATGAACATCTTTCCTCTGTTCCTTAAATTTTTTAGTTATGTTCCAGCCTCTTTGCATTATTAGTAAGCATTTAATTTATGGATGACTTCCTCTGCTAACACATTGCTAAAGCGAATAATTCCATGTTCTTGTACAATCAGCCCTTCGTTCAGGCGTTGATTGAGCCAATCTGTAATAAAGGAAGGCGCATACCCACCTAGACCGAACTCACTGCCAAATGCGATGATGTTTTGATAAGCTTCTATATATTGGTCGTAACTAGTTTCAGGATACGACTTCGTATATAACCAAAATTGCACATCATACATGGTACAGGATAATTGATCTGCATGAAAACTAAAATGGCCTTTCTCTTCGACAATCTGTGTACATATGCTACGGATTTTCTGTTCCACTTGTTCCACCTCTGTTACACGAGAGCACAGCTCCTCCAGCAGAGGAGAAAACTTCCCATGCGCTACTTTAGCCAGGGCTTCTTCTTTGTCTTCTTCAGAAGTATCATAGTGTTCTTCATTCACTAAGCCTTTGATAAACGCTTCAAAATTATCGGCAAGGAACGTAATCTCATAATCATCTTCTTGATCGACATGAATCACTTCAGGTTCACCATCTCGACCACATGCTCGATAGTCTAACATCACGACATCATGCCCGGCTGAAGGACAATCACAAATAACTACTCCAATGTCTGGATATCCCCATTCCTCTATCATAAACGGACTACCCAAATCTCCGCATAGGGAATAGCTTTTCTCACGTCCAATACCCATAATACCTGTAATGGCAATATGATCTTCCGCCCAGGAAGTTGCGATATCTGTTGGAAAGCAAGTATTTCTCGGTACTCCGCCATTGTGTTGCTTCATTAAATAAATATACGAAGCGGGGAGTTTATAACCAAGCTCTTTCTCTATATAGGCAATTAATTCATCCGACGGTGGCTCAGATTGATAGGATGTTCTTGCATACTCGCTATCTTCCCAAAATGCACTTAGAGACATCTCTGAAAAAGGAATCCTCTTTTCTACGGAGCCACCACGCTCGGAGTAAGCTTTCTTCTGGGCAAGTCGAAGTGCTTCACTTTTTTGCTTCTTGGCTTTAAGGGTACTCTGTCTTAAAAAATACTCGGTGCTGCGATCTCCGGAATCTAATTGGTCAGACATGCTAAAAGCTTGAGCTGCTTCCTCATAGCGCTTTAAATAATAGAAAGCAAAGCCTACCCGATAATGCCATAGCGCATCTTGTTTACCTGCCTCAGAAATTTTACTAAAATGATTGAGCGCTTCTTCGTAAAGACCCAAATTGTTATAGGCTCTAGCTAAAATGCTAATCAATTCATCGTCTCGTTCTTCTTCAGGAATTGCTAAAAGGGTATCGACAATTCGTTGATGTTCGTCTACTTCATGCCACTCGTTCAATTGATTTATAAGCTTTTGTTCCATTGTTACCTCCAAATGATTATTCATAAATACTATGCATCTGGTAAATCCTTACCTTTAAAATAGTAACATCTATAAATGAAGGATTCTAGAATTTTCCTGTATGAAACCATAGCAGGATTTCCATTTTGATTGTCTTTTTATTGATTACTTCATGCCCATTTGTCCCATGATATAGGTAGATGGGGGGTGCAGGCTAATGGATTATGAATATTCCGTGAAGTTTTACTTTAACGAAAGCCGTGAAGAAGAATATAAAATTAAAAATAATATTGGACAAGAAACCTTTGTAGAAGAACTGTCTAATGGATTCAATGAAAAGCCTTGGTATTCATTTACTGAAACTGAACATTTTAAAACGATATTAATTAGCACGAAAGAAGTTTATAAGGTATCGGTCGTGCAAAATGTTGTCACATTTGATTAATCCAACGAATTTAATACTTTTATCGTTATGCTTACAACGATAGTTGGATATTTAAAAAGGAAGCTCTAATCGCTTCCTTTTTGTTTATATAATATTACGCTATAGATAATGGCAATTCGTGCAAATAAAAAGGTTAACGTTACATCGTATGGTTTGTTTCATACTCGATGTTTACTTTAATTTTGTGCAAGTCCCTATCAATTTTTGAAATTAACATATGTATTTCTTCATTTTCTGAAGCGTTAAACGTTTCTCCTCTTCGTTTGCTTAACGTGACTGTTTGATTGATTAACCGCAAACAAGATTTAATTAACGCTAAATCTGTTTTGATTGCTTCTTTATTTAAAATGTCTATTTCATCCATTAATATTCACCCCCACTATAGATAATACAATATTAGTAATAATTAACCAATGTACAGCGCTGTCCTTAAAAAACTGATGAAATATATCTTAACCAGTTCATCTGTTGTTCATCTTGCCTTTGTAAAATATATCTGGGCAATAAGTGTATGCATTCTTATAAAGGTACATTTAAATTTTTGCTATGAATCGGGTGATTGAAATGTTAATAATGGCTACAATATTTATTACAGCAGCACTAATTTTTTATACAGTAGGAGTATGGTCAGAAAAATTCCAAAAAACATTAAAATTGTGGCATGTGATTATTTTTTGGATAGGCTTCATATGCGATACGCTTGGAACGACCATGATGGAAAAAATGGCTACAGAAGGATCTTTATTTAGCTTTCATGGCGTAACAGGTTTATTAGCTATTGTGTTAATGTTATTTCATGCCATTTGGGCTTCTATTGTGTTGGTGAAAAATGACTCTAAAATGAAGCAAAAGTTCCATAAGTTAAGCATGGTGGTATGGTTCATCTGGTTGTTTCCTTATATATCTGGAATGATAGTTGGGATGATTAATAAATTTTAAAGTTTTGTTCTTTGAAAAAAATGTTCTAAAAATTACCCTATTTATTAT
Source organism: Lysinibacillus sphaericus (assembly GCF_005217585.1). Taxonomy (NCBI): domain Bacteria; kingdom Bacillati; phylum Bacillota; class Bacilli; order Caryophanales; family Bacillaceae; genus Lysinibacillus; species Lysinibacillus sphaericus. Next base: position 281,638 of record NZ_SZPT01000001.1, read on the forward strand.
TATGTCACAATACTTTCATTTGATATTCAAATCTTATATGGTATGGTTTTGAATGGGGCATTTACTGAATTCCAATTTTCAATAGGCGCTATCTAAATCAACATTATATTTTAGCTCTAAAATAAATGTATGGGCAAAATAACATCCAATTAGATGGTTACAATAAATGTAAATCCCTTTTGAATGAGTGGTGGTTGAAAACACCCCTCTAATGAAACACGGAGCAATGAAGGTGATACAATTTAATTACTTGCTACTACATTAATAAATTATGAAAGAGCTGATAAGATATGACATGGGGTTTAGTTATGACAATAGTCATTGGATCTATTGTTAAATTGGTAATGAGTCCTCCAAGCATCGTTGTAGGGTGGACTGTCAGTAAATTTGAACTGCACAAAAAACTGGATGCAAAAGATGTTACCGTAACCTATAACGGAAAGAATTTAGAAGAAGAAGAAAAAAGTAGATTTACTAACTATTTTAATGAAGCTTCGTTTTTAAAAAAGCATTATATTTTCCCAGGTAATGAAAAGTTATTTTTAGAACCTGAATCAAATATTACGCCATTTGTTATCAATTTTAAAAAAGGCAAAAAGGATATACACTTCTTTGTTTTTAATTACGATAATCACGTTGATATCGTGAAGAAATACAAGGAAAAAGTCGTTTCGTACAGTGTAAGTTCTGATTGTTTACAAAACTTTTCAACGTCTAAAGGTTTAGTATAAAAAGCTTTCATTGCAAATGATTCAACCAGTTGTCGCTATTATAGCGGCGACTGGTTGTTTTCGTTTTGTATGAAATGAAAAAGGCACTTACTAAATTGTAAGTGCCTTTGATTGTGTCGTCTTTTTTAAAATAGTAAAAAAATTGCTATCGTTTGAGATTGTATAGTCCTCTTTGGTACTTATTTACAGTCAGTGATTTATTATGTGAATCAGAATATCGCATAACCTGTATTTAATGTGAAGTTGATTCGGTAATCATAATCAAGCAAGGATACTGATGCTTTTTCAAATTTGGCGTTTTTAAAAGATTCTATAAGTTCTTTTTGTGTTTCTTCGGGGAGTTTTATGTCTGTAAATATAACTTTGTAGCCTATATTGACTCTATGAACAGTGACAGTTGGATTGGCTGCATTGAAATTAGCGTCCGTTAATACATCTGTTGCAGAATAGGTTCGACTTTTTATTGCAATAAAAAACTAGCAACAACGATTATAAGTAAAGATAAAATAACGGTTAATATAAATTTTTGATTTTTTCATATAGACCCCTCTTTATCCTTTTTTTAATGATAGCAAAATGCTGCAATTAAAAAGAATAGCATTTGCAATTCTTTTACGAAAAATTATAAAATTCTATATTGTATTTATTTGAAAATTGACTAGGAAGGATTTTGTTTATAAAATTTGTGTACTGTGTTTAGTAAGTTAGTAGTTTTTACAGCACAAAATAGCTTTTAGTTAGCAGCATTTGCCTTCTATAAGAATTAGCAAATACATGAATTACATGTGATTTTCTTACTAATGGTTAGAGGTTAGTTAGTTGATTAATAATACATGGCGTTTGAATGGATGGTGTCAGTAAATGTTAGCAGAAAATATAAGGTCAGCTAAAAGAGGGAAAAATGAACGGAATGGTATTCACAATTGGCATCCCTATTATGCGAGTTATTCTGAATACTTTGTGGAGGATATGCTAGATTATTTAGGAGCTAATGAGAGCTCGATTGTACTCGATCCTTGGATGGGCAGTGGGACAACGGCTTTAGTGTGCCAAAAGAGAGGAATCAAATCTTTTGGTATAGATATCAACCCAGTGATGGTCATTTTTTCGAAAGCTAAAACTAGAAATTTAATTGAATTGAATTTGGATAGTATCGGAAATGCTATTAAGGAAACGGCTAGTCATGTCAAACTTGCAGAAGATGAATTTTTAAATAATGAAGACACATTAGAATTTGTAAGTGATAAACATCTGAATGTGTTAAATAAAATTCAACTAGCTATCGACGATGTTTGTAAGCATCACAGCGATATTTCAGATGCACCATTATCAGATACAATACGAGCTTTTTACTTTGCCGTTCTATTTAGGTGTTTAAGGTACGTAGGGAAATTCAAGGTAGGTAAAAATCCAACATGGCTAGTAAATGAAATACGTAAAGCGAGAACCGACGAAGTAGATACATATCATTTATTTTATCATTATGTAAAGGCCATGATAAAAGACTTAGAAACATACTATACGAATATTTTAAATTATGGCTATTCCTATCCCTCTTTGTATGAAGGGGATAGTAAACAAATGATTTTTTCTGATTGTACCGCAGATAATATCATTACTTCTCCTCCGTATTTAACACGCATTGATTACGCTGTTTCTACAAAGCCAGAATTATTGTTTTTAGGTTATAAACAAGATACGGATTTTGATAGAGTGAGAAGAGCAACTATGGGAGCTCCTGTTATTGCTGATAAAAATATAGTCATAAACGAAAAGTGGGGTAGTTGTATTTGTTCTTTTTTAAAACAGGTGAAAGAACATCATGCAAAAGCCTCCCAAAGTTATTACCTACCTATATTTTTACAGTATTTTAGAGATGCATTTGAGTCGTTACGTGAAATCAAACGAGTACTAAAACCAAATGGACAAGCTTGTCTTGTGGTGCAATCTTCTTATTATAAAGATGTAGAAGCTAAACTGGGAGAAATGTATGTGGAGATGGCTCAATCCCTTAATTTAGAAGCACAAATTATTAAACGAGATGTTGTGAAACATCATTTAGCCAATGTTAATACGAAATCTTCGAAATATGTGAAAAATAAAATTTACTATGAGGATGCTGTTCTTATAAGAAAGAAGGGGAAAAATTGACGGAGTATAGTAGCCATAGAGAACAAGTAGCACAAGTTCATGGTGTGTCAGATAGACAAAATATCGTCGAAAATGCTTTATTACATGCATTCGAACCTTTTATTTTTATAAAAGAAGTACCATTTATTAATTTTGGTAATATGACTGCTGGTGAATTAGCGAATGCATTTAGCGCTTACCCTATCGTGGTCAAATCCATTTTAGCGACGGTAAATGTTGCAGGAAGGGCGATTAAGCGAGATTTAGATATATCTATTGATACATATAGTGATAAGTTACCGAAAGAAAAAGCGGCTATTTTAGCAGGTTATATTAAACCGATGTTACCAAATGAACTTGCAATTCCTGCAATATGTGAGCTGGATAGATGGTTTTATGTAGATAAAGAAATAAGAAAATTAAAAGGTAGTTGGGAAAAAGCGATTCTTACTATTTTAAAAAAGAATGCAAGAACGGATGATTTTAAAAAAGTTAAGTTTGAATGTGATGGGGAAAACTTTCAATTAGATGCAGTACATCCATCCAATGCGCCCTATAAGGTTGGTATCGATGTCAGGAGAATTGAGGCAAAACAAGATATCCATAAAAGAGCGGATGAAATCATCAATAAGGCGAGAAAATTTAAAAAAATTTGTCCGAATGCTAGCTTTTACGCAATAATTTATTACCCATTTACGAGTGAACATATTAATTTACAAACCAGATTAAAAGATGAACATATTAATGGTGTTTTTTTTGCTACCGAATCATTTTCAAGCATTGAACAGCAGACAAAGTATATTTTAAGTTCAGAAGGTTTACTGAAGGACGAGATTTATTAGATAATGAATAAATAATAGGTTATGTAGCAAAGTTAGAAATAATAAGGAGGAAACAACTATGTCAAAGAAAAATAATGCATTATCACTCGAACAATGTGAGGAATTACTTCAAACTTTGCAAGAGCGATTTGAGAAAAATATGAATCGCCATCAAGGTCTTGATTGGACTTCAGTACAAGCAAAGCTCGAGACGAAAGCTGAAAAACTATGGTCACTCAATGAAATGGAAAGCACTGGCGGTGAGCCTGATGTCGTAGGGTATGACGAAAATACGGGAGAGTTTATTTTTTATGATTGTGCAACGGAGAGCCCGAAAGGTCGCAGAAGTGTTTGTTACGATCGTGAAGCATTGGAGTCAAGGAAGAAGCATCAACCAGAAAATACGGCGATAGATATGGCAACGGCTATGGGCATTGAACTTTTAACAGAAGAACAATACCGAGCATTGCAGGAACTAGGTACTTTCGATTTAAAAACGTCGAGCTGGGTACAAACACCTGCAAATATTAGAAAGCTGGGCGGGGCCATCTTCTGTGATCGTCGCTACGATACAGTCTTTATGTACCACAATGGAGCGGATTCCTACTATGCTGCAAGAGGCTTCCGTGGTGCGCTTAAAGTATAAATATAAATAACCTTCCAAGAGCTTTCTAGAGCGTTTATGCTGTTTAGAAAGCTTTTTGAATTGATAAAGCGCTAAAGCAAATCATTCATATAATAGCGGCTTCTAGCGTTTGAGGGCTAATCACCATAAGGAGAGTCCAAACAATGAAGAGATAGTTTTGCTCATAATGAAAACAGTCATCCATGCAAATTAGCAGGGTGACTGTTTCTTTCGTATGAAAGCGGGAGCTAGTGAGAAATGTAAAGATAGTATTTCAACCAGCTCGTCTATTTTGAAACACAATGAAAAGGGTCACTAGGCTGGGAATAACCCTTTTTTATAGAGAGGTGCAATGAATCTGTATGTTAGAATTAGCAGTCTTCTTTGCTATTTATGAAAGTAGCGCCAACAATAATTAAAAGAATAAATAATACAACGATTAGAGCGAATGTTGAACCATAGCCATTGTTATTACCGTATTCATAGTTACCGCAATAATTGTTGTTCCAATTGCCTCCTACATTTCCGCCGAAGTATCCCATGGAAAATCCCTCCTTTCTTCAATATATAGTATGTAAACTATAAAGAAGTGGAGGGGTGTTTATCCATTGGGGTAAAAAAAAATAATGAAATCGCCATTAAAATCGCTGGAATCGCCATTAAAATCGCTGGAATCGCCAATAGCACAAATGAAATCGCCACAAAAACCATTTGTGCTTTGTTACATCGCAACCCAGTGATCTTTAGAAACTTCTACAAGTTGTGTATTGTCTAAGTTAAAACGGTTTACCATCAACTCTTCTTCGGTCATGACTTGGCGTTTCTTTTGTTTTTCAATGGCTGGATCTGGAATCGGAATTGACTGCAATAACATTTTGGTATAAGGATGTTGTGGGTTGGCATACAGCTCTTCGCTCTCTGCTAATTCTACAATTTTTCCTCCATACATAACGGCAACGCGATCGCTAATATGTTTGACCATCGACAAATCATGGGCGATAAATAAATAGGTTAAACCTAAACGTTGTTGTAAATCTTTCAGTAAATCCACAACTTGCTTTTGAATGGAAACATCTAGAGCAGACAGTGGTTCATCACATACTATAAAATTTGGCTCGACAGCTAAAGCGCGCGCAATGCCAATACGTTGGCGTTGCCCGCCACTAAATTCATGAGGGTAGCGTAAAGCATGTTCCTTTTTTAAGCCTACTAGTTCGAGTAATTCTTCAACTCGGGCACGACGTTGTTCTGTTGATGTCGTTAATTTATGTACATCAAGCGCTTCCCCGATAATATCAAGCACCTTTTTACGAGGGTTTAGTGATGAATAGGGATCTTGGAAAATAATTTGCATATGACGTCGCATACTTTTTAACTCATTTTTAGATAAGCGTGTAACAGGCACCCCTTTATACAACACTTCACCATCTGTTGGTTCATGGAGCTGTAAAATCGTACGCCCTGTTGTGGATTTGCCTGAACCAGATTCACCAACGAGCCCCAATGTCTCACCAGGGAAAATACGGAATGATAAATCATCGACTGCCTTTAAAAGCTCACCTTTCTTTAAATCGAAATGTTTTGATAAATTGCGAACTTCAACAAGCGGTACAGTTAAATCTATATCTTGTGCTAGATGGGGTGGCTGTTTCGCTTCTTTTTTTTCATGAAGCTTTGGCAATGCGTTTAACAGACGCTTTGTATAGGGGTGCTGTGGGTTCGCAAATATTTCTTCCGTAGTGCCTTCCTCAACAATTTCTCCCTCTTTCATGACAATGACACGATCACACATACCTGCAACTACACCTAAATCATGCGTAATTAAGATAATAGATGTCCCTAGACGTTCTTGCATTTGCTTCATTATGCTTAAAATTTGTGCTTGGATTGTGACATCCAGTGCTGTTGTTGGTTCGTCAGCAATTAACAGGGCAGGGTTACAGGCAAGAGCCATGGTAATCATGACACGTTGACGCATACCACCACTAAATTCATGCGGGTACTGATGATAACGCTCCTCACTATTTTTTATACCAACAGATTTTAATAATTCAATCGTTTTTTTGTAGGCTTGCTTTTTAGTCATTTTTTGATGCTTCATTAAACCTTCAGCGATTTGTTCACCAACACGAATGGTTGGGTTAGTGGAAGTCATGGGGTCTTGGAAAATCATACTAATATCTTTTCCCCGAATCTCTTCCATGTGTTTTTCCGTTTGTGTCACTAGATTGTCCCCTTGGAAAAGAATTGTTCCAGACTTTAAAAAAGAAGGGGGGGAAGGGAGAAGGCGCATGATGGATCGAGCCGTTACGCTTTTACCGCTACCAGATTCGCCTACAATGCCGACTGTTTCTCCTTTATTGACATAAAAGTTTACCCCTTTTACTGCTTCAAATTCACTTTCACCAGTAATAAAAGAAACGCGTAAATCTTGTATTTCAAGAATTTTTTCACTCATTGAATGCTCATCCTTTTATAAATTTTAAATATTCTTATTGACGAAATGTAGTCGTTCATACATACTATACTATACAGGTAGGGATTGTACAATATAACCTGTGATGTAAATTATTTCGTTTGATTTTCATACCTTACTACTATAGTAAACGAAGAAAGGAGGAAATACATGATTAATTTTCAGAATATTATAAAGTTTGATGGAAATTATTATTTCAAGCGGGTTTTTATCGAGATAACGAGGAAACATAGTTATTCAATTGCACTATTTTTACTAGGATTTCCAGTTCATGTTGTTACATATTTTTTATATTTGTTAAAAAAGGATAAAAATTTATATGTGCCGTTGTTTGCACAAATGAAACAACAATTTATTTCAGAGGGAAAAGTACATGCTTGGGCAGCGGAATATAGGCTACAGGAACAAACAAAGGCTGCATTTTTTAATAAATCACTGAATGAACGTCAACTGGATTTGGTTGTTAATCAATTAACAGAACAAAAGCTACATAGAGAAGTTGAAAAAATATTAGCAAACGATGGTTTAGCAAAGCCTTCTTATAAAAGCTATTTTAGTGAACTGCTTGAAAATCCACTGTTTTTAGTTTTGTCATTTATTCCAGGTGTTTTTATGTATATTTTCCTTATCTTATGTAGTAACGCATTTAGTCGGTTTATCGTTGAACGTTTAGTTCAAAGTGCCTTTGTCATCGTTGGTGTTGCCACATTAGTATTTACGATTTTATATTTATCACCATTTGACCCTGCTCGCAATTTGCTGGGTATTGAGGCAACACCTGAACAAGTCGCAAATTTTAATAAAATTTATGGACTCGATCAACCTTATTTAGTGCAGCTTTGGCATTCTTTATCTGGACTGTTTACGTTTGATTTAGGTAATTCGTTTGAAGGCAAGGAAAATATTACGCAAAGTATTATGAATAAATTTCCTGTGACATTGGAAATTGCCCTATTGTCATTACTAATGGCGGTGGCGATTGCCATTCCTGTTGGGATCATCTCAGCGGTAAGGCCAAATTCTTTTGCAGATTATGCGTTTATGTTTATCGCACTTATTGGTTTATCCATACCGAGCTTCTGGCAAGGTTTGATTTTTATTTTAACGTTTTCATTAAAATTACAATGGTTCCCAGCTACGTATAATCCGAATAATTGGTTATCCATTGTTATGCCAGTTGTTGTATTAGGTACTTCTATTACAGCGTCGATTGCTCGCATGACAAGGTCAAGCATGCTTGAAGTGATTCATGAGGATTATATTATTACTGCCAAAGCGAAAGGATTGAGTGAGCGCATGGTTATCACCAAGCATGCGATTCGCAATGCAATGATTCCTATTGTTACAGTAATCGGTCTGTTATTTGGTGGTATGCTTGGCGGTGCTTCTGTTACAGAGAAAGTCTTTAACATCAGTGGTATTGGTAGCTATATCGTTGATAAACAATTTATTCCGGATATACCGGCACTCCTTGGAGGGGTTGTCTATATTGCGATTACGATTTCGATTGTCAACATGGTGATCGACGTGCTATATGCATTCTTTGATCCACGTATTCGTTCAAAAATGAAGAAATCTTAGGAGGAGAGGGGATAGTGTGAAATTCATCTCGAATGTTAAGCTGCTAATGAAAATAACGCAAGAATATGTCAATGCACAGTTTACCATTGTCTTTTCTGCTATTTTTTCAGTGTTGTTTTTACTAAATAGTTTTAATTTTGCTGACGGTGTATGGCGTCCCTATATCCTTGGGCTATTTATCATTTACGTTGCTACGACTTTATATGTATGGGTCGCAACGTGGCAAATAAAAAAAGATTTAGCTAAACAACGAGAAATTCAAAAGCGAACAAGATTGCTTGGTTACCCATTAATGCTAACAGTACTAGTGGGTAATGTATTTGCAGCAGGTTTCGGATTTATGCTCGCAACAAAAAATAAAACGGCAGAATATACTTTTGCCATCTATGCCTTCATTACACAAATTTTTATTATCGGTATTTCGGCACTCAATTTATTTAAGCCGTATGTAGTCGATACATTTTTATTCGCAATGGGTGCGTTTTTAGCACTCGCTGTCTTTTATGCCGTGATGGCTATACTTGTAGCGCGTTACGTTACGGCTAGTAATGCGCCAAAATGGATGATACCCCTTGGTGTGGTGTTACTTTTACCTACACTAACTGGCAATTTATTTTCATTACTGCTTGGCTTGACGTTAATTAAAAAAGCACGTAATACGGATCCATCGGCAGTAGAAAAATGGCAAAAAATATGGAATAAAATCTTGCGCAATACGATGGCTGTATTCGGCATGTTCTTCATTATTTTTATGTTCTCGCTGTCGGTCGTGAGTTCATGGACATTTGATTACGATTTTGCCGTGCAAAATAATTATAGTGCCTTGCTACAGACGCCATCTTTAGATTATCCGCTCGGAACTGATAATTTTGGTCGGGATTTATTTTCTAGAATCGTATTTGGTGCTCAAATTTCATTAATTGTTGGTTTCTTTTCTACAATTATACCAGCTGTAATAGGAGGAGCACTCGGTGCGTTTTCAGGCTATTACGGAAAAAATACAGATAACATTATCATGCGTTTGCTAGATATTTTATATGCTATCCCAGGCATTTTACTAGCTATTGCAATTATTGCAGCATTTGGCGCAAATACAGTGAACTTAATTATTGCATTGAGTGTAGGGGCTATTCCAACCTATGCACGAACGATGCGCGCCAATGTCATGCAAATTGCCAATTTTGAATTTGTTGAATCAGCAAAGGCGCTAGGCGTATCAGATGCCGCCATTATTTTTAAACATATCGTACCGAACGCTCTTGCTCCGATGATAGTAAAAGCGACTTTAACAATTGGCGGAGCGGTCATATCGACTAGTAGTTTAAGCTTCCTTGGCCTCGGTATAGAGCCGCATATACCAGAATGGGGCAATATTTTAAAAGTAGGTAGTACGTATTTAGAAACCAATGCTTATGTGGCTATTTTCCCAGGGTTATGCATTATGTTACTCGTCTTATCGTTTAATTTTTTCGGCGATGGATTACGTGATGCCCTTGATCCTAAAACAAATTAACTTATTATATTGGAGGAAAAGACAGATGAACAAAAAATTATTTACATTGGCTACATCAGCAACTGTTGCTGCGGTTGCGTTAGCTGGTTGTGTAGAAACAAAATCAAATGTAGAAAATAAAGATGATCAATCAGAAACAGCTAGTACTAAACCAGTTCTTGAAGTGCTTGGGATGGCTTCACAAGAACAAGATATGAATATTGTACGAGACCAATTAGTAAAAAATGGTTTTGAAGTAAAGTTAAATATTCAACCAGACTTCGGTTCTTACTCGGCACAAAAAGATGCTGGCAACTATGATGTAGCGGTATCTAGCTGGACAACTGTAACCGGCAATCCTGACTATGCAGTAAGAGGGTTATTTAAAACAGGTGGAGATTACAGTGTGACTGCCGATGCCACTATCGATAAATTAATAGATGAAGCGAGTACGTTAACGGGAGATGCTGCAAAAGAGAAGTATAAAGAGCTAGAGCAAGCATTAGTGTTTGATAATGCGTATATTGCACCATTATATATTTCTCAAAAGTTCCAAGGGATTTATGCAAAAGAAGTAAATCCAGACACTGTCCGTTTACCAAAATCACGTGCACAAGCATGGGAAACAATTTCATTTAATGATACCGCTAAAAATGCAACAGATACATTAGTTTTACATCAAGGGATTGCTTCCTTAACTTCTCTTGACCCGGTAAAAGGAAATGACGGTTCCATTAATACATTAAATACTAATATGTATGTACGATTAGTGAATTTATCTGATACGGATGAGGTCGTTTCTAATGGTTCACTATCTTATCATCACGCAATTTCCGAAAATAACAAAGAATACTATTTCGTCTTACGTGATGATATCAATTTTGCTAAGGTGGAAAATGGCAAAGCGGTAGATACTGGCGACTTGGTATCGGCTGAAGACGTTGTATTCTCTTTACAGCGTGCAAAAGATCAAAATTCAGTACCAGATCACCGCACATACTCTATTCATGAGAATATTGATTCTGTAGAAATTGTTTCAGATATAACTGCACTTGAAGCGGTGAAAACGTCTGACGGTCAATCAGTTTTAGATGAATTATCGGCTAAACTTCCTGCAGCGATTGCACAAGTTGTAACGGACGAAGCGAGTGTAGATAATGCAGCAGGTAAATATCAAGTTGTGAAAATTACAACACCGAATCCTTTCCCACAAGTGCTAAACTATTTAGCTCACCAATCGGGCGGAATTGTGTCTGAAGCGGCAGTTAAAGCAGTCAATACATTTGACGTAGCAAGTTATGACCCAAATGTAAATGTGGCATACGGTGACCAAGCTACTGTAACAGAAGGGGCAACATATGCCAATCATTTAGCGGCATCTGGACCTTACATTTTAGTTCAAAAAAATGATTATGAAGCAACGTTTGTCAAAAACCCAGCTTACCAAGTAGGGACTGAAAACGAGCCGAAAATTAATCATATTAACGTTCGATTCATTGAAGATAATGACTCAGCACTTTCTGCTCTTCGTAATGGTGAAATTGACGTATTACAATCTGTGCCTGAAACGAAAATTGATGTTGTAAAAGGTGATGCAAACTTAGCGTTAAAAACAGCGGATAGTAATGCTGTATCATATTTATTAATCAATCCAAAAGGCCGTGAAGTTTCGAAATCTGCAGACTTGCGTAAAGCCATCCTTTACTCGATCAACCAAGATGAATTTATTAGTTTCTATCAAGGTAATAAAAAACCAGCCGTTTCAACAGTTTCCCCACTTGTTGACACAGGCCTAAAATTAACAGCAGATAGCACAAAGGTAAAAGAATTTCTAAGTGCTTATAAAGCTAATAAATAAAGTATCTTCCACTTTAGGTAAAGCACTTCAAAGCCATTTTTTATGGTTGAAGTGCTTTTTTTAGTACAAAGCTACATTATTTGTTTAAAATTGGAACTTTCCAGAGTTTTAATCGTATATGAAGAAAAAAGATAAAGAAGGGGAGTTAGGCATTTGCGAAAGAAAGATGTACTCATTATGCTAGTCACTTTGATTGTAGAAGGAATCATTACGTACTTGATTGCATCGTTTTTCTCTGTTCGATTTATCGAAATTATGTTTTTTGTTGGTTTTGCCATTGCAGGTGGAATTTTTTACTTTTTGAGTAGTGGTGGACCAATGGCTAGATACAATGAAGTTCAAGTTACTGCTCAAACAGGAATCATTCACAAAAACGAGCAATTTACTACCAAGAAAGGTCCGATATTTTTGGCTTCGGTATTATTTTGTTTAATTGGACTGGTGTTTTTTCTCCTATTAATTGCAGAGATTATTCCACCTAGTGCAAAGTAATATAGAAAAGTTATGCAGCTCTTATTCCGACTTTACAAAATACTTTACTTACATTAAAAAGCCCTTCTACCATTCTCCAACGGTTAGAAGGGCTTTTGCTGTTGACATGATAAACCAAAATAGAGGACATTCTAGTGTTCGTTGTAAATCAACGTAACGAATAATTCACATAGTAATTGGAAAGTACTTTAAGAAAAAGTCGGAGTTGATTGTTGTGATATTTAATCAAGATAAAGAAATTTACTGCTATAGCTGTCGTAAAAAGACGGTCTTTACATGTAAAGATCGACACAATAAAAGCGGAGTAGAAAGTCATTGCAGTGAATGTAGCGGCATTTGGTTTGAATGGCAAAATCGAGCCGTTGAGCGAGAAATGGAAAAGTGGGTTGAATATAACCACAAAATCGTCAATTAATACTATTATTTCCATAAAAAATGGTATTCTTGCTTGTAAAATATTAGATGAAAAGAAAAACCTTGCTTAAAATATTACGAGTTTTTGCTTAAATATGATACAAATTATTCATTTCAATCACCTATTTAGAACTTAAGGCTTGCCAATATGGCTATGTCTGATTTAGTTGTATATAATAAAATAAAGTTAACGCGTGAAGGTGATTGTATTGGACGACATAGTCATAACAGGGTATGGCATTAAAGCTCCTGGAATTCTAGATAAACATAGTTTTTTAAATGTATTAACAAAAGGTATTTGTACACAGAGTAATTTAAACAATGCTCATCAGCCTCAAGCAAACATCGTTGCGGGCGTGATTGACCAAAACTTTCAGGAGATTAATGGCGTAAATTATCGCCGACATCCACGTTCTGTAAGAATGGCAATTGCCGCGACATTGGATGCAATGGAAATGGCAAATTTAAAAGATGTTCAACCGCATCGAATCGCTGTCATTATGGGTACATCCGCTGGAGCGATTTTGGAAATCGAAAAATATGCTGCGGATGGTTTTGATTTAAGAAAATTCCCGATTCATGGGGTTGCGCTTGTTGATACCCACACGCTTTCGAGCTCTGTTGCAGAAGCTATCGGATCGTGTGGTTCTGCATTTACCGTCACAACTGGTTGCAGTGCTAGTTTAGATGCCATTTTAATAGGGAAACAATTATTAGAGTCTGGAAGTGTTGATGCTTGCATTGTAGGAGGAACAGAGGCTCCTTTAGGCCAATGGACTATTAATGGCTTTAAAAAATTGAGGTCTCTTTCAACGGAGTGCTCCATTGAAAAAGCGGGTGTTCCCTTTTCAACACTGCATCAAGGCTTTGTTTTATCCGAGGGAGCTGGCGTTATGGTTTTAGAACGTAGACAATCTGCAAATGCACGAGGGCAAAGCATTTATGGGAAGGTTGAGCGTGTTATTTCGAGAAATGAAGGGCAGAAACTATTAAATTCTGATAGTACTGGTAGACATATGTTAGACGTTTTTCAAGAAACGGTTGGGGATACACTACCGAGTTATATAAACAGTCAGGCACTAGGCATAGCATTGAATGATCAAATCGAACGCTTTATTTTGAAAGAAACATTTGGTTCAAATGTGCCCATTACTTCGATTAAAGGAATGATTGGTCACACGTTTGGTGCAATGGGAGCAATGCAAATCATATCTTCTTTGTTGTCAATGGAATATGGGTTTATCCCGCCAACGATTAAAACATTAGGGCATGGATTTGAAGATACACCGATTGTTTATGAAACGAGGCATCAAGCGGTAGAGTCTGTATGTATCACTACTCATGGTAGTAGCGGGAATAATGCTTGTTTATTACTGACACATACTTAGGAGGCTCTTTATATGTTTTTTATTTTTTTACTTTTGTTATCTGGTATTCCCATTTGTGTTGGAATTACGATTTTAGTGTTATTCAAAAAAAATAAACTATCCAAAATTATTTTTCTATTTCTTCTTTTGGCGTCCTTTTGGCATATAGATGTTTCATTTTTATATGCTGTTCAATTGTTTAGCCAAGAGACCATTATGTTCTTTTTTAAACTATTTCGATTTGGGTCAATCATGTTAACACCAACCATCTTTTACGTTGGGTATACGATTGTTCAAGAAATGCTCCCATCGGAGTATCAAAAAAAGTGGGGGACTATTGTTAATCGGACCACTGTATTCATCTCTTATGCGTTTGCGTTATTTGTTTACATAATAGGATGGAGCTCTAAAAGTATTCGTGGATTAGAACGTATTCAAATAGATACAAGTGTTTTTTACTTTCCTGTTGATGGAGAGCTATCATGGATTTTTAATTTTAATGTATTTCTATTTATCATCACAATTATTATTTGTTTGTTGATTAGTTTAGATGTACAACATAAAAGTGAACGTTCTTTTTTATTTTATTTTACTATTTTCACATCCATCGGCTTTGCTATTGGTTACTTAAATATGTTTCCAACTTCTAGATTGTACCCAAGCTCGATTGCTATTTTAGTCTTTGCGATTTCTATCTTGATTCTTTCGAGTAGAATGCATTTTGAAATTGTTAATAATATGAATAAAAAGCTATACGAGCAAAAGCAGTTTTTGTTCAGGGTCATTGATTTAAATCCTAATTATATTTATGCGCAAGATGAAAGTGGTCGTTATACATTAATGAACAAATCGTATGCACAGTTAATGGGCATGAGCTTTCAAGATATGATTGGGAAAACGGACGGCGATTTACTAGCTGACTTCACTGATGGAGAAGAATGCAACAATCCAGATAATACGTTTAAATTGCCAGAAAAGTATTTTATAAAAGAAGAAGCTATTACATCCGCTTCGGGGGAAGTTGTATGGGTACAAACGGTTAAAGTTCCGATTAATATAAATGATAGTGCTACATTATTGGCAGTTTCAACTGATATTACGGAACGCAAGCGCTATGAAGATGAAATCAAGTTTCAAGCTAATCATGATGCATTAACAGGGTTACCAAATAGAAGGATGTTCAATGAAGATTTAATAGCGCTTTTAGAACAAGCAAAACTTGAAGGAAGTCAAAATGCCATATTGTTCTTTGATCTCGATCGTTTTAAATATATCAATGATTCACTTGGACATGATGTGGGTGATCTCTTATTGATTGAAGTATCAAGGCGTATTGAAATATTGCTAAAAGAAAAACATAGCAAGGCAACGATCTATCGACTCGGTGGAGATGAATTTACCATTTTACTGCCTGATTATGATGCTACTAAAAGTGAGAGATTTGCTAAAGATTTGTTATGTCAATTTAATACAGCGTTTTGGATTGATGGAAGTGAGTATTTCATTACACCGAGTATTGGTATTAGCACGTTCCCTAATGATGGGTATGATGCGAATACATTGATTAAGCATGCAGATACAGCCATGTACTACGTAAAAGAACGAGGGAAAAATAACTATCAATTATTTACTTCAGAAATGCAACAACACTTCTATCGAAAGATGATGATTGAAAAGCAATTACGAACAGCATTAGATCATGAGGAGTTTGAGCTTTATTACCAGCCTATTATTGATGTGAAAACGAATGAAATTATTGCTATGGAATCACTCATTAGATGGAATAATGAGGTGCTTGGGCAAGTTACCCCAGATGAATTTATTTCCGTTATGGAAGAAACAGGGATGATTATTCCGATAGGTAAATGGATATTGACTACAGCCATAGCACAAACAGCCCGTTGGCACAATGAAACAAATAAGCCTTTAAAAATAAGTATTAATGTATCGGTGAAGCAGCTGCTTGAATCAACATTTGTAGAAAATGTTAAGCAAGCAATAGAGAATGCGTCATTCGATGCATCCTATGTTGTGTTGGAGATTACGGAGAGTATTGCGATGTACGCTGAGTCAATGATTGAAAAATTATATGCATTGAAAAAACTAGGAATCAGTTTATCAATGGATGATTTCGGTACAGGCTATTCTTCGCTTAGTTATTTAAATAAATATCCATTGGATTCCTTAAAAATTGATAAATCATTTGTTATTGGGATGAACCAAGATGATGAAAACAAAGCGCTTGTCAAAACCATTATCGCGATAGCTAAGCAGCTCGATTTGAAAGTAATAGCGGAAGGAGTAGAAGGGGCGGAAGAATACGAATTCTTAGCCGAAATTGGCTGTGACTATGCGCAAGGTTATTTGTTTAGCCGACCACTACCTGTCGCAGCATTAAAAGCGCAATGGCTTACCATTAACTGATGTACGCCCTATTCATTCACGGTTAAAATTTGTTAGCTAGGCTTTCTCTTTTGAGGAAGCCTTTGCTGTAACAATTACGAGTATTATATTGCGACTATACGCTTGAACAAAATAGTGGAGATAGACAAATAGATAAAAAGGAGCGAATGGTGTTTATGAAAAAATGGATAGTATTCTTTACGCTAATAATATGCTTAAGCTTTCAATCAAATATAAAAGCACAGGTTATTTGGGATGGTGCGGAAATTACAAAAGGGCAAACAGGTAAGTTGACCTTTTCAAAGGATGTGAAAATATATAAAAAAAATGCTGATGGCACGTTCACCTCACTCGTTGTCAAGAAAGGAGAATTTTATCGTGTATACGGCCATGAGTATTCGACTGTTGGCAAAGTATACAAGATGAGTGGCGGCTATCGTGTACAAGCAACCAATTTAGTGATTTACAAGGATGTTCCGTTAGCTATTCAACAACAAGTAGCAGGTGAAAAGTTTACGGTTGGAACACCTATATTTTCAAGCTCAGCAAAAGGCGTTTCTATTAAAGAAGCCCCGAGTAGTTCAGCAAAAACTATTATGCATACGCCATATGGAGCTGTTTTTAAAGTAGTCGAGCTAAGTGGAGATTATGTAAAAGTAGAATACAATCCAAGAACGGATTCAACAATTGATTATGTATGGGGATATGTACCGCAAGACTATGTTTCCAATTTACCTGAAGGAACTATTCAATATGTAAAAGAAAATGTTGATGTATCCGTTCGTCCTGGCTGGCAAAGTCAATCATTAAAGACGGGCACATCTGTTGCAGTCTATTTCACAACAGCAGATGGTCGTGCCTACGTGTCTTCAAATAAAATATATGGATACCTCCCTGCAAGTGCTTTATCCAAAACGCCAATCATGGACAAAGAGCTACTAAGTTTAGCTGAACCGTCGAACATTTTATTTGATGCAACGAAAAAGATTTCCTTATCACAAACAGCCCCAGATTACTATTTAGCCGAGTTTTCACCGACTGCTAGTAATCGCTGGCAAGGCTATATGCAACTAGTAAATGATGATGAAATTACTGGAGGCAAACAACTAGCAGGAGTTCTTAGCTATGCACTTGTAAATAATAAGCTAACTTATCATTTAGCAAGTGAAGTGCACGACCATAAAATAACGATTCAGTTCCCGCTAAAAGTAAATGATACAATTTATATCAATGGAAACGAGCAAAAAGTGACCAAAATATATGAGCATTTATCTTTAAATATAACAGATAGTTATGAAACATTTAACAATGTAGTAATCGCAGGCGATTATATTATTGCTAAAGGATTAGTGAAGGGTCGTTACGATTATTGGGTTCAATAATTCCCTTTGTCTAAGCTAGAACTTGTTAAAGAGCTGATAGCTATGCTTTGGGAACAGAACAGTAAGGAGCGATTAATAAAATGATATATCGATTTTTATTGATAATGGCGACATTCATCTTTATACTCAATTTATTTGTTCTTCCTACATTTTTTGCCATTGAGTCAGATAATACAGGTACTTTTATTGGCTTAATAATCATAGTGGTTATACTTCATCATCTATTAAAAAACAATGCTAAAAATTGATTTGACAAACTATATTTCGTGTAGCGCATTTGAATGGTGATGTGCTGCACGATTTTTTTGCAATGAAAATAGCTACCAGAAGCATTAGATTACCTAATTTTTTGTCTTTTAAAAGACCGTAAATGGATTTAAATTGAAAAAAATTGCCCAAAAGATTAAAAAAATGAGCTCATGGACTAAATTAATGGTACAGTTGTAAGTATATTTTAATAGTGAGTAGGAGAACGAATATGATAGAAATTAAAACATCTCCATTAAGTGATGGAGAATTCAATAGAGGGGTATTTGCTACGTGCGATATCCAAAAAGGAGAGCTGTTGCATGAAGCACCAGTCATTTCTTATCCAAATGAACAGCATCAATACATCGAGCAAACATTGCTTGCTGATTATGCTTTTGAATATGGTATAGGTCAATCTGCAATTCTTCTTGGTTATGGGATGTTGTTTAACCATTCTTATGAACCAAATGCAACTTATGAGATTAATTTTAGAAACCAGACATTTGATTTCTTTGCTTTCAAAGACATTAAGGCTGGGGAAGAAATATGTATTAATTATAATGGTGATGTAGATAATCAAGACCAATTATGGTTTAATGAGAAATAATAAAGAGTGAACAGAAGCTGGGACAAAAGAGAAAAGGTGTTAGATTGATTGCAGTCAATCTAACACCTTTTTTGCTGCGCCATTGTTTGTTCGCTACAGCGGTGCTTTCCGCTCAGCACCGTAAGCCGCAACCCTCGCTAACGCGCGGAATGCCCGCGTCTTACATTGTGTGCTGTTCTGAGCAGGAGTCACCACCTCCGCTACCAACAACTAGTGAACCCTTCTATTGTTTTATTTATTGCAAAAGCAAGAATAGCTAAGTTCTTCATATAGCAAAAATGTATGAACACCTTTCCTCTGTACCTTAAATTTTTTTAGTTATGTCCCAGCCTCTTTTGAAAAGATTTAAAAGAAGATGAATAAAGAAATTGAAAGTTGTTTATACTAGCACTAGACAAAAGAAATTTTGTAGTATATAATGAAATTAATAAGATCGTTTGCGAAGAAACAATGAATTCACATGTTACAAAGAGTAATCGTGTTATTTGTTCGGTACTTTTTGTAATATGTGAATTTTTTTCTTTTGAGGAAATCGGATATTATTAAATACAATTAATGGAGGTCATTTAAATGACACAACAAGGTACAGTAAAATGGTTTAACGCAGAAAAAGGTTTTGGTTTCATCGAAGTAGAAGGCGGAAACGATGTATTCGCTCACTTCTCAGCTATCCAAGGTGACGGTTTCAAATCACTTGACGAAGGTCAAAAAGTGGAATTCTCTGTAGAAGAAGGCCAACGTGGACCTCAAGCTACAAACATCGTTAAACTTTAATTTTTATTAAACTGACGATAGGCATCTTCAACGATGCTTAAGACTGTAGGCAAACTCAAAGCAATTTGGGATTTGTCTACAGTTTTTTTATTTCAGTGTCTTTTGAGATGACTGACAATAAACCTATTCATTGAAGCTTTCTAACAGCATGTGTACGCTCTTTTAAACATTGGATGATTCTTTCCCTTTATATGAAGAGAAAAGGTAATAGGGAGCGTAGAGAAGCGCTTAAAACGTATCTGTACTTCTGGAAATGGTTTTATGCAAACAGAGAACTTAACTTTGCTTAAATAAATCGAGTTTAGAATAAAGAAATAAAAAACACTATGAATAAACTTGTTTGTATTTCGTGTCTTTAGGATAGACTGCAATCAACAGCAAAGGAGGGTATCTAATTGTTACAAATTGAATCTAATATCGTCGGAAAAGAAATAAGCTTTGGTTACTTACGTGATCATATAGAAAGACATGGTTTTACAATTGGAGGCAATTGGGAGTATCACAAAGGAAGTTTTGATACGATTTTATCAAGTGAGGGTGGAGAAACCATCTATTTGCGAGTGCCTTTTATTGTAACGCAAGGTGAACTAGATTTTTATGATGCACAAATTCGCTTTCAAAACCCATTTGTTATTAAACATGTAACGAATGTCGGATTGGATTATGATGAGGGCTCTTTGCTAGATGCAACGGGAGCGAGCCAATTCCAAACACCGCTTGATAAGGATGGCTATATACATGATAAAAGTAAATGGATAGAAGTTGGCGAAAAGGTAGTGGCTGATAAAGTTCTCCCTTATTTTCACTAGTCTTTACACCAATTGTTTTACGCTAGTCACACTTTTAAAAAGTAGTGGCTTTTATTATGCCTATGAACTTAGTGACAAATCTTCTTAAAATAGTTTTTTAATTTATAGTGGTCATGTATCGTTAAATGCCAGCTTGTTATATTGTACCTTGGTCGTAGTAGAGCGCGTGATTTTCATAAAGTTTGTCAATTCCTTCTCTATAATAAGGCATTCTACTGTTAGCAATTTCAATAGGTACCCATTCGATGTTGGTTATTTCATCGGGCAATGCTATTTCTTCAACCCCACTTATAACTTGCGCTTCAAAAGTGAAAAATAAAGCGTGATGATTCCTGCTTGTTAATTTTGATTCATTTACCGCGAGTAATTTACCTACTTCTACTAGATAACCTGTTTCTTCATGGACTTCACGGATTGTAGCTTCTATCAGCGTTTCATCTGTTTCCACTTTGCCACCAGGAAGCG
This sequence comes from Lysinibacillus sphaericus, assembly GCF_005217585.1. Taxonomy (NCBI): domain Bacteria; kingdom Bacillati; phylum Bacillota; class Bacilli; order Caryophanales; family Bacillaceae; genus Lysinibacillus; species Lysinibacillus sphaericus. The sequence goes on from NZ_SZPT01000001.1 coordinate 302,314, forward strand.
ACCAATGCCCTTCATGATTATGAACCATTAATATATGATAATCGACATTTTTAATTAATGCATAGACGACTTTAACTTCTTCCATTAGCCTCTCCTTGTCTATCTTCGTATAGTTAAATACATACATAATAGCGTATTGGAACATATTTGGAAAGGGCATATTGTGAATGGGTTATTTCGAGTCTTGGCTGAATCGAGATATAGTAGTAGACGGTCAATATCTTTATTTTACTAGTTATGCTACAGATAGAAGGGGGAATCTATTTTCTTTATGATATAATGATTGAGAAAACTCTGAATGTGTAAGAAAAGATGAGGGGGATTAATGATGGCTACGAATTATAAAAGAATCGCTGTAGCAATAGATTTTTCTGAACAGTCGTTGAAAGCGTGTGAGCGTGCGGTAAAATTGGCAAAAGAATATGGCGCAACATTACAACTAGTGAATGTGATTGATACGAAGTCGTTTGGTGCTATCACTGCATATGACTTAAAGTATGCAGAGAAATTGAAAGAGGAACATCTTACTAAAATCGAAAAGTTAAGATTAGAGGCTCAAACAGCCGGCGTAACAGAGGTATTGGCTGTTGTAGAAACGGGTTCACCAAAAAGCATTCTTACGCAACTGCCTACTGTAGACTTAATTGTATGTGGTGCAACAGGCTTAAATCAGTTAGAAAAAATGGTCATCGGTTCAGTAGCGGAGCGTATTGTCCGTTTAGCTACATGTGATGTGCTAATCGTTCGCTAATACGAATTTAATGAACGTATAACAGCCTAGAGCAAGTTCACTATTTTTAAACAAACTAAAGCCAGTTTCGATATTTTCGAGACTGGCTTTTTTGTTGTATTTTAAAAGCCGAGAAAATGAGGATCATTTTCTCGGCCATTTTTATTAGTAACCCCAGATCATTGCAAATAATGTACCAAGGATTGTCACAACAGCTACGAATACTGAATATAGAATTGTTGTATATAACGTTTTCTTATCTTCAGATTCACCGATGTGCATGAATAATACTAATTGAACAGTTGCTTGCGCAAGTGCAGTCACTACTAGGATTGCAAATGCCATATTGTAAGACATATCAAATTTCACAACTGCTAAAGCGATAATTGTTAATAATAGTGAGAAGCCGAAGCCCATCACATGTTGTTTTGGGAATAGTTCCTTCATCAGCTAATCAGTCCTTTCAAGTAGACGAAGCTGAAGATGAAAATCCAAACTACGTCTAGGAAGTGCCAGTACAGTGAGAAGATAAACGCTTTGTTAGCCGTTTGTGGGTTTAAGCCACGTTTTGCTACTTGGATTAAAATTGCAACGCCCCAGAAGAGACCAAATGTTACGTGGGCACCGTGCGTACCAAGTAAAGTCATTAATGAAGATAAAAATGCACTTGTTGTAATTGTTGCACCTTCATGAACATAAGTGACGAACTCGTCAATCTCAATAACTAAGAAGCCAAGACCTAAGATAAGTGTAATGATGAAGAATGTCATCATTGCTTTTTTGTTGCCAAGGCGCATAGCATGAACGCCAAGACCGATTGTAAAACTACTTGCTAGAAGTAGGAATGTTTCTAGTAATACTGGTGTTAACTCGAAAATCTCAGCACCATTCGGGCCACTGCCTGTACGATTGTGAAGCACAAAGTAAACAGCAAAGAGTGTAGCGAATAACATGATTTCGGCGCCAAGGAAAACCCAGAATCCAAAAATCTTTAAGCGGTTTTCTTCTGTACTATATTCTAATGGAAGTGAAGAATCGATTTTCATATTATTTATCACCTCTCAAACTTTTTTCAGTTTCCATAATTTCTTCAACTGAAATGTAACGACCATGATCATCTTCAAATGAACGATGAGCCATGAAGCCAAATACAACAAGCATGCTGATGATGGCTGGAATCCAAAGACTAAATACTGCGAAGAATGCTGCTAGGAATAAGAAACCACTTGTCCAGAAAGGCGTACCTGTGTTGTTAGGCATGTGGATTTTCTCGATTTTACCTGCAGTAATATCGCGACCTTCTTTTTTCGCAAACCAGAACTCATCTAAACGTGTAATTGTTGGTACTACTGCAAAGTTGTATTCAGGAACTGGAGAATGAGTAGCCCATTCTAATGAACGACCATCCCACACATCTGCTTTTTCGTTACGTGGCATATGTTTCCAGCTGTAGTAAATGTTATAGCAAATTAACGCAAAGCCGACTGCAAGTCCAAGTGCACCGATGAACGATAGCAAGTTAAGTGGACCGTAACCAGTAGATTCAGAGTAAGTGTACATACGACGAGCGTAACCATCTAAACCTAAAATGAATAGAGGGAAGAACGCTACGTTGAAGCTGATAGCGATAAACCAGAAACCAGCTTTCCCTAATTTCTCATTTAAACGGAAACCGAACATTTTTGGCCACCAGAAGTGGTAACCTGCAAGTACACCAAATACTGTACCTGGGATTAATACATAGTGGAAGTGGGCAACTAAGAACATCGTATTATGATATTGATAGTCGGCACTTGCCATTGCGAGCATTACACCTGTAACCCCACCGATTGTGAAAATCGGAATAAAGCCAAGTGCATAAAGCATTGGGGTAGTAAATTGAATCTTACCGTGCCTCATTGTGAGCAACCAGTTGAACATCTTAACCCCGGTTGGAACAGCAATCGCCATTGTTGTAATAGAGAATACACTGTTTACCATAACGCCGTGACCCATTGTATAGAAGTGGTGGGCCCATACTAAGAATGATAGTAATGAAATAACAACCATACTCATTACCATTGATTTGTAACCGTATAAGTTTTTACGAGCAAATGTTGCAATGACTTCAGAGAAAATACCGAAGGCAGGAAGAATAACGATGTAAACTTCAGGATGTCCCCAAACCCAGAATAGGTTGGCCCAAAGCATGTCCATACCGCCATCTGTCATCGCAAAGAATTTTGTACCGAATTGACGGTCTAACATCATTAATGCAAGTGCTACAGTTAATACTGGGAATGCAAATACGATAATAACGTTTGTAATTAAAATTGACCAAGTAAACATTGGCATTTTCATTAAAGTCATACCAGGAGCACGCATTTTAAAGATAGTCGTGATGAAGTTAACACCAGTCAATAACGTACCAATACCTGATAATTGTAGTGCTAAAGAATAATAGTTGTTCCCAACAGTTGGACTAAATTCTGTACCCGCTAATGGGAAGTAAGCTGTCCAACCTGAATCTGGTGAACCACCAATAATGAATGATAGGTTCAGTAAACCACAACCTGCTGCGAATGCCCAGAAGCTGACAGCGTTTAGACGTGGGAACGCAACGTCACGTGCACCGATTTGTAATGGAATAACGATGTTCATTAAACCGATAACAAATGGCATCGCCATGAATAAAATCATGATTAAACCGTGCGTAGTGAAAATCTCATTATAGTGTTGTGCATCAAGTAGTCCGTTATCAGGAACTGCTGTTTGTGCACGCATTAAAAGTGCGTCGATACCACCGCGGAATAGCATTAAAAGTGCAACGGCGATATACATAATACCGATTTTTTTATGATCGACTGTTGATAGCCAGTTTTTATAGAAGTAGCCCCATTTTTTAAAATACGTAAGGCCTGCTACGACAACTACTGCACCAACTACGATACTAATAGCTGCGCCTAAAATCATCGGTTCTTGCAGTGGATGGAATAATTCTTCCATACTCATAGGATGCGCTCCTTTCAAATTTGGAAATTAGTGTGAATGTGTTTCGGCATCTTTTTTGGAATGGTCCATATTTTCATGGTTCATATCTTCATGGTTCATATCTTCGTCAGACATGTCCATGTCACCATGGTCCATACCCCCCATATCCATATCACCATGTGCCATTGGTGCAGGGCTGAAATCTAAGTGAGTAGAAGAGTAGCTTGAACGACCTACATGTTCAGCTGCTAATAATTCTTTGAATTTTTCTTCAGTTAATGGTTTTTCGTTCGCTTTTACGTCTTTAACCCATTGATCGAAGTCTGCTTGTGTCATAGATTGTGCTTCAAATTCCATTTCCGCAAATCCCCGACCATTAAAGTTTGAGTTACGTCCCATGAATGAGCCAACTTCATCAGCTGCAAGGTGAATAGTTGTTAACATGTCACTCATCGCATATTTTTGACCCGCTAACTGTGGAATCCAGAAACTTGTAATTGGTCCGAATGAATACAGTTTGAATTCAATAGGACGATCTGTTGGAATGTTTACATAGTTCACAGTTTCAATACCTTGCTCTGGATAGCTGAAGTGCCATTTCCAGTTTGAAGATGCTGCATAGATAACTAGTGGTTCTTTATTGTCATAACCTTCTGGTGTTGTTTCTACCGTACTAGTAGTTTTTACAGTAACAATTGCTAGGAATGCTACGATAATAATAGGAATAACTGTCCATGTAATTTCTAGTACATGACTACCTTCTTCATGAGGTGGCTCATAATCGGCAGAAGCTTTTGATGCACGGTATTTTGTTAGCATAAATGCAAAAAGCACATACACGACTAGTAAAATAACTGCCATTGTAATAATGGATAAAATAATTGTGTTTGATAATGTTTGAGCATTTGGTCCTTTTGGATTGAAAACAGTTAATGGTTCACAACCAGAAAGGATTGCGATAGCGCCAAATGCTAATAACATTAAGCTAAATTTTTTATTCATGTTTGACTCCTTTCTATAAAACGGCTATTCATAAATTTCATGTGTAGTAGTATTGATTCACATTTATAAATAGTGGGTATTGAGGTCACCTCTTTTATCTGATGTACCAATCAAATACGTTTGCATTAACAATGACAATGGCATGGTTCAATATGAAGCATTAAGTCTAGTAAATGATTGGTCTTTTGCAAGCGTTCACAAACATGATGATGTATGCACCATAAAATGGACAATTCTTCAATGTAGATGGTCGCATCATGTCTTTGTTTGCATATAGGATTATACGCCCGCAGCACCAGAAAAAAAAATATTTAATTATAGAACTGATAATGAATAGGGGGTGATTATGAACATTTTTTGAACAAAAAAAGCTATTTTACTATTGGTATTTTAAGGTTTTGTTAAATTAACACTGTATAAACGTTGAAAATACTGCGTTTGTCGTATTTAACTAAGTAAACAAATTTTTTGTGAAAATTATCATTTCACATTTTAGACGATGTTTTGTAATAAAGTCCATGATGCGACTGTGTTTTTGATACATTTTAGTTGCGTTTTATCTAAAAAAGGAGTATAAGAAAAGTCGGTTTTAGGTACCTGAAAGGATAAATTTTCTATGTAAGGGATGATTATAAAGGGGTATATTGGAACATTGTTGAAATTATGTTAACATAATTAAACGATTTGAAAAATTAACAAATATTAGTATATTAATATTAGTATTCGAAAAAAAGAACATCCAAATGCGTTGGATGTTCTGTCCTTCATTTAGGAACCGAGCTTCAACCACTTTGCAATTTGCAAATACAGTGTGTTTTGAAGTTTTGGTGCTAGGTTATTCATTTTTAAAGCGAAATACAAAGTCTTCATTGCGTTCAATGTACAAGTGCGCCCACTAAAAAAGCGTTGATTATAGCCTTGTGTTACTAAATGCATTTCGAATTTATCAAAAACTTGCTCTACCCATTCGGATAGTGCTTCCTCAGAATAATTCCTTGCTAATAATGCTTCAATTATATTGACTAAGCGTTCTTCCTCGTCGTTGATAAAAACAACATCTTTCCAAGTTACTAGTTTGAATGCATGTAAAATAGAAGGAGCGTGTTGCAAATCAAATTTCGGATGTTTAATTGTTATTGCCGCTAAATCTGCTCCGTGTGCAACACTGTGTGCCCAGCCTTTACCTTCTATATAACCTCTTGTATCATTTTCAAGTAACAAATAACGCCCTATTTTTTTAAAGAAAGATTGTAAGCTTGCGTCATCTAAAATAAGGAGTTCACTATCTTTTGCCAAAATGCTCGCTACTAGTAAAGCTGAAAAAGAGCGGGTGAAAACACTATCCGTCATTTGTTCTCCAATGTTAGCGTATAAGAAATCTTCACCAGTTGCTGTGTCAAATAAATATTGTAGTTGCTGAGCGCTTAGTAAATTATCACTCAATAAGTCGATAAATATTCTATAGATAAGGTGATCGCGTAGTTCTGCGTCTGTTGAACCGATATGCGCTAACATTTCCTTTAGTAGCCATTCGCCCTCCTTGTTAAAAAATGCTTGTCGTGCTGATAGGGTCATAGATGAAAATGTTTGTAATGCTTCTTTAATCTCCATGATGAATGCCTCCAAAAATAAATCTCTCGTTCATTATACATTTTTACTCAAGAAATTTGTCTGTAGCGAATTATTTAATGGTTACTTTGACAATAGGAATACCGCAATCTATAGAAAGCTGATATGATAATAGCGCAAAGGCTGGACAACCATCGTTGATGCACGACAAAAAGACATACTTGTAGTATGCCCAAGGCTCGGTTAAATGTAGTTTTAATGTATAAGACAGGAGTTTAGCTCGTCCTAACGTTTATGATGTTATTTTCATTGCAAGTTTCTCCCTATGTGAGAGCGTAGTTTAAGGTTCCTCGTATGTTTCACTTTATGGGAGAGGGGAAACGCTATTGTAGGCAGAAGTCAAACAACCCTATTATCACTTTATACTCGATATACATAAACGGAATTAGTTTTGCTTCCTATAAAATAACAGCCGATTTGATGCCGAGTGGCCATTCAATCATTGTATTTTGATTTGTTTTTAATTCCATAAGGATACTAGCATTTTTGATGGCATCTAAAAGCCACTCACTATAATAGAGAGTGGGATGAGGATGCTGTAAAATACGTTTCATATCATTAGTGTCAATTTGCAAAAGTTTATAGTTGCATTCAATATGAACGCTTTGGGGAATAATAAAAAGTGACGCTTGATGTTGATGGCCAATAGAGATGGAGCCAGGAATATTCCCATGCATACTTGTAATATGTGTCGTTGCTTCTTTTGTAAATGTATTTAATTTTGTCTGTGTAAAAAATTCAAAGTCAATTGAATAATCTTGTAGCGGACCGTGTGCTGTCGTAATTGATATAACTTTAATAGATAATTCCTCAAAAACGGGGGAGATGCGACTATCAAATTCCATGATTGTATCCATTAATGGCATGTATTACACTCCTTATGAACAACTTGTATTGGTCTTGCTGACAATGAATATAGCGATGTCTGTTATGAAGGAAAAAATATGGGTATTATTAATTATAATTCAATTTATTACAAAATATGAATAGAAATTCAATAGTTTTTGTTAAAAATAAACAATTAGTAAATCTAAAGAGGTGAGAAGATGACAAAGCATAAGCGTCATGTTATTAAACATGACAATATTGTTGTTTTTCCTGGTGCCATCCAAACATTAATTCGAGAGGGTCATATGTTTGCGGAAAAATACCAATATGAAGATGCGGTCGCATGCTTTGAAAAGGCGTTTTTATATGAAAGTGGAGATGAAAAAGCCTTATGTGCCTATGCCTATGCTTTATATGAGCTGAAGGGCTATTTGAAGGCAAAAGAAGTGTGTGAACAACTGCTAGCTCTAGGCACCTCAATGTATGTGGAAGTAATGGAACTATACATTACAATATGTATGCAGTTGAAGGAATACCATCAAGTGGAGTCCATAATAACTACTTTGATAGAAGAAAAAGTACTTCCTGAAGCACAACTAGAAAAATTCGAACGCTTAAAAAGTATAAATAGTGAAGTGGCTAAAAAGCTTCAACAAAGAGAGGCTGTACAAGAACTTATAGAAGAACAAGAATATGACTTGGAGAAGTTTAGTGCACTAACACCAAATGAACAATCGTTGCGACTGCATCGTTTAATGGATACGAATGTACGACAATTAAAAAAACCCTTAAAGGCTATTATCGAATGTGCTGATATCCACCCATTTGTGCAAAGTCTTGCGTTAATATTACTTGTTGAGCAAGAAGTTTCGATTGATATCATCGTTTCAAAATTTAAACAAACCAAAACAGTCAATCCAATACATCTGGCACTGCCAAATCAATTAAAACAATATAATGAAATAAAAAAAATTATCGAATCTAAATTAGAACAAGACCCATCAACGTTGGAAATGGTACAATATTTAATGGCTAAGCATGCTATTGTTACTTATCCATTTGAATGGTTTCCTTTTGAAGCCGATGATATTGCATATAGCTATATAGATTTTGTACAATCGATGCTTGGTAAGGTTCAGGAAATGGACTATGAAATCATTGACTTTTTACAAATGTTAGAAAAACTAACAGAACTCCATGAAGTATGAAATAAGTTGAAACTATACGCATCTATGATATACTAAAATGGTTGTCAAAATCGTAGTTACGAATAAATTGTCTAACATTTAAAATTGATCAACCCAATCCTCTACTTCACATGAGTAGGCGGATTTAATGTCAATGGCTTTAACTTTCTAGTAGGGTATGAAAACTTGAGCTAAATGTTAAGTCGCTGGCATATGTTGCGGATTTTTCAAACAAATCCGGACGCAATTACGTCAAGCGTGATTGAAATTAGATTATTTTGGAGGTATTTATACATGTCAGCAAAATGGGAAAAACAAGAAGGTAATATCGGTACTCTAACAATTGAAGTACCAGCTGCAGAAGTAGACGCAGCGATGGACCAAGCATTCAAAAAAGTTGTAAAACAAATTAACGTACCAGGTTTCCGTAAAGGTAAAATGCCTCGTAAAATGTTTGAACAACGTTTTGGAATTGAATCTTTATACCAAGATGCTTTAGAAATCATCGTTCCAGATTCTTATGCAAAAGCAATCGACGAAGCTGGTATTATGCCAGTTGATTACCCAGAAATTTCTGGTACAGAAAACTTCGTACATGGTCAAGATTTCTCATTCACTGCACAAGTAACAGTGAAACCAGAACCAAAACTTGGCGACTACAAAGGCTTAGAAGTTACGAAACTTCCAGTTGAAGTAACAGACGAAGAAGTTGAAGCGCAAATCCAAGAGCAATTAGCTCGTAAAGCTGAACTTGAAATCAAAGAAGATGAAGCGATCGTAGAAGGCGACACAGCGGTAATTGACTTTGAAGGTTTTGTAGGTGAGGAAGCGTTTGAAGGCGGAAAAGGCGAAGATTACCCATTAGAAATCGGTTCAGGCTCATTTATTCCTGGATTTGAAGAGCAATTAGTAGGTGTGAAAGCTGGCGAAGCAAAAGACGTTGTTGTAACTTTCCCAGAAGAATACCACGCTGCTGAATTAGCTGGTAAAGAAGCTACTTTCAAAGTGACTGTAAAAGAAGTAAAAACAAAAGTACTTCCAGAGCTAAACGATGAGTTTGCAAAAGAATTAGATCCAGAAGTTGAAGGCGTAGAAGCATTACGTGCAAAAATTAAAGAACAAACAGCATCACAAAAACAAGCTGAATCAGACGCTACACTTCGTGATGAATTAGTAGAAAAAGCTGCTGACAATGCAGAGTTTGAAGTACCAGCTGGAATGGTTAACTCTGAAACAGATCGCATGTTACAAGAGTTCGGTCAACGTTTACAAACGCAAGGTATGAACCTAGAGCTATACTACCAATTCTCTGGTCAATCAGAAGAAGATTTACGTGGTCAAATGAAAGAAGAAGCTGAAAGCCGTGTACGTGTTTCATTAACACTTGAAGCAATCGCTGACGCTGAAAAAATTGAAGCTACTGAAGCTGACATCGAAGCTGAATTAGAAAAAATGGCAGCTCAATTCAATATGACGAAAGAACAAATTACTGGTGCACTAGGCGGTACTGCTGTTCTTGAAAATGATATCAAAATCCAAAAAACAGTTGAATTTTTAGTAGAAAACGCTAAAATTACTGAATAAGATTTTTTAACGTAACTAGATAGAAAAATTAAGAAAACAAGGTACGGCGTTAAACCGTGCCTTGTTTTATCACACATAGCTTTTTAGTTTAGACTAAAGGGGCCCCAACCTCTCAAGGTCGAGGAATGAAAAAATCCAATTTTTACTAACTGTTATGCTTTTGGAGGCAACTTTAGTTAATATCTTATACATAGTATTGTTGTTTAATTTTTTACACGATGCTAAACTTTAACTTCATTGTAGTAAAGCCGACAAGTAGCAGTAGTATAGTGTCTCCGTTAAAATGGAAGAACGCACTTAGGTTTTACGACTGAGGGAGCTAAAACCTCGAAAATGAAGCTGAAAAATCAGACAGTTGTCATGGGTTCGTCTGAAAGCTCGCATCAACACGAATTATTTGCAGAACAGCAAGTAGAGAGCCATTAATGTTTTTGCGCAAATGCTGCAATTACTTAGCTAACTGGTAGATCGTTTGAATAGACTTGAAAATAATTCAAAATTTAGATGCATTTGCGCCATGACGTAAATGTTGCAATCAATTTATTTGATAATGATTCAATAATCTTGTAAGATTGTAGCTTGAATAGGGGTGAAACATATTGTTCAAATTTAATGATGAAAAAGGCAATTTAAAATGCTCATTCTGTGGGAAGCCGCAGGAACAAGTACGTAAATTAGTTGCAGGTCCTGGTGTTTATATTTGTGATGAATGTATCGAACTTTGTTCAGAAATCGTTGTAGAAGAACTAGGTGTTGAGGAAGAAATCGATTTCCAAGATATTCCTAAACCGAAAGAAATCTTATCGATTTTAAATGATTATGTTATTGGACAAGAGCGTGCTAAAAAAGCCTTAGCGGTTGCGGTTTACAATCACTACAAACGCATCAATACAAACAGTAAAATTGATGATGTAGAATTAGCAAAATCGAACATTGTGTTAATCGGCCCAACTGGTAGCGGTAAAACATTATTAGCTCAAACATTAGCACGTATATTAAACGTTCCATTCGCAATTGCAGACGCTACTTCTTTGACAGAAGCTGGTTATGTAGGTGAAGACGTTGAAAATATCTTATTAAAATTAATCCAATCAGCAGATTATGATATCGAACGTGCAGAAAAAGGGATCATCTATATTGATGAAATCGATAAAGTTGCACGTAAATCAGAAAATCCATCGATTACACGTGATGTGTCTGGAGAAGGTGTCCAACAGGCATTGCTAAAAATTTTAGAAGGTACTGTTGCAAGTGTGCCTCCTCAGGGCGGACGTAAACATCCACACCAAGAGTTTTTACAAATTGATACAACAAATATTTTATTTATCGTAGGCGGAGCATTTGATGGTATTGAATCCATCATTAAACGTCGTCAAGGTGAAAAAGTGATTGGTTTCGGTTCAGATCCTAATAAAGTTGAAGTGGACGAAGGTTCATTAATGTCGAAATTAATTCCTGAAGATTTGTTGAAATTTGGTCTAATTCCAGAATTCATCGGTCGTTTGCCAGTACTTGCAAGCCTAGAACAATTGAATGAGGCTGCACTTGTACAAATTTTGACGGAACCAAAAAATGCGCTAGCGAAGCAATATCAAAAAATGCTTGAACTAGATGGTGTTGAGCTTGAGTTTGATGAAGGTGCCCTTTCTGAAATTGCAAAGGAAGCAATTGAGCGTAAAACAGGTGCACGTGGTCTTCGTTCAATTATTGAGTCAACAATGCTTGAAGTAATGTACGAATTACCTTCACGTGATGACGTGAAAAAATGTATCATTACGGCAAAAACAATTACGGATAAAGAGAAACCGAAATTGCTTCTTGAAGATGGCACTGAACTCGATGAAGGTAGCGACACAAAAACTTCAGCATAATAAACAGACAAAGCTGTCTATTGTTATGAGAAAAAGAGTAACTTAGCTGACTTCGATTGTGCAATGTTCGCACATATCGAGAGTCAGCTTTTTATTCATACATAAAGCCGGCGACTGTAAATAGATGAAATTTTTGGCTCGTTTGAATAGATAGTGTGAATCGGTTTTTTAAACACATACTAGAAGCGCGGGATTGTGAACAAGAAAATTTTTGACGGAGGTGAATACCCGCATGGTAACAATTCAAAAAACAACAAATGTACCATTATTGCCTTTACGTGGACTTTTAGTATACCCGTCGATGGTGTTACATATTGATGTGGGTAGAAATCGTTCTGTAGCGGCGCTTGAACAAGCAATGTTAGAGGACCAATTGATTTTATTGGTGACACAAAAAGAAATGCACGATGAACAGCCAGAAGAACAGGATTTATATCAAGTCGGTACGATGGCGTATGTAAAGCAAATGCTTAAATTGCCAAACGGCACACTACGTATTTTAGTTGAAGGTGTTGCGCGTGCAACTTGGTCTAATTATCAAGCATTAGAGAAATTTACAGTTGTTGATATTGATGTAAAAGAGGATAAAGTTGAGAAAGATGTGGAAACGCAAGCCTTAATGCGTACATTGTTAACGTATTTTGAAAGATACGCTAAATCCTCCAACAAAATCACGACAGAAACGATTAATACAGTGGCTGATATTGAAGAACCAAGCCGCCTTGCTGATATTATAGCCTCTCATTTACCAATCAAAATTGCGGATAAACAAGAAGTTTTAGAAATGTTAAATGTTAAAAAACGTTTAGATCATTTAATTATTCGCTTGCATGATGAACAAGAGGTGCTGGACCTTGAAAAGAAGATTAATACGAAAGTAAAGCAATCGATGGAGCGTACGCAAAAAGAATATTACTTACGCGAACAAATGAAAGCTATTCAAACAGAGCTAGGGGATCGAGAAGGAAAAACTGGTGAAGTTGCGGAATTGCGTAAACAAATCGATGAAACAGGCATGCCTGATTCGACAAAAGAAGCGGCATTAAAAGAGCTTGATCGATATGAAAAATTGCCGAGTGCTAGCGCGGAAAGTGGTGTTATTCGCAATTACATTGACTGGTTAGTATCCTTACCTTGGACAAAGGCAACCGAGGATCGAATGAATATTACGCATGCTGAGGAAATTTTAAACCGCGATCATGATGGGTTAGATAAAGTAAAGGAACGTGTGCTAGAATATTTAGCTGTGCGTCAGTTAAAAAATTCATTACGTGGTCCAATTCTTTGTTTAGCTGGCCCTCCAGGTGTAGGTAAAACTTCATTGGCACGTTCAATTGCAGAAAGTTTAGATCGCAAATTTATTCGTATTTCTTTAGGTGGCGTGCGCGATGAATCTGAAATTCGCGGACATCGTCGTACGTATGTTGGTGCTATGCCAGGTCGTATTATTCAAGGGATGAAAAAAGCAGGTACGATTAATCCGGTATTTTTACTTGATGAAATCGATAAAATGTCTAATGATTTCCGAGGAGACCCTGCAGCGGCAATGCTAGAAGTGTTGGACCCTGCGCAAAACAACACATTTAGCGACCATTACATTGAAGAACCATACGATTTATCTAACGTTTTATTCATTGCGACAGCCAATGATTTAAGTACAATCCCTGGGCCTTTGTTGGACCGTATGGAAGTTATCTCAATTGCTGGCTATACAGAAATTGAAAAGGCTCAAATTACAAAAAATCATTTGATACCAAAGCAATTAAAAGAACACGGCTTGAAGAAAACACAAGTTGTTATCAAAGATGAAGCGGTGCTGGATATCATCCGCTATTATACGCGTGAGGCGGGGGTTCGTGGCTTAGAGCGTCAAATCGCAACGCTATGCCGTAAAATCGCTAAAGTTATTGTGTCTGGGGAAAAGAAACGTGTTACTGTAAGTTCAAAATCGGTTATCGAATACCTTGGAAAACACCGTTTCCGCTATGGACAAGCAGAAGAGGAAAATCAGATTGGTGTGGCAACTGGGCTAGCGTATACAACCGTTGGTGGTGATACGTTGCAAATCGAGGTTTCTTTAACTCCTGGTAAAGGAAAAATACAGCTAACGGGGAAACTCGGAGATGTTATGAAGGAATCGGCACAAACTGCATTGTCCTATGTACGTACAAAAATAGAAGAACTTCATGTGGATTCGGAATATTTCGAGACACATGATATCCACATCCATGTACCAGAAGGCGCAGTACCAAAGGATGGCCCTTCAGCAGGTATTACGATGGCAACAGCAATAGTTTCTGCGATTTTACATCGCCCGATTCGTCGTGAAGTAGGCATGACAGGTGAAATTACATTACGTGGTCGCGTCCTACCAATTGGCGGTTTGAAAGAAAAAACATTAAGTGCACACCGAGCAGGCTTAACAACGATCATTTGTCCAAAAGATAATGAACGTGATATTGAAGATATTCCTGAAAGTGTACGCGAAAATTTAACATTTAAACTAGTGTCATCTGCTGATGAAGTATTAGCAATTGCACTAGACGGAGGTTTTTAAAGAAATGAAAGTCCATAATGTCGAAATGGTCATAAGTGCAGTAAGACCGGACCAATACCCAGAAGATGGACTGCCAGAATTTGCATTAGCAGGTCGCTCAAATGTTGGGAAATCATCTTTCATTAACAGAATGATTGGACGTAAAGCGTTAGCGCGTATTTCTTCTAAACCTGGGAAGACACAAACGCTAAATTTTTACAAAATCGAAGAACAACTGTTTTTCGTCGATGTTCCGGGATATGGTTATGCCAAAGTTTCAAAAACCGAGCGTGAAGCTTGGGGGAAAATGATTGAACGTTACATTACGGGCCGTGAAGAATTAAAAGCGGTCGTTCAAATTGTAGACTTACGTCATCCTCCAACTGCTGATGATTGTATGATGTATGATTTTTTAAAACATTACAGTATTCCTTGTATCGTTATTGCAACGAAGGCAGATAAAATTCCAAAAGGTAAGTGGGATAAGCATAAAAAAGTTGTCAAGGAAACATTAGATATGGATAAAAATGATCCGCTCATTGTGTTCTCTTCAGAAAAAGGCATCGGTTTTGAAGAAGCTTGGCAAACAATTGAAAATAAAATGTAAACTAAAAACATCTATTGCGTCTTATGTAGCACAGTAGATGTTTTTTTGTTTTTATGTGCAAGCATTTCGTCGTTATTATTTTTCATGAAAAGCGCTTTGACACTTTTAATTACTAGCATGAAAGTTATGGACAAATATAAGAAAATTGCTTGATGAACGCTAAAATTAGCCGATAAATGAAATAGGAGGTGGACTAGAATGGATATTGCAGCTTTATCTATCGCAATGAATCAATCAAATCTTATGCAAAATGTCTCTTTAGCTGTTACAAAGCAAGCGATGGAGATGCAACAGCAAAACACTGAACAGTTAGTTGAAATGTTAGATGCTCCACATCCAACAGCCGGACATACAATTGATATCCAAGTATGATGTTGGCAGGGTAGCTTGAAATTGGAAGCTACCTCTTCCTTTATGTCTATGGTAGATTCGAAAAAATAGAAAAACATGTGAAAATGTAACTTTTTGAATAAGAAAAACTACCAATAATACGATATACTATTGATAAATAACAATTTTATAAGGAGGCGGGAATTGTTGAAGAAGATTCCATACATATTGATCGTTCTATGTTTAATGGTATTTAGTTTACCATCATTACCAACTGTTCAGGCCGCACAGTTAGTAACAGGAACCTTCGTAGATGTAACTTATTCAGAATATACGAATGCAAGTGGGCAAGTAGAAAAACAGCTAAGTAAAATCACTTTAGAAAATGCGAGTGGTCGCCAAGTCACATACAATATTAGCAATAGTGCCCGCCTGTACATCAATAATACGGAAACAACGATTGAAGGTTTTAAACTAGGTATGAAAGTAGAAGCTGAAATCTCGCTGCGTAGTGTAGTGGAACTTCGTGGTACTTCCAATACTACTGAGGAAACGACAACAGTCGCACAAAATCCTAAAACGATAGCTGGCGTAATCACAAGCATTGATCCTAATGGTATGTTCATTATGGTAAAGCCAGATGTCGGTAAAGAAACTACATATTATTTGAATAAGGATACAGCGTTTCAAAAAGCTTCCTCATCAGTTGATATTAGTGGACTGTATGTAGGAGATCGTGTAAAGCTTCATCTGAAAAATACAAGTACTTCGATTGTGACAAAAGTAGATATTAGTGAGACAGGAACATTAGTTGAAAATCTTTACAAAGGTGAAATACAATCGGTTAATATCAATGCGAACAAATTAACGGTTAAAAATCAAAATGCCTTTGTGAACTGGCAATTTGGTACAGCGTCAACAACTGCACTATCTACAATGAGTTTTTCTACAAAGGTTCCTATTTACGTTGGCAATACGAAAATAGAAAAAGGTCAGTTGAAAAATTATATTGGTAGTGAAGCATATTACGCGACAGTGAAGCAATTTGGTAAAGAGGTTATTGAGAAGATTGTTGTATTGAAAAATAATGAACGTACGTACTATGAGCCAATGATTGCAGTCGATACAGATTACCAATTATTAAAGCTGAAAAATGCGGGCACGCTGTACTTCCATGATGGATCAATTTTAATTCGCAATGGCCGTTTTGTTCAACCAACAGGATTATTAGCATATGGTACTGCGTTTGTTATTACTGACGGTACTGCTCGTGATCATTATGCACAAGTGGTGGATGTAACAAGCGATAGCTTTATGTCACCAAACTTAGCATCACATGAATTATATTATGGACGTTTAACTCAAGCGGATGGCTATTTAATTGAAATTGATGATGCAATGAAAATCGAATCAAATGTGTTCAAGAAAACAGATAAGACTGTACTATCTGTGAGTAATACGACAAAGGCAAAGGTTGATGATGGCAATAAAACATATAGTGTAATGCCAGATATTGAACTGTATTTATCAGAAGGGGATTACGGTTACTTCTATGTGAACAACGGGCATGTACAAGCTCTTCACATGTTAGATAATGCAAAACCAGTTGCTCCATTAATGCTAGTAGGTAAACTTCAGTCAGTAAAATCGACATATCCAGCTACTATTAATGTGAAAAGTGTGAGTCAATGGCAAAATGGTCGTTGGTATGAGGCAGGCCAAATGGTTGATATGAATATTGATCAAGCGACGCTTATTAAAGCAGGGAAAGTTATTCAACCATCTGATTTGAAACCTTCCGATCGTTTAGTCGTACTATCTGACCGTTTTGTAAAGGCACATTTCATTCTAGTAGATTAATAAGATGGAAGCTATCTCTCTATGTAGGGATAGCTTCATCTGTGCATATGCATGGGAAGAAAGAGAGGGAAAAAAACAGATGCGAAAACAGGTATTGAAAGTGCTGTTAGCGTTAATGATGGTGTTCGTTATGGGGACCAGCATACTAGCAGATGCTTCTGCCACATCGGTGGAAACAACTGGTGCGGTAAAAAATGAATATACATACGAAGAAGCCGTGTTCATTACTGGAACACCCATTATTTTTAAAGGGACGAGTAAAGATATTAAAATTACTCAAAAAGAATCAAAAGGGAAATTAACAGAAACGTATAGTTTAAAATTAACAGCAAGTAATGGCGCGACATTAACAAGAAATATAGCTTATGAATCAGATGTTGTTAACTATGCTACGATTGGGCAAAAGACATCGAATGGTGTTGTGAAAAAGTACTCTGAGAAAATTGTAGTCGGCAAAATAACGTATACATTAGCAGACTACCAGTTTTCACAAGGAACTGTAACAGATAACCGCGCAGCATCTGATTATTATTCAGGAAATGTTATTTCAAGAAAAACATATACATTTCAGACTGGCTCTGGTAAGACCGCAAAAACAAATACAGTAATAATAGAAACGGATAGTCGTCATGCCGGGTACGAAAATTTCTGGGGAGCAACTGAAACGCAAATTACTGAATCTGTTTATTCGTACAGTGATGGCACAACAAGCCATGTGAAAAATCGCCTATCAACAAGCAAATCACGTGTGCTCAATTATGAGGAAAATCCAGGCAGTTTAGCAAGCTTTGATGGAGGCTATGCGGTCGTTAGCGAAAAGGACGTAATTTCAGAATATACGTATGATTTAGCTTCTGGACAAAAAGGTAAAGTGGATTTAAATACAGAATTTACGCCGACAATCGAACGTCTTATTATTCCGAAATTCCGTGATTTATCGAATCACTATGCAAAAGCTGCTATCGAAAAACTATACTCATTAGGGATCTATTCCGATACAAGTAATTTCTTTTCACCAAATACGCCGATGAAACGAATTGACTTTACTATCGCCATTGGTAAAGCAGTTGACCTTCGTGTTATGGAAGAAAAGAATACGAAAAAAACATCTACAAGTGTCTTTAAAGATGTTAAACGTACGATGAAAGATTATGCCTATATTGAATCGGCAGTCAACAAAGGCATTATTAAAGGTGTGACACCAGATTATTTTAAACCAGATAATGCGATTACACGTGCGCAAGCTGCGGCAATATTTGTCCGTGCATTAGGGCTTGAAAACAAAGCGCCAGATCCTGGCTATGTTACAAAATTTAAAGATGATGCACAAATTCCTAACTATTCAAGAGATGGTATTTATATCGTCAATGAGCTTGGTCTTATGACAGGCGACCCTGTAACGGGCCGATTTAATCCAAACCAACCATTAACTCGTGCCCAAGCATCTGCTGTGCTTGAGCGATTCTTAAACTATTTAGAGAATGATTTAAAACAAAACTACCGAGATGATATATTATTCTTTAACTAATGAAAGGACTGAAAGGAATGCAATATGCGAAAAAGGCATTGCTATTATTGGCCTGTTTTGTACTAGCCTTTATGACTGTAACACCAATGGTCTCACTAGCTGCTACAACGATTCAAGATGTGCCGACAACTGATAGTAAATACAAAGCTATTTCTTGGGCAGTTGATAATGATTTATTAGCATTAAATGGTGCGAATAACTTTTTGCCAAACGAGCAAGTAACAGAGCGAGAGCTTGTCACAATGTTTGCAAAGCTTGATAAAAACTATGCGTTATCATATAACGAAAGTGTTGCCTATAATTTTTATAGTGATTTATATTTGCCATTCGAAGGTACACATGTAATGGTAAATCGTTCAAAAGCCATTACACGAGGTCACTTTGCACGTATATATGCTGCATTTAAAGGTTTAGATTTAGATGAACCACAGGCAGTACAATATTTATATACAAATGATATTTCAACTGGCAATACAGGCAAAAAAACATTTGCTGATTTTAATCCCTCTACGAAACTATCTCGTGGTGATGCAGCCGAGTTTTTATATCGTAGTGTACAAAACGGTTCCTTTGCTGTCCTAGGTTTAAAAAAATCTGCAGCAGGTCGTGATAATGATAAAGTAACTTTACCAGCAGGCTTTATGGGTTCGAATAGCGGAGAGTTTGAAGAACCGAAGGATAATGATAGTGATTTTACAGGTCCTGACTATGTCAATAATGCTCTGCAAAGTATTGAAGTTGAAAAAACAGATTTAATTGCAAACGGTGAGGATATGACGCCGATTACAGTATCTTTAAAGGCATGTAACGGTGACCCGATTGCTGATGATAAGTCCTATACGTTCCGTGTAACGTCTTCAGAGGGAGCTGATATTGTCAATTCAGCTGGTGAAGCTGTTCGCAACGTTCAATCGGACGGTTCAACTGTAACAGCGTTTGTTAAAGCGAAAAAGCTTACAAAATCAGTACGTGATACGATTAGTTTTGAACTTATTAACAACACAGACCCTAGCATGAAGTGTCTGGTTGGAGAAAAATTAAATGCACACGTGCGTTACGCGCCACAGCCAGAATTACGCATTGACTTTAAAGTGTATGACCCAACGAATACAGATGACAATGGTACTATAACACCACCTTATGTACAATATGAAAAGCCACCGGAGTTTTTCACTGAAAATGTAATTGATGTTTACGGTCCCGTGCCATTAAATCCTGATGCAGATGAAAAGCGTTTTAGTATTGGACAACAAACAAATGTTACCAATTCTCTAGGCGTTGTACAAAATATGTATTTACAATATGGTGGCGCCGATCCGAAGTATCCTGCTCTTGGATATGAGAATGCGATTTTACAATTTGAAAACTATAATATCTCTGTATATTTATTTGAAAAAATATTGAACGAGCGTTTAAAAGATTCTGTGACGACACCAGCGAAGACTGAGATTA
This sequence comes from Lysinibacillus sphaericus, assembly GCF_005217585.1. Lineage (NCBI taxonomy): Bacteria > Bacillati > Bacillota > Bacilli > Caryophanales > Bacillaceae > Lysinibacillus > Lysinibacillus sphaericus. The sequence goes on from NZ_SZPT01000001.1 coordinate 322,428, forward strand.
TGTATATGATTTCAGAGGATGGTCGTCCAATTTATCGAATCCAAGGAATCGATGATAATATTGCTTCACAAGTGGAAAATATCAATCCAGTAGGTACGATTATTCAGTTAATGAGTCCAAAATATATGCCAGAAGAAAAGAATTTAACATTAGAGCATTATGATAGTGTTATGAAAATTTATGCTATATTAACGGGCTTAAGTAATTATGAACGTACCGTATTATTAAAATACCAAGGCGGTAAATTACTAGGACAAGTAGAAGCTTATAAAAAACGTGTTGAGGCGTTAAAAGAAAGTGCAGATGCTGCGGCAAGACCATCTGGTAAGGACCGATATACACAAGTTATGGTAACGTTAGTTCGTCCAGGTGGAGAACCAATTACGGATTATCAAGGAACGGTAAAAATCAAATTTGATGGTGTAGAAAAAACGGCATCCTTTGTCACAAATACTTCGGATTATTTGAATAATACAGGTGGGCCAGGGACTGCAGTCGCTTACTTTGACTCGATCATTTATGGGAAATCTAAAATAGAAGCTACTCTTGTCAATAAAGTTGACCCACGTTATGCAACAATATTGAAGTCTATTACAGATAAAACGATTACAAAAGAAATTTTTACAAATCCTTACTTTAGTAAAAATGCTTGTAGTTTAGCAACTGAAGTCGCATATGTAGTTGATTACTCTTCTTCTATGAAACGTATCGACCAAACGAATTATCGCGGTACAAAAATGATGGAAGTAATCAATCAAATTCAGGCGAAAAATAATATTGTCATTGAAACGAACACAAGTGCAACTGTATTAGGTGAAGGCAGTACAGATAATGTCTTAAAGAAAGACCTGTATCGTACATCGACGGATAAGGGAGCTACAGAGATTTTTACGGGTATAGAATTAGCTCTTACTAAATTCTCAAATGATACAAAAACTTCTAAATCCATTATTGTTGTATCTGATGGAAAAACAAGTAAATCAAAAATGACAAAAGTAATTAATGATGCGAAAAAGAAAGGCATCAAAATTTACACTGTAAGTATGGGTAAGAAAAACCAAATTAATGAGGCAATTCTGACACAAATGGCTACGGAAACAGGTGGCACATATTATCATGCAATTGATAATTACCAGTTCCATCAGGTCGCTCAAAAAATAATTGATGCGATTCTATGTAAAACTGCGCCTTCAAGCTGTATCAACCCTGATGATTTATTTGAGGAAGCGACAGTATCCATCCGAAAAGGATATATTACGATGAATGCAAGAATTGATAGTAATTGTCCAAATGTTGCAAATGTCGTTGTTCGTTATTCCTCTGTCAGCGGTGATGTTCAATTTGATCTTAAAAAGCGCAGCGATAGTGTGTTTATGTTGACGAAAAATGTTCAAACTATGGTTGACTTTAAAGTCAATGGCGACATCGAGTTTTTAGCTTATGATAAAGACGGAAAAATAATTTCACAAAAAACTGTTAAAATTACAAATTCATAAAAGTGCTCAATGAGGAGCGATTCGACTGTAGACGACTAGATGCAAGTTTTAGTTTGTCTACAGTTTTTTCTATTGTGTAAAAGAGTTCAATGCCATTTTTAGAGAAAGCTATCTAGCAGACCATTCTATTTTTGAACTTTCCTTGACATAGCGAAACCAGCATTACTCGTATGCAGTTTTAAAATTTGATACAATACGTATAATTTGTTAAACTTAGTTTATAATAATTCTAAAGTAGAAAATGAATTATAGTTCTTCATGACATGTTCACAAATAATAGATGAACTATTGTCGAACTGTGCTATAATGAGATTTGTGAATTAGAACGTGTGAGGTGTTATTCATGCATACCATCGTAGTAGGCTTGAATTATAAATCAGCGCCAGTTGAAATTAGGGAAAAGCTATCTTTCGTAGAAAGCGAGTTACCGCAAGCAATGGAAGCGCTGCAAAAACAAAAAAGTATATTGGAAAATGTTATCGTTTCAACTTGTAATCGAACAGAAATATATGCAGTCGTCGATCAATTGCATACTGGACGTCACTTTGTGAAGCAATTTTTAGCAAATTGGTTCAACTTGCCTGTGGAGACTTTTTCTTCTTACTTAACAATTCGAGAAGAAGATGAGGCATTAGAACATTTATTTAAAGTTACAGCTGGAATTGATTCAATGGTGCTTGGTGAAACACAAATTTTAGGACAAGTGAAAAAAAGCTTCTTAAATGGACAAGAGATTGGGACGACAGGTACGGTCTACAATCAGTTATTTAAACAAGCAGTTACATTTGCGAAGCGAGCACATAGTGAAACAGCTATTGGGGAGAATGCGGTATCTGTTTCTTATGCAGCAGTAGAATTAGCAAAGAAAATTTTTGGATCTTTACAACGCAAGCACGTCGCTATTTTAGGGGCAGGTAAAATGGGTGAACTTGCTATCGAGAACTTGTATGGTAACGGCGTAGGAAAAGTGACGGTTATTAATCGTACTTTTGAAAAAGCTGAAAGTTTAGCAGCCAAGTTCCAAGGTGAAGCGAAGTCAATGAGGGAATTACAATGCTCACTACTTGAAGCGGATATTTTAATTACGTCCACAGGTGCGACAGATTTTGTCATTGATTATGAGCTCATGCAACTTGTTGAACGTTTGCGTAAAGGTAAACCACTGTTTATGGTCGATATTGCGGTACCCCGTGATATTGATCCACGTGTTGGTGATCTGCCAAACGTATTCTTATATGATATCGATGATTTACAAGGTATTGTTGAAGCTAACTTGGCAGAGCGCGAACGTGCGGCAGCGGAAATTACGCAAATGATTGATAAAGAAGTTGTTCAATTTAAAGATTGGTTTGCAACGCTTGGTGTCGTGCCAGTCATTTCAGCTTTACGTAAAAAAGCAAACCAAATTCAACAAGAAACAATGATCAGTATTGAAAATAAAATGCCAGAGTTAACGGATCGAGAACGTAAGATTTTAAGTAAGCATACAAAATCAATTATTAATCAATTGTTAAAAGAGCCAATTTTACAAGCTAAGGAAATGGCAAATTCACCAAAAGCAAATGAACAGTTACGTTTATTCCAACAAATTTTTGGCATAGAGGATGCTGTGGAAGATGAAGTGGATATGATGAGCAAGCAAGAGCTTGAGCGTAAAGAACGTTTACGATCATCGCAAACACCTACTGAACCAAAGTACTCTTTCTAAGATGTCTAGACATTCGAGCTCCACAATCGCTTGAGGCTCACGATTTGAGTCATGTAGCAAATTTTTGCTTTTTGCATGGTTTTGCTGACGTGTGCGAACTTGAAATTACATGAGGCGTTTTCGTATCTGTATGGTAAACTAAAGATACGAAAACGTCTTTTTTAGGCTGGGATACTGTTTATAGTAGCTTTAGCACTTTTTGAAATAAAGAAGGGATGTCCATTGGCTGATTTGACAATGACAAGGCTCTATGAAGTGATGATCGTCTTGTATGCGATCAGTCTAGTGTTTTACTTTACTGATTACTTTTATAAACAAGTACGTGCAAGGCGGATTGCTTTTTGGCTTGTTTCATTTGTATGGGTGATTCAAAGTGCCATTATTATACTAACTTTTATCGAAACAAAGCGTTTCCCGATTTTATCTTTATATGAAGGAATTCTGTTCTATTCTTGGTTGTTAGTAACTTTATCGATTATTCTCCATTGTATAGCGAGAGTCGATTTACCAGTATTTATTATCAATATATTAGGATTTTTATTTGCTAGTATTTTTACATTTATGCCGAAAAGGCCAACAGGAGCAGTAGGGGATACATTAATTTCGGAAATGCTCTTTATCCATATTTCATTTGCGATATTATCGTATGCTGCTTTCACGTTAACTTTTGTATTTGCGATATTATATTTAGTTTTATATCGCTTATTAAAAAAGAAAAAATGGTCACAATTATGGACACGTTTGCCATCATTACAGCAAACGAGCAATTGGATGAACGTATCATTTTTTATAGGGATTCCAATGTTATTCATAAGTTTAATATTAGGCTTTGAATGGGCATTATTAAGATTAGAGAGTTTATCTATCTTTGATGCGAAGATAATAGGGTCCTTTATCATTTTAGTATTATATTGTTGTATTTTATATGTGAATCGTAAAAGTAAGCTGACGGGCACTAATTATGCGTGGGTTCATATTTATGCTTATTTATTAGTTGTCGTAAATTTCTTTTTAGGAAGTAGCTTATCTCGATTCCATTTATGGTATTAGAAGAAAGGTTGGAGACTGTTGAGAAAAATTATTGTAGGTTCTAGGAGAAGTAAATTAGCATTAACGCAAACAAATTGGTTTATCAATGAGCTAAAGGCAGCAGGTGTGCCGTTTGAATTTGAAGTAAAAGAAATTGTTACTAAAGGCGATCAAATTTTAGATGTTCAACTTTCTAAAGTTGGTGGTAAAGGACTTTTTGTAAAAGAAATTGAACAGGCGCTTTTTGACAAGGAAATTGATTTTGCGGTTCATTCGATGAAAGATATGCCTGCCGTACTACCAGAAGGTTTAGTAATTGGTTGTATTCCACCTCGTGAGGATGCGCGCGATGCATTTATTTCTAAAGGTCATGTGAAATTTGCAGATCTTCCTGCAGGAGCAGTAGTGGGGACAAGCTCTCTTCGACGAAGTGCTCAACTCTTAACATTACGTCCTGATATTGAAATTAAATGGATTCGCGGAAATGTCGATACACGTTTAGCAAAACTTGAAACAGACGAATATGATGCGATTATTTTAGCGGCCGCAGGTTTAAAGAGATTGGGTTGGAGCGATGATGTCGTAACAGAGTTTTTATCAGTGGAAGACTGTCTTCCAGCTGTAGCACAAGGGTCTTTAGGGATTGAATGTCGACAAGACGATGCTGAATTATTAGCTGAACTAGCAAAATTAACTGACAGTGCTACATGGAAAGAAGCACATGCAGAGCGTGCTTTCTTAGCTGCTATGGATGGTGGTTGCCAAGTGCCTATTGCAGGTTATGCCAAGTATAATGGGGAAGAAATTACACTAACAGGGTTAGTTGCCGCACCAGATGCCGCAGTTATTTATAAAGAGACGGTAGTAGGTACTGATGCCGAAGCAATTGGTAATGAACTAGCTGACATGTTAACGAAACAAGGTGCCTATGATTTAATTCAACGTGTTAAGGCAGAGCAAGATGCTAAATAATTTACCTTTGCAGGGTAAAACAATTATTTTAACTGGAACGTCTAAAACAGCAACAGTTGGAGACGATATTTCCGCTTTAGGTGGTCAGGCAGTTTTTGCCCCATTGATAGAAACTTGCGAAATTATTGATCCAAAAGATGATGCGCAATTAGCATTTGCACGTCAATTTAACTGGCTAATCTTTACGAGTCAAAATGCGGTAGATGCTTTTGCTAGTAAGATGAATCGTTGTCATTTAAGTGCAAGCCATTTTCAAGGGAAAATTGCATCGATTGGAACGAAAACGACTGCGGCATTAGAAAAGTTAGGCTTTCAAGTTAGCTTTATGCCTTCAATATTTAGTGCCGATGTCTTTGTTAAAGAGTTTCCTATTGTTGCAGGGCACAATCCAACATGTTTATTTATTCGTGGGGAAAAAGCGAAAACAACATTAAAGGATGGGCTGCCCTTCAAATTAAATGAATGGACGGTTTATGAAACGATTGAGCGCCACGACCAAAAACAAGTAATTATCGATTGTATCCAGCAACATTCAGATGTTACAGTCATTTTTGCAAGTCCTTCGGCTGTAGATGTCTATGCAAAGGATATAGCTACAGTCGTTGGATGGAAAGCGGTACGTGTGGCGGCAATCGGGCACATTACAGAAGCAGCTATTGTAAACCACGGTGCTACTGTAGACATTATGCCGAGTATTTATACTATGCAAGCAGTCATCGAGGAATTAACGAAAGTAGAGGAAAGAACATGACAAATTTACAATTTCAAAGACATCGTCGTTTACGCGCAAATGCAATGATACGATCTATGGTAAAAGAAACTTACTTACACAAAGAGGACTTAATTTATCCTATTTTCGTGATAGAAGGCGAAGATATTAAGAATGAAGTTCAGTCAATGCCAGGTGTTTTTCAATTTTCATTAGATAATCTAGGTGCTGAAGTAGATGAAGTGGTTGCTTTAGGTATCCCAGCTGTTATTTTATTTGGTTTACCAGCAGAAAAAGATGAAGTGGGGACAGGTGCTTTCCACGATCATGGAATTGTTCAAGAAGCGACACGCCTTATTAAAGAGCGTCACCCAGAGCTGTTAGTGATTGCTGATACATGTCTGTGTGAGTTTACAGACCATGGTCATTGTGGCTTGATTGAGGGCGATCAAATTTTAAATGACGCTTCTTTAGATGTTTTAGCACGTACTGCTGTTTCACAAGCAAAAGCAGGTGCAGATATTATTGCACCGTCAAATATGATGGATGGTTTTGTTGCTGCAATACGTACTGGTCTTGACGCAGCGGGCTTTGAAAATGTACCAATTATGTCCTATGCCGTAAAATATGCATCAAGCTATTACGGCCCTTTCCGTGATGCGGCTGATGGAGCACCACAATTTGGTGATCGTAAATCATACCAAATGGACCCATCCAATCGTATGGAAGCTTTCCGTGAAGCAGAATCTGATATTGAAGAAGGTGCGGATTTCTTAATCGTGAAGCCTGCCCTAAGCTATTTAGATATTATTCGAGATATGAAAAATAACTATACATTACCGATTGTTGCTTATAACGTTTCTGGTGAATATGCAATGATTAAAGCTGCAGCTATCAATGGTTGGATTGAAGAGAAAAAAGTAGTGCTTGAAACATTGCTAGGTATGAAACGAGCAGGCTCGGATCTAATTATCACTTATCATGCTAAAGATGTAGCACGTTGGTTGGAGGAGAAATAATGGCGCGTTCTTACGAAAAATCAAAACAAGCATATGCAGAAGCTATCAACTTAATGCCGGGTGGGGTTAGTAGTCCCGTACGTGCATTTAAATCAGTAAATATGGATCCTATATTTATGGAATCTGGTCATGGTGCAATAATTACAGACATCGATGGCAATGAATATATTGACTATGTACTATCATGGGGCCCTTTAATTTTAGGGCATACTCATCCGGAAGTTGTAAAAGCCATTGCTGAAACTGCAGCGAAAGGTTCTTCTTTTGGAGCTCCTAGTTATACAGAAAATCGTTTAGCTAAACTAGTATTAGAACGTTTACCTGGCATGGAGATGATTCGCTTTGTATCATCAGGGACAGAAGCAACAATGTCTGCATTACGTGTAGCACGTGGTGTAACAGGTCGTGATAAAATTTTGAAATTTGAAGGCTCTTACCATGGTCATGGTGATTCATTATTGATAAAAGCTGGTTCAGGTGTGGCGACATTAGGCCTACCTGATAGCCCTGGTGTACCTGCGGATATTGCGCGTAATACATTAACGGTGGCTTACAATGATTTAGAAGGTGCTAAACAAGTATTTGAAAAATTTGGTGCAGAGCTTGCGGCAGTAATTGTTGAGCCAGTGGCAGGGAATATGGGCGTTGTCCCACCACAGCCAGGTTTCCTAGAAGGCTTACGTGAATTAACAACAAAGCATGGTGCGCTGCTAATCTTTGATGAGGTTATGACAGGCTTCCGCGTTGACTATGGCTGTGCGCAAGGTTACTTTGCTGTAACACCAGATATGACAACGCTAGGGAAAGTAATTGGTGGCGGTCTACCTGTAGGTGCTTTCGCGGGTAAGAAGGAAGTTATGGAGCAAGTAGCACCGGCTGGTCCAATTTATCAAGCTGGTACATTATCAGGTAATCCATTAGCAATGACAGCAGGCTATGAAACGTTATCCCGACTTGATGAAAACGCCTATGAGTATTTCAAAAAGTTAGGAGACCAACTAGAAGCAGGATTTAGAGCTGCAGCTACAAAGTACAATATTCCACATACGGTGAATCGCGCTGGCTCGATGATTGGTTTCTTCTTTACAAATGAAGATGTAATCGATTTTGCTTCAGCGAAAACGTCTGATTTACAATTATTTGCGGAATACTTCCGTTTAATGGCAGAAGAAGGTATTTTCTTACCGCCTTCCCAATTTGAAGGATTGTTTATTTCTACTGCACATACAGAGGAACATATCGCGAAAACGGTCGATGCTTTCCATAAAGTGTTTGCCCAATTAGCAAAATAAGTTATCTAAAGCCATCCATTGGGGTGGCTTTTTTTTGTCAAAATTAAAACTTTCAGCATAGCCAAATAGTGGGCGTTTTAGTTTATAATAGAGCTATTCAGAAAAGAAAGTAGTGGTTTTAAAATGGCAACAGGCACACATACAGTAGAAGTACCCGTAGCAATTGAACATGTTTGGGAATTCGTTAGTGACATGGAAAAATGGGCAAAGCTTGTCCCAGGTTATAATGCACATACGATGATAGATGATAAACACTCTACGTGGACATTTAAAGGTAATGTTGGTGTACTGAAAAAAACGGTAGAAGTAGAGATTACAATTTTAGAGTGGGCAGCACCTTCAAAGGTAACTTTTGAATTAAAAGGCCTATCAGATAATTTTACAGGAAATGGCTATTTCTTAGCTGAAAGCATTGATGCAAACAATACAAAAATGACAGGCTTTTTAGAAGTTACAGCAGGAGGTTTAGCTGGTCCTGTATTAAATCCAATCTTCAAGCCAATCGTTCCAAAAGCTACACAAATGTTGACAGATCGCGTAGCAAATAAAATTAAAATGGTAAACGTTTAAGCGTAAAAGCATGCCTGATTTTTATTCAGGCATGCTTTTTTTATGGTAAAAATCTTGTAACCATCGTTGTCTAGCATACATTTCGATTGCAATTCATATGATGCTAAGGGAGGGATTATTATCGAACAGAAAACTTGGAATATGCGTGAAACATTTTGTTTTCCGGGATATGGTTGCCCAACAGAAATTGCGGCTGTGCAGATAAAGCCACAATGGCAATCGATGCAATTAGAAGACTCGTTAAGATTAAATGGTATTTATCATATCACAGCGCATGTACGCTTTGATTTTCAAGACATGCAAACATTCATGGATGCCGAAGATTTAATCAGTATTGATGCACTCGATATTCAAGGAGATACTGGCTATTTTGAATATGCAGTCCCATTAAATGTTGATTTACCAAAAGAGGCAGCGATTGAGGACTTAATGGTGAAAGACATTCGTCCAATACTGTCCAATCAAATGTGTCAACTTGAATGGACAGTGACGAGTACATTTCGTAGTGAAGCATTACCAATGCCAGCAGTAGAAAAAATCGATGCTGTTGAGGAACAGGTTGTTGTAGCCAAGACGCAACTTCCAATAGAGGAGTCTACGTTTATTGAGCAAACTGTCCAAGTAATGAAGCCGACACCTGTAGAAGCATCAGCCAAAGCTAAACAATCGGTACCGGCGGAACAAAAAATTGTGCTTAGAGAATCTTCCAGTCACTCTGCTGTGCGTGAATCAAGTTCCTGGAATGAAGTAGAAACAATGATTTGGGATTTAACAGAAGACTATACTCCGCTCAAAGTTCGTGTATCAAATGATATCTTTTAAAAGTAAATAGCATAGAAGTAGTAAAAGTAATAAGATGATAAGATCGCCAGAAGTTGGGATGATGATAACGCGGATAAACTGAAAACCACAAATCGGTACAATAATTGTTCTACAATAAAATCGAAATTGTCGTAGCCAAGGTGGTAAAAGCCAAGGGTTATACTTACGTCGTCGCATATGAATAGTCACTTCCTTTTCTATTTACTTTTTAAGACTAGCTGAAATTAACTAAATCACTTGAAAAAATAGATGAATTTGCGGTACAATGTGGAAAGCTGAATATGGATGCTATGACAGGGAAGAGTAAATTATTTGTGCATTTATAGAGAGGAAACGGTAGCTGAAAAGTTTCTATTTGTACGTAATCGAACGTAGCCCTCGAGCAGCTTTAGTGAACTAATAGTAGTTAAAGCCGGTTAAACACCGTTAACGAATTGAGAGCCAGCTGTAATAAGCTTAAGACATCCAGCATGAATCCTTACTTCTAATGTATAAGGGCATTTAAAGTGCACTAATATGAGAAATAGTGATGTGCGAGAGTGCTTATCTTACTCTGCTGGAATTAAAGGTGGTACCGCGAACTTAAACTCCTTCGTCCTTTTGTTGACGATAGGAGTTTTTTTATTTGCTAAAAAGATGTATGCATTTTATTAGCGAATAATCCAAAGGCATTTGTCACTGATTTATTTGGTGTGAATACACTGGTAAATCAAGACGAGTAATTATGAAGCTTGCCTAAGCGCATAAATGTCAAAAATTATTTCACAACAGGAGGAGTCAATATGACAGAAAACATTTCAATGCCGACGAAATACGATCCGCAGTCTATTGAAACGGGTCGCTATGAATGGTGGCTACAAGGTAAATTTTTCGAAGCACAACCTGAAAGCGGGAAGGAACCCTATTCAATCGTCATTCCACCACCGAACGTAACAGGAAAATTGCATCTTGGTCATGCATGGGATACAACATTACAAGATATTTTAATTCGTATGAAGCGTATGCAAGGTTATGATGCACTTTGGTTACCAGGAATGGACCATGCAGGTATTGCTACACAAGCAAAAGTAGAAGCAAAACTACGTGAAGATAATATTACACGTTATGATTTGGGACGTGAAAAATTCCTAGAAAAAACTTGGGAATGGAAAGAGGAGTACGCTGGGCATATTCGCGCGCAATGGGCGAAGCTTGGCCTTGCATTAGACTACTCTCGTGAACGTTTTACACTCGATAAAGGTTTATCGGATGCCGTTAAAACGGTTTTCGTGCAATTATATGAAAAAGGCTTAATTTATCGTGGGGAGCGTATCATTAACTGGGACCCAGCAGCAAAAACAGCCTTATCGGATATTGAAGTTATCTATCAGGATGTACAAGGTGCATTCTATCATATGAAGTACCCATTAGCAGATGGTTCTGGCTATGTGGAAGTTGCAACGACACGTCCTGAAACAATGCTTGGGGACTCTGGTGTAGCAGTTCACCCGAAAGATGAGCGTTACCAACATTTAATCGGTAAAACGGTTATTTTACCAATCGTGGGCCGAGAAATTCCTATCGTAGCAGATGATTACGTTGATATGGAATTCGGTACAGGTGTAGTAAAAATGACACCAGCTCATGACCCGAACGACTTTGAAGTTGGTAATCGTCATAACTTAGAACGTATTCTGGTAATGAACGAAGATGGCACAATGAATGAACTTGCGGGTAAATACAATGGTATGGATCGTTTTGAATGCCGTAAGCAAATTGTAGCCGATTTACAAGAAGCAGGTGTCCTAATCAATATTGAAGAGCATATGCACTCTGTAGGACATTCTGAACGTTCTGGTGCAGTTGTAGAACCTTATCTTTCCGCACAATGGTTCGTTAAAATGCAACCACTTGCAGATGCCTCTTTAGAACTGCAAAAAGACGAGGAAGGTAAAGTTCACTTCGTTCCATCACGTTTTGAAAACACATATTCTCGTTGGATGGAAAATATCCGTGACTGGTGTATCTCTCGCCAATTATGGTGGGGACACCAAATTCCTGCATGGTATCACAATGAAACAGGTGAAATTTACGTAGGTAAAGAAGCGCCTGCAGACGCAGAAAATTGGACACAGGATGAAGATGTGTTAGATACATGGTTCTCATCAGCACTATGGCCATTTTCTACAATGGGTTGGCCTGACGAGGCAAATGAAGAATATCAACGTTACTATCCAACAAGTACGCTTGTAACAGGATACGATATTATTTTCTTCTGGGTATCTCGTATGATTTTCCAAGGTATTGAATTTACTGGACAACGCCCATTCAAAGATGTATTAATCCACGGATTGGTACGTGATGGCGAAGGACGTAAGATGAGTAAATCACTTGGTAATGGTGTGGACCCAATGGATGTTATTGAGAAATACGGAGCGGATTCACTGCGTTATTTCTTAGCAACAGGTTCATCTCCAGGCCAAGATTTACGATATACAACGGAAAAAGTAGAATCTGTTTGGAACTTTGCTAATAAAATTTGGAATGCTTCCCGTTTCGCACTTATGAACATGGATGGAATGACATATGATGAAATCGACTTAACTGGTGAAAAATCAGTAGCCGATAAATGGATTTTAACGCGCTTGAATGAAACAATTGAACGTGTGACTTCATTAGCAGAACGTTATGAGTTTGGTGAAGTAGGTCGTGAACTATATAATTTCATTTGGGATGATTTCTGTTCTTGGTATATTGAAATGGCGAAACTACCGCTGAATGGTGAAGATGAGGCTGCTAAGAAAACAACTCGATCTATACTAGCTTACGTATTAGACCAAACAATGCGTCTATTACATCCGTTTATGCCATTCATCACAGAAGAAATTTGGCAACATTTACCTCATGAAGGTGAGTCAATTACAGTGGCAGCATGGCCTACTGTGCGTACGGATCTTCACTTTGCTGAAGAAGCAGACAATATGAAGCTCCTTATGGATATTATACGTTCGGTGCGTAATATTCGTGCGGAAGTTAACACACCTATGAGCAAAAAAGTACCGTTGTTCATTTCTGCTAAAGATAGTGCAACAGTTGCTACTCTTGAAGCGAATAAAGCCTACTTAGAAAAATTCTGTAATCCTGAGCCGTTAACAATTGGTGAAGGCTTAGAGGCTCCGAGTCAATCAATGACGGCAGTAGTAACGGGAGCAGAGCTATTCTTACCGCTTGTAGGTCTTATCAATCTAGAAGAAGAAATCGCTCGTCTAGAAAAAGAACTAGAAAAGTGGGCGAAAGAAGTGAAGCTTGTCACTGGTAAGCTGTCCAATGAAAAATTTGTTTCAAAGGCTCCAGAAGCATTAGTAAATGCCGAACGCGAAAAATTAGCGGATTATGAAGAGAAACATGCAGTAGTATTAAAACGTTTAGAAGAATTAAAAAACATGTAATAGCATAGTGATTTGAAGAAACAGCAGATGGCGAAATAGTCATTTGCTGTTTTTCTTTTTATGCATCAAAAGTTATGTATTGAGTTAGGAAAAAATATATAGTATTATCTATTTTAGTTAGTATAATAGATAAAGGCAAACTATCCGAAAGGGTAGGACGCAAAGCCTAGGGTCTAAGGTGAAGAGAAATGAGTATTTTTCAAACTATGATCGCCTGGTTACCATTAAATGAAATTTTTATTTAATTTTATGGCCATTCTATGTTGAGTAGAATGGTCTTTTACTTTGAATGCAAGAATAACGGAGGTTTATTATGTCAGGAAATATTGGAACAATTGTAGTGAAAGTAAACAAAGCTTGTGATGATTTAGATTTTGTGAGCGCTAGGGGAATTATAGAAGCAAATCTTTTAAAGTTATCGGAGGCTAAATATTATCGACTATTAAATGCAAGTGGACGGGTTCTTATTAAACATATTTTAGCGGATAATAAGGGACAAAAAGATACGAAGATTTCATTAACACGTACAGATTTACTAGTGATAAATAAGATTAATGAGTATTGTTCAAATTTTGATATTTCGATGCTGAAAAGAACATTAAAAAATTCATTAGAACTAGTGCAAAGATCGGATGTTATGCCACTCTTAAATAATGATGCAAAAATAATTTTAGATGATATGGGAGCGCTATTAGGCATCCATCAATTACAATAATTTGTTGTTTATTTGAAAAAAATTAGTTAAAAACACACAAATGATCACTCCTACAGTGGTTTTCTGTGTGTTTTTAAATTTGTATCAGAATTGTTTGTGTGCCAGTCACCCTTTATACTGTAGTGAAAGGGAGTGTTTCTTTTGTTTACTACGATAAAAGCATGTACAGATTTTATTTTTACATTAAAGGCGGTTGATCATAAACGTGAACCTTTAGTCATGATGCGTGAAGTATTGGCGCGTTTAGGGGACCCGCATAACAAGTTGCGCGCTATCCATTTGGCAGGTTCCAATGGCAAGGGGTCCACCGTAAATGTACTGAGAGAAATGCTAGAGAATGCAGGATATCGGGTTGGTGCTTTTACTTCACCACATTTAACACGTGTCAATGAACGTATGACCATCAATGGAAAACAAATTCCGGACGAGCAATTTTTACAGTATATGAATAACGTAGCTTCAATCATTGAGGCAAATTATAATGGGGACTATCCAAGCTTTTTTGAGGTCGTCACACTTATTATGTTCCAATATTTCGCACATGAAGAAGTGGATTTTGCGTTAATTGAAACTGGGCTCGGTGGAAGACTTGATGCGACCAATGTCATAACACCACTTGTATCCATTATTACAACGATTTCTTTAGAGCATACGGCCTTTTTAGGCGATACATATGCGAAGATTGCTTTTGAGAAGGCAGGTATTATTAAAGAAGGTGTACCCGTAGTGGTTGGTGTTAAAAATAAAGAAGCACTTGCTACGATTCAAAAGGTTGCACAAGAACGTCATGCTAGGTGTCTTGTTCTAGGGCATGATTTTAACGTGAGTGCACAGGAGCAGGAGATGGGCATGCAATCATTTCATTATCACAATGCGCATCTTGACCTCACAGACATTCAATTAAAAATGGCAGGAGCGCATCAAATCGCTAATGCGAGTCTGGCTATCACAACGATGGATTTATTACGTGAAAAAGGGCTTATTCATTTATCCGAAGAGTCAATGCGCCAAGCGCTACAACACGCACAGTGGGCAGGTCGCTTTGAACAGTTCCCTAATAATATTGTATTAGATGGTGCTCATAACTCAGAAGGAACTGCCGCATTGATTCGAACATTACAGAAGGTCTATCCAAATCAACACTATCGATTTATTTATGCAGCTCTTTCTGATAAAGACCATGCCAATAGTATTGCGTTAATGGATGCAGTAGCAACTTCTATATCTTTTACACAAATTGGACTACCCAATGCAATGCCAGCTGAACAGTTAGCGATGTTATCAACGCATCAAGACAAACGATATAACAGAAATTGGAAATATATAGTAAGTGAAGTCATACAACATAAGGACCAACAAGATATTGTTGTGATTACAGGTTCGCTGTATTTTATAGCTGAAGTTCGCCAATGGATACAGGAGGGAGCACAATGATTCCTCAGTTCGATGATTATAAGAAAAAATGGGCTTTAACTAGTGATGATGTAATTAAGCCAGGGCTTACAGCGATTGAAGAAGCATTGGCACTTGTAGGGAATCCTGAAAGAACATTGCAAATTGTGCACCTTGCAGGCACGAATGGCAAAGGCTCAACATTAACATTTTTAGAGTCAATTGCGCAGGAACATGGCTTAAAAGTAGGCAAGTTCATGTCTCCATGCATTTTGAATGTGCATGACCAAATTCAAGTAATGCAACAACCTATTTCAGCACTAGAGATGGATCGCGTTTTTCAACAAATGAAGGATGCGGGGCTTAGCGGTAAACTAACGGATTTCGAACTTTTAACAGTCGCAGCGTTTTTGCATTTTGTCCATTGTGATGTCGATATTGCATTAATCGAAGCGGGTATGGGGGGCTTACTAGATAGTACGAATGTAGTGCAACCTATTGTCTCGATTATTCCGAGTATAGCGCTAGAGCATACAAAATTTTTAGGTCCGACTATTGAAAGCATTGCGCAGCATAAAGCAGGGATTATTAAACAGCATCGACCAGTTGTAATCGGGGATTTACCTTGTGAAGCAAAGAACATTATTGAGAGAGAAGCTAATGCAAAGCAAGCACCTGTTCTAGAGCTGAACAATCAATTCCATATTGTGCGGATGCATGACTATGAGAACTATAAAAATGATACTATGGACTTACATATCACAAATCTTACACGTCATATGAAAGGACCTCATCAAGCGAATAATATGGCATTAGCCATTACGGCATTTTTAGAAGTTGCGACTGCGCTAAATGTAGCAATCAATGTGGCAAGTATACGCCAAGGTATTGAAATGGCAAGCATTTTAGGACGATTTGAAGAGGTGTTGCCATATATTATTTTTGACGGTGCGCATAATCCAGCTAGTGCAGAAAAATTGGTAGAAACGGTTCGCCAAGCGTTTCCTAATGAGTCTATTACCTTTGTTGTCGGCATATTAGGTGATAAGGATGTAAAAGGAGTTTTGCAGTACTTAGAGCAAATTAGTGAGACATTTTATTTTGTTGATTTTGATAATCCGCGTGCGATGTCAGCACAAGATATGTTGGCATTATGTCATGCCCCGCAAAAAGCAATTTTGCAAAATACAATTCCATTTTTACAACAGCAATCAGAGAAGAAGTGTAGAACAATCGTAACCGGCTCTTTATATTTATTAACAGAAGTGCGCGGTAGCTTGCTTGACGGAAGCGGACATAGGTAGTGACAACTGTTTTTCCACTCCTGCGTGCGATTTAGATAGGGGATTGCTAGAAGGATAGTTACTTGAGCAACGGCTTGTCAATTGCTTTCAGGATGTTACAAAATCGCCATGCAATTTATGTAACCAGTGGCTGTAAGTAACATTGGATTAACTGCTTGTGCCTGACACGGTAAAGGACACAAGTTACTTAATCATTGTAAGAAGGAAGATAGTCATCAATCGTTGCGATTTTAAACTTTATTGCAACGTATTTAGCATCTTAGATTTTTTACAGATTTTTGTGAAACAAATGGATGGCTCTAATAAATTTTAAATGCGGAGGGGTTACTTATGAAATTTTTAAATAGTCATTTTTTTATTTTTATTTTGGCTTTTGTGATTGCTATTGCGTTTGTCAACCCGCCTGTAATAAGTGATGTTAAAAGTATAATTTATTTTTCTACGTATATTATCATTTTAAACTTAGCTGGATTTGTCACAATAAAGTTTATCTTTAACGTCTTTGATTTAGCTATTTTGAAATTTAGTAAGCAATGAAAATTATAGGTTTAATTAGAAAGGTAAAGTCAACTCATTAATGGGTTGACTTTTTTATTTTTTTATCACTTATGTAAGTTCATGCCAACAATCACACTCTAGTGAGGCGTAGGCAAACACTTTATATAACAAGGTAAAAAATATAATGTAGAACCTCACCAATTTCTATTAATGGTAATGCATTAAATTAGCATTTAAGCATACTCTCTAACATATACTTATATGAAATAACAGCTGATAACAGTGTCGTCTTTTTTTATGTTCGTTTTGATAGTTGAAGGAAGAGGTGATGAAGGTATGAAAATAGTTAGTCATGTAGTGAGAAAACAAGTAGTGCGTGCAATGCTAATTGGTGGTATTGTCGGGCTTTTTGGTGTTGCAGTTTTTTTAGGTGTTCTCCAAGCTAGTACCCAATTTTCTTTAAAAAAGGAAAGTGAAGTAGCGAAAAATGAAACTGAAACAGAGGCAGACTCCGCAACAATTCCGACAACAGGCGGTACTGCAAACTCAACTATGTTTTTTGCAAGTCAAGCGGGCGTATTTTCTAATTATGCAAGTGCAAGTGCATTTGTCTCTGAACATCCGTCATTGCAAGAAAGTGCAATTGTAGAAGTAGAGGGCAAGTTTTATGTATGGACAAGTATAGTGAACGAAGAAAGTGAGTTAGTGTTTTTAAAGGACCCACCAACATTTAAAAAAGTGTTTAGTGTTAGTGGTGAAAGTTGCAAGGAGGCGACAATTGCTGAAGTGATAAAAGTATTAGCTGATAAAAATACGACAAAATTAAATTTTAAAGAGGCAACGAAGGATTCCACTCTTCCTGCTGATTGGCAAAGTATTGGCAAGGCAGCAACCTCTATTTCTAGTGATTTAAGTATCGTGCGTCTCCAAATTTTTGCACATTATAAGTCCAAAAATGCTTGTCTTCAAACGAAATTCTAAGTCGAATAGTTAGCTATATGAGTGTTATCTTGATTTTTTGAAAATTTTCAAAAACCGTATTCTCCGTTATGATAGAGAGAAGGAGGAATGGTGAAATCATGTTTGAAACAAATCATAAATTAGTACTTGCTTCTGCATCACCACGACGAAAGGAACTGCTTGCTATGTTGGACCTTCCGTTTGATATTGTAACAAGTGATGTAGAAGAGACAAGTGTAAAAGCAACAACTATGCAGGATTATGTAACAGGTGTGGCACTGCTAAAAACACGAGATGTAGCTAAGAAAGTGCCAGCAGCAACGATTATTGGCGCAGATACAATCGTCGTTTTTAACAATGCGTTACTGCATAAGCCAAAAACACGGGAGGAAGCTATTTCACACTTATCTCGGTTATCAGGCAAGCGTCATACGGTGATGACAGCAGTTGCCATCATTGAGCCGAATGGTATAGAAACAACATTTGTAGAAGAAACAGCAGTTGTATTCCATACTTTATCACAGGAGCTTATAGAAGCTTATGTAGCATCTGGAGACCCTTATGATAAAGCGGGCGGTTATGGTATTCAAACAGCTGGAACCCTTTTAGTTAAACGAATTGAAGGAGATTATAACAATGTTGTCGGCTTACCACTTGCAGCGTTGTTTGCGCAATTGATAGCGAAGCATATTATTCAATTTGCGAAGGAGTGAAGCTATTGCCAACAGATGTTTTACCAAAAACGATGATTCGTGACGTCAATATGGCAGATCGACCACGTGAAAGACTACTTCGACAAGGTGCAATGAGCTTATCGAATCAGGAGCTATTAGCTATTTTACTAAGGACAGGTACGAAGGAAGAATCAGTTCTTGCACTTGCAAATCGTGTATTAAGTACATTTGAACGTTTACACCATTTAAAACATGCAACTATTGAAGAAATGATTGCCATTAAAGGGATAGGGGAGGTAAAGGCAATTCAAATTTTAGCTGCCATAGAGCTTGGCCGGCGCTTGTCTCAAAAGCAAAATGATGACAAGTTTACCGTTCGTTCTCCGCAAGATGCCGCAGCATACCTTATGCCAGATATGACCTCTCTAAGTCAAGAACATTTTGTCGTCCTTTTCCTTAATGTCAAAAATCAAATTATGCATAAGCAAACGATATTTATCGGGAGCCTAAACGCTTCTATTGTGCATCCGAGAGAAATCTTCCGTGAGGCTGTCAAGCGCTCTGCCGCTTCTATTATTTGTGCGCATAATCATCCAAGCGGTATACCTACCCCAAGTCCAGAAGATATTGAGGTAACGAAACGAATTCAGGAGGCTGGCTATATTATTGGCATTGAATTACTGGATCACATCATCATCGGCGACCATCAATTTATTAGCTTAAAAGAAAAAGGTTATTTTTAGTTTTAATAAAGTAAAGGCTTTCCTACATACGTTTGTGCATTGAAATGTTGTTGAATGAAGGAATGGACATGTCAACTCCTACGCGAAGTGAAGGCAAGGGCGTTAACATTCTCCATAAGCGTGTGCAATAGGTAATGGGACAGGTACGAAGAGGAAGTGCAACGAACCTAAGAAAGCGCTTGGCACGGCTCGTTGCTTTTTCATTCAGATACATCATAATGCGCATTGAAGTTATTTGGACAAGCTTAAGCTCTGCATATATTTGCAGAGCTTTTTAGATTTCTGCAGAAGGTCTCAAAGTCTTTAAGTGGTTGTAAATACTTCCAAAGAAGATATCAGTTTTTAAAAGATAAAATTTTTATAGTATAATCTAGAAGTAGTATAGTTGTAGCAAATTTAAAAGTGGGTTAACTCAAAACGAACCTTTTTAAATGGATGACGTTATTGTATTCATAGAAATGTCTATAGCATTCACAAAAATTGGTAGCCTATAATGCGTTGTCTTACATGAAAAAAAATAATATGCTAATCTATACGTACTATTTTTAGTTTACGAGGGAATTAAAATAGTAAGTTTTCTGCAAGAAGCGGTATGTGGCACTACAAATTCTTGCATTTATCCGTTATAATGAACGGTATGATTTTATGTCAACGATAGTATGGCTTAAATAGAAAGGGAGTACACAATTTGTTTGGATTAGGTAGTAAAGATGTCGGGATTGACCTTGGCACAGCGAATACATTAGTTTTTATTAAAGGGAAGGGCATCGTTTTACGCGAACCTTCTGTAGTAGCAAAGAATACAAAAACAGGAGATATCGTTGCAGTTGGTAATGATGCAAAAAATATGATTGGCCGTACACCTGGATCTATCGTGGCGATTCGTCCGATGAAAGATGGCGTTATTGCTGATTTTGATATTACAACAGCGATGATTGAATATTACTTAAAAGAAGCTTGTAAAAATTCTGGCGGTAATTGGAAAAAACCGAATGTGATGATTTGTGTGCCATATGGTATTACATCGGTTGAGCAACGCGCAGTTATCGATGCCTCTCGCCAAGCAGGTGCAAAAGAAGCGTTTACAATTGAGGAGCCTTTTGCCGCAGCTATTGGAGCGAACTTACCTGTTTGGGATCCAACAGGGTCTATGGTAGTTGATATCGGTGGTGGTACAACAGAGGTAGCAGTTATTTCTTTAGGTGGTATCGTAACAAGTGAGTCTGTACGTGTCGGTGGGGATGCAATGGATCAAGCGATTATTTCATATATCCGTAAATCGTATAACTTAACGATTGGTGAGCGTACGGCTGAAGCAGTAAAAATGGAGATTGGTACAGCATTTGCTGAAGGTCCAGATGAAAAAATGGAGATTAGAGGTCGTGACCTATTAACGGGCTTACCAAAAACGATTGAAATTTCATCTAAGGAAATTTCAGAATCATTGCGTGAAGCGGTATCGTCAATTATTGACGGTGTACGAAAAACGTTGGAACAAACACCTCCAGAGCTTTCTGCTGACGTTATGGAGCGAGGTATCGTGTTAACAGGTGGTGGCGCGTTATTAACGAACTTAGACAAAGTTATTAGCCGTGAAACCAATATGCCTGTGTTTATTGCTGAAGATCCATTAGATTGTGTAGCTATTGGGACAGGTAAAGCATTAGATCATATTGATTTAATTCGTCAACAACAAGTAAAAGGGTAAGGAGGTTTAGGCAATGCCACAGTTTTTTTTCAATAAGAAAGTAATACTGCTACTTGTGGGCATGGTTTTTCTTGTGGCATTGATTAGCTTCTCATTACGAGATCGGACGAATGCAACTTTACCAGAGCAAATTATTAAAGATACAGTCGGCGTCGCACAATCTATTGTTGCGAAGCCGGCAAATTACATAACTGGTATTTTTAATAATATTGACTCCCTCTTAAACACGTACGAAGAAAATAAACGTTTAAAAGCACGCTTAGAAGATTTTGCAGCTGTACAAGCCGAAGCATTGGTTTTAAAATCTGAAAATGAAAAGCTAATGGAACTTTCTAAAGCGGAAAGTTTAAAAGCTTTTAATCCAATTCAAGCAACGGTTATTGCTAGAAATCCTGACCAATGGGAAGAAAAAATTATTTTAGATAAAGGTTCTTCTCATGGGGTAGAAAAAAATATGGCAGTTATGACAGCGAAAGGGCTAGTTGGTAAAATCACGCTAGTAACCCCTTTCACATCTGAAGTAGAGCTTTTATATACAAACAATCCTAACTACCGTGTTTCCGCGATGGTATTAGGAGAAAAAGAGGCATACGGTTTAATCGAGGGCTTTGATAAAGAACGAAATGAACTCATTATGAAGCGAATCGATTCTAGCTTAACGGTGAAAGAAGGAGAAAAAGTAGTTTCTTCTGGTCTTGGCGGTATTTTCCCTAAAGGTGTACCAATTGGAGAAATTACAGAAGTAAGTACAGATGATTTTGGCTTAACCAAAATGGCTTATGTAAAACCATCTGCTGATTTTTCAATTTTAGAAAATGTTGTGATAGCTAAACGAACATTGACAGTTATTGATGGTTCAGATGGTGACGCGACAAATGTAGATTTATCAAATCCACAAAAGGCTACTGTAGAGGGGGAAAAGTAATGGTTCGATTTCTCATTCCCTCTGTTGCAGTATTGCTATTTTTACTAGAACCAGAGTTTGCTATGCTTTCACCGATTGAAGTAAGTGGACATATCTATTATCTAGTACCCCGATTTTTAATTTTATACTTAATATTTATATCCATCTATTACAGCCGTCAACGTGCGGTAATGTATGGACTTTTTTTTGGTGTCTTGTATGATGTGTTTTACATTGATATTATTGGATTATATTCGGTACTCTATCCACTTATTTGTTTTTTAGCAGGGTCTATCGTGAAAATAATTCATCAGCACTTAGTTGTGACCACAACTATTTCAGTTGTTTTAGTAGCAATTTTAGAATTCGTACTCTATCAATTCTTCTATCTAATCGCTTTTACAACAATACCGTTAACGGAATTCTTACAATCACGACTACTACCAACAATCATTGCTAATACATTATTTTTAATGATTCTTGGTTGGGCCTTCAAGTATCTAATTAATGCGCGTGTCTTACAGAGAGCACGTGAAGTTTCTTAATAACAAGAGCAACGTGAGGTGAGGCATTCATGAAAAAACAATTAGTTAATATGAAGGGAACAAAGGACGGTTTTGTTCTTCGTTTAGACGATCAATGTTCGTATGCCGATTTAGTAGAAGAGCTAAAACGAAAAGTTTCAGAAGGCGGTATCGATGGCAAGGTAGATGTTCAATTACATTTAGGCTATCGATACTGTTCTGATGAACAAGTAAAAGAGCTAGTAAAAATTGTTCAAGAATCGGAACAGCTAATTGTAGCAAAAGTGCAAAGTGAAGTACTGACTGTCCATGAAAGCAACCAGAAAATGATTGAAAGCCAACAAGATACATATGTAGGAGTGGTCAGGTCGGGACAAATTCTACGTGCCTCGGGGGATTTAGTAATTGTGGGGAATGTGAATCCGAATGGACGTGTAGAAGCTGGTGGTAATGTATATGTCCTTGGTAGGCTCAAGGGAATTGTGCATGCAGGTGTACATGGCAACAAGGAAGCGATTATTGCGGCATCTCGTTTAGAAGCCACACATATAATGATTGCCGATCAAGTTGAGGCAATGTCAGATGAACATGTAAAAGCGATTAATCAAGCAGACATGGCTTGTGCATTTATCGGCTATGATGGGCGTATTACGTACGATCAAATTCATGCGTTAAAAAATATTCGACCATTGTTAAATGTGTCTAAGGGAGGAAGCTAGTGTGGGAGAAGCAATCGTCATAACCTCAGGTAAGGGCGGTGTCGGTAAAACGACAACAACGGCTAACCTCGGGACTGCATTGGCTCTACAAGGGAAAAAAGTATGTTTAGTAGATACAGATATTGGCTTGAGAAATTTAGATGTTATTCTAGGTCTCGAAAACCGTATTATTTATGATTTAGTTGATGTTGTTGAAGGACGTTGTAAAATCCATCAAGCGTTAATTAAAGATAAACGTGTAGATGATAAACTATTTTTATTACCTGCTGCTCAAACGACAGATAAGAATGCTGTCACACCTGAGCAAATGGAGAGCTTAATAGAGGAATTAAAAAGAGACTATGATTATGTTTTAATTGATTGTCCAGCTGGAATTGAGCAAGGCTATCGTAACGCAGTAGCTGGTGCAGACCATGCTATTGTCGTGACGACACCAGAAATTTCTGCTGTTCGTGATGCGGACCGAATTATCGGACTGCTTGAGCAGGAAGAAATTACTGCGCCGAAACTGATCATTAACCGTATTCGTCAGCATATGATGAAAAATGGCGATACGCTAGATGTCAATGAAATTACAACACACTTGTCAATTGACCTGTTGGGGATTATCGTTGATAGTGAAGGGGTTATCTCTTCCTCAAATAAAGGTGAGCCAATCGTAATGGATCCAGCGAATAAAGCATCTTTAGGATACCGTAATATTGCGCGCCGTATTTTAGGTGAATCTGTGCCGCTCATGGCTATTGAGGATGAGCAAAGAGGCATGTTCTCAAAAATTAAAGCGTTGTTTTCAAGATAATTTAAACCTTTTCGTGCGTTTGCGCGGAAAGGTTTTTTATGTTCCGTTGAATTGTGTGAGTGACTGGCACGTTTTTTGTGCATGAATGGACATGCTGCCTCATATAGTGTGAAAAAAGGATGAGAGCTTGTTTAAAAAATGGAAATGGGTTGTTATGATCTTGCTTGTGGCTACAATCATACTAGTAATTCGATTAGAAGACCAAGGTGTAATAGCAACACCGGTGCGAAAGCTTGTAACAACATCAGCAGATATGACATATTTAAGCGAGCTCGGAAAAAGTTTGCTTAAAAAAGAGGATGAAACGATAATGGTTTCAAGTGATGTGGGACAAACTGAGCTATTAACATTCGCCAATGCGCAAGTTTTTAAAGAAGGTTTTTTGTTGCAATATGAAGTGGGTCTCCCTGTTTATGCGGGGCAAAGTGGACTCGTTGTTTTTACAGGTCATACAAAATATACAGGTAAAACGATGACGATTAGCTATGAGGATGGTACAACGGTGACTTATGGCATGCTTGATAGTTTAGCACAGCTTCCATATACGACTGTACAGGCAAATGATTTAATTGGCATGAAGCAGACTGGACAACTCTATATTTCGATTGAAAAGGAAAAAACTCATTATAATCTAGAACAAATTGTACAGTGGATTGAATCGACGGAGACCGATGAAAGTTAAATTGCACTTACTCTGTATCCCTCTGATCTTTTTCATGATTTTGAGTGGCCAAATTGCTTACTATGCAATTATTTTAACTTCGTTGCTCTGGCATGAAGCGGGCCATTTATTGGTCGCAATGCTTTGCGGTGTTAAGATAAAATCATGTGTTATTTCACCTTATGGAGGGGAAATTGAATTTGAAAATCCAGCAGCTGTGCAGACATCTTCACTACTTTGGATTGCACTAGGAGGACCAATCGCCACAATACTGGGGATTGGCCTTGCTTTTTTCATGCCAGAGTTAATTGCAACACGATTAATTAATGTACAATTGGTGTTGCTAGCAATCAATCTCTTACCAATCATTCCACTCGACGGTGGCAGAATAGTGTTAGCATGGTTATTTTTATTTTATCCAAGCGTGCGATTAGTTGAATATTATTATTCGCTTTCTCTTATTTTTGCCTCTATACTATTCATAATAACTTTAATAAATTTACCACAATCCATTTTTTTAGCTGTTCTTTGCCTATTTATATGGCTACAAGTACTAAAAGAATGGAAATATCGCAAGTATCGTGTAGCCTTTGAGAAATATGTAATGAACAGGTTGACTTGATAGAATTCGTGTGGTAGTATTTTAATGTTATTGTTTGTAGCACCCGTGCTACTACAACCGCTCTGGGAAGGTTTAAGTATCTTTGGATCACCTTCATATACAGGCGAGTCTGAGTCTAAGAGGAGGTGCAGTAAAATGTACGCAATTATTGAAACTGGTGGTAAACAAATCAAAGTAGAAGCTGGTCAAGAAATCTATGTTGAGAAATTAGGCGTAGAAGCTGACGAGGTTGTAACTTTCGATAAAGTTCTATTCGTAGGTGGCGAAAACGTAAAAGTTGGAGCTCCATTCGTAGAAGGCGCTACAGTAACAGCTAAAGCTGTGAAAGAAGGCCGTCAAAAGAAAATCGTTGTTTTCAAATTGAAAGCTAAAAAGAACTACCGTCGTAAACAAGGTCACCGTCAACCTTATACAAAATTAGTTGTTGAATCAATCAATGCTTAATTGTGAGGTGTAACATGATAAAAGTTACGATACATCATGATGAAAATAGACATGTGTCTGCATTTGAATTTTCAGGACATGCTGAGTACGACGAATCAGGTAAAGATTTAGTATGTGCAGGTGCATCTACCATTGCGATTGGCACGGTAAATGCAATTTATGCGCTACTACAATTACAACCAGAAGTTGAACAAGCAGCTGAAGGTGGAGGCTACCTAAAGGTAGATTTACCAACAGATTTAGAGCCTGAAATTGATACAAAACTACAATTAATTGTCCAAGTAATGACTGCTCAAGTGTATTCTATGGTGCAAAATTACGGACAATATATCCAAATCAACTACAACCAAGTAGGAGGTGGAACAGAATGAAATTGTTATTAGCATTAGACCTTCAACTTTTCGCATCGAAAAAAGGGGTAGGTTCTACTAAAAACGGACGTGACTCTGAGTCTAAACGTCTTGGCGCTAAACGTGCTGATGGCCAATTCGTAACTGGTGGTTCTATTCTTTACCGTCAACGCGGTACAAAAATTTACCCAGGTACAAACGTAGGTCGTGGTGGTGATGATACACTATTTGCTAAAGTGGACGGCGTTGTTAAATTCGAACGCTTAGGTCGCGATCGCAAACAAGTATCAGTATACCCAGCTACACAAGAAGCTTAATTTTAATAAAGTAGACATAAAGCGGAGGACTGCATTTATTGCAGTCCTTTTTTTGGCTAAATTTCAATGAAGAATTAAGGGAAAAATACATCAAAACTTGTTATACTAGTTAAGATAACTTTATTGGAGTGAATGGGATGAACAATCAATCACTAACCATTAGTGAGGTACTACGTTTTGCAAATCATGATTATGTGAATCAACTTCAACTGATTCGCATGAATTTAGATTTAGGTAGAATTGATGAATCGAAAGAACTTATTCAACATTATTCGGAACAGCTACGAGTATTGTCTATCATGAATCGTCTACAATTACCACAAACAATGGAGTGGCTACAAACAGCAGGATGGCGCTATCCGGCGTTACCGCTGGAGCTTAATGGTGAGATCAAAAAACCAGTCACAAATAATATTGACAAGGATGTTGTAGAGTACTTAAACAAAACAGTTATGCATGTTTATGATACATTAGATCCATTTACGGAGCAGAGCTTAGCGATTGATGTACGTGTTGACGATCATACATTTGTTTTGGCATTTACGCTAAATGGACTGTGGAGTGCAGACGCATTCACCGAAAAAGGTTTGAAACAATTCGACATTCAAACAATTGTGCAGACAAATACGTGCTGGCAATATGTGTTGAGTGCAAATAGGGAGTGAATTAAATGTTTGTCGATCACGTAAAGATATATGTAAAAGGTGGCGATGGCGGTGATGGAATGGTTGCCTTCCGCCGTGAAAAATATGTACCCAATGGTGGTCCAGCTGGAGGCGATGGTGGTCACGGAGGGAACGTAGTATTTGAAGTAGAAGAAGGTCTACGTACGTTAATGGATTTCCGTTATAAACGTCATTTCAAAGCTGATCGTGGAGAGCACGGGATGAGTAAAGGGATGCACGGAAAACGCGCTGAAGATTTAATTGTTAAGGTGCCACCAGGTACAGTTGTAATGAATGAAGAAACAGGGGCTGTTATCGCGGATTTAGTTGAGCATGGTCAACAAGCCATTATAGCAAAAGCAGGTCGTGGTGGACGTGGGAATTCTCGCTTTGCAACACCGGCGAACCCTGCTCCTGAACTTTCTGAAAAAGGTGAGCCAGGACAAGAATTAAATGTTATATTAGAGTTAAAAGTGCTAGCAGATGTTGGGTTAGTAGGTTTCCCAAGTGTTGGTAAATCAACGCTATTATCAGTTGTGTCTGCTGCAAAACCAAAAATTGGTGCTTATCATTTTACAACAATCGTACCGAATTTAGGCATGATTGAAACAGAAGATCACCGAAGCTTTGCCATGGCAGATTTACCTGGGCTTATTGAAGGAGCGCATGAAGGGGTAGGATTAGGGCATCAATTTTTACGTCATATTGAGCGTACACGTGTCATTGTGCATGTAATCGATATGTCAGGTATGGAAGGTCGTGACCCTTACGAAGATTATTTAACAATTAACGAGGAGTTAAAACAATATAACCTTCGTTTAACGGAACGTCCTCAAATTATTGTAGCAAATAAAATGGATATGCCAGAAGCAGAAGAAAACTTAGTGGAATTCCGCAAAAAGGTGGGCGAAGATGTGCAAATCTTCCCAATCTCAGCGATTTCACGCCAAGGCTTAAAAGAATTGTTATTTGCAATTGCCGATTTACTTGAAGTAACGCCTGAGTTCCCTCTATTTGATGAATTAGAGGAACAATCGGACGCAACAGTAATGTACAAGCATGAATCACAAGGTGAAGATTTCGAGATTACACGTGATGATGACGGCACATTTATCATTAGTGGTTACTCGATTGAACGTTTATTTAAAATGACTGACTTTAGTCGTGAAGATGGTATTCGCCGTTTTGCTCGCCAATTACGAGGTATGGGTGTGGATGAGGCATTGCGTGAACGTGGTGCACAAAATGGTGATACAGTTCGTCTGCAAGAGTTTGAGTTTGAATTTGTAGATTAAGACAGGTGTTTTAGGGGGAAGCGTATGAAGAATGTTGCGAATCAGCGATATTATTTAGTTCGTGAAGATGTATTAACGGATGCTATGCAAAAAACGTTGGAGGCGAAGCACTTACTTTCGAGTGGTTCAGTATCCTCCATTTGGGATGCGGTCAAGCAAGTGGATTTATCGCGCAGTGCGTTTTACAAATATCGTGATGCTGTATTTCCTTTTCACTCCATTGTACAGGAGCGCATTTTAACAGTCTTTTTACAGCTTCAAGACCGAAAAGGAACATTGGCAAAGCTATTAGAAACTGTGACAAATTCGCATTGTAATGTACTGACAATTCATCAAACAATTCCAATTCAAGGACGTGCAAATGTTACATTATCATTGGATGTGACGAGCATGACTTCTGAACTTGATGACTTAATACAGCAGTTAAAAAGGTTAGATTTTGTAGAGTCAGCTGAGGTCATTAGTTCTGGTGCGTTGTAAAGGGGCAGTTTGTAAAGCCCCTTTGTCTTTTAGTAGTTCATGCTGGTAGATGTTGATACAAAATTTCGCTTCCTTTCCGCATGCGATAAGCAAGCCTCGCCGAAGTAAAAACCTCAGTGGGGTTTCGCTTAACTCGCTATCCTGCAGAAATACTGCGGAATTTGTAAAAGCTGCTATAGAAATGTACAATTCCATTTCAAACAGCTAGCAAAAGCAGTACGTATTTTCACAATACTTTTTAGAGAAGGCTGTTTTACATAGCCTCTTCTTTTTTAGCAAGAGTTTTCCAAACATTATAAATGTTTAATATACTACGCATTGTAGCGGAGGAGGTCATTTTGATGACAGAGCAACAGTGGGAAAAGCGTATTGCATATTTAGGACCAGAAGCTTCATTTACATATTTAGCAACAAAATCTATTTTTCCAACTGACTGGCTTGTCCCATGTGCAACAATTCCAGAATGCATTGAGGCAGTGGCAGAGGGGAAAGTTGATTTAGCAGTTGTACCATTAGAAAATGCACTAGAGGGCTCAGTTCCGCTGACGCTGGATTATTTATTCCACGAGGCAACGCTTTATGTAACAGGTGAACTACAGCTGAAAATTCAACAACATTTAATGGTCAATAAAGCGCAGAAGAACAATTGGGAATCGATTGAAGGTGTTTATTCGCATCCGCATGCATTAGCTCAATGCCACAAATATTTATTTTATCGTTTTAGTGATGTGCCGTTACATCAAACAACATCAACAGCAGCCGCTGCAAAATTTGTATCCGAAAATCCTGATAAATGTATTGCTGCGGTTGGTAATGCAGCAGCCGCAGCAAAATACGGTTTAACTATCGTGCAAGACAATATTCATGACTTTCATTTTAATCATACTCGTTTCTTTGTATTATCAAAGCAAAATAAGCGGTTACCACAGGAATTATCAGAAGGGCAAGCAAAGACAACTTTCATGATTACATTACCGACAGATCGATCAGGGGCTTTGCACCAAGTTTTATCGGTATTTGCATGGCGACAATTAAATTTAAGTAAAATTGAATCACGCCCATTAAAAACAGGTCTTGGAGATTATTTCTTCATGATTGATGTTTTAGCAGATGAAAAAGACCCGATGATGCGTGGAGCTATGGAGGAACTGGCGGCGCTTGGTTGCAAGGTGAAGTCACTTGGTACATACTTTACGTATTTAACAACGTCTGACGAAGAATAACAGCAACTTAGGGGTGATTGATGTGGGTGGCATTATATTATTTGATGGCATTTGTAATTTTTGTAATAGTAGTGTGCAATTTATTATTAAACGTGACCGAGCGGCGTTTTTTAAGTTTGCTTCGATTCAAAGTGAAGTTGGTCAAGCACTTCTTGAACAATACAAGGTACCAGCAAATATAAATAGTGTGATTTACATTGAGCAAGGAAAAGTATACGTTGAATCGACAGCAGCACTTAACATTACTAGACACTTAGATGGCTTATGGCCTGTGTTTTATGTGTTGATTGCTATACCACCTTGTATACGAAACACTGCCTATCAACTTTTTGCTAAAAATCGCTATCGTCTTTTTGGTCAAAAGCAAGCTTGTTTATTACCTTCACCATCACAACGCGAGCGTTTTCTGGAACAACGATAATCAGCACAAAAAATCCACTGCGAATTCTACAGGAACGTAAGTCGCTACAAGCTATGTGCTAGCTGGCTGCTTACGTTGTGCTGTATGGAAATCGGAGTGGATTTTTGCGTTTAAATTTTCAGAATTGTTTGCGTGTCTGGCACGCCAATTATTGATCTGTGATTAGATAGCCTTTTTTTTGTAGGGACTGCTCTATTAAGTCTAAAATTTCCATGGATGGAGCGGAAATAACATGAAGGTGTGTGCCGCCTGTAAGTGCAGATAAGTAATTGGCTTGTGTGTCGTCTACACGTTGTACAAATTTATCGACATCATGACGGTTGGAGACCATTAAAGAAGCGGTAATTTCTCCGTAGATGGGGTGCTCAACAATCACATTTTTAACCGTACCACCGCAGTCCACGATTGTTAACAATTCGTCTTTGGCGTCTTCAGGTGTGTGAAAACAAGGGATCGTGCGTTCAACAGTTTGATTGAGTTGCTCTTGGTGCATATAAATATAGCCTTGGCTTGTTGCAATGATTGGTTCGTTTCTAGCCTTTAATAATGTCATATCATTCACAATAACTTGTCTAGAAACATTTGCAAATTTAGCGAAGTCTGTCCCAGTAATAGGTGTGTTGCTTTTTTTTAGCAGTTCTAGAAGTTGCAGTCGGCGTTCCTCGCCTAACATTTTTTTCATAAAAGATCACCTCTGCCGTGTAATAAAGGAAGTAGTATTCCTTATGCATTAGTGTACCATGAAGCATTTCCACCATGCGTGAATTTTTTGTATCCAAATGAAACATTGAACATATGATACGTAGAGAGGAAGGGAGGAAAAAATTGCGTATTCATATTGTTCAAAAGGGAGATACATTGTGGAAGATTGCGAAGGAGTACGGTATTTCATTTGAGGATTTAAAACGACTCAATGCCCATCTTGCCAACCCTGATTATATTGTTCCGGGCATGGAAATTATTTTGCCTGAAAAAATAAATAAGGAAACTCATAAAGAAACACATAAGGAAACACAAGTCCATAAAGAGATGCCTACTACTCAAACAAGGCCAAGTAAGGAAAGTGTAAAAAAAGAGGTGCAAAAGCCGATGCCGGCACCACCTCCGATTGTGGTTCAACCACCAGCACCGATGCCGATGCCAGAGCCGCAAATGATACCAATACCATTCCCGATGCCGATGCCAATGCCGATGCCGCAACCACAGCAACCGATGTGGGTGCCACAGCCAGTAGAACTTAGCTGGAATCAACAATTAGTAATGCCGCAGCAACCGGCACCTATACCAGCACCACCAGTAGCACAACCAGCACCGCCACCGCCACCACCACCGCCGCCGCCAGCACCAGCACCAGCGCCACCAGTTCAACATGTACCGCATATGCCGATGGTGCCTCATTGTTCTAGTTGCCATCAGCCAGTGCATCATCAAATGTGGTGGCATATGCCAATGCAACCACAAATAGAGGCTTACACAATGCCGCAGCAACCGATGCCATGTGTAATGCCTCAACAGCAACCGATGCCATGTGCAATGCCCCAACAACAACCGATGCATTGTGCAATGCCAGCTAATGCGGTTGGAGGAGAAAATTTCCTAGAATCGAGCACATCACCATTCTTTAATCCGAATGCCGGACAAATGCAACCTCAATTTGAGCAAATGCCAATGATGCCAATGATGCCAATGAATCAATCTTGTGGATGCGGCGCACAGCACGGAATGGGGCAATCTTGTGGATGTGGCTCTCAGCCGGTAATGATGCCGAATTGGCAATTTGACCCATGCCATTGTCCGCCACCATGTTCAGCTGGACCATGGATGTCACCGCACTTTTTCCCAGGCGGGATGACGCCTTATCGATGGTAAAAAAGCCTATATTGTCGAGGAAGTAAAGCCTAATATTTGGAAGTATAAATATCAATCTAAACATTATTTTGTAAAACGAGCAAAGCAGTTACAAATAGCGGATAAAGTGAGGGCAATTCATCGCCATTTGGGACGACTAGAACCCTCACTCGTCCTGCCGTTAGTAAAAAGTGATGATGATCAACTCATTGTTCAAATGTGGCAAGAGGGAAGTCATAGTGCGAATTTTGCTTATAAAAAAGATAGGGAACAATCTTTAAAGCTATTAATCGATTTGCATGACACGAACCAAAAAATTGCGTGGCAACGAGTACCAGGTTTGCATACCTTTTCTCAGCTTTTAAAATGGCAGATGCGTCATATGCGTTTTAAAAGTAGGCGAAATGACTTGCGAGCATTTTTAACGAGAGAAGAAGTGGAGCAAATTATTCATTTTAGCGAAAAGGCTTTGCAGTTAATGGAACTAGAAGATGTGCCGGAAAAAGACATCACGCTATTGCATGGTGATGTTGTGCACCATAACTTTTTATGGTGTACAGATGGTGAATTACGTTTAATCGATTTTGACTTAGCCCATCTCGGAGAAGCGGATGATGAGTATATATTATGGCTGCATCGCGTGTTGCCCGCAGTAGATTATGATCTTGCTAGTATTTTAAGAGAATTGCCAGCGCTTGAACGGTTAGATAAAAGGAAGTTCCATCGTTTAAAGTTTCCAAATGAGCTGTTGCGAGAATGGTTATTTGCTATAGATTTACCTTTAGAACAACAGCTAGTATTTTTAGATTATTTGATACCATTTACTAAGCGAGCGCTAACATACTGGCCGAAACTGTGGTACGATATTGATAGAGTGATGAAGAGATGACCGTCCCCGAGGCGGTCATTTTTGCATGGAATCGGCACTATTGCTATTGCATATAGTCGAGCATTCGTTCGCTATATGCTATAATCGAAGACGATGAATGTGAGGGATATACTATGTATGATTATTTAAAAGGTCAAGTAGTGCGTATTACGCCAGAATATGTCGTGCTTGAGCAACAAGGGATAGGTTGGCAATTGAATACACCGAACCCATTTGCATTTCGTGCGTCGGCAGCTGAACAACAAATTTACGTACACTTGCATGTTCGGGAAGATGCACAAGTGCTGTATGGTTTTCCGAATTTAGACCAACGAGAGTTATTCCGAAAATTAATTTTAGTGTCAGGCATTGGACCTAAAGGTGCACTAGCAATCTTAGCGACCGGTAACCCGCAACAAGTTATCGGTGCCATTGAACGAGAAGATGAAACGTTTTTAGTGAAATTTCCAGGTGTTGGCAAAAAGACGGCGCGTCAAATGATTCTAGATTTAAAAGGTAAACTTGGATCTTTACTAGACACAATGGAACTACCTAGTTCGGAAGATGAGCTGCCTTTATTCGGCGTTAATCCATATAAACATGAACTAGAAGAAGCCATTCTAGCATTAATGGCTCTCGGATACTCGGAAAAAGAACTCGATAAAATCCGACCACAACTAGAAGATAATGACAAGCTGGAAACAACAGATGCGTATATGAAGCAAGCATTGCAGTTGTTATTAAAGCTGAAATAATAGAAGGGAGGCAGGTACATGTCGGAACGTATGATAGCGAGTGAAGCTGGCCGTTATGATGAACAATTTGAATTATCTCTTAGACCTCAAAGATTAGCACAATATATTGGGCAGCAAAAGGTGAAAGAAAATTTACAAATTTTCATTGAAGCGGCAAAGCTTCGGCAGGAAAGTTTAGATCATGTACTATTATATGGTCCTCCTGGATTGGGAAAGACGACATTAGCCGCGGTTATTGCAAATGAAATGAATGTTAATGTTCGTATGACGAGTGGTCCTGCCATTGAGCGTCCAGGAGATTTAGCCGCGATTTTAAGCTCGTTGGAGCCTGGGGATGTATTGTTTATTGATGAGATTCATCGTCTTCCACGTGCAATTGAAGAAGTGCTATATCCAGCTATGGAGGATTTTTGCTTAGATATTGTTGTTGGAAAGGGACCGGAAGCGCGTTCGGTTCGTCTTGAATTGCCACCTTTTACGCTTGTTGGTGCAACGACAAGAGCCGGTGCGTTATCAGCCCCGCTACGAGATCGATTTGGTGTACTGCTACGTTTAGAGTATTACGATAATACGTCACTTGCTGAAATTGTCGTTAGAAGTGCCCATTTATTTGATGTGGATATTGAGCAAATAGCGGCAGGCGAAATGGCGAGACGTTCTCGTGGTACACCACGTATTGCTAACCGTTTACTGAAACGAGTGCGAGATTATGCACAAGTGCTTGGAGATGGTATGATAACGGAGGACCTTGCTAAGCAAGCGCTAGAGCTTTTACAAGTGGATCCTAGAGGGCTTGACCATATTGACCATAAGCTTGTGACCAATATGATTGAGCGCTTCAGTGGTGGCCCAGTAGGCTTAGATACACTTGCTGCTTCCATTGGTGAAGAACGTGTGACGATAGAAGATGTGTACGAGCCATATTTAATGCAGATTGGCTTTATTCAACGTACACCGCGTGGACGTGTCGCAACGCATCTGGCTTACGAACATTTTGGATATGATTATCCACAACAAACATAAAAGAAGGAAGTTTTTTTCATGCGTGTAGAAGATTTTGATTTTGAATTACCAGAGGAGCTTATCGCACAAACGCCCCTTGTCGATCGTACGGCAAGTCGGTTAATGGTTGTGACACCGGGCTCAGAGAAAGTCGAGCATCATCATTTTGCTCATATTTTAGAGGAGTTACATGCTGGTGACTGTCTAGTACTGAATGATACAAGAGTATTACCTGCTCGTTTAATGGGTGTAAAAGAAGAAACGGGTGCCCATATTGAAGTATTGCTCTTAAAGCAAACGGCTGGAACGGATGAATGGGAAACACTTGTAAAACCAGCGAAACGTGTTAAAGTAGGTACCGTTGTCACATTTGGAGACGGTTTACTAACAGCAACTTGTACAGCAGAGTTAGACCATGGTGGTCGTATGTTTGAATTCAAATATGAAGGTATTTTCTATGAAATTTTAGAGCAACTTGGCGAAATGCCATTACCTCCATATATTCGCGAAAAATTAGATGATAGTGAGCGTTATCAGACTGTCTATGCGAAAGAACGTGGCTCGGCAGCGGCACCTACAGCTGGTCTTCATTTTACACAAGAATTATTAGAGCAAGTACGAGCAAAAGGTGTCGAGATTGTTTTTATTACACTACATGTTGGACTTGGAACTTTCCGTCCAGTAAGTGTAGATTCGATCGAAAACCATGAAATGCACGCTGAATTTTATAGTGTGACAGAAGAAGCTGCGGCTACGATTAACCGTGTAAAAGCAAATGGCGGACATGTCATTGCTGTTGGTACAACATCTACTCGAACACTTGAAACAATTGGTTCTAAATATGGAGAAGTCCGCGCAGAGCAAGGATGGACATCTATTTTTATTTATCCAGGCTATCAATTTACAGTGGTGGATGGTTTAATTACAAACTTCCATTTACCAAAGTCAACATTAGTAATGCTTGTCAGTACACTTGCGACGAAAGATACGATTTTAAGCGCCTACCATCAAGCAGTAGAAGAAAAATATCGCTTCTTTAGCTTTGGTGATGCTATGTTTATACGTCCTAGTTTACAAAAATAATTCACTTCTGTTGCATCATCATAAGAGATGCAACAGGATTTTGATTTGTTCAATAGCATAATCAAGCAAGAAATCGGAGTACTGTTTTTACTTTAGATAAGAGAGGATTTAACATTTTATGACACAACCAGCAATTCGTTATGAACTACTTCATACATGTAAGCAAACAGGAGCACGTCTTGGCATTGTCCATACACCACATGGCTCTTTTGAAACACCAGCATTTATGCCTGTAGGGACACAAGCAACTGTTAAAACAATGTCTCCAGAAGAATTAAAAGAAATGAATGCAGGCATTATTCTTTCAAATACGTACCATTTATGGCTGCGTCCAGGTAATGATATTGTGAAGGAAGCAGGTGGCCTGCATAAGTTTATGAATTGGGATCGCCCAATTTTAACGGATTCAGGTGGCTTCCAAGTATTCTCGTTAAGTCAATTCCGTAAAATTGAAGAGGAAGGTGTGCACTTCCGTAATCATTTAAATGGGGATAAGCTGTTTTTAAGTCCAGAAAAGGCGATGGAAATTCAAAATGATTTAGGCTCGGATATTATGATGGCGTTCGATGAATGTCCGCCTTACCCTGCAACATATGACTATATGCTCAAATCCGTTGATAGAACGACTCGTTGGGCAAAGCGATGCAAAGAAGCACATGCACGTCCAGAAGAGCAAGGATTATTTGGTATTATTCAAGGTGGAGAATACGAAGAATTACGACGTCGTTCTGCGGAAGCGTTAGTAGAACTCGATTTTCCAGGCTATGCAATAGGGGGCCTATCAGTAGGCGAACCGAAAGATGTGATGAATCGAGTGCTAGAGTTTACAACACCATTAATGCCGACAAATAAGCCGCGCTATTTAATGGGTGTAGGTTCTCCAGATTCTCTCATTGACGGCGCTATTCGAGGCATTGATATGTTTGACTGTGTATTACCGACAAGAATTGCCCGTAATGGTACATTAATGACGTCTGAAGGTCGTTTAGTTGTTAAAAACGCTAAATATGCCCGTGATTTTGGTCCAATCGATCCGAATTGTGATTGCTATACTTGTAAAAACTATTCACGTGCATATGTGCGTCATTTAATTCGCACGGAAGAAACATTTGGTATTCGTTTAACTTCTTATCATAATTTACATTTTTTACTGAAGTTAATGGAGCAAGTGCGTGAGGCCATTCGTGAGGATCGTCTAGGTGATTTCCGAGAAGAATTTTTCGAAAAATACGGTTTTAATGGACCGAATGCAAAAAACTTCTAAAATTGGAATAGCACTTAGCGAAAATTTACCTGTTATAGAAAAACTATTGATAATATAGAAAAATTTTGGGCTTGTTCATCGCTTTTTTAGGGTGAAATAGTCTATACTAAAAAAGTGAGATTTGGAAAGGGGGCTAGCATTTTGAATATGGAATCAATATTAGGATTTGCACCGATCATATTGATGTTCGTGGCGATGTGGTTCATTTTAATCCGTCCTGCAAAAAAAAGACAGCAGGAAACGCAAAATATGCAAAGTAGCTTACAGCGTGGAGATAAAGTTATTACAATCGGTGGCTTACATGGTGTTATCGACTCAATTGAGGACACAGCTGTCACTTTAGTAATCGCTGATAATGTGCGCGTTAAATTTGACCGTCAAGCAATTGGACGTGTCGTAAATGATCAAGTTTAATATGATTAGGCGTTGTCCCAAATAACCTTTGGACAACGCCTTTGCCATTTTAAAAGCTATGTCGAAATGCGTATAATTTTGCCACACTTTTTTGTATAAAAAGCAACAGATACGGTCACCTTGATAGAGTGGGGGTGTTCGTATGGAAGAATATTTAGCAATTATTTTTAGGACATGCTTTTTATATGTTTTTATACTTATTGTTTTTCGATTAATGGGCAAGCGAGAAGTCGGTGAACTATCTGTTATCGATTTAGTTGTTTTCGTCTTGATTGCAGAAGTAGCTGCCTTTGCGCTAGATGATTATGAAAACCCATTATTTAATGCTATTTTACCGATTATTATTTTGCTCTTTATTCAAATATTGAGTGCTTATTTATCGTTGAAGAATAAGAAAATACGTGATTTAGTTGATGGCGATCCAGCTCTGCTTGTCAAAGATGGAATTATCCAAGAAAGCGAGATGCGAAAACAGCGCTA
Organism: Lysinibacillus sphaericus; assembly: GCF_005217585.1. Taxonomy (NCBI): domain Bacteria; kingdom Bacillati; phylum Bacillota; class Bacilli; order Caryophanales; family Bacillaceae; genus Lysinibacillus; species Lysinibacillus sphaericus. Next base: position 360,605 of record NZ_SZPT01000001.1, read on the forward strand.
TAATTTAGATGACCTTTGCCAGCAACTACGTGAAAATGGCATCTCCTCTGTTACGGAAATAGCTTATGCCTATTTAGAGCCTTCTGGTAATCTTTCCGTTTATAAAAAAGATGAAAAGGCTTTTGTCTATCCGCTTATTATCGATGGTGATATCCAAGACCGACATTTAATGCTTATCCATAAAGATGAAAAATGGTTAATGGATGAGTTAGCTAAAAGTAATATTCATGATAGTAGTACCGTGTTCTTTTGTATATGGGAGGACAATCGACTTCATATTCAATTGAAGGAACATTAGACCTTCTTCGCTAATTTCCGAATATAGTGGAAATCTGTAAAACGCAATTGATTGGACATTAATAATAACGTAAATAGTAAAAATAACGTGACACAACTACTTAAAATAAAAGGTAGTGGCAGTATTTGCATAAAGAAATATTGGGCAATACAAACGGCAATGAAGCAACTATAAGGGACAACAAACATACGGAAGCCGGCGCGTAAATTTTTGCGCTGTCTGACCGTAGCAATATGCAAGAATGATGTAAGTAAAACGCCGAAGCCAATGGCTACAACAGCTCCTTTTTCTTGGATGCCAGGTTGAGAGGCCAGTACAAACATAACGAATAGTTTACCGAGTCCACCATAAATGGAGTTCATCATGGCAGCGCGCGCCTCACCAACGGCCTGCAAAATGGAATGTAATGGACTTTGAATATAATAAAAATAAAATATAGGTGCTAAAATTTTCACATAGCCTCGGTTTTCTTCTAGATGAAATAATTTCATGGCTAGCTCGTCACCGTGAACGAAAAAATATGTGGCGGCAATGCAGCCTACTAAAGAAGATAAGCGCAACGAAACGGAAATACGTTCCTGTAAAAGCGCATTGTGTTGGCGTGCAACAGCATCACTAACAGCAGGAATAAGGACAATAGAAAGTGCTGTAGAAACAAAGGCTGGGAATAGTAGCAAGGGCACTAAAACACCTGAAATGACCCCATATAAAATAGTAGCGGCAGAGGCCGTTAATCCTGCCATCGTTAATGCTTTTAAAAAAATAATCGGTTCTAAAAACCAAGTGAAGGAGCCAAATAGTTTGCTTCCTGCAGATGGGATGGCTACCCGAAGCATTGGTGAAGCCGGATAAGACTCCACTTTGCTTTTCTTTGGTAATAATCTCCTCTTTGAAACGGCGTAATGTAGCCATAAATACAGGAACGCAACAACTTCAGCTAAAAGTGTGATACCCATAGCAGAAGCCGCCGTTATGGAAGCATTATTATAAGCTGCAACCAATGGTAGCATAAAGGTAATAAAGCCGATGCGGACAACTTGTTCAAGCATTTGTGCCCATGCAGTTGGTGTAATTTTAGCAACGCCCTGTAAATAAGCGCGGAGCAATCCTGAACCGACCGAAACAGGCACGGCAAACAGTGCAATCCAAAGTGTAAATGTTGTTTGTTCATTATGTAACAGAGTAGTAGAAATATAAGGTATTGTTAGTGCTAAAAGTGGCATAAAAACAATCATGCCAATAAATGACCAAATGATTGCCGTACGCATCACGCCAAAAATGCTTTCACGTTTATTTTTTGCTAGTAATTCTGCCACAATTTTTGCTACAGCGATAGGTAGTCCAAGTTGAATGAGTGAGATGAAGAAAATAAATGCAGGATAGGCGGTCATATAAATACCGACTGCTTCTTCACCAGCAATGCGCATAAACTGCATTCTATAAAAGAAGCCAAAAAGTTTAGATAAAAAAATAACAAACATTAAAAATAGTGTACCTCGTACAAAAGAACTCATGCCATCCGTCCCTTCTCAAGCCGCAAAAATTCATTTACACTATTTGTATGCAAACACTTCTTACGATACAACTTTGATTGGAGATGATTCAAAATGAGTATGCAACATGCACAACTATTTGAAAAAATTCGTCCGGCAATTGATAGTAAGATTGCAGAGTTTAAGTATTATAAATATGATGCGATTTCCGCAGAAGAATTATGGCGTTATTGTGTAGAAAAAAAATGGCGCAAAAAAAATGTTGAGCAATTACGATTATATGAAATTATCGCAACTATATTTGCAGTATCGCCGTCTGATATTGTATCATTCAATCAAGTAGAGTTTTTACAAAGTGATAATTGGTTTGCAGAAATAAACACCGAGGAATTAAAATCATTGCTTGGGCCATTAAAAACACAAGAAGAATATGTCGTTTCTGTAAAAGATTAATAAGAATACTACAGTGTTGAATTGACACCAAGCGCAACGTGTTTCATAATGAGTGTGTTGCGCTTTTTTACTTTGTACAAGCCATGTCGAAAAATAGGCTGTAAAAGATTGTAAGGGACTTTGCTTTCCCTACATAATTGTTCCGCTTACTATTCATAATGAAATGGAAGACGCATCTTCTATTGGTACGGAATTTGCGCGTTATTGAACGATTGAAATAAGTAAAGCAAACCTTTTGAAGCACGAGCTACATAATTCTAAAGGAAAAGGAGGAATACACGCTTCAAAAGGTATTGCTAGTATACTTGTTTGCAGTGTAAGGGATGCCCTTGCACCAATTCGAGGAGGATTTATAGATGAAATTAAGAAGTCGAATTGTTGCATTCGTGCTACTTTTGGTGCTATTTGCAGCTTCCATGGGTACGACTGTAGATGGCGTCTTAAAGGACATTAAGCTTGGTCTTGATTTACAAGGCGGGTTTGAGGTACTTTATGAGGTCAATGAATTAAAAGAAGGACAAAAAATCACACCAGAAGTTGTAACTGCAACGGCAACTGCTCTTGGTAACCGTGTCAATGCAATTGGGGTAAGTGAACCAAGCATTCAGGTTGAAGACAAAAACCGTATTCGTGTGCAATTAGCGGGGGTTGAAGACCAAGAATCTGCTCGTAAAATGTTATCTACATCTGCGAATTTAACATTCCGTGATGTCGATGATAATTTATTATTAGATGGTGATGATTTAAAAGCTGATGGTGCAAAGGATTCCTTTGACCAACAAAACCGTCCAATTGTTTCGCTAACGTTAAAAGATGCGAAAAAATTTGCAGATATTACAAGTAAAATTGCTGCCAAACCACAAGGTCAAAATTTACTTGTTGTATGGCTAGACTTTGAAGAGGGTGTCGATTCTTATAAAGCGGAATCACAAAAAGCGAAGCCTCGCTATGCTTCTGCAGCAACAGTGAGCCAAACATTAAATACAACGGATGTTATGATCAGCGGTAATTTTACAGTTGAAGAAACTAAAAATTTAGCAGGCATTTTAAATGCTGGTGCACTTCCTGTGAAGCTTGATGAGATTTATTCTACATCAGTGGGCGCACAATTCGGTGACCAAGCATTGAAAAGTACAGTGTTTGCAGGTATTGTAGGCGTAATTGTTATTTTCCTATTTATGCTATTCTACTACCGTTTACCGGGCTTTATCTCAATCATTACACTTGCTATTTTTACATTCTTAGTTCTTGTTGTGTTCGACTGGATTAATGCCGTATTGACATTGCCAGGTATTGCAGCGATTGTGCTCGGAATAGGGATGGCTGTGGATGCGAATATTCTAGCGGCAGAACGTATTCGAGAAGAGCTGCGTGTTGGTTATTCGGTTAAACAAGCATTCCAGCTTGGTTCAAAACAATCTTTATCAGCGATTGTCGATGCACAGTTAACAACATTATTAGCTGCAGCCGTATTATTCTACTTCGGGACAAGCTCTGTTAAAGGATTTGCTACAACATTAATCATTAGTATTTTACTAAGCTTCCTAACGGCTGTGTGGGGTTCACGTGTACTACTAGGGTTACTTGTAAATAGTGGTTATTTCAATAACCCAGCATGGTTTGGTATCCCAAAATCGAAACAACATAGCTTAGATGAAAATATCGGTACATTAAATTTATCAACTAAATTTGATCGTTTCGACTTTGTACACAACCGTAAAAAGTTCTATACGTTCTCGTTAGCTATTTTTGTAGCAGGGATTGTTGTACTAGGGATTTTCCGTTTAAATCTTGGTATTGACTTCTCAAGTGGTACACGAGCGCAAATTGAAGCAGATCAAACTTTAACGAAAGAAGAAGTTTCAAAATATGTGACTAGCATCGGTTTCCCATCTGATGATATCGTGCTTTCAGGTGAGAAAAATAACATGGCGGTTATCCGTTATAAAGATGACTTATCACAAAGCGACATTTTAAAATTCAAAAAGGTAGTTGGTGAGAAATATGGCCATGAGCCTGGAGTAAGTACAGTTTCTCCAACTATCGGTAAAGAGCTAGTGAAAAATGCGATTAAAGCATTATCACTTGCTGCACTTGGCATCATCATTTATGTAGCCATTCGATTTGAATGGCGTATGGGTGTAGGTGCGATTATGTCACTGCTACATGATGTATTCTTAATTATCGCTGTCTTTAGCTTTATGCGCTTAGAAGTGGATATTACGTTTATTGCTGCCGTACTGACAATTGTTGGTTACTCCATTAACGATACAATTGTTACATTTGACCGGATGCGTGAAAACTTAGCGCAATATGATACAATTAAAGACCGTGAAGTATTAGCGAACATTGTTAATAAATCGTTGCGTCAAACGATGGGACGTTCGGTGAATACGGTGTTAACTGTAATTATCGTAGTCGTGTCACTCCTTATTTTCGGTGCACCATCTATTGAAACGTTCTCTATCGCATTGTTAATCGGTTTAATTACAGGTATGTATTCTTCTATCTGTATCGCAGCCCAAATCTGGTACTCATTAAAAGTACGTGAGATGAAAAAATCAGATGGTCAACTGCGTAAAAAAGAGAAAAAACAATGGGGAACAGACGAGCCGACTGTTTAATAAATACTTAAAAGAGCCATCTCAACATCAGTTGAGATGGCTCTTTTTTAATGTTAGGATTAGTAGTTTTACTAATTATTGAAACTTTTGTTGAAAATATCAATGTATTTAATTATGGTACTTTATAGTGTCAATGATAGATTATTTCGTGCCTAATTAGTCCCGTGTACTGTGAATATTTATAAAAATATACTTCTTCTTTATATCTTTTGTATAGTAAAGGAAACTGTTCGTGAGGTTTGGTATATCTAATGTGTTTGTAATATACACTACCTCTTTCAGAAGAAACTGAGGAAAAAATTGCTGTTGCTATAGAAGCTAGAACACCTACTATTACATTTTTTGTAAGTATTGCGGCCAGTGCTCCTATTAGTGCAGCTTTAGTTAAGCCAGTTACATTAATCTGTCCATAGTTTGTAAATTCATAGACCCATGTTGAACCAATTCCAGCTCCTTGGTCAATTGATAAAGGAATTGGTCTATGGTTTTGTAAGAGTGGAGATTGAGAGTAATTGATTATAGTATCTTCTTTTTCAATTTCTGCAAATTGTTTTAAAGAATTTACTATTTCATCAGGTATTTTTTCACCGTTTAAAAGCATTTCATTTTTTATTGTGTCGTAAACAATGTTTTCAGTTATGTATCCGTCATCTACAATCACCGTTTTTATAGCGTTATTAATATTTATTGTGACATTGAAAGTTTCATTATTTGCAGTGTCGGTTAAGATAAAGTTTTTATTGTTGGTTGTTACTTCTGCTATTGCTAATGGGGGAGAGAAATTAAAAAATACTAGTAGAATTAACAATGTGGAATTTAACAATTTTTTCATGATTATACTCCTTTCTTAATTAAAAAGACTATAAATATGATATAAAAATTATATATAATAAATACGATAAAATAAACCAAAAAGTGATTTTATAGGAGGAATTTTCGATGAAATTGCTGAAAATCGTATTAAGTTTATTGATTGTACTGGTGGGCTCTTTCTTTTTAAATACAACAGTAAAAGATGAATTGTTTAAAAATATTGTATTGGATATTTTTGGGGTTATGTTTTTGTTTGTCGGTCTGTTTTATCTCGTAAAAACAATGAAAGTGCCTCACAAATACAACAAGAAATAAGCAGCTTTTTAATCTTTTTATCAGAATTGGTTGACAATTATTGTAGGTTGGCATAGAATAAGGCTAACTTTTCGTTCGGTATATGGTAGAAGGTCTCGGGAGCGAGATCGACCTTAGAACAGATGAGCAGAGCATAGATGAGAATAGCTGAGAAATTGTTGAATAAGAGTAGTAGCATAAGTGTGCAATGTAGAGAGTCAGTGGTCGGTGTAAACTGATTTGTAGCTTATGTGAATGGACTTATGAGAGTTGCTATATAATAGCAAACGGATTCCCCACGTTATCGGGGGTGCTTCCATCATGACGGTTGTGTCTTACACAGCTGTTGATTCGGCGCATGCCTGAAAATCCTTCGCCTGAAACCACAGCGATTGATTTAATTTACGATAAAATGGTTGAAGCACATAAGTGAGAGCTTTTTAGCTCTAATATGAGGTGGCAACGCGGTCATGATCGTCCTCTGTAATTAGGAATTTTCCTTTTTGCAGAGGGCTTTTTTGTTTTGTTTTGATGCTTTTCCCAACTCGTATATGCAAATTTATTTTAATAAAGGGGTTTTGTCGATATGCAAACAACCAGTTCAAGAACAAAGATGAAAACAATCAATGGGGATTCATTAACACCAATCTTAATTTTTAGACGCTTGCAAGGCACCCATAAATTTTTACTGGAGAGTTCAGCACAGCATGAAGGCGCAGGACGTTATTCTTTTATCGGCGCTAATCCACGAAAAACCTATAAAGGTGTGGGCGATGAGATAGAGGAATATTCCTATAAAACAGGAAAAACGTATACACATAAAGGTGATCTTTTTGTACTGTTGAAGCGCTTGATGCCACGTATTTCTAATACAACCGAATTTCCTTTTTCAGGTGGTGCCGTTGGTTATATTGGTAGTAATGCAACGAACATCGTTTTAAATCATCAAGGAATGTTAGAACTACCAGATGTTCATTTCCATGTCTATGAAACCATTATTGTGTTTGACCATCTAACGGATGAGGTGACTTGCATTCATACGAACATCGATGCAGAAAAAAAAGAGCCAAATTTAGAGGAGCTAGCTCACCAGTTGTTAACGGGCAATGAAGGGGAGGATACTACATGGAGTTATGATGGACTAACAACGCTATCAAATCAAGAACTTGAATCCACTGTGACATCGTTAACTAAGACGTTAAGCGAAGAGCATACACGTGTTGTTCTGTCCAAACGCTTTATTGCCAATATACAAGGAGATGCATTGGCGCTCTATCGCCAATTACGTAAAAAAACGCCTGCGCCGTACATGTATTTTGTCACTTTCGATGATCATATTGTGCTGGGAACATCACCTGAAAGTTTAGTTCGAGTACAAGATGAACATGTCATTGCGACGCCAACGGAAGGCTCTTGTGCACGAGGTGCAACAAACGTAGAAGATTTAGATAATGAACGTCAGCTATATGAAAATGCTGAGGTAAGGAAATCGCATGCAAGTCTTGTTTCGGCTGTACAACAAAAACTAGCCACTGTTTGTTTCCCTGATTCTATCAAGCTAGTTGAAACGATGAAAATTGAGCGGTCAAAGCAAGCCATGCATATGACATCACGTCTGGAGGGGCAGCGCTTACCGATGCTTCATGCAGTAGATGTATTGGCTGCTATGATGCCAACATTCGCATCTATTAATATCGCAAACGAGCAAACAGTAGAAAAAACAGCTCAAACAGCAGGTGTTTTTGGTGGAGCTATTGGATTTATAGGGTTTAATGGGCATTTAGATTTTTCATTAACAGGCAAATCCATTGTAGTGGAAAACGAAAAGATGCATACACAATCCACTGTTATGGTAACTAAATATTCAAATGTCGGCAGTGTATTGACACATGTAACAGCAGAACAACAGTTGTTTTTACAACATTTAGAATATGAAGGTGGGGCTAAATGATGGACAGTATACAACAAAAGGTACAGCAACGACAGCATTTAATGTATGAAGAAATGATTGAAGCAGCTCAATGGATGTTCCAACAGGAGACGCCAAAAGATGCTATCGCCCAATTTTTAATAGCCTTATCTGCAAAGGGTGAAACGGCACATGAAGTTGCAGCATTAGCAACAGTAATGCGTTCGTTTGCGCTCCAAGTGCCAGCAGAAGCTGGGGTTTATATGGATAACTGTGGTACAGGCGGAGACGGCTTAAATACATTTAATATTAGTACTGCATCAGCCTTTGTCTTGGCAGGAGCAGGCGTTAAAATGGCGAAGCACGGGAATCGCAAAATTTCTTCTGCATCAGGTAGTGCAGATGTGTTAGAGGCTTTAGGTATTCATACGAATATATCGATTGAACAAACACTGACACTTTTAGAAACAGAAGGAATTGCCTTTTTATATGCTCCAAATGTCCATCCGAAATTAAAACGTATTGGGGAAGTACGACGTGCCTTAGGAAAGCCTACTATTTTTAATCTTGTCGGCCCACTGACAAATCCCGTCCCTTTAGCCACACAATTTACGGGCATTAATCGTCCCAACTTTGTAATGGAATATGCCTCTGTTTTACAAATGCTTGGACGGGAGCGGGCGATTGTCGTTTCTGGTCCGAAAGGGTTAGATGAAGCATCACTTGCCGGTCAAAATACAGCCATCTTAGTAGATAAAGGTGACTTAATTCCATTTGCCTTAACAGCAGAAGATGTCGGGCTACACTATGCACCCCTAGAAGCGATACGCGGTGGCAAAGCTGATGAAAATGCAACTATTATGCGTAAATTACTCGCTGGTGAACAAAGTGCCTATTTCGATACGGTATTGTTAAATGCCGCAATAGGTTTGTTCAGCCAAGGAACAGCACAAACCGTTCAAGAAGGTGTTGAAATGGCAAAAGATAGTATTTTCAGCGGCCGTGCATTGCAGAAATTAGAGGCAGTTGTTGCCTTTAGTGAAAAAATAAAAGAAGTGGAGATTGGGCTATGAATATATTAACAAAAATAATTGAACAGAAGAAAATAGAAGTAGACGCATTGCTTACACAGCCAGATCCATTAGCCAATTGCAACGAGATAAAACGTAACGCTCTTTTTGCAACGTTAAAGTCTGCTGATACGTTACAAGTTATCGCCGAAATGAAACGCGCATCTCCATCCAAAGGTCTTATTGCAGAGGGCGCTAATCCAGTAAAACAGGCAAAAATTTATGCACAAGCTGGTGCAGCCGCCATTTCGGTTTTAACAGATAAAATGTTTTTTCAAGGCTCGTTTGAAGATTTAGCAGCCGTTGCGAAGGCGGTTCAAACGCCACTTCTGTGTAAAGACTTTATGATTGACCGTGTGCAAATTCGCTTTGCGAAGGCTGCTGGAGCATCAATCATTTTACTTATCGTTGCAGCACTTGACGATGTAATGTTACAAGATTTATATCGCTTCGCCACAAGTTTAGGTCTTGAAGTATTAGTCGAAGTGCACGATATTGAAGAGCTTGAACGAGCACTCGCTGTTGGGGCAAAGCTAATTGGGGTCAATAACCGAGATTTGCGTACATTTGAAGTGGATTTAGAGCGAACAAGAGAAATTGCAAAAGTCTTTCCATTTGGGGAGCAACGTATGCTTATTAGCGAGAGCGGAATTTGGCATAGTGATGATGCCAAAAAGGTTGCAGCGATGGGAGCAAGTGCTGTTCTTGTAGGAGAGTCATTAATGCGCAGTGGAGATGCAGGTGTAGCACTTCAACAATTACAAGTAAATAAAGCAGGTGCATCACTATGACGAAAGTGAAAATTTGTGGTTTGAAAGAAGTCCAGCATGTGCAAGCCGCAGTGCAGGCAGGTGCAGATGCCATCGGTTTTGTCTTTGCGCCAAGCAAACGTCAAGTAACCATTGAACAAGCGCAACAATTGGCCAAACATGTACCCGATGGAATAAAGAAAATTGGTGTCTTTGTCAATCCAACGCCTGAAGAATTACGTTCGGCAGTATTAACTGTGCCATTGGATTATGTACAGTATCATGGGGAGGAATCTCCAGCGTTTATTATCCAACAAGGCTATCCATCCATTAAGGCTTTGTCTGTGCATTGCGTTGAAGATGTGCAGGCAGCTACTAACTACGATGTGGATTATTACTTATTTGATGCACCTGGCACAGATTATAAAGGTGGTAGTGGGCATACATTTGATTGGACATTACTTGAAGCTGCTGGTATTCCACAACATAAGCTAATTTTAGCTGGTGGTTTAAAATTAGACAATATTCAAGAGGCACTGTCACTCGTATCACCTTGTATGGTAGATGTTTCAAGTGGCGTGGAAACAGAGGGTAGTAAGGATACAGCAAAAATAGCAGCATTTCTACAAGCAGTAAAGAGGGGGAGAGTATAATGCATTCATTGGCAAATAGCGTACCAACAAAGGAAGGTCGCTACGGAAAATTTGGTGGGCAGTATGTCCCAGAAACTTTAATGACAGCATTAATTGAATTAGAAGCAGCATTTGATGAAGCGATGGCAGATCAGGCATTTACGAACGAGTTAGCTTATTATTTAAAGGAATATGTAGGACGTGAGACACCACTGTACTTTGCTGAAAATTTAACGAATGAGCTTGGTGGTGCCAAAATTTATTTAAAACGTGAAGATTTAAACCATACAGGCGCACATAAGATTAATAATGCGATTGGCCAAGCACTTCTTGCTAAGCGTATGGGAAAAAAGAAAATCGTCGCGGAAACAGGTGCAGGGCAACATGGTGTAGCGACAGCGACTGCTTGTGCTTTATTGAATTTGGAATGTGTCGTATTTATGGGTGCAGAAGATATTAAACGACAGCAATTAAATGTTTTCCGTATGGAGTTACTTGGCACAAAGGTAGAGTCTGTAGAGACAGGGTCAAAAACATTAAAAGATGCTGTCAATGCTGCCCTACGTTATTGGGTGACGAATGTTGAAGATACACATTATATTTTAGGTTCCGCTCTAGGGCCACATCCATTTCCAAAAATTGTACGTGATTTCCAACGGATCATTGGTGTGGAGACAAGAACGCAAATACTGGAAAAAGAAGGGCGTTTACCCGATGCAATAGTCGCATGTATAGGCGGTGGTAGCAATGCGATTGGCATGTTCCATCCATTTGTAGATGATGAAGCGGTCGCATTATATGGTGTAGAAGCAGCTGGCAGTGGTATTGACACTGGAAAGCATGCAGCAGCTATTGCTGGTGGGCAGTTAGGCGTTCTACACGGAGCGTATATGTATTTACTGCAAGATGACAATGGTTTTGTGCAGGAGGCTCATTCCATTTCGGCTGGCCTTGATTATCCTGGTAAGGGGCCTGAACATTGTTATTTGCATGATATTGGTCGAGCAAAGTTTGATTCGATCACAGATACTGAGGCGCTTGAAGGTTTACAATTACTAAGTCGGACGGAAGGAATATTACCTGCATTAGAAAGTGCTCACGCCATTGCCTATACTGCGAAGATTGCACAAGAAATGGATGCAGATGATATTATTGTTGTTTGTTTATCGGGTCGCGGGGATAAGGATGTCCATACGGTACGTGCAGTACTTGGAGGTGAGCAATCATGACCAATTTACAACAGGCAATTGAACAAGTAAAAAATGCAGGGAATAAAGCTTTTGTGCCCTATATTATGGCGGGGGATGGAGGACTTAGTACAGTAAAGCCCACAATCTTGTCGCTACAAAAAATGGGGGTAACAGCTATTGAGATCGGAATTCCTTTTACCGATCCTGTTGCAGACGGTCCTACTATTGAGCAGGCTGGTGAACGCGCATTAGCAGAAGGTGTAACATTGCGTAATGTTTTAGAGACACTTGCATCATTCCGTCAAGAAATTACTGTGCCATTAGTCGTGATGACCTATTTTAACCCTGTTTTAGCTTATGGCTTAGAGCAATTTGCTAGTGCTTGTGTGGCAGGGGGTGTCAAAGGATTAATCGTCCCTGACGTACCACTTGAAGAAAGTGCCATACTGCGTCAAACGTTAAATCCCCATGGTGTGGATATTGTGCAGCTTGTATCATTAACAAGTCCACCAGAGCGAATTGCTCGTATTGCAGCGGCTAGTCAAGGCTTTGTCTATGCTGTAACGGTGAACGGCATTACGGGAGCACGTGCAAGTTTTGCGGATGATTTAGAAGGGCATTTTCAACGTCTGCGAGAGATGTGTCACATACCGGTATTAGCTGGCTTTGGTATTTCAACACCACAACAAGTTGTGAGCATGGGAGCACTTGGGGACGGCGTCATTGTAGGCAGTACAATAGTAGAGGCCTTGCATAAAGGCAACGTTGCGAAGGTCGAAGCATTAGTCGCTGCCTCAAAAGGAACGATTGAGACGTCAACGCCTTTATAGCAAATTGTGTGAGAATTGTTTGCGTGCCTGGCACCGAGTCTACTCTTTTTTAGAGTAGGCTTTTTATTATGGATGCAAAAAACGTTATCTTAGAACATTGATGCAATTTGGATAAACTAGTAAGCTAGTGAATAGTGCGTATAGGCGCGATTTTCGGTATAATAGCCTTCGTGAGGAAGTGAGAAAATGATTTTATCGAAAAAAAGATGGCAGGTCGAGCGTCCAGACGCACAACTTGTCCAAACATTACAAAATGACTTACAACTTTCTGCTATTGCGGCAAAAATTTTAGCAGCACGAGGCTGTACAACATCAGCTGATGCAGAAAGCTTATTAAATATGACAGAAGCAAATATTCACGACCCATTTTTAATGCATGGTATGGCAGAAGCGGTAGCGCGCATTCAACAAGCGCTTGAAAATAACGAGAAAATATTAGTGTACGGAGACTATGACGCGGATGGTGTAACAAGTACGACGGTAATGCTCCATGTCTTACTAGACCTTGGCGCAGATGTGTCCTTTAAAATACCGAATCGCTTTTTACATGGCTATGGTCCGAGTGAAGCATTATTTCGTGAAGCCCATGAAGAGGGCGTTCAATTAATACTAACGGTTGATAACGGTATCTCTGGGATTGAGCCAATCCGAGTGGCCAAAGAACTTGGAATGGATGTCATCGTGACAGATCACCATGAGCCAGGGGAGGAGTTACCGCAAGCAGATATCATTTTACATCCGCGTGTACCTGAAGGACATTATCCATTTGGTGAGTTAGCAGGTGTTGGCGTGGCGTTTAAATTAGCACATGCCCTTTATGGTGAGCTGCCAACCCATTTATTTGAATTTGTAGCAATTGGTACGGTTGCAGATTTAGTTCCGTTAGTGGATGAAAATCGTTATCTTGTAAAGCGTGGTATTGAGGAAATGCGTCGTTCACTTAGTCCATGGATTCAAGCGTTATGTGAGGTGGCAAGTGCGGAACAAGCTACAATTAATGAGGAAACAATCGGCTTTTACTTTGGGCCGCGCTTAAATGCAGTTGGGCGTCTAGGTGAAGCATCGCCAGCTGTTGAGTTGCTCATGGCAGAGGATACAGCAAAGGCGACAGCATTAGCCAAACAACTAAATGGATGTAATGCAGAACGTAAAGATATTGTGAAAAGTATTACCGATGAAGCGATTGCCTTCATTGAAGCAGATAAGAAAATTGGTGATTCTCTTGTGTTAGTTGTTGCAGGGGAAGGCTGGAATGCTGGTGTTGTAGGGATTGTCGCATCTAGACTTGTTGAACTTTATTATCGTCCAACAATTGTACTGTCACTAGATTTTGAGAAAGGGACAGCAAAGGGGTCAGCCCGTAGTATTGAAGGGTTCCATTTATACAATGAATTGGCGAAAAATAGAGATATTTTACCGCATTTTGGCGGGCATCCGATGGCAGCGGGGATGACATTGCCATTAGAGCACGTTGATGAACTGCGCGCACGCTTGGATGCGCAAGCAAGAGCTTGTTTAACCGAAGAGCAATTAACGCCAGTTCTTTCTATTGATATACCACTTAAAATTGATGAGATTTCCGCAGATGCTATTGAAGAAATTGCCATGCTCGGTCCCTTTGGCACTGATTTTCCAAAGCCAGTATATGTACTTGAGGATGTGGAAATCGCATCGATGCGAAAAATTGGTGCTGCAGAAAATCACATTAAAATGGAATTAACTGACGGTCTTGAAAAATTGGATAGTGTAGGATTTAACAAAGGTCATTTATACCATGAGCTGACTTACGGTATTAAAGTGTCGTTTACTGGCGATCTTCAAATTAATGAATGGCAAGGACGTAAAAAGCCACAGTTTATGATTGAAGATGTTCAAACGACAGAGTGGCAATTATTCGATATTCGTGGCATACGCCAAACATCTCGATGGTTACACACGGTACCAAAAGAGGAAGCGGTCTTTTTGGCGTTTCGTCCTGAGACAATCAGCTATTATCATTCATTGCTTGGTGTGTCAATTCAGTTAGTAGATGCTGAGCTGTCCAATGTAGAGCAAACAGATTATATTGTGTTGCTAGATTTACCGCACAATGTTCAATTATTAGAAAATGTGTTAAGCAAAACAGCACCTACACGTATTTATGCCCATTTCTACATGCCAGATTCCCAGTACTTTAATGGCATACCTACACGTGAGCAGTTTGCGTGGTACTATAAATTTTTAAAGCAACGTCCTGCATTCCCACTAGACATGCATTTACCGGATTTAGCCAAACATACTGGTTGGCCATTAGAAGCATTAAAATTTATGACACAGGTGTTTTTTGAGCTTAATTTTGTTAGAATGGAGAGTGGACTGACGACTGTCAACGTGAATGCGCCAAAAACGGCATTAACTGAGGCACCGTCTTACAAACAACGTTCTGAACAGATTGAAATAGAGCAAAAACTTGTCTATGCGCCATATATAGAGTTAAAGCAATGGTTTGATGAACGATTAAATTTATATGCGAATACAGTTTCGTAGGAGGAGCAAGAACTATGGATTTAAAGCAATACGTGACAACAGTTGAGAACTGGCCAAAAGAAGGCATCAGCTTCAAGGATATTACAACAATTATGGATAACGGTCCAGCTTACAAATATGCAACAGATCAAATCGTAGCTTATGCTAAGGAAGTAGGCGCAGAAATTATTGTAGGTCCTGAAGCACGTGGTTTCATTATCGGTTGCCCAGTTGCCTATGCGCTTGAAATTGGCTTTGCGCCAGTTCGTAAACCAGGAAAATTGCCACGTGAAGTCATTAGTGCAGATTACGGTTTAGAGTATGGTAAAGATACTTTAACAATGCATAAAGATGCCATCAAACCAGGTCAGAAAGTACTTATCTGTGATGATTTACTAGCTACTGGTGGTACAGTCGAGGCAACAGTACGCTTAATTCAACAATTAGGTGGAGAAGTTGTTGGCTGTGCATTCCTAATCGAGCTAAAAGAACTAAATGGCCGTGCAAAACTTGGCGATTTAAGTGTAAAAACTTTAATTCAATATTAATAACCAAAAAGGCTGTCCCAAAGTGGGCAGCCTTTTTTGGTGTCAGGCACGCAAACAATTTGAACACAATTCGAGTCTACCTTTTTTCATAGGATTTCACTACTTTTTGTATTTTTTGGAGCGTGTTATAAAAATTTATATATTGTTCGAATCCAATATCATGGATGATTTTTTCCTGTAAGTCTTTCCAAATAGGTGTTGCTTCATTTAGTTTTTCCAGGCCGGTAGTAGTTAGGGAGATAATTTTTGTTCGGCCATCTTGGGAATCTTGGGTAATAGCCACATAGCCATTTTTTTTCAAAAGATTGACATTGCGGGTTATTGTCGTCTGGTCAAGTGAAAGAATAATGCCTAGTTGACTAACTGAAACGGCTTGATGCTTTGCTATATTGGCTAACAGAGCGTATTGCGTAACTTTTAAATTAGTAGGTTCAAGAATTTTATCGTATAACTGCGTTACAACTCTAGTCTTCTTTCTAAGATTTGTACATACGCAAATTTGAGTATAGTCAATGTCTGTGTATACTTTCTCCATCAAATAAGCTCTCCTTTTATGTTTTTTAATTGTTTATATTATAGCACTTAAATGGAAAATATTTCTTGACATAAAAAATAACAAGTTATTATTATATATGTATATACATGTATTTTTATTTTATATGAAAATATCCTTAAAGTGTTACATTATCTGAGAATGTAGGTGGCTTTATGAAACGTATTCATTACAGCTGGTTTGTTTTAGCGATTACTTTTTTCTCCATTATTGTAGCGGGTATTACTTTATCTTCATCCGGTGTTTTTATTGGTCCGTTTGAACAGGAGTTTGGCTGGGATCGTTCAATCATTGCAATGGCTTTTGCCATCAGCCTTTTTTTATATGGCATTTCAGGCCCATTTATGGCAGCACTACTTGAAGTGATTGGATTAAAGAAAATGATGTTAGCTGCGATGATAATATTAGTCATAGGGATCTCGCTCACATTGTTGATGCAACAAGCATGGCAATTAATGATAATTTGGGGCTTTATTATTGGTTTAGGAGCTAGTCTCTTTTTAACAGTATTAAGTCCTTTTGTGGCGAATCATTGGTTTGAGAAAAGAAGAGGGCTTGCATTAGGAATACTAACAGCTAGTACTGCAACAGGCCAATTAGTACTGCTACCAATTTTAGCGATGATGATTGAAAATTACTCATGGCGTTGGGCAATTGCATTAATCATTGTGTTAAGTTCGATCATGTTAATGATTATTGCATTGTTTATGAAAAATAAACCGATGGATGTGGGGCTTCTTGCATATGGTCTTGACGAAGAACGATTGGTAGATGTAGTAGAAAATAAGAAAAATCCAATCGTTATTGCCTTTAATGGTTTATTTGAGGCTGTGAAAGTGAAAGCATTTTGGCTTTTGGCTGGTAGTTTCTTTATTTGTGGATTATCGACTAGTGGCTTAATAGGTACACATTTTGTATCGTATTGTATTAGTTTCGGTATTCCGTTAGTAACAGCAGCATCTTTTCTATCCTTCATGGGAATTTTTAATCTAGTAGGAACAACATTATCAGGCTGGTTATCGGATCGCTTCGATAATCGTTGGTTACTATTTTGGTATTATCTTTTACGGGGGGCTTCCTTAGTTTTACTGCCGTATGCATTAGTGCAAGGCTCTTTACCATTGCTCATCATGTTTACTGTCTTTTATGGACTAGATTGGATTGCAACTGTACCGCCAACTGTTAGTATCTCAAGGCAAATTTTTGGTACCCAAAAAAGCGGAGTTATTTATGGCTGGATATTCGCTTCCCATCAGGCAGGTGCAGCAGTAGCAGCATATGGGGGAGGTCTTATCTATAAACTTTTCAATTCTTATACTTGGGCATTTTTCTTGGCTGGCGTTTTTTGTGTTTTCGCTGGTTTGTTTGTCATCATTGTAAAAAAACAAGTACCGAATGTCATGCATAATGCTGATACAGCATAATAGTATAAACAATATGGAACGGACAAATAGTACGCTAGAAAATTAATCTAGTGTGCTATTTTTTATTGAAAATATTTGCATTTTATTTGAAGGGAAAATATAGAAGTGGGAAGCTTTAAACAAATCGTATGAAATGTTTTGACTTCGCTCAAACAAAAGTTTATAATACAAACAAATATAATAAAAGGTGATGCTATGAATGAAAGAGAACAAGCGGTACTGGCTTTAATTCGCAAAAATCCGTTTATGTCTCAGCAAGAGATGGCAGATAAGATGAATCTGTCCCGTCCAGTACTTGCGAACTTAGTGTCGAGCTTAACGAAGCAAGGGAAAATTGTTGGCCGTGCTTATATTTTACCTGAGGAAAATGAAATTATTTGTATCGGTGGCGCCAATCTCGATCGCAAATTTCATGTAAAAGGGACTGTTCAATTAGGTACTTCGAATCCTGCTAGTTCCTCATTCAGTGTAGGTGGAGTTGGACGCAATATTGCGGAAAATTTAGGCCGACTTAATCATCAGGTGACGTTATTAACGACAGCAGGGAAAGATGCGGATTGGCAAGTAATCCAAGAAGCATCAGAATCATTTATGAATTTGCGCTATGTCGAGCAGTTACCAGATGCTTCAACTGGTTCTTATACGGCGATTATGGACGAGCAAGGTGAGCTTGCATTAGCTGTGGCAAATATGGAAGTTTATGATTTATTGTTGCCGAGTTTGTTAAAGAAATACGAGGCAATGCTTATGAATGCTGGCTGCTTTATTATGGATTTAAATTGCCCGAAAGAAACGGTAGTGTATATCCAACAAGTCGCGATTGCGCGCGCTATTCCATTTGTTATCGTTCCTGTATCTTCTCCCAAAATGAATCGATTACCGGATACATTGCAAGGTGTGACGTGGTTTATATGTAATACGGACGAAGCAGAGACGATTGTAGGTCATACAATCAATACCGAGGCAAACTATGACAAAGCGATTCAAAAGCTTCTACAATTAGGAGCAGAGCATGTCATTATTACGGCAGGTAGCAAAGGAGTCTATGCTGCCTCTACCACTAGTCCACCACGTCATTTTACTGCGAAAGCAATAAAGAAAATTGAAGATGTAACGGGCGCGGGTGACGCTTTTGTAAGTGCTGTCATTCATAGTTGGTTAAGGGGGCAATCGTTTGAAGTTTGCATAGACGCAGGCTTAACGAATGCCAAAAATACACTGGCATCCCCATATACAGTAAGACCTGAACTATCAGAAGAATTGTTGAAAAGTGAAATGGAGGAATAACATCATGAAAGAATTCATCGTATTATCAGAAGAAGTAAAAGCTGGACAAGCACAAGGACTACCAATTGTTGCATTAGAGTCAACAATCATTTCACATGGTATGCCATATCCTCAAAACGTACAAACGGCACGTGAAGTAGAGCAAATTATTCGTGATAACGGTGCGGTGCCTGCAACAATCGCGCTGATTGATGGGAAAATTAAAATCGGTTTATCTGACGAAGAACTTGAAATGTTTGGGAATGCACAAGGTGTTGCAAAAACTTCTCGTCGCGATTTAGGCTATTTATTGGCTACGAAAAAATTAGGTGCGACAACAGTTGCTGCAACAATGATTTGCGCTGAGCTTGCAGGTATTGACATTTTCGTTACAGGTGGTATCGGAGGCGTACACCGTGGTGCTGAAACAACAATGGATATTTCAGCAGACTTAGAAGAATTAGCACAAACAAATGTAGCTGTTATTTGTGCAGGTGCGAAATCTATTTTAGATATCGGTTTAACATTAGAATATCTTGAAACAAAAGGTGTACCAGTAGTCGGATATGGCACGTCTGAGCTTCCAGCATTCTACACTCGCCAAAGCGGATTTGATGTCAACTTTAAACTAGATACACCAGAAGAAGTTGCAGCAATGTTGCGTGCTAAGTGGGATTTAGGCTTACAAGGTGGCGCAGTTATTGCAAACCCTATCCCTGAAGCGGATGCACTAGAGCATAAATTTATCACAAGCATTATTGAAAAGGCTTTACAAGAAGCTGAAGAAAATGGTATCCAAGGTAAAAACGTAACACCATTCTTACTTGGTAAAGTAAAAGAGTTAACAGCAGGTAAGAGCCTTGATGCCAATATCGCATTAGTGAAAAACAATGCAGTAGTTGGTGCGAAAATTGCAGTGGCTTACAACAAAGCAAACTAACAAGTAAATGAAAGACTCTTTGCGAAGCAAATCAGCCTAGCAAAGGGTCTTTTTATTTATAATAATGAATATTTTTTCCATTTATAAAACTTGTTCACGATATTATCTAAACTATATGACACAGTCCCTTTACAATCGCCCTCTATTTTTTATACAATTAAGTTTATATCTAATCTGAAAAATTTGACGAGCAAGGTGGACATGTTATGGCGAAAGAGCAAATTTTGACTCCTGAGGACGTTTTTGAGTTAGTCAAATCCTACATGAATGAGGAAAATGTCGCATTCGTGAAAAAAGCATATGAATTGGCAAGAGATGCGCATATTGAGCAATTCCGTAGCTCTGGTGAACCGTATATTATTCACCCAGTGCAAGTTGCCGGTATTTTAGCTGAATTACAAATGGATCCAGAAACTGTGGCAGCAGGCTTTTTACACGATGTTGTCGAAGATACGGAATTTACACGTGATGACCTAGTCCGTGAATTTGGCGAGGAAGTAGCAATGCTCGTTGATGGTGTGACGAAGCTGGGGAAAATAAAATATTTATCGAAAGAAGCACAGCAGGCGGAAAATCACCGTAAAATGTTTGTCGCTATGGCACAGGATATTCGTGTTATCTTAATTAAGCTTGCGGATCGTTTGCATAATATGCGTACCTTAAAGCATTTACCTGCTGAAAAACAACGCCGTATTTCAAAAGAAACGCTTGAAATTTTTGCTCCCCTTGCACATCGTCTAGGAATTTCGACAGTAAAATGGGAGCTGGAGGATACTGCACTACGTTATTTAAATCCACAGCAATATTACCGTATTGTCAGTCTAATGAAGAAGAAGCGAGATGAACGTGAGGCTTATTTAGACAATGTTATGGGAGAAATGAAATCCCAACTTTCTGAAGTGGAAATCGATGCGGATATTTATGGTCGTCCGAAACATATATACAGTATCTATCGTAAAATGGTGCTTCAAAAAAAGCAATTTAACGAAATTTATGATTTGTTAGCCATTCGCGTTTTAGTTGATAGCATAAAAGATTGCTATGCAGTGTTAGGTATTGTGCATACATTATGGAAGCCGATGCCTGGGCGTTTTAAAGATTATATTGCAATGCCAAAGCAAAACTTATATCAATCATTGCATACAACGGTCATTGGTCCATACGGTGATCCACTAGAAGTACAAATCCGTACAAAAGAAATGCATAAAATTGCCGAATACGGGATTGCAGCTCACTGGGCTTATAAAGAAGGTAAAAAGATTGATATTGAAAAACAAAATGTCGATCAAAAATTAACTTGGTTTAGGGAAATATTAGAATTCCAAAACGAGTCTTCAAATGCCGAGGAGTTCATGGAATCTTTAAAATTCGATTTATTCTCTGATATGGTGTACGTGTTTACACCAGAAGGGGATGTAATAGAATTGCCAGCTGGTTCTGTACCTATCGATTTCGCATACCGTGTGCATTCAGAAGTCGGTAATCGTACAATCGGTGCAAAAATTAATGGCAAGATGGTGCCGCTCGATACACCATTAAAAACGGGTGATATTATTGAAATATTAACATCAAAACAATCTTTCGGCCCGAGTCGTGACTGGCTAAAAATTGCTCAATCATCCCAAGCAAAAAACAAAATTAAGCAATTTTTCAAGCGTCATCTTCGTGAAGAAAATATCATCAAAGGCAAAGAGATGATTGAAAAAGAAATACGCGCGCAAGATTTCGACATGAAAGAAACAATGTCAGCGGAAAACTTAAAACGTGTCTGCGATAAATTTAATTACACGAATGAAGAAGATTTATATGCCGCAGTTGGTGTAAATGGTATTACAGCGCAACAAGTTGTTAATCGTTTAGCTGAAAAACGTCGTAAAGAGCGTGAACAAGAAGAAGCACTTGAAAAAATTGAGCAAAAAATGAAAAATCCAATTCCGCAAAAGCGCACAGAGTCTGGCGTTATTGTAAAAGGAATTGACAATATGCTCATTCGATTGTCTCGTTGCTGTACACCAGTGCCGGGTGATGACATTGTCGGTTTTATTACGAAAGGACGAGGTGTTTCTGTACACCGTGCAGATTGTCCAAACATCCAAATTGAGGATGAGCAGGAACGTATTATTGAAGTTGAATGGGAGAATGGGCTTACACCTGAGAAAAAAGAGTATCCTGTCGATATTGAGGTATCTGCCTTTGATAGACCTGGTATTTTAAATGAAATTATGCAAATCGTCAGCGAGACGAAAACGAACATTTTAGCTGTGAGCGGCCGTGCTGATCGTGATAAAATCGCCACTATTCACCTAACGATTTCAATTTCAAATATTTCTCATTTGCATAAGGTTGTTGAACGTATAAAACAAACACCTGATATATATTCTGTGCAGCGTGTAATTAACTAAAGGCTGAGAAAAGAATAGTGTAGATTTTTTATAGATTGAGGGGTTTAACATTATGAAAGTAGTTTTACAGCGGAGTAAGGCTGCATCTGTTACGGTACAAGGAGAAGTAACAGGTGCTATTGATAGCGGCTATGTGCTTCTTGTAGGCATTACACATGACGATACAACCGAAGACGTGGCCTATCTAGCAAAAAAAGTCGCTAATCTACGCTTGTGGGAAGATAGTGAAGGGAAAATGAATCACTCTATTTTGGAGCATGGTGGGGCAATCCTATCAGTGTCTCAATTTACATTGTATGGAGATACGAAAAAGGGCAATCGTCCAAGCTTTATAAGTGCGGCAAGACCAGAAATGGCGGCCCCTTTGTGGGAGGCATTTAATGATGCATTACGAGGCTATGGTCTACAGGTGGAGACAGGAATTTTTGGTGCTATGATGGATGTGGCATTGACAAATGATGGACCTGTTACAATTCTACTTGAGTCAAAATAGAGGTACATTGTCTAGCATTCCTTCATATACTAAAAAGAATGGCTAAATGTGGGAAGGAAGTGTAATTTCGATGACGCAAATAGGAAGGATGTCGAATCCTTATTTATATGAAACACTGAAACTGATGATTGGCCAAATGATCGTTGTTCAAACGAAGAAGAATATTCAGCAAGGTAAGTTGACCTCCATATTACCAGACCATATCGTTATCGAAATTAATCGCACACCCTTCTTTATTCGCATGGAGGAAATTGTATGGGTCACATTAGCGATAACATAAGTAAATCACATATAAAAACCTTCATTTTCTTTAATTAGAAAATGAAGGTTTTTTTTATTCGTTTGCATCAAAATAATCTAAAATGCCTTGATAAATGCCAAGTGAGGCTTGTTCTCGGAATTTAGCTGTTGTAATAACTCTTTCTTCATTGGCATTACTTAAAAAACCGAGTTCGATCAGCACTGCTTTTTGTCGATTTTCACGTAGTACTAAATAATTTCCTTGTTGTGTACCACGATCTTTTAAGTTGATTTTGCTAGCTAGCCCATTGTGTATGGCTTCAGCAAGCCCTTTTTGATTGTTGTTTAAATAATAGGAGGTAAAGCCAGAAATTGAGCTATTGTCAGTCGCATCATAGTGAATACTGATAAAAGCGTCTGCATCATGCTGGTGAGCAATAGACACACGTTTGCGAAGTGCAACATATTCATCTGATTCACGTGTCATGACAACATTTGCACCTGCTGCACTTAACTTGGAAGCAAGCAGGGATGCCGTTTTCAAAGTAATGTCTTTTTCATCAGTACCGCGCTGTCCAGTCGTCCCATGGTCATTACCACCATGCCCAGGGTCTACAACAATTGTTAGTCCATTTAAAGTCCCGTTTTTTCGAGGCTCAGACTTTGTTTTGTTAGTTGTTTTTGTCGCTGCATTATTTTGTGAAGTGGTCACAACCCAATTGGCAACGAAAGCGGTTTTATCGCCTAATTGAATTTCATAAAAATCATCTTTAGCACCTACAATGGGAAAAGTTTCACCTGCATCTACACGTTGCACAACCTCCGCAGTGGTTGTCGCATCTGTGCGTAAGTTGGTGCCATTATAAATAATTGTGACAGATTCAAGCGTTGATGAAGAAGATGATGTTGTTGTTTTCGAAGTCGTTTTTACCGCATTTGAAAATGTCCCATAGAAACTATAAACCCAACCGGCTTTTTTATTACTATACTGAATTTGCACCCAATTGTGCTCTTGAGCAAGCACCTTAAAAGATTGTCCTTTGGAAACAGTCCCTAAAATTTTGGATGTTAAATCAGCTTTTTTTCGGACATTTAACGTATCGACTAAAATCGTAAAAGTAGTCCCTTTTGATTCGGTTGTTGTAGACACTTCAACTACTGGTTCAGTTGTTGTTTTTTCCGTTTTTTCATTAATCGTCACATAGTCTGAAGATACCCAACCAATTAGTCCATTCCAATTAATCTTCGCCCATTCACCATGTTCTGTTATTAATGTGGCTTGATTACCTGTTGACAGTTGTCCAAGAACAGGGGACGCAATATCTGGTTCCGTACGAATGTTTAGACGATCAACTTGGGAAATAACAGTTTTATCTATTGTTTGTTGCTCATTTATGGATGCTGTTAGCCATGAAGCTACCCATCCTTCGTAATCGCCTGTTTTTACTTGAATCCAGTCTCCCTCGCGACCGATAGATGTTAATGAATCGCCTTCTTCTAATGTGGTAATAATGGGGTAAGAGAGCCCAGGTCCTTCGCGTAAATGAAGTATGGTTCCAGTTACTTTTAAATCACTTGTATCGGCAAGCGCTAGTTCTTTGTCGCTGATATGTGGTATCATAAATGCTAATAATAAGACAAAGATAATGGTTTTATGTATAAGTTTTGTCGTCATCGAACCCCTCCTTTTCTTGTGCTATTTTACCATGTTTTTATGCTAAAATTCGAGGGAAAAAGGTAACAGAAATCGTTTTTTTAACAACTGTATGATGAAAAACAAGAAAACAGTTGACATTACCTTATGTTGTGACTAACATAAAGGGTAATCAAAAAATGATTAACCGCTTATGACCAAGCAAGTAGCGTATACCTCTATTGGAAAAGAGAGGGAAAGACTTAGGCTGCAATCTTTCCTACAAAAATGTATAAGGCGAATAACACTTGAGAGGCTTTTTTCTGAAAAGGAATACTTAGTAGGAAAAAACGGAATCGGCCGTTACCCGATTATGAGGAGGACGCAATATACGTTATGCGTCAACTAGGGTGGAACCGCGGAAGCATATACAGCTCTCGTCCCTTGCAATTATGCAAGGTGACGAGGGCTTTTTTTGTTGGATTTCTTCTGTACAAGGTCGGTCTATCTACAGTATGTTCGTATTTTACATACGAAGGCTAGCTCATAAGCAATTGAAAAGGAGGTATTTTCATGACTTTTAAAGTGCCACGAGGAACACAAGACATATTGCCAGGTCAATCAGAAAAATGGCAAAAGGTCGAATCGATTATTCGTGATATATGTCGTGTCTATCGATATAACGAAATTCGTACACCGATTTTTGAACAAACAGATTTATTTGCACGCGGTGTTGGTGAAACAACGGATGTTGTCCAAAAGGAAATGTATACATTTGAAGACCGCGGGGGTCGTTCATTAACATTGCGCCCTGAAAATACAGCCGGCGTTGTACGTGCCTATGTAGAACATAAAATGTTTGGTGCACCTGATCAGCCTGTCAAGCTATCTTATATTGGACCAATGTTCCGATATGAACGCCAACAGGCTGGTCGTTACCGTCAATTTGTGCAATTCGGTGTTGAAGCAATTGGCTCAGCGGATCCTGCAATTGATGCTGAAGTCATTGCGCTAGCTATGGACATCTATGAATCAACAGGCTTAAAGGATTTAAAATTAGTAATCAACTCTCTTGGGGATAAAGAAACACGTGATGCCCATCGTACAGCGTTGATTAATCATTTCGAGCCACATATTCACGAGTTTTGTGCAGATTGCCAAAATCGTTTGCAAAAAAATCCGTTACGTATTTTAGATTGTAAAGTAGACCGCGAGCATCCATTAATGGCTTCTGCACCGGCATTAACTGATTTTTTAACAGACGATTCAGCGGCATATTTTGCTCAAGTTAAATCGTATTTAGATACACTTGGAATTACGTATGAAGTAGATCCAAACTTAGTACGTGGCCTTGACTACTATAACCATACAACATTTGAAATTATGTCTACTGCTGATGGCTTTGGTGCTATCACAACACTTTGTGGTGGCGGTCGTTACAATGGGTTAGTAGAGGAAATAGGCGGTCCTAATGTACCAGGTATAGGCTTTGCGTTAAGTATTGAGCGTTTACTATTAGCGCTTGAAGCTGAAGCAGTGGAGTTAGATACAGAATCTGCTCTAGATGTTTACATGATTGCCATGGGTGCTGAAGCGAAGCTAAAGGCAGTAGAGCTAACAAGTTCATTCCGTGCAAAAGGCATTGCAACCGACATGGATTACCTAGATCGCAAAATGAAAGCCCAAATGAAATCTGCAGACCGATTAGGTGCTCAATATACAATCGTCTTAGGTGAAACAGAAATGGAAGAACAAGCAGCGACAGTCAAACATATGGCAACTGGGGAGCAACAAAAAGTCGCTTTCTCAGAATTAGTGAACTACTTACTTAAATAAATGAAATAGATGTTGGAGGAAATACAAAATGGCAAAAAGAACTCATGCTAGTAACGAACTTTCTGAAACGTTACAAGGCGAACACGTTGTATTAAAAGGTTGGGTGCAACGCCGTCGCGATTTAGGTGGTCTAATTTTTATCGACCTACGTGACCGTACAGGTATTACACAAGTAGTATTTAGCCCAGATGTAGCAGAAGCACATGCTTTAGCTGATAAAGTGCGTAGCGAATACGTAATCGAAGTTGAAGGGAAAGTTATTCTTCGTGCAGAAGATCAAATCAACCCAAATGTGCCAAACGGAAAAATCGAGGTTGAAGCAACAAGCCTAATCGTTATTAATACAGCAAAGACGCCGCCTTTCCAAATTGAAGATCGCACTGACGTTTCAGAAGATTTACGATTAAAATATCGTTATCTAGATTTACGTCGTCCAGTGATGTTTGATACGTTCAAAATGCGCTCAGACGTAACACGTACAATTCGTAACTTTTTACAAAATGAAGGTTTCTTAGAAGTAGAAACGCCAATTTTAACAAAATCAACGCCAGAAGGTGCTCGTGACTATCTAGTACCATCACGTGTACATGAGGGAGAGTTTTATGCATTACCGCAATCTCCACAACTATTTAAACAATTATTAATGGTAGCAGGTTTTGAGAAGTATTTCCAAATTGCTCGTTGTTTCCGTGACGAAGATCTACGTGCTGACCGTCAACCTGAATTTACTCAAGTGGACATTGAAACAAGCTTCTTAACACAAGAAGAAATTTTGGAAATGAATGAACGTTTAATTCAAGCTGTTATGAAAGATGTAAAAGGCATCGACATTCCTGCACCGTTCCAACGTATGAAATACCAAGAAGCGATGGATCGCTATGGCTCAGATAAACCAGATGTTCGCTTCGGTTTAGAGCTAGTAGCATTAAATGATATTTTTGATGGCTGTGATTTCAAGGTGTTTGCTGATACAGTAGCGCAAGGCAAGCAAGTGAAAAGTATTAACATCAAAGGTGCGGCTGATAAATATTCACGTAAAGATATGGACGAGCTGACAAAATTCGTTGGTATTTACGGGGCAAAAGGTCTTGCTTGGTTGAAAGTAACAGAAGAAGGTTTAAATGGACCTATCGCTAAATTCTTCGATGAAGCGTTAGCAGCTGCTTTAATTGAGCGCATGGGTGCTGAAATTGGTGATATTTTAGTATTCGTAGCTGACAAAGCTCCTATAGTGGCGGCATCTCTAGGTGCTCTTCGTACAAAATTAGGTCAAGATTTAGGCTTAATCGATGAATCACAATTTGCCTTCTTATGGATTACAGACTGGCCGTTATTCGAGTACTCAGAAGAAGATGGTCGCTTCAAAGCAGCCCACCATCCATTCACACGTCCATTTGACGAAGATATCGAGTTAATGGATACAAATCCTGCTGCAGTACGTGCACAAGCTTACGATATCGTGTTAAACGGTTATGAGCTTGGCGGTGGTTCACTACGTATTTATGAGCGTGATTTACAAGAAAAAATGTTTAAACTACTTGGTTTCACGGAAGAAGAAGCACAAGCGCAATTCGGCTTCCTGTTAGAAGCGTTTGAATACGGCGTTCCTCCACATGCAGGTCTTGCATTTGGTCTTGACCGTTTCGTTATGCTACTTGCAGGACGTACGAATTTACGTGATACAATTGCATTCCCGAAAACGGCAAGTGCAAGCTGCTTATTAACGGATGCGCCAAGCGAAGTATCTCCTGAGCAATTAAGCGAATTAAGCCTCGCGATTAAATCTTTTAAAAGATAAAAATAATGCGGAATACCTAGATTCTCTAACAAAAAATGTTGGGAATCTAGGTATTTTTTGTTTATTTCGAAAGAATTTGTTTTTTTGCTATAAATCGTTTGAATTATCTGAAATATGGTGTTATGATATCTGTAATACGAATCCTGATGTGTTTGTCTAACTGCTAACTCTATTTAACAGTTTTGACCGAACACTATATCGTCGGGAGCCATCTAATTTTGTAGTGGCAAACAAGCCCCATATGGAGAGGGACGTTTAAAGCTATGAAGCGGGCACCCACCTGCAAATTGCGGGTTCAAAACGAATGTTTCATTGGCATTACGGCACTATCGGGATTCGTCCATACATAGAGTGCTAGAGGATGCTAGAGCAAAGTAGTATTGTGCTTGTATTATTTACATTTACCCAATTTACAAGAGTGCATTCGTTGATAGAAGCGAATAGCGACATTTAAAAAGTGTTAGGTCGACATTAGGTCAATCTAACACTTTTTCTATTGGGATTAGCTTATTTTAAGTCAGGACTTTTTTGTTAAATTGAAAGAAAAATAAGAAAAATTGTAAAAATTACTTTTTATTTTCAAATGAACATACTATAATTGGTATAGACAACTAGACCATTATGCAAATAGATGTCTTTTTCTTGAACAGCAAAGTTGTTAAAAGCAAAGGCAGTGGAGGTGTTGAATTGAGCAACAGATTATTAATTTCCAATGTCACGATCGTCAACGATACCGATTTGCCGTTCAAAGGTGATGTTTTCATCGCGAATGGTCGAATTATGAAAGTAGGCAATGAATTAATCGAACAGGCAGAACAATATATTGATGGTAAGGGAAAAGACTGGTTGCTATTCCCTGGTTATATTGATATGCATATTCATGGTTCTGCCGGAAGTGATGCGATGGATGCCACAGAGCAAGCGCTGCATCAAATATCCCGTTCCTTAGTACAAGAAGGTGTCACAGGCTATCTTGCTACGACCATGACACAGGCACAAGCAAGCATTGAGCAAGCATTAAAGACGATAGCACAATTTGAAAATGATGAAGATGAAGCCACGTTGTTAGGCGTGCACGTTGAAGGTCCATATGTGTCACCGAAGCGAGCTGGTGCCCAACCAGTAGACTATATGATTTTACCATCAATCGAGCAATTTGCTTATTGGCAGAAATTAAGTCACAACCGTATTAAACAAATAACTGTCGCTCCAGAGCTGGAAGGTGGCATAGCGTTTATCGAAGCGCTACATAAGCAAGGCGTAATTGTTTCAATTGGTCATTCAGATGCAACGTTTGAAGAGGTCGATAGAGCAGTGGCGGTTGGTGTGAGACAGGCAACGCATTTATACAATCAAATGAGACCATTCCATCATCGCAATCCAGGGGTAGTCGGTGGCGTACTTCTTGAAAATACGGTGAAAGTTGAAATTATCGCGGATTTTGTTCATTGTCATCCTATGTCAATACAACTTGCTTACCGACTAAAGGGGGCAGCGGGAATTATCTTAATTACGGATGCAATGCGTGCGAAAGGATTGCAATATGGCAATTATGATTTAGCTGGTCAAACGGTCCATGTTACAGCAAGCGGAGCGCATTTACCCAATGGAGCATTAGCTGGTAGCATTTTAACGATGGAACAAGCAGTGAAAAATATGAAAGCGGTCACAAACTGTTCATTGTCAGAACTTGTTGCCATGTCTTCTGCAAATGCAGCACAGCAATTACAGCTATGTACAAAAGGTCGTATCGCAAAAGGCTTTGATGCGGATGTGATTTTATTAGATCAACAGCTAAATGTAGAAAAAACTATTTGTCGGGGAAAAGTTGTATTTGAGAAATCATAGTAGAACGCGTTAGGAAGGTGTCAAACTTGTTAGATAAAAATTCTCATATACCAATCTATATACAAATAGAGGAAATATTAAAGCAAAGAATTTATTTAGAGGAATACAAAATAGGAGAAAATATTCCATCAGAGCGTGAGCTATCAGTGCAATTTGATGTGAGTAGAATGACGGTACGCCAATCTATTACCAATTTAGTAAACAGTGGGTTGCTCTATCGTGAAAAAGGAAGAGGAACGTATGTAGCCAATCCGAAATTGGAACAACCATTAATGGGATTAACAAGTTTTACAGAAGATATGCGTGCAAGAGGAATGGAACCGAGCAGTAAAGTTTTGCGCTTTGAAAAAATTGTGCCACCTCTAGACATAGCCGGTGACTTATTGTTAGAACCTGGGGAGGAAGTATTTTTTGTTGCACGGATACGAAATGCCGATTCTAAACCGATGGCAATAGAAAGAACGTATATTCCAGTGAAAGTTTATCCTGAATTAGATGAGAAAAAAATTATGGGCTCATTGTATGCACTGATTGAAGCGAAATTTCATCAGAAGATTGGCAATGCTATACAACAAATGGAAGCAGCTATTGTGGCGAAGGAGGACAGTAAATATTTGCAAATTAATAGTACAGCACCAGTGTTAATTATTAAACGAACAAGTTATTTAGCAGACGGTGTGCCATTCGAACTTGTACGAAGTACTTATCGTGCAGATCGATACAAATTTATAAGCGAAATTAAAAGGTGATGCGATGCGTGCTTATTTTCATGAACTTCAAAAACTATTAGATATTGTGCTAGAGCAGGAAAATGCACTGATAGCTGAAGCGGCACAACAGATTGTTTTGCGTCTCCAAAGTGGAGGGGTCGTGCAATTGTTTGGGTGTGGGCATTCACATCTATTAGCACAAGATGCTTTTTATCGTGCCGGGGGGCTTGTGCCTGTACGTCCTATAACAATAGAGCCATTAACTTTACATGCAGGTGCTTTGACATCTTCGAAAAATGAAAAAGACCCAACAATTATAGCGCGCCATAAAGAGCATTTTCATTTTCATGAGCACGATGTATGTATTGTTATTTCAACATCTGGACGCAATGATGCCCCAATCGATGCCGCATTGTTAGCCAAACAATCGGGTGTCCTCGTTATGTCTATGCAATCACTTGCGTATCGCCAACAACCAACTCGTCATCATAGTGGTAAGCGATTAGAGGATGTCGTTGATGTTGTTATTGATACACATATCCCTGTAGGAGATGGCTTATTACAATTACAGCAGATGCAATATGCTCCAGCGTCAACGGTTATTGGTTCTGCTATTCTTCATGCGTTATTTAGCCAAGTTATTGAAATAATGGCGGATTGTCAGGACATAGTACCTGTTTTTGAGAGTAACAATGTAGAGTCGAATTTGCATCATAATGATGTTATGATTGCGAACTATCAAACTCGGATTAATTTTGAATGAAATTTGGAGGGGTATCGATGAAAAAAACATTTAAGATTACAACACCAGAAGGCTTACATGCTCGACCAACAGCATTATTAGTAACTGCTGTAACACCATTTGCTTGTGATGTTCAGTTAACTCACAATGACAAGTCTGTCAATTTAAAATCAATTATGGGTGTTATGGCACAAGGAATCGTAACAGGAAGTATTGTGACGATTTCGGCACAGGGGACAGATGCAGATCAGCTGATGCAAACGGTGACAGAGGTGATCGTAACGAAAGGAATTGGTGAAGAATGTTAGAGATAAAAGGTATTGCCGTTTCTGAAGGCATTGCCTTTGCTGATGCTTATTGTTTAGTGGAACCAGATTTATCATTTGAAAAAGAGACGATTACCGATGTTCAGGCTGAAATAGAACGTTTTAAACAAGCGCTAGCGCAATCGAAAGTGGAATTACAAGAAATCGTAACAAGCGCGCAGGACAAATTTGGTGAAGAAAAAGCGGCGATATTTGTTGCCCATTTACTCTTATTAGAAGACCCTGAAATGTTAGCTGCTATTGAAGAAAAAATGAAACTAGGCAGTAATGCAGAGTATGCACTACATGAAGTTTCAAAAATGTTTATATCGATGTTTGAAGGAATGGACAATGCTTATATGCAGGAGCGAGCAGCGGATATTCGTGATGTAACGAAGCGATTATTAGCACATTTATTGCATGTGGAATTACCTGATATTCGTCGTTTAGCATCAGATGTCATAATTGTTGCTGAAGATTTAACTCCATCGATGACAGCACAATTAGATACCAAATATGTCAAAGGTTTTATTACAGATATTGGTGGGAAAACATCGCATTCTGCTATTCTCGCACGTTCTCTAGATATTCCAGCCATCGTGGGAACAAAAACGGCTACAAAGGAAATTAAACACGGCACGCCCCTTATTATGGATGGCACAAATGGCAACATACTTATGAATGTAACACCAGAAGTGACTACTTTTTATATGCAACAGCAACAACTGCAACAGCAACAACGAAGTGAGCTCTCACAATATCGTACGTTGTCGAGCATAAGTGCTGACGGGCACAGTGTAGAGATTGCTGGGAACATTGGCAAGCTGGAAGATGTAGAGAAGGTACTGCTTGCAGCGGGGGACGGTATCGGGCTATTTCGAACGGAGTTTTTGTATATGGAGCGGCAGGAACTCCCGAATGAAGAAGAACAGTTTCAAGCCTATCGTACCGTTCTTGAAAAAATGCAAGGGAAGCCTACAGTTGTTCGTACACTAGATATTGGTGGTGATAAGCACCTTCCTTACTTAAAGCTACCATCTGAAATCAATCCGTTTTTAGGCTACCGAGCGATTCGAATTTGCATAAATCAACAAACCATGTTTCGTACACAACTGCGTGCCTTACTAAGAGCAAGTGCCTATGGTAATTTGAAAATTATGTTTCCAATGATTGCAACGTTAGAGGAATGGCGCATAGCGAAGCAAATGTTAGTAGAAGAAAAAGCTCAATTGCAAGCACAAGGGGTTGTAATAGCCGATGCAATAGAAGTGGGCATAATGGTGGAAATACCTGCAGCCGCGATGATTGCTGATTTATTTGCACAAGAAGTCGATTTTTTCTCCATAGGGACAAATGATTTAATACAATATATGTTAGCTACAGATCGTATGAATGAAAAGGTTTCTTATTTATATCAACCATATCATCCGGCTGTACTAAGACTTATTAAACATATTATTGATGCGGCACATCAACACGGGAAATGGGTAGGAATGTGCGGTGAAATGGCAGCGGATGAAATGGCGATACCAATTTTACTGGCTCTCGGTTTAGATGAATTTTCTATGAATGCTGCTTCTATTCTCAAAGCAAGGGCACAGATTGCAAAGCTTTCAAAAGAGCAATTAGGCCAACATATTGAGGCTATTTTAATGTTAGCAACCGCTTCTGATGTTGAAGCATATATAAAACAACAGCTAATAATGTAATTATTTAATTCAGAATATTTTGTGAAAAAAGGAGGGTGTCATGGATATTAAATGCGTTCCATCAACGGATTACCTACAAATTCATCGACTAAGGGACTATTGCTTTCCAAATAAATATACTGGTGCACGTCGTGACGATTTTCATTATTGGATTGAACATAGTACAACACTGGGAGCTTATGATGGGGATAAAGTCGTGGGTCAGCTCTTAATACTGCCACTGAATATGACGATACATGGTGAAAATTATGAAATGGGGGGAATTGGATTTGTGGCAACCTATCCAGAGTATCGTCAGCAAGGGATTATGAAGAAGTTGATAATAGCTTCGCTGAAGGAAATGCGACAAAACGGGCAAACCATTTCAGTACTGGCACCATTTTCTGTCTCTTTTTATCGCTACTTTGGCTGGGAACTATTTTTTGATAAGCTTCAATATACCATTTCACAGTCGAAGTTTCCTGATTTCGGTAAACAATACGATGATGTGAAACGTATGAGCTTTGAATGGCCAGATACAACATTATTTGAAGCAATTCAGCAGTTTCATAATGCACAGGCACACCTGACGAATGGTAGCATGCTTCGAGACGCTGCTTGGTGGAAACGGATTGCAAGAAGATCGCCGGACAGTCACTTTGCCGCGTGTTTTTTTGCAAGTAGCATAGCTGGCTATATGCGTTATACGATTCAAGATGGTATTTTTACTATCCATGATTTTATTGCGCCACATCATCTGGCTGAACAAGCACTATGGCGTTTTGTCTCATCCCATGCTGCAAGTGTACACACGATTGAGGGAATAACAGCAAATGATCGCTATTTTGGCTTTAATTTTCAAGATCCACAAATTGAAAAAAAAGTAACACAAGATGTCATGGTTCGAATAGTGGATGCTTTCGCTTTTATGAAACGTTACCCTTGGAATAATTTACAGCACACGTTATACGTGCGTCTTAAGGATCCATTTTGTCCTTGGAATGAACAAATATACAGGATAAATAAAGATGGTCATGTTTCGATATTGGAGGCAAATTCAGTGTCTGAACAGCATATGTTAACATTACCAATCAACTTATTTTCAGCAATGATGGTCGGCTATCTTCGTGTTAAAGATGCAGTTGTTTTTAGCCAAAAAGAACTAGCAGAGGAAGAAATACAACATTGGCAGCAGGCGATTCCGTCAAATAAGCCTGCATTTTACGAATACTTTTAACTTGATTTCTGTTGCAGATGAGAAAAGGAAAATAACTAAACGTAATACGAGAGGCGTTTAAAGGTAAACGCAAAAATTTTTGAAGTTTTTTCTGGACTATACCAGTTGCGCAAATGCATTTATTCGCAAGTAATGAGGCGATAGCCCAATTATTTCAGTATGCAACAGAGGTATAAAATGGAGAAAAATCTATATTGTGGTATATACCAATAGATGCTATTCTCAGTATAAGTAAGCGATTTCATGAAAGTCGTCACAAGGATATGAAGAACGAAAAAGACAAAAAGGAGAGTGCTGACAATGAAAAATATTATGTTAGTGTGTGTAGCGGGAATGAGTACGAGTTTATTAGTTTCCAAAATGCAGAAAGCTGCGCAGGAACAAAATATTGAGGCTGATATTTTTGCCATAGCTGAAAGTGAGGTAGATAAAGTGTTAACAAATAAAAAGGCGGATGTCCTTTTACTTGGTCCGCAAGTTCGCTACTTAAAATCGACTTTTGAAGCAAAATTCAAGGAATTAAATTTTCCAATTGATGTTATTAATATGGCTGATTACGGCATGATGAATGGTGACAATGTATTGAAACAGGCATTGAAACTAATTGGATGAGGAGGCAAGCCCGATGGAAGAAACAGCGATGATGCAGTCCATTATGGGGTTAATCGTCCATAGTGGAAATACGAAAAGTGAATGTATGGAAGCGCTTCAGTTAGCAAAAAAGGGGCAAATCAATCAAGCAAAGGACAAAATAAAGCTGGCAAATGAGGCGTTAATCGAGGCTCATCATGCGCAAACAGCATTGTTAACCCAGGAAGCAAGGGGAGAGAAAGTTGAAGTATCGATGCTATTAATTCATGCGCAAGATCACTTAATGAATGCTATAACATTTCGAGATTTAGCGCAAGAAATGATTGAACTGTATGAACAACTCAAAGGGGAGTAGCATCATGTATTTGATGTCACAATAAAAAGCAAAGGGAGTGTGTGGAATGTTCCGATTTTTAGAAGAAAAATTTGTGCCGGTAGCTGCTAGAGTTGGGAGCCAGCGTCATTTAGTTGCCATTCGTGACGGTTTTATTACGATTATGCCATTGACAATTGTAGGTTCGTTGGCTGTACTAATTAATAACTTACCAATTGATTTTTATCAAAATGCACTTGATTCTATTTGGAAGCATGAAACATGGACACAATTTGGTGGTAACATTTGGAATGCTACATTTAATATTTTGTCGCTGTTACTTGCCTTTACAATTGCTTACAACTTGGCGAAGGGTTATAACAAGGATGGTCTTTCAGCTGGCGTAATTAGTCTATCTAGTTATTTAACATTTGGAACGTTTGGTGAAGGTGGTTTAACAGGATTAACAACAGGTACGGGCGGAATATTTATCGCCATTCTTGTGGCCTTGTTATCTACCGAACTATTTTGTAGATTAGCAGGCAATCGTAAGCTGCTAATTAAAATGCCTGATGGAGTACCACCAGCTGTTTCGAAATCATTTGCAGCATTGCTGCCAGCCATTATAACGATTGGGATTTTCGCATTTGTGCGTACCATTATTACGGCAGGTTTTGGTATTCCGGATATTGTGGGGTCGTTTTATTCAACAATTCAGGAGCCATTTATGGGCTTAACAAATACATGGGGAGCGGCATTAATTTTAGCCTTTATCCCAGCATTCTTATGGACGTTAGGTGTCCATGGTGCTAATATTATCGAGCCATTTATGCAAACGATTAATTCAGCTGCGATTCAGGAAAATGTCAATGCCATTTCGGCTGGAAATGTTGCACCTTATATCGTTAATAAGCCATTCTTTGATGCGTTTGTCAATATGGGAGGATCGGGTACGACCATTGCACTGATTATCGCCATCTTTATTTTTGCAAGAAAGAATAAGCAATATAATACCGTAGGCAAATTATCAGCCGCACCAGGCCTATTCAATATTAATGAGCCATTACTATTTGGTCTTCCAATTGTGTTGAATCCTATTTTGTTTATCCCGTTTATTTTAACGCCAATGGTTAACGTAACCATTGCATTTTTTGTAACAAAATGGGGTTGGGTTCCAGCGGCAACGGTTGTAGCACCTTGGACAACACCGCCGATTATTAACGGACTTTTAGTAACGCAATCGTGGACTGGAGCTGTTTTAAGTCTTGTGCTCATAATCGTGTCAGTTTGTATTTACCTACCATTTATAGCGATGGCTAACCGTATTGCTAGACAAGAACAAAAGCATGAACTAAAGGAAGAAACACAAGCACTACAGCCTGAAAAAGCAACAGAGATTCCGAAAGTTGAAGTGTAATAGCTTAATATTGGAGGTATTGTCATTTGAGAAGGTTAGGAATTTCACTATACCCACAGCATAGCACGCTAGAAGAAATGCAACAGTATGTGCAGCTAGCGCATGATAATGGTTTTGACCGTATATTTACATGTCTTTTGTCTTTAAAGGATGACAAAGAGAAACGTAAGTTACAGCAAATCAATTATTTTGCAAAACAGCTAGGCTTTGCTATTTCAGCGGATATTGCACCAGCAGTTTTTGAAGATTTAGGCTTAACGTATAAAAATATTGCTTATTTTAAAGAACACTACCATCTAGCGACATTGCGCCTAGATATGGGATTTTCAGGTCATGAGGAAGCATTGATGTCATGGGATAATAGTGAGTTAAACATTGAGCTCAATATTAGTAATGGTACGAAATATGTGGATAATATTTTATCCTATCAACCGAACCGTAATCATATTATAGGCTGTCATAACTTTTATCCACGACGCTATACGGGACTATCACGACAACATTTTTTAGCAACATCCAAAAATTTTAAAGCAAACCATATACGAACAGCGGCGATGATTTCTTCTCAACATGCAGTGTATGGTCCTTGGGAAAAAACAGAGCATGGTTTACCAACATTAGAAGAGCATCGCGATCTACCAATAACTGTGCAGGCGAAAGATTTATGGCATACAGGCTTAATTGATGATTGTATTATTGGTAATATGTATGCTTCAAAGGAAGAACTTAGCGCATTAGGCCAATTAAATCGCAATAAGCTAGAGCTAAAGATTGTCCCATCTTCCGAAACAACTATTTTAGAACAAGCGGTGTTATTTAAAGAGCCCCATTTTAATCGGGGTGATGTATCGGACTATGTTATTCGAAGTACCCAATCGCGCGTGAAATATAAAAATGGTGATTTTCCAGCTCATGATACACACCCATTACAGTTAGGTGATGTGACAATCGATAATAATTTAGATGTGCGCTATAAAGGTGAACTACAAGT
This sequence comes from Lysinibacillus sphaericus, assembly GCF_005217585.1. Classification (NCBI taxonomy): domain Bacteria; kingdom Bacillati; phylum Bacillota; class Bacilli; order Caryophanales; family Bacillaceae; genus Lysinibacillus; species Lysinibacillus sphaericus. The sequence continues at coordinate 398,440 of NZ_SZPT01000001.1, forward strand.
AGTGTTAAAAGCAATGCCCAATGCAGGCTCTACAAATATAGTGGCAAAGGTCGTGGAAGAAGAACGCTTCTTATTATCTCAAATTCAACCTTGGGCGTCGTTCGGCTTTACAAAATAATTGAAACAGGAGGGGATTAAGCCGACAGTAGACTGTGCTTAATCCTTTTTTATATTGAAAGGAGTAAATAGAATGTACGTACTAGCGATAGATGGAGGCGGTACAAAAACCTGTGCCGTTATTTGTGATGAGCATGGCAATTTGTATGGCAAAGTAGTGACGTCACGTAGTAATCCGACTGCGTTGGATAGGCAACATTTTGAGTCGACGCTGCATGGACTATTGCAGCAACTGCAACAACAAGCGCCACAAATATTTTCAGCAATACATAGTTGCTTTGTTGGTATGGCTGGAGTGAAGGAACAGCAAGTAGAAGGCGTAGTAGAACGAATTATTCGGCAATATGTTCATAAGAATACGACAGTTATCATTGAAAACGATGCCTTAATTGCGCTCTATGCTGGGACGTTAGGACAAGAAGGCATTGTGCAAATTGCTGGGACAGGTGCAATTACGATGGGGTTTAACTATCAGGGCACGAGCAATCGTGTCGGTGGTTGGGGATATCTTTTTGATGATGAGGGTAGCGGTTATGATTTAGGGGTTGAAACGCTAAAGGCCGTTTTTCAAAGCTATGATCAGCGAGCCACACCAACAGCCTTAACGGATGTCGTGTTACAACATTTCACTGTTGACCATGTTCCACAATTAATAGAGTGTATTTATGGAGTGGCACATCCAAGAACAGTGATTGCTCCACTTAGCAAATATGTCTTTCAAGTGGCAGCAAAAGGAGATACTGTAGCCAATCACATTATGCGAGAGGCTTGTGTGAAGTATTACAAGGCAATCAAAACTTGCTATGTGAATATGGCATGGAGGCAAGAGCATGTACCGGTAGTTTTAGCGGGTGGCGTATTTGCAAATAACCCGATGCTCGTGTTACAGCTTGAACAATTAGCGTTAGACGAGCAGATGCCACTGCACTTTATTTTACCTGTTTTAGAGCCGATTGGAGGAGCTGGTATAGGAGCGTTTAAAATGGCCCGCGTTCCATTGGATAGATCATTTATTGAATCGTTTCAGGCTAACTATGCAACATGGGGTGTTGACTAAATCAACGATTTTACGATGCTCTTTAGATGTCTATGCGAATTTTTACTTATACGGTAGCATAATACTTTTGAGAATTTCCACTTGAACAATATCATGATAAAATGTAATATAGGTTTGATTTTATCTTAGTATATAACTAGGTTTACTAATAAAAATTCGATAGATGGAGAGTGTAAGGATGTTACATCAATTTTCTCGTAACGAGCTCGCGATAGGTACTGAAGGACTCGAAAAATTAAAAAATACAACCGTAGCCATTTTAGGTGTAGGTGGCGTCGGCTCATTTGCTGCCGAGGCATGTGCTAGAAGTGGTATTGGACGCATTATTTTAGTTGATAAGGATAATGTAGATATTACAAATGTTAACCGTCAATTAGTAGCGTATCTTTCAACAGTAGGAAAATCCAAATCTGGTGTGATGAAAGAGCGAATTGCAGATATTAATCCAGAATGTGAAGTGATTGATATGCATATGTTTTACACAGAAGAAACGTATGAGCAATTTTTTGCACAAGGAATCGATTATGTTATCGACGCGAGCGATACGGTAATTTATAAAATTCACATTATGAAAGAATGCTTAAAGCGTAACATTCCTATTATTTCAAGTATGGGCGCCGCCAATAAAATGGACCCTACACGCTTTAAAATTGCTGATATTTCCAAAACACATACAGACCCATTAGCAAAAGTGATTCGTACAAAATTACGAAAAGATGGTATTCATAAAGGCGTAACCGTTGTATTCTCGGATGAAAGCCCAATTGTTGTACGTCCAGATGTCGTAGAGCATGTGGGAAAACCAGATGCAGCTATCCGCAAAGCGAAAATGCCACCATCTTCTAACGCGTTTGTACCCTCTGTTGCAGGTTTAATAGCGGCAAGTTGGGTAGTCAATAAAATTGTGGAAGACGTGAAAATTACCCGCGTGCAAGGATAAACCCCGTTCAAGCAACATGTAGTTTATCTATAATTTAGCAATTTAAAAATGCTAATTAGAAGAGGAATCTGTAAAGTTTTCCATTAGGAACAGTGAGCTTACATGGGCACAGCGTGTCTGTGAATACGAGTTTGGCTGGCTTTTTCCTAAAATGGCTTGCAGATTCTTTTCTTTTACGGCATGACTATCAGTAGGAGAAATGACGTAAAATGCTCCCTTATGTTATTTATGCGGCTGATGCTCACTTTTTCTATGATACAATAGGGCTGTTAAAAAAGAGGGGGCATTCATTAATAATGGAGCAAATTTATCAAATGGAATATAGAGGCTTAAATCTATTCGATGAAATTAGCACAGTGGAATTAGCGATTGATGAGGCGAACAAGACGATACATATTTATGATGTTGGACAGGTTGTGACACCTGTTTTTAATTTTGATGTATCTGCTTATGAATTATCAGATGGTTTTTACAAAATGGCGGATATACTTCGCCACAAAAGGATTTTAACAGAACAGCAACCAGCAACGGAGCTGACGTTAAGCCAATGGTTAATTACAAATAATGTGTATTTTTATAGTCCGAAACAAAGAATAAAAAAATATGCCAACGGTTGCATTATTGAAATAATTGATCGAGACAAAGAACAATTTTTGTTTGACTACTATTTACAAAGAGTTTAATTTTACCAAAATAATTAATCTTACGTACACAAAATGCTAACAATTCACGAAATTGCCTTATTTTTTTCATGAGCTCACTTCTTCTTTTGGTTTATTGCTATAATTTGAATAATTCCAATATATATATACAAAAGGTCGCTTTGTTTGGAATGTTCAAATCTGCTTAAGGGGAGTAGAAATGGCGTTTGCCAAAACAAATGAGAACATGGGAGAGTGGAAAATGGAAATACAAGTAATTCGTGATCACTTAGATATAGTAAAGCTTCAAGAAAAAATGAATAGTATTGTATTTGACTATTTGGATACGTCTAATAATTACACAAAGGCTATGCGATCTTTAACGCCTTTATATACACAGGTTACTACGTTTTATAAGGAATACTTAGGGGCAAGAGCAGGAGAACTTCCGAAAGCCAATACATATTGGCATTTGTTTATAGATTGCAGTGCAAAGTTATGTTATTTCTTAGCTGCATCCATTTTTTATGCGTCCAATGAGCTACAAAAAACACCAGAAAAAGTAGAAAGTTTATTAACGATTGCGGCCTATTCTTTACCGAGTATTGAACAGGAAGAGAATGAGGAATTTTTAACGGCCATTTTTGCGTTGTACGGGGATGTCGTAGAAAATCATGAGAAAGTATCTGCTTTAAGAGATGAAGTGCTTGCTCAACAAGGTGACGCTAAACAGTGTTTACAACGCTTTAAATTGTTTGTAGAGAAAGAAATAGCTTAAAAAATATATTAAGAAATAACTATCTACCATTGTCGAACTTTAAAACGACAATGGTTTTTAATATTGTGGAGATGTTTAGGAAGAAGCCTGACAGGCAAACTGTAGACAAACAAAGAATGTCCTGTTGTCTACAGTTTTTCTTTTGAGAGAAGCCGATGACTGCTTTGAAGCCTTGCAGGCATGGCTTCAACAAATTATCATAATTGTTTCAGTGCCTGGCACTAATTATGGAATGATTTAAGCTTGTTGTATATACTTGCCATCCGTTTTTCCTCTCCTGCAATAACGGGCTTATAAAACTCTGTCCCTACAAGTTCATCTGGTAAATATTGTTGGTCTACCCAGCCACCAAATGTCCCAATAGGGTTGTTATGAGGATATTGGTAGCCCACATGCCCTAAATCTTTGGCACCTTCATAATGTGTATCGCGTAAATGTAGCGGAATCTCTCCTGTTTTACCTGCATGGATGCTTGCAATTGCAGCATCTATTGCGGAAATGGCTGAATTTGATTTTGATGCAAGGCACATTTCAATAACAGCGCTAGCAAGTGGAATCCGTGCTTCAGGTAACCCTAGACGCTCTGCTGCCTGAACAGCTGCAAGCATATGTGCACCAACTTGAGGGTTAGCAAGACCAATATCTTCGTACGCCATAACAAGGAGTCGGCGACTTACGGCAACTAAATCACCTGTTTCAAGTAAATGTGCTAAATAATACAACGCTGCATTCGTATCACTGCCACGGACGGATTTTTGCAAAGCCGAAAGCAAGTTATAGAAATGTGAACCATTCTTATCTCCGTAGACACCAATTCGACCAATCAAATGTTCTAAAATATGGTCAGAAGCAATCGTTTGTCCGTTCACTTCATCACTTGCATAATAAAGCGACTCTAGCAAAGTTAATGCCTTGCGTGCATCTCCGTGAGCTGCAGTGGCGATTTGCTCGATTTGAGTTGCTGTTAGTACAAAATGATATTTCCCTAGTCCCCGTTTGTCATCAGCAAGTGCTTTTTGAATAAGTTCTACTAAGTTAGCTGTAGTTAATTTTTTTAACTGATGAATTTCACCGCAACGCGAACGAATGGCTGGGTTAACATCATGATAGGGGTTTTCTGTTGTAGCCCCGATTAAAACGATAGAGCCATTTTCTACATGTGGTAATAAAGTATCCTGCTGTAATTTATTGAAGCGATGAATCTCATCCAAAAACAATAAGACTTTTCCTGAAATTCTCGCTTCTTGTACAATATCTTCAACATCCTTTTTGCCAGCACGTGTTGCATTTAGTGCAAAAAAAGGGAGTTTTGAGCTACCTGCGATGGCATTGGCTATCGATGTCTTCCCTATACCTGGCTCACCGTACAGTAGCATAGAAGGAACATGTCCATTTTGAATCATTTTATATAAAGCCGTATCAGGACCGACAAAATCTTGTTGACCAACGATTTCATCAAGCGTTAATGGACGCATCCGATAAGCGAGTGGTTCATTATGCAAAACATTATCCCCTTTCGTACGTTTGTTCTAAATTATAGTATATCATAACCTTCCAAGAGTATTTCCGAGTTCTTCAAGAGGAGATTATGATATACTGTTGGTAGTATTTTGACTAGACTAATTGAGGGTGATAAAATGAAAATTTCTACAAAAGGCCGTTATGGTCTCACGATTATGATTGAATTGGCAAAACATTATGGAGAAGGTCCAATTCCGCTTCGTAAAATTGCTGCTGAAAAAGAGCTTTCGGAAGCGTACCTAGAGCAACTTGTGTCTCCATTACGTAATTCAGGATTGGTAAAAAGTGTACGTGGAGCGTATGGCGGTTATATGCTAGCGAATCCACCTAGTGAGATTTCAGCAGCAAACGTTATCAGTGTATTAGAAGGGCCAATCCAGCCTGTAGAAGGTATTGAAAATGAGGAAGCACCTCAACGAGAGCTATGGCTACGAATTCGTGATGCAGTAAAAAATGTATTAGATACTACGACTATTGAAGATCTAGCTCAGTATACAGAGGAAAATGTAGTAGACGGCTATATGTTCTATATTTAATTTTATTAGGCTAAAGTACCTCCAACGGTTTATATGCTGCCATGTTTTCGCCACTCTGCATGTTGTGCAAAGATGGACCATTTAACATGCAGCGTTTTCGCCTCTTGGGAATAGACAGTACTTTAGTGTTTTTGTATAAAGGAGTTTTCAACATGAATGCAAACATCTATCTTGATCATGCGGCTACATCTCCGATGAATGACAAGGTAATAGACGCCATGACTTTAGCGATGCGTAATGTATTTGGCAATGCATCGAGTATTCACGGCGCTGGGCGTGAGGCGCGAAAATATTTAGATCAGGCACGTGATATATTGGCACAATCCATTGGAGCAAAGCCAACGGAAATTATTTTAACAAGTGGCGGTACGGAAGCGGATAATACGGCAATTATTGGCACAGCTAATGCTCGTGCTCATGAAGGTAAGCATATTATTACAACTCAGATTGAGCATCATGCGGTGTTACATACTTGTGAGAAGTTGGAGAAAGATGGCTTTGAAGTGACCTATTTACCAGTAGATGCCAACGGGCGCATAACTGTAGAAGCGGTGCGACAAGCGCTACGTGAAGATACAATTTTAGTAACAATTATGTACGGGAATAACGAAGTGGGTTCAATTCAACCAATTGCTGAAATTGGTCAGTTGTTACGGGAACATAAAGCGACGTTCCATACGGATGCCGTACAGGCTTACGGCTTAGAAAACATTGATGTAACTGCTTTGCAGGTTGATTTATTAAGTGTCTCAGCGCACAAAATTAATGGACCAAAAGGAATTGGTTTCCTTTATCAAAAGACAGGTACACCACTTGCAAGCTATGCATTTGGCGGTTCACAAGAGAAAAAACGTCGTGCAGGTACGGAAAATATTCCTGCTGCTATTGGCTTTGCTACAGCTGCTCAAAATGCAAGTGAGTTGCGCGAAAGTAAGCGAGCACTGTACAATCGCTTTAAACAAATTATGTTGGATGTTTTTTCACATGAAAAGTTAGCATTTCATGTCAATGGTGATCCTCAAAATGTCCTGCCGCACGTATTAAATATTAGTTTTGCTAATATGGAGGTAGAGTCATTTTTAGTGAACCTAGATATGGCTGGCATTTACGCATCCAGTGGCTCTGCCTGCACAGCAGGTACTATTGATCCTTCACATGTGTTAGTAGCGATGTATGGAAAAGGGGCAGATGAGTTGCGAAACTCTATTCGCTTTAGCTTTGGCCAAGGACTAACTGAAGAAGATGTACGTCAAGCAGCAGAAAAAACAGCTACGATTGTGAAAAAATTGGCAAAATAATTTGCTACAAAAGATAACTTTAAACCCTTATCAAAGAAGCTTTTACTATAAATAAAGCCAAAAAGTAAGGTTTAAATGAATTGAATAAAAGAAAAGGTGACCACAATGATCGAAACACGTGACCCATCACAAATCCGTGTCGTCGTCGGCATGTCAGGTGGGGTAGACTCTTCCGTTGCTGCCTATTTGTTAAAGCAACAAGGGTATGAAGTAATTGGTATTTTTATGAAAAACTGGGATGATACAGACGAAAATGGCGTTTGTACCGCGACAGAAGATTACGAAGATGTAATTAAAGTATGTAATCAAATCGGTATTCCTTATTATGCTGTCAATTTTGAAAAGCAATATTGGGATAAAGTTTTCACATACTTTTTAGAAGAATATAAAGCGGGACGCACACCAAACCCGGATGTAATGTGCAATAAAGAAATTAAATTTAAAGCATTCCTAGAGCATGCCATGAATCTTGGTGCAGATTATCTAGCAACAGGTCACTATGCACGTATTGATCGCAGTGGGGATGGCGAAGTACGTATGCTTCGTGGTGTAGATGATAATAAGGACCAAACGTATTTCCTTAACCAACTATCACAGGAGCAATTAGCGCATGTTATGTTCCCAATTGGGGATATCGAGAAAAAAGAAGTGCGTAAAATTGCAGAAGAAGCAGGGCTTGCTACAGCTAAGAAAAAGGATTCAACAGGTATTTGCTTTATCGGAGAGCGTAATTTCAAAGAGTTTTTAAGTCAATATTTACCTGCTCAACCTGGCAAAATGGAAACGATGGATGGCGTAGTAATGGGGCAACATGATGGGTTAATGTACTATACATTAGGTCAACGTCATGGTCTTGGCATAGGTGGAGACGGTGAGCCATGGTTTGTCCTTGGAAAAGATTTAGAACGTAATGTGTTGCTTGTCGGTCAAGGATTCCACCATGATGCTTTATACTCAACATCGCTAACAGCAGTGAAAATGGGCTATACTTCGACAAAAAAATTGCCCGGGAAATTTTCTTGTACTGCGAAATTCCGCTATCGTCAAACAGATACTCCTGTAGAGGTAGAAATTTTAGAAGATGGTCGTACACATATTGTGTTTGCAGAACCTGTACGTGCTATAACACCTGGACAGGCTGTTGTTTTATATGACGGTGAAGTTTGCTTAGGTGGCGGTACAATTGATGAAGTTTTTAAAAACAATGAAAAACTAACATACGTTGGATAACTCGCGAAAAAGACTGCGACGCTAAACTTTAAAGTGCATCGAGCAAATAATCTTGGTGTACACGAAAGAGCGATCAGATGTGCAGTCTTTTCGCTACATAGAGGTGAAATGATTTGGATTTTAACGAGCAAGGAATACTAGCGTTTCAAGAGAAACGTTATGAGGATGCTGCACAGCTTTTTACCAAAGCAATTGAAGCAGAGCCTGAAAATGCAATTGGCTATGTGAATTTTGGGAATTTATTGGCGGTCCTAGAAGATACAGAACGAGCAGAGCGTTTTTTTCAAAAAGCAATTACTGTAGATGAAACGGCAGCTACAGCTTATTATGGTTTAGCTAATTTATATTATAATGCGGAACGTTATGCCGAGGCGTTAAAACTTTATGAGCAAGCTGTGAAGCATAAAATTGCAGGTGCGGATGTTTATTATATGATGGGCAAGTGCTTTGAACGAATGGAAAATCCGAAGCTTGCTTTGCCATACTTACAACGTGCGGCAGAAATTGCACCAGAGGATACACAAATTCGCCTAGCATATGCAATCGTGCTCTGTGCATTAGAAATGTTCGAGGAAGGTAAGAAGGAGTTAGATTATTTAATCGAACAGGATTGGAATAATGCAGATGCTCATTATAACTTAGGTGTGCTGTATGCTGTATCCACTGAACAAACAGAAGATGCGATGTATCATTTAAAGCAGGCATTTACCATTCAACCTGAATACGATCAAGCTCGTTATATTTACGATATGATTGCACAACGATTTAATTAAAGCGGGCGAGACAAAACTTGAAGAGATGAAACAAGGACAAAGTTGTCAGCCATTCTTTCTTTTGCAAGAATAGAACGCTAGTTGATGGTAGCGAAGGCAGACTCCTGCTCGGGCATTCCGCGCACTAGCGAGGGTTGCGGCTTACTGTACTGAGCGGAAAGCGCCGTCGAAGCGGGCATCAATGGTAACAAAAAAGTGATAGATTGACGGCCGTCAATCTATCACTTTTTATTTGCTTGAGTCATTATTTGTTGTCTTTAACTGCACTGTCAAATGTCAGTTGTGATAAGTATTGTGCTAAATGCGCAATAGGTGTTGTGTCTAACAGGGACGATTCAGTATCATTAGCCTTTAAAATATTGATTTCTTTATTGAGACGTTCCATTTTACGATCTAATTCAGCAGCTTGTAATGCCGCTTCTTTTAGTTCCTTACGAATATGTGCAGGCACTTCCTTATTGTATTTATAGTAAATTTTATGCTCGAGACTTGCCCAAAAATCCATTGCAATCGTTCGTATTTGAATTTCCGTATAGACTTTTTCCATTCGATCGGACATGAAAATTGGAATTTTAATAATAAGATGTAGGCTTTGATAGCCATTCTCTTTTGGATACGCGATATAGTCTTTTACGTCCACTATTTCAATATCATTTTGTGCTTGCAACATCGCACTTACTTTATAAATATCTTCTACAAAGGAGCACGTAATACGGACGCCTGCTATATCCCGAATATTTTCGCGAATACTATCGATGGCAGGTGTCAGCTCTTTTTTCTTCATCTTTAATAAGATGCTTTTTGGTGACTTCACTCGAGTGGAGACATGTTCAATTGGATTATATTCGTGCATAAGCTTAAATTCTTCTTGCAAAATATTGATTTTTGTTTCCACTTCGTTTAACGCAAATTTATAAGCTAGGAAGAAGCGAGTAAGTTCTGTTTGGAGTGTTTTAATAGTTGTGGCTTCAAGTTCATTTGTCATCTTAAAAAATCCTTTCTTTTAGTGCGAGGTAGGACACGTATTGGTTAATTGGCTACAACATATGTATTTCTCTTTCTTAGCTTAACAAAAAGGACGGGAAATTAGAAATTTACACTCTACGAAAAGTTGTAATTTCTTGTTAGTATGTCCTGTTTCCACTCATTGCTGTGCAAGATGCATTTTCTTCAAAAAAAAGACAACATACTTTAAGAGAAAACACTCAAGTATGTTGTCTATAGTTTGGGTTATTATACAATAATTTTTGCATTTAAATTGTAACGCTTATTGAATTCTTCAACAAAAATTTGCAAGTCGATATAAGTGCCAATATATGGCTCATTTTCTTGATCGCGTAGGAAACTACAAGTTGCTTTTAATGATTTTGAAAACTCAAGTAGCATTTGTTCATTATCAAGTTGAATCTGTAATGATAAGGAATCATCTAACGTGTTAACTTTGAAATATTTGCCATCAATAATCCGTTCTAAATTGGTTTCTCTAAATGGAAAAACATAATCTTTATAGATAAGTTTCACAGTATCCCGCCTTTTTTACAATAGTTCACAACTTCCGTATAAGGTAAATCTCCACCAAAAATAGAAAGTGAGCTACCGATTGTGACATGTAGCTTTCCATTTGAAATGGCTTTGAATTTTTCTAAGTCCTCTAAAGAACGAACGCCACCTGCATAGGTTGTTGGAATAGATGTCCAAGCTGCTAAATCTCGCACTAAGCTTTCCTGCATCCCACCTTTTTTTCCTTCAACATCCACTGCATGAATCAATAGTTCATCACAAAATTCTTCAATGTAGGAAATGTTTTGTGGGTTGACTTCAAAATCACTAAATTTTGTCCATTTATCTGTGACTACAAACCACTTTCCATCACGCATCCGGCAACTTAAATCGATTACAAGATGTTTTTTACCGATTAGCTTAACGAGTTGCTCTAAGCGATTGACATCGAGTTGTCCATCATGAAAGATAAACGATGTCACGATTACATGCGAAGCACCTGCATCTATGTACTTTTTAGCGTTTTCAGTCGTTATGCCACCGCCAACTTGTAAACCTCCTGGGTAAGCTGTTAAGGCTGCTAGTGCGGCTTGTTCATTGCCACTACCAAGCATAATAACATGCCCGCCTACTAATTGATCTTTTGCAAACATGTTGGCATAATAACTAGGCTCATATTCTGAAATGAAGTTTTCGATAACTTCTTGATCTGCATATCCTAGCGTGCTTCCAACAATTTGTTTTACTTTGCCATCGTGTAAATCGATGCAAGGTCTAAATTCCACTAGCTTCACAATCCTTCCAAACAACAAATTCTTACTGTATATCATAGCATGCTTAGTGTTAAAATAGCCGTAATTCATCATTTGTCAAAATAATGTTAAAAAATTTGAGGATTTTCTAGATAAAACGATTTTTCTTCATGCGCTGTGGTAAAATAATAGGATTGAAATATACAAGCAAGGAGACGAATCGATAATGACAGAAAATCTAGATTTATTTGAACTGAATAAGCTATTTATTCTTGGACGTCCGATTGTCTCTATTTTCCATAATGTTCAAAATATGTATTCTATTGTGCGCGTGAAAATTCAAGAAACAAATTTGCAATATGAAGATAAGGAAATTATTGTCGTTGGTTATTTCCCACAATTGCAAATGGACGAACAATATCGTTTTACAGGAACGATGAGACAGCATCCAAAATATGGTGTACAATTTCAAGTTGAAACCTTTACAAAAGAAGTGCCCGCAACTGAGCAAGGTATCGTTCATTACTTATCGAGTGATTTATTTGTTGGTATTGGAAAAAAAACGGCTGAAACAATTGTAGAGAAACTTGGACCCAATACAATCCGTCTTATATTAGAAGACCCGAATGTCCTTGATGGTGTACCACGACTATCTGCTGAAAAAAAGGAAGTTATTCATCGTACCATTGAGCAAAATCTTGGATTGGAACGGGTTATGATTCAGTTAAATGAATGGGGATTTGGCCCGCAGCTCGGTATGAAAATATATCAAACATATCGTACAGAGACGATTGATTTTTTAACTGAAAACCCTTATCGACTCATTGAAGATGTGGACGGTGTCGGTTTCTTTCGGGCAGATGAGCTTGGTGCAAAATTAGGTATTACAGGCAATCATCCTGACCGTATTAAGGCGGCTATTTTACATATTCTAAATACAGCAGCGTTATCGGATGGTCATGTATTTTTAGATGCGGAACATGTATTACCACAAGTGAAAGATATGCTGGAGCAAAGTCAACGCCAAGAAATACCATACGAAGCAATTTCCAAGGCATGTATCGATTTGCGTGAGGAAAATAAAATCTATGGTGAAGAAACGAGACTATATTTGCCATCTCTATATTTTTCGGAGATTGGTATTGCCTCAAAAATAATTGCGCTAACGGAACGCAATAGTCAAGCGAAGCATTTTAGTAAAGATGAAATTCGCAAGGCAATCGGCGAAACAGAAGCATTGTTAAGTGTCACATATGCAGAAACACAAGCTTTTGCAATTGAACAAGCACTTAATTCAGCTGTCATGATCTTAACAGGTGGTCCTGGTACAGGAAAAACGACGGTTGTTAGGGGCATTGTTGAAGTATATGCCAAACTTCACGGGCTTTCACTAAATCCAAAGGAATATGCGCAAAAAGAAGAGCCATTCCCTATTATTTTATGTGCACCAACAGGTCGTGCAGCTAAACGTCTAGCTGAGTCTACGGAACTACCTGCGATGACTATCCACCGCTTATTAGGCTTTACAGGTCAGGAGAAAGAGGAAGAAACGGAGCGAGAGGTTACTGGAAAACTGATCATTGTCGATGAAATGTCCATGGTAGATACATGGCTTGCCCATCAATTATTAAAATCATTACATGAGGATGTGCAAGTTGTTTTTGTTGGCGATCAAGATCAGCTACCGCCAGTAGGTCCAGGACAAGTGCTCAAAGATTTACTTGCTTCGCAACAAATACCGACTGTTGAACTGACAGATGTTTATCGTCAGGCGGAAGGTTCAACCATTATTGAACTCGCCCATCAGATTAAACGTGGTACAATTCCAAATGATCTAACGATGAAAACATCGGATCGTTCCTTTATTAAAGCTTCTTCAGAGCAAGTGGCAAATGTTGTAACACAAGTTGTGAAAAGTGCAGTAGCAAAAGGGCAAGAAATCCGAAATATCCAAGTTTTAGCACCGATGTATAAAGGACCAGCCGGAATCGATAACTTAAATAAATTGATTCAAGCGCTTGTCAATCCGAATGATACTGGTACAAGAAAGGAACTTGTCTTTGGTGATGTAACGTATCGCATAAAAGATAAAGTGTTACAGCTTGTAAACCAGCCAGAAAGCAATGTTTTTAATGGGGATATGGGTGAAGTCATTAGTATTATTAAAGCAAAGGAAACGGTGGAGAAGCAGGATTTACTTGTCGTGTCTTTTGATGGAATTGAAGTAACTTATCAGCGCAGCGATCTTAATCAATTAACATTGGCTTATTGTTGCTCCATTCATAAATCACAAGGTTCAGAATTTCAAACGGTGATTATGCCAGTGGTGCGTGGCTATTCGAAAATGCTACGTCGTAATTTATTATATACTGGTATTACACGTGCGAAAAATTTCTTAATTTTATGTGGTGAACCAGATGTGCTAGCTAGCGGTTTACAACGAACAGACGATTTACAACGCTTCACGTCTCTGCGCGCACGACTTAACCCAATGGAAGCATCTAATGAGGTTATATTAGTGGAGGAGACGCAAACGCAACAAAATAAAGAGAACAATCAACAAGAGGATGCTACGACTGTGCTACAGCTAACGGTCGAAACCTTACCATCCATCCATCCAATGATTGGAATGGATGGCATATCTCCATATGATTTTATGGATGAATCATAAGAAAAATTAGTTTTATGAGGTGAAGAAATTGAAACGCATTGTGTACTTGCTCCTATTCATGCTGCTATTACCATTCGTGCACAAGGTACATGCCAGTAGTATAGTTATTCAAGTGAATGAGGAAGCAACTGTCTTTGATAATCGTTCAGGCTCACTTGAACAAGTAGGAACATTATCAGCAGGACAAACATTTGAAGTGACAAAAGATTATGGGCCTAACTGGTGGCAAATTCGTTGGGGAGGTAACTACGGTTATGTAGATAAACGATACACGACTGTTGTTCCATCCAAGACATATCAAAATAACGTACCTTCTGTTGTCAAAGTAAAAGATTACATTGTAGCAACAAAGGTAACGCCTGTTTATGATAATACCGGTAACAAACTAGTGCAATTTGCAACATTATCGGAAGGTGTTCGTTTCCCCTTATATAGTAAAATGGGCAGTTGGTACGGAATTGCTGTGAACGGACGACTGGGTTTTGTACATAGTAATTTTGTTACAGAAGAAAAAGGGCAGGACACCACTGATCCATCAACAAAGCCGGTTGAAAAACCTACGCCGACACCACCAACATCACCAACAACCCCGCCAAGTAAACAAAATGGCTATATTGAAGCGTTGGAAAATGCTGTTCTCTATGATCTTCGTCGAGAACAACCAATGTCGATTGCGACACTGTTAAAAGGGCAACAGTTAGAAATTGCCAATGTTATAGATGAAATGTATGTTCAAGTCCGGTGGGGCAAAACGTTCCTTTATGTGGAAAAATCAAAAATAAAATTTGTCAATACGCCGTCTTTTAAAAATAGCGGTAATGATAATGCAGTAAAAAATCAATATTTCATCCCAATATCAGGGAATAATGAAATTTACGATCGAACAGCGAAAAAATTACAGCCATTTGCAAAGTTGGATGTAAATCGACGCTACCCCATTTTACGAAAAGAGCAGAATTGGTATGTTACGACAATAGGTGGACGTGAAGGTTATATTCACAGTTCTAAGGTAGCATTAGATCGTGGCGTACCTGTTATGATGTACCATCATTTCTTAAAAGAGAATGAATTAGGACGCTTTAAAAATGTAAGTACAACGATTACAGATACCCAATTTGCTCATGAAATGAAGTATTTGAAAGATAAAAAATATGAAACGGTTAGTACGGATGATTTAGTGCGCTTTATGCGCAATGAAATTACATTGCCTGCTTATTCCATTGTTTTGACATTTGATGATGGTTTATTATCTACAAGAGAATATGCCTATCCAATATTAAAAAATTATGGATTTCAAGCAACTCAATTTTTAATTACGTATCGTAATGAATATTCACCTGCAGAACAACTGTTTAATTATAATGATTTGCAAGCACTGTCAAAACAAGATATGGATTATATGCAAGATGTCTTTACGTTTGAATCGCACACCTATAATTTACACGATATGATTGGAAATAAAGGGAAAATGTTGTTGATTCCTTACCATGAGGTCGTAGAAGATTTAAAGCGCAGTTTAACGTTTATACCGAATGCAAAAGCCTTTGCCTATCCATTTGGTCAATATAATGCCAATATTATTTATGCGGTGAAAGAAGCTGGGTTTACAATGGCATTTTCAACAAAGCCTGGCTACAACAATCCATATGATGATATCTACCAAATTAAACGCCTTTACAGCGATCAACAAACGAGCTTAGCGCAGTTCAAAAAAATGGTATCACCTTTTGCGCAATAAAAGAGCGTGGACTGGACTAACTGCTTTTCGACGAAAAACTATATGGTCAAAAAACAAACCCGCATCTTCAGGGAAGATGCGGGTTTGTTTTGTAGTAGATGTTATTTCAAAAGGATGGGATTAATGCAAGCCGATTAAGTGATGTTTTACCACTTCATATGCTTGGCAAACATTTTCGTATTGATCTTGTTCTTTTGCAATCATATCAGAAGCAATAGAGAACAATAAATTTTCTTCATTATGATCTTCCATTTGGTTCATTAAAGCTGCTTCCATTTGAGCTACATAGGAAATAATTTGTGTATTCATTTTTATTTTCTCCTTTATTGGACAAATGATGTTTTTCTTTTCTTGATGTCTATATCTTACTCCAGTTAGTCAAAAGAAATCTAGAAAGTTGTACTAATGAAATGAGGTATTTTGATGAATGTGACACAAAAATGAACTTGTTTGAAAAGTGCTTTTTGAAACCGTTTTTATCTAAAATCACTGATAATTCAAGCTTTATCGTCAATTTTGTTGTGTATTATTAAACTAGTACAGTTTGCTGTGAAATAACGATTGATATAGTACAGATAAGTAGTTGTGGAACGAAAAAACGTAAAAGTTCATATACTACATGGAATGAAAACATAGGTAACTTTTTTAGGGGTGAATGTATGCCAATAATAACAGGCCAGCAGTATATTAAGCGCATCGATGCATTGCAAACGCATATCTCAATAGATGGCGCAGTCGTTACGGGAAAGGTTTCAGAACATCCAGCATTTAAAGGCGTAATGCAAAGTCAAGCAAAGCTTTTTGATTTGCAGCATGATGAGTCGTTACATGATAGCTTGACCTATGTATCACCAAAGAGTAATGAACGAGTAGGTATGTCTTTTCTACAAGTGACAAAGGTTGAAGATTTAGTAACAAGACGTCAAGCTGCGCGAGAGTGGGCTTTATCTAATCATGGCTTAATGGGAAGAAGTCCTGATTATATGAATACTACTTTAATGGCATTAGCATCTGCCGCTGAATATTTAAAAGATAAGCCAAATTGCTTTCCAGATCATCTGCTAAATTTTTATGAATATGCACGTGAAAATGATTTGACGATGACACATACGTTTATTGAGCCACAAGTAAACCGTCAACGATATCATTATGAAGATGAAGAGGTCATCATTGCGGCTAAAATTGTAGGGAAAACAACTCAAGGACTGGTAATTAAAGGGGCAAGATTGCTTGCCACACAAGGTGGCATTACAGACGAACTACTTGTTTTATCAACAAATGGCTTTGATAAGGAAAAAGGGTTTGGTTTTTCCATACCAAGTGATACGAAAGGATTGAAATTTTTATGTAGACAGTCATTTGTCGGAGGGGAATCAACATTCGATCATCCTTTAAGCGCACGCTTTGAGGAAATGGATGCGATTGTTGTCTTTGATGATGTCGTGGTACCGTGGGAGCGCGTTTTTTATTATGAAAATAATGAGGTTGCCAATAACTTCATGAATGTGAGTGGCTTCCAAGCGTATACTTTACATCAAGTATTGTCCCGACAAATTGCTAAAACAGAATTTGTTTTAGGTGTTGTCCAATCAATTGTTAATACAATCAATATTGGCGAATACCAACATGTACAGCAAAAAGTAGTGGAAATCATTGTAACATTAGAAACGATGAAAGCTTTATTGCTCAAATCCGAACTAGAAGCTAAAAGAGACGACTTTGGTTATATAAGACCTGACCATCCAACATTACAGGTAGCCATTCAAATTTTCCCTAAAGTCTATCCAACCTTTACAGAAATCATTCAATTATTAGGTGCAAGTGGCTTAATGTCAATCCCGAGTGAAAAAGCATTTGGCGCAGATGATGGGGATTTGCAGCATTATTTACAATCATTTAGGGATGGTGGAGAGGAGCGTGTCAAAAAATTCCGTTTAGCATGGGATTTAACGATGAGTAGTTTTGGCACGAGACAAACGCTATATGAGCGATATTTCTTTGGAGACCCAGTACGTTTATCGAGCTTACTCTACCAATCGTATAATCGGGAGCCATTTATACAAAGAGTAGAAAATTTCTTAAAAAATAAAGATTAAGCGCTATTCGAAATGTTGTACTTTGGTTAATCTTAGATAGCTAATATATTTTTTAGCTGACTGCCATCATTTCATATCAAATAGAAATGCAATGATTGACAGAAGGTCATAATTTTTTTATAATGTGCGTTAGAAAATAGAAAAAACGATGATGGAACAAGTACGTATTTGTGCGTGTAGAAGAAAGGGATTTCTAGGCTGAAAAAATCCTCACGTCAACAAGTGCCGAAAGCTACTCCAGAGTGCAGCTAATACCTGCCGTTCACTTACGTTACAAGTGCTAAAGAGGTAAGTATACACAATACTTACAACTAGGGTGGTACCGCGAGACAATATACAAAGTCCTCGTCCCTTTTTGGGGATGAGGGCTTTTTTATGCGTATAAGCGGCTTCATATCGTAATTTTACACTATTAGAGGAGGAACTTTTCACATGAAAGCAGTAGAAATTCGCCGTATGTATTTAGAATTCTTTAAAGAAAAAGGACATCACCATGAACCATCAGCACCTCTTGTGCCAATTAATGACCCTTCATTACTTTGGATTAACTCGGGTGTAGCAACATTAAAACCTTATTTTGATGGTCGTATTATTCCTGATAATCCGCGTATTACGAATGCACAAAAATCGATTCGTACGAACGATATTGAAAACGTAGGGAAAACAGCACGTCACCATACATTCTTTGAAATGTTAGGTAACTTTTCTATTGGTGATTACTTCAAAAAAGAAGCAATTCATTACGCTTGGGAATTTTTAACGGATAAAAAGTGGATGGGCTTTGATCCTGAACTTTTATCGATTACCATCCACCCAGAAGACCAAGAAGCATATGACGTATGGCATAACGAAATTGGCATTCCAGAAGAACGTTTAATTCGATTAGAAGGGAATTTCTGGGATATCGGGGAAGGTCCATCTGGTCCAAACTCTGAAATTTTCTACGATCGTGGAGAAGAATATGGTGCAGATGAAAATGATCCAGAAATGTATCCTGGCGGAGAAAACGAACGTTATTTAGAAGTTTGGAACTTAGTGTTCTCTCAATTTAACCATAATCCTGATGGTACTTATACACCATTACCAAAGCAAAACATTGATACAGGGATGGGACTAGAACGTATTGTATCAGTTGTACAAAATGTTCCAACAAACTTTGATACGGATTTATTTATGCCAATCATTGAAAAAATTGAACAATTTGCCAATCGCAAATACAAGCGTCCTGGTGAAGTCGCGTTAAGTGAAATCTTCGGTTCGGAAGAAGACATTAATACACCATTCAAAGTGATTGCAGACCATATCCGTACTGTGGCATTTGCTATCGGTGATGGCGCTCTTCCTTCAAATGAAGGTCGTGGTTATGTATTGCGTCGTTTACTACGTCGTGCAGTACGTTACGCTAAACAAATTGGTATCGAAAAACCATTTATGTTTGAATTAGTACCAACAGTTGGACAAATTATGGTGGATTTCTACCCAGAAGTTACGGAAAAATGTGAATTTATCCAACGTGTGATTAAAAACGAGGAAATTCGTTTCCATGAAACATTAGATGGTGGTCTTGCTATTTTTAATGAAGTTGTAGAAGCACAAAAAGCAGCGGGTCATGATTATATTCCTGGAGCAGATGCATTCCGTCTTTACGACACATATGGCTTCCCAATCGAGTTAACAGAAGAATATGCAGAAGAAGTAGGCATGAAAGTGGATCATGAAGGATTCGAAGTGTCAATGAATGAACAACGTGAACGTGCGCGTGCAGCTCGTCAAGATGTGGATTCAATGCAAGTACAAAATGAAGTGCTAGCAAACTTAACCATTGCAAGTGAATTCGTTGGCTATGATACATTATCAGTAGAAACGGAAGTTGCAGCAATGATTGTCAACGGACAAGTCGCGAAGGTCGCTTCAGAAGGTCAAGAAGCTTTAGTTGTCTTAGCAAAAACACCATTCTACGCTGAAATGGGTGGACAGATTGCTGATAGTGGTGTAATTTCCAATGACGGCTTTACAGCAATCGTTAAGGATGTTCAAAAAGCACCAAATGGACAACCGTTACACACAGTTCTTGTTGAATCAGGTGAAATGCATGTTGAAGATGCAGTAAAAGCGGTAGTTAATCGCAGTGAACGTAATCTCATCATTAAAAACCATACAGCAACGCACATTATGCAACGTGCGTTAAAAGACGTATTAGGTGACCATGTTAACCAAGCAGGTTCTTATGTTGGTCCTGATCGATTACGATTCGACTTCTCTCACTTCGGTCAAGTAACTAAAGAAGAGTTACAACAAATTGAACGTATTGTAAATGAAAAAGTGTGGGAAGATATTGAAGTCGTGATTGAAGAAAAGGCGATTGATGAAGCGAGAGCAATGGGGGCAATGGCATTATTCGGCGAAAAATACGGTGATATTGTGCGCGTCGTTTCCATTGGCGATTATTCAATCGAACTTTGTGGTGGTATCCATGTAAAACGTTCTTCTGAAATTGGCTTCTTTAAAATTGTATCAGAAGGTGGTATTGGCGCAGGAACGCGTCGTATCGAGGCTGTGACTGGAAAAGTGGCATATGAGGCGGTTAAAGAAGAAGAGGCGCTATTAAATGATGCAGCAGCATTATTAAAAGCAAATCCGAAAGATATTGTCACTAAAGTTCATGCGCTACAAGCAGACTACAAAGAATTACAACGTGAAAATGAAGGATTATCACAAAAAATTGCCAATGCACAAGCAGGTGCTATTGTAGATGCAGCCCAAACATTTGGTGATGTGACAGTACTTTCAACGAAAGTTGAAGCGAAAGACAATAACCAACTGCGTCAAATGATGGATGACCTAAAAGGTAAAATGACAAAAGCTGTTGTTGTCCTAGGTGCTATTGATGGCGATAAAGTCATGTTATGCGCAGGTGTAACGAAAGATTTAGTGGGTGGCAATTACCATGCAGGAAATATTGTGAAAATGGTGGCAGAAGCTTGTGGCGGTAAAGGCGGCGGTCGTCCAGATATGGCGATGGCAGGTGCTAAAGATGCTTCAAAACTTGATGAAGCGCTACTTTCTGTGTATGATTACGTTAAATCCATTTAATTAATACGTCAAATCGGTTATAATAAAGAGAAATCGGAGATGAGCTTCTTTGCACATCTCCTTATTTCTGAAAGCGAGGTGCTGGTCATGAGTTCATTTGATCAAACGATGAAATTTAATTTTCCAGAAGAATCAATGGAACAGGAAGTCAAGCAGGTAATGTTGAAAGTACATTCTTCATTAGAGGAAAAGGGATATAATCCTATCAATCAGATTGTCGGTTACTTACTTTCTGGTGATCCGGCGTATATTCCTCGCCATCAGGATGCTCGTAATTTAATTCGCAAGCTAGAGCGTGACGAAATTCTAGAAGAGCTTGTTAAATTTTATATTAAAAAGAATAACGAGGGCTAGAAATGAGAATTATGGGATTAGACGTTGGGTCGAAAACAGTCGGTGTTGCCATTAGTGATGCACTTGGCTGGACGGCTCAAGGTATTGAAACCGTAAAAATTGATGAAGCAAATGGCGAATTCGGCATCGACCGTATTGCTGAGCTAGTGAAGGAATATACTATCACTGAATTTGTTGTAGGATTCCCGAAAAACATGAATAATACGGTAGGACCACGTGGTGAAGCTTCTGAAAACTATAAAAAGTTATTAGAAGAGACATTTTCACTGCCGGTTAAACTTTGGGATGAGCGTTTAACGACGATGGCTGCCGAGCGCATGCTAATCGAAGCGGACGTAAGTCGCAAAAAACGCAAGCAAGTCATTGATAAAATGGCTGCTGTGATGATTTTACAAGGCTATTTAGATAGCAAAAACTAATTAATGAGGTGGCAAACATGGCTCACGAGCATAACCATGAAGAAGAATTACACGTACAACACATTACAGTGATTGACGAAAACGGAAACGAGCAACTTTGCGAAGTAATTCACGTACACGAGTCTCCTGAATTCGGTAAATCTTATGTATTTTACTCAATGGTAGGAGCAGAAGAAGATGAAGACGGCTCTGTAGAAATCTTCGTATCATCATTTGTACCTTCTGAAAACGGTGAAGATGGCGAATTAACACCGATTGAAACAGAAGCAGAGTGGGACATGGTAGAAGACGTTTTAAACGCTTTAGAGGACGAAGACGAAGAATAATTGTTTTCATTTTAAAGTGTAAAGAACAAGGATGGCAAAAGCGGTCCTTGTTCTTTTTTTACGCCAATCAACTTGGACGTACAAGGGCAAGAACTAAAACAATCAGCTCATTTGTAAGGAGGAAGTTAAATGAACGAGGAAACACAAGAATTTATTATTATCGGAGAAAATGGTCAAGAGCAAACATGCCGAGTTGTATTTACATTTGATGCCGAGGAAAAATCATATGTATTGTTCTCACTGATAGATGAAAAGGGGCAAGAAATTCCTGGTGATATTTCAGCCATGACATTCGATTATGATGATAACAGTGGGGAAATGATTAATTTGCAACCTGTGGAAACGGATGCTGAATGGGAAATGATTAATGAAGTTGTATTAACATTGTTAGATGAATTTCAGGAGGAACCACAGCTTATAACCGTGACGAATGAAGATGGCACAGATCAGGTGTGCGAGGTTATTCATACATTTGCTTCTGAACAATTTGGCAAATCATATGTACTATATGTTGCTGTTTCAGACGAACCAATGGAGGAACGTGATATTTTCGCTGCCCAATATGTACCTGGACCAGATGGAACGATTGAGGACTTACTACCGATTGAAACAGATGCAGAATGGGAATTCGTAGAAGATATCTTAAATGATTTATAAAAAAACATACTCAAAGTATAACTTTGAGTATGTTTTTTTATATATGAGTGCCAGTCACTCAAACAATTTGCTACGATGTCTAATAGAAAATTTCTATCTGAAGCTAAAAAGGATTCTATCGTCCAACGAATATGGTGTTTAGTAGAGAGAAAAACGTGTGTAACATACAGAAAACAAGGGAATCTTCCCCTGCAAGATTACATAAAGATTGATACATGGGAAAAACAAGAAAAAATAGCATTGACCAATTACAAGTAAACGGATAAGATTTGTTGTAATAAAAATAGAAAATTTCAAATAGTTTATTTTAAGAGAATTATTCAACTGTACATGAAATGCTCTATATTTATTTGCAATTAAACCAAGTAAATTAATAAAAATAGGAGGATATAATATGAAAAAATTATGGTTATGGTTTGCTAGCGTGTTAATCATTGTAGTTGCTGGCTGTACAGATTCGAAGCAGGTAAAACAAGACGACGTTGTTACATTAAATGTAGGGGCTGCAAGTGTTCCTCATGCTGAAGTATTAGAATATTTAGCGGAAGATCTTGCACAAGATGGTGTGAAGTTAAATATTTCCATATTAAAAGATGCTGTTCAAACCAATCAACAAACAGCGGACGGTGAACTTGATTTCAACTATTTTCAGCACATTCCGTTTTTAGAACAGACGAATAAAGAAAGTAATCTAGATTTGGTAAGTGTCAAAGGTATTCACATTGAGCCATTCGGAGTCTATTCAAAAACAATTCACGATATAAAGGATTTACCACAAAATGCAAAAGTAGCTGTGCCAAATGACATTGTCAATTTTTCACGCGCATTACTACTGTTTGAACATAATGACCTTATCCAATTAGATGATGCAAAGGACAGTGATTTCACAGTTGAGGATATTACAAAAAATGAAAAGAACATTCAGTTTATAGGTGTTGATCCATTGTTATTAGTGCGCTCATTAGATGATGTAGACGCGTCTGCTATCAATACGAATTACGCATTAGAAGGAGGTTATAATCCACTTGAGGATGCACTTATTATGGAAGGGCCGGAGTCACCTTATGTCAATATTATTGCAACGACGAAAGAAAAACAGCAAGATGCTGCCATTCAAAAAGTAGTGAAATGGCTGACAAGTGAAAAGGCGAGAAAATTTTTTGAAGATCAATATAAAGGGGCTGTCGTTCCAGTATTTTAGCATGTTGAACAGATTATACGGATTCAAGTGCATAGGAGGGAAATCTGAATGATTGAATTTATAAATACGACGAAGGAATTTCATGTTGGGCAAGCGACTGTGAAGGCGTTAAATCACATTAATTTAACTATTCAGAAAGGCGATATATTTGGCGTAATTGGCTTTAGCGGTGCTGGGAAAAGTACTTTACTTCGCACAGTGAATTTATTAGAAGAGCCAACATCTGGTGAAGTGCTTGTCAATGGTAAAAATTTAACCAAACTAAGCAAAAAACAATTGCGGGAGGAAAAGAAAAATATTGGAATGATTTTTCAACACTTTAATCTCCTCCACTCTAAAACGGTTTTTGATAATGTGGCAATGCCTTTAGTGTTAAGTGGTGCTAACAAATCGAAAATAGCAGCTCAAGTGCAAGAAGTCTTAACATTTGTCGGCTTGCAAGATAAGGCGCATCGCTTTATTGATGAATTATCAGGTGGTCAAAAGCAACGTGTAGGGATTGCAAGAGCATTAATTACAAAGCCGACAATTTTATTATGCGATGAAGCGACATCTGCTCTGGATCCCCAAACGACAAAATCTATTTTAGCGTTGCTCAAGCGTGTCAATAGTGAATATGGCATTACCATTTTGATGATTACACATGAAATGGAAGTGATTCGAGATATATGTAATCGTGTGGCGGTAATGGAGAACGGGCAAATAATAGAAGAAGACAATGTCCTACACATTTTTTCTGCACCAAAGCAAGACACAACGAAAAACTTTGTGCAATCAGTTGTTCGAAATGAAATACCGCAATCTGTTTATGAGCAATTGAATGTCATCGATGGTTCGAAACGAATTTACAATATGAAATTTATTGGGGTGGATGTCGGTCAGCCTGTTGTATCACAAGTAGCCAAGAAATTCGCGGTCGATGTCAATGTCCTATTTGGCAATATTACGGAGCTACAGGGCATTCCATTCGGTCATTTAATTGTAGAGCTAGTGGGTTCAGCTCCAGAGATTCAAAAGGCGTTTTTATATATTCAAAGTAAAAATATTCATATGGAGGAGGTCGTTGCACATGAAGGTGAGCACACAGATTATCATCGACGCACTGTTGGATACGCTGTACATGGTTAGCATTTCATTAATTTTTGGCGCTATTTTAGGGTTTATATTAGGCATCGTTTTAGTTGTTACGCGCAAAGGGCACATACTTGAAAATAAAATTATTTTCTCGATTGTCAATCCAGTTGTCAATACATTACGATCTATTCCGTTCATTATTTTATTAGTAGCTATCATTCCATTTACACGTCTACTTGTTGGGACAGCGATTGGCACAACTGCTGCTATCGTACCACTTGTCTTGCATATTGGACCGTATATTTCAAGATTAATTGAAAATTCTCTGCTTGAGGTAGATGAAGGCATCATTGAAGCGGCAAAAGCAATGGGAGCTTCTCCATTTCAAATTATTCATAAGTTTTTACTTCCTGAAGCCTTCCCATCTTTAATTTTAAGCGTCACAACAGCAACGATTGGACTTATCGGGGCAACAGCAATGGCAGGAGCAGTTGGTGGAGGAGGTCTTGGGGATGTTGCCATAACTTATGGCTACCAACGCTTTGATAATGTAACCATTCTCGTGACAGTTGTACTATTAGTCGTTGTTGTTCAAATTATTCAAAGTATCGGCAATACCATTGAAAGAAAGCTGCGAAGAGTAGCTTAAAAGGAGAGCTAGCAATGAAGAAAATACAGTATATTATCGGACTCTTGTCATTATTATTTTTACTTGTAGCATGTACAAAAGCTGAGGAAAACGATGTTGTGAAGGTTGGCATTCGCAGCTCGGAAATCAAAACGTGGGAATATATAAAAGAACAAGCAACAAAGGAACATATACATTTAGAATTAGTGACATTTTCGGCACAGTATGATCCCAATCAAGCATTAGCAGAAGGTGAAGTCGATATAAATGCTTTCCAACATGTCGCATATTTAAATTTATTTAATAAGAATAACGGCACAGATTTACAAGCGATTGGCACAACGATTATGGCGCCCATCGGCTTGTATTCGAACAAATACAAACGGATAGAAGAGATAAAGGATGGGGCCAAAATTGCAGTGCCAAATGATCCTTCTAATTGGGGGCGAGCATTGTTACTGCTGCAAGAATATGACCTGTTAACGGTTACCGATAATTTTGATGGCAATGGAGGCAAAGATCGTATACAAGACAATCCTAAAAATTTAACGATTGTGCCCGTAGATGGGGCGACGACACCTCGTGTCATGGAGGATACTGATTTTGCGGTTATTAATAATGGAGTAGCTGTTGAAGCAGGCTTGCTTTTAAAGGATGCGCTTATTCATGAAAATGAAACAGCGAAGCCTTTTATTAATGTCATAGTGGCAAAGCCTGAAGATAAGGACAACGCAAAATTGAAAAAAATTGTGGAGATATATCAGCGTAAAGAAACAGCAGATTTTGTCTCTAACATTTCAAAGGGGAACTATATTCCTGTCAACATGCCATTGGATGAACTAGCAACATGGAAGACGTTTTATTCATATTAAAAGGAGAGATAATGAAAAATGGCGGAGAACAAACAATTAAAGTTAGCTTTATATTTAATCGGGGCAGGCATGCATGTTGCGGCATGGAAGCATCCTTTAGCGCAGGTCGATGCAAGCATTGATATAAAAGCATTACAAAAAGTAGCACAACTTGCCGAAAAAGGTAAATTCGACATGGCCTTTGTGGCGGATAGTTTAGCCATTAATCACGAATCCCATCCACATATTTTAAATCGTTTTGACCCACTGATTCAAATTACAGCGCTAGCTGCAGCGACATCCAAAATAGGGCTTGGTGCAACAGCTTCGACTACTTACAGTGAACCGTATGTATTAGCAAGACAATTAATGTCCATTGATCATATCAGCAATGGACGTGTTGCATGGAATTTAGTGACAACGGCAGATGCAACCGGCCAAACAGCTTTAAACTTTAGTCGTGATCAGCATTGGGAGCATGACCATCGCTACGAACGAGCAGAAGAATTTATTGATGTCGTGCAATCATTATGGGATTCTTGGGAAGATGATGCCTTTGTCTATGATCGTGAAAATAATATTTTTTATGACCAAGAGAAAGTACATGAAACAGCATTTAAAGGTAAATATTTATCTGTGAAAGGTCCGCTAAACATTGCGCGTTCGATACAAGGGCAACCCGTTATTGTTGAGGCCGGAGCATCTAAGCCAGGGCAAAAATTGGCTGCACGAACAGCGGAAGTTGTTTTTGTCCATTGGGATGATATCGAAAAAGCCAAAGCACATTATCGCACTTTAAAGGCACAGCTAGCGTCGTTCGGTCGAACGGAGGAGGAGTTGCTTGTTTTACAAGGAATCTCGCCCATAGTAGGTGATACTGAGGAAGAAGCCATTCGTCAATACAATGAATTGCAATCATTGATAGACCCATATGAGAGCTTGAAGTTTGTTTCAGGTTATATGGGCAATGTTGATTTTTCAAAGTATTCGCTAGATACGCCAGCTATTGAAGTTGAGTTTCCTGCTGTCAACAGTATTCAAAGCCATTTTGACGAGCATTTAGAGATTATTAAAAAAGAAAATTTAAAGGTCGGTGAGTTGTATGCCCGCCTGTTTGGACCTGCTAGACGTGATGCCTTTGTTGGAACAGCGGTACAAATTGCTGACGAAATGGAACGATGGTTGAAGGAGGGGGCAGCTGATGGATTTATGCTGCAATTTCCGTTGTTACCACGTGATTTAGAAAACTTTGTAGAGAAGGTTGTACCAATATTACAAGAGCGTGGCATCTATCGTGAAGATTATACAGGGACAACATTGCGTGAACATTTAGGGCTAAAGAAACCTCAAAACCGATTTACGAAAAGTAAGGTGATCGATTAATGCGTGATGTTTTTATCCGGAATGAGCGAGAACAACAGCTCGTTCAATATGCTCGTAAACTTGCTGGGCAAATTGAAGAAACAGCTGCTATTTATGATGAAAGTGGTGCGTTTCCTTTTGACCATTTTAAATTGTTGGAGGAGGCAGGGTATTTTCGATTGACTGTACCGAAAAAATACGGCGGCGAGGAAATCTCTCTCTATGAAATGCTATTAGTGCAAGAGCAGCTTGCTAAAGGAGATGGGTCAACTGCTTTAGCGGTTGGCTGGCACTTATTAACGTTTTTAAATGTAAGAGAAGCGAAGTTGTGGCCGCAGCATATTTTTGCAGAACTAAGTCGTAAAGCTGTGGAGGAAGGTTCCCTGTTAAATATTATTAATAGTGAACGAGGAAAGGGCAATATTTCACGGGGTAGTTTGCCTGGCACGACTGCCAAAAAAGTTCCAGGTGGTTATATCATTACCGGCGAGAAAGCTTTTGCTTCACTAGCACCAATTTTAAAGCAATTCACGATTATTGCATATTTAAAAGATGAAAATGTAACTGCCGAGTTTCTTATGACAAAAAATGAGCAGGTTGAAGTGGTGAATACGTGGGATGCAATGGGCATGCGAGCAACAGGTAGTCATGATATCATTTTCCACGATACTTTTGTGCCAGATGAGGCATTATTATATCGTCACCGTCCGAATGAAGTGAATCGATTTTTAGCAGATGGACGTGTCTATTCTTTAGAAATTCCCGCGGTCTATTTAGGAATTGCAGGTGCGGCGAGGGATTATGTAGTCGAGTTTGCGAAAAATACGTATTCTTATAGCTTGGAAAATACAATTGCACACGCTAGCCATGTGCAACAAAAGATTGGAGAAATGGAGGTGTTGTATCAAACAGCACGTCGTACGCTTTACAGTATTGCTGCACAAGCAGAACAGCACCCGACAGGTAAACAGGATTTAGCGCAGGATGTTAGTATTGCAAAATATGTGATTTGTCAACATGCCATAGACATTGTGACGAAAGCAATGCAAGTTGTTGGAGGCCGAAGTTTGTCGAAGTCTAATAAATTGCAACGACTTTTTCGAGATGTTCAGTGTAGCCGCTTTAATCCACCAGCTGATGATGTTGTTATTGCTCAACTAGCGCAAGGTTTGTTAGTAGAAGAGAAAAAGCAAGGAGCGTTGCAATTATAAAGGTACAAATCTGCTAAAGAATGTATTAGCAGATTTTTTTATGTGTGCAATTTCTCCTGAATTGTCATTTCTGTTTGTCGAAAAAGTTGATTTCTAGTATGATATTGGATAGTGATAGGGGGGAAACCCGTGGATAACGGTTCTAAAAAACAAGAAATGTTTTCAAAAATGGAAGAAAAAAAATCTGAGGTAAAAATCGTGAGAAAAATCGTAGCTATTATAGCCATTACGTTTTTATTATTATTTGGCATTATCGGTTTAATTGGGTACAACTACGTTAAAAGTGCGCTTAAACCGGTGAATCCGGATGCGACGAAAACCATTGCTGTTGAAGTACCAATTGGCTCTAGTTTAAGTTCGATTTCGGCTTTGTTAGAGAAAAAGGGCATTATTAAAGATGCGAAAGTCTTTAAATATTACGCCAAGTTTAAAAATGAATCTCAATTCCAAGCAGGAAATTATGATTTAACCCAAGCGATGACATTGGACGAGCTGATTGAGAGTTTAAAAACAGGCAAGGTGTATCGTGAGCCAATCTTTACGATGACGATTCCAGAAGGTCTAACACTTGATCAGATAGGTAAAATCGTAGAAAAGAAAACACCTTATACTCAAAAAGAGTTTATGGATTTAGTAACAAGTGAAGCATTTGTTCAAAAAATGATGGCTAACTATCCAGAACTTATTACAGATGCGGTTTTAGCTGATAATATTCGCTATGACTTAGAAGGGTATTTATTCCCAGCAACATATTCTTATTTTGAAGAAAAACCTTCGTTAGAGTCAATTGTTGAAGAAATGATTGCAGCGATGAATAATGTAGTGAAAAATTATAGTGAAGTGTTAGTTGAAAAACAAATGTCAGTCCATCAACTTTTAACGTTTGCATCGTTATTAGAGGAAGAGGCAACAGCACAAACAGATCGTGAAACGATAGCGAGTGTATTCTATAATCGTATAGAGAAAGGCATGCCACTACAAACAGACCCAACTGTTTTATATGCCCTTGGTTCACATAAAGATCGCGTATTGTATGAAGATTTAGAAGTAGAAAACGCTTATAATACTTACAAAAATAAAGGATTACCGCCAGGGCCAATTGCTGGTGCTGGGAAAACTTCGATTGAAGCAACGTTAAATCCGAGCAAAACTGATTATCTTTATTTCTTAGCAGATAAAGAAGGAGTTAACCACTTCTCAAAAACATATGATGAGCATTTGCAAAAGAAAGAACAATATATTAAGTAAATCTCAGTAATTTGAGGCAAATAAATAGCACAATAAAATAGATAGAAGGAAAGAAAAATAGCTTTCCTTCTATTTTCGTGCTATTATAAATTGTGATTTTTAATCAATTATACGTGGTGGCAATTGTTTCGTGCATATCGACTAACAATTGCTCATTTTTGTATGGCAAAGTACCAAGACATCACGTTTGGTCTTTTTCTTTTTGTAGCAAAGTGATGATGAAGTTTGGATAACGGGAGTGCTCGTTTCCTTTTAAATGAGGGTGAATTTTACAATGGAATTATCGGATGCATATATACAATCATTTATTCAACCACGTAATGACTTGCTTTTAGAAATGGAAGCATATGCGGAAGAAAATCATGTACCGATTATGCAGTTAGCTGGAATAGACGCACTGAATCAGTTGCTACGTATTCAAAATCCGGCAAAAATTTTAGAAATTGGCACGGCAATTGGTTACTCAGCAATACGGATGGCAGAGGCTTTGCCAAATGTGCAGATTGTTACGATCGAACGTGATGAAGAACGTGTTTCTCGTGCAAAAGCTTATATTGCAAGATCGACCGTGTCCAATCGTATTACGGTTATTGAGGGAGATGCTTTAGAGGTAGACGATAAGGCAATCCACACAACTTTTGATGCGGTTTTTATAGATGCAGCAAAAGGACAATACCAACGATTTTTCGAAAAATATGCCCCTCTTGTCAACTCGGGAGGCGTCTTGTATATCGATAATATGTATATGCATGGCTTGTCCGATTTGGACTTAAAAGACGTACCACGTCGCAAGCGCACAATGATTCGGAATTTAAAAAACTTTACCGATTGGATTATGCACCATCCTGACTATACAAGTGCATTTTTACCAGTGGGGGATGGCTTATTATTATGTTTGAAGAGGTGACGACTATGAAAAAACCTGAATTGCTTGTTACACCGCAATCAGTAGACCATGTAAAAGCACTGTTAACAGCTGGAGCTGATGCTTTTGTCATTGGGGAACAACAATTTGGTCTTCGTCTTGCAGGTGAATTTTCAGTGAGCGAAGTAGAAGAAGCAACGAAGCTAATACACGCAGCAGGCAAAAAGGTGTATGTTGCAGTGAATGCGCTTTTCCATAACGAAAAACTAGATGCATTAGGTGACTATTTAAAAGAAATGCAACGCATAGGTGTAGATCGTTTAATTTACGGCGACCCTGCGGTTATTATAGTGCGTCGCGAGCAAGGTGTAACCATTCCGTTGCACTGGAATCCGGAAACGACGGCTACCAACTGGTTTACTGCGAATTATTGGGGTAAACGTGGTGCAACACGTGCTGTGCTAGCGCGTGAGCTTTCATTAGATGAAGTAATAGAAATTAAAGAAAACGCAGAAGTAGAAGTGGAAGTACAAGTACACGGCATGACTTGTATGTTCCAATCGAAGCGTCCATTACTAGGTCATTATTTCTTATATCAAGATAAAGTAATGACAATTGAAAATCGTCAAGAAAACCGTAATATGTTCCTTCATGATGATGAGCGTAACAACAAATATCCAATTTATGAGGATGCAAATGGTACACATATTTTCAGTCCAAATGATATGTGCATTATTGATGAGCTAGGCGAGTTATTTGAAGCAGGCATCGATGCGCTAAAAATTGAAGGTGTTTTACAAACGCCGGAATATGTAGTGACAGTTACAGAAGCATATCGTCGAGCAATTGACACATATTTTGACGAATCAGAAGATGCATATGACGATATTAAAGATGATTTACTGGCTAAAATTGAAGAAATTCAACCTGCTATTCGACCACTCGATACGGGCTTTATCTTCAAGGAAACAGTTTACTAGGAGGTGGCAAGAACATGGCATTGGCATTAGAACAAAATGACAAAATCCGTGAAATGATAAACGGTAAACGCGTCATTACAAAAAAACCTGAACTACTTGCCCCTGCAGGTAGCTTAGAAAAACTAAAAGTAGCTGTCCATTATGGTGCGGACGCAGTATTTATCGGAGGTCGAGAATTCGGTCTTCGCTCAAACGCAGATAATTTTTCTATCGAAGATATGCGTGAAGGTGTAGAGTTTGCAAATAAATATGGAGCAAAAATTTACGTGACAACGAATATTTTCGCTCATAATGAAAATATGGATGGTTTAGAGCAATATTTAAAGGATATTGAATCAGCAGGCGTTACTGGCATTATTGTAGCGGACCCACTTATTATCGAAACATGTCGTAGTGCTGCGCCGAAGCTAGAAATCCATCTTTCTACACAACAATCTTTATCAAACTGGAAAGCAGTACAGTATTGGAAAGAAGAAGGCTTACACCGCGTTGTTTTAGCACGTGAAGTTGGCGGCGAAGAAATGAAGCTAATGAAAGAAAAAGTCGATATCGAAATTGAAGCATTCGTTCATGGCGCAATGTGTATCGCCTATTCAGGCCGTTGTGTGTTATCAAATCATATGACAGCACGTGACTCCAATCGTGGTGGCTGCTGCCAATCTTGTCGTTGGGATTATGATTTATATGAGCTGGAAGACGGCGAGGAAAAAGCGCTCTTCGATGACAATCATGCACCTTTTGCGATGAGTCCGAAAGATTTAAAGTTAATTGAAGCGATTCCACATATGATAGAGCTTGGCATTGACTCATTAAAAGTCGAAGGCCGTATGAAATCGATTCACTATGTGGCAACAGTAGTTTCTGTCTATCGTA
This sequence comes from Lysinibacillus sphaericus, assembly GCF_005217585.1. NCBI lineage: Bacteria > Bacillati > Bacillota > Bacilli > Caryophanales > Bacillaceae > Lysinibacillus > Lysinibacillus sphaericus. The sequence goes on from NZ_SZPT01000001.1 coordinate 431,230, forward strand.
AAGTCATTGATGCGTATTGTGCAGACCCTGACAATTTTAAAATTAAACGGGAATGGCTAGAAGAGTTAGATAAATGTGCAAATCGTGACACTGCTGAGGCGTTCTTCCATGATGCACCAGGTCATGAAGAGCAAATGTTTGGCGTTCATGGTCGTAAAACAACCTATGAATTTGCAGGGCTTATTTTAGAGCATGATCCTGAAACAAAAATTGTAACGATGCAACAACGTAACTATTTTAAACCAGGTGATGAAGTAGAATTTTTTGGGCCAGAAATCGAAAATTTCCGCATTACAATGGGGGAAATTTGGGATGAGGATGGCAATAGCTTAGATGCGGCACGTCATCCATTGCAAATTGTTAAGTTTAAATGTGAGACACCACTTCAACCGCACAACATGATGCGAAAGGAGAATAATTAATGGCAATCAAGCGTCCAGTTGTCATCGGAATCGCTGGTGGCTCATGCTCAGGTAAAACGAGTGTGACCCGTGCTATTTATGATGTTTTCCGTGAGCATTCTGTCGTAGTAATTGAACAAGATTACTACTATAAAGATCAAAGTCATTTAACATTTGAAGAACGACTAGGAACGAATTATGACCATCCACTAGCGTTTGATAATGATTTATTGATTGAGCATATAAAAAAATTATTAAAGCGTCAGCCAATCGATAAGCCGGTTTATGACTATGTACAGCATACGCGTGCCAAGGAAGTTATCCATGTAGAGCCAGTAGATGTTATTATACTAGAAGGAATTTTAGTATTAGAGGATGCAGACTTACGTGGTTTAATGGACATCAAATTATTTGTTGATACGGATCCAGATTTACGTATTATTCGTCGTATTTTACGTGATATTAAAGAGCGTGGACGTACAACAGATTCTGTAATTGACCAGTACCTATCTGCAGTACGACCGATGCATAATATGTTTATTGAACCGACTAAACGTTATGCTGATATTATTATTCCTGAAGGTGGAGAGAATGGCGTAGCGATTGATTTGATGGTAACGAAAATTAAAACTATTCTTGAAACTGACAACGTATTGTAATAAGATAGAGTGGTATTGACAATATTTACATGCTTTATGAAGCATATTTTTGTAAGGCATGCATACTATTAGGTCAAAGCGTATTTTGAAATGGATTAAAAATAATAAAATTCGATTAAATGCATTTTTCAAAGCATTTGGTCGAGTTTTATGTTTTTATATTGATGAAATAAGGAGTGAAGTACTTTGTCAAACGAAAAACAGTACCCAATGACTGCAGAGGGTAAAAGAAAATTAGAAGAAGAATTAGTGAAATTAGAAACAGAAACGCGTAAAGAAATTGTAGAGCGTATTAAAATTGCACGTGACTTCGGAGACCTTTCTGAAAATGCCGAGTATGACTCAGCAAAAGAAGAGCAAGCCTTTTTAGAAGGACGTATTTCTACATTAAAATCAATGATTCGTAACGCAGTAATTATTACTGAAGATGAAACGGACAACAGTGTAGTTTCGCTTGGGAAAACGGTTACATTCGTAGAAATTATTAACGGTAAACCATCTTCTGATGAAGAATCTTATACGATTGTTGGTTCTGCTGAGGCTGATCCAATGGAATTCCGAATCTCAAATGAATCACCAATTGCAAAAGGCTTACTTGGAAAAGCTGAAGGTGAAGAAGTAGTTGTACAAACACCTGGTGGTGAAATGAAAGTGAAAATTCTTTCAATTAAATAATCACAGATGTACAAGCAGTTAGCTCTTCTTTCTAGAGAAGAGCTAACTGTTTTTATTTTGCAAGTCGTGTGGAACTTGATAAAATATTGGCTAGAGAGGGGGAGACTTCATGGGTGAACGACAAACACGAAGCAGTCGTCATTTGCAGCCATCTCACAATAAAAAGCTAGATAAAATGTTAAATATTTTAATTGGCATTGTCATTATATTAATTGTGATAGTGGCAACGTATGTGTTTAAGTGGCAAGATGACGCACAAGAAACTGTTAAAGAGGAACCAGCTCAAGAGCAAAAGAACGATGACAGTGAGAAGGAACCTTCAAAAGAGGAAGACATAGCGAGTAACGACGAACAGTCACAAGATGAAGAACAGACGAAAGATACAGACGAGTCGAAAGAGGCAGAACAGCAACCAGAACAAAATACGGCAGTGGAAACGACGTCAGACAATCCAATTGTTGACCGTGTGGTGACAGATAAAAGCTGGAAACCGACGCCAACAACGCAAACTGGAGAGCATGTGTCATCCTACGATGATCAATCTGTAGATTGGGCAGAAAAAATTGCGACAGTGACAGCCGTTACTGGCATTACAAATGACAATATGATTGTTTGGCGCTTGCAAAATAATGGTGGTGCCAATAAAGCCATTGCAACGGTTTCGACAAAAGATAAAAGTGAAAAGTATCGTGTCAGCATGGAATGGGTTGATAACGAAGGCTGGCTTCCTGTAAAACTAGAACAGTTGAATACATTAGAAGGTGCCTATTGACGAAAACTGCTGTATTGATTATTTTTAAATCTATTGGGTAAAAACATAGCCCAATAGTACAATGTTTGGTGACTAGAGCCATTATCCGTAGGTTATGGAAACACGTCAACGGATATTGGGGTTTGCGGCGGGTGCTTGTTACAATACGGATGCCAAAGCCGACACATCGTTGTTTAATAGAGTTGGATAAAAGAAGGGGAGTAATGAATTCATGAAAATCGCAGTTATCGGTGCAATGGAAGAGGAAGTAGAGTTATTACGCGCATCTTTAGAAGGTGCTACTAGTACAACAATTGCTGGTAGTGAATACACAACAGGGACATATGAAGGAAAAGAAGTAGTGCTATTAAAAAGCGGTATTGGTAAAGTCAATGCGGCAATGTCAACAACAATTTTATTACATGAATTCAAACCAGATGTAGTCATTAATACAGGTTCTGCTGGGGGTTATGATGAGGCCCTTGAAGTTGGAGCCGTTGTTATTTCAGATGAAGTCCGTCATCATGATGTAGATGTTACAATTTTCGGTTATGAAATTGGTCAAATGGCAGGTATGCCTGCTGCTTTCCAATCAGATGAAAAATTAATAAAAGTTGCCGAAGAAGCTGTAAAAGCAGTTGGTGAACATCAATACGGTATTGGCTTAATTTGCTCTGGTGATGCCTTTATGAATGATCCGGTACGTGTGGAAGCAGTGCGTCAACATTTTCCTCAAATGAAAGCTGTTGAAATGGAAGCGGCAGCTGTTGCACAAGTATGCTATCAATTCGGTACACCTTTCGTAGTTATTCGTGCACTATCTGATATTGCTGGCAAAGAATCAAACATCAGCTTTGATGAGTTCTTACCAGTCGCTGCAAAACATTCAACACAAATTGTATTAAAAGCAATTACGGCTCTATAAATCTACATGTAATAGACAAAGTGAGCAGTGAAAAAAGTGAGAAAAATCACAGTCGTAAATAATCTTCAATGCTACAATGGCATTATATTCTCTTCATAGTTCGATGGGAGGTATTCATTATGCTATTTTTAACAGCAGGTGTCGTAATAATTACAATGTTAATCGGCACGCTTATTTCGGCAGATCTGACAGAAGCAACGCATTAATACTTTATAGAAAGCTCCTTTGTGGCTGTTAAAGTCAAAAAGGAGCTTTTTATTGTTCGAGGAACCAACGGACTCCTCAATGGACACCAGCCACGCTAAAATGTATTAGCAACTAATGAAAATCGTTATGCAAAGAGCATCAATAAAACAAGTACTGCTATGTCAAGATTGAATTTTTATCAATAACAAATTACAATAAATTACTCAATAGACTTTTGATCTCTTTTATAAAATTGATAGAGTTTAATGAGTGCTCGCTTTTCAATGCGAGATACATAACTACGAGAAATATTTAAGCGGGCAGCAATTTCTTTTTGTGTCAGTGCATCATGCTGATTTAGCCCATAACGGAGTGTGACAATTTCCAGCTCGCGTTCATCGAGCATGTGCAAATAATGGTACAACTGGGCAACATGTTCTTTATGTTCGATTTTTTCGGTTGCACTTTCTTCATCGCATTGTAGCAGGTCGCGAATTTGTAATGCATTGCCATCTTTGTCTGTGCCAATTGGTTCAAATAAGGATACATCTTTTTGTACTTTTTTCTGGGTCCTTAAATGCATTAAAATTTCATTTTCAATACAGCGTGCTGCGTACGTTGCAAGGCGCGTCTTTTTATCGGGTGTATAACTTTCAACAGCTTTCATTAGACCGATTGTTCCGATTGAAATATAATCATCGAGTTGTTCATGTTTTGGGTGGAATTTCTTTACGACATGTGCAACAAGTCGCATATTGCGCTCAATTAAATCAAGACGCGCTTGCTCATCACCACCTAAAAATCGTTCAATACAAGCAGCTTCCTCTTCTTTAGAAAAGGGTTTATGGAATGTTTGCCCTTTTAAATAACCGAATAACGCAGGGATTTCAAACCATAACTGCAACATAGAAGTAAAAATTCCGCTCATTGAATGATTTCATCCTTTCCCCATTTTTCGACAGTATATGTTAAGAAAGGTCGTTCAATGAAAAAAAGTGCAACAGCAATTACGCTGTTACACTTTTCTTAACGTGAATGTACTAATCATTAGTAAAGCTAAAATCGGTAGTAGGAAAAGATAAAAGGCTGGATGGAACGTAGTCGACGCAAAATACGTTAATGTTAATAGCGTACCAGCAGCTGTTATCGGGAGCCCAGTAAAATAACCGTTTGCTTCACTAATATTGAAGCGAGCTAATCGCATCGCACCGCAGACGATATAAAGAACGGTCATCATCATGCCCGCGAAACCAAAATCAACTAGGACAACTTCATACATTAATAATGCAGGTGCTACACCAAATGATATAATATCACTCATAGAATCTAATTGTTTACCTAACTCAGATACTTGTCCGAGCGCGCGTGCCACTTTCCCGTCATAGCGATCGAGAAGAGCAGCAATAAAGATAAACAAGACACTATAGCTATAATATTCATGTAAAGTGGCCATTATGGCCGCGCCACCAAAGGACATATTACTAATTGTGATGAAGTTTGCTGCGTGCGATTTCATTTTCTTAACCGTCGTATCCACCAACTTGTGATAAAAAAACAAGGCGGATCACTCCTTTGCACTTAAGATATTGTACCATTATACTTCGGATGAGAAAAAATTGACAGTCTAATTTAATGGATAGGGGTTTTGCTTTATGAAAGAAAAACTATACCAACGCTTAATAGAATTAACGAATGGCAAACAATCTTCCCAGCTTTTACAAACTATTGCTAAAGCGAAGTGGAGTAAGCGAATAATTCCAAGCTATATGAAATTATACGATATTAACCTTGAAGAAGTTTCAAAAAAACCACAACAATTTTCAAGTTTGCATGATTTTTTTACAAGAGAGCTTTTAACAGATGCACGACCAGTAGACCAAAATCCTACTGTTTTTACAAGTCCAGTGGATGCAAAAGTGGAATCCTTTGGCCGCATTGAATGGGATATGACTTTTCTTGTAAAGGGCAAACCTTATGCTTTACAGGACTTACTAGGGAATAATGATCGTGCTGCGCAATATGCCGATGGACATTTTATCGTATTTTATTTAAGTCCTGCTGATTATCATCGAATCCATAGCCCGATTGATGGCGAAGTGTTAAGACAATACACATTGGGACAATCATCTTTCCCGGTCAATCAGCTAGGTCTCACTTACGGCAAAAAGCCAATTTCTCATAACTATCGTCTTGTAACGGAGTTAAAAGTGGCAAATGACCAGCATGTGGCATTTATTAAAGTCGGTGCTACTTTTGTCAATTCCATTGTATTAACAAATACAACAGCCCAGTGGCAAAAGGGAGAAGAAGTTGGCTATTTTTCATTTGGTTCGACAGTGGTCATGCTATTTGAGAAAGATACCGTTACATTTACGGACAATGTTGTACAAGGAAGTCCAATTCGCATGGGTGAAGCCTTTGCAAATATGCTATAATGGTCGAATAATACGTTTAGATTAGGGGTCGCTATTTTGTATAATTTTTTATTACCAGATGAATTTGTGACAAGCATTTTTGAAATAACACCAGAAAAGCTTCAAGAACTAGGCATTAAAGGAATTATTACAGATTTAGATAATACGCTTGTGGAATGGGACCGTGCAGATGCAACGGAAGAGCTAATTATCTGGCTACGTATTATGAAGGAATCTGGCATTCGTGTCATTATCGCTTCAAATAATAAAGAAGCACGTGTAAAGCATTTTGCTGAGCCACTTAACATTCCATATATTCATAAGGCAAGAAAGCCACTTCGTAATGCTTTTTATAGTGCTGTTATTCAACTAGGCTTACGTCCTAATGAAGTAGTAATGGTAGGAGACCAGCTACTTACAGATGTGATGGGCGCCAAACGTTTAGGCTTGCATACTGTGTTAGTAAAACCAGTTGCACAATCAGATGGGCTCGTAACAAAATTTAATCGTTTCGTTGAGCGTCGTGTGTTCAATGATTTAAAACGTAAAGGAATAATTACTTGGGAGGAACAAGAATGAACGAAATGCCAAATTGTATTGGCTGTGGTACGACAATTCAAACAGAAGATAAAACAGCAGTAGGGTATGCACCCCCATCATCATTAGAAAAAGACGTAGTCATTTGTCAACGTTGCTTCCGTTTGAAAAATTACAATGAAATACAACCTGTGTCATTAACAGATGACGATTTTCTGCGTATTTTGAATGGCCTTGGAACACAGCAAGGCTTGATCGTGAAAATCGTTGATATTTTTGACTTCAATGGTAGCTGGTTGCCAGGGCTTCATCGCTTCGTTGGCAAAAATCCAGTGCTATTAGTAGCGAATAAAGCTGATTTACTGCCAAAATCAGTGAAGCCCAAAAAAGTAATTAACTGGCTCAAACGTGAAGCGAAGGCACTTGGTCTACAACCGATTGATGTGCTGTTAGTTAGTGCACATAAGGGCCAAGGAATGGCTGAGGCGATGGAGGCTATAGACCAGTATCGCAACGGCCAAAACGTGTACGTAGTAGGTTGTACTAATGTTGGGAAATCCACGTTTATTAACCGCGTTATTAAGCAGGCTACGGGTGAAGGAGAAGTCATTACTACCTCGCATTTCCCTGGCACTACATTGGACATGATTGAAATTCCACTCGATGATGGTAGTGCATTATATGACACACCTGGGATTATTAATCACCATCAGATGGCACATTATATTGATGCAAGCGAATTAAAGTATATTATGCCCAAAAAAGAAATTAAGCCGAAAGTGTATCAGCAAAATGCAGGACAAACATTATTTATTGGTGCACTTGCGCGATTTGACTTTATTCAAGGGGAACGTTCAGCATTTACAATTCACGTGGCAAATGATTTGCCAATCCACCGTACAAAGCTTGAAAAGGCAGATACGCTATATGCTGAGCATAAGGGGGAATTACTGGCACCTCCGACTGCAGATTTTATCGACAAGCTTCCAGAGTTAGTCCGTCATGAGTTTTCAATCAAAGAAGCAAAAACAGATGTGGTCTTTTCGGGACTTGGCTGGATTACGGTACAGCATGCGAATGTGGTCATTGCTGCTTATGCACCAAAAGGTGTACAAGTATCAATTCGTCCATCGCTCATTTAATATTAGTAAAGAAGAGAAGAGGAACTAGGACATGAAGAAGTGGTTTGCAGTAATTGGTGATCCGATTGAGCATTCAAAATCACCAGCCATGCATAATGTTTGGTTTGAAGAAATGGCAATCGATGCAGCCTATATTCCAGTGCACGTACCATCACATCAGTTAGAGGCAGCGATTGCTGGTTTTAAAACATTAGGTGCTAGTGGTTGGAATGTGACCATACCGCATAAGACAGCAATCATTCCTTATTTAGACGAGCTAGATGAGTTAGCAGAAAAAATGGGTGCGGTGAACACCGTTGTACGAACAAAAGAGGGGAAGTTAAAAGGATACAATACTGATGGGCTTGGTTTTGTACGCTCATTAGAAGAAGCTGTCGGCAAGTCACATAAAGATAAGCCTGTGCTTCTAATTGGAGCGGGCGGGGCAGCTCGTGGCATCGCATTTGCCATGCAACAACAAGGATATATGAATTTAACAATCGCCAATCGTACAGTTGCTAATGCACAAGCAATTATCGATGAACTCGGAACAGGGCGTGCAATTTCTTTAGCGCAAGCGGAGGAATCATTGGCTGATTTTGGCATTTTGGTGCAAATGACGTCAGCTGGGCTTGTAACGGGTGACTTTTCGATGCCATTTTCATTGAATCGACTAGCGAAAGGCGCAATTGTTGCAGATATTGTGTATAATCCATTAATGACGCCTTTTTTACAAGCGGCTGTGGAAAAAGGAGCGACCGTTGTAACTGGTCTTGGAATGTTCGTACATCAAGGTGCGATTGCGTTCCATTACTGGCTCGATGAATATCCAAATACAAATTCAATGATTGCGCGATTAAAGGCGCAATTAGGAGGACAATAATTTTTATGTTAACAGGTAAACAAAAGCGTTTTTTACGTGCAGAAGCACATCATTTAACACCGATTTTCCAAGTAGGAAAAGGCGGCGTGAATGAAGAAATGACAAAGCAAATTCGTGAAGCATTAGAAGTACGTGAATTAATTAAAGTGCGTATTTTAGATAACTGTGAAGATGACAAAAACGAAGTGGCAGAGGCTCTTGCAAAAGGTGCACATGCTGAACTTGTTCAATTAATCGGCTTGACAGTTGTTTTATATAAAGAATCACGTAACAACAAGAAAATTGTGTTACCAAAAGCAGCGAAATAAGGTGAAACGATGAAGAAGGTCGGTTTACTTGGAGGTACGTTTAATCCACCACATATTGGACATCTAATCATGGCAAACGAAGTTTTTCATGCATTGGAGTTAGATGAGGTACGTTTTTTGCCAAATGCTCTACCACCCCATAAACAAGCTCCGCATGATGCGAGTGATGACAAACGCCTAGAAATGGTGAAGCGCGCCATTCAACCTTATCCGCATTTTCGTGTTGAGTCGTATGAGGTTGATAAGGGCGGTGTATCCTATTCCTATAACACACTTGCTGCATTATGTGAAAAGGAGCCTACTGTGAAGTTTTACTTTATCATTGGTGGCGATATGATTGATTCACTCCATACGTGGTATTGTATTGATGAGCTAGTGGAACTTGTTCAATTTGTCGGCGTAAAGCGTCCGAAGACAGAGGCGCTTACGGAGTATCCTGTATTAATGGTGGAAGTACCGCAAATCGATTTATCGTCGACACTGATTCGTGAGCGCCTTGCTACTGGTAGAACGGTAACCTTTTTACTGCCAGAAGCGGTAGAGACGTTTATACGAGAGGAAGGTCTTTATGGAACGCGAACAGTATTTAGCAGCGATTAAACCTCGCATGCCTGAGAAACGCTATATCCATACACTTGGTGTAATGGGAACAGCCATACAGTTAGCAAAAATCTATGGTGAAAACGAGAGCAAAGCAGAAACAGCTGCTATTCTTCATGATATTGCAAAGTATGCCGATATCGAATGGATGGAGGAAATCGTTAAAACACAACAGTTAGATCAACAACTGATTGGCTGGGGCAGTGAACTACTACATGGGCCTGTTGGTGCGTATATTGCTGAAAGTGAATTCGGCATAACGGATGAAGAGATATTAAATGCAATCCGTTTTCATACGACAGGACGTGTAGCGATGAGTAATTTAGAAAAAATAATTTTTGTTGCAGATATGATTGAACCGAATCGAAAATTTGATGGTGTAGAACGTCTGCGAAAAAAAGCGCAAAAGAATTTGGATAAGGCTATGAGTGCCTGCATACGTCATACATTGGCGTTTTTAATTGATAGTAAACAGGCTATCTATCCATTATCTATAGCATGTTATAACGATATGATGAAAAGAGAGGACAGTGAAGGATGACTTCAACTTTATTACAAGCAGCTTACAAAGCAATCGACGACAAACATGGCGAGGATATTGTCGTTTTAAATATGCAAGGTATTTCACTTTTAGCAGATTATTTTATCATTGCACACGGGAATTCAGATCGCCAAGTACAAGCGATTGCGCGTGAATTACAAGAGGTAGCAGTGAAAGAGGGACACGAAATTCGTCGTGTTGAAGGCTTCGATGGCGCACGCTGGATTTTAGTAGACCTTGGTGATGTTGTAGCACATATATTCCATAAGGATGAGCGTGCTTACTATAACTTAGAGCGTCTATGGGGCGATGCACCACAATTAGACGTATCAGAGGCGTAAGTGAGTAGCTACGAACGTTTTGCCCATGTATACGATGAGCTCCAAACGGATATTCCGTATGATCGTTACGTGAAGTGGGTAGAGCAACATGCGCCGAGCAATCAATTCCCGAAGCTTTTAGATATTGGCTGTGGTACTGGTGTGCTTGGCCTGATGCTAGCAAAGGCTGGTTATCAGGTAAGTGGTATTGATTTGTCAGAAGATATGCTTACTATAGCCGCAGAGCGTTTTGCAGAGGCGGGTTTACAAGTGCCGCTGTTCTGTATGTCGATGCATGAATTGGACGGCTTTGAGGCACTGGATGTTGTCACGATTGCCATTGATTCACTTAACTATGTGGTGGAACAAGCAGACGTTTATTCGACGCTAGAGCGTATTTTTCATACGTTACGACCAGGTGGTCAACTGTTCTTTGATGTCCATTCATTATTTAAAATGGATGAAATCTTTTTAGATGGACCATTTACGTATGATGATGGAGATATTAGTTACGTATGGCATACAGAGCCTGGGGACTATGAACATTCGATTGTCCATCAAATGACGTTTTATGTTCGAGATGCTGGAAGTGATTTGTATGAACGTTTTGATGAGGAGCATTTCCAACGTACATTTGCTGTTGAACACTATATGACATGGCTTCGTGAGATTGGCTTTACAGATATAGAAGTAACAGCAGATTTTACAGAGGAAGCACCAGAATACGAAAGTGAACGCATTTTTATACGTGCGGTGAAATGATAATTGCAACAGGTACTCCGGAAAGTTTGATAAGATGGGGGCCAATACTTAGAAAAGTTCGGTATTATACCGAACTTTTTTTGATTAAATATAAGGTTTTAATAACATATGGCTTGAACAATTTCGTTTTGGATAGAAAGCATCTATCTACTTTTCTCCATCAGAGCGATAGTATATGATTAAAATAGACTCCATATGATTACCTTTGCATAGAAAGGATGGTTTGCATGATCCAATCTTTATGGCAAAAGTATAAGAAAAGTGTGTTGCTCCCCAGCATACTAGTAATCAGTGGACTTTGTTACTTCTTTTTCTCGAAATTTGACTCTTCACCTCCCCAAGAAGAGCTCATCGAAACAATCCAACCGACAGATCAGCTAGCAATAATAGAAGAACCTGTTGAAGAAGCGGTCGTACAGCAGGTGCTCATTGATATAAAGGGTGCTGTATTGCATCCAGGTGTCTATGCACTTAAGCCAGATCAACGTATGATAGATGCAGTACAGCTTGCAGGCGGCTATAGTGAGGACGCTGATACACGGTTCATTAATCATGCGCAAAAGGTGCAGGATGAAATGGTTATTTATATTCCTGTAAAAGGAGAAAAACTTGATGACGTAATGTCCAGTTTCAACATTGCTACAGCAAATGAAAGCAACCTGACAACGAATAATAAAATCAATGTCAATAAGGCAGATCATACAGAGCTGGCAACATTAGTTGGGATAGGTCCTTCTAAGGCACAAAATATTATTGCCTACCGTGAGGAACATGGACGTTTCCAAACAATAGAAGATGTAAAAAAGGTGGCAGGTATCGGTGAAAAAACATTTGAAAAGTTTAAGGATGCCATTACCGTTAACTAATTTTACAAATAATGTGAAGTTGACGACCCTTTTCTAAAAGGGCTACACTAGAGTAGAAAAGTGACTGTGGCATGGAAGCGCAGTTTGTTATTAATGTAAGTAAATTTAGGAGGTAGTCATATGGAGCGTATTACTTGGGATCAATTTTTCATGGCACAAAGCCATTTACTCGCGTTACGTAGTACTTGTACAAGACTAGCAGTAGGCGCAACAGTTGTACGTGATAAACGCATTATAGCAGGAGGCTATAACGGCTCAATTACAGGTGATGAACATTGTATTGAAGAGGGTTGCTATGTTGTTGATAACCATTGTGTTCGTACGGTGCATGCAGAGATGAATGCTCTTCTACAATGCGCCAAGTACGGTACACCGACCAAAGGAGCAGATTTGTATGTGACACATTTCCCTTGTTTACCATGTACGAAGTCCATTATTCAAGCAGGGATTGAACGTGTCTATTATGCAACAGATTATAAAAATAATCCATATGCTCAAGAGTTATTTAAAAAAGCAGGTGTAGAAGTATTACATGTACCCTTTGATGAGCGCAAAATTGATTTTTTAAGAAATGAAAAATTAGCCTTGTACATAGATATGCTACATGCATTACGTGAAAGCGGCATGCCAGCAGAAAAATTGCTCCCTTATGAACAGAAGGTGAGTGCATTATTTGGCAAAATACAATAAAGCATAAATGGATTTATGTAGCACTAGCTGTACTTGTTGCTTCGCTTGCGGCACACAAGTCAGCTTGGCTACTTGTTGGTGTTCTGTTATTAGCATCATGGCTTATTTTAAAAGGTGAGGCAATGATGATACCAGCACTTGTGATAGGTGTTGGACTGCTTTCTTTCTTCTTTTTTTCCACCATTCGATTGACGGAACCTTCCCCCTTACCGTCAACTTTTCAATTAACATGGACGAGCGACTATAAAATTAATGGGCAACGGCTTAGTGGTTTTGCAAAAACAGAGACAGGTGAAAAACTCTATGTGATGTATACATTGTCCTCAGAGCAAGAAAAACATTTTTATGAAACGACATCGATTACAGGTTTTACCTATGTCGTTCAGGGCGAACTGGTAGCACCGAATCCACCAGCACATGCTTACGCTTTGTCCTTTGATAAATATTTAGTGAGCAAAGGCGCAAGGGGCATTTTTGAAGTCAAGGGTTGGTCGTTGATATCAAAAGAAAAATCATTAGGCATAGTGCTTGCAAAGTACAGATTCCACCTAAAAAAGCATATTGAAACTACTTTTCCTGCCTCCCTTGTAGCAGAGGCACAGGCGTTGCTTATTGGTTTACGGGATCATGTAGACGAAGAGCATCAGCGAGCATATCAGAAGCTAGGCATTACGCATCTATTTGCTATCTCTGGCTTACATGTCGCACTCGTTTCATGGTTGTTTTATGAAGGATTACTACGAGTGGGTATACGAAAAGAAATAGCGACAATTGTCCTGCTCGTTGTGTTACCTATGTATGGTGTGTTAGCCGGTGGAGCACCTTCTGTAGTTCGAGCTGTTTCGGTTGTAGAACTGGTGATGTTAATGCGCTTTGCGAGGTGGCAGTTACCAGTTGATGACGCACTAGCCATTAGTTTTATTGGCTTTGTTTTATTGGAGCCTGGGGTAATATTTCAACTGGGCTTTCAGTTATCTTACCTTGCAACAATGAGCCTTTTATACTCGAATGCAATCTTGCAGGGCAGGCACTGGTTGTTCAAATCTTTGTTAGTCACGTTTGTATGCCAACTACTTGTGTATCCGCTATTACTTTATCACTTTTATGAACTATCAATCTCATCGTTTATTGCAAACATTGTTTTTGTGCCATTATTTTCGGTTGTTATTTTACCGACAAATCTGACGTTGCTCATTGTCTCGTTCATCTCGATGCCTTTAGCTAAGCTATTTTTCAAATTTTATGAGCCTTTGCGTGCTTGGCTGTCGGAAGCCATCATATATTTACAAGCTTTGCCGATGCAACTATGGACGCCTGGGAAACCTGCATTATGGCTTGTGTGTCTAGCGTTTGTTAGCGTGCTTAGTAGCTTGTATTTTTTAGAAGCGAGACGCTATGGTAAAGTTGCCATATTGCTTTTAATACCTGTTCTTTGTATTGAATTTGCACCTAAATTATATAGCGAAACGAGGCTGACATTTTTAAATGTAGGGCAGGGTGATTGTACAGTCATCGAATTACCGTTTAGAAGGGCCGTATACGTGGTAGATGCTGGAGGTGTACTTCGATTCAAGGAAGAGGATTGGAAGGCTCCTAAGCGCCCCTATGAGGTTGGTAGGCAGGTTATTGTCCCGTTTTTAAAAGGAAAAGGTATTCGACAGGTGGATATAATGATTATGACACACCCAGATGCTGACCATGTAGAGGGGGCAGAAGAAGTGCTAGAGGAGATTAGGGTGCGTGAAATTCATGTAACACCTAGCTCTCTCGATACACCAGTAATGCAAGACTTATTAGCGGAAGCGGCGAAACAAAAAGTTCCTGTAAAAGAAAAAATGAAAGGTACTTCATGGCGTGTGGGGTCGACAAATTTTCACTATTTATCACCGGATGATACACATTATGAGGGCAATAATGATTCCCTTGTGTTATTTATACAACAGGAATCGTTTCGTGCATTGTTAACAGGCGATTTGGAGGAAGCTGGTGAACATCAGTTAATAAAGCAATATGGTCCACAATTGGCAAACATAACGCTATTAAAGGCTGGGCATCATGGTAGTAAAACTTCAAGCATTGAGCCATTTGTAGAGCTTCTACAGCCTAAATTAACCATTTTTAGTGCAGGACGTAATAATCGCTACAATCATCCGCATGAAATAGTAGTCGAACGTTTTCGACGGCGTGAATTAGCAACGATGATAACGGGTACAGATGGGACGATTGAAGTGGTAGCACATAAAGATAGATGGGATGTGCGTACTGAAAAAGACCTTGTCCAAAACTGAACAAGGTCTTTTACATTGGTATAAAAGGTATCTTACATTGCTGCGTAGTCTACTATTACTGCGATGATAAACATAATAGTGAAAACCCCAAAAGATACGCCGAAACCAACGCCAGAATCAATAGCATCGTTACGTTTGCATTGTATATTTTTACCTTCAAATGGATTCATTGTCATCCCTCCAATTCTGTTATTTATTATAAGACATCATTTTCATAAAAGCTATATCGAAAAGACGAATTACCAATGTGGCAAGGAATCGACACAATTTAGCCCAAAGTCACAACCGAAACTAAATCATGTATACTAATAGTATTGCTAGATGGAGGTAAAAATATGATATCAACGGTTTGGAACAATATAAAAAAAGGTCAGCTTGCACCTGTATACTTAATAATTGGTGAAGAAAGCTATTTTATAGATGAAACAGTGAAACGTTTAAAGGAAGCCCTCGGCACAGAAGAAGAAATTGAAATGACGGCTTTTGACTTAGAGGAATTACCGGTAGATGTCGTAATGGATGAAGCGGATACGATTCCATTTTTTTCAGAGCGTAAACTGGTGATTGCTAAAAACGCATCGTTTTTAAAGGCAACTGAAAAGGGAAAAGAAAAAATCGAGCATGATGTGAAACGTTTGGAGGCATGGCTTGCAAATCCTTCAGATTTTTCTGTAACAGTTTTTATTGCACCATACGAAAAGCTAGATGAACGTAAAAAAGTGACAAAAATGATGAAAGAGCATGCGCTCATTGTCCAAGCCGAAACGCCGAAAGAACAAGATTTAGCAGTATGGATTCAAGGACTTGTGAAAGCACAGGGCAATACGATTACACAAAGTGCTATTGAGCAGCTTGTATCAATGGTTGGACCGAATATGCTGCAGCTACAGATGGAAATGGAAAAACTATCGCTCTATGTAGGTGAGGGCGGAGAAATAACAACGATGCTCGTAGAAGATTTAGTAGCAAAAACGTTAGAACAGGATGCCTTTAAAATGTTAAACGCATATTTTGGACATGACCCTGTAGCGGCATTGTCGATTTACCATGATTTATTGCGCCAAAAGCAGGAGCCGATTATGCTTGTCGGGCTTCTTGCTTCGAATGTTCGGACGATGTCGAATGTGTTTTATTTGCTGAAAAAGGGCTATCATCCACAGCAAATTGCAAAAAACTTAAAAATTCACCCATATCGTGTCAAGTTAATGGTTGAGCAACGCAACCGTCCATCTGAAGAAAGTTTACTGAAAGCTTTATATCAGTTGGCAGAAGTCGATTTACAGTTAAAAACAGCAGGAGGAAACCGCGAGCGATATTTAGAACTATTTTTACTACGCCAACTGTAAAAAAGATTAACTAGTTGGGCATGAATGGTTGTATAATGTCGTGGGGGGTTTTTGAACGTGCATACACGAATTCAGTACATGGACAGCCTTAGAGCCATTGCAATTCTAGGCGTATTACTTTTACATGCTGCGACTCCTTATGTCGTGCTTTATGACAAAATTACTTTATTTGACTGGCAAACAGGCATTGTTTATAATGCATTATCGCGCTGGTGTGTGCCCATTTTTTTAATGATTAGTGGGGCACTGTTACTTGGGCGGAAAGAAGAATCGCTGCGTACTTTTTTTAAAAAACGTGCGAATAAAATTTTACTACCTTTTATTGCTTGGTCAATAATCTATTATGCGTGGGCAACGTATATGTGGAATCCTGGGTATTCTTTGAAAGAGTTTCTAATCATGTTTTTTAATAATCAGATATACTATCATTTGTGGTATTTTTATGCGCTTATCGGTATTTATTTACTAGCGCCCGTCTTTAATATTTTCGTTAATCATGCCTCGAAACAAATGATAGGCTATGTGGTTGTTCTCTGGATATTATTTTATGGGGGTTTCCGTTATTATTCATATATTGTGAGTAATGAATTTACATTATTTTTCCCTTTAAGTGAGTATATCGGTTTCTTTATATTGGGCTACTATTTAGCGACATTTGAACTATCGAAAAAATGGCGTGTGGGCATTTACATGCTAGGGATAGTTGGAGCACTTGAAACAATTCTACGTACAAATGTTTTAACAGAGCAGCAAGGACAATTTACAAGCTATGCTTTTTCCTATTCTAGTCCAAATGTTATTGCGATGAGTATCGCTCTCTTTGTTTTTGTGAAATATTGGGTCAATCGTAAAGTGGCAAGTGGAAGCTATGAGACAAGTAGAATTGTTAAGTTAGTTGGGCAAACAAGTTTTGGTGTGTACTTAGTACATGCAATGATCTTAGATAAAGTCCGCCCGTACTTTTTTGATGAAAATGAGCTTTTTGTCAAACCGCTATTTGCTATTCCATTACAAGTACTCATTATTTTAGTGCTTTCCACAATAGTTGTGTGGATTATGCAGAAAATACCATATCTAAAAAGAGTGATTTAGTTAAGGAAGATTCATACATAATAGCAAGTGTGAATTGTTTTCCTGATAAAGAAAATCCGCTGTGCCTTTCCGAGGGGAAGACATGGAGCACCTTTAGGGGCCTCATGTTTTTTTGAAGAAGCATAGCGGATTTTTTATTGGGCAATCCTATAATTGTTGAAAAACGAAAAAAGACCAGTTACTCAAGAAGAGTAAACTGATCCTTTATAAACACTTACGCTTTTTTAGCTAGGCGAGACTTTTTACGAGCCGCCGCGTTTTTGTGGATAAGTCCTTTTGAAGCTGCTTTATCTAAAGATTTGTAAGCTGCTTGTAAAAGTTCTTGTGCGTTTTCAGCGTTAGCAGCAACAGCGTTTTCAGCTTTTTTCACTGTAGTACGCATTGCAGATTTAGCTTGAGAGTTAGCAACGTTTGCTTTTTCGTTAACTTTTACGCGTTTAATCGCAGATTTAATGTTTGGCATATCTTTCACCTCCTAAAATAGGTACGAGATGATATCTTCTCATTGATTTCTTGTGTCAATACAACAAAAATCATTTTAACAAACGCTAGGCTAAATTGCAATAGATAAATGCAAAGAATATTTACTTGACAGTTTGAACAAACTACTAATTGAGGTGAGCTGAATGCAAAATTTAAATTGGCAACGGACTGATTTAATTGATGAATCTGAAGAGGTCGTTTTACATCAAACGAAGGAACAAAAAGAAACACTTGAACAATCATCTGGGGTTCAAATCGAAGACCGCACTGCAGGACGCGTGAAAATAACCGATGTCCAAGTGAACGCAGAAGGCAAGAAACAAATAGGCAAAAAAGAAGGGAAATATATAACCCTTTCTGTACCAACGCTTACATTAGAAGATGAGGATGGATTTGAACAACTTGAAAAAGCCTTGCTAGCAAACTTTAAAACGTTACATGAATCAATTTCTTGGCAGAAGGATGACAAAATATTAATTATAGGGCTTGGCAATCGAACGATAACACCGGATGCCATAGGACCATATGTTATCGATCACTTGCATAGTCTAGATAAAATCGATGACAAATTTGTCATGTATGCACCAGGTGTGACAGGGCAAACAGGCTATGAAACAGGTGAATTTGTAGCAGCATTAGCTGAGCGTCTACAACCAAAACTCATCATCGTCATAGATGCCCTCGCAACAAGAGCAAGCGACCGCTTATGTAAAACCATCCAACTTACCGATACAGGCATTCACCCAGGTTCAGGTGTCGGCAATCAACGCAAGGAAATTTCCTTAGAAATGCTTGGTATCCCTGTCACGGCTATTGGGATTCCAACAGTTGTTGATGCACCCGTGCTAATTGCTGACGCAGTAGAGGTGATGTTACGCACGATTGCAGCGCGAGTTGCAGAGAGAGGAAAACCTTCGTCTAAATTATCATTATCTTCATGGCGTCCAGATATTAATAAAGAACTTGATATGTCTCTCGTTACACCCATTTTCGGTGAATGGGCAACATGGTCAAAAGAGGAGCGTCAACAGCTTTTTGAAGAGACTTTTGCTGCTTCACATGCACAGTTAATGGTCACACCGAAAGAAGCCGATTATTGGATAGATCGCTATGCAACACTCATTTCAACTATGCTTACAAAATGGGCAAACGACCTATAAATTCATCGTTCTAAAAGACACATCCCCTCCATACGATAAGGGGAGGAGGGTGTGACTTTGCTAAAAAAACTACAATGGTCAATTGGTCTATTATTGTTCTTTTTCGTATTACCAGTCATTGCTGGGCAACTTCCGTTCAACAAGCAAGCATCGACTCCGATGAAACAACCAGAGGATAAACAAGTCGTGTTTGCCGCTACTAATTTAGAAGAAGAAAGCGAACTAGAAAAGACAAAAGAGCAGACGGAAGAATCGACACCAGAATCGACACCAAAATCAACGTCAGAGCCGACAAAAGAGCAGGATCCATTTAAAGTATTATTGTTATTTACACATTCACAAGAAGCCTATCAACCGATAGTAAAAGCAGTTAGCGGAAAAGTGGCCGTTTATGATGACAAAACAAATATTTATAACTTACAAGGCGCTATTTCCAAGCACTTTAGCATGAACGGTATCCAGACGGATGTATTAGATGTTGATGTGATGAAGGTAATGAAATCGGAAGGCAAAACTTTTCCACAAGCTTATAACACAGTACGTCCCTATTTATCTAATCGTTTACAAGAGCAATCCTATAATTTAATAATTGATTTGCATCGAGATTCGGCCAAACGGAATGCGACAACTACTATGCACAACAATCAATCATATGCACGTATTGCTATAGTCGTAGGCGCAGAACATAAAAATTACAGATGGAATACGGCTTATGCAGAAAGTCTTTCTGCTGCCATGAATGACATTGTGCCAAAGGTTTCAAGAGGGGTTATATCGAAAAGTGGTGATAATGTAGATGGTCGCTACAATCAAGATTTAGCTAAAGAGATGATTTTAATTGAATTAGGTGGCATCGATAATACAGAAGATGAGTTAAATCGTACAATTGCTGTTATTGGAAAAGCAATTGCAAAAACCTTTGTAACGGAATCTAAAAGTTAAACAGTTATTAACTATATTGAATTTTTCCTATTCAAGTTCAAGCGATTTTTTCATCGCTGTCCACTTTAGAAAATAGTTTGATGCCATCAATAAAGGGTAATGAATGGTATGTAAGGTGCCAATTGAGAGAATTACCTAAAAAAATTTTTTACTAGGTCTTTCAATTGTTGATACCTTGCATTATACTTTTCAAGTCAGCTCATACGCCTTATTGAATCGGGCGATTTTCGATTGTGTTCATCAATGAAAAAAGCCGTTTCAAAAGCATCTTCCATTATGGGCAGATGCTTTTTTTGTTGTTTGGTTGCAACATTACAAATTTTTAATATAAAAGTGACTTTAATGATGTTTTATACATATGATTTGTAAGAAATATAGTATTTTTTTATACTCTATGGTAGCTAAGAAACGAATGAACATGGTATAACCAAAATCCCACCGTGGAAAATTTTTTTGCTTAAGAAAATGATCAACCTTTTAGGTGGCTCATACGTCTTTAATATTATAAGTAAGTAAAGAATAAAGCGTAGAAAAGGAGCAGAGGCTAGGCAATATACTCACATTTTATAAATAACTTAATAAAGGGAACGACGTTTTATATTTTATTGGAGGAAACAGTATGTTAGGCAAGACATTGAATCATCGTTATATCCCAGGATTAGATGGGATAAGAGCTTTAGCAGTACTAGCAGTCATTGCTTACCATTTTAACTTTCGATGGGCCAGTGGAGGGTTCCTCGGAGTTGATATCTTTTTTGTTTTATCAGGTTATTTAATTACTTCAACCATTTTACCGATGAAAGGGAATCAATTAACAGTCAGTTTGCGACGATTTTGGATTGGTCGCTTTCGACGTCTAGTGCCCGCTGCCTATGTTATGATTATGACCACTTTTGTGTGGGTCATGTTTTTTCATAAAGAACTTTTAAATACTATGCGTGGAGATGCGCTATCTTCCCTTTTCTACTCTAGTAATTGGTGGTTTATTTATCATAAACTTTCCTATTTTGATAGTTTCGGGTCGCCTTCCCCATTGAAGAATTTATGGTCTTTGGCGATTGAAGAACAATTTTATGTTATTTGGCCGATTGTATTGATGATTGGTTTAGCTCTATTTAAAAAACAAAGTAAATTTTCAACAATTATTTTCATTGGCGCAATTTGTTCAGCAATTCTTATGGCCATTCTGTATCAGCCAGGAGCTGACCCAAGCCGAATTTATTATGGGACAGATACACGTTCCTTCGAATTGTTAATAGGCTGTTGGTTAGCATTCGTTTGGCCGATGAAAAGACTTTCTACGAAAAAGCTTTCTACTAAGCATGTTTATGAACTTAACAGCATAGGTGTCATTACCTTTAGTATTTTTATTGTCAGTATTTTATTCGTAGATGAATACCAAGCATTTTTATATAGAGGTGGTATGTTCTTACTTTGTCTAAATGCAGCGCTATTAATAGCCTGTGTTTGTCATCCAGCTAGTTTTTTAGGCAAACTACTTGCATGGAAGCCACTTCGCTGGATTGGTTCTAGATCGTACGGAATCTATCTTTGGCATTACCCTATTATTGTGTTAGGTACTCCTGTTCATGAAATCGGAAACCCTGTCTATTGGCGTGTTACTATACAGTTATTGCTCATATTACTGCTCGCTGAATTATCTTATCGCTTTATTGAAATGCCTATTCGTAAAAAAGGATTCCGATTATATTTCCGACAATATTTAATCATCCATCCGAACAAATGGCGTGATTTTTCAATTGCAAGAAAAATTGCAACTGCTGTTATCCCACTTTTCTTACTCGTGTTTTTTACTGGTATAACAGGGGTAGTAGGAGAAGCACCACAGGACACAAAGGAGTCTTACCCAACAAACATTAAAATAAATGGTGGGCAACATGCTTCTGCAAAAGATCAGGATACAGTAGAGCAAGATTCCACAGATGAACAAGTAGAATCACCTGTTGATAATAACGAAGCAACGTCAAAAACGGAGAAAGATGATGTAAGTGACATTGCGAAGAAAGGACCGTATAAAGAACTACTAGCTATCGGGGATTCTGTTATGATTGATATTGCTACAAGTTTACATACGCTTTACCCTAACATTACAATAGATGGAAAAATCGGGAGACAAGTTTCGCAAGCAGTCAAACTGATCCCTAGTTACGCCCGCTTTAATCAACCTGATAAAGCTATCATTATTCAACTTGGCACAAACGGTTACTTTACAAATGACCAAATTGACACGCTTCTTGGTGCTTTTTCTCAAGCAGAAATATACTTAGTGAACACACGTGTACCACGTCCGTGGGAAGCAAAAGTAAACAATGCTTTAGCGAATAAAGCGCAAGAACGTGAGAATATTACGCTAATTGATTGGCATTCTACAGCCTTAAACCATCCCGAATATTTTGCACCTGACGGGGTACATTTGGAGCCAAAAGGGGTAGAAGCTTTATCGAGTCTAATTCAGCAAGCAATTGATGCTCGTATGAATGAAGTTTAATAAGCATCCTGCTGTCGCTAGATAGTCTCCCTGAGACGAGTCACTTAATGGAGTGACTCGTCTTTTTATATGAAAGAACAGGGATTTTTTCTTATGCAGAAAAAATAATGTGATTCTAATTTAATATATTTATACCAATTATAATCCAATTATGTATAATATTTATTGGGAGGAGGGATTGATGGATACAGTGAATCCACTAGTTACCAAAGCGGTACAAGAATATTGACACCTATGATAAGAACTTTCAAGGATTACATAAAAAGGTTATTTATAGCAAATGACAAAAAGGGAGACTCAAAAAATGAAAAGTAAAACACTTGTATTAGTAATGACACTAATGTTAGCAATTGCATTCCATGTCAACATTGCAAACGCTAGCACTTTTAAAGAAGTAAAAGTAACAGACTCTTCATCAAAGGTATATGAAAAAACTGATACTAATTCAAAAGTAATTGGAACTGTGGAAAAGGGGAAATTTGTTATTTCAATTAGTGAACATAATGATTTTTCTCGTATAATGTATTTAAATAACGAAAATAAAATGATTGATGGTTATATTATGGAAGATGCACTTGATGATGCGCCATACACAATTAAAATTGCGAGTTCGAAAAGTGGGTTGGTTGTAAAAGAAACGCCATCTTTAAAAGGTAAAACGATTGCAACATTACAAAATAAAATGGTTGTCAAAGATTTCGGATCAGTTGGTGATGGTTGGTCCTTTGTCCAGTATGGTAATGTTATTGGCTATGCTGCTACTAATTTTATGAGCAATTCACAGCCAACGACTAAATATGTGCTAGCAAGCAGTCTTATTGTTAGAAATATTGCAAGCCCTTCAGGTGTTCAAGTAGGGGAGCTAGCTAAAAATGAAGAAGTAGCCGTTCATTCTACAATTGCTGGCTGGTCGTTCGTAACAACTGATGATTACGAGGGCTATGTAGTAGATACTTACTTAAGCTCAAAAAATCCAGCTGCCGCGACAACGAGTAAACCAAGTGGCTCTTCAAATGCTAGTAATTCAAATAGCAGTAAAACCTATAAAAATTGTACGGAGCTTCGTAAAGATCACCCAAATGGTGTAGGAGCTGACCACCCTGCTTATGCACCTAAACATGATCGAGACAAAGATGGATGGGCTTGCGAAAGATAATTTTACTTTAATTGAGTAGCAAATAATAGAATTAAAAAAGCGCCTGCCAACATGCAGGTGCTTTTTTAACTATATAGTTAGTTATTGAATTATTTAGTGCTTCCTGTACACACACTTGTCATATTTTATGTACTTTTTGAAAAGCACCTTTTTGGGCCTGATTGCCTTAATTGGGTGCTTTTTGATGCATTGAATTGCAGAAAATAACAAGCATAAATAAGAGTAACCATTGATTTAACAGCATTTATCCCGTTCTAATGTTGTGGTTTGTATGTGGTTCATAGTATAATTCATTATAGTTTAATTAGGAGTGGAAGAGATGAACCGAGAAGCACGATTAAAAAGACAAGAGAACATACGAAATTTCTCTATTATTGCACATATTGACCACGGGAAATCAACGCTTGCTGACCGTATTTTAGAGCAAACGAAATCACTGACATCCCGTGAAATGAAAGCACAGCTACTCGACTCAATGGATTTAGAGCGTGAGCGAGGCATTACAATTAAGTTAAATGCAGTCCAATTAAAATATGAAGCCAAAGATGGCGAAGTGTATACGTTCCATTTAATCGACACACCAGGACACGTCGATTTCACATATGAGGTATCACGTAGTTTAGCTGCTTGTGAGGGCGCTATTTTAGTTGTGGATGCAGCACAAGGCATCGAAGCACAAACATTGGCTAACGTTTACTTAGCACTTGATAACGATTTAGAAATTTTGCCAGTTATCAATAAAATCGACTTACCAGCAGCAGATCCAGAACGTGTGCGTCAAGAAGTTGAAGACGTTATCGGTTTAGATGCTTCAGAAGCGGTATTAGCTTCCGCAAAGGCTGGTATCGGTATTGAAGATATTTTAGAACAAATTGTTGAAAAGGTTCCTGCACCAACAGGCGATCCAGATGCACCATTACAAGCACTTATTTTTGACTCTGTATATGATGCCTATAAAGGTGTTATTATTTCCATTCGAATTATGAATGGTACGGTTAAACCTGGCGATAAAATTCGTATGATGGCGACAGGTGCAGAATTTGATGTTATTGAAGTTGGCGTACATACTCCGAAAAGTGTGCCACAAAGTGAATTAACGGTTGGAGATGTTGGTTACTTAACAGCATCTATTAAAAATGTTGGTGATACGCGAGTGGGGGATACTGTTACATTTGCTAATCGTCCAGCAGCAGAGGCATTAGCAGGTTATCGCCGTTTAAATCCAATGGTATACTGTGGATTATATCCAATCGATACAGCTAAGTATAACGATTTACGTGATGCATTAGAAAAATTAGAGTTAAATGACTCTGCATTACAATATGAACCTGAAACATCACAAGCGCTTGGTTTTGGTTTCCGTTGCGGTTTCTTAGGGCTTCTTCATATGGAAATTATACAAGAACGTATTGAACGTGAATTTAACATTGATTTAATTACAACAGCACCATCGGTAATTTACGATGTTTATATGACAGATGGTACGTCCATTAAAGTCGACAATCCATCCTTTATGCCAGACCCACAAAAAATTGACCGTGTTGAAGAACCATATGTGAAAGCGACAATTATGGTACCGAATGATTATGTTGGTGCGGTAATGGAGCTTTGCCAATTGAAACGTGGTAATTTCATGACGATGGATTACATTGATACGTCACGTGTCAGCATTATTTATGAAATGCCATTATCTGAAATTGTCTACGACTTCTTCGATTATTTAAAATCAAATACCAAAGGCTATGCATCATTTGATTATGAGCTAATCGGTTATCAGCCGTCAAAACTAGTGAAGATGGATATCCTATTAAATGCCGAGCAAGTCGATGCACTAAGCTTTATCGTGCACCGTGACTTTGCTTACGAGCGTGGAAAAGTAATCGTAGAAAAACTTAAAGAATTAATTCCTCGTCAACAATTTGAAGTACCAATTCAAGCTGCAATTGGTCAAAAAATTGTCGCACGTTCGACAATTAAAGCGATGCGTAAAAACGTATTAGCAAAATGTTACGGTGGGGATATTTCTCGTAAACGTAAACTTCTTGATAAACAAAAAGAAGGTAAAAAGCGTATGAAACAAGTCGGTTCAGTCGAAGTGCCACAAGAAGCATTTATGGCTGTATTGAAAATGGATGATACGAAGTAACGTTGAAATAACAACGTTTATAGAGGTTGTTTATTAGTAATTTTATATCCTTTGGGTGGAGGATGCCACCGATTTGCCACCGTCATTAAAATGAGCCTTCCACAGATATTGTGGAGGGCTTTTATTATACAAAAAGGAAGGTGTCAGATAAAAATAGACACACTCTATACATCAATCAAAAAAGTGGCGTGAAGTTCTGATTGAAAATTAATATATAATAATGATAGGTATTAATATACCTCGGAGTAATTAACTCTTATAATCATTAATGTAAAATATTCGAATAATTTTTAATAAATTAGGAGTGTGGAAATGATTGATTATTTTGAAAGAATACTAAGATTTAAAGACATGGAAGTATGGGATGTTAAGTTTGGTAAAGATGTTTATCGATTATTTATAGTTGATGAAAATCGAGCGTCTGAAATAAAAGATTTAAACCTATCTCCTAATGATATTTTTTTTGAAGATGATTTAAGGGGGAATTTGATTACCGTTAGTGTTTATTCTAAGCATCCTGTCAAAAAAGAACATATAGAACCAATCGATCAATTTTCTAAACAACTTACAGACCATGTTGCATTAGCACACTGTGATGTAGTAGTTACATTTTATACAGGTATTGTTGAAAATATTTTTAAGACGTTATTACAGAAGAAATATAACTTAGACTTTGACAAAATTCCTTTACAAAAATTATTACATTTAAATCAAGACTAATGCAAAAAAGGAGCGATTATTTTGAAAAAGATAATAGCCACATTAATGATTTTGGTACTTACAATATCTATGCTTCCTTTATCTCCAAATAAAGTAAAAGCAGCAGAAATTGAAACAGAAAAAATGGATATTCCTCAAGAAGTATTGAATAGTTTACCAGAAGAGATTCAATCAATCTTGAGCGGTGAAAAGAATATGAGTTATATTTAGAGCTAATTGAAAAAGAAAAAATGAAGAATATACTAGTTCTCCTATAGAGATAACACCTTTGGCTTCAAATGTTAACTCTCAAAGTTGTGAATATGATTTAGGAAGTAATTACTGTTTCAGAATTGATAAACAGAATTCGTCAACTGGTAAACCATATCATATACATAGTTATAAAAAGAAAGTACATAAAGGTCTATAGCCCTGATGCGCAAAAATGGTCAGATAATATACCATTTATAAAAACTTTAGCTATCTCAGCAATTGTAGTAGCTCTAGTAGTTACACCTATACCAGGTGACGAGTATGTAGCTTGGGCATATTTTTTAAGAGCCATTGCGTAATATTTTAAAAAGAACCAGGCGCTCATTTTAATTGAGTACCTAGTTTTTCCGTTATTTACCTTTTTGTATTATTCTAACCCTAATTGAGTCTTGTTCATCAATTTACCACCTTGGAACATTAAAGAAGCATTTGCCCCTAAAGTCTTACCATTATAACTGTACATCACTACATCGCCAGATTCAGAAATAACTGCACCTTCACCACCAAGGATCTCAAATACTTGTTCTTTTGTCATGCCATTCTCTAATTTATTGAATTGGTCAATAGTGATTTCAATGTCAGATGATTCAACACCAAATTGAGCCTTATTAATTAGTTTGCCACCTTGGAAAATCATTTTAGAAGCAGCTAGGGCACCATCCGTCTCAAATTCATACATAACAGTATGATAAGGTTCACCAGCTGAATCGGTTTCAGACATAATTTTACCTTCACTACCAATAATTTTAACTACTTCTTCATATGGCATGCCATCTTTAATTTGTTTGAACTTTTCCTCAGTTAATTTTCCATCATCTTTAGAAACGGGTGCTACTGTTTCATGTTTAGAATCATTCGATGTTTCAGCAACCGATTTTTCCTCTTTTGCTGATTCGTCCTTTGTAGTTGTCTCTCCACAGCCTGCTGCTGCACTAAATACTATTTTTTTCATTTGTAAATTACTCCTTCTATATTTCCATTTTAGGAAAATAATTATAAAAAGTACAGATGAAAAAAACAGATAGCCGTATTTAGTTATCTATTTAGAATAATTTATTAATTGTTCGTTTTAAAGATGGTTTACGCTTTTTCTTAATCAATGGCTTTTTCATCTTAATAGGCTCAATTCCAGTTGCTTCATATACTGACTTTTTAGCTTGCTTCTTTAATTGTCGCTTCTTTTTGCTAATCAACTTTTAAACATGTTAGCCCTTCGCAGATTATTTATATCTTCGTACCTTCTTCTAACACAAAATGAGCTTCAAACTTAATCCCTAAAATATCAGCTACTTCTTATAATTCTTTTTCACTGAAATTATCACGTTTTTATTTTTGACAAATTTGATTGTAAAGTTCCCATTTTTTCAGCTAATTACGTGATGTTCAAAGTCTTTAGCAGCCATTACACAGCTTCAAAGTGCACCTGACTTCATTAAAGCTAGCTATTCAAAATAGCTATGGATATAAAAGTGAACTGGGTAGAATGGTAGATGGGAGAAATAATGTTTTGGAAAAATACTATACTTTTGTAGGGTTTTTAACAACCGTTGATAGAATATTAAGTTACTGGTATATAATACTAAGAAATTATGTTTTTATAACTGAGTAGGAGGAGAATAATGAAAAAATTATTTATTGTGTTACTAACAGCATTCGTATTTGCAGTAGTAAATCCAACGAAATCAGAAGCGAAAGTGATGCATGATGGAGCGGAAGTTGTAAAAGGGCAAACAGGGAAAATGACCTTTAAAAAAGACATTAAGGTATACAAGAAAAATTCAGAGGGTACGTTTGAATCTTTAGTGGTAAAGCGAAATAACTTCTTTAGAACGTATGATATTGAAAAATATGATAACAAAATATTCTATCAAATGGGGCAATACCGCGTACAAGCAACGGATTTGGTAGTTTTCAAAGAAGTACCAATAAAAATTCGTTCCTCTTTTTATAACGAACCAACTTATATTATTATTAATCGTGATGGTATTTATAGGGTCGGATCATACGGATTTAATTTCAGAAGTAGATGGGGTATTTCTTTCTTGGATACAAATAGTGGACAATTGCTGGAGTATTGCCAAAGCGATGATGGTAGTTGGATGGCGTGTTATCAGTATCCTGGTACAGACCTTAAAATCGCTGAGACTATACATAGTAAATCCGGAGAGCGTTTTGAGTTAACAAAAGATGCAGGTGGGAAAAGAACACCATTGGATGAAGCTAAATCTGAAACAATGTATGATAAGGGTAGTGTTTTTCAATCGCAAGGTACTGAAGTTAATGGTTATCTAGAAGTATTTAGTGAATCCGACTCAAAAAGTTCATGGCTTCCAGCGAATTTATTAAAGCCAGTTGGAGATAAGTGATAGATTAAGAATTATATAAAGCCCTCTTATTTTATTTGATAAGGGGGCTATTTTTTATGGTTGTGGACATGCGAATAGGCTGATTATCGATGTCTTGTGCTTAGCTGAATAATCCATAAAAGAACACTCTGTGATGGGTGGTCATTTTGTTATTTCCCCCATCATATCCCCACCAATGATAATAAATAAGCGAAGAAAAAAAACCGACAAACCCTTTTACAGCAAAGGTTTATCGGTTGGAAAAGGATACGAATAGATACATCCTGAATACAACGTTTCTATAGGAAGCATTTATGACTGTGCTGAAGATGGACGATACGAAGTAATTCTGATTTATCAATAGAGGTTGTAAACAAGAACCATGTAAAAGCTCAGGTACTCAATTAATTTTGAGCCTGAGCTTTTTTCCATGAAAAACATATTGTTTTGCCTTTTGTTAATCAGAGACTATCAAAACATTAACTGATTTCGTTTCTATAAATGATCTTATTTACATCGTGTCTTACTGTTTTATGACCGGCTTTCGTACCTTTCCCAACAGCTATGAGCATTACATCTAAATACCTGTCAGAAATATGCAAGATGTCTTTTAATTTTTTAGAATCATAGCCTGACATAGTAATCGTGTCAAAACCCGCTTCGTTTGCTAATAAAATAAATGACATGGACGCAAGACTTACATCTCTAGTTAATTCAAGCTTTAAATCTTCCTTGGATTGGTGTTTGTAATAATTGATTGCAGCATCCGCTAGATAATCCCTTAGTGATTCATCGTAATACCCCGCTTGGAAGCCTTCCTCATGTATGTCGATAATATTCTTTTTGTCAAATGCCTGATAATCACCCAACATGACAATTAAAGTTGAAGCTTCTATTACTTGTTGCTGATGAAATGCTATAGGTAGTATTAAATTTCTTAAGTCTGGATTATCAATAATTAAGTATCGTGTTGCTTGGATATTATTTCCATTAGGTGACTTGCTTGCACTTTCAACTAATGAACTTATTTGTTCTGAACTTATTTTATAACTTGCATCATAATGTCTAACTGAACGTCTTTTTTCCAAAATATTTTTTACACTCATGCTATCAGCTCCGAAATTTTTATTGTCTTGCAGCTTTAATTATAGTAAGCAATAATATAGAAGAAAATAACGCACTTTAAAGTGGTATAGCCACTTAAAGGTGCCTATTTAGCGTTAGGAGGAAACTAGATGGTGAACTATAATACGGGAATTAATATTTTTATGAATATAGCAGGTGGTAAATGGAAATGTTTAATTCTTTTTTTCTTAAGTCAAAAATCAGTAAGAACAAAAGAGTTTTATGAGTTAATACCTGGCATTACACAAAAAGTTTTAACAGATCAATTGAAACAGTTAGAAAGAGATGGCCTTGTACGAAGAGAAATATTTAAAGAAGTACCACCAAAAGTAGAATATAGCTTAACGGATTTAGGCAAATCTTTTGTACCAGTATTAAACACAATGTGTGAATGGGGAAATACATATGCAGCTATAAAAGGTCTAGATAAAGATCAACAAATTGATTGTGATTTGTTCCGCGGTGCTCAAAATAACGTGTAATGGCAACTCGTCTTGCTTCTACAGGTACTGTAAATAATGAATCAAACATTTATTTACAAAGTGAGTAGCTGTTTTTTCTAGATTGAGGCAATATTAGGTTTAACTAGATTTCATTAAAAATGCCCAAAAATTGTCGATATAGATTATGAGGTGGTAAAATATGAAAATAACGCATGATAGTAATTCTACGAACTTCATTAAAGTGTCAAATGTATCTTCCAATAGACCTAAAACGATTCAGCAAAATGCTCTAATTCGTAAAGATACATTAACAATAGGGCAACAAGCACGAAATTTGTTTAAAGGTCAGCAAGCTAAAACGAGTCTGATTGAAAGTTTAATGAAGCAACGTGAGAGCGTTCAACAAATGAAAAGTGATTTAAGCGAACGGACGTTAGAAAACGGAGGCGACTTATCGTCTATTAAAGAACAGCTAAAGGATTTTGAAAAACAAATAGCTGAAATTGATGCCCAAATAGCTGAACAGCAGATGGAAGAGCAAAAGAAAGCGACAAACCAAAAGGATCAAGAAATAAAGAAAGAACAACCTGCCAATTCACTGGAGGATATTTTGGGCAAATCTGTTTCACTAGAACAAATGGAAACATTAGAATTGTCGAGAAATTCATTAGGACGCGAACAAAATCGTCTTGCGAGTGAAGTAGCGTTAGATGCTAGCCGGGGTACTTTTATTGATAAAAAATATGAAAAACTCTCAGATTTAGAGGATCGGATTCAAACTGTGCAAGAAAAAGTAGCCGATCACCTTCAAAATGCTGAAGATAAAGATTTACATAAAGAAGCATCTTTAACTACTCTTATTGATGAGCTTAAAGAATCTAAAACCAAACAACAACAGGATAAACTGACAGCGGAAGAAGGCAGTTAAAGTAACTAGCCATCACCATATTGAGCAAATTTGACAGATTAACTGTTATTGTGAAGATTGAAAAAAGCCCAGTTCTCAAAATTATGAGACTGGGCTTTTGGGCGCGATCTAATTATTATGGACATGGCAAAAGGATCGTAGCCATATGCATGGTAGCAAAATAGCTATTAATCACATGTGTATTTATATTCAGGGTTTGTTTGAATAAAATAGCCACTTCGTACTTGCCCTGCCCAGTTTTGTAATGCTTCTTTCCAAGCTATACTATCAAAAAATTCATCTACAGTTGTCGTTTCAGAAAACCATATTAATGGGGTATAAGGGGCAAGTGGACCTGCATCTCCCCAGATACCACCTGCTTTGATTGTACTTTGTTTTACAAGAAGTAAAGGAAGTCCGCGTTGTAGAGACATGGATGGTTCTATTTGTAAGAAAGGCGAATAAGGTTCAAGTTGATCCGTTCGCCGAGTTGGTTTTAATAGAGCCGCAGCTGTTCCATAACTAGAGTTTACTATTGTCCGGACATTCTCTATTGTAGTATTGGGATATTGGTCTGTATTCGGAATGGTTCTTGGGAAAAGAAGCACCTGTTTAATTTCGTTAAACATCCGAATAATAAATCGTTGCTCATTAGATAGTGGTGGTTGTGCTGATCCTAAAGTAAAAAGGTTTTGATGGCTAAAAAAAACAGGAATGCGGAAAAATGCACCTGCTGCATCATTTAAATCTTCCACAGCTTTATAAAATTGATTGATTTCAGTGTTCGTATTTCTAGTTTTATTCTCACTCAAGTTTTATCACCTCCTTACGCTAACTTATTCAAAAGTTAGAAGAAAAGGCTGTGTTTACATACAATATAGCTATTCATTTTATATCTTGTAAATTATCACCTATATATTGCGAGTGAAAAATCATGAAATGTAGTTACTAGAGAAATAAATTAGGTTGCATTAGTTTAATTTTCGAATACACATTTTTATCCTCTCTACATACAGTGTAAAAAGGAGTGGTGTGTATTTATGAAAAATCATGACCGTTTTATTAAAGCTGTTAATATTCCTAATCCATTGTATCAATCCATACAAGGACGATATTTTGTTGGTCAAACGGAACCGATTTGTTTAGGGAAAGGGAAGAATGCCTGGGGAAGCTTGAGTAATCCGCATTATTCAAATGTAGATTTATATGTAAATGCGTTTACCATTACAAATCATTCGAATCAACCGTTTGTTGCTGAAATTTGGTTTAATGCAATACCTCCTGGAAATGCGATGATTTCTAAAAACGTAACATCTGCAAATCAAGCCATTTCGCCACTTCCAAAGCCCGAAGTGAAAATTGAGTTTGCTGAACTTGTAAGTGGATTTCCAAAACAAGGCGTAAATGTATTTAAACGAATTGTACCACCACAAAGTACATTGGTAAGTGATGAAGATGGAAAATTTATTTTTCCATCAGGAGAGTCATTTGTTATTTTTTTAGTTTCACCCAATGATGAATATATCGAGGCAGAAGTGGCATTTGGCTGGTTTGAAAAAAAGATTAAGAAATAAATATATCTCCGCCAAAGAAGATTCGCTTATGTACATTTGTATTGGGTAATGCCAGCAGACATCGTTAATTGTTGACTATATTATATGTATTGAATATTTTTTATGGGGAGATTACTTTATTTTACAATAGCTAAATGCAATGATAGTCACAATTTAAAACCTCTTATACACATTAAGTTACCACTTACTGTATGAATTACAAATCTTCTAAAATGGCGTGTTACATTAAGAATGTAGCACGATATATTTTGATAAATCATTTTTTAGGGGACTGTAAAATGAAAAAAATTACGTTAATATTTAGCTGCTTAGCTATTGGAATAGCTGGATACTCCATAGTTCAATATTTAATAATGGATGCCATCAGGCAGGCTTTGTTCGCATGAAACTGATGTTTATGGATACATTGGATTCGCTTTGGTATACCTTGCTTTATATCCATATTGTATTTAGTATAGTGGCTTTAGTAATAGGACCCTTTACGCTATCTTCAAAGTTTAGAGAAAAAAATAGGAAGTGTCATCGTATAGCAGGGAAGGTCTATGTGATAGGCATTTTATTCGGCAGTATTGCAGGTCTTTATTTAGCGTTTTATGCTACAGGCGGATTTGTGTCACAGCTCGGTTTTAGTTTGTTAGCTATTTTCTGGATCATTACCGGCTATCAAGCGGTTACGAACATTAAAAAACATAATGTTTATGAACACCAAAAATGGATGATACGCAATTATTCATTAACTTTTGCTGCAGTGACTTTAAGAATCTGGCTACCATTATTTACTGCATTATTTGGATTCGAAAATTTTATGATTAGTTATCCTATTATTTCGTGGTTATGTTGGGTGCCAAATCTTATAGTTGCGCAGTGGATTATTGGGCGGACACTTCAAGAAAGAAGCACAATAGTTATATAGGTTAGGATAAATGCCACTCGATTTAGGGTGGTTTTTATTGTCTATTCGTATCAAAAAGGCTGCCAAATTGGGAGGGTAGAATTTAAAAAAGAAAAATAAAAGCCATCGGAAAGATGATATTTTTTTATGTAATCCTAAAATTATTATTAAAAAAATGTCTAAATTTTCTTAAAAAATAAAGTAATTTGACTATTGTGTGAGAATCATTATCAATGATAAATTATTGTTAACTCGGGGATAGTTTAGCTATAGTTATACGCTGTTGATATTATATAATATTACTTTTCAAATTGACATCACAAATGAAGTTTTAGGTTTTACATTTAATTAATAGGGTGAAGTTATACTGACTAGAGGTATCGTAATTGATTCAGTTGCACCTACAATTATCAAGAATGCAATTGAATTGGCTGTCCAAAAAGATGCTTCTATTATTAATTTAAGTATGGCTAGCCATTTTGAAGATAAAGATATTACGGAAACGATAAAATTAGCAGTAAATAAAGGTGTTACAGTAGTAGCTTCCTCAGGAGATTATGGAAATACTGAATTGATGTATCCTGCAATTTTAGATGAAGTTATTTCAGTTGGGGCGATAGATACTTCAGGAAATGTACTTGATTTAACAAGCGGTTCGCAACAAACAACGATTAACGCACCTGGTCACGAGATATCAACAATCCATTCCGATGGGACTATAATTAAAACTACTGGTACATCGCAGGCAACAGCCTTAATATCAGGCTATATTGCACTATTAAAAGATTATGCCTTTTCGAAAAATGTAGCGTTAACTGATGATACGATTATATCGTTATTAAAGTCTATTAATAATGAAGAATTAACGTATTTACAAGCATTGATGAAAATCAGTACTTGGTAAGGGGGCTAGTTATATGGAAATAAGACCATATTATTTAGCAATAATAGCAGCCGTGATAAGTTGTAGTGCATCATATTTATCAATATCTTCAGATGCCAAATCTACCATTAACTTTTTTATGGCTATTTTAATAATTATTTCCATTTATTTGAGTTATAAAGAATACAAAAAGTCGAAAAGAGAGTCGTGATCTTAATAGATTAATAGGATGTTGATATATGGAAATAAGAGATTGGTTTAGTATACCAATGATATTAAGTCAAATTGTTATTTGGATTTTATGGATTCTATTACAACTTGCTTTAGAAGCCAATGTAATGTGGATAGTTTTTTATCCATTTAATTTTCTTTTTGTTACAAATGTAATTATTGGCGTCGTCTTCAAATTAAAAAGTGTAAAAAGACAACGTGTTAATATACGGGTATAAGATGACCAAGTAAGCAAACGATGTGACCTTGGTCATTTTTTATTGTGCAACGAATCCTGAAATAATGGAAAAATATAACTGACGAAATACCGTATGTGTATTATGATAAAAGAATAAGAAAGTAACACATTTTGGTTGTAGGAGAGAGGGGATTGCCATGGATTATCGTATATTTGAGCAGAGAGTTCAGAATATAGTGGAGCGAATAGTTGCGATTGGTGGAGAAGTATCAACAGTAGATATTGGTGCCCCTGCGACGCTACAACAAATTGCGCACTGTGAGAACCAATTAGGTTTCCAAATTCCTGAAAGTTTTAAAAAAGTGCTTGTGGAGTTTTCATCAGCATTTTACTTCCGTTGGGGTTTTCTAGATGATTACCAATTGGAGGGTGAACTGGACGGAATCTTTAGCGGAATGCTTCACTGGGATTTAGAATTATTGAACGAGATAAATAATTCTAAAAATGCGTGGATTAAGGAAGTTTTTTCAAATCCACAACATGACTACGATAAAGTATGGCATCAAACATTTGCTTTTTACGAGGTCGGCAATGGAGACTACATTGCATTTGATGTCGTTGATAACAATGCTGATGCTTCTATTGTTTATTTAAGTCATGATGATGGGGAAGGACATGGCTATAAATTAGCGGACAACTTTATTGATTTTCTGGAAAAATGGTCTAGGTTAGCATTTGTTGGTGGTGAAGATTGGCAGTGGCTAGCATTTACATCGAATGCTAGAAGTGGTCTTTTACCAGACAGTCAAAATGCAAAACGATTTAGAAGTTTAATGAAATTAACAATTTAATTTGGGATGCATGACGGGGCTTAAGAAAAGTGTCATATTGTTTAAAAGGAGCTAATAACATTGTACGAACAACAACTTGCAAGGGCAATCCAATTACGTAATGAGGAAAAGAAGAAAGAATCAAATCACTTGTTGTTAAAAATGGTAGAACAATACCCGAATGATGCGTTTGTGAACTATCAATGTGCTTGGAGCTTTGATGTTTTAGGAGAAGAGTCTCAAGCGGTACCATACTATGAAAAAGCAATTCAGCAAGGGCTATCAGGCAAAGAGTTAGAGGGTGCGTTTATAGGGCTTGGTAGTACATATAGAACGTTAGGACAGTATAAAAAAGCACAATCGACGTTTTTAAAAGGAATTGACTTATTTCCGACTAATAAAGCATTACAAGTCTTTTATGCCATGACTTTATATAATCTAGACGAGCATAGTAAGGCGATGGAGCTTTTACTAGAATGCTTGCTACATACGACAAGAGATGCGGAAATACTTAGTTATAAAAATGCGATTCATTTTTATGCACATCAATTAGATAAAGTATGGCAATAAAGGGGGAATAATGTGACGAAGTTTTATATGATGGCTATTACCAAAAAAACAGATGACCAAGAATATGAAGAAGCAGAAAAAGTTTTTGTTAAAAAATCGCAATTAAAAAAGTATTTGAAGAGTGAAGGGTACTGCAAGGAAACCAAGTATCAGTACATTAAAATACAAAAAGAATCGATGTATGTTGCCACTGTTGAAAAAATAAAAGTACAATAGCAGTCCAAATTCACGCAAACGAGAATGGCTGATTCTAAAAGGGAAATTAGAATAGATGGCCTATTTGAACAGGGAGTTGTTTTAGTTGAAAATTAGTAAAGAACATGCGGAGCATTACATTTGGGGTAAACAATGTGATGGCTGGCATTTAGTTAAAAATAATGAATTAAGTATTATTCATGAACGGATGCCTGCCAATACAACGGAAGTTTGTCATTACCACCATCAAGCACAACAATTCTTTTTCGTGCTATCAGGTATAGCAACAATGGAAATAGGCGAAGATCGGATTATATTATTGCCTCATGAAGGGGTTGAAGTACCACCATTTCAACCACACCAAATGCGCAATGATTCACAGGAGGATGTGGAATTTTTAGTTGTTTCACAGCCAAATAGTAGCGGAGATCGTACGCCGATATAAGGTTATATAGGAACCTAAAGTATATTTTCTAAATTTTCATTCTTTTGCATGAGGAACATTCATCTGTTATTTAGTACAGTAAATGGTATCAGAAGCTAAGGGGATGAGTGATTTATGAAAATTTCTAAAATAAAACTTTATGCGTATGATTTACATAAAATGAGGGAATTTTACTGTACCTTATTAGGATTTGAATTATTAGATGAGGGGACCCATTTTTTTGACATAGCTGCTGGGGAGAGCAAAGTTCGATTCGAAAAAATAGAGGCTTCTGTTGCAAAGCAATATCATTTCGCCTTCAATATCCCTAGTAATTTATTTCAGTTAGCGAAAAAATGGGCAAAAGAGCGTGTAGACGTATTAAGTTTGGACGGAGTCGATGAAGTGTATTTTAAAACAATCGATGCCTATTCATGCTATTTTTATGATGCTGAGAACAATGTAGTAGAGTTGATAGCACGGCAGCAAATCAATCCGAGCGTTAATGCCGATACATTTTCTATTCAACATATACTGAATATAGCAGAAATAAATTTAACCACAGATGCGATTGCAGACCTCGTAGACCGTTTAAAGGAATATGATATAACACCATTAAAGGGAGAAGATATTCGCCCAGATGCGCTAACCTTTATGGGAAATTACGAAGAGAGTGCCCATCTATTAATTGGTCCAAGTGAACGTCTTTGGTATTTCTCTACGCGTAAAGCGATTATCAGCCCTATTCAAATAGAGGTAAATAAAGAGATTGTGATATCTATGACAGCTAAGGGCAATTTTGCTATTTCAGAACAAACGAAGGATAGATAACAAGGCTATCCTTCGTTTTATCGTTAAAATAAATCGGTAGATAAATAGCGCAATCCTGTATCTGGAAAGAGTACGACTATACGTTTTCCTTTGTTTTCGGGACGTTTAGCAAGCGTTGTTGCAACAAACAATGCCGCACCAGAGGATGTACCTACTAAAACACCATCTGTTTGCGCTACAGTGCGAGCAGCTTTATAGGCCTCATCTGTTTCTACTTCTAACACTTCATCAATCCGATCAAGATGAACATTAGACGGAACGCGCGCTTCATGTGCATCTGAAAAGCGATGCACACCTGTAATTTCAATAATATCAGGCTGTTCAACTGTAGCGATAGAATTAATAGCGGGTTCTACGCCTATAATTTGTATGGCTGGATTTTTGGATTTTAAATAAGCACCTACACCACTAATGGTGCCTCCTGTACCTATTGCAGCAACAAAAATATCAATTTGTCCTGCTGTGTCCTCCCAAATTTCTGGCCCAGTAGTGCGTTCGTGAATGTTAGGATTGGCTTCATTATCCAGTTGATTTAGAAAGACGACATTTTCATCCTTATCAACGACAGTTTCTCTAAATACTTTAATGGTTTCAACAAAATCGCCATCAGTTTCTTCAAATGCCGCTACCATCTCTGGTACATCGGAAAATGGCACAACCTCGGTTCCATATGCTTTCACAACCTTTGTTCGTTCTTCGCTTACACCATCTTGCATGTAGATACGTAACTTATAGCCCTTTGCTGCTGCGATAGCTGCAAGCCCAATACCAGTATTCCCACTTGTTGTTTCAATAATCGTTTTGTCCTTTGTTAAAACTCCACGTGCTTCAGCATCCTCAATCATCGCTTTAGCAATACGATCTTTTACACTATTCGCAGGATTAAAATATTCTAGCTTCGCAATAATTTCCGCTTCAAGTTGTAGTTCTTTCGTATACTGATTTAACGCTAATAGTGGTGTATGCCCTATTAAATCGATTATCGACTGCTTTATGGTATTGGCAATAATTTGACCCATATCATCATCCCCTTTGTTTTACCTACTTAACAAATTAGTTTTGTAGGAATTATTGGCATCTTAGCATGATAAATCCTTATGAGCAATACATTTTCTGATAGAAAGAATGGTTCGATTAATAGAAAAAAGTAATCAGTTTAGTTAAATTTAAAGTTTTAGTTGTTTTAAAGAGAAGTGGAGGGTAAGGTCAATTATTTGCGTTGTTGAACATTTTAGAAAAAACATGAATTGCGCTATGATAAGAGAAATGGGAATGCTGTTATGATAGTAACTGGAAAAATGAATGGTGGAGAGGATTTGAATGGAATGTTGGAAGATGTTAATCGATTAAAAGAAAGAATCAATCAACTAAGTGAAGCGGAAGCAAAGTCAATGCTTTTCATATCTCTATTAAATGGAAAGTCGAGAGAGGACATGCAGCAAATACTCCTACATATGACAGAAGATAAGGAACAAATGGATAAAGCGCAGACAATACATATTGTTTTTGGTGATTCGCCAGCAGGAAGTCTAAAAGCAGCATTTAGAACGTTAGAATATCAAAAGACAGAGGATATTATTGTTTGGCCAGATAATTTATCGATTGGGCCAGTAAAAGATATACATCAAGCTTCGGGAATAGAAGCGAGACTTGAATGGTTCAACAAGCGGTACAATATGGACGAGGATGAACGTAATCATTATCGACAATGTATGCAAACTGCAATAGAGAAAATAAACAATATTTTACCACATCAAAAAATCGTTATTTGGACATGCCAAAATGCACATGAACAAACAGGATTACGACTTGTACTAGCCATGCTAGAAGGCAAAGTGAATGCAGTGCGAGTCATTGATACGTACAAGGCTTTTCATGAAAAGGAGATGCATCCACAAATAGCGGATTATCCACGAACTTCAGGAGAATTGAATGAAGAAAACCTCCTGTATTTTTATGAACAGTTTGCTATGGATGAACTAAAAAATGAAGCAAGGGAAGCCTTAATGAAGGAAGGTAAAAGCTTATTAGCAGATAAAGTCCATCTGTTACGAACATGGACATGTGATGGGCTATTACATAGCCTACATGAAAATCGAGATGATGATTTTATTATTGAATGTGCCAAGCGGATGTATCAAGAAGAGGGTACCGTAACGTTTAAGAAAGCGGCACGTTTAATAGGTGAAGTATACGGACATATGCAACAATTTACAGGAGACGAGTGGATTGAGTATCGTTTACGAACGTTAATCAAGCAGGGGGTTTTTTCATATCAAGGAGATTTGAAGGCAATGCGATTTTATGAAGTGAAATTGCAAGACGAATTCTTGACAAATTGAAATTTTTGATGTTTTGACTTCATTAAAAAGCATAGATAGAATAGTGTAGTAGAGTTTGAATAACTCTAGTCGATTAGCAACATTTATCAGTGAACATAACGAGTGTATAAATAACGAATAGATAAATTTGAAGAAAGGAAGTCGATTATGAATCCTGAAATCAATCAAAATGCAATTCTTCAAGCTATTTTGGAGCTCTCTACACAAGTGCAGGGCGTGAAAACAGAGATTCAACAACAAATCAAAGCGCTAGACAAAAGACTAGATTCAGTTGAAACGAGACTAGATTCATTAGAAACAAGACTAGGGTCGGTTGAAACGAGACTAGATTCACTAGAAATAAGATTAGGATCGGTTGAAACAAGACTAAATTCGCTAGAAACGAAACTAGATTCAGTAGAACAAAATCTTAGTGCAAAAATAGATAAAGTAGATGCAAAGATGAACGTGTTAACACTTGACATATTAGAAACAAAGGCCGATGTGGAAATGTTGAAGAAAGCAAAATAATTTGTTTTGGTCGTCACAATGTGCAATAATCATTGACAATTAGCAATGATAGAGGAGTGAGTTGGATGTTAAAAATAGCAGTATTTGAACAACTAAAAACAGCAATGAAGGAAAAGGATGTCTTAGCAAAAGGTGTGCTAACACTAGTTAAATCAGCATTAGATTTAGCAGAGAAAGAAAAAGGTGAACCTCTAACTCAACCAGAGGAGATTGCCATTATTAATCGTGAAGTAAAACAAACGAATCAGGCATTAGAAGGCGCGCAAAATGCTGGCCGTGCAGATTTAATCGAAAAAGAAGAAGCAAAATTAGTGTTATTAAAAACCTTCCTTCCTAAGCAATTAAGCGAAGCGGAAATTGCTGAAAAATTACTAGCAGCAGGCGTTAGTAAAGGTATGAATATGGGTGAAGCGATGAAGATTGCAAAACCATTATTATCTGGTCAAGCAGAAGGTGCCGTTATATCTAAAGTAGTAAAAAGTTTAATTTAATAATAAATTGAAGGATCGCTGACGAAGTAGTGTTGGCATCCTTTATTTATTGTCTGTGCAGGATTGCACCATTTAATCACTGTCAGAAAATAGAGGTTTTGCTTAATACAATGTTTAGAAGAGGAACCGTAAAATGATTTCTATTAAAATTAAGGTTTGCCAAATAAATGAAAACATTCTATACTAATAATTAACCACTGGTCAGTTGAAGGAGGATTCCATGTCGCCACGTAAACCATCAGCACAAGAATTGACACTCAAGATGATTGTTGACGAAGCTCATAAACAGTTTATTGAAAAGGGTTTTCACCAAGTTTCCATGCGTAGTATCGCGAAAGAACTTGGATGTAGTCATGGAGCAATTTACTATCATTTTAAAAATAAAGCGGAATTATTTTATTGCATTATAGGTGAGTATTTTACTGAAATAAATCAAATGTTAGATGACATTGTAAATGGAACTGGAGAGTATCAAAACAAACTTTACGATGTCTTTGTTGGCTTTATGAAATTTGGATTAAACTATCAAAGCCAATATGAATTGATGTTTATGACGAAAGATCTTCATATCGATGGATTATCGCAAGAGGCTGCTAATCTTAGCTATGAAAAATTTGCGCAATCGGTTCAAGCTTTATCAGCAAAAACATTGTTCATTTCGGATATTCATTCAACATTTCTTGCATTACACGGTTTTGTTTCACATTATCACCATTATGTGATGAACTATGATGAAGCGCAAGAGGCGGTAGATGTCCATGCTAAATTTCTCGTTAAAGCATTGGCTTAAATAATGTTGCTCTAGATGTGAAAGTGAATCTAGAGTTTTCTTTTAACATCTATTGACCAGTGGTTAATTAAAAGGAGGAATAGATGATGAAAAAAGCATTAGTCATGGGTGCTTCAGGTGGAATAGGTTTTGCGATAGTGAGTGAATTAGCAGCTAGAGGCATACAAGTTGTGGCTTTCGCTAGGGGGAAAGAGAAGTTGCAAGCGCTTTTTGAAAGTTACTCGAATGTGTCGATTTTTCCTGGGGATGTCTTTAATGAAGAGCATGTAAGGAAGGCATCTGTTGGGATTGATGTTATGTTTCATGCAATTAGTTTCCCTTATCAAGAATGGG
Source organism: Lysinibacillus sphaericus (assembly GCF_005217585.1). Classification (NCBI taxonomy): domain Bacteria; kingdom Bacillati; phylum Bacillota; class Bacilli; order Caryophanales; family Bacillaceae; genus Lysinibacillus; species Lysinibacillus sphaericus. The sequence goes on from NZ_SZPT01000001.1 coordinate 473,857, forward strand.
AAGAAACACATATTCAGTGTATCCATTCAATTATCAATGTCGCACAAACGCAACAAGCAAAGATTGCACTAGTGGACAATATCTACGCATATGGTAGGCAATCTTCTATTGTAACAGAGGAGGCAATTAAAGAACCTCATACGAAAAAGGGGAAGATACGATTAGCAATGGAAAATAAATTGAAGGCTAGTAGTGTGCCTTCATTAATCGTCCATATGCCTGATTTATATGGCCCCAATGCAGAAAATACAATTCTAAATGAAACATTAAAAAGTGTTATTAGTAATAAAAAGGCAAACTTCGTTGGGCATATGCAAGTGGCTAGAGAATTCCTCTATACAGTCGATGGAGCTAAAGCAATCGTTGAATTGGCATTGCGCTCAGACACATATAATCAGAATTGGAATGTGCCGGCTGTGCATCCTATTACAGGAGAACAATTATTGGAGATAATTCGAGATATTACGGGTTATAAAAAGAAAGTACGAACGGTTTCCAACGCAATGATTGGTATTTTAGCAATCTTTTCTCCGTTTATGAAGGAAATGAAGGAGATGATGTATTTAACAGAGGAGCCTGTTATTTTGAGCGGGGCAAAGTATGAAAGCTTGATTGGCACGTTGCCACAGACTAGTTATCAGGAAGGCTTACAACAAACGTTGCTATGGTTGAAGAAGAGGGGATAAAATCAGTTTTCCTAAAGTATAACAATTCACTTCGGTTTCTGCGGGTACAAAGTAGTTCACAGAAATCTACGTGGATTTTTATTAAATTGTGTAAGTGACTGGCACTTATTTAGTTATATAATGCCTAGCTCGTTATTACAATGAATCATAGGGAAGTACTCGTTGATAGATTAAAGGGATTGGGGGTGTTTGTTTGTCAATTGAATCGCATGTGCATGAAGTGTATCCCGAAAAAAAAGGAAAACGTAAATGGGTAATCATTGTAGTAAGTATTTTATTTGTTGCCGGTTTATTAATGGTAGGTAGCCGCGTTGTCTCTTCTATTTTTAATGATAATCAGTCGGATTTTGCAGCTTATAAAACACTTGTTGGTCAATCAACAGAAAATGATTTTGGGAGATTGACTTTAAACGAGGTGATGGTTGATGATAATCAACTATTGTTAAATGCAACTTTTGAACCGGCGAAAGATGTAAATTTCGACTATCAAATTTTTTTCTTTCCGCAAGTACTCGTGAACGGTCAAAATTATACCGTTCGAAATGGTGGTCAGACCATTGCCCAATCAGAAAATACTTATACAATATATAGCAGTGTTAAAATGCGTGATTTACCTCAAGATGAACTGTTGCAGCTGAATATCCTCTATAACGATTGGAATTGGGAAAAGCCCATTCCTGAGCCTTGGGCATTTAAGGTAGAAGCATCTCAAAAGCAACTGCAAGCGGATCGAAAAGTAATTGCGGTTAATAAAACCATTAAGCTTAGTGATGGTCAGGAAATTAAGGTAGAAAAAGTTGTATCTACACCGATTTCAACTACAGTATACGTTGAGACACAAGAAACTACAAATGAATCGTTAAATTTTAATATTGTATCGCAATCAGGCAAAACATGGCGTCAAGATTCTTCTTATACATTAAATGAAGAACATACAAAGTGGGGGATTCGCTTCGATGCACGCTATCTAACAGATAAGACATATAAACTGATTCCTGTTACTGCAAGTGATGTTAAAAGTGGCCCAGCTATCAAAATACGCGAGAAATGAATATTCGATGCTTTAAGTAAATTTTACAATATCTTAATCTATTATAAGATATTCTCCGTGTAATATGATTGTATATCACATGGAAAGTAGTGAACAGTTTGCCAAAGTTGTTAGAGATTTTTCTTATTTCCTTTAAATTAGGCTGTACGTCTTTTGGGGGTCCAACAGCGCATTTAGGTTTTTTTCAAATTGAATACGTGCAAAAAAGAAAATGGTTATCAGATAAAGAGTACAGTAACTTAGTGGCACTTAGTCAATTTCTCCCTGGGCCTGCATCCAGTCAGGTAGGAATGGGCATTGGTTTACTACGTGGTGGACTGTTGGGAAGCTTAGCCTCCTTTCTTGGGTTTACGTTACCATCTGTATTACTATTAACTCTATTTGCCTATTTTTACTCGCATCTAGAGATAGATATGGGATGGATTCAAGGCTTGAAATTGGTTGCTGTTGCCATCGTGGCACAAGCCATTTGGGATATGTCCAAAAAGTTAATTCCTAGCGTAGTGCACTTGATAATAGCAATTTTGGCGCTTTTAACGCTCCAATTTTGGGGAAATCCATTTGCACAAGTTACTGTCATCGCATTGGCAGCTTCAATAGGTGCACGGCTGTTTAAGCAAACGAACGGTGTAGATGATACCGCGCAAAAAAACTTACCTATATCTAAAACAACAGGTGGTTTACTTTTAGCATTATTTGCTATGTTAATGATTGCATTACCAATAGCTAATTCATTTGTAAAAGATGACTTATTAACAATTATAGAAAAATGTTATCTAGCAGGTGCCCTCGTATTTGGTGGCGGCCATGTAGTATTACCGTTACTCGAAACGCAGTTTGTGCAAAGTGGGTTAATGAGCGCATCTGACTTTATAGCAGGCTATGGTCTTACACAGGCAGTTCCAGGTCCATTGTTCACATTTGCTTCTTATATTGGGATGGTCATTGCTGGCGTGCCAGGAGCAGTGGTTGCAACGATTGCAATTTTCCTACCTGCATTTCTTTTAATTGTTGGGGCAATGCCTTTTTGGCTCACTATGAGCAGGCATGTGGCTTTAAAAGGTGCAATGGCTGGTGCTAATGCTGCGGTTGTTGGGATTTTAGCTAGTGCTTTTATCCATCCAATTGTGACCCAAACAATTCTAAGTGGATTAGATATTCTTTTAGCGGCTATATTTTTGTTGCTATCCTTGCGCTGGGCAGTCCCGCCTTATATACTGGTCGTGCTTGGCATAATAGTGGGATTGCTATGTTATTAAGAGCAAACATAAAAAAATCAAAACTACTCATGATGATGGTAGTTTTGATTTTTTTTTTAGATAAAGTGTTCCTTATTGTAGAAGCAAATGAAACTTTTCCATTCCAAAGGTAGGTTCCGCGAGCGGTGTGTCATCATGTTAGCTGAATTGTCATGTTCTATCTTCTATATAAAATATATTGCGTACGTATCTTGATACTAGTTTTTGCTTTTTAATTTTTGCAAAGACGTTATGAGAGTTCACTTTTATAAAACAATGTTTTTACAGTTCTTTTAAATATCTGGATGGATTCATAGCGTTCTTTATTTCGTTTGTTTATAATGAAGAAATGGAAAAACTCAACAAGAAAGAAGGGATAGCTATGGCACGAGGTGTTTACATTCATATTCCTTTTTGTCATCAAATTTGCAATTATTGCGATTTCAACAAATTTTACTTTAAAAATCAACCTGTGGATGAATATATAGAATCACTTGGCAAGGAGATGGCGCTTGCTACGGAAAAATATCCGCAACATTTTCAACAAATTGAAACGATATTTCTTGGCGGTGGAACACCGACTGCTTTATCTCCAGAACAATTGACGAGATTGCTCAACAAGATTCGCACGTATATTCCAATGGATCGTGTGACAGAATTTACATCAGAGGCGAATCCAGATGAATTATCAGAGGCGAAAATGCATGCCTTGTTTGATGGAGGCGTCAATCGTTTAAGTATGGGCGTTCAATCATTTAACCAAGAATTATTGAAAAAAATTGGTCGCACACATAGCAATAAGCACGTCTACGATACAATTGCACTCGCTAAAAAGGTCGGTTTCCAAAATATAAGCATCGATTTAATGTATGGTTTGCCTGGTCAAACGATGGCGCAATGGAAAGATTCACTAGATAAAGCGTTTGCGCTTGAGCTACCACATTTCTCAGCTTACTCTCTTATCGTAGAACCAAAAACAATTTTTTATAATCAATATGCGAAAGGGAAACTGAGCTTACCAACGGAAGATTTAGAAGCGGATATGTATGAAGTGCTAATGCAAGAAATGAAATTGCATGGTTATTTGCAATATGAAATCAGCAATTTTGCGAAAGCAGGCTTTACTTCAACGCACAATAAAATTTATTGGGAAAATGATGAATATGCTGGTTTTGGCGCAGGTGCACATGGCTATATGAATGGCACGCGTTATTCAAATTATGGTCCTTTAAAAAAATATATGGATGCTGTAAATGCGGGGGACTTACCTATCATGCAGGAGCATGTTGTAACAGCAACTGAACAACGCGAAGAACAAATGTTTTTAGGGCTGCGTAAAACGGATGGAATTACACACAATATATATGAAGAAAGATTTAATGAGTCAATGATGGACCGTTATGGACATGTCATTGATAAGCTAGTATCAGAAGGGCTTTTGGCACACGATGCTGTAGGCATTCGGCTTACACGCAAGGGACGATTTGTCGGGAATGAAGTTTTTCAACAATTTTTGCTAGAAGATTGAGCGATATCGTTGACATAAAATGTGGGATTTGATAACTTAATAATAGTATTAGCACTCCTCTTAGTTGAGTGCTAACAGAGGTGATGATCATGCTAACAAATCGGCAATTACAGATATTGCAAGTAATCGTAGACGATTTCATTATGTCTGCACAGCCGGTAGGTTCTCGCCAAATCTCAAAAAAACAAGAGATTACATTTAGTCCAGCCACTATTAGAAACGAAATGGCGGATTTAGAGGAATTAGGGTTCTTAGAAAAAACCCATACGTCCTCTGGTCGAGTGCCTTCGGAAAAGGGGTATAGATTTTATGTAGATCATTTGTTGAATCCACAGGGCATTAATTCATGGGATATTCAGCAAATTCAATCGATTTTCAACGAACGTCTAGTAGAAGTAGAGCACATTATCCGAAAATCAGCGAATATTTTATCTGAGCTGACATCGTATACATCGATTCTTTTAGGACCAGATGTCCAAAGACATCGAGTAAAGCGTTTTTCTATCGTGCCACTCTCAAGCGACGCGGCAGTAGCGATTATCGTAACGAATAACGGACATGTTGAGAACCGCATGTTTAGTTTACCACCTAATTTTACCGCTGCTGAACTAGAAAAAATGGTGAACATTTTAAATGAGCGCTTAGTCGGTGTTTCGTTAGATGAAATCCATAAAAAGCTGGAAATTGAAATTCTGGCTATCTTGCAGCAACATGTTCGATCGGCGGATGATTTTATCCATTCGCTCGTTTCAGCTACGATGCAAAATTCGGAAAGTAAAATTTTCTATGGTGGTAAAACAAATATGTTCAACCAACCGGAATTCCACGATTTAAATAAAGTCCGAATGATTTTGGACTTAATGGAAACGACTAGCCAAGTGCAGTCGCTTTTCCATCCGAACGAATCGGGTATTCATATTCGTATAGGCTCGGAAAATCAGCAGTTAGAAATGGAAAACTGTAGTGTCATCACGACGACTTATTCAATAGGTGAGGATCAACAGGGGGCCATTGCAATTATTGGTCCAACGCGTATGGATTACAAGCGTGTTGTTGCTTTGCTTGAAGTAATGCGCATGGACTTATCTCAAGCCTTTACGAAGAATCGTAGTGAATGATAATGAGGAGGATTTAAGTGACTGAAACAACAGAAAACAAAGACCTTGTACAAGAAAATGTACAAGCTGAAAATGAGGCAACTGTAGAACAAACAGAAACGCCAGAAGAAGTGAAAGAACTAACGATTGAAGAGCAGTATGAAGCGAAACTAGCAGAATTACAAGCAAAGCTAGATGATGAGGAAAATCGCCATCTACGCCTGCGTGCTGACTTTGACAATTTACGTCGCCGTACACAACTTGATCGTGAGGCGGCTGAAAAATATCGTGCACAAAGTCTGTTATCGGATTTATTGCCGGTATTAGATAATTTCGAACGTGCTTTACAAATAGAGCCAACTTCTGAAGAAGCAGTCTCAATTGTAAAAGGTATTGAAATGGTCTACCGATCACTAGTAGAAGCAACTGAAAAAGAAGGCTTACAAGTGATAAAAGCTGAAGGAGAGCAATTTGATCCAAATGTTCACCAAGCTGTTATGCAAGAACAAGATAGTGAAAAAGAACAAGGTGTTGTATTACGTGAGCTTCAAAAAGGGTATATTTTAAAAGATCGCGTATTACGCCCAACTATGGTATCTGTAAACGAATAGTCATCGTACTATTTGAAAAAATAATTAGTTAATTAACGCATTTGCGTTTTAATAATAGGAGGAAATTTTACTATGAGCAAAATTATCGGTATTGACTTAGGAACAACAAACTCTTGTGTATCTGTACTTGAAGGCGGAGAGCCAAAAGTTATTCCAAACCCAGAAGGAAACCGTACGACTCCATCTGTAGTAGCATTCAAAAATGGTGAAAAACAAGTTGGGGAAGTAGCAAAACGCCAATCAGTAACAAATCCAAATACGATTATTTCAATTAAATCTAAAATGGGTACAGCTGAAAAAGTAAAAGTGGAGGATAAAGAATACACACCACAAGAAGTTTCAGCAATGATTCTTCAATACTTAAAAGGCTATGCAGAAGATTACTTAGGTGAAAAAGTAACGAAAGCAGTTATTACTGTACCTGCTTACTTTAACGATGCACAACGTCAAGCTACAAAAGACGCTGGTAAAATTGCTGGTCTTGAAGTAGAACGTATCATTAATGAGCCAACAGCTGCTGCACTTGCTTACGGTTTAGATAAACAAGATGTAGACCAAAAAGTATTAGTATTTGACCTTGGTGGTGGTACATTCGACGTATCAATCCTTGAATTAGGTGACGGTGTATTCGAAGTATTAGCTACAGCTGGTGATAACAAACTTGGTGGGGACGATTTCGATGACGCAGTAATCGAATATCTAGTTGCCGAATTTAAAAAAGAAAATGGCATTGACCTTTCTAAAGACAAAATGGCTATGCAACGTCTAAAAGACGCTGCTGAAAAAGCGAAAAAAGATTTATCAGGTGTAACGTCTACACAAATTTCATTACCATTCATTACGGCTGGTGAAGCAGGTCCATTACACTTAGAAATCTCTTTAACTCGTGCGAAATTCGATGAGATTACATTACCATTAGTAAATCGTACAGTAGGTCCAGTACGTCAAGCATTATCTGATGCAGGTCTATCTACTTCAGAAATTGACCAAGTAATTTTAGTTGGTGGTTCTACTCGTATTCCTGCCGTACAAGAAGCTGTACGTAAAGAAACTGGTAAAGAGCCTCACCGTGGTGTAAACCCTGATGAAGTAGTAGCAATGGGTGCTGCAGTTCAAGGTGGCGTATTAACAGGTGATGTGAAAGACGTAGTACTTCTTGACGTAACACCACTTTCTTTAGGTATTGAAACAATGGGTGGCGTGTTCACAAAATTAATCGATCGTAACACAACAATTCCAACATCTAAATCACAAGTATTCTCAACTGCAGCAGATAACCAACCAGCAGTAGATATTCACGTATTGCAAGGTGAGCGTTCAATGGCAGCGGATAACAAAACATTAGGTCGCTTCCAATTAGCGGATATCCCACCAGCTCCACGTGGTATTCCACAAATCGAAGTAACATTTGATATTGACAAAAATGGTATCGTGTCTGTTAAAGCGAAAGATTTAGGTACAAATAAAGAACAAACAATCGTTATCCAATCTGATTCTGGTTTATCAGATGAAGAAATCGAACGCATGGTAAAAGATGCTGAAGCAAATGCAGAAGCGGATGCAAAACGTAAAGAAGAAGCTGATCTTCGCAACGAAGCAGACCAATTAGTGTTCCAAGTTGACAAAACAATTGCTGATTTAGGTGAGCAAATTACAGAAGATGAGAAAAAATCTGTAGAAGATGCTCGTGATGAGCTTAAAAAAGCGCTTGAAGCTGGTGAATTAGAAGGTATTAAATCAGCGAAAGAAAAATTAGAAGGCGTATTACAGCCTCTAGTAATGAAAGTTTACGAACAAGCTGCAGCAGCGGCTCAAGCGGCTCAAGGTGGCGAAGCAGGTCCAGAGGCTGGAACTGACAAAAAAGACGATGGTATCGTTGATGCTGACTTTGAAGAAGTAAAAGACGATAAATAAGATATCAACAGCACAGTAAAGTGAAGAAGCCAAAGACCGCTTGCGGCTTTGGCTTTTCTCTTTCTATTCTTTATAGAAAAAAGAATGGGCATGTCAGTTACATTTCTATAATGCTAGAGATATCATAGATACAATGATAGTAATGAGAAAATTATGGCGAAAATTAAAGCAGTTTTTTAAACTGCATGTTACAATAGATTTTATGCAAAAAGAGCGGAGTGTGAATCATGGAGAAACGCGATTACTACGAGGTGCTTGGTTTAACGAAATCGGCTTCTAAAGATGATATTAAAAAAGCATATCGTAAATTATCAAAGCAATACCATCCTGACTTAAATAAAGAGCCAGGTGCAGATGAAAAATTCAAAGAAATTGCTGAGGCTTACGAAGTTCTAAGTGACGATCAGAAAAAAGCGCGCTATGACCAATTTGGCCACGAAGATCCTAACGCAGGCTTTGGCGGCGGTGGCTTCGGAGGCGGCGGCTTTGGCGGCTTCGAGGATATTTTCAGTTCATTCTTTGGTGGCGGTGGACGACGTCAAGATCCGAATGCACCACGCAAAGGTGATGATTTGCAATATCGCATGAATATTAAATTTGAGGAAGCGATTTTCGGGAAAGAAACAGAAATCGAGATTCCAAAAGATGAAACATGTGATACTTGTCATGGCTCTGGAGCAAAACCAGGGACATCACCAGAAACATGTTCGACATGTAAAGGTGCTGGGCAAATTAACCAAGCAGTCGATACACCTTTTGGTCGCATGATGAATCGTCGTACTTGTTCAACATGTCAAGGAACAGGTAAAATCATTAAAGAAAAATGTTCAACTTGTCGTGGAGAAGGGAAAATTCAAAAACGTAAAACAATCAAAGTGTCTATTCCAGCAGGTGTAGATGACGGTCAACAAATTCGTGTGTCGGGTCAGGGTGAACCAGGTATTAATGGCGGTCCAGCTGGTGACCTATACATTATGTTCCGTGTTCAAGGGCACAATGAATTTGAACGTGATGGAGATGATATCTACTACGAATTAAAATTAACATTCCCTCAAGCAGCACTAGGTGATGAAATTGAGGTACCAACTGTGCATGGAAAAGTAAAATTACGTATTCCTGCAGGCACACAATCAGGTGCTCAATTCCGCTTGAAAGATAAAGGCGTTAAAAATGTGCATGGGTATGGAACAGGTAACCAATATGTCACAGTTAAAGTTGTCACACCAGAAAAACTAACAGAGAAACAAAAACAATTACTACGTGAATTTGCAGAAATCAGTGGTGATATTCCAGAAGAACAAGGAAGCTCACTATTTGATAAAATCAAGAAAAAATTCCAAGGTGAATAATTAGAGGAGCTGAAGAGCTACGTGAAGTGGTCAGAATTATCCATTCATACAAAAAATGAAGCGGTGGAAGCAATTTCAAACATTTTGCATGAAGCAGGGGCTAGCGGTGTTGTTATTGAAGATTCAGCTGAATATGCGAAGCCACGGGAAGATCAGTATGGAGAAATTTATGCGCTAAATGAAGATGATTTTCCAAAAGAGGGAGTCATCGTTAAAGCTTACTTATCAGAGTCTAGCTTTTTAAATGAAACAGTCGAAGAGATTAAGGCGGCCATTACAAATTTAACGAAATTTAACATTGATATTGGCGAAAATGTTGTTTCGATTGTAGAAGTGAACGAGGAAGATTGGGCAACAGCGTGGAAGCAATATTATCACCCTGTTAAAATTTCGGAACGCTTTACAATTGTACCGACATGGGAAGACTATTCACCCGTTTCAACGGATGAGTTAATCATTGAGTTAGATCCTGGCATGGCATTTGGAACAGGAACACATCCAACGACAGTAATGTGCTTACAAGGGCTGGAAAAGGTCGTGAAAGAAGGCGACACGGTTGTTGACATTGGCACAGGTTCAGGGGTTCTGTCCATTGGTGCTGCAATGCTAGGTGCAAAAAGTGTGCATGCCCTTGATTTAGACGAAGTTGCTGTACGTTCTGCTAAAGAAAATGTTGCGTTGAACAAAGTAAGCGATACAGTGCAAGTTTTCCATGGTAACCTATTGGATACTGTCAAGGAGCCAGCAGATGTTGTTGTTGCCAATATTTTAGCGGAAATCATAATGTCCTTTACTGACGATGCATTTACGATTGTCAAACCGGGTGGATTATACGTCACTTCAGGCATCATCGGAGCGAAACGAGATGATGTAAAAGCAGCACTAGAAGCTTCTGGCTTTGTTATTGAAGAAGTATTATTAATGGAAGATTGGGTAGCGATTATCGCCCGTCGTCCACTATAAATGAACCGAGGAAGCGCAAATTGTGAGCCGAGTGCTGACGATTTGGCGCTTCTTCTATTGAGAGGAGTGAGCAGTATGCAACGCTATTTTATTGAGACGGCCATTCATGAAGCGCGCATTACAGGTGAAGATGCCCGTCATATTATGCGTGTTATGCGGATGAAAGAAGGTGCTGAAATCATCGTTGTGGCACAAGACACAGCTTATATTTGTACGATTACGGCCTTTGAAGATGAGGATGTCTTAGTGCAAGCGACGGGACAAACCATTCCATCCCCTGAACTACCAGTGCGTGTAACAGTGGCGTGTGGGTTGCCTAAAGGCGATAAACTAGAGCTTATCACGCAAAAGGCAACGGAGCTAGGCATGTATGCTTTATTACCATTTGAAGCGGAACGTTCCATTGTGAAATGGGATGTGAAAAAGGGTGCGAAAAAACAAGAGCGCTTGCAAAAAATTGCAAAAGAGGCAGCGGAACAATCACATCGCACACATATTCCCAAAATCTATGAACCGATTCACTTTAAGCAGCTTGTGTCACAAATTGGAGATTTCGATGCGGTTTTTATTGCAGATGAAGAGGATGCCAAAGCCGAAAAACGAACAAGGTTTGCAGATAAGCTAAAAACCATGGTTGACAAGCAAGCAAAATCCATCCTTATCGTCTTTGGACCAGAAGGTGGGATTGCGCGTAAGGAAGCTGAAATGTTAATGCAAGCAGGTGCCCAAACAATGTCTCTAGGACCAAGAATTTTACGAGCAGAAACGGCGCCTCTTTATGCATTATCTGCAATATCATATGAATTTGAATAAAACTGCGGTTTAGCCTTGTGGTATTGCTATTTTTTGCAAGTGGAACTGTCACGGAGTAAAGCATTTTACCAGTGTGTAAATCCCTTTGTAAAGCGCGTTTTAAGAAAGCTGCTGTCTGCACATGCAGGTGGCAGTTTTTTAGTGCGATTGCCGTCCAACGGTTGTAGGGAATTACTGCTAGATAAGAAAAGCATGATGCAATCGAGCGAATTTACCGTAGTAGCAAATTTTAAAGTAGTGCTGAGAAGGGGAAAGTTTTTGAAAAAATAGATTGGTTAATGTCAAAGGATTACAGGAATAAAAAAGCCCAATTGTTAGCTTTATCTAACAATTGGAGCGATTACAGTGCTTGAAAGTTGCCTGTTAGAGCAGTTTATTTATTTTAAGGCTTCTTGCATAAAAACTTTCATCTTGCTACTTAATACTGTTAATTCACCAATAATCTCGCTGAAATCTTGAACTAGTTGAGCCTGTTCATTTGTTGCACCATTAATTTGCCCCATGTTTTGTTTCAGATTTTCAAGGCTACTATTAATATTTCGTAATGACGTTTCAATACTTTCTGTCGCGTTCGATGTTTCAGAAGAAAGTTTTCTTACTTCTTGTGCCACAATATTAAAACCAGCGCCATGTTGACCAGCACGAGCTGCTTCAATCGATGCATTTAAGCCAAGTAAATTTGTTTGACGCGAGATGCTTTTTATTAAATTGGTTACTTCGTGTGTTTTTTTAGCATCATCTAGTGCGTGCTGTGCTTGCGTGTTAATTTCGTCACTAGTGGCTGCTAGCTCCTCAGAATGAGAAGCTACGTTATGTACTTTATCTTGTAAACTGTTAATAATAGCTTCCATTTTATTCATATATTCTTCAAGTTTAAGTTTGTTGTCGATTGGTAAACCAAAAGCAAGTGCTCCCACAACTTTACCATGTTCACGAATTGGAAAAGCAAATGCATAAATGAAAATTCCGTAAACATCTTCTGGGATAATGATATCTGAATTTTGCCCTTTTAAAGCAGTGTAAATATTCTCATCGTTAGCGTTTACTTTGTGCCCGTCTTGATAACCTACATCGATGCGTTTACCAGCTAAACATTTTACAACAGTTTCAGTTTCTTTATCAATAACCGCTACTATTGCTTCTTCTTTTAATGCTAAGTGAATATAGGGTACTGAAAGAGATAATGCTTCAAGAATGTTCATACTAATTCCTCCGTTTTTTGTAAACCGTTTAAGGGCACTATTAGTTATGTAATCATACAATTACATTGAAAGTATATCATTTCACCAGCTTTGTTGCTATATTGGAAAAAAGAAATGTATTTTATAATATGACAATAAAAAACAATTAAATGATAAAAAAGGATGGCAATTACTGATAGAAGGTTTCGTTTTCAAAGGTGATATTATATTGAGATAATTGATAGCAGAGCGTGTTAAAGTTCGGCAGTAGCTATTTGTTATGCTTAGTTATTTTATAAAAAAATCTAATAAGTACTGATTTTAAAAGGTTTGTGTTATTATAGTTCTCGTATCTAAAATAAGAACACAAAAAAATACTTATAAATACGAAACACAATGTTATGTGATGTTGAAAGGATGAAATTAATTATGAGTTACGCGCCTCCAAAAACCGTATCTCTATATACGCTAGGTTGTAAAGTAAATCATTATGAAACAGAAGCTATTTGGCAACTGTTTAAAGAAGAAGGCTATGAACGTACGGAGTTTGATCATAAAGCGGACGTTTATGTGATTAATACATGTACAGTAACAAATACGGGTGATAAAAAATCACGTCAAGTTATTCGCAGAGCTGTCCGTCAAAATCCGGATGCTGTTATTTGTGTAACAGGCTGTTATGCGCAAACATCGCCAGCAGAAATTATGGCTATTCCTGGTGTTGATATTGTGGTAGGGACACAGGACCGTACAAAATTACTAGGCTATATTGAACAATATCGTAATGAGCGTCAACCGATTAATGCTGTACGCAACATTATGAAAAACCGTGTATATGAAGAGTTAGATGTACCGGCATTTACAGACCGAACACGTGCATCGTTAAAAATCCAAGAGGGTTGCAATAACTTCTGTACATTTTGTATTATTCCTTGGGCGCGTGGTTTAATGCGCTCTCGTGATCCACAAGAAGTTGTCAAACAAGCACAGCAGTTAGTAGATGCTGGTTATCTCGAAATTGTACTAACAGGTATTCATACAGGGGGTTATGGTCAAGACTTAAAAGACTATAATCTTGCACAGTTGTTACGTGATTTAGAAGCGAATGTAAAAGGATTAAAACGTTTACGTATTTCTTCTATTGAAGCAAGCCAACTAACAGATGAAGTCATTGAGGTTTTACGTGACTCAAAAATCGTTGTCAATCATTTACACATTCCAATTCAATCTGGTTCGGATACGGTTTTAAAACGTATGCGTCGAAAATATACGATGGCATTTTTCGGTGAGCGCTTAACAAAATTACATGAAGCTTTACCAGATTTAGCTGTTACTTCCGATGTAATTGTTGGTTTCCCAGGGGAGACAGAAGAAGAATTTATGGAAACCTACAACTTTATTCGTGACCATAAGTTTTCTGAATTACATGTTTTCCCATTCTCACCTCGTACAGGCACGCCGGCAGCACGTATGGAAGACCAAGTGGATGAGGACATTAAAAATGAGCGCGTGCATCGTTTAATCGCTTTAAACGACCAACTAGCAAAGGAATATGCTTGTCGTTTTGAAAATGATGTGTTAGAAGTAATCCCAGAGGAATTTGTTCATGATGGTAGTGATGAAGAAGGTTTATTAACAGGTTATACTGATAACTATTTAAAAGTAGTATTTGAAGGACCTGAAAACCTTATTGGTCAACTTGTAAAAGTCAAAATTACACAAGCAGGCTATCCACATTCTAAAGGGCAGTTTGTACGTTTACTAGAAACGGTAAAATAATTGATAAAGGATTGTCTATCTGTTGAAGATGGACAATCCTTTTTACTTCATAATAATGAGCTTGTATGGGCATGATAAAATTTAATAATTTATAGTGTTTGTAGCACATATTTTTATTGGCTAGACTGGCTCTCGTGTAACGATTATTAGACGGAAACGTGAAAACATGTTATCATTCCAAAGAGGTACGGACAACTTAAGTTAGAAGGAGCGCTTGTTAAATGAAAACAAATTATGCAAGTATGATTGATCACACGTTATTAAAGGCGGAGGCAACGAAAGAGCAAATTGAAAAGTTATGTGCTGAGGCTAAAGAATTTGGCTTTGCATCGGTTTGCGTAAATCCAACTTGGGTAAAATATTGCAGCGAGCTATTACAAAATTCAAATGTTTTAGTTTGTACCGTTATTGGTTTTCCGTTAGGTGCTAATACAACCGCTGTAAAAGTATTTGAGGCAAAAGATGCAATTGCTAACGGTGCACAAGAAGTGGACATGGTTATTAATATTGGGGCATTAAAAGACCAAAACTTTGAATTAGTGCAATCAGATATTGCTGCAGTGGTGGAAGCGGCTAAAGGCAATGCGATTGTTAAAGTGATTATCGAAACATGCCTACTAACCGAAGAAGAGAAAGTAAAGGCATGTGAACTTTCAGTGGCTGCTGGAGCAGATTTCGTCAAAACGTCAACAGGTTTTTCTACAGGTGGAGCAACAGCAGAGGACATTGCCTTGATGCGCAAAACAGTTGGTCCAGAGCTAGGTGTAAAAGCTTCTGGTGGCGTTCGCAGTTTAGAAGATATGCAAAAAATGGTCGAAGCAGGTGCTACCCGAATTGGGGCAAGCTCTGGTGTAGCGATTGTGAAAGGCTTAATTGCAGATTCTAATTATTAATGTTCACATCATTTAATAGCGATCTTTAGAAAATAGTGTATGGGGGATTTCTCCGGTACACTATTTTTTTAATTACCACTAAAGACCGTACTTCCAATCAACCATCTATATTACGCTAACTTGTCTATAGAATAATTGATTTTTCCTTCTCATATACTCGAATGACGTAAATGCGTTTTGAAAGGAGGATTTTATGTTTACGCAATTTAAATATTGGCGGCCTTATATCAGTCCATTCGACCCTTGTAAACCGATTGAAGTCAAAAGTTATTCAACACCTCCGCAATTGTATATAGGCTTTCAACCACCTGGACTACCACAATTTCAAACTGCCAAGGAAGCGCTGAAATTTGGCACTTTATGGCCTGAATTTTTTAGCCCATATCCGAATCCTGAGAGAGGTGAGATGAAAGGTGAGTAAAAAAATGCCACCAGAATTTTATGAGCTTCTCGAGGAAATTCAGGCCATCGATTTTGTTTTAGTTGAATTAAATCTTTATTTAGATACACATCCTCACGATTATACAGCGATCACACAATTTAATGAAAATGCTGAAAAAAGTATGCGCTTAAAAATTGATTTTGAGCAAAAATATGGACCACTCATGAACTTTGGAAGAAGCTATTCGAATTATCCGTTTAATTGGGTCGACACGCCATGGCCTTGGCAAGTGTAACATCTTATGAAAAACGTTTGGATTAGGGGGAAAGATGTTTGTGGTATTATGAAAAAAAGCTCCAATATCCAGTGAAAGTTAGTACATGTAACCCGATGCTTGCGAAATTTTTAATAGAGCAGTACGGGGGTGCTGATGGGGAGCTGGCTGCAGCACTTCGGTATATGAATCAGCGTTACACTTTACCTGATAAAGTAGTTGGTTTGCTGACGGATATAGCGACGGAAGAGTTTTCACATCTCGAAATGATTGCGACGATGATTTATAAATTAACGAAGGACGCCACGCCACAGCAGTTAAAAGAAGCGGGAATTGGTGATTATTATGTGAATCATGATAAAGCTTTGTTTTATCAAAATGCAGCCGGTGTGCCATTTACCGCAAGCTACATTCAGGCAAAGGGGGATCCCATTGCTGACCTTTATGAAGATATTGCTGCAGAAGAAAAGGCACGTGCCACATACCAATGGATTATCGACTTATCCGATGACCCTGATTTGAATGATAGTTTAATTTTCCTAAGAGAAAGAGAAATCATCCATTCCCAACGCTTTAGAGAAGCGGTCGAACTATTAAAAGAAGATGGTAACACAAAGAAAATTTTTTAAAATACGACATAAGGGATATTCGTACAGGTTTGCTTCTGTAACAAAACGTAGATGAGATAAAACTTAGCTGATAAGGCAAACGTTTATGGATAACAACACCGTAGTGAAAATCAACGGTAAAGCAATAAAGTGTTAGATTATTGGTAGTCAATCTAACACTTTTTCTCATTTTGCTAATTAGCCTATTCAATATTGGAAAATTGCGCAATATCTTTACGATGACCAATCATGACTAAAATATCTTCTTGTTCAATTAATTGTTCTGGAGATGGAGAGATAATGATATCTACTCCTCTTACAATGGCAATAACACTGACATTGTATTTAGCACGTAGATCTAAATCGCGTAAATTTTTATTAGCCATTTTGGGAGGAATCATTATTTCTTCTATACTATAGTCTTTCGATAACTCAATATAATTTAACATATTAGGGGAGAGCAACTGATTTGCTACTCGCTCACCCATATCGCGTTCAGGATAAATAATCCAATCTGCGCCTACTTTATCTAATACTTGCCCATGTCTTTTCCCAAGCGCTTTAGCAATAATTTTTTTTATGCCAAGTTCTTTTAGCAATGAAACAGTTAAAATACTGGATTGCATATCGTTACCTATAGCAACAATGACACAGTCGAAATTTCCTATTCCAATGGAGGTTAGCGCCTTCTCTTCAGTCGTATCCGCAACGACTGCATGTGTTACATAAAGCTCGGCATCTTCAACCCGCTCCTCGTTAATATCGATTCCAAGCACCTGTTGGCCAGCTTCATGTAATCTTCTAGCAACACTTACTCCGAATCTACCTAAGCCGATGATGGCATATTGATTGATGGTCATAGTCGTTAGCTCCTCTTGAATTTAATTAACCGATCATTATATTTCCTTTTGGATGATGGAAAGCTTCTGGCTTTCGTCGTTTTGTAATAGCAAAAGCAATCGTTAGAGGACCAAGTCTACCAGCAAACATTGTTAAAATAATGAGTATACGACCAGCAGGCGTCAATTCAGGAGTTAGCCCCATGGAAAGTCCAACAGTACCAAAGGCAGATGTAGCCTCAAACAAATACATCATAAAACTATGTTTTTGTTCGGTAATGCTAAGAAAGATGGTGACAAACACCACAATGACCATCCCGCACATTGCCACGGTTAATGCCTTTAAAATGGTTTCAATCACAATTCTACGACGAAATAAAACAACATCTTCCTTCCCTCTAATTTGCGCCCAAAGCGTAGCAGCTAAAACGGCAAACGTTGTTATTTTAATCCCACCAGCGGTAGAACCAGACCCCGCTCCGATAAACATCAATAAAATAGTTAAAAACAATGTAGAGTGAGTCAAATCCCCGATAGGTAAAGTATTTGATCCAGCAGTCCTTGGTGTAACAGCTTGATAGAAAGAGCCCAAAATTTTACCCATTCCCGTTAAATCACCAATTGTTTTACTATTGGTAAATTCAAATAAAAATATTAAAAGGGTAGAACCCACTGTTAAAATAACTGTGGCTGATAATACAATTTTAGAATGGACCGAAAGACGTTTTGTTTCACGATATTCATATAACTCATTCATGACGATAAACCCTAAACCACCAATTGTAATCAGCGCACAAATGGTTAACACAACAAATGGATCAGCTACATATGCTGTTAAACCTTGAAACCCTCCCATTAAGTCAAAGCCAGCATTGTTAAAGTTCGAAATTGAGTGGAAAAAACCAAAGTAAATGGCTTTGCCAATCGGCATATCAAATGAAAATCGAATCGATAAGATAAGCCCTCCAATTAGTTCAATAAGTGCTGTAAATAACAAAATTCTTTTCACCAATTTCACAAGACCAGCCATCGAAATATTATTAAAGGCTTCTTTTAACAATAGCCTTTCTTTTAAAGAGATTTTTTTCCCTAACAACAAAAATAACAATGTTGCAAAAGTCATAAATCCTAAGCCCCCGATTTGAATAAGAGCCAGAATAACGATTTCACCAAACATTGTAAAGGTGTCTCCTGTATCAACTACAATTAAACCTGTTACACATGTGGCGGAAGTAGCAGTAAACACGGCATTTAAAAAAGGTAGGCCATTACCATCCTCTGTAGCAATCGGCAAAGTGAGCAAACATGCCCCAATAAAAATAATAATGGCAAAACCAAGTACAAGAATTTTTGGTGGACTTAAATAATGTATCAATTTTTTCATCGATGTCTCCTAACTGTTTACAAAACATGTGAGCCTTTCATATCCATATTTGGGCATAAGAAAAAGACCCTCATGGTTAGAATGTTGGATTGGGCATCACAAAAAAACTAATGAATGGTGGTCTTTATGACCTCCTTCGCTTTAGCCGACGAAGTTAGCTGACGGGTAGGATGGCGAAAGAGAACTCATCCCTTCTACATATGCAGAATTAACCCCAAAATATTGGGTCCTCCGTACTCACAAAAAATTTGAGATTTGGCTGTTATGAAATTGAATGGGATTATTTTACGCCCAACTAATATTTTTTGTAAAGCCCTTATTTAAAATAAAATTTCTTCACCTTATTGTTCACGTTAAAGCGCTATAAAATTCGGACAAAGTGGGTGTAAAAAATTCTCTGCGCTATTTCGAATACTTTCTATTGACCGTTAAAAGACAATACGGTATAATTTTTTAGTACACAACAGTTAGTTATTAGCCTAATTCGATTGTGTATTGACGTGTGTTCGGAGGGAGGGAAAGAGAGATGTCAAAAACTGTCGTTCGCAAAAACGAATCGCTTGAAGATGCTCTTCGCCGCTTCAAACGTACTGTATCAAAAAGTGGTACAATTCAAGAAGTTAGAAAGCGCGAGTTCTACGAAAAACCTAGCGTAAAACGTAAAAAGAAATCAGAAGCTGCACGTAAACGTAAGTGGTAATTTAATTTCCCATTAAAAATCCCTACGTTCAAAACACGCAATTGTATGATTCACTGAGCAGACAATGATATACCTGGAATTAATTGCACTAGCGATTAATTCTGGGTATTTTGCATGATGCTCCATTTTGCGGTACATATTCGAAAAAAAGGCCGAATGAAGTCACTCAAGATTTCATTCGGTTTTTTCATATCCATTATCAACGCAACTATTAAATCCATCCAACCGAAGATAAAAAACAACCTTTCATTAAAATTTCACTGTATAATAAAAATAAACAATATTTTGTGAAACTTATTACAAAGTCTCTCGTATATACAGTAGAGAAGCATGTTAGAAGGGAGGGAAAAAGATGCGACAAAAAAGGAGAATACTAAGCTATATCATCATCATTTGGATGACAGTTTTGGTAGCGTTTCCATTGACTACAGCTTTCGCGAGTAGCAAGGTTTACCACGTACCGATTCATGATGAAGTAGAACGTGGACTTCACGCATTTTTGGAACGAGCTTTTAAAGAGGCAGAAGAAAATTATGCAGAAGCGATTGTACTGGAGATACATACGCCGGGTGGATTCGTCAATGCAGCTAGTGACATCGCCATGCTTATGGATGCCACAGAAATTCGTACAATTGCTTTTATTAACAAAGATGCGCATTCCGCTGGTGCTTTTTTAGCCTTACATGCAGATGAAATATATATGGTACCAAATGGAACAATTGGCGCAGCGGCTGTCATCGATTCAGTGGGGAATGCAGCGGACAATAAGGCGCATAGTGCGTGGTTAGCACAAATGCAGGCAGCAGCCGAAACATCTGAACGTGACCCGAAATATGCATTAGCAATGGCTGATCCAAAGATTAATTTGCCAGAATATCGTGCTGGGGGAGATAATTTATTGACATTATCTGCTGCAGAAGCAAAAAAGGTCCGCTATTCTGAAGGAACGGTTGCTAACTTTCAAGAGCTTTTGGCGGTAACGGGGCTAAAAGGTAGTGATATTGTACCGATTGAGCCAACATTCGCTGAAAAAATTGCTCGTTTTATTACGAACCCGCTAATTATACCTATTTTGTTGTCCGTTGCTAGTTTAGGGCTTGTTATGGAGCTCTATTCGCCTGGATTTGGCGTTCCGGGTATAATGGGATTGTCAGCTCTCGGATTATTTTTCTTCGGTCATATGGTGGCAGGCTTTGCAGGATATGAAACATTGTTACTTTTCATCGCAGGGCTAGCCCTCGTTATCGCAGAATTTTTTGTCCCCGGAGGCATTGTTGGTATTTTAGGTGGTGTGCTTATAATACTTAGCTTGCTGCTAGCAGGTGCGAATATAACACAAATGATTATAGCGATCGTTATTGCACTTGTAGTAGCCATAATAGGAATGGTGGTCCTGATGAAATTTTTCGGTAAAAAAATGCATGTTTTAAACAAGTTAGTGTTGATGGATGCAACAACGACGGAAGAAGGCTATGTGTCTAACGTTAATCGCACAGAGTTGTTAGGAAAAGTGGGAGTAACAATTACACCGCTTCGTCCTGCAGGTACAATTCGTTTTGTTAATGAGCGTATTGATGTAGTATCAGAAGGTGGCTACGTTGATGTAGGCAAAAATGTAGAAGTAATTAAAGTTGAAGGCTCACGCATTGTCGTGAGACAAACAGAAAAAGAGATGGAGGAATAATAACATGGGATTTGATTTAGCTCTAATGGGTCCAATTGTCGGGCTAGTCTTATTATTTATTGTAGTCGCTGTATTCTTTACTTTTGTACCAGTGGCGCTGTGGATTTCAGCTCTTGCAGCAGGTGTCCGCGTTAGTATTTTCACATTAATCGGAATGCGCTTACGTCGTGTCATTCCATCGCGTATCGTCAATCCGTTAATTAAAGCCCATAAAGCTGGCTTACCAGTAACTATTAATCAGTTAGAAAGTCACTATTTAGCAGGTGGTAATGTAGATCGTGTCGTAAATGCACTAATTGCTGCTCACCGTGCGAATATTGAACTAACATTTGAACGTTGTGCTGCGATTGATCTTGCGGGTCGTGATGTATTAGAAGCGGTACAAATGTCAGTTAACCCAAAAGTAATTGAAACACCATTTATTGCAGGTGTTGCAATGAACGGGATTGAAGTAAAAGCGAAAGCACGTATTACTGTGCGTGCTAACATCGAACGTTTAGTCGGTGGTGCAGGGGAAGAAACAGTTATTGCCCGTGTAGGTGAAGGGATCGTTTCTACAATCGGTAGTGCAACAAGCCATACAACAGTCCTTGAAAATCCGGATATGATTTCGCAAACCGTGTTATCTAAAGGCTTAGACTCGGGAACAGCATTTGAAATCTTATCGATTGATATTGCGGATGTTGATATCGGTAAAAATATCGGTGCGGAATTACAGATTGAACAAGCACAGGCGGATAAAAACATCGCCCAAGCGAAAGCAGAAGAACGCCGAGCGATGGCGGTAGCAAATGAGCAAGAAATGATTGCCCGCGTTCAAGAAATGAAAGCGAAAGTAGTGGAGGCAGAAGCAGAAGTTCCGCAAGCGATGGCAGAAGCTTTACGCTCTGGTAATCTTGGTATTATGGATTACATGAATTATCGTAACATTCAAGCGGATACAGCTATGCGTGATTCTATTTCTAAAGTAAGCCTAGATAAATCAGAACCAAATGAACCGAACGTATAACATACGGAAAGGAGCGAGTGCTAACAAATGGAACAACTCATTTTATTTGCAATTATTGCCATAGTCAGCTCGCTTTTCGGAAAATTAAAAAACCCAAAAGAACAAAAGCCAATGCCCCCTTTCAATAAATCGGCTCAACCTTCCACTCATATGGAAGTAGATGAGCCGATGCAACATCAGCCAACGACTAAAAGGCAGAGCTTCGAGGATTTTGCACGAGAGTTTTTAGGGGAAATGAAAGCGGAAATGACGACAGACATGCCGGAAAAACGAGTGGAACCAAGAGAGGAAAGTGTGAAGGAACACATTCCTAGCTATGTAGCACCACCGTTAACGCCGACTGAACCTTCTAGTCGTAAAATTGAACGACCTAGCCTTGGTCGTTTAGCTGCAGGGAAAAAAGAAAGAACAGTTGCAGCATCCAATAATGGATTTCAACTACCAAATTCTCAAAAGGCAATTGTGCAAGCAGTGGTAATGGCTGAAATTTTAGGTCCACCAAAAGCAAAACGAAAATAACTAGCATGTCCTCCTTTTTTGGCGCATATATTGCCGAAGAAGGAGGCATTTTTTATGAAAAAATTATTTCAATTAACGCCACTACTTGAATTAACACAGTATGAAACATTAAAAATTATCGGTCCATATCGCTTTTTACATGCGGACGCTACATCGTGCTCGTTTATTTATGCAGATTATCATATTATTGTGCGTGGAAAATCCGTTGCTATAAATGCAATTAAAGAAGAAATGCTTCATCTTTCAGTAGAGGATTTGCAAGAATTACATGTGAAAATGACTAAAGATTTGGGTGTGAGCAATCATGTGGAATAATCGACCGATTATCATACGTATAAAGCGTCATGAAAATGTTCATCCTTTTATTCAAGCATTGCATGCGCAACACATACCATTAAAGCGTGTCGTCTTTCGGGAGCAAGAAGTGACATTTGAAACGCATATGGGGTACTTGTCTAAAATTCGCCGTATACGCAGTCGCTATCGGCTTAAAATGACTGTTCATTATGCAGATGAACAACATGTTTTTCGAGCTCAACTTTGGACATTGCTTGGTTTGTTTATTATGATTTTAATCCCTTTACTATGTGCGCAAGTAGTTTGGCGCGTCGATATTGAAGCGGCTACACCAGAATTGCAACAACAAATAGAGCGAACGTTTCAAGAAACTTTTAGGCTAGAAACACCTATGACGAAAAAAGTGTTACCGTCAGATGCAGTAATTCGGCAAAGTCTGTTAGAAAAGCATCGAGATTTAGCATGGGTGCATATTGAAAAACACGGTGGTCGAGTTATTTTAAGACCACAGGAATCGCCTAAGAAAACGGAGCTGACAACAGAAAAACTTGCCACGCATTTAGTCGCTACAAAAAGTGGTGTTATTACACACTTTAATATTCAACATGGTGAGCGAAAAATTTCTGTAAATGATACAGCGTATGATGGGGACGTTCTAGTTAGTGGTGTCATTGAAAGTGGGGATGATCATGTTTTTGTTGGGGCAAAGGGAGAGGTATTTGCTGACTATTGGCTTGAATGCACATTTAAAATACCAACGAAGCTAACGCTCCAATCTTTGCAACAAAAGCAATGGCGTGTAGTCGTGAAAGGTATTCATAAAGAAGCGGTTGATTATGTACAAAAGAAAGACTTACCAAGTTGGCTAGATCCTTATGTTTCCATTGTGGAGGAACAGCAAACAAAAACGATGGAAATTACATTAGATGAATCTAAAATAGACACGTTGTTAATGCCACTACTTCATGAAAAGATGTTGCAATCCCTTCCTGCAAAAACAGTTATTAAGAAAGAAAACCTTTTACAGGCGAAGTGGGGGAATGGTACAGTTGAAGGGAAAGTTCTATTTTTAGTCAATGAAAACATTGCAAGTCCAATACAAGGGCCACAAGGAGAATGATTATGTCAGAACATTTAACTGTATTACAAGTGGATAATCCAAATGAAGCGGTCATGTTACTAGGTATATCTGATGCGAATATGAAATTGATTGAAGAGGCACTTCGCGTTCATATTATTACGCGCGGTGAGCAAATTCAGCTTGCAGGTGAAGAAGAGGCAAAAGAACAAGCGACATATCTTTTACATGCATTATTAAAAGTTATTCGCAAAGGCATTAATATCGACCAACGGGATGTAGCAACCGCAATTGAAATGACACAAAAAGGAACAATTGAATATTTTGCAGAACTTTATGATGAAGAAATTGCACGCACGACAAAAGGGAAACCAATTCGTGCTAAGACAATTGGTCAACGAGAATACATACAAGCGATTCGTCACAAAGACGTTGTTTTCGGTATTGGTCCAGCAGGTACCGGAAAAACGTATTTAGCGGTAGTAATGGCTACACAAGCGCTTAAAAATGGGCATGTAAAGCGTATTATTTTAACTCGTCCTGCCGTAGAAGCGGGAGAGTCATTGGGCTTCCTTCCAGGCGATTTAAAGGAAAAGGTGGATCCGTATTTACGTCCACTCTACGACGCATTAAACGATATTTATGGCTCGGAACAAACTCAACGCCTAATTGAGCGAGGAACGATTGAAATCGCGCCATTAGCGTATATGCGAGGACGTACATTAGATGATGCTTTTGTAATTTTAGATGAAGCGCAAAATACAACACATATGCAAATGAAGATGTTTTTAACACGTCTTGGCTTTGGTTCAAAAATGGTTATTACTGGCGATAAAACGCAAATTGACCTTCCTAAAAATACAGAGTCAGGATTGATTGTTGCGGAACGCACGTTAAAATATGTCAAACCAATACATTTCCAAATTTTAGAGCAAGGCGACGTTGTCCGCCATCCAGTCGTAGCAAAAATCATCCAAGCTTATGAGGAGCAACAACTTTAAAATAACCGCCTAAGGCGGTTATTTTAAAGTCTGTACCGAAAGCGAAGCGACAGGTACAACGATAAGCCTGAACACAGCGTAGCGGTGGAGGAGACTTAAGCAACGCCCGCGGAAAGCGAGCAATCCGTAACGGAAATCAATGGCAAAAGTTTGAGACCAAAGCGAAGTGACAAGTCAGCGAATTATGCATATATAAGGTTAAATGTGACGGCTATACATATACGTATAGCTGTTTTTTTGCTTTCTTTATACATTTTTCGGGAAAAATGTTTTTTGAATTGGTATGATAGAAGATAGATAGGGGAGGTGCCAAATGGAGAAACAACTTCAGAAAATTACGGAGCTTATTGGATTCCGCTACTTTTTGATTGTCGTTCTCATCCTTACAGGAGCATTACAATTTACATTTATGTATGGCAATGTAAAGGGTGTTACATATGATTTTAAACCGTTGCAACTTGCGTCAGAAACAGTAAGATCAACGAAAACCATCGAAGATACCGTGAAGACACAGCAGGAACGAGAAAAGGCTGCTAACGCAGTTACGCCCGTCTATCAATTTTCTGAAGACGTCGCTAAGCAACGTGTAGCAATCGTGACGTCTTTATTTGATTATGTCCTCGAAGTGAAAAAGGATGTCGAAAGTAGTAAGGACCCTGTTGCAACTGTCGACCAAGTGGCAAAGCTCCGGAAAAAATTAGAATCCATTGATGTGGATCAAATGCCTGTCGTCTTTACCGATGCACAGTTAGAAGGCTTATTACAACAAAGTGAAGCCGATTTAAAGCGAACAAGCATACAACTATCAAAACTTGTACAAGAATACCTAGAAAAATCAATTCGAAAAGAAAATGTGTTAGCTGCTCAAAATGATTTTGAAACAAAAATACGTGGACAGCGTGGCTATCCTGATAGGATTTTAAGTACCGTCGTATCAATTGGACGTGCTAGTATTATCGAAAACGAAACCATTAATGAGGAACAAACGAAAGTTAGAATAGAACAAGCAAAGGAAGCCGTTGAACCAACACGTATTCTACAAGGTCAAATCATCGTACAAGAAGGTCAGATTATTGATAATGAGGCTTATCGCCAGTTAGAGCTACTGGGTATGGTGAGTAATAAAGCATCACTGAAGCCGATTGCAGGGCTAATTATTTTAACGTTCATTCAAATGATATTTATGTATATTTATTTTGATCGCTGGGAAATCGAAGAACAGAAAAAGCGCAATGCATTACTCGTAACAGTTATTGTGTATAGTTTTTCAATCCTGCTAATGAAGTTTATAAGCTTAGTGGCAGATGGGTTTGATGTGACAATTGCCTTTTTATTCCCAACAGCGTTAGCTACAATGCTTGTACGTCTACTCGCTGATGATCGAGCTGCAGTCCTTATTACTGTCATGACAGCTGCTTCAGCAGGGGTTATTTTCCAAGAAGGATATTCTTCTGTAATGCAGATGGAAATTACTTTGTATATCATATTTGGTGGCTTTGCGAGTCTATTCTTTATGCGTAGTGTAGAAAAACGCTCGCATATTATGCAGGCGGTTGCCGTGATTTCTGTTGTAAATATGGGCTTTATCGCATTTTATTTATTAATGACACAATCATCTTATGGTTTATCTGAGCTATTGTTTTACTTTATAGCCGCGATATTATCAGCACTACTATCTGGTGCGCTAACGATGGGACTATTGCCATTTTTTGAGTCAGCCTTTAGTTTGCTCTCCACATTACGTCTCATTGAGCTATCCAATCCAAATCATCCATTGCTGAAAAAGCTACTAATGGAGACACCGGGAACATATCATCATAGTGTAATGGTAGCGAATCTAGCTGAAGCGGCATGCGAAGCGATAGGTGCGGACGGATTGCTCGCACGTGTCGGTTGTTATTATCATGATATCGGCAAAACGAAACGACCAGCTTTCTTCATTGAAAATCAAATGTCAGGTATGAATCCGCATGATTCCATGCCTCCAGAAACAAGTGCTGAAATAATTATTGCGCATACAACTGATGGCGCAGAAATGCTAAGACGTTATAAAATGCCACAAGAAATTATTGATATTGCGCTACAACATCATGGTACAAGTCTGCTTAAATTTTTCCTTTACAAAGCGAAGGAAGAAGGAAAAGTAATAGATGAGGCAAAATTCCGTTACCCAGGACCAAAACCTCAAACGAAGGAAGCCGCGGTAATAAGCGTTGCTGATAGTGTGGAAGCGGCGGTTCGTTCGATGAAAGAGCCAAATGCTGAGAAAATTCATAAACTCGTTCGAGCAATTATTGATGACCGTGTACAAGATCATCAGTTTGATGAATGCGATATTTCGATAAAAGAGTTAAAATGTATAGAGCAAGTACTTTGTGAGACGTTGAATGGGATTTTCCATTCCCGTATTGAATATCCAAAGGCAGATAAGTAGGAGGCACTAATGATTTTAACGATTGATTTTACAGATGAAACAAATGAAGTGACAGCACAACATACGGAGCTTGTAGAAAAGCTTTTACAACATGCTGCAAAAGTGGAAAAGATTGAACCTGAAACAGAAGTATCAGTAACTTTTGTCACAAATGAGGCTATCCAAGAAATTAACCGAGAATACCGCGATAAAGATCAACCAACAGATGTGATTTCCTTCGCGCTAGAAGAATTAGGCGAGGGAGAAATGGAAGTAACATTTGAAGGCATGCCGCGCATTTTAGGTGATATTATAATTTCCACGGATCGCACTAAGGAACAAGCAGAAGAATATGGACATTCATTTGAACGAGAATTGGGCTTTTTAGCTGTCCATGGCTTCTTGCACTTATTAGGTTATGACCATATGGTACCTGAAGATGAAAAGGTGATGTTCGGCAAACAAGAGGAGATTTTACAAACTTTTGGCTTAGGACGTGACTAAATGAACTTACGCAAATATTTACGTTCATTTGGATATGCTTTTGAAGGAATAATCACAGCATGTAAAGAGCAAAATTTTCGATCTCATTTGCTTAGTGCGTGCATTGTTATCATTGCAGGTTATTTCACAGGTTTATCACGAGTTGAATGGTTGATTGTGCTATTATTAATAGCACTGATGTTTGCGCTTGAAATGATCAATACTGCGATTGAGCGAGTTGTAGACTTAGCATCAACAGACATTCACCCACTCGCTAAGCAAGCTAAGGATGTTGCAGCGGGTGCGGTGCTTGTATTTGCGGTATTCAGTGCTATAATCGGTTTACTTATCTTTATACCGAAATGGTTTTAGTTTTGTTCCATTACAAGCTACCACTTCGCTATGTGAGGATAAACGCCAACTATGCTCTTATGCATGTGTGGTTTAAACGCTGGCAAAAATCAATTGAAAACCCCAGCAAATGTCACAGATTTTGGAGAGGCGCTTTTCAAGCAGGCTCGAAAAAATCTAGACGCAATTACGCTGTGGCGTAATGGATAGTGCCTAGTCAAAGAGGTATATTTGATTTTTATGTAGAGGAGAATTAGCATAGATGAAGATAGATATGCATGCATTACTAGAAGAGTCAAAAAAAGCACGCGAGAAGGCATATGTTCCCTATTCAAAATTTAAAGTGGGAGCTGCGCTTTTGACTAAAAATGGCGATATCATCCACGGCTGTAATATTGAAAATGCTGGCTATAGTATGACGAATTGTGCGGAGCGTACGGCGTTTTTTAAAGCCATTTCAGAAGGTGTTTATGATTTTGAGGCAATTGCGATTGTAGCGGATACGGAAGGCCCCTGTGCGCCTTGTGGAGCTTGTCGCCAAGTGATGGTGGAGTTTTGCCCACCAACAATGCCTGTCTATTTAACAAATTTAAAAGGTGATGTCACGGTAACGTCAGTTGGCGAATTAGTACCGTTTGCATTTACAACGGAGGATTTAGAGAATGCTGGAAAATAATACTGGCTATAAGTCAGGCTTTATCTCAATTATTGGAAGACCAAATGTTGGGAAATCTACATTTTTAAACAGAGTCATTGGTCAAAAAATTGCCATTATGAGCGATAAGCCACAAACAACACGAAATAAAGTACAAGGTGTACTGACAACAGATGATAGCCAAATGATTTTTATTGATACACCAGGAATCCATAAGCCAAAGCATAAGCTAGGCGATTTCATGTTAAAAGTATCTAAAAATACATTGCGTGAAGTGGACGTTATCATGTTTATGGTAAATGCGGAGCAAAAGCTTGGAAAAGGTGACGAGTTTATTTTAGAAATGCTCGAAGGTAATCCAACGCCTGTGTTTCTAGTAATAAATAAAATCGACCAAGTTCACCCAGATGAATTAATGGGTATTATCTACAGTTATAAGGAACGTTATGACTTTGCGGAAATTGTGCCGATTTCAGCACTTCAAGGTAATAATGTTGAAAACTTACTAGCAACACTTACTAAATATTTACCTGAAGGCCCACAATATTATCCTGCCGATCAAGTAACAGACCACCCCGAGCGCTTTATCATTTCCGAGTTGATTCGTGAAAAAGTGTTACATTTAACACGTGAGGAAATTCCGCATTCCATTGCAGTAGTCATTGATAAAATTCGTCGTGATGAAGAAAACGAAGGAAAAATTCGTGTAGCTGCGACAATTATTGTAGAGCGTGATTCTCAAAAAGGCATTGTGATTGGGAAGCGTGGAGCATTACTGAAAGAAGTAGGAATCCGAGCTCGTAAAGATATCGAAATGTTATTGGGTTCTAAAGTGTATTTAGAGCTATGGGTAAAAGTGCAAAAGGATTGGCGTAATAAATCGACACATCTTCGTGACTTTGGATTCCGCGATGATGAATATTAATTTTCTTCGTAGGGCTTAATTGTTTCAACTGAAGTCTACCGTATCGAGTATTGCAGTGGACAAGTGTTAGTTGAAGTAATGCTTGATTCAGAAGAAGGGAAAATGGAGCTGTCCAAATATGTTTGGAGAGCTCTATTTTCATGGAAAACTTGAAAAAAAGGAGGGGGATGGATGCTTTATAAATGGGAAGGTATTGTGCTAAAGGTGCGTGCGTACGGGGAATCCAATAAGATTGTGACGCTACTAACGCGAGAAGCTGGTAAAGTAGCAACGATGGCGCGAGGGGCCAAAAAACCTTCAAGCAGATTATCAGCTGTGACACAGCCCTTTACATATGGCATGTTTATGGTGCAGCATCATACAGGTATGGGCACTTTGCAACAGGGAGAGCATCTCAATTCAATGCGTCATATACGTGAGGATATTATAGCGACAGCCTATGCGAGCTATATTATGGAACTAGTGGAACGTGTAGTGGAAGAGGGAAAAGCAGAACCTTTTGCATTTGAAGTACTCTTGCAAGCATTACAAGCAATTGAAGATGGCTATGATCCGGAAGCTATTACCCTTTTTGTAGAGTGGAAAATGCTCCCTTATACGGGTGTGCAACCGATACTCCATGCTTGTGCTTCTTGTGGTGCAGTGGATGGGGAATTTGCCTTTTCTTTTGCACAAGGAGGTTTCTTATGCCACCGCTGTTATCAGCATGATCCATATATTATTCGCCTAACACCAACACAGTTAAAGTTAATCCGAATGTTTTATACCGTTCCAATTGATCAGATTGGTAAACTGGAATTGAAAAAAGAAACAAAATATTTCATAAAAAAAATTATTACAACGATTTATGAAGAACAAACTGGAATCCGCTTTAAAACAAAGAAATTTATTGAGCAATTAGAAAGAACGCCTGAATTACAGTTAAGACCATCTACAGATAAAACAGAAATGCCAGAGGACAATTAATGTACCCTCTGGCTTTTTTACATAATGAATTAGTAGTCTTCCATATCATCGTATAAATCGTAATAAGTTGCCCATTTACCTGCAATTTTCATAAATTCAACATTTAAATATGCAGTTTCTCCATTTTTTCCAGTTACATGTATCATGGCATTGCCCTCTGCTAACGGTGTTACAATCAATTTGTTTCCATTAAGTACTGCTTTGACTGGTACTTTGTAAGTTGGATCAGAACCATCATCTAAATCTTCTAATGCAACTTGTACCGGTTCAAATGATAAATAATCGCTTGTAAATGTTAGTTCGTCGGTTAATTCGTAAAGGTCAATACTACGTACAAAATCATACGTATATACATCAGCCGCCATTATTTGTTGTTGGGTACCATTTGTGAAAGTTAATAAGTATTGTCCATCTTTAAAAATCGATAGTGTTGTATTATTATCTTTCGTTTCTAGTGCATAGGAATCTGAAGATAAAGCTTGTCCATCGGCTGTTTGTATACTTACTTCTGTAGGTGTGAACGTTAAATCCGTTTCATTTAAGTTGAGCGGTAGATATTCTAAATAGTCTTCTTCCTTTACTTCTTCAAGCGTTGTTTGTAGCTTACCGTCTACAGTTTTTACATGAACTAAGAAAAAGAAATCTGTGAACTCTTCTGTCTCTTCGCTAAAACCAGAAATGACTAATTTACCAGTACCTTCTTTTAAAGGCTTAATCGTAATGGTATTTGTCATCATCTCTTCGTCATCCCATGTGAAAATATCCTCTGCGGGTTCAATTCCACCATAAGAAGCGAAAATATAATCTTGGTTAAAACGACTTGCAGAAATCATAGCATTATGTTGAGTGTTTTCTGCTCTTACTACAAAAGAAGCCAGTTGAGAACGTTTTACATAGCTTTGAGGGCCAAAGGTAGTCGGTGTCGTGCCTTTTGTAATGTTATTAGAAAATAATGTTTGAATATATGGCTCATATTCACTGCCAGCTTCTACATCTGTAAAGGGAATATCGATATCATCAGTAATTGTTAAATCAAAGCCCTTGACAATCATTTTCGACAATTGACCTCGTGTAATTTGTTTCGTTGGGTTGAAATACCCATTAGAGCCTCGGATGATCCCTGCTTCTGCTAGTGCAGCGATGGCACCGTAGTTTTCATTGTCAGGAGTAATGTCCTTAAAGTTAGGATTTTTTACATGAACAGTATCAAGATGTAAAATGCCTGCTAAAATTTTGGCAGCCTGTGTACGGGTAATAAAATTTGCGGGCTTGAACGTGCCATCTGGGTAGCCGGATATAATTCCACGCTCTGCTAAGTTTATGATTGCTTTCCCTTCCTCTGTTGAGGGATTTATATCGGGGAATGATGAAGCAGCATATGCTGGGGGTGCTATGACAATGGCGCTCGTTGCGATAGTTGTTGCCATAACCAGTTGATAAAAACGATGTGTATTCAATTTGTTTCCTCCAATGTCCATTTTTATAGCTTGCTTTTTTCTAGTAAAGATCCTTCCTATGTACAGTTTCAAACTTCCGGACGATTGATTGCGAATGGTTGGTATTACTATGTATTGTTAAAAATACGTACTTTAACACAAAAGATTAACTATAATAATATATTTATAACAAATTGTTGAAGGTGAGAATAGAGGGAATATTATCCACTATAAAATGGGAATTATGAGATATAAATAGCAATGAGCTTATGCTACTAGGAAAAAAAGATTAGTAGATAACATTTAGTGAGAAATTTTTTGTTTTTTAAGCCATTCTTTATATTAATAGAAAAATGGCTATTTTTTATAAATATACATTTATTTATATTTTTAAATAGGTCAAATGAAATATAACATTGCCTGAATATCGATAAAAATAAATAAAATAAATAAGAATAAATAACTAATTTTTAGGTGGTTTATAATATATGCATAGTATTAACTAATCATTTAAGCCCCATATACTAGTTGAAAAGGCATTTTAACCTATGATATTGTAAAGATACAAAGAAATGTAATATTAATTATTCTTGTATAATTATACGAAATAAAGTTTAGGAATGTAATTTCAAACTATTTTAAAACCATGCCTCTATCAGCAAAACGTACTATTGTACGTTATTAGATTAATGCAGTCCTATGGAAAAGGGAGGGAGGTCACATAATGCTCTAACCATGCGTGTGTGGCTGATAAAATGCTAAAAAAAGTGATATTATGTATTGATGAAGTAGAAGCCGGTGATATTTTAGCAGAAGATATTTTTTCCGAGTATCGCCTATTAGCTAAAAAAGATTTAGTGCTAACTGAAAGAATTATTGCATTACTTAAACTTAGAAGAGTAGAAGAATTGTCAGTTTATCTATCATCAGATTCAGTAAGAATTGTTCATGATTTAAGTATACAACGTACAATGGAGTACGAAGATATTTTTGCACCACTGTTGGAGAAAAATGAAGAGATAGATGAATATCAAGTAGCGGTCAGTAATCTATTTATGTCAACGTTAGAAAATGTTGTACATGAATTACGTTATGGTCAAATATTAAAAAGTACGCAGGATACGGCATATGTCAGAGGTATATTTGAACGGATTTTAGCAGAAAAGAGTCGCTACGATTTGCTTATGCGTTTAAAGGAGTGGGATGAATACTCATTTGTCCATTCATTTGATGTCTTTGTTCTTGGAACAATTTTTGCAAGACAATTAGGCTTAACGGACATTGAGATGCTTGCCAGAGGTTATTTATTTCACGATATCGGCAAAGTTTTTATTCCACAAGAAATCTTAAGTGTAAAAAGAAAACTGTCCGAAGATGAATTTGATATAGTCAAAACACATACGACGAAAGGCTACGAGCTTCTTATAGAAAATGGTGAAGCTGATATTGCCTATTTGGCGCGCGATCACCACGAACGCTTTGCTGGAAAAGGGTACCCTAACCAACTGTGTGCAGATGATATGAGTGAAGGTGTTCAGTTATTACAAATTATTGATGTCTATTCTGCAATGACCTCAAAGCGTGTATATCATTCTGGATATGGTGCGACGGATGCTTTAGCAGTTCTATATCGTGATCGGCATTTATATAATGAAAAGTTTATGAACAAATTTGTAGAATGTCTTGGCATCTATCCTGTAAACTCAGTTGTGTTACTATCAGATAATCGTAGTGCTCAAGTAGAGCTTGTCTATGATATGTTCCCAACATTGCCGAAAGTAAAGTTACTAGATGAACAAACGTCCATGAACTTACCACTGAATTATAGTGTCAAAATTGTTAAAATGATTGATTATCGTGCCAATAGTTTTGAGGAGATTTTTAATTTATTTATCGAGCAGTTGATACGTAATGATGAAAATTCTTTAAGGGTACATTTCAATAAATTGATTGACCATTTACATCCGAAAGAAATTGTTTTAAAAATTTTTCTCCCAGCTTTTCGTATTCTTCGACTACTAACGAGAGAAATACAAACCGATATGAAGAAATATAAAAATTCCATACTCATATTAAATAAATTGTTGGAAGAACAATTAAATGTTTTGTACATGGATTATCAGCATGAGCAAACAACTATTTTAGTTGTTGAAACGGCTGTTCGAGAAAATTTTTTCATCAAACTTGTTCAGAGTATTTTGTATATTGACAAAATTGTACCATTCTTTATCAATCCGGGAGATGACCAGCGCATTACGCAACTAATGGAGCATTGTGGAGTCAATGTTGCCTATTTTATTGAGGAAGAATTGACGATAGACAGACGAGTGCGTCCTATGCGCGAAGGGACATTTCTCTATTATTCTCTAAGTGATATTGAGGAACTGTTAGTAAACTTAGTAGGGATGAGTATGAAAAAGTTTCTATTTGAAGAAAAAATGCAAGAGCGATTATTTATATCGTTAAAAGCATAAAGCAAGATATTTATGACGACCAAATCAACAGTTGATTTGGTTTTTTTTGTAAGCTTGCAAGAGGGATTAGATAAGGCAGTTGCAATTTAAAGGGGGAGTTCGATTGGCAATTGATAGTATCATCGAATTGAATGAACAAAATATTGTTCAAAGTGGATGCTTTTGTCTACGCAGTAATCCACATGCTACAGGATATATAAATAAAAGTAACTGGCTTTATGAAAGATTTCATGAAGGATTAAAGTATATAAAAATAATGGACAATAATAAGCAGGCAGGTTTTATTGAGTATACGCCGATTGAGTATTCTTCAAGGGTTGTGTTTGGTGAAAACTATGTTGTGATTCATTGTTTGTGGGTAAGTATTACTGGAAAGGGCTATGCCTCGAAATTGATTGATAGTTGTATAGAAGATGCAAAGAAACAACAGAAATCAGGTGTCATTGTCATTACAAACGCAAATAGTTCGTGGGTTCCGAGTAAGCAAATTTTTTTGAAACATAACTTTAAAGAAGTAGAGCAGGTACCAAATGGATTTGAATTGCTTGTTTATAAGTTCAGAAATGCACCAAATCCATATTTTCCGAACGATTGGGATAAGCGGCTAGCATCTTATCAGGAGCTAACAATATTCCGAACCCCTCAATGTCCCTTTGTAGATATTGCAACGGATAATGTTGTAGAGGCTGCAAAAAAACTAGGCATTCATGCTGAAATCATTGATGTGCAAAATAGAGAAGAATTAGTCAGACTTTCTCCTACGCCTTATGGTGTCTATGGAGTCATCTATAAAGGAAAATTACTAGCCTTTCATCGACTTACTGTGCATTCGGCGATAAAGCGTTTAAAAGCCTTTCATCCAATTGATGGTAATTAGAGCGCTAGTTTTAAAAGCGGAAGTGGGCAGTGACTCTTGTAAACAACTAGACATACACTAGTGTTACAGCTTACGTGTATGCCCACAAAAAGCATTGCCGAAGCAAAAACGTGTTAGATTGACTGTAATCAATCTAACACGTTTTCTTTGCTTAAAACCTAACTAATCGTTTGAATTAAAATTGAAGATGCTTTTCGATATATGCTTTCACATCAGCGATTGGCATACGTACTTGTTCCATTGAATCACGATGACGAACAGTTACTTGACCATCTTCTTTTGAATCGAAATCGAATGTAATACAGAATGGCGTACCGATTTCGTCTTGACGGCGGTAGCGTTTACCGATTGATTGAGACTCATCAAAATCAACAGGGAATGATTTGCGTAACGCTGACCATACATCTGCAGCTTCATCAGATAATTTTTTAGAAAGTGGAAGAACAGCTGCTTTAAATGGTGCTAAAGCAGGGTGGAAACGTAATACGGTACGTTTGTCATCACCTTCAAGCTCTTCTTCATCATAGGCGTCACATAAAAATGCTAATGTCACACGGTCAGCACCTAAAGATGGTTCGATACAATATGGTACATAACGCTCGTTTGTTACTGGATCAATATAAGTGAAATCTTCGCCTGAATGTTCCATATGTTGTTTTAAGTCGTAGTCTGTACGATCAGCTACACCCCAAAGCTCGCCCCAGCCGAATGGGAATTTAAATTCGATATCAGTTGTTGCATTTGAGTAATGCGATAATTCATCTTCCTCGTGGTCACGTAGACGCATAGAATCTTCTTTCATACCTAAGTTTAACAACCAGTTTTTACAGAATTCTTTCCAATAGGCATGCCACTCAAGGTCTTCACCAGGCTTGCAGAAAAATTCAAGCTCCATTTGTTCAAATTCACGAGTACGGAATGTGAAGTTCCCTGGCGTAATTTCGTTACGGAAAGACTTCCCGATTTGTGCGATACCAAATGGTGTACGTTTACGCATAGAACGTTGTACGTTTTTAAAGTTAACGAAAATTCCTTGTGCTGTTTCTGGACGAAGGTAAATTTCATTTGTTGAAGATTCTGTTACACCTTGGAATGTTTTAAACATTAAGTTGAACTGACGAATATCAGTGAAATCTGCTTTGCCGCAATCAGGGCAGACAACATCGTATTTCACCATTGTTTCTTTCATTTGATCGAATGTCATACCATCAACGATAATTTCATCACCTTTTGCTAGCGCAGCATCTTCAATGATTTTATCTGCACGGTGACGCGCTTTACAAGCTTTACAGTCTACCATTGGGTCGTTGAAGTTGCCAACGTGACCAGATGCAACCCATGCTTTTGGATTCATCAGGATAGCCGCATCGATTCCAACATTATGTTCAGATTCTTGGACAAATTTTTGCCACCAAGCTTTTTTGACATTGTTTTTTAATTCCACACCCAGTGGACCATAATCCCAAGTATTTGCTAAACCTCCGTAGATTTCAGAACCCGGGAAGACAAAGCCACGATGCTTTGCTAAAGATACAATTGTTTCCATTGATTTGTTAGCCATAATAATAGCCTCCTTCGTAATTTTTCCTTGCATTTGAGTGAAACGTAACTGTCTGATAGGACGAATAGATAGACAACAATCATGATAGATTACCCTCATATTTGTTGAAAATAAGAATTCGCCATATCCAAAATAAAAATAGCACCCGTCTCCGGGCACGAAAATGCCCAGGGACGAGTGCTAATACCCGCGGTTCCACCCTGATTGTTTTAAACGCTTTGTTTAAAACCTCTTTTCAAAAAGTTAGCTCAAGGAGTGCCTTTCTCTGTTGCTATGTAGACTTTCACCATCTTCTACTCGCTAAATAAATGAACAGATACTTTTTTCCTATCATCGCCTGTATAACGCAAGATTGCTCGAAAATACATGGAGAGCAAGCGTCTGTGTCAATATTGTAGCATGTAGTTCTTTTCTTCGCAATAACCATTAAAATAGTATATAATAATTGAGCATAAGTATAACACTATTAGATTTGAGGCGGTGAGTCCAATCGAACTCAATAAACGTCAGGAAGACATTTTACAAATTGTGAAAGAGAACGGCCCGATAACAGGGGAACATATTGCAGAACGTCTCAATCTGACAAGAGCGACTTTAAGACCAGATTTAGCCATTTTGACAATGGCTGGCTTTTTAGATGCTAGACCAAGAGTTGGTTATTTCTATTCTGGTAAAAAAACATCCGTAACATTAACGGATAGCATTAACAATTTAAAAGTTAAAGATTTTCACTCTGGACCTGTTGTTGTACCTGAAACAATGACGGTGTATGATGCCATTTGCTTCATGTTTTCAGAGGATGTCGGGACCCTTTTCGTTGTCGATAAAAACGAATTTTTGACAGGTGTTCTGTCTCGTAAAGATTTACTGCGTACAAGTATTGGCACGCAGGATTTAAATAAAATTCCTGTACATATTATTATGACACGAATGCCAAATATCTCGTACTGTGAAAGATCCGATTCGTTAGTTGTTGCAGCTAATAAGCTAATAGAACGAGAAGTAGATTCATTACCGGTAATCGAACCACAAGAGGGTGGATTGACGATTGTAGGTCGTCTTACTAAAACGACCATTACACGTGCTTTCCTGTCGCTTGCGCAAAATGTCTAAAAATTGAAGGGGAACAGCATGAAAAGACTACGAGTTTTTGTTGTATCTGATTCAGTCGGCGAAACTGGGGATCAAGTAGCCAAAGCCGTAATTAGCCAGTTCCGACCAGGCTTGGAAAATACGATTATTCGGCGCTTTCCACATATTCAAACAGAGGAGCTTGTTCGAAAAATTGTGTGCCTCGCTGCAAAACAGAAGGCATTTGTTGTCTATACACTTGTTCGACAAGACATGCGTACATTACTACATGATTTATGTGAGAAAGAAAAAGTACATGCTGTAGATATTTTAGGACCAGCGTTGAAATCGATGGCAACCTTTATGGAAGAAATGCCATTAGAGACACCGGGCATTGTGCATCAACTTGATGACGACTATTTTAAAAAAATTGAGGCGATAGAATTTGCGGTGAAATACGATGATGGCAGAGATCCACGAGGCTTATTGCAAGCTGATATTGTACTTGTGGGTGTTTCACGTACATCAAAAACGCCTCTTTCACAGTATTTAGCACATAAACGTTATAAGGTGGCAAATGTACCATTAGTCCCGGAGGTCGCGCCACCAGAAGAATTATTTAAAATCGATCCGAAGAAATGCTTTGGTTTAGTTATCTCTCCTGATAAATTAAATTCAATCCGAAAAGAAAGATTAATGACATTAGGGTTAAATGATGATGCCATCTATGCTCAGCATGTCCGTATTTTAGAGGAGATTCAACATTTTGAACAAGTTGTTGAGAAAATAGGTTGTAAAGTGATTGATGTAACAAATAAAGCTGTAGAGGAAACAGCGAATATTATTATTGAACAGCTAGCAAGTTGTAAATAAGAAACCAAATTGTGTAAACCACCTCGGGGTAGTAGAGGCGGTTTTTTTGAGTGGGTTTTGAAATTGGTATAGATAAATACTAATTTTTGTTTTATAATAATAAAATTGTGGTAAAAATATTTAAAAAGAGAAAAATCCTATTTTTTTGTCGAGAAATAAAGGATTTTTAAAACGGATATCGAATTGTGTTCTAGAACGTAAATTAAAGATGGTGATGAATTTGGCAGGGAAAATACCAGAAGAAGTGATTGAGCAGATTCGTACACAATCGGATATTGTCGATGTTATTAGCGAATATATGCAGCTAACAAAGCGCGGGCGCAATTGGTTTGGTCTCTGTCCTTTTCATGGAGAACAAACGCCATCTTTTTCTGTGTCAACCGACAAACAGATTTTTCATTGTTTTGGTTGCGGTGCAGGCGGTAATGCCATTACTTTCGTCATGGATATCGAAGGGATTTCTTTCCCAGATGCAGTCGTCAAACTAGGTGAACGTGTGGGTGTACATTTAGATGTTGGTCCAACTTTGCCTCAAGCGACGACAAAGATTTCAAAAGCGGAAGAAAGGATGAAAGAAGCACATGCTTTTGCGGCAGATTTTTTTCATCATTTATTGCTGA
Organism: Lysinibacillus sphaericus; assembly: GCF_005217585.1. Classification (NCBI taxonomy): domain Bacteria; kingdom Bacillati; phylum Bacillota; class Bacilli; order Caryophanales; family Bacillaceae; genus Lysinibacillus; species Lysinibacillus sphaericus. Next base: position 513,440 of record NZ_SZPT01000001.1, read on the forward strand.
ACACAGAAGATGGGGAAGAGCCTTTAAATTATTTGCTAGAAAGAGGATTTACAAGGGAACTTATCGAATCTAATAGCATTGGATGGTCTCTCCCAAGCTTTGATGCATTAACGATATTGCTTGAAAGAAAAGGTTATAACTTACAAGAAATCGCAGATAGTGGTCTAGTAATCAAACGTGAAGGAGAAGAACGCTATTTTGATCGTTTTCGGGGACGTATTATGTTTCCAATTCGTGATGAGAACGGTAAAATTATTGCCTTCTCAGGGCGAATTCTGTCATCGACAGGTGAAGAGGCAAAATATTTAAATAGTCCAGAATCACCAATTTTTCAAAAGAGTGAAGTGCTATATAACCTAGACAAAGCACGAACCTCTATTAGAAAAAATCGTCAAGTAGTGTTGATGGAAGGTTTTATGGATGTTTTAGCTGCAACTTCAGTTGGTGTAACAAATGCCGTAGCAACAATGGGTACTTCGCTTACGAATCAGCATATCACAAAGCTAAAGCGCTTAGTAGAGCAAGTTACGATTTGCTATGACGGTGATAATGCTGGATTTGATGCGGCGAAACGAGCGGCACAGTTATTACAAACGGAGCGCATGAAAGTGAATATTGCGGTGATACCAGATAAACTAGATCCTGATGAGTATATTCAAAGTCTAGGTGGACAGGCTTTTAAGGAACAGATTTTGGAAAACCCACATACGTATATTGCTTTTATGATGATGCATGCTAGACGAAATAAGAATTTTCAGTTTGAAAATGATACGCTTCAATATATTCAAGAAGTACTCGAACAATTAGTGGGTAGCTCCTCACCGATTGAACGAGATTTGTATATCCGACAGCTATCGAATGAAACAACGATTTCGGAAGAAGCAATTTATGCCCAATTCCGAAAACTAGAGGCAAATCAGGTACGCACTGCGAAAGTGGAAATGCCAACGCATACACCTTCGATGCCAGTCACGCAGCGACAAAAGCCTATGGACGCAGCAGAACGTGCCGAACGTTTATTACTGGCTCATATGCTTCATAATATAGATGTAGTGGACAGGGTATTACGTAGTGAGCAAAAAGAGCCTTTTGTACGAGATGCATATATGGCAGTTTTTGTTCGATTGGTAGGATTTTATGAGGAATATGGTCATCCAGATTATCAGCGCTTTGTCGAGATATTAGATGACGCTGAATTACGCAAAATTGTGATGGAAGCTGCTTTAGTGGAAAGGGATCCAGACCAAGCAGAGTCAGAGGTTACAGATTCTATTCGACAGCTTCAAAAATATAGAATTGAGCAGGAAATTCATCAAAAGATGCATGAGTCAAAGGAAGCGGAGAAGATGCACGAGTATGCGCGTGCACTTGAAATCGCCCAACAGATTATTCATTTAAGAAAATCGTTATCGGCGATTTAACCCGATTCGGTTGTTTAGAAGGAGGAAGGTTTATGGCGGACAAGTCTGAACGTTCAAAAGAGGTAGAAGTAGAAATTACATTAGATGAAGCAAAAAAATTACTACAAGAAAAGGCGAAAACAGAAGGTGAAATTTCAATGAAAGAAATTTCAGAGAAATTACTGCCCTATGAGTTGGAAAATGAAGAAGTTTTTCATTTCGCTGAAGATCTTGAAAAACATAAAGACATTCAAATTATCGGTAAAGAAGAATTTGAAGAAGAAAGCTTAATGAAAGAAGAAGCTAACGAAGAAACGTTCGATTTAAATGATTTAAGCGTACCACCAGGGGTAAAAATTAATGATCCTGTTCGTATGTATTTGAAAGAGATTGGTCGTGTAGATTTACTTTCTGCTGAGCAAGAAATTGCACTGGCAGAACGTATTGAGCAAGGGGATGAAGAAGCGCGTAAACGTTTAGCTGAAGCGAATTTACGTCTTGTTGTATCAATCGCCAAACGCTATGTGGGCCGTGGAATGTTATTCCTTGATTTAATTCAAGAGGGGAATATGGGACTTATTAAGGCAGTTGAAAAATTCGACTATCGTAAAGGTTTTAAGTTCTCCACTTACGCAACATGGTGGATTCGTCAAGCGATTACACGTGCGATAGCAGACCAAGCACGTACAATACGTATCCCTGTGCACATGGTAGAAACAATTAACAAATTAATTCGTGTGCAACGTCAATTATTACAGGACTTAGGTCGTGAACCGTCTCCAGAAGAAATTGGCGAGGAAATGGATTTAACACCTGAAAAAGTACGTGAAATTTTAAAAATCGCGCAAGAACCAGTATCTCTTGAAACGCCAATCGGTGAAGAAGACGATTCACATTTAGGGGACTTCATTGAAGACTCAGAGGCTCAATCTCCTTCTGATCATGCAGCCTATGAATTGTTAAAAGAACAGCTAGAAGATGTATTAGATACATTAACAGACCGTGAAGAAAACGTACTACGTTTACGTTTTGGCTTAGATGATGGACGTACACGCACGTTAGAAGAAGTAGGGAAAGTATTTGGTGTAACACGTGAACGTATTCGTCAAATTGAGGCAAAAGCACTTCGTAAATTGCGCCACCCTTCTCGCAGTAAACGTTTAAAAGATTTCTTAGAGTAAAACAGAACTTCAAACTTATATATGCAAACCCCGCCACTTAAATTTTGTAGCGGGGTTTATTCTTTATAAGCTATTTTTAAAGTAGCTGTCCTTCTTTGGGACATTTAGCAGTTTGAACACTATTAAACCATGTTAATTTAACATAATGATATAAGAGATGTAAAAATACATAATTTGAACGGATGATAAGTTCCGTTTTTTGCGACTTTTTACAGATGTTCTTTCTTTAATTGTGAGATAAAATTGTAGTACAACCATTATTAAGCAATGTTTGGAGAAAATACGATGACAAATCCACGGAAAAAAATTATTTTAAATGAGATATTGTTTTGGAAGCAAAATAAGCTATTACCAGAGCACTACTGTGACTTTCTAGCCACTCTTTATGCAGAGGGAAATGATGTGGAAGAGCTAGAGGAAGCAACTCATAAACAGGCAGTATTGCCTTTAGAAAAACGAAAAATGATGTTCTTCATAGTGGGATTATGCTTGGGTATGCTACTGCTCTTGTATATTTATTTTACAGTCACTTCTTTATTGCTTTTATTAACAGGTATTGTAGCCATTGCTACAATTACATTATTCATAATGGCTTTTCGAGTTGCGACCAAAAATAACTTATTAGCACCTGTCTTTCATATTATTGCTGCTATCTTGTTATTTAGCTTATCTATTCGCATGTATACTACATATTTTAGTGGAAATAATACTGTGCTGTTTGTCATTATCGCTGCAAATTGTGGGGTATGGCTAGTATCAGGTATCAAAATGAAGTTGCTTTATTTCACAGTATCTGGTGGTCTCGGGTTATTAGCACTTATTGGTTATTATTTGTATAATTTTATGTAAAAAAATACACCGCTATGACGAACTTTTCATTCATAGCAGTGTATTTTATTTTTGTAATATAGTAGTATGACTTTTTTAAAAAAGTATAAATAGAAGAAAAAATAGAAAAAACATCGAATAATAATATATCAAAATAATAGTATAACCTATTTGTGAAATTGTTAGGATAAATCAACAGCATAATAGGACATAAAGGTTTTATACGACAGCTATTAAATTTTTCATTGGACGTATATGATTGCCAATATGGTGGCAAAATATTGGCGAGAAGTGAAAGAGTTGAGTTATTAGAAGGTACATTATCAGTCCATATTTTGGGTTTAACAAGACATAATTTATCCAATTGATACAGAAATGTCGAAATTGTTACAAACAAAGGAAAACTTAGCGAATGGGGCTTTTCGTTTCTTGTTTAATGCAGTACAATATTAGATGTTGACTGATTCTATATTATAATAGAAGTAGACTTATTATGAGGAGGGGAAACATATGAAAAACAATCCAGTCGTTCCTTACATCTTGATTCTGGCATTTGGTATAGGTCTTATTTTCTTCATGTCTTTACAAGGCGCAGATAACAAGAAAGAAATTGCTGCTGAACAAGAGGGCGGTGGCGAAACTACAGAAGCTAATGATGATGGTTCTGCATTAGTACAAACTTGTATCGGTTGTCACGGTGGTGACTTAACTGGTGGTGTTGGTCCAAACCTACACGGTTTAGATGAAGCTCGTATCGTAGACGTGTTAACAAACGGTATCGAAGGCACACCTATGACACCAGGAATGAAAAACGAAGCGGAAGCAAAAGCAATCGCTGAGTACATTTCTACTCTAAAATAGTTTTAAAAAATGGCTGTACTAAAAAGTGTCTTTACGCTTTTAGTACAGCTTCTATTATGATGGAGTTGCTCAAAAATCTGAGACAACTCCATTTGTTTTTTTGTTCAACATCATACATACTAGAGTGGACTCTATATTTATAAGGTAGGCGGTTTAAAATGAACGCACAAAAATTATCAAAACGTTTAGAAACAGTGGCAAAATTTGTTCCAACTGGTGCGGTTGTAGCAGATATTGGCAGTGATCATGCATATTTACCATGCTATTTAATTCATAAGGGGATTGCTGCGAGCACAGTAGCTGGCGAGGTTGTAAAAGGACCGTATGAATCGGCGCTAGGACAAGTAAAAAAAGAAGGGTTAACGGAGAAAATTACTGTTAGACTTGCAGATGGCTTAGCTGCAGTGGAGGCAACTGATCATGTAGATACTGTAACAATAGCTGGCATGGGTGGACCACTCATTGTGTCGATATTAGAGAAACATCCACAAAGCTTACAAGGTGTTACACGTCTGATTTTGCAACCTAATATTCATGCAAAAGTTATCCGGGAATGGGCTTTAACAAATAATTGGGCCATTCTCGATGAAGATATTTTAGAAGAAGATGAAAAAATATACGAAATTCTTGTCTTACAAAGAGGAGCGATGACGTTATCTCCATCGGAAATCTTATTTGGTCCTAAATTATTGTTACGTAAAGCACCAGCTTTTTTAAAGAAATGGCAACGAGAAAAAGAAAATTGGCAACGTGTTTTACAGTCCATTGAAGGGGCAGAGCCAACTCTTGAAATTGAGGAAAAACGTGCAGAATTAACAGCACTACTTGAGTTAGTGGAAGGAGTTTTATAGCATGAAATCAGTAAATGGTCAGGAAATTATACAACTATTTGAATCATGGTCACCAAAGCATCTTGCATGTATGGAGAATGATCCAATTGGACTTGCCATTGGAACGTTAAATAAACCTGTAAACAAAGTATTAGTGACATTAGATGTGAATGACGCCGTAGCAGACGAAGCGATTGCCCAAGGCTGTGAACTGATTATAGCGCATCATCCGCCTATTTTCCGTCGACTAGCGAATATTCGTACGGACAATCCCGCTGGACAATTATACGAAAAACTTATTAAACATGATATTGCGGTCTATGCCGCACATACAAATTTAGATGTAGCGGAAGGTGGCGTCAATGATTTATTAGCTGATGCATTGCTGCTCGAAAATCGCTCTATTTTACAAGAAACGTATGCTGAGGATGTTTTAAAACTAACCGTTTTTGTACCGACTGCCGATGCAGACGTGCTGCGTGAGGCATTAGCAAAAGCGGGAGCAGGTCGATTAGGTTCTTATGAAGCGTGCAGTTATACATCGAGTGGAGAAGGGCGTTTCCGTGCACTTGAAGGGGCAAATCCGCATGTTGGTTCTATTGGAGAATTACATGTCGAGGAAGAAGTCAAAGTGGAAGTGGTTTTGCCCGCGTCCATTAAAAACCGCGTATTGAAGGCACTGTTAAATGCCCATCCATATGAGGAGCCTGCGTATGATATCATTCGCTTGGAGCAACAAACGAATCGTATGGGATTAGGTCGTGTTGGCTATTTACCAAAAGAAATGCTGTTACAAGATTTTGCAGAGTTTGTAAAGAAACAACTAGATGTACCAACTGTTCGTGTTGTCGGCGATTTGCAGTCAACAGTAAGAAAGATTGCACTAGTCGGTGGAGATGGAAATAAGTATATTTATACGGCAAAGCGTGCAGGTGCCGATGTCTTTTTAACAGGCGATATGTATTTCCATACGGCACAGGATGCACAAGCAATTGGTTTGCAAATTGTAGACCCAGGTCATCATGTTGAAAAAGTAATGATTACGGGTGTTGCGAAAAAAATGGCAACATTGTGTGAGACCAAAAAATATAGAGTAGAATTTGTCCAATCTACTATTCATACAGAACCATTTTTATTTGTTTAAGAGAGGGGAATACATGTGGCAAATGGGAAACCTGCTGGGAATAATGCAGGCAAGTTATGGATTATTATCGGCTTACTAATTGCTGTGTTTGGTGGCGGTATGACACTTATGACAAATATGATGAATGAGAAAAAAATAAATGCCATGACTGCGCAATGTGAAAACGATGGAGGCAAAGCCATCGTGTCAAAAGAAAAGAGCTTTCTAGCAACAAATTATTCGTTTGAATGTAAAAAATAGTATGATTCGCGTATGAATGAACGCAACTTTTAAAGGAAGTTCCTTTAAAGGTTGCGTTTTTTTGCTATGGACTTACAGATAAATCTACTATTTTTTTATTGTTATATAAATATTTAAAAAATATTGATTTTTCTATCATCTTATGCTATATAAAAAATAATTAAATGAGAATCCATTGAGAATGTAAATTGTAGGAATATGGAACAGTGTTGACGATAACAAAATGCTAGAAATAGGAGGTATATTTCTATATGAAAAGAGGCGATAAAATTAAAAAGATTCCAGCACCGTATCTTACTCTAATGCTAATTTTTCTTTCGTTAATAATATTAATTAGGAATTATGATAGTCAGCCTACTTGGATAACGGTTTTTGCGATATTTAGCATTTTAGGATTTTCCGTATTCACCTATTTGGATAGAGATAAATTTTTCAAAAAGTAAAGTACTTAATAAAACATAGCTATTATGCAAAATTCTTCCTTGTCAAATGAAAGGAGGTGATCCATATGTTAGCCAAAAAACTGTGAGGGTGAAAATAGTAGTGTTAGCGTTGGTGGCATTATTGTTATTGCCATCTGGCGTTTTGGCAGTGTCCCATAAAGCTATTCAGGAACCTTTAATTGCTACAACATCAATGGTTGCCACACAAAGTGATCCATTCAACCGAGGAGACATTTCTCGTAAATGGCTAGCACCAGGACCAATCACACAATATCCAAATGAAGGTGGCACTTGGGAGTATGGATTTTGGGATGTTAAAGTGCGTTCCTACTACACAGTGGATCGCTGTCATGGAAGCACAGTGATACTGAATTACTGTGACCAGTTAAAATCTACTTAGCGTAATTTGAACAATCAAATTAGCAAAAATTAATAGAATTATTGATTTTTGGAGATGTATGAAAAGAGGCGGTGAAGGTGAAAATTAAAAAGATTCCAGCACCATATGTTTATCTAATGCTAATATTTATTTCGTTACTATCATTAATCAGGGATTATGAAAGTACGCCTATTTGGATAAAGGTTTTTGGGATATTTGGCATTTTAGGATTTTCCGTACTCACATATTTGGATAGAGATAAATTTTTCAAAAAGTAAAAAGTCTATCAAATTTTTATACATGATTTATGGAAGGAGATAATTATGAAATTTAAAAAAGTCGCATTAATGGTTTGTTGTTTAGGATTATTAGTGAGTATGTTTTCATTTGATTTAACGAATGTACATGCAGTTCAAATGGATTCAAATTCGGATAAGTCAGTAACAATGGACCCTTATTTAGAAGAATATCTAATTGATTTTGTTTTTAATGAAGATACCGATTTTTATAAAATATTAGCAGCAATTGAGTTGCTACCTTCTGATATTGAGGAACTTAGTGCCGATGAAATGGCAGAGTGGCTATTTTTAGAATCCGGTGTAGAAGTGTATGCAGAAGGGGATTCGTTAGTTTTCCCTACTATTAAAAATAAAGAAGTTCCAATTGAGCTTTCTTCAAGGAAAAGCAGGACAACTTTTGCCTCTTGGACTGATTATGCTGGGTGTATCGGTGCTGTTGGATTAGCAGCACTACAAAATGCATTACCAATAACAAAAGTGGTGAAAATTAGATCTACTTTACAAGCTTTAGGCGGGGCTACTAGAGCCATTCGTGCTATTCATACAAACTATAAGTATTATCGATCTCAAAAATATTCTGTTCAAACTTCATTAAATAAAGCAATAACTGATATTGTCGATAGAAGAAAATTAGGTGCTGATACAAGACAATTATTAACAGAACTATTTAGTGTAGGTATTGTTATAAATTCATGTAAGAAATTGTTTAGCTATGAATTTGATGAAAAAAGACTAGATAGAAATAAGGTTGCTGTAAACACATAATCTCTTTAATACTATGTCGATGTTTAAAATAGATACATCATTTTTAAAATTCTAGAGAAGATTACTATAAGGTAAGCGATTAATTACTAGAACTTTAATCCTTTAGAGGCTTGGAATGTCTTTCGCAGTAGGCTTTCCAAGCTTCTCAATTAAGTACTTAGGGGGAGTGGTTATGCTTAAAAGAGCAGTGCAACTGACATCTTTGATTTGTGTAATGATGCTGTCTCTGCTTATTTTTCAATATACGTCACTTGTCCAACAGCGGTTGCCATTAGGCACTACGAATCAATTTGATTTAAATCTTGCTGAAACTACTATTGCAAGAGATCAATTGATTTCGGATCTGAACCGACTAACAGATCAATATAATGCAATTGTAGTCAAAACTTCAGTTGATCCAGAAAACTACGACAATAAAAAAGATATTATTTATTTTGGGACTGCTAAACCAGCATTTCATGGCTTGCTTATAGAGCAGAATGCGATTAAATGGTTCGAATCTTCTTTAACAGGTGAATTACTTTCAACTGCAGATATAGGCACCCGTTCTTTATCTGGCACCTATGCTTTTAACGCCGGAAAAGATTTCCAAGAAGCACTGAAACATTGGGCGCAACAGCATCAAATTAGGATTTTATTTGTTCAAGAACCATCGCTACTTACAGTAGTTTATGCATTCTTATTTCAAAATGGTACAGGAAATGCAGTGCTCGCTTCCTTGCTGTTATTAGTAACGACCATTAGTACGTGGATATTTCAACACGCAAAAGCAAGGTCTATTCGATTATTAGGCGGTGTCAAAACAAGGAAAATCCATGTGGAGGATACAACGACAATTTTATCTTATATCTTTGTCGGATTTTTGTTAGGTTTGTTCATTTCATTAGGCTATGTAGGTGTCGTAAAGGACATTCGACAAATTCCATTCGTATTGAATCCTCTACTACTTTGTCTAATACTATTCTTAATTGGCGTTGCCATCATCACAGCATTGCTTTCGCTAATTGCTAGTCCAAAAGCTGCCCATATAGCCAAAAGACAAATTCCGTTGAAGCGGTTTTCCATAATGGGAAAGCTAAGTCATGTTCTTGTTATAATTTTATCGCTAATTGTTATCCCGACCATTATCACATCTATACTAATAACCAATCAACTGTCAAAAGACTATGCGCTTTGGGACAAAATGCACAATATCGTTCGGCTATCCATGTCTGACTTGGATTCATTAGAACAAGAGTCGACACTTCCCGAGGTAGAAGCTTTTTTTTCTAAAATGCAAAAAGCTAATAATGTAAGCCTTTCTTACGTTATTGATAAAGCGATTTTTTTAGAGCCATCTGAGATGAGTGGCTATGATCATATTATTATGACAGATCGAGCTTGGATTGATTTGCTAGAAATAGGTGTGGAAACAGAAGGCAAGGGCGGGAAACTCATTGCAAAAAATGTTAAAGATTTACCAGATGAATTGGCTTCCTTTTTAGAAGGGCAAATTCCGCTATGGACGAAACATAATGATGTTTATCCAGCGCAAGGTTTAACTTTTTACGAATATGTGGGAACGAAATTTCTTGCATTACCACCAAATGTTGGTTTAGCAGGGGAAACAGTGCAAGCAGAAAATCCGTTAGTTATACTGATAGATGGTCAGCTAACAGACATTGTAAAAACGAAAGGGTTCTTAATATCTTTAGCTTCTAGTGGAAATATCGTTTTTTTTGATGAGAATCATTTACAAGCAGCTTTAGCTAACTCCGTTATGAAACCTTCTATCACGTCGATTAATGGGATAGCAGACGTTGCTTTGGAAACGGCTCAAAGGTTTAAACAACAATACGTTTACTATATTGTATCAGGAATACTTATTGTCGTAACAATGCTGTTGACTGCTATATTAAATGGCAGACTGTGGGCAGGCACGAATGGTAAACGTATTTTTACCTTGCACACCTTTGGTTACCCATACACATCGATTATTAGACCGGCTTTAAAGCGACAACTAATGACAATCATTTTAACAACAATTATCGGTTCCATAATTGGTTATTTTATCCACTATATGCAACTTAGCGTTATACTTTCATCTGCATTGCTTGTCGGAATCTTATATTGGCTAGGTAGTTACATTTCCTTTCAAAATTCCGCAAAACAAGCATTTTATCGTACGAGTCATCGGCACAATTAATGTCTTAAAGGAGTAATGAATATGATTATTCAAACGAAAAATATTGGCATTGAAATTAGTGGCAAAACGATTTTTTCTAATATTTCTCTTGAGATCAACCCGAATGAAATGATTGCCATTACCGGTCCATCTGGTAGTGGCAAAACAACACTGTTAAATTGTTTAGGGCTTATCCAATCAGTTAATAGCGGGGACATCCTAATAGAAAATCAAAATGCTAGTAAATGGAAGGAAAAAGAAAAAACAAGTTTTTGGAAAGATAAAGCGGCATTTATTTATCAAGATTATGGGATTATTGAGGATGAAAACATTAGTTATAACGTGACATTAAATAAGCAACAAGCAAAGGCAAAGATTGTGGAGGAAATTCTACATACGGTTGGACTTGGGGGAAGAGGTCAGGAAATGGCGGCTGTGTTATCAGGAGGAGAAAAACAGCGTCTAGGCGTAGCACGCGCCATTTATAAGAAAGCCACAATTATCTTTGCGGATGAACCAACAGCCTCTCTTGATCAATCGAACAGAGAAATCATTATTAATCTACTAAGAAAGTGTAGTGAAAACGGTGCTAGTGTGATTATTGCAACGCATGATGAAAGGCTTGTAAGTGTTTGTGATCGAAGTATAAATTTGAATCCATTTATGTAAGAGAAGCGAAACGGTGGATTATTGTTCTGATGTTCCAGCGCTTCATGACAGCCTACATTTAAATGCGATTAAAATAAAAATTCACTATACAAATTTCTACCTTCGTCTATACTTGATTTAACGCAATGCAGAAGGGAGTGGCGAATTGTGTTTATTCGTTTAACTAAGGAGCAACAAGAACAAATCATCGCTGATATACAACGCTTTTTCTATAATCAACGTGAAGAGGATATTTCCGATTTTGAGGCACAAAGGGTATTTGATTTTATAAAAGAGAATATTGCTCCATATATTTATAATGCGGCCATTTCAGATGCAAAATATGTAGTGGAAAGTCAATTATCAGCGCTGGACGAAGAACTGATGGCTTTGGAACGCCCGATAAAAATAAAATGACAGTGCCAGTCACCCAAACAATTATGAAAATTCAAAGAAACTTCTCCATAGGATAATCAAATGCATTATGATAAAGGTAGCAGAATTCATTAGAAAAAAGTTCTGGCAAATACCATGATAACATTCTAACAAAAAGTGGGGAAGTTTATGCAAATAGTAACTGTTCAACATTATGATGCATTTAGTACGGAGCCTAATAAGGGGAATCCTGCTGGGGTTGTAGTGGAAGGAAGCCAATACAGTGAGCAAGAAATGCAAGAGATTGCTAAAATGGTAGGCTTTAATGAAACTGCCTTTGCCTTGCCATCTAATCAAGCAGACATACGTATCCGTTATTTTACACCAGGGCACGAGGTGGATTTATGTGGACACGCCACAATGGCAACCATTTATGCTCTACAAACACAAGGGTTTTTAGCAAATAAATCAAGCATTACAATTGAAACGAAGGCGGGGATATTGCCAATCCTGCTGGAAGAAAAAGAGGAAAAGCTATACATAACAATGCAACATGCGGCACCACAATTCGTAGATTTTAACGGTTCTAAGGCAGCGCTTGCACAGTCGATCGGTTTAAACGAGGATGAATTACATGCAGAATTACCCATTGTCTATGGGAGCACAGGCTTATGGACTTTATTAATACCTGTCCAACACTTAGCCTCGTTTGAAAAAATGAGTCCACAAACTGCTACATTTCCGTCTATATTACAAGAAATGCCAACAGCATCGTTGCATCCATTTTGTTTACAAGCATTCGATAAGTCGGCAGATATGCATGCTAGACATTTTTCATCGCCATACTCTGGCACAATACAAGATATCGTAACGGGGACGGCTTCAGGCGTCATGGGAGCATATTACGCAAAGTACATCGATTCTGAAGTGTTATATCCAAAAACACTCGTTGTTGAGCAAGGTCAAGAGCTTGACCGAGATGGTCGCGTCCATGTTCATGTAAACAAAGTAGATGGTGAATTGGACATTTCAATCACAGGAACAGCTGTCTATGTAAAGGAATTAAAAGTCCAAATTTAAGTGCCAGTCACTCAAACAATTCTCATACAATTTCAAACAAAAGAGACTGTTCTTTATTAGAACAGTCTCTTTTGTTATACGTTCTTTACTTTTATAGTATGTCACACACTCTACCTATTTGGCCATCTGTTAAACGAACTTTAATACCATGTGGATGGTTCGAGGAGTTGGTTAAAATATCTTTCACGATACCTCTCGTTTTAACACCTGTTCGCTGATCTTTTTTAAGAATTATATTGACCTCTAGGCCCGGATAAATATCTTTTCGATTTTGACCGTTCATACTGTACCTCACATTTATATAGCATGACTCAAATTATAGCATATGTGTCGTTAGTTACCTATGGCGAATAGAGATTGAAAAAGTGAGGCTACTAAAGCGACAAATAAAGTATCATCTGATTGAAACAGTTTAAAGACAATTCCTTCGCGACGAATCCCACTATCTACAAAGCTTGCACTCGCAATTTTTTCATCATTGCAATATAAAAATGCGGTTGAAGTAAAGTCTTTCTCAAAACGAAAGACGAGGCCATCCATTGTAAAGGAATAGGAAGATTCCAATAATTGAACCGTTTTTCGCTGAATAGGTATCATGCTTCCATCTGGCATGATTAAGTGATGGCTTACACCTTGTGTTATCAGTGTGGAACGCACTTGAAAAAGAGCTTCTCCTTTCGTAGTGCACGTTTCATAGCGATGTGGCAACGATTGTTGTGTTGCTACTAGTGCAGCTACATTCAGTACTTTTACAATATTGGAACGTTCGACAGGTTGGAGAATACAAACTGTTTCATGGTGACTATTTAGGATAGGGTACTTTGACGGTCTATCAAATGCTTGGGAATATGTAAGTGTAAATGTTGCCATAAAAAAACCTCCAATTTACTTACTATACGAGTAAGCAAGACTGGAGGTTTCATTATTGAGTGTTGGGAATCATTTTAACTTTGTGCATGCTGTCTGCTCCGAATCGATCATTTTCCCTGGCAATGTCGGCACAATCAATACGCTAAAAGAAGTGATTGAAGTGTTGGAAGGAGAAATAAAGTAACCATTTTGAACATATTTAACCTTTTAGAGAAAAGATAAACCGAACTTCTTGCTACTAATGAAGGCGTTACGGTTTTTCTTTTTATGTTAAAATAGTTATTTATTCCATAGAAAAGGGAAGTGGAAAAATTGATGATTTGGTGTACATTCTTTCCTATGTTTCAGCTAACTAGGAAAAGTTTATGCTGAAAACGGCTGTGCAGGCATTTTTTTGTTCGTTAGTCCTACATATACTATTCGTTTTCATTATGTATGGATGGTCATATAGTAAAGAGATTTTCGGAAAGGTAAAACTAGGGGAGAGATATGTAGCAGAAAGTCATACCGATGTGATGTTCGTTTTTATAGGTTCCCCGATCGTTTTTATAGTGACGTCGTTTTTGGGAATAGCAATAGTAAGTGCTTTTCTGATTCGCTTGACTACAAAATTTCTTAAGACACGGGGCGTGGAAGAAAACTAGCAAAAGGATTGACTTACTATAAAAAAACATCCAATCTACTAACTTTACTAGTAGATTGGATGTTTTATGTTTAAGCGTTGTGAATCATTTCACCTGAAAGAGCGCGTTTTTCTTGGTCCGTATCAAATTCTTTTTCCATCTTCGATACGACAACTGTTGCTACACCGTTACCAATTAGGTTAGTGACAGCACGAGCCTCTGACATAAAGCGGTCTACACCTATTAACAGAGCAATACCTTCTACAGGAATCATCGGGAATGCAGCAAGTGTTGCAGCTAGCGTAATAAAGCCTGAGCCTGTGACACCAGCAGCACCTTTAGAAGTTAACATTAAAATCCCTAGTAAAGTAAGCTGATGCCAAATATCTAAATCTACCCCATAAGCTTGGGCAATAAAAATAGCCGCCATGGATAAATAAATGGAAGTACCGTCCAAGTTAAAAGAATAACCTGTTGGCATAACAAGTCCAACAACTTGTTTTGAACAACCGTAATTTTCTAATTTGCGCATCATAGAAGGTAGCGCAGATTCTGAAGAAGAAGTACCGATTACGATAAAAATTTCATCTTTGATGTATTTAATAAATTTAAAAATATTAAAGCCAAAGTAACGTGTAATTAAACCAATAATGACAACAATAAATAGGAACATTGTAAGGTACACAGAGAGCATTAAGAAACCTAAATTACCAAGCGATTTTAAACCGAAGTTCCCAATTGTGTAACTCATCGCACCAAATGCACCAATTGGAGAAATTTTCATCACCATATTGACAATTTTAAAGAAAATATCTGCAACGTGTTCAAAAAATTTGATAACAGGTTTTGCTGGTTCACCTATAGCAGCAGCAGCTAAACCGAATAATACTGCAGAAAATAAGACAGGCAATAACTCGCCATTTGCTAGTGCACCAACTACATTATCAGGGATAATTTGCATTATAAATGCTCCAAATCCATGCTCAGCAGCAGCAGCTTGCTCTGTATATTGAGCAACATCTGCAGCATTGGCTGCATCAGTATTAAATCCTTTACCAGGTTGAATAATATTTACTACAAGTAAGCCAATCGCAAGTGCGAAAGTAGAGACAATTTCAAAATAAATTAATGCTTTCCCACCAATTTTTCCGACCTTTTTCACATCGCCCATGCTACCAATTCCGATAACGACCGTTAAGAAAATTATAGGTGCAATTAACATCTTAATTAATTTAATAAATATATCAGCTAGTATTTTTAAGCTAGCACCGAACTCTGGGAATGCGGCTCCAACAATAATACCGAGTACGATGGCAATCAGCACTTGTACCGTTAAGTTTTTAAAATTTATACGCATAATACTTCCCCCTTGAAAAATGTATAATTTGTGAACGCTTTCATGTGGTTATCATAGCTGAAATTTTCCGACAATAGTTTTTATGACCGTAAAGTTTCTATTGTTCATTTTGTTCATTTTTCGTTTCGATAGTTTGGAAGTTAGTAATATCAAGGGTTGAAGGCTGTTTTATAGTAGATTGTAAATTATTGAATCTATTATAATACAAAAGAAAAAATCCTCATGAAAAGTGAGGATTTAGCCAAAATGACCAAAAAGTTTAGGGAGAAACAATTTTTTGGATTTCAGATAGTATATGATGCTGTTTGACATCTGCTTTATAGAAATCATAGACAGGAGCTAGTTTTTCTTGAAAACGTTGTCGTTCTGCATCACTCATTGTGTAAATTTCAAAATCGTTCTCTTGCTGTAGTTTACGTAAATCATTGCTGTTCATAAAAACTGCTTGCTTAAATTGCCAGTCAGTAGTTTCTTTCATCGCTTCCATTAGTTGTTTTTGAACTTTGGGTGGTAGCTGTTCCCAAAATTTTTCATTCATTAAAACCGAATAACCTAAAATACCATGTTTAGTTAATGTCATATTTTTTTGAACTTTGTAAAAGCCTTTGGAAAAAATATTAGATGCCGTGTTCTCTTGTGCATCGATAGCGTGTGCTTCAAGGTCAGTAAAAATTTCACTAAAGGAAATCGATACTGGCGTTGCACCTACTAAGCTGAATTGTTTTTCAAGTGTTTTGCTTGGCATGGTACGTATGCGTAACCCTTGTAAATCCTCAAATGAATGAATTGGATGCTCGGCAGTTAAATGTTTAAAGCCATTATGCCAAAAACCGAGGCCGCGAACATTAAAAGGCTTCAGCTCATCTAGTAATTGTTCACCGATGGGTCCTGTCAAAACTTCACGTACTTCATCATCTGTATGAAAAAGATAGGGCAGATCAAGTACTTGCCAATCTGGTAGGTAAGAAGTCATTTTAGAAAAAGTAGGGATAATCATTTCAACTTTTCCATCTTGTAACGCTTGGAATTCATTTTCATCGTTATATAGCGAGGCATTTGGATAGACATGTACTTTAACCTTACCATTTGTTTTTTCTTCAACAAGTTCTGCAAATTTAGTTGCAGCTTGTCCTTTCGGCGTATTCTCCGCTACAACATGACTTAAATGGATGGTAATTTGTTTGTCGAGTCCTTTTTGTTCATCATCATACGGCAAGGTTTTCGAAAACAGAAAACCTTGCTGTATACTAAATACAATCGTTAAAACGAAAACAGTGGCAATCGTTCCAAAAATAAAATTTTTCATATAATACACCCAATTGATTCGTATTTTCACATGTTTTTGTTATTCTAACATAGGGAGAAAGCTAATACATAGTAAGAAGGAGGCAATGATATTGAAATTTCAAAAATTATCGATGAAGGGAAAAATCATGTCTCTTACTTTTTTTATACTCATGCTTTCCTTTAGTATTGGTGGTACGTTTTTACTAGGGTTTGTGATGAACGAGCAAAAAGAAAAGTTAGCAGAACAGGCGTTATTGGTAGCAAAAACCGTATCACAGTTACCAGAATTAAAATCGGCCATTGCAAACAGCGATTTTTTAGAAGCAACTAAACATATTAATCCTGTTGTGGAAGAAATTCGGGATATTAACGGAGCACAGTATATTGTGGTTCTCGATATGCAACGACGCAAGTATTCCCATCCGAACTCGGAAGAAATAGGGACCATATCACAGTCAGGTGATTTAAACGCGGCATTTTCGGAGCATTATTATACATCAATCGCGCATGGTGAACATGGCGATATGGTGCGTGCTTTTGTCCCGATTATGAATGATGACGGACGTCAAATTGGCGTAGTGATTGTAGGGTTTAGTGTGTTAACAGTTAGCGAGCTACTATCGTCTATACAAAAAGAGCTAATCATTACATTAGTTATGTCATTGTTATTTAGCGCATGGGGTGCTCAAACTTTAGGGCGACATATGAAAAAGCAAATGTTTGGATTAGAACCACACGAAATTGCTAAAATGTATGTGGAACGAACTGAAACATTTAACGCAATGCATGAGGGAATTATTGCCATTGATAAAGAATTTACAATTACAATCTTTAATGAAAAAGCATGTGATATATTAGGCGTAGCACACCGACCTTCGGCATTAATAGGCAAAAAAATCTTCGAAGTATTACCAGATACACGTCTACCCGAGATATTAGCGCTAGATCGCCCACTATATAATCGTGAACTTTATATCAATAATCATAGTATTATGAGCAATCGGATTCCTATACAGGTAAATGGTGAAACCGTTGGTGCGGTGGCTATGTTCAAGGATCGTACAGAAGTGAAAAAGCTAGCCGAAGAACTTACAGGTGTAAAGGCGTTTGTACAGGCATTACGTGTCCAAACGCATGAACATAAAAATAAATTGCATACGATTGCTGGTCTTTTACAGCTTGGCCATTATGATCAGGCACTTACTTACTTAACGCAAGTAAAAGAAGAACATGATGAAATTACGAAGTTTTTAAATGAGCGCATTAAAAATGAAAATATATCGGGTCTATTGCTCAGTAAAATTGCTCATGCGAAAGAGCATGGGATTACACTTGAAATAGACAGAGCTAGTCGTCTGACAACATTTCCGAAAAATTTAGATCATCACGATTTTGTTATTATTTTTGGAAATCTAATCGAAAATGCCTTTGATGCATTAAAGGATAGTCCGATGGAAGAAAAGGTTGTGCATATTTCGGTGGATGAAGATGAAGATGTACTGGCAATATTAGTAACGGATAACGGTGTCGGCATGTCAGAGGCAGTAAAGGCACATATTTTTGATAATGGCTATTCGACGAAAGAAAAAAAGGGTCGAGGAATTGGACTATATTTAATAAAAGAAATTGTCCAAAAAGGACAGGGTGAAATTGAAGTAATAAGTGAGCCGAACAAAGGGACGAGCTTTTTATTAACATTTTATCATTCTTAATATACAGCGATTTTTTCGCTAATGAGTTGTACTAGAGTATATGGAGGGCTTGACAGTGACACAAATAAACGTGTTATTAATAGAGGACGATCCGATGGTGCGGGAAGTAAACCGTCAATTCATCGAAAAAGTAGCCGGATTTGAGGTAATAGGACAAGCCTCAAACGGCGTAGAGGGCATAGAGCAAATTTGTTCACTACAACCAGACCTTGTATTTATGGATATTTTTATGCCAGAGCAGGATGGCCTAACAAGCTTGCGGAAAATTCGAGAATTGAAAATACCAGTCGACGTTATTACCGTAACAGCAGCCAATGATATGGAAACCGTTAAACAAGTTTTGCACCTTGGTGTCTTCGATTATATCATGAAGCCTTTTTCATTTGAGCGCGTACAAGGAACGCTGGAAAATTACAAGCGCTTTAAGCAACAAATGCAAACAGAAAGAGAATTTACGCAAGGAGAGCTCGATCAATTATTCCATTATCATAATGAGCAAGAAAAACGTGAGCTAGCAAATGAAGAAAAGTCTGAAAAAACGTTGCCGAAAGGCTTTAATCGAGCAACACTTGAAAAAGTGGTTCATTATTTACAATCAGTGGACGGTGCATCAGCAGAAGATGTTGCCAGTGGGGTGGGGATTGCGCGTGTAACAGCAAGACGGTACTTAGATTATTTAGAAAAACAACAGGAAATTACGATGGATGTCCATTACGGTGGCATTGGTCGCCCAATTAATTATTATTTTAGTAAATGACACTAAGGTGTGCTGAGCGGAAATAGCGCCGAAGCGGACAACAACGGCGTAGCAAAAAAGTGTTAGATTGATGACAATCAATCTAACACTTTTTCGTTTTGTTCAAGTACTTTAACATCGCCCTAAGTCAATTAGTAAGGCATAATTTTATCGACAGGTTTAGGCGTTTTAATTTTTGGTAAAATTTTATCAAGTGTCACCGTCCGTTGAATCGTATGCGTTGTTTCGTCTTTTTCATCGAATTGCTCAAGGAAAGTAATAACCTCTTTTACAATAGGGGTTGGAGTTGAGGCACCGGCAGTGACAGCAACAGTATTAATTCCTTTTAACCAATCAATTTTAAGCTCCGAAACGTCTGCAATACGATACGAAGGTGTGCCAGCAATTTCTACTGATACTTGTGTAAGACGGTTTGAGTTATTAGATTTTGGATCACCAACAACAATTAGTAAATCAGCTTCCCCTGCTTGTTTGGCAACTGCTTCTTGACGTACTTGTGTCGCTAAACAAATTTCTTTATGAACTTCGATATGTGGGAACTTTTCTTTTAAACTATCCATTAAATGTGCAACGTCCCATTGACTCATAGTCGTTTGGTTCGTGACGAGCAATTTATCATTCGTTAAGTTTAATGCATCGATATCCGATGAAGATTGTACTAAATGAACATGGTCTGGAGCAACACCAATTGCCCCCTCTGGCTCTGGATGACCTTTCTTACCGATATAAATAATATCATAGCCCTCAGCTGATTTTTCACGAATCAAATCGTGTGTTACTGTTACGTCAGGACATGTAGCATCAATGGATACTAGGCCTTTGCGTTTCGCAATTTCACGAATTTCAGGTGAAACACCATGTGCTGTGAAAATAACAGTGCCTGTTTCAACCTGTTCAATAATTTCTAAGCGATTATCACCATCTAGTGTAATGATACCATCCTCTTCAAAGGCATCTGTAACATGCTTATTGTGCACAATCATCCCTAAAATGTAGATAGGTCTTGGTAATGTTTTATCGAGTGCGGCGTTACGTGCAATGACCATCGCATCAACAACACCGTAGCAATAGCCACGTGGATTAATTTTTAATACTTGCATGGTTGTGACTCCTTTCAAGCTTACCTACCTACATTATAACGGACAGGCACGGCGAATACAAAGAAACCTTCACTCCATAGGTGGCTGGAAAATGCGCGGCTTCGATGGAAGTGGTTGTCGCGGAGTAGTCGACGCACTTTGTTGTGTTGAACGTCTAGTTCTTGTTGAACCTGCGACATTGCTAGCAGCGGCTGCATCAGTTGCTGCCGCTGCCGCACCCGCCGCCGCTCCAGCTGCAGGGAGCCCTGAAAAACCTTTATATAGTTTTAATAGTGAAGGAATGTTTTTTACCATAGGCATTGCTTGTTGTATATAAGGGGTATACGTTTTGGCAGAGTTAAATAAACTATTTGCCTGTTGTAAAAATGAACCGATTTTAGAAGGCTCCTGTACAGGTGGTGTCGGCATTTGCCCTCCGAATGCCCCCCTCATGCCCCCAGACATTGGAAAGCCACCTGGAATTCGTGGTTGAGGAAAGCCTCCAGGCGGGTAAAAGGACTGCGGTGGCATTTGTGGAGGTGTTGGCATCCGCATTTGCATGGGCATTTGCGCAGGCATTTGCATGCCATTTGGATACATAGGGAATTGATAAGGTGGTCTAAATACCATAATGATCTCCTTTCATTGTACGTTTTTCATTGATGACATACCTGATTATAGATATGATATGCAGACGCTGATGTTAGCGTTCGACAACGACTAATAACTAGAAAGTGGAAGAAATCGTAAGGAATCATGAAAGAACAGCTGTAAAAACATCGTTCCATCAACTGCTTTGTAAATAAAATTCTAAAAAAATACACAATATTTTTACTTGAGCAAGCGTATAATAATTTGTTGGTAAGTGCTAACTTAGGCAAAAAGAATGTGTATTATGGATTATATTAGTGGAAAAATGAATAATAGCGATTGGATTGTAAGAAATATGTTACAGTTATGTAAATGTGGTTTGTTATTTTTACAAAACTGTAATAGTCGGGTCCAATTGAGGAGGGTTTTTTGTGACAATTAAATTAAGAAGTGTGTTATCGTTTGGTATTATTATATTGCTTGTTCTAGTAATGGGGATTGTTCAACAACGAAATGCATCTTCGCAGCTAGAGGAAATACAAGTAATAAAGGAAAAGACATTTCAATCTACATTGCTAGCAGATGAAATGAAGTTGTCAGTTGTGCAGGTACAACAGTATTTAACGGATATTAGTGCCACACGTGCCCAAAATAATTTAGATGATGGGTTTGACTTGGCACAAAAATATAGTGAAACTTTTTATCGAGACTTAGAACAATTGAAAAGCCTTCATCCCCAACAGCAAGAAAAATTAGATACGATCAAACGTGCATTTGATGCCTACTATAGCACTGGGCAGAAAATGGCAACTAGTTATATAGAAGGTGGCCATGAGGCTGGTAATCAAATAATGCTTGAATTTGATACAACGTCAATAGAAATTAATGAAAAAGTAGATGTATTCCAACAAGATAGCATTGCCGAAATGCAAAAAAAATTAGACAATGTTGAACATCTTGTCGACCATAATAGAGATGTGTTCTTATGGATATTTGGCATTATTTTAGTCATTTGTTTAGCAGTTGGCGTCTTGTTAGTTCGTTCAATTGTTGTGCCAGTAAATAAATTGGCGGCAGCGGCTGAAGTGATTGCAAAAGGCGATTTATGTCAAAAAGATATAGAAGTTCGAACAAATGATGAAATAAGAAAATTAGCAGATTCATTTAATTTGATGAAATCTAATTTACATTCACTTATTCATAACATGACATTGAATGTGGAACATACCACTTCCGCAGCGGAGCAATTAGCAGCTAGTACGGACGAGATATCACATTCTTCAAACGATATTGCCAATCTTGTCGAACGAATGGCATTTAGTGATAATCAATCTGCTGCAACTGGGCGGGAGAGTTCAATAGCGATGGATGAAACTGCACAAGGTGTTCAACGTATTGCAGAAGCTACACAAATGCTTCATACAAAAGCAATCAGTACACAATCTGCTGCAAACGAAGGCGAACAAACCTTACAAATTGCAGAAAAGCAAATGTCGATTATTCAACAATCATCTCAATCAACAAGTGATCGAATCGATCAGCTAAGTACTCAATCTGCTGAAATTGTCAATATTACAAAAGTGATTTCTGCTATTACGGAACAAACGAATCTGTTGGCACTTAATGCCGCAATCGAAGCAGCCCGTGCAGGAGAACATGGGAAAGGTTTTGCAATTGTTGCAGATGAAGTACGCAAACTAGCAGAGGAATCCAAAGAATCCGCAAAACAAATTGTCGAGCTAGTAACGCTTATTCAACAAGATACGCAAGAAGTGGAAAAGGCGGTAGGGGAAACAGTAGGCAATGTTGAGGAAGGCGTGAAATTTATTCGCAATGCCCAACATTCCTTCGATAATATTTTAAAATCTATTGAAGAGATGACGGACCAAATTGAAGATGTCTCGGCTTCAACCCAACAAATTTCAGCAAGTACAGAAGAAATGGCCGCCTCGGTAAATGAAATGTCTTCTGCTGCTGTCCATGCTGCTGAACAGTCAGATGCCGTTGCAGCGACCATTGAAGAACAAGTGGCAACTATACAGGAGATTAACACGGTTGCTAAATCGTTAAGTGAGGAAGCGTTATCAGTGAAAGAAGTTATCAATAAATTTAATATCTAATACGTTGTCGTTTCATATGCGAAATACAAAAGGCATGACTCCTCTACTTGGGAGCCATGCCTATTTTAATACCTTTGTAAAGTTGCTATGTTAATGTTGATTGGAATCGTTTATTTTAGCCGGAGGTGCGCACGTATTGGTTGTACAACTTTTCTGTAAAGAACAGGCTGCACATTTCCCTTTTTTCTGTTTCTTAATGCTCTTATATAAAGTAACCCCTGCATAGCCAAAAATAATACTGCCAATGACTACATTGATGATTATCGACATCTTCTACACCTCAAATAAATAGATTCCCAATTGCGTAAACAACGAGTGCAATTAAATAGGCAACAACAAACGGATAAATAGTAGCGAATAACGTCCATTTAGTAGATTGTGTTTCTCTTTTAATAGCGCCAACCGTTGCTAAACAAGGCATGTAGAGCAACACAAAAACTAAAAAGGTATAGGCACTTAATGCATTAAAATGGGTTGTCATAGTGGACGATAATACACCTTCATTTACACCATAAATAATTGCCATTGTTGAAACAATTACCTCTTTTGCTAAAAAGCCCGATATAAGGGATGCTCCAGCTTGCCATGTCCCAAATCCAAGCGGTATAAAGAGGACCCCAAAAGCGCCGCCAATCATTGCGAGAAAGCTTTCATCCATCGCTACATTTGTGCCATGTGGTCCTATATAGGATAATAGCCAAATGATAACGGAGCCCGCAAAGATAATTGTCCCAGCTTTGCGAAGAAATCCTTTCCCTTTTTCCCATGTTGAACGCCAAAGGGTTTTAAACTGGGGCATATGATAGGAAGGCAATTCGACAAAGAAAACTGACGTCTCATTTTTTAGGAGTGTCATAGACAATAACTTTGTGACAAGTAATGCTATTACAATTCCTAATAGATATAAAGATAAGACAACCAATGATTGATGTTTTGCAAAGAATGCTGCGCCAAACAAAGCATAAACCGGTAACCGAGCTGAACAACTCATAAAGGGAGCTACAAGAATAGTTAAAAGTCTTTCCTTTGGTTGTTCAATTGTTCTAGCCGCCATAATGCCGGGAACATTGCAACCAAAACTGATAATCATGGGAATAAAAGCTTTCCCGTTCAAGCCAAAGAATTCCATTAGACGGTCCATAACGACTGCAATTCTTGCCATATAGCCCGAATCCTCTAGTAAAGAAATAAAGAAAAACAAGACAAAGATTTGAGGAATAAAAACGATTACCCCTCCAACACCGGCGATAATACCATCACAAATTAAATGAATAATAAAAGAAGATGCGCCGATTGCCGTTAACCCATTATAAACCGTTTCACTAAAAGGTCCACCAACAAAGCGATCCAAAAGATCTGAAAGGGGCCCGCCAATCCAAGCAAACGTTGCTTGAAACATGAAATACATCAACGCTAAGAAGATTGGTACACCTAAAACAGGGTGTGTTAAAACTTTATCTATATGTTCGGTCCATTGTTTTTCACTTTTCTCTTGAATGACCAATTCATTTTTAATGGTTGCGATGTAGCTGTCCCGTTGATTTGTAATGGCGCCACTTAACGACTCACCTATTTCAGTTGCTAGTGCCGTTCGAATCGTTTGTATTTTATGCAAGTAGTCCTCGTTTTGTAAGAAAGCATCGATAGCCTGATTGCCCATTAAAAATTGAATCGCACACCATCTTTTTTGCTCAGCAGCCACATTTTGTAGCAGGTCTTCAATCGTTGCAATGGCTGTTTCGATAGGGGTGTCGTATGTTAACGTAAAATGTTGTTCGAGTTGGGAAGTGCTTTCTAATGCTTGATAAATCCCCTCGATGCCTTTTCCTGTACGAGCGACAATTGGAATTACAGGTACACCTAAAGTACTTTGTAATTTCTCTATGTTAATGGAGATGCCTTTTTTCTTCGCAACGTCCATCATATTTAAGCAAATAATAATAGGCTTTCTTAGTTCTAACAAATCGAGTGTTAGTTGCATATTTCGTTCAAAATTGGATGCATCGATAATATTTAAAAGCCCATCTATTTGTTCTTCTAGTAAAAATGTAGTAACGACGCTTTCATCTCTAGAAATAGGATTAAGTGTATAAACACCAGGCAAATCGATTATTTCTTTATTGAGCTTCTTTACCTGTCCTACCTTTTTTTCAACCGTTACACCACTCCAATTGCCAACATATTCGTATGAATTTGTTAATGTATTAAATAATGATGTTTTTCCAATATTAGGGTTTCCTATTAAAGCTAATCGCCTCATAATTGTTCTACCTTTATGTTCATTAAGTCTTTTTTACGCAGGCCAATTTTCTGACCTTGGCATTCCATAATACAGGCGCCAGAAAACCAACCTTTTTGAACCATACATACTTGGCAGCCCTCTTTTATGCCAAATGCATTTAAACGTTTCATTAAGAGTGCATCGACTTGCTGTAGGTCTTTAACTTTAACTTTTTCACCCAATTGAACCGCATGAAGGTCCATGAAATCTACCTACTTCCTTGTGAGTGATAATCATTGTCAAAATAAATAATATAGTATCACCTTTTATGCAATCTATCAATAAGAGGTTTACAGTAGGAAACAATATGAAAGTCGCTTTAAGCTATAAGTATGGTTGGGGGATAGTCATGCTTCCTTTAAAGCAGGTAGATAGTAAAAAGGAGACAATCCAATAGGGGAAGTTGTCTGTCGCCAATGAAGAGGTGTCATGTCATGTAACTGGCACCTTATTCAAAGGCATAACGGACTTTTCCCCAATAGGAGTGTGGTTACTAGAGGTAAATGCGCTTGCTAACTTGCCCTATCGGTTTTTTAGTCATCATCATGATAACGAAGCATGCGATAGCCAACACGAACGTGTGTCTGAATGTACTTTGGTTGGGATGGATTATCTTCTATTTTTTTGCGCAGGGTTGCCATAAAAACTCGAAGACTAGGGACGTCCGATTGTAGTACATTTTGCCAAATTTCCTTCAATAAGAAGTTATGTGTCAACACTTTGCCTACATGCTTGGATAGCACGACTAATAGTTTATATTCGATGGGGGTTAAATGTACTTCCACACCGTTGACAAACACTGTGTTAGCCAAGTAATCAATTTCTAAATGACCATTGACAAACACGGCTGATTCATTTTCTATTTGATGTTCGCTGACCGTTCTTCTTAAAGCTACTCGAATGCGTGCAAGTAGCTCTTCGACACTAAAAGGTTTTGTAACATAATCATCTGCCCCTGCATCAAGCGCATTAATTTTATCAAGCTCTGCACCGCGTGCACTAACAACGATAATCGGCGTTTGTGTCCAACTGCGGATTTTGTGAATAAAGTCTAGGCCATCCATATCAGGCAATCCTAAGTCAAGGATAATTACATTCGGTTTGAACGTTATGGCTTTTTGTAAAGCACTTGAACCATCTTGCATAATATCGAATTCATAATTTTGGGTAGTTAAGGTCATTTTAATTAAATTGCCAATTGCTATGTCGTCTTCAACGACTAAAATCCGTTTATTCATCGATACTGACAACTCCTTTTTTTAAAGTAAAACGAAAGATGGTTCCGTGCGGGTAGTTATCTTCAACTACTAATTTACTATCGTGTAAAGTTAAAATCGTCTGACACAATGCTAATCCTAACCCTAAGCCTCTTCGGCTATCACTGCGCTGCACTTTCCCAGTGATAAATGGTTCAAACAGCTTTTCTTTTAATGAATCGTCAATACCTGGTCCATTATCAGCTATACTAAAATGTACATATTCGCCTTCCTCTTTTGCGATAAAAGAGATGTCACTACCAGCAGG
Source organism: Lysinibacillus sphaericus (assembly GCF_005217585.1). Lineage (NCBI taxonomy): Bacteria > Bacillati > Bacillota > Bacilli > Caryophanales > Bacillaceae > Lysinibacillus > Lysinibacillus sphaericus. The sequence continues at coordinate 540,278 of NZ_SZPT01000001.1, forward strand.
TGTATACGTTAGGGCATTATTAATAATATTAATAAGCACTTGAATAATCAGACGTGCATCCATCAAAGCCATGACTAATTCGGGCTCTACATGATAAGAAATATGATGCGTATTGTTGCGTGGAATTACATGTAGCAACGCCTCTTGAATAATATCCTCCACTAGCTCCAACTGCATCTCGAGGGCAAATTGTCCATCCTCTAACATCGAAACGGCTAGTAAGTTTTCGACCATTTGCACAAGCCATCTTGAATTTTTATAGATATCTTCATATAACCGAGTTTTTTCTGTATCTGGAATTTGAACTGTATTCGTTAACAATATATCCGCATTCCCAGAAATCGTAGTCAGTGGTGTCCGTAAATCATGCGAGATAGCACGCAAAAGATTCGCTCTCATTTGTTCAAGTTCAGCTTCTCTTGCAACTTTTTCATTTAAGTTTTGCAAATACCATTTATCTAACGCAAACGAAAAATCATTCATAATGGCATTTAAAATATGGCGTTCAAATGCAGGTAATGGGGTTTGCTTTGAAAGCGCAATGCCAACGACACCCTTTACACTGCCACTTGAAAGAACGGGCAAATAATAGCCGTTTACTTCTGGGAAAATGTCAGTTGACACGCCAGCAAAGTGGTTATTGTTGATGACCCAATGAACGACGCCTAGTTCATTTGTATTTTTAAATAGGGTAGCTACTTTCGTATTTTCAGTATTTGATAGAGTTGGTGTTGGAAAAAAAACAGATTTAGCAATCATGTTATTTTCTATTTCAAAAAATTGGACAGGTTTCTCTACTAATTTAACAATTTGAGACATGCCTTCTGTAATGATATCTTCAATGGACTTAGCGTGTTGTAATTTGCGATTCGTTTCAAGCAACACTTCCATTCGATAGGATTTTCGGACGGCTACGATGGCCTGCTCTTTTATCTTTTTCGTTAAGCTACTTGTAATAATGCCAGAGAAAAACATAATCATAAATGTCATCGGATAGTCTCGATGATATGCTTCCAGTGAAAATCGTGGCTCTGTAAATAAAAAGTTGAATAATAGTACAGCTACAGCCGAGCTAATAATAGTCATGAGCCATCCAGATGACCAAATCGCAAGAATTAACACACTAAGAATATAAATTGTAATAATATTCGATTCGCTGACGCCCATTGTGAAGAAAAATAAGGCTAAACATGACGCCAAGCTAAACACGACGGACATCTTCAACAAATCTAACCATTCAAAAGTTAGTCGATTGCGAAGATCTGGAAAATAAAATTGTTCGTTTTCTTGGTCTGGCACGATATGAATAGCGAGATTTGGTACATAATCATTGAGTCGATCGATGATTTTTGCATTGGGCTGCCACCATTTCTTTTTCATCACCGTCCTGCCGAGTACCAGTTTTGTGACGCCACTCATTTGAGCATAATTAGCAAGCGCTGCTGCGACATCATTCTCCTGCACGATTACGACATGTCCGCCAAGTTGTTCGGTCAATTTAATATGCTGTTGTAACCGCTCGGAATTCGCGTCGTTATCGTCACCTTCTTTCACCTTTTGTACATAAAGCGCCGTGAATTTACCATGTAAGGCTTGAGCAAGTCTGGCAGCAGTGCGAATGACTTTTGCGTTGGTTGGGGAGCTACTAATACCAACTAAAATATGCTCTTCAATTTGTGTCGTTTGCCTAATCGATTCGCTGTCATTTATTTGTTTGTAATTAATCGTATCTGCCGTTCTACGCAGGGCAATTTCCCGCAGTGCTACTAAATTTTGTTTGCGAAAAAAAGATGCTAACGCTTTTTCAGCTTGTTGTTTGGAATATATTTTTCCTTCTATTAAGCGTTGAATTAACTCATCAGGTTCGATATCTACAATTTTTATAAGCGCGGCTTGATCGATTAAATAATCTGGAATACGTTCGCGCACTTTTACCCCAGTAATTTCTTCTACAACATCATGAAGACTTTCAATATGTTGAATATTAACGGTTGTATAGACATGAATGCCTTTTGCTAGTAATTCTTCCACGTCTCCAAAACGTTTTGTATGTCGCATAACCGGAACGTTGCTATGAGCCAACTCATCGATAAGGACAATTTCCGGTTTACGCTCCAATACCGCATCAATATCCAATTCTTGAAAAGTTCTCCCTTTATAATGGATTGTTCTAGTAGGTATTTGTTCAAGCCCATCAAGTAATGCTAATGTTTCTGGTCGAGGATGTGGCTCTATATAGCCAATTACTACATCTTTTCCAAGTTTTTTTGCTAAATGTGCGGCATCTAGCATAGCATACGTTTTTCCGACGCCGGCTGCATACCCAATAAATATCTTCAATCTACCGACAGTTGTTTGTTCCTGATGAAACCTTGTTAAAAGCTCTTCGGGAGTGGGGCGCATTTTTTCCATCATCCTTCACCTCATTTGTATTATAGCGTTATCTGCCATTAAGAAAGTGTAAAGATTTAACACCTTTATTGTTTCTTAATACAAAGAAGCGATTTCCTAACACTACATTAATTTGAAAGTCAGTATGATAAAAACATCAAATAGAGAGAAGGGTGATGCAATTGATGGATTTATATATGGTTGGCTTATTACTCATTAGTTTTGCCAGTCTATATGCGTTAACGACTTGGTGCTACAAGCTAGTCGAAGAGTAAGGGGAGGAATTGCTATGTGGATTGTTATTGGAATAATACTTATATTGCTTTTTGGATATTTAGGGCATGCCCTATTATATCCGGAAAAATATTAATAGGTATTTAGGAGGAATAGAGTATGTGGCAAATAGCCATTGTTTGTATTATTTATTTACCGCTTGTTATCCTGACCGGCCATTATCTTTTTCGTGTGACAATGCATAAAAAAACATGGCTCGATCCATTAATGGATAAAGTGGATCATGTGATTTATAAGGTATGCGGCATTAAACAAGTGGATATGACAGGCAAGCAATATGTATTGTCATTAATTATTTCAAATGCTTTTATGGTTTTTATCGGATACATTCTTTTACGCATTCAATCTTTTTTGCTGTTAAATCCAAATGATATAGAAAATATGGAGGCATCACTTTCTTTTAATACCATCATTTCGTTTATGACCAACACCAATCTACAACATTATAGTGGTGAATCTGGTTTAAGTTATTTGTCACAAATGCTCGTTATTATTTTTATGATGTTTACATCTGCAGCGACTGGCTACGCTGCTTGTATGGCGTTCTGTAGACGATTAGTTGCAAAAAGTGATACATTAGGCAATTTCTTTGTAGATTTTGTGCGTGTGATTACACGTGTATTAATGCCTATTTCCATCGTAGTTGCCATTATTTTAGTATCGCAAGGAGCACCTCAAACATTCAGTGCCAATCAAACTGTTCAAACAATCGAAGGAAAAATGCAAGATATCGCATTGGGACCAGTTGCCTCACTTGAATCTATTAAACATGTAGGTACAAATGGAGGTGGGTTTAATGGTGCTAATTCCACAACGCCTTTTGAAAACCCTACGGTTATATCTAATATCGTAGAAATGCTATCTATGATGTTGCTACCAGGTGCTTGTGTTGTTGCCTTTAGTCTAATGGTTGCTTATAGAAAGAAAAAAACAATATTCGGCAAGCAAGGGCTAGCGATCTTTGCTGCAATGGGTATGCTATTTCTTATAGGGTTAGTGACAGTGTATATTGCTGAGCGTGCGGGTAATCCCCTTATTAGTAACCTGGGAATTACTCAGGAGCTTGGTAGTATGGAAGGAAAAGAAATGCGCTTTGGGGTAGCCCAATCTGCCCTTTTCACTACAGTCACAACTGCCTTTACTACGGGCTCGGTCAATAACATGCACGATACATTAACCCCAATTGGTGGAATGGTGCCGATGTTTAATATGATGTTAAATGTTGTATTTGGGGGCAAGGGTGTTGGGCTGATGAATATGATGATGTATGTCTTACTAACGATTTTCATCGCATGTTTAATGATTGGTCGTACGCCACAGTTTTTAGGAAAGAAAATTGAGGAAAAGGAAATGAAGTTAATAGCACTTTGTATTTTAATTCATCCTGCAATTATCCTACTGTTTTCTGCGCTTGCTGTTGCCACAACATCTGGGGTAGCTGGTATTACAAATCCAGGGGCACACGGTTTATCGCAAGTACTATATGAGTTTGCTTCAGCATCTGCCAACAATGGCTCTGGCTTTGAAGGATTAGCTGATAACTCAACGTTTTGGAATGTGACGACAGGGTTAGCTATGTTTTTTGGTCGCTATTTAACCATTATCCTTCAATTAGCAATTGCTTCACTACTTGCTAAAAAAATGTGGCACAGCGATTCAGTTGGAACATTGAAAACAGATACCTCAATGTTTACATTTTTGCTTGTTGCCATTGTACTGATGATTGGTGCGCTAACATTTTTACCCGCATTAGCACTTGGACCAATTACGGAGCATTTACAAATACATTCCTAATGAGGAGAGAATCAAATGGAAACTGTAAGAAAAGGTTTTATCACGAGCGATTTAGTAAAGAGCTCATTGATAGGCGCATTAAAGAAATTTAATCCAGTTACGATGATAAAAAATCCCGTCATGTTTGTCGTAGAAATCGGTTTTATTTTTGTTCTGTTGTTATCGTTTTTTCCTAATCTACTTGGCGGCGCGGAAGGAGAGCATGCTCAGCTCTATAATACCATTGTCGCTATCATTCTCTTTGTTACGATTTTATTTGCTAACTTTGCAGAATCCATCGCTGAAGGGCGGGGAAAAGCACAAGTACAAACGTTAAAAAATACAAAGACAGATACACAAGCACGCGTCCTTTTAGCGGATGGTACAGAAGTGATGAAACAGGCACATGAGCTGAAAAAAGGGGATATTGTTTTAGTGCAAGCAGGGGAAGTGATTCCAAATGATGGCGAGGTCATTGAAGGGATTGCCACAGTCGATGAATCAGCCATTACTGGTGAGTCTGCACCAGTTGTAAAAGAACGCAGTGGAGATTTTTCATCTGTTACTGGTGGTACGACTGTCACAAGTGATTGGCTAATGATTGAAATTACTTCACTGCCAGGAGAGTCATTTTTAGATAAAATGATTGCCCTCATTGAAGGAGCAAGTCGGAAAAAAACACCTAATGAAATAGCGTTAAATACATTGTTAGTTAGCTTGACAATCATCTTTTTATTAGTGGTCGTGACATTATATCCAATGACTACTTATTTAAATGTACACATTTCCATTGCAACGTTAATTGCACTGACAGTTTGCTTAATACCAACGACCATCGGCGGTTTACTTTCTGCTATTGGTATTGCTGGTATGGACCGAGTGACGCAGTTTAATGTCATTGCAATGTCTGGTAGAGCTGTGGAAGCTTGCGGAGACGTAGATACACTTATATTAGATAAAACAGGCACAATAACGTACGGTAATCGCATGGCAACTGAGTTTTTACCAGTCAAAGGAGTTGACCAACAAACTTTGATGCAAGCTGCATGGCTTAGTTCGCTGACAGATGATACACCAGAAGGGAAATCTATCTTATCATTGGCATGTGATTTAGGGGTAACTACAACGGATGAACAACAACTGATTCAATATAGTGAGCATATTCCCTTTACTGCACAGACAAGGATGAGTGGATTGAACTTGCAGGATGGGACGATCATTCGAAAAGGGGCTTATGATACGATTAAACAAGATAGTCTTGCAGCAGGACAACATATTCCTACAAATTTGGAACAGTTAGTGCATCAAGTATCTGCTGTTGGGGGCACACCACTTGTTGTGTCGTTGAATCATAATATCTTGGGTGTCATCCATCTGAAAGATGTTGTAAAATCCGGTTTGAAAGAACGCTTTGAACAGTTGCGAGCAATGGGCATAAAAACAATTATGTGCACAGGGGATAATCCACTAACAGCAGCCGCTATTGCTAAAGAATCCGGCGTTGACAGTTTTATTGCTGAAAGTAAGCCAGAGGATAAAATAAAGGTGATTAAAGATGAGCAGGCACTTGGAAAAGTTGTGGCGATGACTGGGGACGGTACCAATGACGCACCAGCTTTAGCACAGGCGAATGTCGGTCTTGCTATGAATTCAGGAACGAATGCAGCAAAAGAAGCTGCCAACATGGTTGATTTAGATTCAAATCCAACTAAAATAATTGAAGTTGTAGAGATTGGAAAGCAATTATTAATGACGCGTGGTGCACTTACAACATTCAGTATTGCAAACGATGTGGCAAAATATTTCGCTATTATACCTGCTATGTTAATGGTTGCAGTACCTGAAATGAATGCGCTCAACATTATGCAACTTCATTCGCCGACAAGTGCCATCATTTCTGCTTTAATTTTCAATGCGGTGATTATTCCGATGTTAATTCCCATTGCGATAAAAGGCGTAAAGTATAAGCCGATGAGTGCTACAAAATTATTACAGAAAAACTTATTTGTTTATGGACTAGGTGGTATCCTTGCGCCGTTTATCGGTATAAAGGTGATCGATTTACTAACAGGGCCACTGTTATCCATGCTTGGTCTATAGGAGGAAAATAATATGAATAGATTTTGGGACAATGTCAAGCAAGCAATAATGGTTTCTTTCATCATGTTTGTAGTCTGTGGTTTAATTTACCCTGTGACGGTAACGGGTATCGCACAAGGGCTATTTAAGCATCAGGCGAATGGTAGTATTGTGGAAGTTGACGGAAAAGCTGTTGGTTCGGAAAAGCTTGGGCAAGCCTTTACATCAGCAGCGTTTTTTAAGGGCCGTGTTTCATCCATTAACTATAATGTTTATACACAAGAAGATATTGTACCAGATAACAATGGTGAGATAGCTTATGGTGGCGTGAGCTCTGGAACGTTCAATTATGCTCCGTCCAATCCAGAATTAACAAAACGTATAGAGGGAGATATTCAAGCGTTTTTACAGGAAAACCCGACTATAAAAAGACAAGACATTCCTGCTGATCTTATGACGGCCTCCGGATCGGGTTTAGACCCACATATTAGTGTGCAAGCAGCGCGCATTCAAATCGATCGAATTGTCAATGCAAGCGGGCTGTCAGAGAAGGAAATCGAAAAAATTGTGGAGGCTAATACAGAAGGGCGGGCGCTCGGTCTATTTGGGGAAGAGAAAGTGAACTTCTTAATGGCGAATTTAGCTATCTTTAAACAAATGAAGGACAATGAATAAGTAGTGTAAAGTATAACTTCAATAAGGCAGATAGAGAGAATGGTATAGAGGTATTTTCTCTATCTGCTTACAATAAAAGGGTCTATGTTAGCTTTGTGAATTGACAAGAATTTTAATATGGTTTTTCTCTTTCATTAACGCTTCAAAGCCTTCTGTTACAACATCATCGAGCCCAATGCGCTTAGTTACAAGTTTGTCCGCTGGGAAATATCCTTTGGTCATTAACTCCATAACAGCTGGGAAGATATCTCGATAGGCAATAATACCTTTCACAGTACGCTCAGACAATACAATATTATTTGGCTGGATAGAAGCGCTTGATTCCCATATCGAAACGATGATTGTTTCACCTTCGAACGTAGTGGAGTCAATAGCTTGCTGTAAAACAACAGGAACACCAGTAACTTCAAATGCCACATCCACACCGCCATTTGTTAAGGCATGAAGACGTTCAACAGCATCTTCATCTTGCGGATTAATAACAGCTGTTGCTCCTAGTTCCATCGCCTTTGCAGCACGTTCTGCTGAAAGTTCTACCGCATAAATTTCGGAAGCTCCAGATGCCCGTAATGCTTCGATAACAAGAAGACCAATTGGCCCTGTTCCAAAAACTGCGGCTTTATCGCCAGCTTTTAATTTGCTTTGGCGAACTGCATGTAAAGCTACTGCGGCTGGTTCTACAAGAGCACCTTGTTCATAAGAAAGTCCTGCTGGCATTTTGTGTACCATGTGGTCATCTACCACAGTATATTCTGACAATCCGCCACCGCCGCCAGAAAGTCCGTGGAAACCTAGTTGTTTACAAATGTTGTACTTCCCTTTTTTACAAGCAGCACATTCGCCACAAGAGAGAATAGGTTCGACAACGACAGCATCTCCAATTTTTACTTTTGTAACACCTTCACCAACTTCAACTACCTCGCCAGAAAACTCATGGCCCATTACAATAGGCGCTATATCTTTACTGATAGAGTGTGGCTGTTCAACTGGAATAAAGATTGGTCCTGCTGCATACTCATGTAAATCGCTTCCACAAATGCCTGTCCAATGTACTTTAATTTTTACTTTACCGGATGCAATGGAAGGCTCCTCAATGTTTTCTACACGGATATCTCTTGCTTTATACCATCTTGCTGCTTTCATCACTATCAACCTCCAATACTATTATTCATGTTTATATTAACATGTGGAAAATATGCAAATCATTAGTTGGACAAAAATTGACATAAAAAATACGAAATGTCCATTAAATTATTTCACATTTTTCACACTTTACTTTTTTCATTGCATAATAGTCGTAATTAAAGTAAGTTTGTTAAGGGTTAGCGTTGCATCGATGAAAAAAACAAGAGAATATTGTAAATGCTTATGTTAATAGTACGTAAACATCCCTAAAAGGCCGAATCATGGTACAATGGGAAAGATGTAAGGAGGAACGAATTATGTCAAAATATACTGATTATAATTTTCAGCCATTTTTGCAGGACGCAATTGCAAAGCTTGGCTTCACAGAACCAACACCAATACAAAAGGAAATTATTCCACTAATCCTGAAAGGGAAAAGTGCGATTGGACAAGCACATACGGGTACAGGGAAAACACATAGTTTCCTTATTCCAATCGTACAACGCATTCAAGTTGACAAACAAGAGGTACAAGCGGTTATTACCTCTCCAACACGCGAGTTGGCTCAACAAATTTTTGATGCGTTAAATCAATTAATAGAAGGAACAGACATTCAAGCGAAATTATTTATTGGGGGTACGGACAAACAACGCTCCATTGATAAGTTAAAAACGCAACCACAAATCGTTGTTGGTACACCAGGACGTATTCGTGACCTTGTTTCAGCTCAAGCGTTATTTGTGCATACGGCACCAATGTTAGTTGTGGACGAAGCGGACTTAGCGTTCGATATGGGCTTTATCGAAGAGATTGATGGCTTTGCTTCTCAAATGCCAGAAAAGCTTGAAATGTTCGTGTTCTCTGCAACAATTCCAGAACGCTTACAGCCATTCTTAAAAAAATACATGGAAGCGCCTGTTCATGTTCATATGAACGATAAACGTCCCGTGGCAGAAGGTATTGATTTCGTCCTTGTACCTGTTCGTTCGAAATCTCGTAACAGACGTTTACAGGATGTTATTGAAGGCATTAACCCGTTTTTAGCGGTCATTTTTACCAATACACGTAAAAATGCAGAGCAAGTTGCGGGCTATTTAAACGAGCAAGGGATTCGTTGTGGACAAATTCATGGTGATTTAACGCCACGTGATCGTAAAAAAATGATGAAGCAAATTCGCGATTTAGAGTTTCAATATATCGTAGCAACAGATCTTGCAGCGCGCGGTATCGATATTCAAGGAATTTCACATGTCATTAACTATGAAATTCCAGAAGATCTAGAATTCTTTATTCACCGTGTTGGACGAACAGCACGTGCAGGCAATAAAGGAACAGCGATTACATTATTTGAGCCTTCTGACGAGGATGCATTAGCTCGTATTGAGAAAATGGGTATACCGTTTGTACAAAAGGATGTCAAAGATGGTGAATGGTCGGAACTAAAAGAGCGTCATGCACGTAAAAACCGCGTGAAGCACGAAAATGAGATTGATGCGAAAGCAAAATCTTTAGTACGTAAGCCGAAAAAAGTAAAACCAGGCTACAAACGTAATATGAAATGGGAAATGGAAAAAATTAAAAAACGCGAACGTCGCATAAAAGCTCGCGGCAAAAAATAAGGAGGCATAAATATGTTACTTGGCTCACATGTTTCAATGAGCGGCAAAGAAATGTTGCTCGGCTCTAGTAAAGAAGCTCTTTCTTATGGTGCGAACACCTTTATGATTTATACAGGTGCTCCACAAAACACGCGTCGAAAATCCATTGCAGACCTTAATATTATGAATGGTCTGTTGCACATGAAAGAGCACGGCATGACAAATATTGTTGTGCATGCTCCTTATATTATTAATATTGCAAATACAGAAAAACCAGAAACATTCCGTCTCGGTGTAGATTTCCTACAATCTGAAATTGAACGCACTGCTGCGTTGGAAGCTACACAAATAGTTTTACACCCTGGTGCTCATGTAGGTGCAGGGGCAGATGCTGGTATTGCTAAAATTATTGAAGGTTTAAATGAAGTACTATCGCAGGACTATCCCGTGCAAATTGCATTAGAAACAATGGCAGGGAAAGGAACAGAGTGTGGACGTTCTTTCGAAGAGCTTGCAAAAATTATCGATGGTGTGACACATAACGAGCGCCTTTCTGTATGCTTTGATACATGCCATACACATGATGCTGGCTATAATATTGTTGAAGATTTTGATGGGGTATTAAACGAGTTTGATAAAATAATCGGTGTAGATCGCATCAAAGTTCTTCATATAAATGACTCTAAAAACGTTCGTGGTGCAGGTAAAGACCGCCATGAAAATATCGGTTTTGGACATATCGGATTTGATGCATTAAAATACGTGGTTCATCATCCGCAATTAATGGCGGTACCGAAGATTTTAGAAACACCATTTGTTGCTCTAAATAGTGATGCGAAAACTAAAACAGCACCGTATAAATATGAAATTGATATGCTACGTAGTGGAGAATATAAGCCAGAGCTTATTAACGCTTTACGAGGAGAGTAAGAGAACCGTAGACCAACGCAATGCAAATTGTGTTTGGTCTACGTTTTTTTATGAATCGCGGGTAAACGAGGCTATATCGCGGGTATTTGAACGGCTTCCGCGGGTAAAGAGAGTTTTATCGCGGGTATTTAAACACCAATCGCGGGTAAACAGTTTAAATTCGCGGGTATCTCAATCGTGCGGTTCGGAACTATTTTGAAATTCAAACGTCTACATGTGAAATAATGGCAAAGAACATTAGGTATAGAGAATGGAAATAATTACAGATAAATTAATTATGATTGCTTTATTTATTCTCATCATTCATTCAATCGAGACACTTGCCTATGCGGTACGTTTATCAGGGGCACGTGTAAAGTTACTAGCTTCAGCTTTATCTCTGTTTAATGTAATGGTGATGGTTTCAAGGCTAGCGAATATGATGCAACAACCGTTTACGGGGAGTTTAGTGGATACAGCGCCTGCTGACAATGCGCTAGCTTTTGTAGAAAGCCAATATCGCTTTATTATAGGAGCGGCATCCTTAGGGACACTAATGGGGATATTATTACTGCCGACGTTCGTAGCCATCTTTTCACGAGGCATCATTCATTTGGCTGAGGAAAGAGGGTCGATTCCAGCTTTATTGAAGAAAGGCTTCACATTTGACTATGTAAGAAGAGGTATTAAACATATTCGCAAGCCAAGCTTGGCTTATGTAAAGGGCATTGGTTTACGAGATATTCCAGTTAAACTATTTGTGATGAACATTGTGATTACAGCAATTTATACTATTGGTGTTTTATCTTCTTTATATGCGGGTTTATTAGTCCCTGAATTAAAGGCAACAGCTGTCATGGCGTCTGGATTAATCAATGGCGTAGCAACAATTTTGTTAATTATTTTTATTGACCCTAAAATTTCTATACTTGCGGATGATGTTATCAATCAGCGGGGAAGTTATCTTGATTTAAAAAGAGCATCTGTTATGATGATGACCTCTAGATTTTTAGGAACGATTTTGGCGCAAGTATTATTTATACCTGGGGCACATTATGTATCTTGGTTTGCAAAGCTTATTACTTAGGTGCTAAGACAGAAATAGCTGTTAAAACGAGGCATTCATCTACTGGAAGAAGTAAGAATTACAACATATCGTAAGCTTAATCCTATAATATAGTTTAGATTTTAAGGCACATTTTCTACAAGGAAATGTGTCTTTTTTTATGTCTTCACTGTAAATCACTTTGCATTTTGTAATTTATAAACAACTAAATGCAATTTATATGTTGCAAAAAGCAATATGATTTCATATACTAATAGTAATAAAACAAATGGAGGGAAATTATGTATAAGAAACAAAAAAAGCAAGTAGATGAACGTGTTAAAAATTTACAAAATAAAATATACAAAGAGATGTATGTGCTGATTATGATTGTCTGTTCCATTTCTATTGTAATAAAGTTCTTTAAAATGGGCGTGTCCTTGGACAATGTATTAACAGAGTGGTTGATTATATGTGTGTCATCTGTTTATTATTATGTTAGGACGGCTTATCTAGGTATCTTAACAGATGAAGTAGAGGTTCATGATAGTAACAGTAAAATAAAATTACAGACGAAAAATATCATTTATGGAGTGGCTACTGGTTTGGTACTGGCGATTTTTTTTGGTCTTAATAGTGCCTTTAACTATGCAGATAGCACACAACAAGCATATAAATATTTCTTCATGGTTTTCTTAGTATCGCTAATTATCTATGTACCATTTTTTGCAGGATTTTTAGGCTTATCATATATGGCTGCAAAAAAGAAAAGTGACCAAGTCGTACAAAAAAATCTAGAAGATTAACAGTGGTGATAAGCATGAAAAACATCCGTTTAAAAATGGCTCGAATAGAGCATGATTTGTCACAGGAAGATTTAGCTCAAAAAGTAGGGGTTACCCGCCAAACAATCGGTTTAATTGAAGTTGGGAAATATAATCCGACGTTAAACTTATGTATTGCGATTTGTAAAACGTTAAATAAAACGTTGGATGAATTATTTTGGGAAGAGTAAGACAATAAAAACCGCCATATAGCCCTTCGCTAAATGGCGGTTTTTCGCTTAACTTTAGAAAATAAATTTAATAGGTTTCATTTAACACGCCTTCACGCAGTCTATAAACTTGATCGCATAAAGACTCAATATCATTTTTATTATGGGATGTTAATAAAATAGTTGCTCCTCGCTGTTTTTCAGCGTTAATAATGTCATAGACATTTTGTACAGAATCTTCATCCAAACCATTCATGGGTTCATCTAGTAAAATCAATTCAGGTGTTTCCATAATGCTTTGAGCAATGGCTAGTTTTTGTTTCATCCCAAGAGAGTATGCTTTAACAGGGCGTTTATCTTCGGGGTCTAAACCTACTTTTGCTATCGCAGCTTTAATATTCTGGTCAGTAATTTGATTGCGAATCGCTGCTAAAAATTTTAAGTTGGAGAATCCTGAGTAGTGCTCTAAAAAACCAGGCTTTTCAAGGATAACACTTGCACTTTTAGGAAACGAAATATCTTGATGTAACACTTCCCCGAATAATTTTACTGTTCCAGCACTGGGCTTCACTAAGCCGCAAATTACCCGAAACAACATTGACTTCCCTGAACCGTTGTGCCCCACAAAACCATAAATGTTGCCCCGCTCTAGCTGAAAACTAATATTTTGTAGCACCATGCGTTTTTTGATCACCTTGGAAACGTTTGATACTTCAATCGACATCTAGCAACCCTCCCTAATAATAATCATTTTTTAAGCCGATTTGAACAATAAATACACACATAAGACAAATAAATAGCCCTTCAATCACTAGAATGACAGCGAACATGTTTACGTCGAAATTTCCCATTAGCCCATAATAGAACGGAATAGAAGGAGCTGATCGTTTAATACCTGCAAAAAATAGGACGATCAGTAAAACCGTCGCTATTTTCGCTGAAAATAATAATTCAACTATTTTCCATAGCAAGGCATGACAGTACATATTAATGAGTAGAAAGAATGCCTGTAGAACAATCAAGATATCAAATTGTAGCGTCACGTGAGCTTTTAAAAAAAGGAAAAAGCACATGATATAAGTGATTGCGACATAGCACGCCGTGAATATAAGTAGGATTAGCAGCCGATTAAGCCAAAACCAACCTTTTGTTGGATAGCGTAATAGCATATTGTAGGAAAAAGAAGTGGAGCGAGGCTTCCAAACAATTTGAATTAATAGCACATACCCAAACCATAACAAAGTCCAATACATCCAAGTAAGTTCCTCCACTTTACCTAAAAGGGCAGTATATGATTGGTACAATGTCAGTCCATCAAAAAGAGATGTCATATGGAGTAGCAATAAAGTAGTACATAATGGATAGACAATACAAATACAACTAATTTTAAGGGCATCTTCTCGCAGTAGTTTCCACTCTAACGAAAATGTTGTCATGAATCATCATCTCGCACGTAAAAGTCTAGTTTATTGACTAAGTAATGAACGGCATTGATTAATAATATCGTAACAGCCACTAATATAAAGAATGAACTAATAGGTGACGTATATTCACTTTTATGAAAGGCAATAAACACAAAGTGCTTTATATATCGATCCAACATGCCAAGAATCATAACTATAATTGCACTAATGAAGTTATTTTTGAAAAGTTGTTGGAACACGATATAAAGCAACCCGAAAATAGCCGTAACACAATAAAACATATAGATAAAGTAAAGTAATGAACCGTTTTCTTTAGGCTCAGGCACATATAATAATAGGGCACTGTAATTTGTGAGATACGGTGAAAAAAGCGACTTCGCTAGCGATGTGCTCAACAAACTACTTCCAAAAACAATTACTGTAAAAAAAGCAGTCACGATAAACACAAAGCAAATTTTATACGTGGCATATTGCTCTCGGTGACGATATCTTCTAAGTAATAGCCAATCATTGTCTTTAGATGAAAAAGGCGCTAATAATAATAAAAAAACAGGAATATAGAAGTGCTCATAACGAGAGGCTACTATAAAGTCTTTCACCGTATGCCATCTATTTGCCACTGAAGTGATAGGTAATACCTCAAATAGATGTAGCATGAACATAAAACATCCCACAATCCAAAAGAGCAATTTTTTCAAGCGAATATCCTGTAGGCAATAGGTCAAGTATTTATAAAACATCTTCATATTTCCTCATGCCAATAAAGTAGATGACAAATGTAAGTGAAATTTGCATCAGAAATTCGACAACCATAATGGAAATGGAGTTGTCTCCATGTATACCATCTGGGGCTAAAAAGAAAAAGGGAACCCATTTCGGGCTATTGGTAGCTAAAAACCAAATGCTTGTATAAATAATTTGCGGCATAAAAATCATTAAATAATAATTTTTAATAAACATGGAAAGCGCTAGCCCCATACAAACATACGCACTAGCAAACAATCCACCGATAGTATAAAATACAGCAGCATATAAATAAGGAGATATACTGAGTAAATCCGAAAAAAGAGGTTGGATATCTCCTTTAAAAACACTTATCGCATTATCAGGTATCGCCAATGTCCCTTCAACAAACCCTATATAAATATTAGCATAGGCTGTATAATCCCAATGATTCGTAAATAGATTAACAAGCACTACACCTAAACATAGTGGCACTACGAACATAAAAAAGGCAGTGAAAAAAGTAGTAGCAAACTTTGCAATGTAATATTTCCGTCTATCCATGCGCATAAAAATAAAATGTTGATAGCCGCTTTTTCTTTCACGATAAATTGAATCTACAAGTGCAATAGAAATCAACAACGGAAATAGTAAATAATACAATTCAGATGCGAAATTATTCGTAAAACCGAGCCATTGTTTATGCGGAGAAATGAAAATAAGAACATCCTTCACTATTTCTTCTTCATAGTATTGGCTATAAATCCGTTCAGTTAATTGATACTCATCGTTATGTTCTTTCACACCTATTATGACAGCAATCACCACAAGCAGTATTAAGGCACAAATGCTAAGATAAAAGTTTTTATTGTTAAATAGTTTTTTATATTCGATAAGCATTGATATCCTCCTACTCAAAAACAGGGTTGTCCCTATCTTGAATAAGACAACCCTTTCTAAAAATTGATAAAAGAATGACAATGAACGTTGTTATATCAATATTTGACGTGCTCTATTTCATCTTGTGTCTGGATAAAATCTTCCTGAGATTTCTACACTCACCAATTTTCTTTGGTCATTTTCTGCTACTAGTGTTACATCGCCACCAACAGCACTTTGATCTACAATGAAGAAACGTGTATCATTATCAGTTACATCTTTAGCAGTATTAGAAACCTTTTTCCCTTTAGCATCCACAATCCACATAGTTGCTCTGTAATCTTGACCAACTATAGAGTTTTCAACTTTTGAGTTACTATTATTGTCTTTAGTCCCTGTTGCTAAATAGATATTTCTCGATAAACTCGGCAGTTCCTTCGCATAGGTGATAGCACTCGTTCCTGCACTTGCAACACCTGCACTCACCAATAATCCTAAGGCACAAATTGTTGTTGCTAGTCTTTTCTTCATGAAAATCCAACTCCTTTTTGTATTTTGCTGAAAATTAACTACAAGCAACACAACAATCAACAAGCATAGAGAAAGAGTATTTCATTCTCTAATTATCAATTTCAATTATTATAAAATTCTAAAATTTTAAATTTCAATAATTTATCTAAAAAGTTCGAAAAAAATTAAAAATATAGGTATATTTTGGTGGATTATTACATAGGAAAGCCCGAAAGTCTAAATTGACTTTCGGGCAATACTCTATTATTTAGTAAAAAGTGCAATAAGCTGGCGAGAACGTTTTCGTCCGAGTACTGCTTCCACTTCACTGAGTACATCTTTTGGAATACCTAAAAAGAGCCAAGAAAAAGAGAATTGCTCTAGATAAGGTCGAAGCTTTTTCACTTCAGAAGTGGTAATGTCAAAACCTTCGGCACGGGCAATCGCTACAACTTCTTTATCACTACTTTGAGATAATTGTTGCAAAAATTGAATACTCACAAACAATCCCTCCTTTTAAGTTTTGTTTTCTTTACAAATACTAAACTTTCATTTATACTTACAATTTGTAAATCGTAATGATTTTGAATTAGAAAGAAGCGATCATGCATGAAACAAGCATTAATTGACATTGAAAATGTGTCATTTCAATATGACTATACACAAGTATTAAAAAACATCTCATTTCGTGTGGAAGAAGGAGATTTTTTGGCGCTCCTAGGTCCGAATGGCTCTGGGAAATCAACATTACTGAAAATTATTTTAGGTTTATTAAAACCGATGTCTGGTGAAATCACATTATTTGGAGAGCCAAGTGCAACGTTTAAACATCGTGAATGGATTGGCTATGTTTCTCAAAAATCCAATGCCTTCAACTCTGGTTTTCCTGCAACAGTTCAAGAAGTAGTTATTAGTGGATTATCAAAAAAATTAGGGCTCTTTAAGCGTCCTACGAAGGATGCCAAAAGCAAAGTATACGAGGCATTAAAAGCCGTAGGGATGGACGCCTTTATGAAACGAAATATTGGCGAGTTATCTGGTGGACAACAACAGCGCGTATTTATTGCACGTGCTTTAGTCAGTGAGCCACGATTACTGATTTTAGATGAACCAACAGTCGGCATTGATCACGAGAATGTGCAGTCCTTTTATGATATGCTGGCGAAATTGAATAGGGAACAAGGAATTACGATGATTCTTGTTACACATGATGTTGATACGGTATCAAACCGCATTAGCCATGTTGCTTGCCTTAATCAAACAATTCATTTCCACGGCTACAAAAACGAATTTGATTCAATTTCTCAGGATGCGCTAGACGCTTGGTATGGCCATTCGGTGAGAAAGATTCATTAGAAGGAGAAGGCACAATGATTGAAGCAATTTTTCACTATGAGTTTTTACAAAATGCCTTTTTCTCTGGCTTATTAATTGGCATCATCGCACCACTATTAGGTGTATTTATCGTAGTTCGTAGGCTATCACTTATTGCTGATGCATTATCCCATGTTACACTTGCGGGGATTGCTGGTAGCTTATATGTAAGTCAGTCTGTTGCTGCATTAGCAATGCTCAACCCAATTTACTTAGGCATACTTGCTTCTGTGAGTGGCTCGATATTAATTGAGCGCTTACGCCGTTTATATAAGCATTATGAAGAACTTGCCATTCCGATTATTATGTCTGGTGGAATTGGCATTAGCGCAATTTTTATTTCACTTGCCAGCGGCTTTAGTACCGATTTAATGAGCTATTTATTTGGTTCCGTTTCGGCTGTGTCGAGGCAGGATTTATGGGTTGTTATTGGGATTGCGATTGTAGTTATTGTGTTTTTATATTTCTTCTTTAAAGAATTATTTGTGCTATCGTTTGATGAGGAATATGCCAAAGCAAGTGGTTTGCCAGCTCGCTGGGTTCACCTGTTGTTTATGATTGTGACAGCACTAGTAATTGCTGCCAGTATGCGCATCGTAGGTATTTTACTTGTTTCATCTTTAATGACTTTGCCAGTGGCTGCAGCCATGCGTCTGGCTAAAGGTTTTAAACAAACAATACTCTATGCAATTGTATTTGGCGAGGTAGCAGTGTTTATAGGATTAGTAAGTGCATTTTACTTAGATTTAGCGCCAGGTGGTACGATTGTCGTTACGTCTATTGTTATTTTATTGCTAGTTATTATCGTGAAGAAAATGATGTTAAAGGTATCTGTAAAACAAGGGGAGGAAGCACTGTGAATATTTCAAGAGCGTGGGAAATTTTAAAAGAAAACGGCTATAAAAAAACAGATAAACGTGAGTTAATTTTAAATATGTTTGCGGAAACGGATAAATATTTAACCGCTCGAGATTTATTAGATGTGCTGAAAAAAGATTTTCCAGGTATGAGCTTCGATACAATTTATCGTAATCTTTCAACGTTTGTAAAGCTTGGCATTTTAGAAGAGACTGAGTTGTCTGGTGAACGAAATTTTCGTATGCATTGTGAATCTGAACATCATCACCATCATTTCATTTGTATGGATTGTGGCAATGTAAAAGAGCTGAATGTTTGCCCGATGGAAATGTTAGGTGAGAAGCTTCCAGATTATGAAATTGAAAATCATAAATTTGAAATTTACGGAAAATGCCCAGAATGTAAACATGAAACCCTGTCAAATTAGTTTTGACAGGGTTTTTACTTATATCAAAGGAGTATGTTTAGAAGGAAAGGGTATACTCCATTCTCAGTGAAAGAAGGCTACTATGCTCTTACTACACGAATAGCATCTATTTTTTTGCAATCGATAATAAGTGGTGATGTTGAACCAGCTTCTAGGAAATAAGCACAGCAATTTCTACAATTGAAGCTCACAAAAGTTAAACCAAGGAAACTAAGACCGCCTGCTAAGAAAACATCAACTACAGCTCCAACTTCTAATTTTCTTAATTGCTCACAGATGCAGCTTCTGCAGTTGTTCACTGCTTTGTGGCATTTCTCTTCTTTACATTCATGTTCTTTTTTGTGGCTACATTTGCAAGGTTTATGACATTTACAAGGAGCCCAGTTCATATGAGTAACATAACGTCTATCTTCCATTCATATTACCTCCTTTCTCCATCACTTAATGTAAAGCTATTGCCTTACACTAATAATCTATGTTTTGTTGAAGAATGGAGGGTGGTAATATGTCCGATAAACAAAGAAAAAACTATTTTTTTCTTTTAATAAATGTTGTTAAAGTTTATTTTATATGGCAAAGGTGTGATTGTACCGATATGGTTGTCATAGAGATAGAAGTCTATCGGTGGGGTAATAGGAAAGAATGTTATGTTTAAAGAGCAGAATATGCATTTAAAAAAAAGAAACGACGAATGTTGTTATTTTTACAAGCATTCGTCGTTGTTTCATTATTGGTGTTTTTGTTGGAATGCTACCATGAAATCGCGAAGTGCTTCGCAAGTTTCTAATGGCACAGCATTATATGTTGATGCACGGCAACCACCTACTGAGCGGTGACCATTTAAACCGATAAATCCAGCTGCTTTTGCTTCAGCTAGGAATTGTTTTTCAAGTTCTTCATCAGCGACGCGGAACGTGATGTTCATTAATGAACGGCTTTCTGGCGTTGCGTGACCTTTATAAAAGCCATTGCTGTTATCGATCGCATCGTAAATTACTTGTGCTTTTGCTTCATTAAGTTTAGCAACAGCTTCGACGCCACCTTTAGCTTCCACCCATTTTAATACTTCACCTAACATGTAGATACCGAATGTTGGTGGTGTATTATATAATGAGTTACCATCCGCATGTGTTGTATATTTAAGCATTGTTGGAATTTCTTTATTTGCTTTTTCTAGTAAATCCTTGCGAATAATAACGACTGTTACACCAGAAGGACCAAGGTTTTTTTGCGCACCTGCATAAATGATACCAAATTTACTTACGTCTACAGGTTTAGATAGGATGTCACTTGACATATCTGCTACTAAAGGAACATGACCTGTTTCAGGGAATTCTTTCCATTGAGTACCATAAATTGTATTGTTAGAAGTAATGTGCACGTATGCATCGTCTTCATTAAATTGAATATCTGATAATGCTGGGATATTACGATATTTATTTTCCTTTGTGCTTGCTGCTTCAACAGGTGTACCGAATAATTTAGCTTCTTTGAATGCTTTTTCTGACCATGAACCAGATAATACATAGCTTGCTTTTTTATCGGCTTGGAGGAAGTTCATCGGTACCATTGTGAATTGAAGGCTTGCCCCACCTTGTAAGAATAGTACTTCATAGTTTTCTGGAATAGCATAAAGTTTTTTTAATAGAGCAATTGCTTCGTTATGTACTTCGTCGAAAATTGCACTACGGTGACTCATTTCCATAATAGACATACCTGAATTACGGAAGTTTACTAATTGTTGTTGAGCGTTTTCTAATACTTCTAGGGGTAGTGCAGAAGGACCTGCGTTAAAATTGTATGCTCGTTGTGTCAAAATGGTACACTCCTTGTTTTGTTTAATAAAAGCACCTTTATTGGATTATAACTTAATTTTCAAGAGAAAAAACAAAATTCTCAATTTTTTATTTATGTACGATGAAAACGAGCATTTTAGTGTCAGGCACGCACACAATTGGCACACAATTTGTTTTATGTATTGCATATTGATGAAAAACTACATAGATAAAAAATTTTCGGTATACTGAAAGGTAAGAAATAGTGAAAGGGGTGTATGTATGTTTACAATAGAACAAGCAAGTCTGATTGTTGTGGATGTCCAAGGCAAATTGGCAACGATTGTAGAGGATAGTGAAACAGTCATTCAAAATGTAGCAAAACTAGTACAAGCGATGGAGGCTTTGGATGTACCTGTGTTATGGCTTGAACAAAATCCAAGTCGTTTAGGTGGAACTGCCTTAGAAATAGCGCAGCATCTTCAGGGGGCCCCGATTGCCAAAATGGCTTTTAGTGCTTGTCAGGAGCAAGCCTTTATCGATGCAGTTAAAGCAAGTGGTCGTACCCAATTTATCGTGACAGGTATTGAAGCGCATATTTGCGTTTATCAAACAGCAAGACAACTGAAAGAACAAGGCTTTGAGGTGGAAGTAGTTGTGGATGCGGTGTCCTCTCGTACAAAAGCCAATAAGGAAATAGGGCTAGATAAAATGAAAGCACTAGGTATATTGCCAACGAGCACAGAAATGATTTTATATGAGCTTTTACAAGGTGCGAATCATCCATATTTTAAAACAGTGTTACGACTCGTTAAATAACGATTTACTTGCCAGCAACCTTTAAAAGTAAATGCATAGCAGACAAAGGCGATAGCAAAAAAAGTGACGGGGACATAAGAGAAAAAGTGTTAAATTGAACCTAATCAATCTAACACTTTTTTGCTATGCCGTTGTTGTCCGCTACGACGGTGCTTTCCGCTCAGCACAGTAAGCCGCAATCCTCGCTAAGCGCGGTCTGCCCGCGGCTAACATTATGTGCTGTTCTGAGCTGGAGTCACCGCCTTCGCTACCAACAACTAGTGAACACTTCTAATTTTTTTATTGCAAAAGCAAGAATAGCTAAGGTCTCCATATAGCAAAAATTTACGGACAGCTTTCCTCTGTTCCTTAAATTTTTTTAGTTTTGTCCCAGCCACCTTTTCTCTTTTGTGTCAGCACTTTTTATGCAGGCATTTCCGTTGGAGTTGGTTTTGCATAACCATTTTTGTATGTTTCATCAATTGTTTGGCGGATTTCTTTTAGAGTCATGCCATCTTTATGCATTTTTGCGGATTGTAGTGCGATTTCCAAACAAACAGCGCAACGTGTGCCATGATCATCCCATACAATTGTTCCGTCTTGCTTTTTTTCTTGAATAAAGCAGTTTAAATTACTTTTATGTCCAACAGATTCTCCACAGCCACAGTAGCATGGCATCCATTCTAAAATTTCGGTTGATTGTCCAGCTATTTGGTAGACTAAGCGAATATTTTCAGATTGGCTATCTAAAAATGTTGGCAGGACATCAGCACTTGCTGTCTCTTCCTGAATATCTCCTGTTACATGAGCATGTCCATCATGTGAAGCTTCATTTTGAGTATCTTTTGGCTGTTCTTCCGTCGCTTGTTTGTCAGTTCCGCAAGCACTTAAAACGAGCAATAACAACGTAAAAATGGATATTAATTTTTTCAAAAAAACGCCTCCTACATGTTTACAATATTTCCATTATAACATTGGTCACGTCAATATTTATAGCTAGCGTAGTCACAAATCAGTGAAAAATATCTAATCCGCGTGTTTTGTTCATTAAAAGTTCCATTTTTTCGCCTAGCAATTTTTTTAAGAACAAGCCAAACAACAGAAAAACTAACCAGAAGCTTAGTAAGAATGTAAGATCTAGCCATATTTTGGACCAAATGATGCCACCAACTGCTTCACGCATCATGCCGATTGCATAAGTAAACGGTAAAAATGGATTAATTACTTGGAAAAACGTTGGTAACAATTCAACGGGGTAAGTACCGCCAGAACCAGCAATTTGTAAAACCAACATCACAATGGCTAGTGCTTTACCTACATTTCCAAATACAGATACTAGCGTGTAGACCACTGTAATAAAAACAAAGCTAATGATTAAACCAAAAAGAATAAAGGAAAGAGGCGCACGAATGGAGATGTCTAACAGTAAAATATCACCAATTGTAATAATCAATGTTTGTATAATGGAGATAGTTGCAAAAGTCATTAATCGCCCAAAATATATTTCACGAATGCTATATTGTGGGTTGTCGTGAATATTCACTGCAAGCAGAGAAATCAGCAACAAACAACCGACCCAAATAGATAAAACGGTATAAAATGGTGTCATGGCTGTTCCGTAATTTGCAATTGGAAATATTCTATGTTCTGCTAGTTTGACGGGTTCTTCAAAAAAATCTCGCTCTGCTTCGACATCATTTTTTAATAATTGAACGATTTCAGAGATATCGGTTTCGTTTTCTAATGTCCGTAGCTTATTAGCAAGGTCGATAATCTTTTTACTTAGTGTAGGGAAGTCAGATTGAATGGTAGCTATAGCCTTATTGGCCGTTACTAACGTATTTTTGGCATTGCTTAATCGTTGTTTTGCCTGTGGAATGGAGCTTTGCACTTTCGTTAGCATAGTTGATGCATTTGTTAATGTATCCTTTGCAGCATTCAAGGTTGTATGAATTTGTGGTTCCAGTTTATCTGAATAGTAACTAAGAAACTGATTTAAATGATTTGCAGCATCTTGAGCCGTTTGTTGGACTGCGGCAATATCTTTTTTTATTGTTTGCTCGTCTATATTATTGAATTGTTGTACTTTATTTGAGACATCCGTTACTACAGAATTTAGTTGACGTAATGTAGAGAGCACACTAATCATAGAGTCGCTAACAATAGGATTTGCTTGTAACTTTCCTTGTATGGACTCCAATTGCTGAATAATACCTTTATTATCTAATAGAGCGATAACATCATTCGATCGCTCCTGTTGAAGCGATGAAATCACCGTTTGGAGAGAGTTTTCCAGTTGTTTACGAGAGGAGGCATCTGCCTGTGTTAACTTCTGTAAAGCTTCCAACGTTTGGATACTATTATTTACTTTATCTTGTGAAGATGTTAACTGCTTTTGCAGTTCGTCTTTAGATTTTGCTAAGGTAGCTGTATCTGTCTGGATAGTTTGCAATTGCTCTAAAAGCTGTGAGAATCGTTGAGCGATTGTTTGTACGCTTTCTAAATCTGCTTTTACAATGGGGGAAAGCTGAGTGAACAGCGTATCTGCCTCGTTTATCAGCTGTAAACCATTTTGGATAGTTGTTAGACCGCTAGTTGTCATTTTTTCTATCTCGGGTATTTCACTGATAGTGGTGTCCAATAATTTTTCAGCATCTTTTCCACCTTTTGCAGTTTGAGCTAAAAATGATTCAATATCAGGAAGATGTTGTTCAATTGTGAAAATATAATGTTCAAATTTTTTGAAGTCTGGAATCTCGTGTTCGATTTCAATGCCAATGGTATTGAACATAGAAAAAAGTGTGCCATTGACTGTTGAGATAAATTCACTCGAAACTTGTTGGGTAATAACACCGGCGCCTTTACCTGTAATTTTGGGAGCAATAGGATTAATTTTTTCATTTACATAATAATCAATATGTGCTTTTGTAGGTTGATCGGTCAAAATGGATGTAAGCTTTTCTGAAAAATCGTTAGGAACGATAAGTACTGCAAAATAATCACCAATGTTTAATGAATCGAGCGCTTCTTTCCTTGGGAGAAAGTACCATGAAAAGCTATTGTTTGCTTGTAAATTGCTCATTAATTCCTTTCCAATGTTTAAATTTTCACCTTTAATTGTAGTGCCATCATCTTCATTGACAACAGCAATTTTCATATTTGCCGTGTGCGCGTATGGATCCATCGAAGCATAGATATTCAACCATGCATACAAAGAAGGTAAAAAAATGAGCCCACCAACAATGACAGCAACTACCCAGTTTGATACTATATTTAAGATATCACTTTTATAAATTCGAAAAACATGTTGGAAAGTAGGTTTCATAGTAAATTTCACTCCAAATTCATTTTGCGCATTATAGTAAGTAGGTTTCCATAAATACATTAAATTATGTTTGAATTGTGCGAAAACTTACTATGAAAGACGAATTAGTTTACTAGCTTCTAAAAACACTTTATAATCAATTCCAAATACACTAAAAGTAGGACATTTTTTATGTGAAATCGGAGGAGTTTAATTGAAAAAGCTACTAATTATTGGTTCGGTTATTGTTGTATTATTTGCAGCGATTATTGTACTTACAAATGTATCAAACAAAAACAAACTGGCGAGTGCGAATAATCCATACGGAGACAAAAATCTAAAACAAGAAACAATTGACCAATTAGATGATGAAAATTACCAAAATATTATGTTGCCTGATGAGCTAGAAAAGAAGATTAAAGCTGGGGAAGATGTCAATGCGTATTTCTTTAGTCCAGTTTGTGTACACTGTCAAGCATTCACACCCGTATTAATGCCGGTTGCAGATGATTTAGGCGTAAATATTGCACAATTAAACGTATATGAATATGGAGATTTATGGGATAAGTATAATCTCGAAGCAACGCCAACTTTTATTCGTTTTGAAGATGGCAAAGAAACTGCACGTTTTGTAGGGGCATTAGCTGAAGAAGATTTACGAGCTTTCTTAGATAAAGAAGTATTAAAAAAATAACGCACAGAAGAGACTGAACCAATGGGACAGTCTCTTTTTTATTCAAATAGATAGCAAACGAAATGGAGAGTGCTTTATAGAGTGAAGTATGTATAATATATACTATATAGAATGAGGTGTATGAAAACTGGAGGAAGAATGGATGACAATGGAAGAATACTTTTATAATGGAGAGCTGATGAAATGTTATAAGGCTGCTATGCAAATTGCAGATGGGCCTGATAAGGAGTTAGCTACTAAATATATTACTTTGTTGGATGAGTACGATGTTGCTACATTGCCGAAGCCAACACTTTTCTTGGAAACTCAGCATAGTGAACGAGCGAATGAAAGTTATCCTGAATCAGATGATGTTTTAGCAATACGTGCTATAAAAGATGAAGCGGCATTTGCGAAGCGAGTAAAAGCGCTAGAGGACATGGCTAAATCAGGTTCAGCTAATGAAAAGGCACAATCATTTTTTACACAGGGCGAGCTGTTTTTATTTGCCCATCATTACAATGAGAGTGTCCATTGCTTCAAGCAGGCAGTAAAAGCAAATCCTAATAAGGCTTTGTATTGGGGCATAACAGGTCAGACGATGCATCGTTTTGGTTGGATGCCTTTTGATGCACTTGCTTATTTAGAGCAAGCCATTGACTTAGATCCGACAAATGCTCGCTGGAAGTGGAATAAAGCCCTTGTGTTAATTCAGCTTGCAAAAGATTTACAGATGGCACCGTTTATAGCGAATGCAGCGATTATATTAGAGGAAGCCATTGCTTCTTGTGGCGAGCATCAGCGATCTCTAAAAGATGCAATCCAAAATACCATTGATAATATGGATAGTTATGTATTTTCATAAAATGAACATGTTAAGACTGAAGATAAACTCGTTAATTACGAGGATATTTTCAGTCTTCTTCCTTTTTTCAACAGTTGAAACATTTTATCCATTTTTCTTTGATTGAATTTTAGGTATATCATGGTAATCTATTAGTAGAATCATCTCAAAATTATTTATACATAATGAATTATTATAAAGTAGCGGTTATCAGCCAAGTGAAAGTAGGGATCATCGTGTGGGAATTAAATAAACATTTTTCTTTATTTAGGAAAGGGATACTATTCATATTATTCTCTAGCGTATTATTGATGATCATTGGTTATTGGAGTGATGAATTTTACGGGATTTTTGGAAAGAGTAATTATGTTTCGATTCATTTGCTAATAGAAATTTTGATCATTGTTGTGACGATGACGATTGCCATCCAATCATGGTTAACAACACCTTATATTCTATCTAATAGAACTCTATACATAGGTGCATTATTTTTAACGTATAGCTTAATTGAAATTGCACATGCACTTTCTTATAAGGGGATGCCGCATTTTATTATGGAGAGCACCCCCTATGCTGCAACATGGTTTTATATTATTGGAAGGTTAGTGTTATCATGTGGTATCTTGCTCATATTTTTTATTAAGGAAAAAGCCATTCTTAATAAAACGTATCGATGGTTCATTTATAGTACGCCATTTGTTATTACTGTTGGATTATTCATACTTATATATGTACCGACTACCCCTATTCTGCCACCGCTTGTTATTGAAGGAGTCGGTCCAACACCGTTAAAAATTTCGTTGCAGTATGTCGCAATGGCATGCCATTTTCTCATCATGTACTTATTACTAAAAAAATTTAAGGTAGCACCCAATATTATATTCTTGTTGTTAGGTAGTGCAAGTTATTTAATCATTAGTGATTTACTTTTTACTACATATCGTGACGTTTACGATATTAAAAATTTTATTGGACATATTTTTCAATTGTGTTCTTTTTATTTTCTTTTTAAAGCCATTTACTTTTCATCAATTGAAAAACCGTTTCAGGATTTAATAGAAATGCAGAAACATTTAGAGAAATCTAGAGAGAAGATGCATTATATGGCTTATCATAACGAGGTGACAAGCCTACCAAATGAACGGTTTTTAATGGAGACATTACATAAGAACTTATATAAATCGAATGTTAAGAAGGCTATTTTAGCTATTGAGATTGAACGCATTTCAGCTATTAAAGCGTCACTAGGTAGTTCATATGCAGATAAATTAATTAGTCAAGTTGCACAGCGGCTAAAGGATATTATACCGGAGCAGTATTTACTAAGTATGCTTCGAGAAGATTATTTTATCGTATTTATTGATGATGCAAATCATACACAACGAATCATGGAGCTTTGTAAACAGTTGCAAATGGCCATGGCGAAATCCTTCCAAATACAACATATTTCTTTAAATGGGCATTTGAATATTGGCATATCTTTATTCCCGACGGATGCCTACAAAGAAGAAGAGCTTGTCAGGTATGCTGTGTATGCGATGCAGGAGGCGAGAAAAGTACCTTCACGCATCGTATTTTATGAAACTTCCATGTCTAGCGATATTACAGAGAAAATTATTTTAGAAAATGATTTACGTCATGCTTTGGATAATCATGAGTTGTTTGTGGAATATCAACCGCAAATAGATTTGCAGACAGGGCAAATTTTATCGGTTGAAGCACTAGTTCGTTGGCAGCATCCAAGTAAGGGCATGATTTCACCAGGTTTGTTTATTCCGATTGCCGAAGAGTCAGGTATCATCATTCCGATTGGACAATGGGTATTAGAAACGGCGTGTAGGCAAGTGAAGCAGTGGGAACAAGCCGGCTTACCACCTATCAAAGTAGCGGTAAATCTTTCTTTAGGCCAATTATTTCAGCAAGATTTAGTGGAGATGATTCAATCTGTACTTGAAGATACTGATTTAGACCCAAAATACTTACAATTAGAAATAACGGAAAGTATGACCATTAATATCGATCATATCACGATGATTTTACATCAATTAAAAACGCTCGGTGTGACAATTGCTGTTGATGATTTTGGTACTGGTTACTCATCGTTATCCTATTTAAAAGATTTTCCAATCGATTGCTTGAAAATTGATCGCTCTTTTGTCCAAAAAATTCAAAGCGACCCTACTGATAAAGCATTAGTTGATATGATATTATCGATGGCTAAACATTTACGTTTGAAAGTAGTGGCAGAAGGAATTGAGGAAGTAGCACAGCTCAATTATTTAATGGCAGGGCA
Organism: Lysinibacillus sphaericus; assembly: GCF_005217585.1. Classification (NCBI taxonomy): domain Bacteria; kingdom Bacillati; phylum Bacillota; class Bacilli; order Caryophanales; family Bacillaceae; genus Lysinibacillus; species Lysinibacillus sphaericus. Next base: position 569,043 of record NZ_SZPT01000001.1, read on the forward strand.
TTGTGAAACAGTACAAGGGTTTTTATTTAGTAAGCCATTGCATCCGACATACTTACAAGATAACTATCAGGCACTTCAAGATAATGCACAAACTATTTTAGAAGCGTTACACGCTCAATGCTGAAACTTTAAAACACCCTTGTTTCGAAAGGAAACAAGGGTGTTTTTGTATGAATCACTTATTTTTGGATAGTATTAAAATGAAAACGATTTCATCTATTTAAAATATTCTAAAAATATTAACAATTTAAAAAGTTTTGTATAGGATTGCACTTGACGACGTTGACTTTAGTTGGATGAAGTAATATAATTTTCAAAATATAACAAGATTAATTATTTAGAATAGTATTACAATAATAATTTTTTTGTTGAGAATAATGGAAAAAAACTAAATGACATGTAGATAGAAGATAGGAGTTTAGACAATGGATATTATGCAAAAGGCAAAAGAGATGCACAAAGAAGCACAAGGGAAAATGGAGATTGTAGCAAAGGTACCTGTGCAGGATACATATGATTTAAGTTTAGCTTATTCACCTGGCGTTGCGCAGCCTTGTATTGAAATCGAAAACAATCCGCAAGCAGTGTATGATTATACAATTAAAGGAAATCTAGTTGGCATTGTGACAGATGGGACAGCCGTTCTAGGGTTAGGTGACATCGGCCCAGAAGCGGCATTACCGGTGATGGAGGGAAAGGCGATTTTGCTAAAACGTTTTGCCAATGTGGATGCATTTCCTATTTGTCTCGCAACAAAAGATGTGGATGAAATCGTACGCACTGTTAAGGCGATTGCTCCAACATTTGGTGGTATTAATTTAGAGGATATTTCTGCTCCGCGTTGTTTTGAAATCGAAGATCGCCTTCGACAGGAGTGTAATATACCCGTGTTCCATGATGACCAGCATGGTACGGCGATTGTTGTTGGGGCTGGCTTAATGAATGCGATTAAAATTGTCAACAAGGAACCAAAAGATATGAAGGTAGTGATAAACGGTGCCGGGGCGGCTGGCATTGCAATATTGCGCTTATTACTTCAAATGGGTTATAGAAATGTTGTGATGTGTGATACAAAGGGGATTATTTATGACGGGCGTAAGGAAGGGATGAATAGCATCAAAGACCAGATTGCAAAAATTTCAAACCCATTCAAATTAGTTGGGACATTAGAAGACGCGATTGCTGGTAGTGATGTTTTTGTCGGTGTATCTGTTGCCAATTTATTAACGAAAGAGCATATCGAATCAATGAACGAAAATCCTATAGTATTTGCGCTAGCTAATCCTAATCCAGAAATCACGTATGATAATGCTCGTGCATGGGGTGTACGTGTTATGGGTACTGGCCGTTCAGATTATCCGAATCAAGTAAATAATATGCTTGCTTTCCCTGGTATTTTTAGGGGGGCATTAGATGTCCGCGCTACAGATATAAATGAGGCGATGAAACTGGCAGCGGTAGAAGCCATTGCTTCGTTAGTATCAGCAGAAGACTTATCAGAAGAATTTATTATTCCAAAGTCGATGGATGAGCGTGTAGCGAGCGTTGTCGCGAAAGCTGTTGGCAGTGCTGCAATTGACTCCGGCGTATCGGTGTTATTCCAGCAACCACATCAACATGTCTAAACGTTGTCCGTTTCTTTCTATTTAACAATCATGGTATGATAGAGGTGTAATGATTTGTTGAGATAAGGACGGGTTTCGATCATGGCACAGGAAGTAGCAAATAAATTTATTGAAAATGTATGTTACCATTTAGTACGTAATATGGATATTGAAAAGGTTGAGCAACACTTTAATCAGACGATTGATATGCAACGTCAATCGGCTAGTTCGAAAACAGATTTTTGGGATAGGCTGATGGTGAATATGTTGTATTTTACTGACAATGAGCAAGTTTGGGAAAATCAGCTTATCAATATGCTAAAACAGAAACAATGGGTAAAACCAGCAGTACTTGAAGAAGAATTGCTTATGCATCAAATGCGAATTCGTCAGCAAGTAGCTGAACGAATGGAGATGGCAAAAGAATTGTTCCATCAACAGTATGACGCTGAAGGTCTTACAGAGGAAGCGATTATTTATGACTATGCCTATAGCGCTGCTGGACATTCGATGCGAATGGATTTACTCTCGGTTCTTGTATCAACGCCTGCACAATCCAACGTGCTATTTGACGCTGATCCGCAAGAAACACTTCGCATCATTAACGGATATATAGCCTATCATACAGACGGGCTTATTTCGAAAACAAATTTAACATAAAATTTGTAGGCATCGAATTAGAGCGTTTTCTCTAATTCGATGCCTTTGTAGTGTCAGGCACACAAACAATTTTCAAACAATTAGGGGAAGATTCCAAAATCAACATCTGTGCAGTATAATTGGGCAATATGTTAAAATAGTTTTGATTTTACTTGAAAGGAATTAATAGCAATGAATACACCATTCACTTTTAAACATACACAACCAGCAAATATGGACCCTACTAAAAAATATCCAGCGATTTTTTTATTGCATGGAATGGGTAGCAATGAAGATGATTTACCGCAATTGGTACAAGATTTTCAAGACCAGTGTCATATCATTAGTTTGAGAGGTCCTATTGCACAAAAGCCGGGTTTTGCCTTTTTCACGATACAGGAAGTGGGAAAGCCAGACCGTGCTATTTTTGATAAAGTGTTAATTGCACTGCAACGATTTATTTTAGAAGCGATTGAAGAGTTTCAAATTGATCCGCATAAAGTATTTGTCCTTGGCTTTAGCCAAGGGGCTGTTCTTGCACAGTCACTAGCTTTTGTTATGGGCAATTTAATTACAGGCATTGTAGCATTAAGCGGATATACGCCAAAATTTGTTACGGAGGAATATGCGATTCGCACGGTCAATCATTTACATGCTTTTATTTCTCATGGTGATTATGATTATGTGATTCCTTCACAATGGGGTATGGAAAGTAAAGAACTGTTTGAGCAATTTGGCGCCACAGTTACTTTCAAGCAATATCCAGATGGACATGGTGTTACACCAGAAAATTGGCGAGATTTAGGCATGTTTTTAGCACAACAACTACAAGAACAAGATCATATGCAGTAACCCTAAGTAATAGATAAAAGGCATCGGGAATTCAATTTCTCGATGCCTTTTGTTCGTAAATATTTATTTAGAGAGACTGCGGTCTTTATCTGTTACAGCTGCAACAGCATCATGGATTGTCGTTTCGAAATGATTGCTTTGAAGGGAAGATACGCCTTGAATGGTTGTTCCACCTGGAGAGCAGACTTGATCGACCAGCGCCCATGGATGCTCTTTTGATTGTAAAATCATTTTCGCACTGCCGAGTACTGCATTTGCAGCAATGTCGAGTGCCATGTTTTTCGGCATGCCTTCACGCACAGCAGCGCGAGCTAAGGCATCGATATACATATAGGTGAATGCTGGTGAAGCCCCACCAATTGTTGTAAAGATGGAGAATAAGTGTTCAGGTACTTCAATTATCGTGCCGATTGTTTCAAATAACATGGTGATAAGACGAAGTTGTGTCTCTGTTACTTGCTCATTTGCTGTATAGCAACTTGTTGATGCGCCAATTAGGGCATTGATATTTGGCATTACGCGAATAATAGGCGTGGACTCTGAAAGATAACCATGGAAGTAATTGAGGTTTTTTCCCGCAGCAATGGATACAATCATATGCTTTTCTTGGAGATGTTTTTTGACCTCAGGTAAAACATCAGGTAGCATTTGAGGTTTCACACCTAAAATAATGACATCACATTTTGCCATGAGTTCCTCGATGGAAGTTGTTGCTTGTATACCATAAGAGGTTGCGAGTTTTGTTGTTTTTGATTTTGTACGATTATAGCCATATATATAAGAGGAATCAAAATCTCCGCTATTGCACATTCCTTTAATAATGGCTGTGGTCATATTACCTAGACCAATAAATCCGTATTTCACGTGTTAGACACTCCTTCGTTTAGATAGAACATACCCATTAGTATAGTGCAGATTGTTTTTCTTGAATAGCATTATGCAGGAAAGAAGGCAATTAGGTTCAAATTCATGCAAGTCGGTGGTATCATAGAAGGAGTTGTGAATTGACATTATACCTTCTATTGATAAAATCATGTACTTTATGTGAACTTTGAGACATAGCTATCCTAAAAGGGGTAAAATAATAATTTGATATGTTTAATGCAAAAAATGTCTCATTCTATCGAAGGACGTAAGTAGAAATTATAAGAGAAAAGGAATTAAGAGGAATGGAACAAAATCTAAAAACGGACCAAAATCCACAAACTGTAGAAAAAACAATAGAGAAACATTCGCGCTCTAATGTTTTAGCTCAAACAGTTAAAACAGGTATCATAAAATCCAATTTAATTCCTATGTGGGCTGGCTTGTCGCTAGGGATGTATAAAAATAAAATGACATTATTGGACAATATACCAGAAATCATTTTCGCAACAATTGGTTCGGCACTTGTTATAGGTGCGGCAGGAGCTTTTAATAATGTGTATGACCGTGATATAGATGCCATTATGCCGCGTACGAAAAATCGTCCGACTGTAACAGGGGAGATGTCAGCAAAATCCACGATGAGTTTAGCGATTATTATGCTTGTTGTTGGAGTAGCTGTACTAGCATTAGCCTCACCACTAGCTGCATTATTTGGATTTTTAGGTGTATTTTTATATGTTGTGCCGTATACAATGTGGACAAAGCGTCGCACTATTTATAATACCGAAATTGGTAGTATATCAGGCGCAGTACCACCTTTAATTGGTTGGGCAGCTGTATCTACTGATATTACACATCCTGCTTTAATGGGGCTCTTTTGTGTGATGGTAATCTGGCAAATGCCACATTTTTATGCGATTGCGATTCGTAAACATGCGGATTATGAAGCAGCTAACGTTCCGATGCTTCCTGTAATAAAAGGGATGCGCCGCACATATTACCAAACAAATTTTTATTTAATACTGTTAATATTATCAAGCTTTTTATTTGGTTCATTAAGTATTGGTATTATGCTTGTCGCACTTATATTAAGTGTGGCATGGCTTGTAATGAGTATTTACGGTTATCATAGTAACACGGATCAAGTGAAGTGGGCGACGAAAATGTTCGTTTTCTCGCTTTTCCATATGACAATTCTCTTCTCAACAGTTATTATTTATTCCCTAGCTGGGGTCATTTTTAAATTATATTAAATAGCATATTTCGATGAATCATAATTGAAAAGCCAACAAGTTATTCTAAGCTTGTTGGCTTTTCTTTTGCAACAGATGTAATTTGTCGATTTGGCCATTCGAGTGCATGAAGCTGCCCTCCAAAAACAGCACCTCCATCAATACCAATAATATTATTATCGCCGAAATAAACACTGTAGTTTGTTGGGTCTTGATGCAATTTATAGGTTGGTGTATGCCCGAAAATTATAGTTTTCTCACCACTGTAGCCTGTATGAAACTCTTCTCGAATCCATAAAAGTTGTAAAGGATCTGTGTCCGCTAAGGCTTTACCAGGTACAACGCCACCATGAACAAAAATGGCATCCTCCAACTCTATATACGTTTCAAACGTCTCGATAAACTGTAAATGTTCTTCAAGCTTTGGCAATGTTTGAATAAAGCTAGGTAATGTGTTTTGGGCAATGGCATCTTCAAAATCTTCAGGCTGATAGCCGTAGCTTGCAAGTGTTGCATCTCCGCCACAAAGTGAAATCCAATGATGCCATGCTTTTGGAATACCAGAACGACAAGCTTTGAGCATAATAGCCTCGTGATTTCCTAATAGTACACGTGCACCTGTTGCTTGTAGTTCCTCAATTATATTTAAAACGCCACAAGATGCAGGACCCCGATCAATATAATCCCCTAATAAAAGTAACTTATCTTGTGTGGCGTCGAACTTCAATTTTAATAATAATTTTTCCAGAAGTTCTAATTCACCGTGTATATCACTAATTGCTAGTATACGTGTCATAAAAAAGCATCCTTTCCAGTATAACAGGCGTTACTAATTATTATATAGAAGAATCTTACAAAATTCGACTTTTCTCGTTTGTTGATGATTTCCTCGGTATGGAAGAAATATTTTAAAGAGAAGTGTTGTACGACATAGTAATTGTTAGCGTTTGTCGTGTGATTCTATCTTATGTCACAATGTTTAAGAACTATTATTCGTTTGTCCATAGATTTCGAATAGTGGGGGAAGGATGTACTAGTGGAAGATGCGATGTAATTCAGAAGATTAGGTGATTTGAATATAAACCTTTTTTCCAAGGCTTATATTCAAATCGGTTAATATTATTCTTTGAGTTTGTGCCATTCTTGCATGGCAAGTGTTTCGTCAAAGGTTGACAGTAGACGATAGTTGTCTGTATCTAAAATGCGATAATGTTGACTAATGACGTTTTGTTGTAAACGATAGCCTTGCCATTCATTTAGGTTTTTCCACCATATGTATCCGCCCATCGTTTTTTCCTTTGGCGGTAATGTGCCGTTATTGGCGATTAAGTCAACGACCTCAAGTGGATCACCACCTAGCTCATGCTGTAATATGGAACTTTCACGGCATAAAGCACATACTGCAACTGTAGTTGTCCATCCGGTTTTAATGCGACCTTTTTCAATTTGCACGAGTGTTTTTTTGGAAAGCCCAAGGAGATCGCTCATTTGGTCTTGCGTTAATGCTTTTTCTGTTCGAATTAATTTTAGTTTTTCTGAAACGAGTAAAATGAGTTGTTCACGATTCATTCAAACACCCTTTCTTTCAGGTTGTTACGCTCCATTATACATGAAAAAAGTAAAGGAAGGTGTGCAAGTGATGATTTTGAAATTAGAGGTAAAGGGGAGCTTGGGCTAAGCTAAAGAAATAGACTGCTCAAAGAAAAAAGCTTAGTCATTGAGCAGTCTGTTATTTGTAGAACAGGCCATTACTTAATATTCATATTTTTTTGTGTCCGAAATAACACGGAAATGGATTCCTTTAATTTGGGCACTTACTTTATGTCGAAGTGTATCAAGATAGACTAGCTCGTCTCCATCGTTTACACATTCAGCAATTTCCTGTAAAAGTTTAGTGAATGCCTCTTTGAATAATGAGCGCATATTATCAAAGTCAAGACTTCTAAAGCTACCGTCGATATCGAACGCCTCTACAGAATTTAACTGCTTGGAAGCACCAGCAAAGCGGTCATCGTATACTGTGTAGTTTTCATCTGTTACAACGATAATATATAATACTTCTCCTGTAATTGTTTTTAACTCAATATTTGTTTTGTGTTTTTTTACATCCGTAATAATATGGATACCGTCTGAATGATAAAGTTTAAAAAGTTTCATAACAATGCCCCCTGATAATAAAATCATATACAGATTTATTATATCGAAATATGGCTAATAATGGAATGAGACAAAAGTATTTAGATAACTTTGTATAGCCCTAAAGTTGTGAAAGTTATATCAACTGAGCCTTTCGTTTACGTTTATTAGCCTTCTGTAGGAACGGGTGCAGCTTTATGAAGAGGACGCACTTCGATAAAGTGAAGCTGATGACCCTGTTGTTCATAAATGCTAAATACATATTGCGCTAGCTCGATGTTTTTAATCGCTTTGAGCCCGTTGTTCACTGTTAAGAACCAACCACCAAGTGTTTCTACTTCTTCATTATCAAGGGATACTTGCAATAAATTTTCTACATCTTCTACAAGCATTTTTGCATTCAAAATATAATGATTGTCACCAATCTTCCGAATTTCTGCAACTTCATCATCGTCAAATTCATCACGAATCTCGCCAACGATTTCTTCTAAAATGTCTTCCACCGTCACAAGCCCAGAGGTACCACCATATTCATCCATTAAAATCGCCATATGAATGCGATCTTTCTGCATTCGAACTAGTAATTGTTGTATAGGTGTTGTTTCAATTACTCGAATAACAGGGTTAATAAAGTTTTCGAGCACTAAAGAATCATCAGTTATTTGTTCCAATAAGCCATGTGTAAACAACTCTTTTGCATTAATAAAGCCTAAAATATTATCACGGTCACCATCATACACAGGGTAGCGAGTATATTTCTCGGATGCGATAAAGTGAATAATATTAGTGAAGGTTTCATTAATTTCAATACCCGCAATCTCTGTTCGGGGAATCATAATTTCGCGAGCAATTCGTTCGTCAAATTCGAAAACATTATTCACGAACTTTAACTCGGTTTTATTGATTTCACCATTTTTAAAACTTTCAGATAACAATGAACGCAATTCTTCCTCTGTATGTGAAATCTCGTGTTCATTAGCCGGTTTCATACCGAAGAAACTTAGAAGCATACGCGCCGATCCGTTTAAAAACCAAATGAATGGATACATCAATTTATAGAAAGCGATAATCGGTTTAGCAAAAAGCAATGAGATTGTTTCCGTCTTTTGAATAGCTGCCGTTTTTGGCGCTAATTCGCCGACAACGACATGTAGAAAAGTAGCGATAGCGAAAGCCGAACCGATTGTGAAAATAGGGATAAATTTATCCGAAATGCCGATTGTTTCAAAGAGTGGATGTAACATAAATTCAAAGGTTTTTTCACCAACCATCCCTATACCAAGTGCTGTTATTGTTATACCAAGCTGACAGGCAGATAAGTATTCATCTAAATGGTTGACAACATGCTTCGCAGGTATTGCCTTTTTATTGCCCTCTGCAATTAACTGATCAAGTCTAGAGGAACGCATTTTAACAATCGCAAATTCCGTTGCTACGAAAAAGGCGGTTAAAGCTAATAAAATAGTGAAAATCGATAAATTTAATATGGTCTCCAAATAGTCGTTCTGCAAAACAGAACGTCACCTCCTAGGTATTAATGAGTAGTAATAATGATTGCATTAATGCAATGCTTTCAGGTGAAACATTTTTTTTAATCGTTTGGCTATATTTCGTGTCTTGATTGTTCATTTGTTCCAGTAAAGAAGTTACATCATGCTCTAAATCTTGCATTTTTAAACGTAGTATTTGAACATCGATTTCTTCATAAGTTGTTGTGACATTAAGTGCTTGTTGTATTTCTACGAGTGAAAGTCCTTCCTGCTTGCGTTTCTCGATGAAATGAAGTCGTTCAATCATGGCAGGATCATAATAGCGGTAGTTTGATGGGGACCGTTCTGCCTCCAACAGGCCTAAATTTGTATAGTAATCAATTGTTCTTTTAGTAATGCCAGTTTTTTGAGCAAGCTCTCCGATTTTTAATTTTTCTGTCCCAATGCAAATACCTCCCAACCATCACGTGATGCTTTGATTATAACGTGACAGTTTTATAGCATACAAATAATACGCTTTAAAATTTTTAAAAATATGATTTTTTTGTGAATACTGCTTGTTGCTAAGGGCTTGCTAAAGGAATCGTCAATCGTTACAAAAAAAGCTCTTCTAAACGATAATATCGTTAGAAAAGCTACAGACCTTATTTATTTAAATAGGTATCGTATAGATGATGTAATGCATCCTCGCCATTCATTTGTAGTATTTTTTCTTGATTTAAAACAAGTGTTACGGCTGTTTGCGCGCTATCAATTTGATCGTCATCTATTGTACACGTAACAGTCACTAAACCGGTTTCAGCAAGCTTCTTTTGCATAGGAGTATCCCATGCTTGGTCAGAGAATAATGGTGCTCGCCATGTACCTTGAACATGTAGTTCATTTAATTCGGCGTCATATTCCCAGCGTATGTCACGTAAAATAGTTTTAAATAGGTCATTAATAGTAAATGTTTGGTCTTTGTAGTTAATCGTTAGCGCTCTTATTGCATGGACATCACGACTAACAGAGCTCGCGGCAGCATCAGCTGCTGAGTTAATGCCCGATGCCGCATCTTTGATTTCAGATAGTCGATCGCCACAGCCGGTAAGTAAGGTAGACAGGCATGCTACAAAAGTGAGTTTTGTCATCCATTTCACAAGGAGTACCCCCAGTTTACTAGTTGTTACTACTATATTAACGAAAAGAAAATTGTGAAGAAAGGGTATGTAACAGGCAGATTGTGACGGTTTTGCAACGATACAACCTTTTCAAATGAATTGGAAATAGCAATGGTTATCTAGAGTGAAATTTTACGTAACTTAAATCAAGAAGGGGAGCGGTTCATATGAAAATTAATGATGAGATACTCGATCGATTAGGAACATATTTTGTTTATCATGCGGTCTATGATAATTATGGAATAACCTTCGAAAATTTTGTGGAGCGTTGGTTGCGTGGGATACTTGAAGTTTAGTGATGTCTATTCAAATCGCAAGGAAGTCCAACGGGTAGGACCACGACAAGTGCTGTTAGGTTCTCTGTTGTATACATTAACGTTGACGACAAAAAGTGTTAGATTGATCACAGTCAATCTAACACTTTTACTTTTTAATATTTTCTTGTCAGTATTACTTAAAGTAGTTCGTAATAAACTGATTTGCTTCTTGCCAATTATACACTCGCACAACATTGTCAGGTACAGCAAGACGATTATATGGTGTATCGAATAAAATAACAGGTATTTTTAATTCTTCAGCGAGCATCACAGCATTATCATGTTTATCTTCAAAGAAAGCGGCGACATTATGCTTTTTGGCAGTCGCTAATTTATCATGACTTCCGATAAGTTCTATGTGATCGTACGGAATAGCCTGTGATTTAAACCAGTTCATCGTAATATCAGAAACATTCTGACCACGTGCAGAAATATAATATAGCTCATAAGTATGTTGCCAAGCATTTAAAATAGCTTTGGCATCCTTTGCAGCTTCTGATACTTCATACATATAAGGCTCATTTTCCTTAAACCATGCGTTAAATGCAGTGCGATCTACTGGATAAGGAAAGGCCGATAAAAAATCATATTCACAAACATCATCCAGTGTAATATTGACCTTATACTGCTTATTAATATGCGGGATAAGTGTACTCGGACATGTCACTGTACCGTCAATATCAATACCAAAACGGGGCTTTGTCATGCAAGCACCTCCCTTAGGCGTTCGCTTTTGCAGCTTCTTCAGCCGCACGTTTTTCAGCCATTTCTGCAGCTAGCTTATCAATTTCTTTTTTCAATTCTTCTACCATTGTTTCTTCTGGAACTTTACGAACCGTTTTACCTTTCATGAATAGCAGACCTTCACCACGTGCACCTGCAATACCGATATCGGCTTCACGTGCTTCACCTGGACCATTTACGGCACAACCTAGAACAGCTACTTTTAATGGCACATTTAATGTTGAAATATATTCTTCCACTTCATTTGCAATGGAGATAAGGTCGATTTCAATACGGCCACATGTAGGGCATGAAATTAACGTTGCCATGTTAGACGCTAAACCAAATGATTTTAATAGCTCACGAGCAACTTTCACTTCCTCCACAGGGTCGGCAGATAAAGAGATACGTAGCGTATTACCAATACCTTTTGACAGGATTGCGCCAAGGCCAGCAGCAGATTTTACAGTCCCAGCAAACAATGTACCGGATTCTGTAATACCTAAATGTAGCGGATAATCAAAAGCTTGTGCAGCTTTTTCATATGCTTCAATCGCTAAATTGACATCCGATGCCTTCATTGACACGATAATATCGTGGAAATCTAAGTCTTCCAAAATTTTAATATGGTGTAGTGCTGATTCTACCATACCATCGGCAGTTGGATAGCCGTATTTTTCAAGAATGTGTCGCTCTAATGAACCGGCATTTACGCCAATACGAATAGGAATGCCTTTTGCTTTTGCAGCTGTTACAACGGCTTCAACTTTTTCTTTACGCCCAATATTACCTGGGTTAATACGAACTTTATCAATACCATTTTCAATTGCTTTTAAAGCTAATTTATAATCAAAGTGAATATCAGCTACTAATGGAATATGGATACGTTTTTTTATTTCGGCAATTGCATCAGCCGCACGCTCATCTGGCACTGCAACACGAACAATTTGACAGCCCGCCTCTTCTAGTCGCAGAATTTCTGCAACAGTTGCTTCGACATCATGTGTTTTTGTTGTACACATACTTTGAATGAATAATTCATTACTACCACCAATTGTTAAATTACCGACACGTACAGGACGTGTTTTTGAACGGTGACAAATTTCACTCATTAACTTTCTCTCCTTTTCGGGCCACTACTTTCAGCCGTCACTGACACTTATTTTAGCAGTGTAAGAAAATAAGGACAAGGAAGAAACGTTAACTTTTCATTTTCCGCATGCGTTTTCGAATTCAAAAGAGAGGGGAAGCTTAATATTTTCGCCTGGTACAAGTGCTTGTAATTGTAAATGTGGATTTAATTGATAAAAGAGCTCCAGTCGTTCCGGAAAGGTCATCGGCATTTTTGCTGGGTGTAGTGCAAATAAGCTATGGATGGTATCGCCTTGAATTGTTTGGACCGTAATGTAAGCTGGCTCGCGCTGGTCTTCGCAAAGTGTATTTTGCCCATCTTTTGGATAGAAGGCAGCGAGAGATAATGTACCTTCTGTTAAATCTACTTTTACGACAAATGCGATAAGCACAATAGCAACAGTTAACAAGAATGCTCGCAAAAAAACCCCTCCTTTTTCTACACTATATTGAGAAGAGAGGGGAATCATGCCTATTATTTTGAAATTGGTTGTTTTGGATATTTTGTAAAGGCGATAATTAATAGAGTAATGGTTAAAAGTAATGACAAGATTGAGAGTATTGTTCGGGCAGTTGGTACGAATTCTGCTAACATGCTTAAAATAGTCGCCCAAGTAATAGCGAATGTTGTAGTGCGCCAAATATGGCGGTATTCACCACGACGTTTCATAACTTTTAAAATAAATAAACCTGCTAGAGCATAGAGCGCAATTTGACCAAAAACTAACATCGTTGTTAGTACAAATAACATGATGAATGTGACTGGGTATAACAGCCATTTTATTTGATCTATGTATTCCGTTATCCCACTTATATCGAGGGTATTAACAGACATATCAGTAGAAAAACGTCCAAATGAAAATACAGTAACAATGGTAATTAATAGAAAGGTATATTGAATGACTTTGCCGATAGGTAGTAAACGATAAGCTGCTAGTTTTTTAGGGTGTATTAAGCTATCGATTAATAATTGTGAGTGTTTCATATTTATATCTCCTCCATCCGCTATTCTAACATGTTCGTGAATGACTAGATATGGATTGCATCACTTTCACTGAGAATGAGATGCTAAAATGTTAACATTGTGTAAAGAAGTTAAAGGTTTTCTTTACTTTTTGTACATTTTCATTTAATGATTAGGAATAGATTAGTAGAGACGTAGGAATTGGAGCGAATACCATTGACAATAGATTGGCAAAGCATATTATTTCAATTTTTAGGCGGATTAGGGGTCTTTTTATTTTCCATAAAATATATGGGAGAAGGGTTACAAAAATCGGCAGATGACAGACTCCGTGAATGGTTGAATCGATTTACAACGAATCCGTTTATGGGTGTGTTAGTTGGGATAATCGTAACGGTTTGTATTCAGTCAAGTTCGGCTACAACAGTAATTACTGTTGGTCTAGTGAGTGCAGGCTTCTTAACATTACGACAAGCAATAGGTGTCATTATGGGAGCTAATATTGGCACGACAATAACTGCATTTATTATCGGTATTAATATAGGTATTTATTTTTATCCACTCCTCGCGATTGGCGCAGCATTTTTATTTTTCTTTAAAAAGGCTATTTATCATCACATAGGTCAAATTTTATTTGGCTTTGGTGGTTTGTTTTTAGGATTGGAGCTAATGAGTGCTAGTATGCAGTCACTGCATGAATTAGCAGACTTCGCATCATTAACCATTCATTTGAGTAATCAACCGGTAATCGGCATATTTTTAGGGACTATTTTTACATTGCTCGTTCAAAGTTCGACAGCGACAGTTGGCGTATTGCAAGGCTTATATGCTGAACAATTAATCGGTTTAGATAGTGCGCTACCGATTTTATTTGGTGAAAATATCGGCACGACAATAACGGCTGTCCTCGCTTCATTAGGTGCTTCGATTTATGCAAAGCGAGCAGCGGCTGCCCATGTGTTATTTAATGTGATTGGGACGGTTATTTTTATGTTGCTGTTTACCCCCTTTATAAATTATGTGCAGTGGATTAGTCAGTTGTTTCATTTAGAAGCTCGAATGCAAATTGCTGTCGCACATGGTTCGTTTAATGTCTTTAATATGTTGATTCAACTACCGTTTATCGCAGGATTATCATTATTAGTAACAAAATTATTGCCTGGACATGACGGTGGTATTGATGTTGCAACGAAACATCTGGACCCATCCTTCATTGATTCTTCGCCAGCCATCGCATTAGGGCAAGCTAAAGAAGAAGTTTTGCGGATGGGTGAACATGCGCTGAGGGGCTTAGAAGAAACGTTTTACTACATGAAAACAGGGGAGTCATCACATATCCCTACCGTATTACAGTTGGAAGTGGCACTTAATCATTTAGATAAAGAAATAACGAATTATTTAGTGATGGTGTCCAAGCAGCCGCTTTCTCATGCTGATTCGGTACGACACCATACCCTATTAACGAATGTGCGTGATATTGAGCGTATTGGCGACCATTTTGAAAATATTTTGGAGCTATTGCAATATAAGGATCACCATGAAGTGAGTTTAAGTAAGTCAGCGCGGCAAGATTTAATCGGTATGTTTAGTCTTGCCATCGAGGCGGTAAGGAAAAGCTTAGAGGCGCTTGATACGGCGAGTCTTAGCTTAGCGCAAGAAGTAACAGAGTTAGAGAGTTTGATAGATGATATGGAGGATAAACTAAGACAAAAGCATATTGCACGTTTAAATACAAACGAATGTAGTGGCGCAGCTGGTATTGTTTATACGGATATTGTTAGCAACTTGGAGAGAATTGGGGATCACGCTGTGAATATTGCAGATTCTATTTTAGGAATTCGCCACTAGATTGAAACTTTTTGGCAATATTTTTCGTATGTAAGGCATGCAAGACAAAAGGAGAGAGCTTTGATGGAAGTTGTTGGCTGGATCGTAGTGATTGCCTGCTTTATCGTTTCATTTGTTGGATTAGTGTATCCGATAATCCCAGGTGTTCTATTTTTACTAGGTGGATTTATTCTTTATGGATCATTTTTCTCATTTGCTGATTTAAGTTGGTGGTTCTGGGCAATTGAAATTTTATTTGTTGTCCTTCTCTTTGGAGCTGATACGGTTGCAAATGCTGTTGGTATTAAAAAATTCGGTGGCTCCAATGCAGGAATGTGGGGCAGTACAATCGGTTTATTGATTGGGCCATTCGTTATTCCTGTTGCCGGCATTTTAGTAGGGCCTTTTTTAGGCGCCATCATTGCAGAGCTTATTGTAGAGCGAAGAACTTTTAATGAAGCTGTAAAAAGTGGTGTGGGTTCGCTTATCGGTTTTTTAACGTCAACCGTAGCCAAGGCAGTTATTCAAATTGTGATGATTGTCGTATTCTTTATTGCTATTTAAACGTATTGTGGGGGTAACTATAAAGTTTAACAAATTAAAGAAGTGGGTATATTAGAAATTGGATTATTTATTTCGGTCAAAAGGCTGAAATCTTTAATTTGAGGTATTTTTCATTGAATGGTTTGACCAATTTTGATAATCTAAGGATGTACTAATTATTTCTTTATTTTAGGGAGGAACTTAATAATGGCTTACGAATTACCACAATTAACTTATGCTTACGATGCATTAGAACCAAATATCGATGCAAAAACTATGGAAATTCACTATTCTAAACACCACAATACTTATGTAACAAATTTAAACGCAGCAGTGGAAGGTACTGAATTTGCAGAAAAAGACATTAATGACTTAATCGCAAATATCGATGCACTTCCAGCTGACAAACAAACAGCAGTTCGTAACAACGGTGGCGGACATGCTAACCACACACTATTCTGGGAAGTAATCGCACCAGGCGGTTCAAAAACTCCAGTTGGTGAAGTAGCTAAAGCAATCGATGCTAAATTTGGTTCTTTCGATGCTTTCAAAGAAGAGTTTGCAAAAGCTGCAACAACTCGATTCGGTTCAGGTTGGGCTTGGTTAATCGTTGATGGTGATTCAGTAGCAGTTACATCTACACCAAACCAAGACTCTCCAGTTATGGAAGGTAAAACACCAATCTTAGGATTAGATGTTTGGGAGCACGCTTACTACTTAAACTATCAAAACCGTCGTCCAGATTATATCGGTGCTTTCTGGAACGTAGTAAACTGGGATGCAGTAGAAGCTAAATTTCAAGCTGCAAAATAATCATTTGCGATAAAAAAGCAAAATAATTAGGTTTCTGCGGAACTATTGTGAAGCGGAAGTTTACTAATTATTTCTATGTAAAGGGCTATGTATAAGGTGAAAAATCACCTTGGCATGGCCCTTTTTATATGATTTTAGCGCATTTAGTAATGTTGCTTTCGAATAGCAGAAATCCATATATACGGAAGGAAACTTTTCTTGCCAAGTACCGTCATTTAAAATGATGCTTCCTCTAGTTAAGGATTGTTACGGCAGATCATTTCATAAATAGTCGGAAATTACGAATAGGTCGACGAAGCAAACGGCTGGGACTCCTCCAACGAAGTGTGAAAAGCGACCATCTGTAGTGTAAGTGATGTGATTGCTTCTATTTTACATTTTTCAATAATTAGTATTTTAATGATGACAAGGCGAATTATGAAAATGATGCAAGAGTATGCTTTTCTGACGCAACTTCGAATGGTATACTAGGTATCGTGTATTTAAACAGTTATTAGATGAGGAGGGGAATACATATGCGCAAAGCACCGGGGAAAAATCGCGCAGCGAGTGTTAAAGCGAAACATCACTCTAATTTAACATTTCGTATGAATGTCCTTTTCTTTGCTATATTTATCGTATTTTCGATGTTAATTTTTAGACTTGGTTATATGCAAATTGTTAAAGGGGAAGATTATGTTCGTATTTTAGAGCGGACTGAGGAAGTACCTGTCAATACGAGTGTGCCAAGGGGTCGGATGTATGATCGTTATGGGCGTATTTTAGTGGATAATCAGCCTGAAAACGCGATTACGTATACAAAAATGCAGACGACTAAAACGGAGGATATGTTAGCAATTGCTGAAAAGCTGGCTCAATTGATTGAACAACCAACGAATCGTGTCACATTACGCGATAAATTGGATTTTTGGATTTTAAAAAACCATGACGCAGCATATGCAAAAATATCTGATGAAGAGCAAACGAAAATTAAAACACAGGAAAATATTACGACAAGTCAAGCGAATGCAGAAATCGATAAAATTGTACGTGAGCGCATTACAGACGAAGAATTAGCACAATTAACGGAAGCGGATTTAGAAGTATTAGCTATTTACCGCGAGATGGTATCAGGCTACAATTTATCACCTCAAATCATTAAAAGTGAAAATGTATCTGCAGATGAATTTGCGCGTGTTTCAGAGCGTTTAACTGAGTTGCCAGGAGTCAACACAACGACAGATTGGAAGCGTGTTAAACTATCATCCCTTTCTGTGTTAGGCCGTACAACTGTACCAACAAAAGGGATACCGAAAGAGAAGCTCAATTATTATTTAGCACGTGATTATTCACGTAATGATCGCGTCGGAGAAAGTTATATTGAAGCGCAATATGAAGAACTTTTACAAGGGCAAAAAACAGTTGTCAAAAATATTACGAATAAAAAAGGGCAAGTTGTTGATACCATTACAACATATGAAGGCGAGCCTGGAAAAGATTTAGTATTAACATTCGATAGCGAGTTACAAGCCGCTAATGAAAAAATTGTAGAAGAAGAACTGCTGAAGTTAAAAGCAATGTCTGGCTCAAGTTTATTAGACCGAGCGTTCTTAATCATGATGGACCCAAATACGGGAGATATCCTATCAATGGTAGGTAAAAAAATCGAAAAAGATTCGGAAACGGGCAGAAATGTAGTTGTGGATTATGCATACGGCTCGTTTACAACAGCTTATGAGGCAGGGTCTGTCGTAAAAGCAGCCACTTTGCTGACAGGCTATAAACTAGGGGTGATTACTCCGAACACAGTATTAGGAGATGAACCAATCCATTTACTAGGTACACCCGTTAAAAGGTCGATTTTCAACCAAGGTGGCTATATTTCAATGGATGGTTTAAGCGCACTTGAGCAATCTTCCAACGTTTATATGTTTAAAACGGCAATGCTTATTAATGGCACACCATACAGTTACATGATGCCATTGCGATTAAATGATCAAACATTCCCGAAAATGCGTAATTCCTATGCACAGTTTGGCTTAGGTGTTAAAACAGGCATTGATTTACCTAATGAATTTAGTGGGGTAGAAGGCCCAATCATGGGTGGTAAAACACTCGACTTAGCCATTGGACAATATGATACGTATACACCGCTTCAACTAGCACAATATATTTCAACGATAGCGAATGGCGGCTATCGTGTTCAGCCCCATGTCGTGAAAGAAGTGCGTGATCCATCAAAAGATGGTCAGCAGCTAGGGCAATTAGTGACAGAAGTAGGACCAAGAATTTTAAATCATATCGATAATACAGAAGAAGAAATTAATTATGTAAAAAAAGGCTTGCATCGTGTTTATACGGGTTCTCGTGGTACGGCACGTTCAGCATTTTCGAACGCACCTTTTACCGCTGCCGGGAAAACAGGGACAGCCGAAGTAGTATATTATGGACCATTACGTGAACGTTATGGTACAAATACGATTAATTTAACGCATGTTGGCTATGCGCCATATGAAAATCCTGAAGTTGCTTATGCTGTTGTCATTCCATGGGCAACTACGAACCTTAATCAACATTTATCGAATAATAACGTGATTGCAAGACGTGCTTTAGATGCTTACTATGAGCTAAAAGCAAAATATGAAAAGACAAAAGTGACAGATAATAAAGTAGAACAACCAATTTTACCTGCGATTACAAAAGATAAAATCGGTGAAGATGAACAAGAATAAAAAAACCGCTAGCGCATATTTTTATGCCTAGCGGTTTTTTAGTATCTATATAGCTTTTTACTAGCGATTAAGCTGTTGAATCGCCAATTCAAATTGTTCCTTCGGTTTTTCTCCATAAAGCTCAATATTATTATAGAAATACGTCGTCATCATAAAATCAATAGCCTCCTGTAATGACAACTCTCGATGATCCATGATAAGTGTTAAATATGTTTTAAAGTAATCGGCATTTTGTACATTTGCATGATTAATCACAAAGTCAAACTCCTCTTATAATATTTCCTGACACAAATGAATATTATAGCATCTTTGCTAAAGGAAGCAAATCATTTAATTGCAATTGTAAACGTCTCTTTACAATCGTTTACAAAGCATTACATTCCTTTACGTGTCTTTTACGAACGGTTTATACGAATTCAACAATAAGTCATTATAGTAAAGATTGTAAGGCAAAACACAAATAAAAAAGTTAGTGACGGAGGCAAATGAGATGAAAAAGTGGAAGTACTTAACGATGACAGCGGTAATGGGTTCAGCATTAATGCTTGGTGCATGTAGCGGAGACAACTCAACGCAAAACAATAACAATGCAGAAACGAACTCAGGACAAGAAGCTGCTGACGAAAAACTGCAAGGTTCAGTTGCTGGAGATGGTTCATCAACAGTAGCACCAATTATTGAAGCAGTTGTTGAAGAGTATGCAGGTGCACAACCGGATGTCAAAGTATCGGTAGGTGTTTCTGGTACTGGTGGTGGCTTTGAAAAATTCATCGCAGGTGAGACAGACTTTTCAAATGCATCTCGTTTTATAAAGACAGAAGAGAAAGAAAAACTAGACCAAGCTGGAATAGCTTACACTGAGTTAGCTTTAGCATATGATGGTTTATCAGTAGTGGTGAATCCTGAAAACGATTGGGCAAAGGATTTAACTATAGAACAACTAAAGAAAATTTGGACTGAAGATGGCACAGAGAAAAAATGGTCAGATATCGACCCTTCATGGCCAGCAGAAAAAATCGTATTCTACTCACCAGGTACTGACTCAGGTACGTATGATTACTTTGATGAAGTCGTTTTAGATGGTGCTGATCTAGTAAGTTCAGCGACATTATCAGAGGATGATAATATGCTAGTCCAAGGTATTTCTGGTGACAAATATGCAATTGGCTTCTTTGGCTTCGCTTACTACTTAGAAAATAAAGATAAGTTAAACATTGTTAAAGTCAATGGAATTGAACCAACACATGACACAATTGAAAAAGGCGAATATACGCCACTTTCACGCCCACTATTCACTTATGTGAAAAACAGTGCGATGAAAGATAATGCAGCAGCATATGATTTCGTTAAGTTCACACTTGAAAATGCAGGAGATATGGCAGAAGCAGTAGGTTATGTTCGTCTACCTGAAGAAAAATATGCTGAAGGCTTAAAAACTTTAGAAGGCTTAAAATAAGTAGACATGCATAGAGGGAAAGAGATGGATGCTCTTTCCCTCGCTTATTGGAAAGGAGCACCCAATGGTTTCTCAAAAGGAAAATAAGACATCATCTGTGCAACAATTAATTGCAAATTCGCGCAATCATAAAACTAAGAAAATAGTGGAAAAAGCCATGCCAGCTTTATTATTTTCTGCAGCGCTTATCTCGATTTTGACAACATTTGGCATTGTTTTCACCCTTATTTTTGAAACGTTTGAGTTTTTCAAGCGTGTTTCGATTACGGATTTTTTATTTGGTACACAGTGGCTACCGTTTTCTGGAAAGGAGCCGTTATTTGGGATTTTACCGCTTATCGCAGGAACACTGAAAGTTACATTAATTGCAGTTGCTGTAGCAGTACCATTTGGGATTGCTTCAGCCATATATTTAAGTGAATATGCGAGTGAGAAAACAAGACGTACAGTTAAACCGATTTTAGAAGTATTAGCAGGTGTACCGACAATCGTTTATGGCTTCTTTGCATTAACGTTTGTCACACCAGTGCTACAAGGAATTATTCCAGAGCTTAAACTATTTAATGCACTTAGTCCAGGGATTGTAGTGGGCATTATGATATTACCAATGATTACATCACTATCAGAAGATGCCATGTCATCTGTACCAAACAGTATGCGAGAAGGGGCTTTAGCGCTAGGGGCTACGAAGTTTGAGGTTGCTATAAAAGTAGTGTTACCAGCCGCTTTATCGGGAATTGTGGCATCAGTCGTACTTGCTATTTCCCGGGCAATTGGGGAAACAATGATTGTGTCCTTAGCAGGAGGATCGACACCTAAATTTGATTTAAATGTCACAGATTCCATCCAAACGATGACAGCCTATATTGTACAAGTTTCTACGGGTGATGCTGGTTATGGAACGACGATTTATTACTCGATCTACTCAGTTGGATTCACATTATTTATCTTTACGTTAGTGATGAACTTAATCGCTCATTATATTTCGAAACGCTTCAGGGAGGTTTACTAGCATGCGCTATATCGATGATACAGTCGTCAAGAAACGAATGACTAAACGTATTACATTCAATAAAGTCTGGAAATCCTTATTTTTCTTGGCAACTACATTTGCGCTTGTAATGCTAGCGATTTTGCTCTACCGCATTGTGACGCAAGGAGTAGGTTACTTAAACATTGATTTCCTAACGAATTTTGCTTCACGCTTTGCGGATAAGGCAGGGATTAAAGCTGCATTAATCGGCTCACTTTGGTTAATGGGAGTAGTAGCTCCGGTATCGATTGTTTTAGGTGTAGGAACAGCGATTTATCTAGAAGAATATGCAAAGAAAAATAGATTGAATGATTTTATTCGCATGAATATCTCAAACTTAGCAGGTGTACCTTCAATTGTTTTTGGTTTACTTGGGTTAACAATTTTTGTTCGTATGATGGAACTAGGTAAAAGTATTTTAGCAGCAGGTTTAACGATGAGTTTGCTAATATTACCTGTAATAATCGTGGCTGCTCAGGAAGCAATACGCGCTGTACCGAATGAACAACGTGAAGCTTCTTATGGGATGGGAGCGACGAAATGGCAAACCATTTTACGTGTCGTATTACCAGCTGCCATCCCTGGGATTTTAACAGGTAGTATTTTAGCTTTATCTCGTGCAATAGGTGAAACAGCACCACTCGTAGTAATTGGGATACCTGTTATTTTACAATTTTTACCTAATGATTTATTAAGCCAGTTTACTGCATTGCCGATGCAAATTTATGATTGGGCTAAACGTCCGCAAGAGGCATTTCAATATGTAGCGGCAGCGGGGATTTTAGTGCTGATGATTGTGCTGCTAATGATGAATTCCATCGCTATTTTTATTCGAAATAAATTCCAAAAACGTTATTAATGAGGTGACCTTATGGTACTAGATTTTAAAGAGGAAAATTCAGTTGTCAAATCAATTAATATAAATGTAAAGCCATCTGCTGAAGTTGCGAAAAAAGTAGTGTATGATACACGTAACTTAAATTTATGGTACGGTGATCATCACGGTTTAAAAGATGTTAATTTAAGTATTTATGAAAATGAAGTCACAGCTATTATTGGCCCTTCAGGTTGCGGGAAATCTACTTATTTAAAAACGTTAAACAGAATGGTAGAGCTAGTACCGATAGTTCGTACATCGGGCGAAATATTATACCGTGAACGAAATATCTTAGATAAAAACTATACAGTTGAGGAATTACGTACTCGCGTAGGGATGGTATTCCAAAAACCTAACCCATTCCCAAAATCAATCTATGATAATATTGCTTACGGTCCACGTATCCACGGCATTAAAAACAAAAAAATTCTAGATGAAATTGTTGAAAAATCATTGCGCGGTGCGGCTATTTGGGATGAAGTAAAAGATCGTCTAAATCAAAATGCTTATGGTTTATCAGGTGGTCAGCAACAGCGTATTTGTATTGCACGTTGTTTAGCAATCGAGCCAGATGTTATTTTAATGGATGAGCCCACTTCTGCACTTGACCCAATTTCTACGTTAAAAGTAGAAGAGCTTGTACAAGAGCTTAAAAAAGATTATTCAATCGTTATTGTTACACATAATATGCAACAAGCGGCACGTATTTCAGACCGTACAGCATTTTTCCTAAGCGGCGAAGTTGTGGAATATGACAAAACAGATGTGATTTTCCAAACACCTTCAGATCAACGTACAGAAGATTACATTTCAGGACGCTTCGGCTAAGCATAGGGGGAACTATAGATGGTAGTACGTGAACGATTTGAGCAAGAGCTTAAGGAAATTCAAGAACAGTTTGTAGAAATTGCAACAAATAGTATTAATGCATTAAAAATATCTTTTGAGGCATTGTTAGAGCAAGATTTGGAGAAATCATTAAAAATTATTGAAGATGATTTATATATTAATCGCCTTGAGGAAGAAATTAATGACCGAGTAATTTTGATGATTGCCAAGCAACAACCTGTAGCGACAGATTTGCGCCGACTTATGGTACTTGTAAAAGCTGCATCTGATATGGAGAGAGTGGGAGATTATGCAGTTAATATCGCAAAAGAGACGATTCGTTTAGGTAAGGAGCCTCTAATCTTCCCAACGACCAATTTACAATCGATGTGTAATAAGACAGTCGAAATGCTTGAAAGTATTATTACAGCCTTTAGGGAAGAAGATACTGTCCGAGCAAAAGAAATTGCTGAACTTGACGATTACGTAGATGATTTATATGGGGCAACAGTAACATTATTACTTCGTGCTGGTGCAGAAAGTCCATCTCATATTTCGCAATTTACACATTTAACATTTGTTTGTCGTCATTTAGAACGTTCAGCGGATCATGCAACGAATATTGCCGAACATTTATTTTACTTAATTAAAGGTAAACATTATGAATTGAATAATTAAAAGAGAAGGGCTGCGACTAAGTGGCCGTTCTCTTTTTGCCCTTTAATACACTATTAAATATAAGAAATCGCGGCAACATTACACTCTACACCTACGTCAAATATTGTAGTGTGTTTATTTGTATTGTCAAAAAAATTTTTTGGTTATACTATAGACATTATCCAAAAAAATGTTCTTAGGAGGTGCTGCTTCGTGAAAGACGGTGTAGAATCACTTATAAAGAAATTTGGTCTAGAGATTTCGTCAGAACAACGCAACTACTTAGATTATCTATATGAAAATTTACATGTAGAAGAGCTAAGTGAGAAGGAACAACATTTTTTTATTGATTATTTTTACAAAAGTGAGACACTGCGTAATATGGCAGCATTTGCACTTGAGCTAGCGGATGTTATGCATGAAATCCGAGAAAACGTTCCAGCTATTGAACAGGCCGAGCGCTTAGCCAACGGTAAAGAGCAACGCATGTACTATGCGCAAAAATGGCAAGAAGCGAGACGTCAAAAGTTAAAGCAGCATACAACTAAAAGTGGAAATGTACTATATGTGCCATTTGTTGATTACAAGGAAGAGCAAGGGCCTATTATTATTTGTCTGGAACAAACTTTTGGCATGGAGAGGTATTCAGCGCTTTGTAAAAGTATGATTTTGCCGTTATTTATGAATGCATATAAAGAGCAAAGAGATCTATATATCGTGCCATACGATTGTCAAATTCACGTGCACTTCCGCTTTGAAAATGGTCATTTAAATCTATCTGATTTTAAAGATTTTATTGAATATAAGGCACAAGGTGAAGCAGCTATTTTGCCTGTGCTACAGTTTGTAAAAGGTTTGCTACAAGAAAATCAGCAATGTGCAGAAACGGAGGTTCTTATTTTTACTGAAGGGAATCCTGTTGATGGACCACATTTATTAGGAAAGCGTGCAAAGACCATGTTAGATGAAATGAAGCAGCGCTATCATGCTGAATTTTCTGTTATTGCGATGAATGAGCATTGTTTTAATGAGCATCACTTCTGGTTTGCAAATAGAGCCATTTTTTCAGAGGATGCGATTCAATAAAATGCGAAGCTGACCAAATCGTTATTGGTCGGCTTATTTTTACTGTAAATCTTAACATCAATTTTTTGCACAAGTATAATTGAAAAAGTACATAGGTATGTAAAAGGAGTATTACATGGATTCATTGAAATGGTTATTACCGAACTTGACTGTACCAACGTGGATAGACATTACCATTGCGGTCGCATTTTGTGTTGTGGGATGGTTGTTTCAGCATTTTGTGCTGAAGAAAATCATTACGAGCAGTGTTACATTTTTAAAGAATAGACAGCGTCATTTTCAAGCGACTGTTCTTGGACAATTTAATAAGGCAATCCGATATGCGTTTATGTCAGCAGTAGTTGTCCTAAGTTTATCGAATTTACTTAAAGTATTTTTATTTACACATTTTGCAACAAAGAATTTTGTGTTGTCTATCATGGTATTTTTTGCCTTTAAAGGCGTATATGATGTGCTTCACTACTATACAAAGAAACCATTAGAGTTAAATAGTGACGAGGAGCAAAATGTTCTTTTACCGTTTTTCCTGCGTATTGGTAAAGTGCTTATTATGATTTTAGCTATGTTTACAATTGCGTCCTTTTGGAACTTTAATCTAAATGGCTTTTTAACAGGAATTGGTTTAACAGGGGTAGCGATTGCTTTTGGTATTCGTGACACCCTAGCCCATGTTTTTGGTGGGATGTCCGTTGCACTCGACAATCCATTTCAAATAGGCGATTGGATTGCGACAGAGGATCAAAAAATAGAAGGTACCATTGAGGATATCAACCTTCGCAGTACACTTATTCAAACAGGCGACAAAGGGCTTGTTTATGTGCCGAACTCATATTTAGTGAATCGTCCAATATATAATTTATCAAAACGAGAGAAACGAAAATGTGAGTTGTTTTTATATGTAGCTGCGGAAAACGAAGAAGAAACATTACGTAGTGCTTTAAGCACAATTCATCAGCAAATTCATTTGCATGCAAATACTGAAAAAGAGCTGATTCATGTATATATAGATGAGTTCTATCAAGCATCATATCGGGTTCTTGTTCGTTTTTATGTTGCAACCAATGATACGGCTGTTATGTTAAATGTACGGCAGGATATTTTATTTGTGATTCGCCAAGTTGTTCAAGATTATGAGATAGTACTTGCAGAACAACCGGACGAGTGTAAACTTGAGAAAAAATAATTTGAATTGTTCGATATTTTACATTACAATATATACTAATAATCGGCTTAGATGAAGAGTAGTAGCTATTATTATTTGTTCAAGAGAGCTAGCGGTTGGTGGAAGCTAGTACAAATAAATAGCGAATGGACTTCGGAGCCCTAATCCAGAAGTTAAGTATGGATTAGCGTTTGCCTACGTTACAAGGCGTTGAGAGGGTCTTTTAAGACCAATAAAGGTGGCACCACGGCTTTTCCGTCCTTTGCGATGGAAAGGCCTTTTTATATGGTTTTTTGGTGTAGTAGAGCAGAGCATAGTGAAGGAGAGATTAAGAATGACAGTTGAGCTTAGCAGATTTGCCATCAAAGTATTACAGGGAGATATGATGACGCCTATATCGGTGTATCAATCTCTGACAGGAAAGCATAAGATGCTATTTGAATCTTCAGCCAAGCATGAAGAAAGTGGGCGTTATTCCTTTATCGCCGTTAACCCAATAGCAGAACTGATTGGGGATAAAAACGGTTATCAATATACTAAAGGAATGAAAATGGATACGTCTAACGATAATGTCTTACAAAAACTAAAAGAAGTAATGCCACTTCATGAAGCGGATTATCCTTTTGCTTTTTTTGGTGGCGCAATCGGCTTTTTTGGTTATGAAACCGCCTTTTATGCTGAAAAAATTGGTGAATATTTACATGATAATTTAGAAATGCCTGATGTCCATGTTTTTTTCTATGATACGTTTATCGTGTTTGATCATTTAAAGCAAGAGGTGACATTAGCAGCAATCGATTTATTTAATGAAGGGCGCACACTAGATAAGATGGAAGCCGCTATTGCTGAAATTGAGCAACAGCTACATGCAGGTACGACATTTGGTGCAATGGAGCTAGGTACAATTGATTTTCAACCAATGATACCAAAGGAAGAGTTTATTGCGATTGTTGAGCGCGCAAAACAGCATATTGTGAAGGGAGATATTTTCCAAATCGTGTTATCCCAACGTTTTTCTTCATCGTTTACAGGCAATCCATTTGCCTTATATCGGCAGTTAAGAACGTCGAATCCATCACCTTATATGTTTTATATGGATTTTGAGGCATACACAATTTTAGGAACTTCTCCAGAGAGTCTTGTAAAGGTCAAGGATCGCAAAGTTACAACAAATCCAATTGCTGGAACGAAACCACGTGGTACAACGCAACAGCAAGATGAAGCGATTGCTGAAAGCTTATTGACGGATGAAAAAGAAATCGCTGAGCATCGAATGTTAGTTGACTTAGGGCGTAATGATATTGGAAGAATTTCTAAGATTGGTACCGTAAAGCTTGTGAAATATATGAACATTGAACGCTACAAACATGTCATGCATATTGTATCTGAAGTTATTGGTGAACTTCGTGATGAAGTCCATGTGTTAGACGTTCTTAGCGCATGTTTGCCAGCTGGTACAGTGTCGGGGGCCCCTAAGATTCGAGCAATGCAGTTAATTAATGAGCTAGAGCCAGTGAAGCGCGGCGTTTATGCTGGTGCAGTTGGGTATATTTCAGCTTCAGGTGATATGGATTTAGCGTTGGCTATTCGTACGATGGTGATCAAAGATGGGTTTGCGCATGTGCAAGCAGGTGCAGGCGTTGTGTATGATTCAGTACCTTTGTCTGAATATGAAGAAACATTAAATAAAGCTCGTGCGCTACTGGAGGTTAAACAATGATTTTACTCATCGATAATTATGATTCATTCACATATAATTTATTTCAGCAAGTCAGTATGCTTGGTAAGGAAGTTCAAGTAGTAAGGAATGATGAAGTAACAATTGAAGAAATAATTGACATGCAACCAGAAGCAATTATTTTATCGCCAGGTCCAGGTACACCAAATGAGGCAGGAATCACAGTACAAGTTGTACAAGAACTATATACAAAATATCCGATTTTAGGGATTTGTTTAGGTCATCAGTCGATAGGGCAGGCATTTGGGGGAACAATTGAGCAAGCTAAAAATATAATGCATGGCAAGCTATCTGCTTTACAGTATGAGCAAACAGGCGTTTTTGCGCAATTTGAAGGTGATATGGAAGTGATGCGCTATCACTCGTTAATCATAGAGCCATCCACGTTGCATGAAGATTTTATTATAACTGCCACTTCGCGTGATGATGGAGAAATTATGGCTATTCAACATAAGCACTATCCACTTGTTGGATTGCAATTCCATCCAGAATCAATAGGCACTAAGACAGGTAGTGACATCGTGCAAGCCTTTTTATCACTCGTTTAGGTGCGTGCCAGGCACTCAAACAATTTCCAAACAATTTGATTTTCAATAGAAAAAATCCACTTGCCTCCTGCGACTTATGAAGTGCTACGCGGAGAGCGAAGTGGATTTTTGTCATTTACGATGTATTATTGCTTTTTCCCAGTTATTAATTTGGCAATTTCCTCTAATGACATGGAAGAATTAACTTCATAAGAGCCGATTTGTAAACTTCGAGCATATTTTGCGTTCGCAAGTAATAGCTCCATCTCTACACTATTTGTAATAATGCCACCGTCTTCGAGCTTTTGCGCCACAATATAGGGCGTTATACCGCTATATATTTGAAGTGTCATTGTGACTTCATTATCAGCGTTCTTATCAGCTTTCGGGGTACTATCAGTACGCTTATCTTCTGCAGACGTGTCAGTTGCATTTTCTTGTTGCTTATTTTCATTCCCAGTTTCTTTCGTCGAGTTCGCTTTTAATGTTGCGATTTCTTTCGTTGCTTGCTCAAGTTTTTTTTGTAGTTCCTCTACATCCGTATCGTTTGAGGAGGCAACTGTCGGTAGACCAATATTCAGATCCAAGCGATCGGCTATAGAAAGCAATGCGCCGACTAGGAAAAGGGCGATACCAAATGCACGGATGGCGGATTTATTCATTATTATCTACCTCCGTTTGCAATCACTTGTCGCACTTGCTCTTCCGTTAAATTGGAGCGAATACTAATATCAGCAATGGAAAGTCCTTGCTTGTTGAGTTCGAGTACCTGACTGATAATGATTTCATGAATCGGCTTTAAGTTGCTTGGCATCGGCTCAGCCTTTTTTACTTGTGCAGCTTGTTGAACAGCCTGCATAACCTGTTGAACCTTTGGATTTTGCGTCGGAGGATTTTTAGCTATGGATGATTTAACCTGAAATTCAGGTTCTAGTAATAGCTCTTCTTCAACAATTTTGAGACGTCGCTTTAAATTATTCGTTTCTTGAAAAATAGAAATGGACAATTCTTCGACATCTTGTTCGACTTTTTTCGCACTATCTTTGAAAAAGAACGATAAAAAGATAAGAACGATACCGACAATCATAAGTATGATGGATAAATCCACTAGTTTCACCCCATTAAATTATGTAATTATAAGGTATTTTACCACATGCAAACTTAATATGAAATGAAGGTAGATTTTTTTTCAGTTTATGTTATAATAGGTTAGTCGTATAAATCATGCTCAAATTTAAATTCTTGATATAGAGTGGGAGGGTTAATAATGCGCGTAAATATTACTTTAGCTTGCACAGATTGCGGCGAACGTAACTACATTTCTAAAAAGAACAAGCGTAACAATCCAGAGCGTCTTGAACTTAAAAAATATTGCTCTCGCGAGAAGAAATACACTCTTCACCGTGAAACAAAGTAATCGCTCATTAAGCCAAAACCACACGTGGTTTTGGCTTTCTACATTTTAAAAGGAGGTGCGATGTCGTGGATAAAACATCGTTGCGAAACAAGGTGCGTGAAGCACTCTCAAATATGAGTGCAGCTACATATCGCGAACAATCATTTGCTATCGCAAGAAAAGTGCTACAGGAACCATATATAATAGAAGCAAATACGATTGGCATTACAATTTCTAATAAGCCAGAAGTGGACACAATTCATCTAATCGAAGCACTTTGGAAACTTGGTAAAACAGTGGCAGTTCCAAAATGTAACGCAAAAACAAGAGAAATGTCATTTTATGCGATAGAATCGTTTGCCCAGTTAGAAACTGTTTATATGCATTTGCGTGAACCAATTCCGGAAATAAGTGAGTTTGTTGACGCAAATGAAATGGATATCATACTTGTTCCTGGCGTAGTTTTTGACACACAAGGCTATCGAATAGGCTACGGTGGTGGTTATTACGATCGCTATGTATTACACTATAAAAAAGGTAAACTAATGTCTGTGCTTTTTGATGAGCAACTATATGAACAGGTGCCTGTAGAGACGCACGACTACCCAGTAGATCTTATCATCACACCGACAAAACGCATTGATTGTGAAGCGCAACGAGGAGCGAAATAAAATGGATAAAATGCTAGATATTTATGATTTATTAAAAACATATGGCACTTATATTTATACACGTGATCCTATTGGCGATTTAATGTTAATGGAGGATGAAATTCGTGAGTTGTACAAGGCGAATGTACTCGACATTAAAGATTACCAAATGGCACTGTTGTTAATACGACAAGAAACGACAAGACTGCGGGTTGAGCAAAATAAGCAGTAATGTTTCAATAGCGAATAATTTGGGTACGGTAAAAATATCGTAATATGTATGTAAAATTAGTAAAAACAGTGGTTTACCACTGTTTTTATGTTTTTACGAAACTTTTTACATTTAAAAACGTATATATTAATGTTAAGCTATAATGAAGCCGAGGAGAAAGGCTGCCAAAAATATATCTGTTGATTATCTGTAAAAAATGGATTAAGATATATTTTGTTTCAGAAATCAAATTGTAAATTTTATTATTTTTTTGTAAGGAATAGGGAGGATGTTAGGAATGAAATTAACTAAGTGGCCTAAACATTCATTTATGATACTAGCAATCGTAGCAACTTGGATAAAAACGGTCATTGTGTACCACACAAGCTTTGAGTTGAAAATTGAAAATGCAATGCAACAATTTATTTTGTTTATTAATCCATTAAGTTTTTTACTGTTTGTTTATGGATTATCGTTATTCTTTAAAACACCTAAAATAAGAAATCGCTATATAATCACTATGAGTATCGTATTATCGATTGTTTTATACGGAAACGTTGCGTTCTATCGATTCTACAATGACTTTATTACATTGCCGGTATTATTCCAGACAAGTAACTTTAGTGATTTAGGAACTTCCGCTGCAGCTATTATTAATCCATGGGATCTTTTATATTTTGCAGATGTCTTTATTATTATTATCGCTAATAAGTACTTACCTAAAATGAAAGCAGCAGTAAAAGTAAACGTTGAATTCCGCCGTGCATTTTTCGTGTTAGCTATTGCGATGACATTTTTAAACTTAGGTTTAGCGGAAACAGAGCGTCCACAATTATTAACACGTAGCTTCGACCGCGAACTACTTGTTAAAAATATAGGTACGTATAACTATCATCTGTATGATATTTATATTCAGTCAAAATCATCTGCACAACGCGCATTAGCGGATGGCAGTGAATTAGTAGAAGTAAACAACTACATTCGTTCTAACCAAGCAGCGATTAACGAAGATATGTTTGGAAAATACAAAGATCGTAACTTAATTGTCGTGTCTCTCGAGTCATTACAAAACTTTGTGATTAATAATGATATGAATGGACACGAAATTACGCCATTCTTTAACTCTTTAACAAAAGATCCAGATACGTATTATTTCAGTAATTTCTATCACCAAACAGGGTTAGGGAAAACATCGGACTCTGAGTTTATTGTAGAAAACTCATTATTTGGTCTTGGCCGTGGTGCGGTCTTCTTCACACATGGTGGTAATACGTATAACTCAATGGCAGAGCGTCTTGGGGAAAATGGGTACTTTACAAACGTTATGCACCCGAACAATAAATCGTTCTGGAATCGTGATATAATGTACCAATCATTAAAAATTGATAAGTTCTATGATGTAGACTCATATAAAGTAGAAGAAGGCCAAGCTGTCAACTGGGGTATGAAAGATATTCCGTTTATGGAGCAGTCCGCTGCATTGATGAAAGACATGCCACAGCCATTCTACTCTCGTTTAATTACGTTAACAAACCACTATCCATTCACTTTAGATCCAGAAGACGTGATGATTCCTGAATACACATCAAACTCAGGAACGTTAAATCGCTACTTCCAAACAGTTCGTTACATGGATGAGGCGCTAAAAGACTTCTTCCAAGATCTAAAAGACCAAGGCGTTTATGATAATTCGATTATCGTTATGTATGGAGACCATTATGGAATTTCCGAAAACCATAATAAAGCAATGGCACAATATTTAGAAAAAGACGGCATTACACCGTATGATAATGCATTATTGCAAGAAGTACCTTTATTCATCCATATCCCTGGCGATGGTCAAGGGAAAGAGATGACGGAGGTATCTGGACAAATAGATTTACGACCAACTATTTTACATTTACTTGGCGTTGAAACGTCAAAAGATATGCAACTTGGTGCAGATTTATTCTCACCAGAGCACGAGGATTTCGTTATTTTCCGTGACGGCCGATTCATTACAGATAAATATGTTTATGCTGGTGAGGCTTGCTACGACAAAGCAACAGGGGAACAAATTGATGTAGCGCCTTGTCAACCTTATGCAGACCGAGCAACAACGGAATTAGAAAATTCGGATGCCATCATAAACGGGGACTTACTCCGATTCTATGATGAAAAAACAGGCAATTTAAAACAAAATGCAGTGAAGTAAATCAAAAAAGGCATACTAGAACTTCTAGTATGCCTTTTTTTTGGTGCCAGCCACCCAAACAATTCAGGTAATTTTGAAAATTTAGCAATGCAATCGTTGCTAGTTATCCTTTATAGATGCGATAGGAATTGTTGTAAGTCCTTTTGTGTAACTTGCCCCTCCACTGTATATCTTAAAGTCCCCTCTGCATCAATAATAAAGGTAGTAGGGTAAGCCATGACTTTGAAAGCCTTCCCGAGTGCTCGATCATGATCTAAGAAAATAGGAAAACTTAAATTGTATAATTGTTGAAACTTGATTGCATTTTCACGACTATCATTTGAAGTTGCATTGATTGCGAGCAACTCAACATTATTTGGTTTTTGCTCATAAAAAGTATTTAAGTTCGGCGCTTCCTCATGACAGGGACCGCACCAAGAAGCCCAAAAATTAATAATTAGAATGTTCCCTTTATATTCTTCTAACGTTGTTGAGGATTCATCTAAGCGTGTTAAAGGGCTTTTAAAGTTAAGCATTTTTGCCCCTGTTTGTTTATCTACAATCAAATTAGGTTGGCTCTCTTTGTATATTTCATTTTTGACAGCAATACCAATGAGTGCTAGTACAACTACTAACGAGATGACCATTAAAATCGTTTTACGTTTCATCATAAATCTCCTTTTAGTGCATATAGATATAGGCAAATTAAATAAATTGTACCATCTTTATAAAATACTCCCTTATATGATAACGTAATTTATGAGAAAAAACCTCCTATTTTTTATAAGGGTTAGCATGATTCATGGATGAAAACATTCTACAGAAAAGAAAAAGAGCAGCCTCCTAATAGAGACTGCTCTTTTCTGTCTGGATTTTAGTGTAACGCTGGAGGATATCCACTATGAACGATTGTCATGATGACGAACCAACCGAATACCCCAGCACTTGCTAAGTTGAAAACAATGCTTAGTAAGTTTTTTTCTTTAATTGCTTGGAATGTACCAACGACAGCTAAAATCGCTACTAGACCAAAAATAACCATTAATAAGTTCATTAAAAAAGACACTCCTTTCGACATCAGAAAATGAATGTCGTAAACAATATTCCTCCTTAATTGTAAACGTTCTACCTGTTTTTGTCGAGGACTAATATAGAGTAAAGTATGAACTTTTATCGTCAAATTGTGGCAAAGAATGTATAATATGAAGTTGAGGTGATAAAGATGATGAACGTACGAAGCTATTCCCTTGGACCAATCCAAACGAATTGTTATATCGTATCGAATAAAGAGAAAGAATGCTTAATATTTGATCCAGGCGAAGAAGCGACAAAAATTATAAAGGTAATTCGCAGCAATGGATTAAAGCCATTGGCCATTTTTTTAACACATGCCCATTTTGATCATATTGGTGCAGTGGATGAAGTCAGAGAAGCGTTTAATATTCCTGTGTGGATTCATGAAAAAGAGGTTAGCTGGCTAGATGACCCGATGAAGAATGGTTCTGGTAAATATGCTTCTTTACCAGATTATAAGGTTGCTGCTCCTGCTAAAGAACATATTATTAAAAAAGAGCAACTTTTTGAAATAAGTAATTTTGTATTTAATGCCGTATTTACTCCCGGCCATTCACCTGGTAGTATTTCATATATTTTTGAACAAGATGGTTTTGCCATCGTTGGAGATACATTATTCGAACAAAGTATAGGGCGTACAGATTTACTTGGAGGATCAACAAAACTATTACTTGCATCCATTCATGACAAACTCCTATCATTGCCTGAAGATACCATTGTTTACCCTGGTCATGGGAATTACACAACCATTGGTACAGAAATGGAAACGAATCCTTTCTTAAATGGCTTTTAATGGCGTTTTAAACGGCATGTGATAGCGATAGGTAATAAAAAAAGCGTGTCTCAAGATTTTGAGACACGCGATTTTTTGTATTAATGACCGCCACCAGGTACGTGAATGAATGTTGTATAGTACGTGAAGCCAGCGAAGAATACAGTTAAATATGCTCCGAAAATGTACATGTACATACGTTCTGAAAGGTTCAAGAAGCCTAATAATAAGAATAAACCTGTATTACCTACGAATAATAGCGATACCTCGTTCATACCACCAAGGTAGAACATAACTGCAAAAATACCTGTCCAGAATGCCATAACTTTATACATATTATCCATGAAGATTTCCCCTCCTTTTGCCCACGACACAATAATCTCTTACTCATTATAAATGATATGAAAGGTGTCTGTAAACTGGAACTTCTGCTTCTTTGTGACAAACAAATGGATTTTACAAATTAGCTATCGATTTCTGTCACGTTAATTTCATATTTGCATAAATCGCAGTTATGTACCATGCTTTCGATTTGGATAAATTCATTACTAGAAAATAATGCATTTAATTGTCCTTTTAAGTAAGATTCGTGTAAAGTACAAACGATGTCCGAGTGGGTATTAAGCTGCTCTTGGAATGGGCAATTAAAAATGGAGAAAATAACTTTTTTCCCTTTTTCCGTTTGCTGTATTTGTGGAGTATAGCCAATTAATGCAGCATTGTCTGTTAATAGCTGAAGCTTTTGTTCGAAGGATAGCATGTTATTAAGTTTTAATTCAGCATTTACATAATTTCTCATTTGTTGATAGCCATCTTGATAACTAATTTCCTGACATTTAGTTAAAGCAGATGGTCCTAACTCTTGTACTAATTGGATCGTCCATTTTAATAAGCGCTCTTCATCACGTCTAGGGAATGTTAGTGAAACACCTTTTTCTGATGCCTTATAAACACGACCAGGTCGTCCACCTTTACCAGTTTTTGCGAAATCTGCTGTAATAATATTAATTTCTGAGAGCTTGGTTAAGTGAAGGCGTGCAACATTTGGATGAATGCTGAATTTATCAGCAATATTTTGTACTGTTACCGTTTTTTTCTCTTTTAAAATATACTCATAAATGGAGTACCTCGTTTCGTCGGCTAAAGTACTAGTAATTTTTAATGGATGGATCATTTACATCACCTCATTGTATTATTTGAAAAATTGCTGTTAATGAAAAGTTAGGAAAAAAATCATGCTGATTCTATTATATTGCATTATTGGAAAAGATACAGATTCTTTAGGCTTAAATATTATCTTTTTCATATGTTTTGTTCATAATTTGTGAAAATTTGTATGTTATCCACAATATTTTTAGAAAAATCTGCGTTTGCTATTGAAATATCCATCAAATTTTTATTTTAGAAAAAGGGCTTTTCTCGTAACGTGTTCCTCTTTATACTAGGAAATAACGAATAGAGCGGTCATATTCGAATGAACTAGAAAGAAGGGGTAATTATGCAAACTTTTGAATCTGTTGTAGAACAAAAGAGTGAGCATCTTTTAGTGAAAGCCTATCATTTTGGTGCTTCGGATTTATTACTCATACCGCAAGAAAATCGGTATATAATCTATTTTCGAAAATATGATAAGTTACTGACAGCAGGAGAGCTCCCCACTGAACTCGCCGAGCGCATCGTGTCCTATTATAAATTTTTAGCAGCATTAGATATTAGTGAGCGGCGTAAACCACAAAGCGGCTCTTTTCAGAAAATAGTGGAGCAAAATCGTTTTGCTTTACGCGTTTCCACACTTCCTTCTGCTTATTTAAAAGAAAGCCTGATTATACGGCTTCTTCTTCAAAACCACGCATTTCCACTTACATCCTTAAGCTATTCCAAATGTGCAGCTGATAAGTTAACCAAGCTAGTAGACAATCAACAAGGCATTTTATTGTTTTGCGGGGCAACAGGCACTGGTAAAACAACGTCTTTGTACTCTTTAATACACCATTGTTCTAGCGAGCTTCAACGCCATGTTATTTCATTAGAAGATCCTGTAGAAAATAAACAAGTCAATCTTCTTCAAATTCAAGTAAATGAACGAGCGGGCATTACTTATGCAGCGGGCTTAAAAGCGATTTTGCGCCATTCGCCAGACGTGATTATGATCGGTGAAATACGGGATCAAGAAACAGCTAAAATTGCTATCGAAGCAGCTCTTACAGGTCATTTAGTGCTGTCAACTATTCACGC
This sequence comes from Lysinibacillus sphaericus, assembly GCF_005217585.1. NCBI lineage: Bacteria > Bacillati > Bacillota > Bacilli > Caryophanales > Bacillaceae > Lysinibacillus > Lysinibacillus sphaericus. The sequence goes on from NZ_SZPT01000001.1 coordinate 605,927, forward strand.
GAAGGATTCAGTAAGTTGTCTCTATCGGCTTTTAGATTTAGGGGTGTCACCAGAAGAGCTTCGTCAAACAGTAATTGCTATTGTGGCACAAATGTTATTACACCTTCCGCAACAGCAAGAGGAAAGACGAGCATTATTTGAAATATTATGTGATAGCCACCTTGATCATGCCATTCAAGCTTTGATACAAAAATCGCATTATGCAATGCCTTATCATCTTACGTTGGCTGGTCAAAAAGAAGAAATTATGAGGCAACAATATGCTGCAGCTCAGAGCGTTTATTGACAAACTACAACTGGATTATAAAAGAACAACAAAGTGGCGACTAAAAGAACAAGCACAATTTATTAGGCGTTTAAGTGTCTTAATACAGGAAGGCTATTTGTTTGCTCAAGCGGTGTCGATGCTGCTGCCACACCATGTGAAAAACTATGAGGAGGTTCAACAATTTGTAGATGAAGCACTGAAACAAGGAAAAGGTGTAATTGGCGTATTTGACACTTTACAATTAGCCAAGCATTATTTGGTAGCTATTTCAATTGCTGAACATAATGGACATATGGTTGAAGCATTAGGTGGTGTGGCCAAGCAAATGAGGTTGAGCCAAGAGACTAAGAAAAAATTAATGAAGTTACTTTTGTATCCAGTCGTATTGATTGTATTTTTACTGTTGTTGTTCCTGTTATTTCGTACGTTTTTCTTTCCTAATATTGAAGCAATGGTGACAAGTCGCAACGATTATGGAACAGAGGAACAGTCGTCTATTGCCGTATCTAAATTATTATTACATGTTCCAGACGTATTTATCGTAGTCCTTTTTGTTTTGACTTTAGGTAGCATCATTTTTCAGCGTATGCTAAAAAGGTTATCGGTTGCTAGACAGCTCCAAATAATGTTAAAAATACCTTTTGTGAATAGCTATTTTCGCTTAACCATGACAAAACAATTTGCTGCTTATTTGGGTAGCTTGCTGCACAGTGGTTTTTCCTTACAAGCAAGCTTGCAGATTTTAGAGCGACAACGGTACCAACCGAATGTACGCTTTTTAGCTAGTCGCATAAAGGAAAGGGTGACTTTTGGTGATACGCTAACACAGGCAGTTACTTTACTTCCAGTGTGGCAAAATGATTTTGCTACGTTTGTAGAGCATGGGGAGCAAAGCGGTTACTTAGGGAAGGAATTAGTATTGTATAGTGAATTATTGTTAGAAAAGCAAGAACTTCTGTTGCAAAGATTGCTTGCATTTGTACAGCCAACGTTTTTTGTTTTTATTGCTTTATGTATTGTTGCGGCCTATGTCAGTTTATTGTTACCGATTTATCACATGATTGAACTTATATAGGAGGACCTATCATGAAACATATACAACAAGAAGCTGGATTTACTTTAATTGAAATGTTAATCGTTCTGTTGATTATTTCCATTTTAATACTTATTACAATTCCTAATGTTACAAAACATTTTGCGACGATTGATGAAAAAGGATGTGCTGCATATATCTCGATGGTGCAAGGACAAGTTGAGGCTTATCGGGTAGATTTTATGGAGTATCCTTCATTAGACGATTTGGTGGCAAAGGGATATTTAAAAGAGCAGGGAACGACTTGCCCAAATAAGGAAAAGATCGTGATTACCACTAAAGGAGAAGTGCAATTAGCAAAACAATCCTCTACAGCAGAGGTTGATAGACAATGAATCACATTAAAAATGAACGAGGCTATACGCTACTTGAAATGGTCATGGTGTTATTTGTAGTAATGTCATTAACTGCCATTGTGACAAAACTATCAGTGAAAGTAGCTGAAGCAAAAGAAGTGGAACGCTTTTTTATGCAAATGCAATTAGACCTTCACTATTTGCAAACGTATAGTATGCACCAGAAGGATTATATATTTATAAAATTTGAACCACACTTACAACGTTACAGTATTAAAAAAGATTTTTTTACAACAGAATATACTCGCCCCTTTCCAAAAGGGGTAGAACTATTGACAGAGGGGACAAACGTTTATACAGTGCGCTTTAACTTTATCGGTAATATGATGACGCCAGGGACACTTTATTTTCATACACCTCAAGGGCTTAAAAAAGTAGTCATAACGCTAGGGCGAGGGAGAATGAGAGTCGAATGAATGAAATGGGCTACTCCTTTGTTGAAACAATTGTTTCTGTTGTTATTGTAATGCTGTTATGCTCGACGTTAATTCCGATTAGCTACACAATGAATACAACCCTCTATCATCAAAAGCTTGAAGTTGCCGCTGCCGAAACGGCTTATGAAGGGTTAAAGCAATATCGTTATTTCCAGCAAGTCGCAGGAGTTAAAACGATTGACGATGTAGATTATCATTGGCTATTTGATGGACAGAAAATATGTGTCACATTTCAAAATACAAGAGAACTGCGTCAAAAGTGTATTGAATTAGCAGGTGAAATTCGATGAACAACAAAGGGTATACTTTATTGGAAGCGCTGATTCAACTTGTCGTCTTTGTGCTCGTTTGCCATGTTTTCATCTTGATTATTCTGTGGGCTCTTACAATAAAAACTTCTATCATGACGGATGAACATGCAAAATGGGAGTTATTTGTTTTCGAAATGACTACGAATTTGGCCAATGCTACTTCCTTATCTGTAAGGCAAAATCAAAGAACGATTATGCTTCAAACAGCCAATACATGGCAGTATTTTGACTGCTATCACAATATGATTCGTCAAAGAGTGAATGGTGGTCATGTCCCGATGCTTGTGGGTATAAACAATTGCCAGTTTCAATTGAGTGGCAATGAACTGACAATCGCTGTCGAATTTCCAAGCGGTTTAAAGAAGGAGCGGACCTATTTTGTACCAATTATTGAAAAATGACAGAGGGGCTGTTTTTTTAATCGCAATTGCATTATTATTTTTTGTAACTACTTTTGTTCTTACGTATTGCATGTCTTATGAGATTCAGTTTCGAACATATGATGGGTTAGAAAAGATGAATGTTCGAGCTACGATAAATTTATTAGGACAAATTTTGTCAGACAGTGTAGAATCGTAGTAAGAAGGTGATTCGAATGCGAAAAATATATTTAGTTGGCTTTATGGGCTGCGGGAAGAGTGCGTTAGGTAGACGGTTAAGCTATTTATTAAAATTACCCTACTATGATATGGATCATGAAATTGTCAGACAGCAGGGAATGACGATTCCACAAATTTTTGAGAAGTATGGAGAGGCCCGTTTTCGTGAAATAGAAACGGAATTTTTGAAAAATTTCCGCGACGAGGCATGTATTATCTCTACAGGTGGCGGTGTGGCTATAAATGGGGAAAACCGTAAAATTATGAGACGCAGTGGACTTGTATTCTTTTTAGATGCGACATTCGAAGATATTTATAAACGAATACAGCATGATCCAAATCGACCAATAGTACAAAGCTCAACCAAGGAAGAGTTAGAGGAGCTGTATCATTACAGAAGAAAGTTTTATCGCGATGCAGGCCATATTCAAGTGCTGACAGAAGGTAGAACGATTCGGCATATTCTAGAGTATTTAGTATTTCAAGTAAAAAGATTAAAAAGCGAACGATGATTGATTTATATGACTGTAATATTCGTCTTTTAAGTTAAATTAAAAAATGTTTGCCTTTTCAATGCAATCAATGTTAGGATATAGACTAATAAGATAACTTTTTGTACATTGAATACTAAATAGTACCAAGATCATTCTTGGGCGGATGATTGTACGGGGAGAGCGCGTGTAGACGCCACCGAAGGAGCAAGTAGCAAAGGGCTATGAATCTCTCAGGTAAAAGGACTCGTACAAGACGCAACTCTGGAGAGAGCTGTAATACAACAGCCACCAAAGGGGAAAGCCTACTGATTGGCATTTTCGCAATGCGAGTTAGATTGGTGTAACTTTCAGGTGCAAGGACAGAGAATCCCGAAAAGGGGTTCGTCTGTCTTTTTTTATGTCTAGACATTGTTACGGCGTATGCGCTTGAAATGTCAAAAAAGCAGACGAACTACTACCAGTAAAATGATACAAACAATAAGGAGGCAATAGTAATGACGAATGAATTAAAACGTACACCTCTATTTGACGAATACGCAAAGTATGGTGGTAAAACAATTGACTTCGGTGGATGGGAATTGCCAGTACAATTTACTTCTATTAAAGAAGAACATGATGCAGTGCGTAATCGTGCAGGCTTATTTGATGTGTCTCATATGGGCGAAATTTTAGTAACGGGTCCAGATGCACTAGCGTTTTTACAAAATCTTTTGTCCAATGACATCGCTAAAATTGCTACTGGTCAAGCGCAATACAATGCAATGTGCTATGAAGATGGTGGCGTTGTCGATGATTTATTAACTTACAAACTTGCAGATAATCATTATTTACTATGTGTCAACGCAGCCAATATTGAAAAAGACTTTGATTGGATGATGGAAAATCAACATCAGTATGATGTCACAATCGACAATCAATCGGAAGCTTTTGCACAAATCGCTTTACAAGGACCACTTGCAGAAGAGCTTCTTCAATCATTAACGGCTACGGATTTAAGTGCGATTAAATATTTCCGCTTCCAAGAGGATGTTGACATTGCAGGACATAAAGCGTTAGTATCTCGCAGTGGTTACACGGGTGAAGATGGTTTTGAGTTATACGGTGCTCCAGCGGATATTAAAGCTCTTTGGGATATTATTTTAGAGGCAGGAAAAGACAAAGGCGTTGTGCCAGCAGGCTTAGGTTGCCGTGATACATTGCGCTTTGAAGCGGGTCTGCCACTTTATGGGCAGGAACTTTCTGCTACAATTTCACCACTTGAAGCGGGCATTGGCTTTGCTGTGAAATTGAATAAAGATGACTTCATTGGGCATGATGCGTTAGTAGCTCAAAAAGAGAATGGTTTAGCGCGTAAAATTGTCGGCATTGAAATGATTGATAAAGGGATTCCACGTCATGGTTACAAAGTGTTCAAGGATGGTCAAGAAATCGGTGAAGTGACAACAGGTACGCAGTTGCCTTCTTCAAAACGTAATGTTGGTAACGCCTTAATTGACAGCCAATTCGCAACTATCGGAACAGAATTGGAAATCGAAATTCGTGGTAAGCACTTAAAGGTAGTAACAGTTGAAACACCGTTTTACAAGCGTTCAAAATAAAATTTGAAAAGAGGGACCTACATTTATGAAACATCGTTATTTACCAATGACGGAGCAAGACAAACAAGACATGTTAGACGTAGTTGGTGTATCGTCAGTCGATGAGTTATTCGAGGATATTCCTGAAAAAGTACGTTTCAAAGGCCTTTATGATATTAAAGAAGCAAAATCAGAATCAGCACTTTTAAAAGAGTTATCAGCACTCGCTGCAAAAAATAAAGATACAAATGCGAACGTATCATTTTTAGGTGCAGGTGTCTACAATCACTATAAACCGATTATCGTGGACCATGTCATTTCTCGTTCAGAATTTTATACAGCTTATACTCCGTACCAACCTGAAATTTCACAAGGGGAATTACAAGCGATTTTTGAATTCCAAACAATGATTGCGGAGCTTACAGGCATGGATCTTGCCAACTCTTCAATGTATGACGGTGGAACAGCACTGGCAGAAGCAGGGATGCTAGCTGCAGGTCATACACGTCGTAAGAAAATTTTAGTATCTGAAACGGTTCACCCTGAATATCGTGATGTCGTTGCTACATATGCATACGGTCAATCAATCGACATCGTCACAATTCCTCATAAAGATGGTGTCACAGATGTAGAAGCTTTAAAAGAGCTGATTGATGAAAATACAGCGGCTGTTATTGCACAATATCCAAACTTCTTCGGTCAAGTTGAAGATTTACAAGTTATCGGAGATATTGCACATGATGCGAAAAGTTTATTTGTTGTATCATCTAACCCACTTGCACTAGGAATTTTAACACCACCAGGTAAGCTTGGTGCCGATATTTGCGTTGGCGATGCACAAGTATTTGGTATTGCGGAAAGCTTCGGCGGTCCACACTGTGGATTCTTCGCTGTCACAACAAAATTAATGCGTAAAGTGCCTGGTCGTCTTGTTGGGGAAACAGTAGATGGTGAAGGTCGTCGTGGTTATGTGTTAACACTACAAGCGCGTGAGCAGCATATTCGTCGCGACAAAGCAACATCGAATATTTGTTCAAACCAAGCGCTGTTAGCTCTAGCAGCATCTGTTGCTATGACTGCTTTAGGCAAGCAAGGCGTACGCGAAATGGCCATGCAAAATATTGCGAAAACACGCTACGCAAAAAATGCTTTTGAAGCGGCAGGCTTTACAGTGGCATTCCAAGGTGCACACTTTAACGAAATCGTTGTAAAAACAAATAAATGCGTAAAAGAAATCAACAAAGGCTTACTTGAAAAAGGCATTATCGGCGGTTATCCATTAGGTCAAACATACGATTCACTGAAGCAACACGTACTAATCGCTGTCACAGAATTACGCACGAAGGAAGAAATTGATGCACTTGTTGCAGAAATGGGGGCTCTCAATGCATAACGAAAATCAATCACTCATTTTTGAAATTACAAAAGAAGGTCGCGTAGGGTATAGCTTAGAAGCGTTAGATGTACCAGAAATCGATCTTGCGGATTTACTTCCTGCAAACTGTATTCGTGAAGAAGCGGCGGAGTTACCAGAAGTTTCTGAGCTTGATATTATGCGTCATTATACAGCACTATCTCGTCGTAACCACGGTGTAGACTCTGGTTTCTATCCACTTGGTTCATGTACGATGAAGTACAATCCAAAAATCAATGAGTCAGTGGCACGTCTATCTGGCTTTGCCAATGTACACCCATTACAAGATGAATCTACTGTTCAAGGTGCAATGGAACTTCTTTATGAACTGCAAACGTCTTTAGTCGAAATTACAGGGATGGATGAAGTCACATTACAACCAGCGGCAGGTGCGCATGGTGAATGGACAGCATTAATGATGATTCGTGCTTTCCATGAAGCAAATGGCGAAGGACATCGTAATAAAGTCATCGTTCCTGACTCTGCACACGGTACAAATCCAGCATCAGCAACAGTTGCAGGCTTTGAAACAATTACAGTTAAATCTGATGAAAACGGCTTAGTCGATATCGAGGATTTACGTAAAGTAGTAGGGCCAGACACAGCAGCATTAATGTTAACAAACCCAAATACACTAGGTTTATTTGAAGAAAATATTATCGAAATGGCAGAGCTTATTCATGAAGTTGGCGGGAAAGTATACTACGATGGCGCTAACTTAAATGCCGTAATGAGTAAAGCACGTCCTGGCGATATGGGCTTTGACTGTGTACACTTAAACTTACACAAAACATTTACAGGTCCACACGGTGGCGGTGGTCCAGGTTCAGGTCCAGTAGGCGTAAAGGCTGATTTAATCCCATTCCTACCAAAACCAGTACTTGTCAGAACAGAAGATGGCGCATACCACTTCGATTATGAGCGTCCACAATCTATCGGTCGCGTAAAACCTTACTATGGCAACTTCGGCATTAACGTACGTGCTTATACGTATATTCGTACGATGGGTCCTGATGGCTTAAAAGCTGTTACAGAATATGCTGTACTCAATGCAAACTATATGATGCGTCGCCTAGAGCCATTCTACGACCTACCATATAACCGTCATTGTAAGCATGAATTTGTATTATCTGGTCGTCGTCAAAAGAAACTGGGCGTTCGTACATTAGATATCGCAAAACGTCTGTTAGACTTCGGCTACCATCCACCAACAACGTACTTCCCACTCAATGTGGAAGAAGCGTTAATGATTGAGCCTACAGAAACAGAATCAAAAGAAACATTAGATGCTTTCTGCGACATTATGATTCAAATCGCCAAAGAAGCAGAAGAAAACCCATCGATCGTACAAGAAGCACCACATACAACAGTCGTATCTCGCCTAGACGAAACACGCGCTGCCCGTACACCAGTGCTTCGTTATCAAAAAGCATAATGTATAAAAAACCGTTCACATCAAGTTGAACGGTTTTTTTTGTATCTACACTTAAATAATCCAAACTATAGATAAAAACATAAAAATTGATATAATTACATTAATTTGTAATTATATTTGTTGTAGGTATGATTAGGAAGGGAGATTAAAATGCAGGAAACAATGTTTGAATTGAGCTTACCAATAAATAGTCTATTAAAAAATACATATAAAATAATGCAAGCTCTAGCTACTAGTAAGTTATCCTTTGTGTATATAGCTGAACATATCCATTCTGGAGAGCAATTAATCATTAAAGAATTTTTCCCTATAGAAATAGCTTTGCGAGACTTAGATAACAAGTCTGTAATTAATCGCTTACCGTCTACAAAAGATAAATTTAATGATTTAAAGGACAGGTTTCTAAGTGAAGCATTAATGATTAAGTGTTTGAGTCATCAAAATATTGTTCAGTATCGGGACCATTTTACAGAAAATGAAACGATATATATCGTAACGGATTATTATGAAGGGATATTATTAAATCAATATATACAAAAATATGCTATTGATGAAAGGCATTTTCTATATGAAGAAATATTCCTTCCTTTGATTGATGCTATCACATATTTACATAGTAAGGGCATTATACATCGTGATATAAAGCCGAATAATATTATAGTTGATGTGCAAGGCAAACCTCGCTTATTAGATTTTGGTTCAGCAATTTATTATAAAAAAGATAATAAATATCCAATATTTACTACTGCAGGTTACTCACCTATAGAGCAGTATTCCATAAAAGGAGAGCAAGGTATTTATACAGATATTTATAGTTTGATGGCAACTTTATACTACTCCTTAACTAATGTAATTCCAATAGATGTTTCACAGAGGCTAATTGAAGATAAACTTACAAATGTAAGAAAATTTAATAAAAAAGTCAGCATTCCTATGGCATTGACGATAGTATGGGGCTTACGAGTACAGAGTAAAAAAAGATGTTCTTCCCTTTCTTTTATTAAGTGCATGATCACGCTGGAAAAAAAGTTCAAATGTATAAAGAACTATCCAATGCAAAATAATTCTAAAAGACCAAATTAACTATTTAATTATTACTTTTTATTCATTTTTTCTATATAGAACAATTTTAAAAAACAGCTTAGGACCTAAGAGTAATTGGACCTTTAGCTGTTTTTTTTATAAAAAAATAGGAATAATACATTTTTTTATAAAGGAAATATCATAAAAATCACAAGATATATTTTTACCAAAAATACTTTTAAATACTTTATATTACAATATATTCTATTGAAAATATTGACATTATTTTTATGTGTTGTATAGTTACTTTTGTGATACATAAATTTTAGTGAAAATATACAAAAATACATAAAAACGGATTGTTGTTTCTTGTACATAGCACAGTACATCTTTTATATTGTAACATTTTACCTAAAATAATTTTATTATCTTTTTTAGCTAATTTATAGAAATTTTAAGATACTCAATTCAATTAGTTTTACTATTCTTAACTTGTATTTTTTTCTCACTAATATTTATGCTTACTCGAAATTCGTTATCTAAAGGAGGGATGGCTGTAGTAATGTACAGCCAAATGAATGGAGATTATTAGTCAAACAAACAGAACTATGCTCTTTGAAGAAATAAACCCAGAGAAATTAGATTTAATTACGCTTGTTGGAGATGTAAAAGGAATCGACAGTCTAAGTGATGAAAAGATTAAGGAAATTAATCAACATCTTCTTGTAAAAAGTTTCGACGAATTTTTAGATAAATTTTCTCCTACTGTTTATTCATTTTATAATGCGGCCAATCAAAAGGTTATGTATACCTTAAAAAAACCTGAAGGAATTCAAGATGATTGTATTTCTGAAATAGCAATTGACCAAAATAATGATTTTTTAAAGATGTTATTTACGTTGATTGATACTAAAAGAAGTCAGGGTATCACGAATGTAGATTTTAAATTTGAAAATTTGCTAGATATGATTTCTCCTAAAAAAGTCATGGATGATATTCGTCAAGTTCGTAAGGAAATTCATTACCTGTACGGTGAGTATGACAAGCTAGATGAGGGAGATCCGAAAAAATTAGATACTGGTGACAAACTAAACCTTATGTTTGAAGTAGCTAGTAGAAACTACAACAATGTAATGGCGATGTTACCTCTAGCAATTGAAGATATTAAAACAAGATTATTATTAGGTGCTAGTCAAGATGAAGATGAGTCAGAAAAATTACAAATAGGTACACTTTCTATTGGTGATAATGGTGAGTTGAAAATTATTGAGGCACCTCAATCAAATAGTTCTGATTTAATGGTTATTGAAGAAAATAGTAATTACGGTTTGAGTACTGTTTTTGAAGAAGACTATGAAGCCATTACAGAATCGCCATCTTCCTATGTGAAAGATTTAGTTGTAAGAACATTCTCGCCTCTACCAGCTGTAAAAGCTGAATTCGATGTTGAAACAGAAGTTCAAAATTACAATACTTACCTTGAATTCTATAAGGATGCTAAGGATGAATTTGTAAAAACAGTGAAGCCTTTAGTTGAAAAGCTATTAGGTGTCAAAATGTACTTCGATCAATATGCGACGAAAAATAAAGGTATGCAGCCGTCATTACTAGTTACCAATACAAAGCTTGATATGCTTGTGAAAAGTAATAACCTACCAAGATTACGCACGTATTTAAATACCGTTAACGCTAAAAATGATTTCACAGATACAGTATGGTACGGTATTGTACCTGCTTTAGAACTAGAATCTGCTGGAAAAATGAAAGTTAGCCGATCAAGGTTCAAAGGGAATGAAAAGGTTACAAAGCAAGAGGGCAACACAATGGAATCCTTATCAATCCTTTTAGATACAGTAAAAGATTATAAGATTCAAATTTTCTTTAACTTTATGGCTGAGGAAGAAACTACCTTCAACGGAATTGCCACTGCTGGGATTGATCGTTTAATCGATAAATGCTCCGTTCTTGTCAGAAAAGATTATAGTGAATTCGCGATACCATGCTTACCAAACTTTACGATTATTCCAAAAGATAAATCAGGTGTTGTGATTGATACGAGAATGCATACTACCGAAAATGGCGCTCGTTTATCGAAGGAAAAGGAAGATGTTTTAAAGCTATGGATCGAGGGTGTATATGTAGGCGCAAGCTATGTAGCAGCAGGGATTGTGTCCGCTTATCAATGTCCAGAGTATTTAAAAGAATCATTTAGAAATGTGAAGAGAAATTATCCGGGGGTTCGTTTTGACATTGAAGCAGGTGACAACTCATTACGTGCTGTGACTACGATGGCGAAAGAAATTTCTGGATTTACAAATAATATTAAAGATGCGATTAATAGCAGAAGCTTTGGATTTGTATTCTCATCTGAAAATGCACAATTACAGGATAAAGATATTAAACGTATTACAGTATATAAAGCTAGAAGCTTGGCGATGGAAGAAGATGGATTCGATTCAATCTACAAAACACAAGTTAGTACGTATATTGAAAGAATTCTACGATTCCAATCAGGTGACTTTAAGCATGAGAATATCGTTCGCTTCTTTAGTAATAATCCAAGTAGTCAAAAAAGTAAGTGGCTAAATGATAAAGGCTATGTAAACTCGATCATTCATGATGGAGATGATATTGGCTACATCATCGATGAGAAAACAAGCTTATGTCAAATCGACCTTGTATTTAACGGTAATGTGAAGAATCTTGAAGTCATGATTACTAAAGGGACAAGTGCTGTTAAAGCCTAACAATTTCATTTTCTCAATTTTAAATTATTTCAGTCGGATGTTTAAGATTTACTTTTTGTAAATCTTTTAACATATATACGAATCGAACGACTAATTGCTAATGACAAAAAATATTACATATTTCACAGTTCGATATGAAACATGGCACTGTGAAATGCAAAGCGGTATCAAATTTATTTCATTAGAACAATTGGAAGTACGATTCAATAAAATTTAGGAGGTACTAAAAAATGGGTTTTGTATTAAAAGTAGAAGGATCAGAAGCAATTGAATTAGGGTTAGAAAGCATCATGACTGTCGAATATGAGACAGATACTCCGAATGATTCTAACGCACGCTCTACAGATGTTGGGGCAACTTTAAAAGTAAAGGGCAAAATTTTAACTGCCACTGATGGTGATAATTCTGACGATACAATGAAATTAGGATTATGGTCATTAGTACCAGCTGAAAAAGCTGATTGTTACCGTAAAGTAACATTAGAGGTTATCTCAGCTGATCAAGTAGTAAGAAAAATTCATTTCCCAAATGCTTTCGTAGTAGATTACTCAGAAAGATATGGTGACACAGAGGGTATTGGTGAGTTCTACTTATTTATTAAGCAAAAGAAAGACAAAACAGATTTGGCAAAAATCGAGGGTGGCTACGCTGTCTAAGATTGCAGCATGATAAGACACTACTAATTATCTAAGGAACTTTTATAGTTCCTTAGATTATTTTTAATAATCCTAAATTGGGGTTGAAAACATGAAAACGCATTATGAAACATTAGGAATAAACCGAAATGCCACACAAGAACAAATAAAATTAGCCTATCGAAAGCTCTCTAAAAAACATCACCCTGATGTGAGTGGTGGAAATCCAGAATCAGAGAAAATTTTTTTAGAGGTTCAAGATGCATATAAGGTGCTGAAAGATCCAACGTTAAAAGAGGCTTACGATAGCCGTTTAGATAGCGCAGGGGATAGCTGGCAAAATGGACAGAAAAACGAAAAGCATTCAAATGGACATCAGTCTACAGAGAAAAAGCCAGATTTTAATATGAATAACCTTGAAAGAAACTTTGAACATTTCTTTGGCTTTAATCCAAAAACGAAGGAGATGTCCTCAACTCTGAATAAAAAATCTAAGAAAAATCCATTAGATACAACGGATTTATTCGAAAGTTTTTTCAAAAAATAAGTCATGGTAAAAAGAAAGGAGCGTGATTAAATGAAAGAACCATTTGCAACTGAAGATTACGGTGGAAATACAAGGGAAAAAATGTTTGTAAAAATTATTGATATCATCATTATCACAATCGCCTTCTTTTTCATTTTATATGTTTTTGTAATGAATCAGGATGTCCTTTTAAAATTTGTTATTGGGACGGTATTGGTCATACTTGTCATTATCTACGCCTCCCTTAAATACGAAGCAAATGCAATTACCCAAGTGATGGCTAACAAGGATATCTCTAAGCTTGTTTTACTTAATGAACGTGGAGCAGAAATAGATGAATGGGAACTTGGTGATCAAGTTTCATTACTTATTGGAAAAAGTTCAGCTGAATGCAAGGCAGATATTGATCTAAGCGGAACAGAGTATGAATCTCTTGTGAATTATGAACATGCTGTCCTTAATTGTGTAGCTGGCATTTGGTATTTAGAGGATATAGATTCAGTTAATGGTGTTGGCTTAAAAAAAGCTAATAAACGTGTGAAAAAAAGATTAAAACACGAGATTCCTTACTCATTAGGTAATGGAGACACAATATACATAGCGAATACACGAATTTTGGTCAAATAGAGAGAAAAAGATTCGTAACATAGATGGGGGATATCGAAATGAGTTTGATTAGATGTACAAATGGTCACATGTTTAGTTCGAGGAGACATCGTAATATTTGTCCTTACTGTAACGTGATGGTAGAACAGGAGCAAAGACAAAATAGCCCATCCTCACCTGTAGTCGAAGCTGATGATAAAACATTGCCCTACTTAGGAGAAATGGATGGAATAGATCCTGTAACAGGATGGCTGGTTTGTATTGAAGGACCGCAAATGGGTAGAGATTACCGTATTCTATCTGAAAAGAATTTTATAGGTAGAGCGGAAGATATGCATATCCGTATTGCTGGGGATAATTCAATCTCTAAACGTAATCATGCAGTTATAGTATATGATCCTAAAAAACGTAATTTTTATCTATTGCCAGGAGATGCATCGGGATTAGCTTATCTGAATAATGAGGCAGTATATACACCAACTGAATTAGCAGCCTATGATGTGATACAGCTAGGGAGAAGTATCTTTTTATTTATTCCACTTTGTGGTGTTCACTTTGAATGGGAAAACAATCAAAGTGAGGAATGATGACATATGGATCAAAAGTTATTATCTTACATAATTACATTAATTTTTATTATTGTACTCATCGTGTTACTCCTAATAAGGGGAGTACTTTCCCGAAAAATGGATAAAGGAAAAATTTATATTGGGAATGGTCAAACGATTGGCAGACGTGATGAACAGGATGATTATTTCTCAACTGCTGAAACGACAAATGGCACAATCGCGGTGCTTGCAGATGGCATTAGTGGTTTAGCTAATGGTCGTATGGCAAGCACTATCGCAGTGACAACTTTCATAGAAGAATTTAAAAAGCTTAGTAGCCTAAGTAATCTACAAAACTTTTTTAAGGAAGCTGCTAGAGCAAGTAATCATATGATTGTAGAAAACTTAAATGGTTCAAATGGAGGCACAACATTAGTGACAGCCATTATTGATAGCGAAGGCTATCTTCATTGGGGAGCAGTAGGAGATAGTGTTCTTACAATCTTTAGAAACGGTGAGTTTTTGGCGATTAACCAAAAACATATTTTTGAATCCGTTTTAACGGAACGATATATAGCCGGTGAAATTTCACAACTTGAAGTTCAAGAAAATCCACTAAAAAAGAGATTAGTAAATTATTTAGGATATGAAGGATTTAAAAATCTAGACACTGGAAATAATCCGATTCAGCTAAATAGAGGAGATAAGGTATGCCTTTTTAGTGATGGAATCTATGATGCTTTAACGGAAGTTGAAATGGAAAAAATTCTTTCTCAGCATGCTCCACCCTATGATTTAGCACAAAGCATAATAAAAGCCGTTGAACAAAAACGCTTAAAAAATCAAGATAATGCGACAATCGTGATTTTAGAAAAATCTTGGTGAAGTGGGATAGGGAATAGAGAAGGAGGAGACTTATGAGAAAGGAAAATTGCGACTTTAAAACTAGCTTTTTATCTGAAGCAGGGTCCTTTCTGCAAAATAAAGATTATTTTGCCTACACAGAACTTGACGATGTAGCTTGTTGGGTAGCTGTAAAGGGCTTGGATGCAGATCAGGAAATTAGTAGTGCAGAGTTAGCCGTAAAATCTATTTTAGAAAAATTTATGGAAAAGCCAGCTATGTCTAGAAGAGCAATCAATAAATATCTTAAACATGCTCAAAATATACTACAAGCGCAAAGCTTACGAGTAAGATTGAAGGCAAGTATTGTCATAGTCGTTTCCGATTACTCAAAAATGATTGTTGGAATAGCAGGTAATTCGCGACTGTATCACTTTCGGAACGGCACATTAACCTATAAAAGTACTGACCAAAGTTTAGCACAGGAAATAGTAGACATTCAGCACCGTTCATTAGATATTAGCCAGCATGAAGAAAGAGGAAATTTGTTGAACTATCTAGGCAAGCCAAACAAATTTCAGCCCTTTGTATCTAAAAAAATGAAGCTTATAGATGGAGATGTCCTACTACTTTGTACAGCTGGCTTTTGGGAAGACGTTAGTGAGATTGAGATGGCTGACGCGCTGGAAGGTGTCAAAGATTCCGAACAATATACAGATTTATTGGAAGAAATATTGTTGAGTAGACAAAGAAAAGTTGTAGCAAATTATACGGTTGCTGCCATATTTGTGAACAAAGTGTATCAAGAAACGAACAAAAATAAAATGAAGTATATAAAAATGATTGCTGTTGCATTAGTTTTAGCATTGATTGTAAGTGGCGGCACAATTTTTTATCAAGTAAAACAAGCGAAAAAAATAGCAGAGTTAACTGTTGAGATGAAGGACCATGAAAAGAGTGGAAATCTTTACTTTCAAGATGGAAATTACGATGAAGCATTACTTGAATATAGCGAGGGAAGAAATGCGGCAAAAAAAATAAAAGATCCAATACATAGAAATATACTAGCTAAAAAGTTAAGGGTGACTCAACTAATCATCAATGGCGATAAATCTGCAGAGGCAGGGCAATTTACAGAGGCATTGGAACAGTATGAAAAAGCTAAAAAAGAGGGCAAACTCATTAAAGGGTTTGGTAAAGAAGAAGTAGAGCAAAGAATTACAAATATGGACTCCGTTGTGGAGATTGTTGATGCTATAAAAGACGGAGATTTTCGTTTTGAGGCAGAGGATTACAATGGGGCTTTAGCAATTTACGAAAAAGCTAGAAAAAAAGCACTTGCCATTTCTTTTACTGGAGAGGCACAAATTAAAACAAAAATTGAAGAAACAGAAGAAAAAATCAATGAATTGAAAAAGGCCCAAAAAGAATTGCAAGCAGAAGGGTTGGAAAAGGCCGGAGATCAGAGCTATGCCCGTCAGGAATACGCTAAAGCGATAGAATCCTATACTCTTGCGCAGGAGATTTATCAAGAAACGGAGTTACTGGCAAAAGTTCTTGGGCTAGAGAGAAAAATTATGAATGCAAATGATAAGCTAAATCCCGTACCACAGGGTCAAGCAGCAGACAATGCATTACCTGATGAAGCTGAGCCGCCGATTGATGAGGCAACTGATGCCAGTGCCAGTTAGCATTCAAATCCTGAGTAAGGAAAGAAGGAAAGTAAAATGTTAAAAGAACTCATGTTTGAACGTTTAAAAAAAATTGAAAATTTAGAGCAACGTCAATTACTAAAAGATATTGTAAGTGGCGTTTTTGTAAATCTAATTGATTATCAAGAAGAGATGAACAAAAAGCTTGAAGAACGTATTTTTAATGAAATCGATGATCATGAAAATAGATACGACATTTACACAACCCTTAGTGCACGAGAAGATGTTGATCCCATTCATGATTGTTTGTTTCCAATATGTCCGACAGATTTAGAAGATACTAATTTAAACATTGAGCATCTACTTGAATCCATTAAAAATAATGAACTGGCTACGCTTATGACATTATTTTTAGAGTGTGATTCTATCGAAATCCAACATTTACTTGCGCAGCGAAGAATTTTCAATGGTCATCTTGTGACATCGCATGGATTGGTTGAAATAAAGCTGCGTCTTACTCAAAATAATCGTTATGTGCAAAAAATTAAAGACCTATATTCAATCTTTCAAATCAATGGTCTACCTTGGAAAACAATCAACCATCCATTTGTGAATAAGTTTGTTGATGTAAAACTTATTGGTTGTCCTACATTAAATGAGGATGTAGAAATATTCGAGGTGACGATTGATTTAGAGGAATATGAGCAACAAAAACGATTAAATATGGTTCCGCTTTGGAATCTTCAACGTCACGAGGTTAAGAATAGCGGTTTTCCGTTTCCAGCCATCGATCGAATAAATTATGAACATGTCTTATCGTTACGAAAAACGGGTACACAACATGGTTATCTTATTGATACGGAAGAAGACAATATTCGATATATAAAGCGTTCAGATAGTGAATTAACGATTGTTTCACCTCAGGATCAGTCAGGCGTATGGCAACTTCTTAAAATTGCAAAAGTTGAAAAAGACCAAGTAGGTAATTTAACTTACGAACTCGTCTCTAATCGACGAAATGAGCATTTTATGCACAAGCTTTCTAGTAAATATAATGTAAATATATCAACAAAGGGAGAAATCATTCGATTGATTAACTCCTTTGAGGTAGCAGACAATCTTGAACTTTTGAGAATAGATATTTTGGAAGGGCAAGTAGAAAATCGAAACTTTGTGTATCCATTTTTAAAGGACCCAACAGAAGACGCTAGTCACAAGAAGACGATGCTATTACAATTCCTATCAAAACAAGATAAAGATTTTATTACGAATGATGTCTTGGGTTTTCTTCTTGCTGAAGTTCAAAGATATTTCACTGAATATAAATGTGTAGGGAAATGGTTATGAATTATATTTGGGACTTACTTATACAAGCCGAAGAAGAGGGCTTTTTAACAAAGGATATTTACTTTCATCTTGCCAAAATCTATTCACCTTATATGGAGCTTAGTCCACAACTACTAAATTCGCAGGCAGTAGAGCAACATGTGGAAGTAAACCCCTATTATCGTTATTTTCAAATTTTTAAAGAACTCTTTCAACCTGATCATACAACGGATGAGGCTTTTAGGGACTCTTTATTAGATATTACACTGCATTTTTTAGCTGAGATTGATCGTATGCAAGGTTTAAATAAAAAGGAATATTATATTCGCTTTATGCTCAGAGACATTGAGGAAAATGTATTTGGAGAACTGGTTCGCGATAAAATCAAGTCTTTTTCAAAAAAAGAACAAGAGATTATTGCACTTAATATGCTCAGACTCTATCAAACTGGAGAAGAATTATATTTAATAAAGGACACGCTGAAAAATATATTTAGAAATTGTTTTATCTATGTGAAATCCGAGGAAAAAGATGAGTTACTTCTTTACATCCATCAAAAAAAGACAACAGAAAATATTAATAAAGTCCAGCTAATCCAAGAAATATTTTTACCTATTGGCTTCCATATGGAAGTCTACTGGCAGTACCATTTTGGCATTATTGACGTAGAGGAAACCATGAAGCTAGATCGAATAGCTCTTTATTAAAAAGTGAGGAGGGGTATAAGTTGACGACTAAATATTCATATAAGCTTTATGCGAATAAGCGTTATACAGAAAAGAAATATATGACCTATACACGTGTAGAGTTAATGGAGATGACCACTTTTCAACTTAGAAATATTTGTTATAAAGAAAAGCTCATAACAGGCTTAATTAATACGCTGACAAGGGACGAACTAATTGAGAAGATTTTAAGATATCGTGGAGCAGAAGAGCATCTTTTAATTAAAGAAAAACAAGATGGAGGCTTTGAAAGAGTCGAAGAGGCGTTACAAAAATATTTAAAAACACCACTTTCTGATAATGGTGATATTAAAATACCTGCCAAAATGAATCTTTATAAAGGGATGAAAATCGATAAACCAGATCAATACCTTATTGAATCAGGAGGCTATCTTGTAGAATCCAATGTGATGCTAGTAAATGAACATATGGAATTATGTGGTATTTTAAATATTGTAAAAGACGATGAAAAAGCAAATTGCTATTACCTAGTGGCAGATCAAGCGCTAGGAATACGCGAGACGAAGAACAAGAACTATAGCTTTATTTTTTTGCGAAAGCAAGATTCTGAGTATATCTATAAAACATATTATCAGGAAACGCCGCTCCCACCAACAAACCTAAATTACTACAAAGTGCCAATACAGGATTTAGAGATGAAACAGTTAGAGACAACCAATGCCATTCTTGCCATTGATTTTGGGACAACCAATACAACAGCTGGCGTATTTTTGGATAGTGATTATGTCTCATCTCCTTGTAGTCATGACCTGTTAAACAAGCGAATTGAACTCAATAACATCAATTTTGTTCAATTCCCAGACACTCTTCACCAAAATGAATGGATTGAAGTCGTTCCGACAGTGGTTGCAGTGGCAGATTGCTCGAGCGTTGATCATGTAAGTTATCATTTTGGCTATGAAGCTTTGAAGGTGATGAAAAAAAATAGCTATACATCATTAGCCACGAAATTTCAGGGCATCAAACGTTGGGTGAGTAATTATTCAAAATTAGAAGAAATAATGGATGCAAATGGGAATACTGCCGTTATTCCACGTAGTCAAATCCTAAGAGAATTTTTACTCTATATCATTCACATGGCTGAGCATCAATTTAAATGTCAATTCAAACATTTACATATTTCAAGTCCAGTGAAGCTGAAAACGCAATTTTTAGAAATGTTTCAAGCAATTTTACCTGAATATCAAATTGAAATTGAGCATTCTCTCGATGAAGGAATGGCAGTACTTTATAATACAATAGCCAATCAGATTGAGAATCAGAGTTTTATGGATGGTAAGGAATATAAGGCTTTGGTAATCGATTGTGGTGGGGGAACAACAGACCTTTCCTCTTGTAAGTTTCGCATAGAGGACGGACATATTTCCTACAAAATTGATATTCATACAACCTATGAAAATGGGGATACCAATTTTGGCGGTAATAATATTACATATCGAATTTTTCAATTTATGAAAATTGTCTTTGCGAATTATTATAGTCGTGGGAAAAATGCTTATGACATTGATACGTTAATTGATATCCCAGGAAAAGACATTTATCGATATGTTGATGATTATGGCGTCGAAGCGGTTTACCAGCAATTTGAAAAGGCGTTTAAGGATGCTGAGTCTATTATCCCTACACGTTTTAAAGAATATGAAAATCGTACACGAGATGAATATCTAAGAGTGCGTAATAATCATTATTTCCTATGGGAAATGGCAGAAGAAATGAAGAAAGAATTTTTCCGAAAAACAGGTATTCTAAGAAGCCGTTTTTACTCAGACAGCGAAATACAGCAAGAGAGTGATTTAAATATCACAACGGTAGATCGTTGGTGTTTATCTTTATTAGAAAATCAACAATTTAAAGATGTTTATGACTATCCAAATGTTTATTTCAATATTAAAGAAATAAACCATCTTATTAAAGCGGATATTTATGATATTGTGCGTGAGTTTTTAGAAAGCTTTTATGAAAGTGGCATGCTTAGTGAATATTCAATTATTAAACTAACAGGACAATCCTGTAAAATCGATGCTTTTCGAGAGGCTTTAAAGGAATTTGTACCAGGACGTAGCATTGAGTTTAGGCAAAAAGCTGAAAACGTTGGAAAAGTAGCAGAATTAAAACTCGCCTGTTTAAGAGGAGCCTTACGCTACTTAAATGCGAAAAAGATTGGCATGATTGAAACAAAAGTAACAAATGATGCACCTATTGTACCATATACGGTTAGTGCATATACGCATAATCGTCAAGAGAAGCTACTTATTAGTAGTCTAGAGAGGCTGAATCAAATTCACGGAACTATCTCCCGTCCATGGGGAGTGACTGAGGTTGAATTCTTCCTAACGGGAAGCGATCATCATACCGCACATAAATATACTTATATTAATCGACAAGAGGATTTTGTCCCTGTGCTTTATGAGAGTATCGCGTCATATTATTTTGATAAAATTCCACAGGATGAAACAGATTCAATCGTCAATGGGGAAGTTAAATTCTTTGTCTTTGCAAGTGAGGATCATTGGGGTTTCCATGTAGTACCAGTTGCTAGGAAAGAGGAGCAGCTACTTATCGGTAACAAGGAATTCTTTGCCTTTGAAACAGATTTATCTGAGTTAGATTTCTTTGATGGATTAAAGTAAGTAGGCATCTGCCAAAAAATAAACGAGGTGAGTGACAGATGTTTGCTAATCAATTTCCGCATTTTCAAAAAGGTAGAATTTTAAAAAGGGAAATGTTGGAGAACTTGCGAGATTATCCAAGAGAATTTTTAGATTTATATTTTCAAGATTATTCAGATGGCATTATAGCAGGTGCCCATATTACTGTAACGGATACAATTATCCATATTACAAAAGGGATAGTTAAACATAACAATAGGCTTTATTTGATGCATAGTAGCTATGAACTACCATATAAGGCAACAGGCAAAGAAACCATTATAAAAATAAAATTTGCTGAAGAAGTGAGTAGATTAGATTTTACGGATTTTACAGCTACTATTTTTCTTGATGAGTCTCTGGATGTTGCTAGCAATGAATTAGAAATAGCCCGCTTTAAATTAAAAGTTGGAGCAAACCTACGATCCGAGCCAAATGATTTTTTAGATTTTGCTACGGAATACAATACAGTGAATTATCTCCACTGTCAGTATGCGGGAATACAAGCTAGCACATATCACCCAAAAGTTTTACAGCGTTATGCAAAGGAACTATTAAAAAATCGCCCAACCAATGTGTATGATATTGCATTTGCTTTCGAGTGTTTGAATCAAGAACGAGTTCAGCGAGATGTCATTGAAATGTATATTTGCAATCGATTAGAGTTAGAATTTCAAGCGTTTTCAAATAACCAAATTCATAAATATTTGTACCGTATATTATCTGAATCAAAGAACGGTGGTCGCTTAGTAGGGCATAGTTCAGGGCGACCAAATCGTATGATAGTTGACTAACTGTATTTTAGTTATTGAAAAATGCTTAAGAAACGGAAGGTGAGTGGGATGAAATTTTTAGATGAAAAGATTATTGCACTTAGAAATGAAATGAGAGAGCAAGAGCAATTTGAGCTAGCTCAGAAAGAAGCAGCATTAAAAAAAGAACAGGAGCCTGAGGAGCAAAACGCTGAACAGGAAGAACAGGACTTCCCTAAAGTAAACATCTATCAAGATTACATAATGATTGATGATGAGAAGGTATCGGTGGTGGAGCAGCCATTATTAGATGGCAAAATGTCGATCCGTATGCCGAATCTTTTTTTCTTGATGTCTAAGGAAATAGCAGCATTAAAGTACCCATCAGAGCGTAGACCAACCCTTATTTATACAGATGATTCCTCCACGATTAATCTTGCCTTCAATCTGACTCCACATCGATTAAAGGAAGATGGAGTGGCTGCTTTCCAAGAAAATATGATTGATATTCTTGAACAGGCGCAACCTTCAGCAGATTGGTTGGATACAGAAGTCATAAAGATTGATGAAAAGACAGTTGGCTTTTTAGAAATCATTACACCGGCTATTGATGGCGATATTTTTAATTTAATGTTTTTTGCCTCTATCGAAGGATTAGCGCTTATCGGAACCTTTAATTGTATGGAGGATGACCTAGAAACTTGGCGTCCAGTTGCGAGAGCTATGATGGAATCCTTGCAATTTGCTTCAATTAGTAGGAATGGAGGGACAGTATTATGAGTGGGGTAGTGACAGCTTATCATAATATACAAATTCAACCTTTTGAACTTATTAGTATTCAAGATCTTACCCTTGTCAAAAAAATGAATGAGCATGCGACACTACGTTTTACTGGTATTGTG
The DNA here is from genome assembly GCF_005217585.1 of Lysinibacillus sphaericus. Lineage (NCBI taxonomy): Bacteria > Bacillati > Bacillota > Bacilli > Caryophanales > Bacillaceae > Lysinibacillus > Lysinibacillus sphaericus. The sequence continues at coordinate 628,865 of NZ_SZPT01000001.1, forward strand.
CCTGAAGAGGTTAGAGATACTTATGTTGAAATGACTGAGGTGTTATCTGCCATTGAGGTTAATCAGCTTAATCATCTTGGTGTTCCTACACCACTTTTTAAAGGTGTTATTTTAGATGTCAAGGTAAGTTCCGTTCGAGGCATTTATTATATTGAGGTGGAGGCGGCATCTAATTCGTATCAACTAGACATAAAAAAGAAAAATCGCTCTTATCAGGATAAGGAAATGACCTATTCATCTCTCTTTAAACTTCTACAGCCCGCGTATCCAGGTCTAGATATTATAGATGAAGCGACGAAGGGAGAAAAGTTAGGGAAGTTTACCCTTCAATACTTTGAAACAGATTGGCAATTTTTAAAGAGGCTTGCTTCCCGCTTTCAGACTGGTCTAGTTCCTGCTGTAACCTTTGATAAGCCGAAGTTCCATTTTGGAGTGCCTGCTGGCAGGGCAAAAGGCAAATTAGAAGATTATCATTATACTACCCGAAAAAAACTAGCAGACTACCTAGTATATACAGAGAATGGCAATGAAGGCATGGGAGAGCATGATTTCCTCTACTATGAGGTGGAAACCGATAAAGTTCTGGAGCTAGGAGATTATGTAACCTTTAACAAGCAAACCCTTTATGTTTCTGAAGCATTGACAACCATGAAGGATGGATTGTTAAAACATTGCTATACGCTTTCGACGAAAAATGGCATGAATAAAAGTGAAATCTTTAACTATGCCATCTCGGGATTGTCGCTTGAAGGAAAAGTGTTAGAAGTGGCAAAAGATCATATTAAAGTGCATTTAGCGATAGATGAAAAGCAGGATAAGGCAAAGGCACATTGGTTTTTGTATTCTACAGGTTATTCGGCTGAAGGACATAGTGGATGGTATTGTATGCCTGAAATCAATGACTTTGTTCACGTTTATTTCCCGTCACATCGTGAGGAGGAAGGGATTTCTAGTGGCTCTATACGAAAAAACTTAGATACATCGGCTACGAACAAACTTGATGATCCTTCAACAAAATATTATCGCACAGCCTTTGGTAAAGAAATTAAGATGAGTCCAACAGAAATCGTTATTACAGCGCAGGATGGCGATATTTTTATTCGGTTAAATGAAAGCAATGGTATTGAAATATTTAGTAAAAAAGAAATAAAACTTATTTCTGAGGCAGATATTTCAGTTAATACTAGTAAGAAGATTCTTTTGTCTGCGGAGGAAGAAATTTCTTTACAATGCAAAGAAAGTAAAATAACGATGAATGGTAGTGTGCAAATTTTTGGGAAAGAAGTAAAGGCAAATTAGAATGTTTCTTTCGAAAAAGGAGGGAGTTTTATATGCAGACACAGGGAGTTTTACAACATTTTTATGACACAGAAGTAGCAAAAAGAAGATTGAAATATCTCTTACTGCTTGAGGATTATTTCCAAGCCTCCAAAGAACAGCTTGCCGAGGAATTTAGAAAATCTTTTCAAAAAGTATGTGTCGAGCTAGCACAGCAGCAATCACTTCATCAAAAAGGACCCATTGCCCATATCACGTTTTCTATGCTACGTACAGAGATGCTAGCAGGGCGTCATGATTATCTAGTAGAAGGTACTGACGAAGAGTGGTTTTTTGATCTTCATCCACTCTTAACTACGTATGATGCTAGCTGGGCTCATCGTTTTTTAGAGCAATACATCCAAGAATTAAGTTTATATAGTAAAACCTTCATGGGTGCCATTACCCAAGCAGATATTGAACGTATAAAACTTCAGGAAGCCCATCATTTTCATCAATATATTTTGAGCCTTGCTAGATATGCGCTGCCTGGCATTGTAAGATGTCCAGAATATATGGCACTGGAGCGGGATGTAGCTGTCGAAATACGTATAGGTGAGTTTATGGATATTAATGAAGTAGTGTATAGCGAAGATTTCGCAATGAAGGATAATGAAGAAATAAAAGCATGGTTAGAAGAAAACTTAGAGAATGAATACCCATTTGAAGTATTTAGCCGTTTGAACTTAGCGAATGGACACTATAATGGCATAGATATTCGTTATGCATTTTTCCAGAAGGCAAATTTAACACACTGCCATATGCGTGATTCTCTTCTGATTGGCGCTAATTTTCGGGATAGCCAGCTAGTAGGTACTGATCTGAGCTTTAGCATGATTCATGAGGTAGATTTTAGCAATAGTCAATTACAAGGTGCAAATTTTCAACAGGTTCAAGGGGCAAGTGGTCTTTTAGATCGTCAAAAGTGGGAAATGCCAGGCTATTTACCTGTCCGCTTTACAGATGCTAATTTAGAGGGCGCTAATTTTGAGCTAGCAAATTTACGAGGAGCCTGCTTTTTAGGGGCGAATGTAAAGGATACACAATTTGCAGGAGCTAATTTAGAAAAGGCTATATTTTCTAAGGAAGCAAGGGAATATTTAGAGCTAGACGCATTTCAGACAGCAAGTGTTATTTGGAAGTAGATGTGGTGAAAAGGAGATTCAAAGATGAACTATTTTATTTTATCTCAGGATGAGCGAATTTCCAATGCTGTTGAACCGGTTGGTATAGCTCAAGTAATTAAAAAAGAGTTATTAACATTAGATAGAATGGATGAATTAGAGGAACTAGAACGCCAATTTCCAGTATTAGAAAAGAATGACATGCTGTATATCGATTTTATCGAAAAGCCAATCGCGCTCTTGTCAGATGCGGTTAAACAGTTAGTGGAAAAATATAACCCAAGTATGCCCTTTAAAGCTGTTGTGCTAATGGACATGCCTAAATTAATGCAAACATTATATTGGCTAGTAATACCACCAAGAGTACCTTGTCTTTCAACCCAAACTGAATTCCGTCTAGATGGAACGTTGAAGAAGCTTGTTCTCGATGAGGCCAAAGCTGCGCCTTATTCCTTCTTTCAAATAGAGGGTATTAAAGAAAATTATATCGTAGTCAATATTGAATTAGCAGAGAGTATTCTGCGCAGAGATTTAAGAGGAATTCGACTACAAAAAATACAAACTGAAGGAAGATGGAACGACATTCTTTCTGTAGAAAAAGCTTTATAAAATGGACAAGCAGGGCCATGTGAAGAAGAGCAAGAAGAGATTACATATCTAACAACGTTGTAGTGGAACCTTCTTGTTTAGAAAATTGCAATACCTTACGTATAGAAAGGAGGATTACCCGATGTCAGAAGAAATGCAGACAAGGGGTGGCGACCAACGGAGCTATGTTGTTGCGGGTGCCAAATTATCCTGCTCGCAAGGAGATCAAATAAGCATTTTGAAAATGCCAGTTAGTCACGGCGTTTATACAAAAAATAAAGCTCAAATGAATACGATGGATTATAAGCCCAATATCAATATTCAGCCATTCGGCTTATGTCAAACATTAGCTAATCCTATCGTTGCAGCCGCTACAGCTGCCAATAACGGTGTTTTAAAGCCAATGCCTTGTACACCTGTAATTACAATGCCTTGGATCAATGGGAAGGATGATCAATTAATTGAAAATCATCCAGCTTTAGTTAATCAATCTATTAATATGTGTATGTATTGTGGAACGATAAAAGTAGAAGATGATGGGCAAGAATAAGCCATTATCCCCTGAGGAAAGAAGGGAAGCATGTGAACACATACGAGGAAGTAATTGGATACGGTGAACTTGAACTCGTATCTCCTTATGATATCCAAACGTTGCATACTATCACTTTGACCCAAACGGTGAATGACCATGCAAGGTTATCAATAACGGGATTTATCCCTGCAGAGCAAAAAGATAGTTGTATGCAGATTGCAAGCACAACAGATCAAATTGAGCTTTATCAAAAACGTAATGGGCAACGACTGCAAGCCCTTTTTAAAGGCCAGGTAACAGAAATGGCTGTACGAACGGTAAGAGGAGTCTATCAAATTGAACTAGAAGCTATTACATCAACATTCACATTGGATTGTAAACAAAAATACCGCTCCTTTCAAGACAATCAGATGACGTATCAAACTTTGTTTAAAAAGGTACTCGAAGATTATTCGGGTGCCGATGTGATTGATACTGTGGCGAAAGCTACTCCTCTCAAGCAATTTATATTACAATATAAGGAGACGGATTGGCAATTTTTACAGCGTATGGCCTCCCATTTTCGTGCCGTGTTAGTCGCAGCAGTGGATGCGGATAAGCCAAAGTTCTGGTTCGGTTTGCCTGTAGGGCGGATAGAAAAGCTGTCGGTGGCCAATTATACGATTTTAAAGGATCGCTCTAAGTATTTACATATAAAACACAATGATATTGAGCGACCAATTGAAGAACGAGAAGCAGTCGCCTATGTGATAGAGTCTAGGAAAACATTGAAGCTTGGCGATCGCGTCCAGCTCCAAGGTAAGGAGCTTGTAGTAGCGAAGTCCATCGCCCGTATGAAGCAAGGCATCCTGACCTACGAGTATCATCTATTGTTTGAAAAAGGCATACGTCAAAACAGACAAAGTATTCCTTTTTTACCGGGCACAGCGATTGAAGGTAAGGTATTAGAGGTCAAAAAGGACCAAGTACGTGTCCATCTCAGCATCGATGAAACACAAAAAAAGGAAGAGGCAACGTGGTTTCCCTTAGCGACATCGTATACCGCGGAGGGGCATAGTGGTTTCTATAGTCCGCCAGAGGAAGGGGATAGCGTTTACCTCGCTTTGCCGACACATCGAGAGGAAGCAGCAGTTGTTCGGCATAGTGTACGAAAGACTGGCGAGTCCAACCCTAAAACAGCTGATCCGAAAACGTCTTACTGGGGTACGCCAAAAGGAAAGGATATGAAGCTAGACCCACAGTCAGTGACATTTACCGCCAAGGATGGAGCTGTTTTTCTTCAGCTCCATCAGGATAGTGGCATCACTGTGCATAGTAAGCCGCCTTTGCTGGTCAAAGCAAACGACACCATTACCTTTGCAGGAAAACGGATATCCATGAGTGGAGCTGAATCGATGCATTTGACATGTGGCTCTAGTAGTATTGTTTTTGATGGCAATACGGATATCCAAGGCCAGGTTGTTACGATGGAAGGGTCCATCAAAGCCCCTGTATCAGTCGCATCACAGGAAGAAGTAGACCTCGAATCAGCCTTAAACGTGATGGGGATGATTCCTGTAGGTGGGGGTGACGTCTGATGGGTCTTTTAGGAATAGCTGGAAGTATGCTGGGAATGATTCCAAAAGTAGGCTCCGCAGGTGGCAAGAAAAAAGGAAAGGGCGGAGGGTCGAAGAAGGGGAAAAACTCTAAAAAATCCTCCAACAAGAAAGGGTCCTCAAAGAAGAACCAACCGAAGTCGAAGAAAAAAAAGAAAAAGAAAAAGAAAAAAAAGAAGAAAAAGAGTATATTGGGTAAAATCTTTACCAAGGCACGCAAAGTCTATAATAAGGTAAAGAAAAGTGACATTGTGAAGAAAGCCAAGAAAGGCGCAAAAGCAGCGTTACTAGCGGTCAAAAATACTTGCCAAAAAGTGAAGCAAAAAACAAAAGAAGTGTATAACCAAGCGAAGCAAAAGACGAAAGAAGTGTATAGTCAAGCGAAGCAAAAGACGAAAGAAGTGTATAATCAAGCTAAGCAAAAGACAAAAGAAGTATATAGTCAAGCGAAGCAACAGATAAAGACTACTGTCAATCAGACCAAACATGTAATGAAAGAAAAAGTACTGCCAACAATGAAAAAAGGTGCGAAAGCAGCAGGCAAAGCCTTAGTAAGTACTGTAACACCTAAAAATATGTTGGACACGCTCCAACTAGGATTAGATGTCGTAGGGCTGGTACCAGGGGTTGGAGAAATAGCAGATGGCTTGAATGCAGTGATTTATTATGCAAGAGGAGACAAGTTAAATGCAGCCCTCTCCGTAGGAGCGATGATACCATTTGCAGGAATGGCAGTGACAGGTGGTAAATTAGTAACTAAAGGTGCGAAAGCATTTAATGGTGTAGTTGATGGTATTAAAACCGTTACAAATAAAGGTCCAATAGGCGAACTAAAAGAAAAAGCCACTAAAAAGCTAGACACCGTAAAAGATAAGTTCCAAACCAAAGTAGCCGAAGTAAAGGACCAATTGCGTCAGTTGGGAACACCGCAGTTAGAGTTGGCCGGTGTGAACGTTGGCCGAATAACGGATACGGGAACAGTCGGGAAAAATAAGCCATCGCCTACTCCAAAACCATCGAATAGACAGAATTCAACTCTGGTCGATAGTACAAGTAATAAAAAGCCGAACAATGCTTCATCTCCAAATAATACTAGTAAGTCACCACCTGAAAAACAAAGGCAAGATGTGAAAACAGAACAAATCACAATAAAAAAATATGGTGAATGGAAAAAGGATGGTTCCGGAAAGCAAAAACATCATCTTAATCAAGATGCTGCTTTTAAAAAGAATGGGACAGGTAAAGAGGTAATTCCATCGAATGAAGGATATACAATTGAATTGGAAGGAAATGCATTTAAGGATGTTGGATCTCCTCATTTTATGGCACATAAAACAATGGAAGAATTTTTTAATAGGTATCGTAAAGGTGATAAAAAGGGGACAATCCCAACTAATGCAGAATATAACATTGCTCTATATAAATCTTTAAGAAAAGCAGGAATTGAAGAAAAACATGCTTTAGAGGCGATAAATAAAGCAAGAGAGCAAAGGATAGAATATAATCTTAAAGACGATGATTTTATTCCAAGAATCCCAGGACAAATAAATTCATTAAAGAAATACCAATATAAACATATAAAATTAAAAAGATAGGTGAAGACTATGGAGACGTTACAAGAGATTCATGAACGTATAAAGAAAATTAAGTTTTTTTCAATGTGTGGAAAAAAATCAACTTTAAATACTCATTTTAATTATCAATTTGTTAATGATTGGAAAGATGCTGAAAAAAATTGTAATGACAAATGGGATAACTTGAAATTAGAAGCTAGAAATAAAATAACATCCTATCTTCATGAGAATTGGCCTGAGAAATATAGGGAATGGAATACTGTTACTCTTGAAGCAAAAGGTTTACTTAAAGAAGATGTATTAATAAGAGGATTTCAATATATTAAAGATAATGACTTAGATGAAAATATATATGAAAGTATTGAATGGGATTTGCTTTCTGTTATTATGGAATATTATTATAAACCTTATGTTGGTGTTGGTTTTTATACAGAACTATTAAAAATTTACGAAAGCGGGCATATTCCATGTGGTTGGAAAGGAAAATGGCCAGAAGGTAAGTTACTTATTTATTAAAGCATTCTTGTAAGGTTACACTAATAAGAAGGAGGCAAATATGGGGAAAATTAATAACTTAGATGAAAATAATGAATTTTACCAACATATTAAAAAATATATTGGGGAACCGAGCCTTATTAATCTTGAAACAGTGTCAGATATGAATATAAATTTGATTACTTTTAAGGCGAATGCTGAAAGAGACTATCATACTCTTATAACTTATGGGATGAGTTTGAATTCAGCTAATGTTCCTTTGGAAGAGAATGAGTGGGGTCATACAGAGTTGATGATGTATCTTCCGAAATCTTGGCCAGTAATGAAAGAACAGATAATGGAATTTAATGATTATTGGCCTTTTGGATGGCTTAGGAAATTAGGTAAATTTACTCACGAAAGAAATACGTGGTTTTGTTATGGAGATACAATTCCTAATGGTGATCCACCTGAGTCAATTTCAGATAATACTAACTTCTGTTGTATGTTATTACTACCACCTATTAGAGAGGACGAACATTTTTTTGAATTAAAGATAAGTGAAGAAAAATCGGTCCGATTTTTAGTAGTAATGCCTATATATAAAGAAGAAATGGAGTATCATTTAAGTAATGGATTTGGAGCCTTACTTGAGAAGTTTGATCAATTTAATATTAATGATATAATTGATATTAATAGAATTAATACTTGTAAGATTCTTGCTGAATAGTACTGAAATATAGAAATAAACAGCTAGTTATCGATTATCGTAACTAGCTGTTTATTTATTTTAATAATATTGAAGAAATGGTGAATTATATATTAGAGCACAAACTTTTTAATAAGCTAACCAAAAGTAAATTAGGGAATAACGTTAAGAATTTTGCAAAAGTGGCGGTGCTAGCGGTCAAAAATACTTACCAAAAAGCGAAGCAAAAACAAAAGAAGTATATAATCAAACCAAGCAACAGATAAAGACTACTGTCAAACAGACCAACAGGTAATGAAAGAAAAAGTACTGCCAACAATGAAAAAAGGTGCGAAAGCAGCAGGCAAAGCCTTAGTAAGTACTGTAACACCTAAAAATATGTTAGATACGCTCCAAGTAGGATTAGATGTCGTAGGGCTGGTACCGGGAGTTGGAGAAGTAGCAGATGGCTTGAATGCGGTGATTTATTATGCAAGAGGAGACAAGTTAAATGCAGCCCTCTCCGTAGGAGCGATGATCCCATTTGCAGGAATGGCAGTGACAGGTGGTAAATTAGTAACTAAAGGTGCGAAAGCATTTAATGGTGTAGTTGATGGTATTAAAACCGTTACGAATAAAGGTCCAATAGGCGAACTAAAAGAAAAAGCCACTAAAAAGCTAGACACCGTAAAAGATAAGTTCCAAACTAAAGTAGCCGAAGTAAAGGACCAACTGCGTCAGTTGGGAACACCGCAGTTAGAGTTTGCCGGTGTGAACGTTGGCCGAATAACGGATACGGGAACATTTGGGAAAAACAAGCCATCGAATAGTTCCAAACCGCCAGCAAAAGATAGTAAACCTGCTGAGACGAATAATGGTACGGGTAAAGGTGGTACACCTTCTCCCAAAACGGTGAAGTACGGTGAACATTTCACGAAGAATGGTAGAAAAAAAGTTTTAAAACCAAATGTAGAATACAAAACACCAGAAGGTTATACTTATCGTACGGATAGCAATGGACGTATTACCGATTGTGAAGGAACGCTTGTACTAGGTACAGCAAAACGGAATGCATACGCACAGAGGACAGTAGGAGGAAAAGACAGAAAACCTGATGACGACGGTGGACACTTAATAGGAGCACAGTTTAAAGGATCAAAAGATATTGATAACCTAGTTCCACAAAATAGTCAGATTAACCGCTCAGGCGGTGAGTGGTTTAATATGGAGACTGAATGGGCTAATGCATTGAAAGAAACGCCTCCGAAAAATGTATATGTGAAGATTGAACCAGTTTATCAAGGAAATTCGCAAAGACCAAGTCATTTTGATGTAGTTTATGAAATAGAAGGAAAAGAGATAGTTGAAAAAACTATTAGGAATCAATCAGGAGGGTAATTAAAATGGAACAAAAAATGAATAAGCTATATAGAGAAATAGCAGAAACAGTTAATGAAATGATTCCAGTAAAATGGGAAAAATTTTATTTTTATGCTCAAATATCAGAATCAGGAGGCGGAACTTATTTTTTTTACAATACACCTGAGAATAGACAATCTTTTAATTATAGTGTAAAAATACCAATTAACTATGCTATTGAAAAAGATGAATATAAAATTAATAAAAGAAAGCTGTTTGAATTGAGTGATGAACTTAGAAATGTTTTCAAAGATAACCAACAAGAACTTTGGTATTCCTTTACAATGTCTCTTGAGAGTAGTGGAGATTTTAAGATTCATTATGATTATACAAATTGGTTTGATACAGAATATAGCTTTAGTGACCAAATGATTATATGGAAAAATAAATATTTAGGTGAAGTACCAAATGATGAAAATTATAAAGCGTTAATTGAAAAGTACTATATTGAATTTCCTAATAATCCGATTTGACTAAATGAAAAATACTATTAAACTTCATTTGATTTTACTATTATTTGGTACATTATTTTGAAATGCAACCTATCATTGATAACAGCGACGAAATGATATATTGGGAGGCTATTAAACTGGTCTCCTTTTAAAGATTCTAATTTATAAATACTTTAAATTCTGTAAAAAAAAACAGCTTATACAACCATTTTTAAGGGAGTATGAGCTGTTTATTTTTGCATTGTGAGAATGCTAGAACGATTTATTAAACAAGAAGTCCTTACTTATAAATGCCATTTATTTTCGCTAATAAAGTCCTGTTTAGACAAAAGAAGAGTAACACCTGTTAGATACGCTCCAAGTAGGGTTAGATCTCGTAGGGCTGGTACCGCGGGTTGGTGAAGTAGCAGATGGCTTGAATGCGGTGATTTATTATGCAAGAGGAGACAAGGTAAATGCAGCCCTCTCCGTAAGAGCGATGATACCATTTGCAGGAATGGCAGTGACAGGTGGTAAATTAGTAACTAAAGGTGCGAAAGCATTTAATGGTGTAGTTGATGGTATTAAAACCGTTACGAATAAAGGTCCAATAGGCGAACTAAAAGAAAAAGCCACTAAAAAGCTAGACACCGTAAAAGATAAGTTCCAAACCAAAGTAGCCGAAGTAAAGGACCAATTGCGTCAGTTGGGAACACCGCAGTTAGAGTTTGCTGGTGTGAACGTTGGCCGAATAACGGATACGGGAACAGTCGGGAAAAATAAGCCAACGCCGAATCCAAAACCATCGAATAGTTCCAAACCACCAGCAAAAGATAGTAAACCTGCTGAGGGAACTAAGGGTGCGGGTAATAATTCTTCAGGTAGGGATGTTTATGGACCTTATTATGATGAGGCCAAAAAATTACACGAAACTAAGCCTGATTGGTATCCTAACCCTGATGAATCTAAAATAGTAAAGGGAAAAGAACTAAAAGAAGCAAGAGTAGATTATCAAACGTTGGTTAGAAGAGGGGAACTTGAAAAAGGTCATCATAAGCAAGGTTTATCTTTTGGTGGAGAGAATGTAAGTTCAAATATTAAAAAGACAGGAGAATCGACTATTCGTCAAAAAGAAATTGATGAATTAGATTTGGATTTTTATCATGAAATGGGTTATGGTAAAGAAAATGCTAAGATACTAAAAATACATGAAAATGAGAAGGGGATTATTGTATTTGGTAATAATCCTCAACATACTAAAGTTACTGTTTTTCAAAATAAAGTTTTGAAATGGCAAAAAGAAAATGGCAAAAGATAATTCAATGAAAGTAGGTGCATCTATGGGAGAAACGGGAAATCTTATGAATAGTATATGGTTTGGAGAAAAAACAACTTTAGACAAATTAGAAATTAAAGAAAAAATTTTGAATTCTGTAACGGAAAAGGAAGTATTATTTAATTTAATTGAATTATTTAAAACAGGTGATTTTACTCAAAAAACATTATTATTCCAATTAATGAATCAGACTAGAAATGAATCGGTTTTGAATTTATGTATTAGAATGTTCTTAGCTGTTGCAACACATGATGATTTAAGGGATTCAAATAATCTACGTTTTCTTAGTGAGGTAAACGAAGAAACAGTAAACACTTTTGCATCAGCAGCCATAACATCACTTTCTCTTGATATAATTCCATATTTATTGGCTTTACTTGAAGAATGGGATGAAATCAGTGATACAGCTATTATTATAAGGGATTCTATTGATTCTTTTATTAATTTTGAGGAACAAATAGGTGAAGAGGCAACTATAGATGAAATTGGAAATTTCTATTTTAATTATTGTGAGGAAATGGATACAGAGAGTTATTACTTCCAACAAAATTTAGCTTTTCCTGGCGACTTAGCTAAAAAGTTGATACAGCGTGTTTTGATTGCTGCGAATAATGAGGAGCCATTAAAAATGGAATTAATACCTTCTTTATTATCAATTTGGTCCGGTGAAAAAGTGCCTGCGGACTACAATACTGTCATAAATGCGAACAATTATAAAGATTTTATTGACTATATTGATAGACTTTCAAGTAAAAACTGGGAAAAAGGACAAAAATATTTTTATGGATATAAGCTTTAACAGCTTTAACTATAATATATGAAAAATATACAATTTAAATAATTCAATAATGCAAAGTATATATACAAGTGTATTAGAACATGGAATGCTTAAGAAAAATTTTCTACTTGATTATAAAGGCGAAGAAAATTATAAAATTGTAAACTACATTTTAGATTATGAATTTGACAATAATATTGAGTTAGCTTCACAAGAAGAGCTTGAGAAGTTAGGAGAATTTGATTATGAGTTTTTACCCGAAAAGATAATGGAAGCAAAGTCATTACTTCCAAAGGGTATGGAATATTCTCATACCCAGCTACTGGTGACTTTTACGCTCTATTCATTGTCAAATTAGAGAATAAAACGAAATTACTACAAGTAGAGTTGCTTGAAGAAGAATATATTCCTCCTAAAGAAAAATTTATTCAGTATCTTTACTAAAAAGAACAAATTTCTACTTTGAGCTTGAACGAAAAGATGGAAACTTTAAATTTGATAGGTTGATTGTGGTTAGACTTAAACCATAATCAACCTTTTATTATTTAGGCGACCTATGCCGAAGGATAAAACTCCAAATCAGAATATAGAGCCGATTAATTCAAAACTGATAACAAATTATATACCAACTAGCAATTAAAAAAGTGAGTAAAAGAAAAAGCCACTAAACAGCTAGACACCGTAAAAGATAAGTTCCAAACTAAAGTAGCCGAAGTAAAGGACCAATTGCGTCAGTTGGGAACACCGCAGTTAGAGTTTGCTGGTGTGAATATGAGCGGAATAAAAGATACGGGAACATTTGGGAAAAATAAGCCAACGCCGAATCCAAAACCATCGAATAGTTCCAAACCACCAGCAAAAGATAGTAAACCTGCTGAGGGAACTAAGGGTACAGGTAAAACTACTTTTAGTGAAAAATCTCTGAATCATGCAAATGAAGGTGACTTTACTAGAAATCCTAAAACAGGAGAAATTTCTAAAATGAGTGGTGGTGGCCATGGTCAAGATAATATAGAGTTTCTTAAACAAAATGGCATGGAATACAATATTGAAAAAACTTATCCTAATGGGGTCAGGGTTGGTAATGTACCAGACCACAAGAGTAAAGGGAAGCGAACAGGTACTGGTCAAGCATGGTTTCCTGAAAATTGGTCTAAGGAAGATATCAGTAAAGATGGTAAATATGTAACGAATATGCCTGAAAACAAAGATATTGCTGATGGTGTAACAGTATTCGGTGATTACAATGGTGTTAGGGAAGGCGTAATCAAAACAAATGGAGAGATAGGAACGATTTTTCCAGATAGTATGTTACAACAGTAGTTAAAAAGGGAGGTATTAACAATGTTTGAGGAAAAAGTTAGAGCAGTCTTAGGTGCACGAGCATTACTAGATGATAATGATCCAAGAATTGAGCAAAAATGGGAAGAGCTAATTGTTTTACTAAGTGAAGATGAAAACTTGACTCTGAATTTCTTACAAGTTTGTACAAAAACAGAACTTTCATTTTTAAGTGAGGTTTTTGAAGAAGTGGCATATAATTTACAAAGTAAAAAGTATATTGAATTACTATATTGCCTAGATCAAAGATACCCAGACTTAAACTTAAAGAGAAGTATACAAATTGCCGAGGAGTACATGGATTAAATTTGAGGTTCAAGTAATGATATTTTGTATCAAGAGAGATTAATCCTGGTTTCCAAGCAAACACCTTGATTGGCTAAATGCCTTTCAAGGTTTTTTCTTTAATTTATATTAAATCAACTGAAATTTGAGTGAGACAATAAGAAAATGATTCGTTTGAGAATCGAAAACTCATGAAGGCTGGACTATCCGGGAGTACTATGTAAACAGTTGTCTAGGAAGAAAAGTGTGAGAATTAGGCGAGATGACAATTTATTTACAAGGACCACTTATGGATGGCATAAGCAACAAACACACGAGATTAAACAAGCTAAAGGGTTTAAACGTTACACTTGCCATGTAGTAAAAAAGATGTCATACTGTCAATACTAAACTAACTTATAAAACTTGCAAATATTAATAAACTTAGAAAATTTAATACTTAAAGCACTTGATTGTCTGTAACAGGCGACAAGTGCTTTTTTGCATGTTTAATATGGATTACGATTATTTAATTAGTTTACTAAGTATTAACTTTTATAAAAGAATTATCACACAAGAGGAAGAATAGGCGACGGAAATAAAGAAAAGCTTCATTTGATTCGAATTAGCAGCGAATTCTATCCAAACAGTAATGGAGGTCAGGGGTAGACATAGCTGAAGTAAAGCAAAATAGAGAGAGAACTATAAAAGAATATCTATCTAGCATGAGTAGGTAGAAAACAGAGGAAAATAATAAACGGAATCACCATTTTAAAAGGATTAAAAAATGTTAATTATATGTTAAAATGTTATTTGGAGGAATTATATATTAAATAGGTTCAAGTAAGTTTACATATCAGCATGGATGAGGTATAAAAAGAAAGCTGGGGTGACGTCTAATGGGTCTTTTAGGAATAGCGGGAAGTATGCTGGGGATGATTCCAAAAGTAGGCTCCGCAGGTGGCAAGAAAAAAGGAAAGGGCGGAGGGTCGAAGAAGGGGAAAAACTCTAAAAAATCCTCCAACAAGAAAGGGTCCTCAAAGAAGAACCAACCGAAGTCGAAGAAGAAAAAGAAAAAGAAAAAGAAAAAAAAGAAGAAAAAGAGTATATGGGGTAAAATCTATACCAAGGCACGCAAAACCTATAATAAGATAACCAAAAGTGACATGGCGAAGAAAGCCAAGAAAGGCGCAAAAGCGGCGGTGCTAGCGGTCAAAAATACTTGTCAAAAAGTGAAGCAAAAAACAAAAGAAGTGTATAACCAAGCGAAGCAAAAGACGAAAGAAGTATATAATCAAACCAAGAAAAAGATAAAGACTACTGTCAAAAAGTCGAAACAATTAATGAAAGAAAAAGTACTATCGACAAAAGCAACTCGAAAAACAACGGGTAAGTCAAGAGTAAAGGCAAAAGATTGGACAAGGCATAAAAATAGGATAAACAGTGAAGACGAACTAAAAGCGCTACTAGATGAGCGTAGAAAAACGAGAGTAATAGGCAGTGATGGGGAGCCAATAATGACTCTTATGGATAAGCGAAAGGTTGTAAGTGCTGAATCAACTGCCACACCGGATGGTCTAGCCCCATATGCAGTAATGGGATACTCCATGTTTATTGAAGATTATGTGACATTGACTGATGCAGAGGCGTCAATAGGTGACCAAGTAGGAGCAGCGTCTTCATTAATAAATCCTTTCAAGAAGTTCAAAAAAGGTAAGGAAGCACTAGACTCGTTAAAATATGGGGACAAAGGAATAGAAGAAGCCTATGATATTGCCAATAAAAACAAAAAGTCGAAGGATGCTCAGTATACCCAAAAAGAAATCGATCAACTAGGCGAGTATGCGAAGAAGGTTGATAAGGGTACGGATGAAGTTAGTAAGGTTAAAGCAGAAGATGTTGTATTTAGTGATAAATTCAGTAAAGGTAAATTTAAAAACCAGGTAGCTGAGAGAGGATGGACTAATGAAAAGATAGCGGATGCAATAAATAATCCTGTCAAAGTGGGAGAATCAGTCAACAAAGCTACTGGTAACAAGGTTGAGCTATATTTTGTAGATGACATACATTATGTTGCGATAGATACAGGAACTGGAAAAGTTATTCAGGTAGCGGATTTAAATAAAGCAGATTGGGTCCCGGAAGGTGGACTATAGGAGTGACGTCTTATGATAAATAAAAAACCAGGAAAAATTTGTGATTTAATTCACGAATTCACAATTTATAATCATGATTTAAATAGAAGACATATTAATTTCACAGAGTTAAAGCAATTAATTAATGAAGTAATTACAACGGGTGAATTTGCGGAATTAGTAATTACACCTATATATCAAAATAGTAGAATTAATCTAGGGTTAATATGGGATAATGAAGATTTTAGTATTTCTATGACCGAGAATGATTTTGTCACAAAGGAAGAAATTGAGCAAGAAATTAGTGATATCCGTGAAAAAAGTTTTTTGACAATGACTGATGAGCAAAAATATGTTTCGCTAAAGACTGTTCGATTATTTCCTAGAGGGAATGTAGAGCTTTTTCAAGATTACTTAATAGAATATATAGACTTTTTAGAAGATAGATTACCAACTTACTACAGAGAAGTTATGGAAAAAGTAAAAAACAATTATCAAAATAATTTAGAACTTCTTGCATTTGGTTTTTTAGGATTTGAGGTATTAGGTAATAACATAGAAATATAAAAGATAACTTACAGACAATTTAAATTAGTCGTATCCATTCGTCTTATTCAAGACAGCGGTGTGTATTCGCACAGTAAGCACCTATTTAGGGTCATGATTTCCCACTCTGGGGTAGTACTTAATGGCAGGCTGGAATTATCAGAGGCTTGTTTGGAACGATAGCCTATAACTAACGGGAACGCAACAGGTCGTCGCGCTAAAAGGGTATTATATAGAAAATTTATGTTTAACTTGATTACTGATAAAAATATCCTTGTATTTGAATTAATAACTCATGAAGGCAAGCCATTAAGAGAGCTTAATTTAATACTAAATGTAGACTTATAAGGACCCCCCATGGGTGGCATAAGCAACAAACACACGAGATTAAACAAGCTAAAGGGTTTAAACGTTACACTTGCCATGTAGTAAAAAAGATGTCATACTGCCAATACTAAAATAACTTATAAAACTTGCAAATATTATAAAATTTAGAGAATTTATAAACTTACTTAAAGCACTTGATTGTCTATAACAGGCGACAAGTGCTTTTTACATATTTAAATACGTAAATTGAAAAGATTACGATTATTTAATTAGTGTACTAAATGTTAAATTTTATACAAGTACTAGCATACAAGGGGAAGAACATGCGAGAGGTTTCGATAGATTTGTTATAGGTTATAAGGATGTAAAAAATAAGGAAATGAGTCACCGATTTAGTAATGTTCTCCATTCGATAGTTGAAGGTAAGTAAATGGATAAATAAGTAACATCAATGGAAAGGCAGAGTTTAATATAGATGAATAATGAAATTTATTATGTAAAGGATACACAAGAAAAAATTCAAAATATGGAGGCTTATTATAGGACTTTAGGTTATGGATATTTTTTAGAGGCACTTAATGAGTTTAAAAATGGCAAAGGCTTTGGTATTGGTTATACTAGTTGTTATTTTGCAACTGAATGCGCTCCTAATGATGAAGAGTACTTTGGTGATACTGGAGTAAATTTTACAACAACTCCTCCAGTAACTAGTACTGAAGTATATTCAATTGTGGAAAATGAGTTGTTTTTCGAATATTTACTTAAAGTAGCTAATGAATACCTATCCAACTATCCGCAGAACAAAATAATTGTTGAGGAGAACCTAACTCAAATTCAAAAGAAGTTAAATATATGAGGAAATAGATTAGGAACAAAAAACTTTTGAATATGTAATATAACTTTGATTGATTAACTACCTTTCAAGGTTTTTAGTTATTGTTAAAACAACTAGGTTCTAGAATAAAACAACTAGAAGAAAGAAATTGATAGTATAGCGTTTGGGTAAACCATGCCATTTCGCTATGGAGACCATTCCAACAGGAGTGCACTCAATAATTAAAAGCCTGTGAAGTCAGTGAGATCACATTTTACATGTGAAGGTAGTATGAAAAGAATGATATTGACTTAGCCTGGGCGATAAAAACAACAAAAGAAAATGACTTACGTTACGCAAAGATCACTGTTTGAAAAAATGTAAGTTGTTTCTACGATAGAATAAAAATGGTATTATGTGTTGTGAGAAGTGATTTTTAATAGGACAATCAACATCAAAGGAGGAACTATTGTGAAAAAACTTGATGCTAAATTCGAATACTTGTCGGATATGTACGAAGATTCGTATTATCCAACGTTTTTAGTAAATAAAATTAAAGAAAATATTATGAAAGTCGTCCATTTTATTGAAGAGGGCCATCATACCATTGAAGAGGTGCAGGAAAAGTTGGATGAAATGACTGTAGCAATCAATGAACTACAGGATGAGTTTTATGAACACGATAGTGAAATTGAAACGGTTGCACGAGATTCAATCGCCATAACAGTAGAAGAAATTTTACAATATTTTGAGATTGATATAGATATCGAAGAAGCGGTAAGAGAACGAGATTGGTAAAAAATTACCAGGGTTTCAAAGAGGAAAGTGGATGTTCGATAGGAGATGCTTAATAGTGTTTTTATCAACTTCTAATTATATTGTCTTAAATTAAAATTTGTTTTCTTTAAAGAATAATAAATTGTAGAATCCATACAAAGAACGGAACTTTATTCACTTGATTGCCTAATAAGCAACAAGTGTTTTTTTATGTTTAAGATAACATTATAAATACTAAGATCTCCATATACAAACGCACACACATAAAGATGCACACTTTTGATTTACTTTCTCGCATACTAATCATGAGTTGGATTTTGATACTCTATTTATCCTTCAATTGAAGTAAGGTTTATAGAGCATATATACTCCGAATTTGGAACTAATACTGATAAAACTATTTTAAATTTAGGCATGAACCCAATCAGCGATTATTCGGAAAACCAAGGGAATAATTTTTTGTTAGAGAACTACGTCTTATTCAACCGAAAAGTTATTATTATAAAGAGTTGAAAAAATAATAATTATTCCTTTTTCCGCAAAGAGAAGAGGAAGGCTCTATTGATTATATGGATTGTGTGTTCATCTATATAAGCATAATGACACAGGAGAATATGAAAACGAAAAAAGTTAACAATCTGCTTTGACAAAAAAAGCTGAAAATTTTAAAATTTTAATATAGGAGGTTGTTTCAAATGAAGAAAAATATAAGTTTTATTATAGCTTTCTTTTTAATAATAATGGTCTCACTATATTTTTAAAATGAATACAAAACAAAAAATCTTGTACAAGATTTTTTCGATACTGATTCTTTAGCAGAAGAAACCCATGATGTTAGTATCATAGATACAGAGCGCAACGTTAAAACTATCAAAAAAGATAGTACTGTATTTCCAACTTTCCTAAATTTACTAGAAAAACTAGAAATAAAACGAACTAGCTCTACTTTTACTTACACAGGGTTCTCTATGATTATTTATCACAACAACGATTTGCATGTTATTTATCTTAGAAACGGACTATTAACTTTTAATCACAAAACTTATGAAATACAAAATAAGCAGGCATTTAAAAAATTCCTTGATATTGTAAAAAAGAGGCTGAGACAAAATCATAAAATTCTTTTATAGAAGTACATCGGTTTTGATGAATTTCGCTAATAGCAAAAGCGATGACTGCTACTCAGAATGCACCCAGCGTAAGACAAGGGCATTCTGAGCGTAAGCAGAGGGTAGCTACTTACGGTGCTGAGCGGAAAGCACCGCCGAAACGGTCAATAACGGTCAAAGAGAAAAAGTGTTAGATTGATTAAAGTCAATCTAACACTTTTTCTCTTTTATCTCACCATCTTTCTTTTTTTACAAAGGAATTGAACCGCCACTTGATGTAAGAACTCTTATTGGAATGATATTACCTTGAACAATAGTGAAGTCAGTGTTGCCTGTTGCGAGATTTTTGAATGCCAAATAGTTAACTCTAAATGTAATAGAAATATAAGCTTTGTTATCATTAAAAATTCTTAATAGTTTATTTATTTGGGAATCACCTTCTTCTGCTACTCGTAAGACTTCATTTTTTTCCCACTCATTCCCACTTGTTAATGCTGCTTTTGAAACTTTACCTTTCCAATAATTGATGAATGCCTCTTGAGCTCGACTCATGTCACCGATATTTGCACGAGAAATAGAAGTTGTTGCATTGTACTCATAACGTGAATATTTAGCTGTTGCCATAATTAAATTCCTCCATTTTAATAATAGATTTTGTTTTGTTAGCACTAACACTCTATTAAGGGGAATTTTAATTCGATTTAACAACCTATTTTTAAAAAAAGTTTTATTTACATGCTCATACATTTTGACTTTACATAACATTAGTATTAGAGCAGTAGGAACAAGGGACAACAACTTCTTGTTTACTACTGTGTTTTCATTTAAATCACTTTTTATTGTGTATACAGAATTATATACTACATTGTTGATTTTACTTAAGAAAAAATTGAAATTTGTTATCCTTAAAAAACAAAGAAAGAAGAGGTTTCTCTATAGTTTTGAGATGCCTCTTTTGTTAATTGTTAGTTTACTGTACGTCGATTTATGTTTTTGTAAATATGGATGGATAGAGCACTGTTTGATGTATGTACTTCAGTTAGTAACAATCAAAAGAATACTAGAACTACGCTGGAAATTAGGTAGAATTTACTTTTTTAGATTGTTTGACAATAATAAGGGAAATTTTTGTTTATTTACCGATATATATCGTAGGCAACAAAAAGGAGGTCAACACGTTTTGAATAAAAAATATCTTTTTACAGTAGCGGCTATTCCCGCAGCATTTGTTGTGCCTGCTGTAGCAGGGGCAGAAGAAGTAACGACCCTTACAATAACAGGTAACCCTTTAGTAGGTGTAACGCTTAATGCCGACTTAAAAGGTGCACCAGCTGGCACATACATAAAAAGTTATCAGTGGTATTATGTTGAAGGGGGTTCCAATAAACCGATTCCTAGTGCAACAGAGGCTACATTTAAATTACCAGTAGAGGCAGAGGGTAAAACAGTCCTAGTGGAGGCTGTGACGACGACAGATACTAAATATACGAGTAGCCCAATAGTGGTACCAGAGTTGTCCTTAAAAATTGAGAAACCTTCTTTTGAGGGGTACGGTCCTCAAAATAATGTGTTACCTGGTGACACAGTGAAAGTAATCGGAGCTAAAGTTACTGATACGAAGGGTGCTGTAATTCAAAGTAATCAAATTACATATAGCTATGAATGGTTTTATAAAACGGGTGATGTGTTTACGATTATTTCGGGAGTAAATACAGAGTCCTATACGATTCCTAAAGATGCGCTTGAAACAAATAAAAAAGATATATCGGTCAGAGTAATCGCGAAAGTCGGTACTAAGAGAGTGGAATCTGATTTCACAGAAGTGCTAACAGTTTCAAAACAGCCAATTGAAACACTTGTGACGAGCATTACCAACTTACGCAAAAGCGATAGCAAGTATCAGGTAACAGATTTTGCATCATTTGAAGCGAATGTAAAAGCATTAGAAACGAAATACCAAGCTCTTTCAGCTACTGCAAAGGCAAGCATTACGAACTATGATGTACTAAAGCGTGCGCTGGCAGATGTTGAGGCTATTAGCAAATTAAATAAGCAATTAGACAATATTAAAACAGTTGAGCAAAAAGACCTAGCGAAATATATTAGCGAACTAGAAGCGTCTTATGACAAGCTTGATTTATTACAACGTAGTTTAGACGTAAATGATACTTTGTACAGTGGTATTAAAGCTTTAGTAAAAGAACCATCTGATACCGCAGATTTAGCGGAAGTGAGAAGAATTAATAATGAGATTGTGGCGCTATTAAACTATGATAGTGCGCTCATTAAGTATGCCCCTAACAGTGTCGAAGCGTTACAGCTAGCGGTAAACAAAATAGAAGCTGATATTGCGAAACTATCGAAAAATTATCAAGTAGCTGTACAAAATCAAACGATACTTAAAGACGCTAAGCAAGATTTGAAAAAGATAGAACAGTTTATTAAACTTTTTGATAAATTGACAGCGAATACGACAGCGAACAAGCAGGTGACAATTGCTAAATCCATTCGCTCTAGCTATGAAAAATTAACGTATAAACAATTGCTTTTAGTGCCAAATGACTATAAAGTGAAGTTGCTTAATGCGGAAAATGCTGAGCAGGATATGATCAATAGTTTGAATAAGGAAATTAAAGCGTATATTGGTGATAAGCAATATCAAATTAAGCCTACAGCAGATTCATGGCAAGGCTATGTAAACAATATTAATAAAATCGTATCGGATTATAAAAGTTTAACAAAAAATTCAGCGGCTAAAATTATCGACTATGATCGTATTTTAATCTTGCAAAAAGACTTTAAAGCTGCAGAAAAAGTGATTAAAGATATAGATGGCTATAAAAAGCTTGCTAACACGGCTGGCGTGACAGAAAGTAAGCTGAAAACAAGCTACAGTAATACACTAAAAGCATACAATAAATTAACGACTTTACAGCAATCACTTGTTTATAACGCGCAGGAATTTTTAAATAGCTCTCCTAATATAACGGTAGGGAATAATGGCAATGAACCTACTGATAAGGCAGATGCGGAAGCACTGAAAGTTAAAATACAAGCTTTCGCCAATGTAACAAGTTATACATTTACGCAATTTGAAGCGGAAGTAGAAGAGGCAACAAAGCAATACAAAAAATTATCATCTCCAGCACGAAAATATGTAACAAACTATGATTTATTAACTACAGCGACAAAAGATCTTACTGGGGTAAGAGCATTCCATAAAAAAGTACAAGCAGCTCGAGAAGAACTAGATGTTGCAAAGCAAACGAAAAAAATTGAATCAGTCGAAGCGGCTTATGCGAAACTGCCTGCTAATCAACAGCATTTAGCGAAAGCGCAGTACGAGGATTTATTAAAAAATCGTTTAGTAGACACGACTGCACCTGATATTTCGAAATTAATACAAGATATTGCGGCAATTGAAACGGATGATTTATATAAAGTATCCATACAGGATATTCAAAACTTGGCGAACCAATATAATAAACTAAGTTCCAGCGATAAAAAACGCGTAACAAATGCGTCAATTTTAACAGCAGCTATTGCAGATGTTAAAAAGGTAGAGTCATTTATGAAGCAATACGATAAGTCGTTTGTAAGCAATCCAACAACGGTTATTAAAGCATTTGCGAAGCTAACATCTAAACAAATGAGTTTAGTCAGTGAAAATGTTCGCCAACAAATTATCGCCAAGGAGAAAGAACTTCAGCAAGCAAACGATATTGCATTAACGTTAATAGAGGACATTAATTCACTTGTCCAAAATGGCGATTATATTGCGAATTTAGAAGCGAAAGTGACGCAAATTCGCACTGCTTACGATAAATTAACTGCTTCTGAAAAAAGCGTCGTAAAAAATTATTCGAAGCTGACACAGGCAGAGAATGACTTGAAAAAAGTAGCAGAGGTTCATGCGCTATATGTATCTGATACAAATGGCAATGAAGCTGCTCGCAAAGCTTGGCAAACAGCCTATGGTAAACTCTCTAAAAAACTAGAAAATCTGTATAAGAATATGTACGCAGGCGATCTGTAAGCAGACTTCTGTGTAATCTGTAAAAATAGTATGTAAGGGGAAAGACAAACCTTACATACTATTTTTGTCTTAGTCTAACAGGGGCTAATTTGGTATTATATTTAAGGTAAGGTTTGAGAAGTCATTCATTGTGTATACTAAGTCCGAAAAGCAGTAACTGTTTAGACATTTTCTCTTGTCATAATTTATGACAGACGCTACAATACATGGTTGACTTAGATGAATCAAATAGAGTCTTCGTAGTTCAAGCTATGAGGGCTCTGTTTTTAACTAGAAAAGGAGAGCACAGCAATGCGAATACATCATCATCAAGTTGAACATCACGATAGTCAATCGATAGGGCAGTGGGTTGAGCAGTTCCGTCCCTTTGCTAAGGAAGGGAAATGTGCCA
Source organism: Lysinibacillus sphaericus (assembly GCF_005217585.1). Taxonomy (NCBI): domain Bacteria; kingdom Bacillati; phylum Bacillota; class Bacilli; order Caryophanales; family Bacillaceae; genus Lysinibacillus; species Lysinibacillus sphaericus. The sequence continues at coordinate 652,461 of NZ_SZPT01000001.1, forward strand.
GCTATATTCCAGCTTTAGCACAAAAAGATCCACAGCAACTAGCCATCTCCATTATCGGACCGAATAGTGAACAAATCGTTGGAGGAGATGTAACGGAATTATTTACCCTCCAAAGTGTTTCAAAAGTTGTGACCTTTATTTTAGCTTGTATGGACCGAGGGTTGCCTTATGTTTTAGAAAGGGTAGATGTTGAGCCTACTGGGGATACGTTCAATTCCATTATTCGTCTTGAAAGTCATCAGCCTGGGAAACCTTTTAATCCGATGATTAATGCAGGAGCGATTACAGTGTCCTCGATGCTGGATGGCAGTTCGCCACAGGAGAAAGTGGCGAAAATCCTGTCGTTTTTAGAACAAATGGTTGGCAAACAGTTAAAGGTAAACGAAGAAGTGTTTCAATCTGAATGGCAAACAGCTAATCGCAATCGATCATTAGCCTACTATTTAATGGATTCGGGCTTTTTAGATTGTCCAGTTGAAGAAGCATTGGAAGTTTATTTGAAGCAATGTGCAATTGAAGTCAATGTTTCGGATTTAGCAATGATTGGCTTAGTAATCGCGAATGATGGCTACCATCCACAGCGGAAAATCCAGCTCTTTCCAAAACAAGTGGCTAAATTAGCGAAAGCCCTAATGGTGACATGTGGTATGTATAATGCATCAGGTAAGTTTGCTGCTTTTATCGGTTTGCCAGCTAAAAGTGGTGTCTCTGGTGCCATTGTTGCGGCTGTTCCCAATCACGCAAGCTTGGAATCACCTTTCCCAGCTGGTTGTGGCATCGGGATTTATGGGCCAGCTATTGATGATATCGGAAATAGTGTAGCAGGTGTAAAATTACTTAAGCATGTTGCAGATGAGTGGAATATGACGATTTTTTAATAAGGTGAAAAATACCGTAGATAAGCACAAAGGCTTATCTACGTTTTTTTATCCCTATTATCGCCTGACAACTTGCTAGTATAAGGCAATAGCGATATCAGTTCTATAACTACATATAGTAGTGTTGGTTAATTGGAGAACTGTAGGCGGTTTAATCATCTATTATAATGAAAGACAAGACGCAATGCATTGTGATTGCGTCTTAAAGTGGATTTGTCGCGAATTTATAAAATTGCTGTTATCTATTGTTGATATTTTTGCTTTTATAAAGAATGAAAAGAACGATAAACCAGATAGGTGTTAGTAAAAGCGCTGTTCTAGTCGCTTCGGAAATCAACATAATTACTAACAAAAACGCGAAGAAAGCAAGTACTAAATAGTTCACAAAAGGTGTCAATGGTGCTTTAAAAATCGACGCTTCGTGGAGTGCGCGGTTTTTACGTTTATAGATAATATGCGAGATTAGAATAATACTCCATACCCAAATAAAACAAATAGCACTAATCGTTGTTACGACGCTAAAAGCGTTTTCTGGCATGAGCTTGCTCAGTAATGCTCCTATTGATACAACGATGGCTGAAAGAACAAGTGCGTTACTTGGCACACTGTTTTTATTTAGCTTAGCAAAAGAAGCGGATGCTTGCTTGTGACGGCCAAGATTATAAAGCATACGACTTGTAGAAAATAAACCACTATTGCCTGCTGAAGCCGCAGATGTCAGCACAACAAAATTGATAATACCTGCTGCGATAGGTATACCTGCTAATGAAAATACTTGTACAAATGGACTGCTTGTAGCAGACATTTCATACCAAGGGTTGATGCATAAAATGACTGTTAATGCGCCTACATAAAATAGTAAAATACGCAGTGGAATTTTATTAATGGCAGATGGAATATTTTTTTTCGGATCTGCTGTTTCTGCAGCAGAAACACCGACTAGTTCAACTCCTACGAAAGCAAAAACAACCATTTGGAAGGCCATTAGGAAGCCATAAATACCGTTCGGGAACAGCCCGCCATGTGCCCAAAGATTGTTTACTGATACAGTGCCAGAAGTTGTTTGAAAGCCTGTGAATAGCATGAATAATCCAATAATTATTAATGCAACAATTGTTACAACTTTAATCAGTGCGAACCAAAATTCGAGTTCTCCAAAAAGCTTTACTGTCAATAAATTAAGAAATAATAGCAGTACTAGACAGCCAATAGCGGGTATCCATTGCGGAATATTAAACCAATATTGTACGTAGACACCGACGGCAATAATATCTGCCATCGCGGTCATTATCCAACAAAACCAGTAGGTCCAACCAGTGACATACCCAGCCCAAGGGCCGATGTACTCTGTGGCGAAATCTGTAAATGATGTATAGCCTGCGTTTGATAATAGTAGTTCGCCTAGTGCCCGCATGACAAAAAATAAGGCGATCCCAACAATGAGGTAAGCCAAAATAATCGAAGGCCCTGCTAAAGCAATCGCTTTACCTGATCCTAAAAATAAGCCAGTCCCAATTGTTCCGCCAATTGCAATAAGTTGCACATGGCGATTTTTTAATTCTCGTTTTAACTGATGTTGTTCCAAGTTTATTCCCCCATAAGATGCGTAGAAGCGCTAGCTGGAAAATAAAAAAGAGACTAGTAGCAACACTAGTCTCGTAAACGTCAGAATAAAAATACCGTGACTGAAGGTTTAGTTTGTAACATATCCAATGCAACATTCGTCGTGTGGTATAGCTTTCATGGTGAAAGTTTATCTTACTCCTCTGTCCTTTTGCCTGAGATAGTGAACCCTTCGGCGACGCTAATTGCGCTCTCTCCAGAAATGCTCCTGCTATAGTTTCATCCATAGCATTCATAGCTTCAATCTTTATTTTAAGATATTATTTATCCTACCAATGACGAGCCAATAATACAAGGGTAAATTTTCAGTAGTATGCAGGTAAAAAGAAGAATTGGTTTCATGATGATATATTTGTTACAAAAAATAGTTATTTTAGACATAGAGTAATAAATACATTATCATTATTTTTACAACTACAAAGCTAAAAGAGGTGGAGGAATGGAGCGAGTAAAAGAAGCAGCACGATTGTTAGCACAAGAAGGGGAGAGTGAACAGGCCAAATTATTATTGCTAGATGCATTTTCTGAACAGCCCAATTGTATTGTTGCGCATAATTTTGCAGATTACCATAAAGAACAGGATCAATACGAAGAAGCATATCACTATGCATTGCAGGCTGTTGCATGGCAACCAAAAACGTATTCCCCATATGCATTATTAGGCGAATTGTCTATGCGCCGAGGTGACAATCATTCGGCACAGCAATGGCTAGAAAAAGCATATAACCGATTTCAATCACCGGTCGTAGCGCATAATTTAGCAACTCTATACAAGGCACAACAAAAATATGAACAGGCTGCTCAGCTTTTTATAAAATCGTATGAAAGCGAGGACTATGGGCTGATGCATGCTGTCGAATGTTTTGTGTTAGCCAACGATTTTCAGCATGCTAAAAAGTGGATAGCAATCATTGAACAAGAACAGCAACGATTTATAGGTGAAGTAGAGCTAGGAGAGTTGTACGGGCGAATTGGAGATTATCAGAAATCCGCTATGTGGTATGCAAAAGGCTACCAACATTATGCCCATACAGGTGAATGGATCGCAGATTATGTATGGGTACTTCACCAATTAGGAGATGAAGCGCATAAAAAAGCAGTGATTGCAACGTTTATGGAGGAATGTACGCAAACAATAGCTGACTTGGCAAATAAGACGTTGGAATATGGCTGGACGGAAGAAGAAGTAGCAGAAGAGGAGGCGCAGCTTAGAGCGAATATGGAGCGGGTGAACAGTGCCCATTTACAGCACCACATTATGTTGCAAAATGAGCCGAGTATCGCTTCACGCTGTTATACTTTTTTCTGTCCGATGCATGATGAAGGACATGGTGACAGCGAACTAGATGGTTAGTCGTTAGACAACTACTATTATATAGAAGAAACTCTGAATATTAGCAAAAAGAATCCTTTACCAAAACATTTGGAAAGGATTCTTTTTATGAAAAAACCAAGCGCTAGTATCCTACTTCACTGAGGAAAGGACTATGTTAAATAGTTGCTATAGCCTGATTGAATTCACTTTGCTTATTGTTTTTTTGTTTTAATTTTACCAGTCCAATTACGGAAGCCGCCTTCAAGCTGGTAGATTTGATTGTAGCCACGTTTTTTTAGGTAAAGAGCAGCACGCGCGCTACGGCCTGTATTTTGACAGTATAAATATACTGGTAAATCTGGGCGGATTTCTTTATAACGTTGACGTAATGCTGTAGAAGGAACGTTTCGTGCGCCAAGGATATGACCTGCATCAAATTCTTTTTGTTCACGCACATCGATTAACTGCGCTTTACGGTAGCCTTCAATAAATTGTTCTTGTGTTAGGTTGGTTACGGCTTTTTTTAGTCGCATTGCATTAATCGCGATATATGCAATTAGCACTACTAAAACGACACCAATTGTGATAAGTATATCCAATTTCTTCTTACCCCTTTCTATCTTCTTTATTATTATAAAAGATGCGCTGGCGATAGTCCAATGAGTTTGATAAAATTAACTAGATTGTGGCTAGAAATGATTGATAGATGTAGGAGATGACATAATGACAACTTGGTATTTTCTAAATTCAGGAAAATGTAGTCCCTCTTTTAATATGGCACTAGATGAGGCATTGCTTGATTGGCATAGTGAGGGTTTAATTCCCCCTGTTATTCGTTTTTATGAGTGGGAGCCAGCGACATTGTCGATTGGTTATTTCCAACAAGCGAAAAGAGATATTAATTTAGATGCGTTACGTGAACAAGGAATAGGATTTGTTCGTCGTCCAACGGGTGGTCGAGCAGTATTACATGAACATGAGTTAACATATAGCGTTATTGTTACGGAAAGCTATCCAAATATGCCTGAATCCGTAACAGAGGCGTATCGAGTACTAAGTGAAGGGATATTGCAAGGCTTTCATAATTTAGGAATGGATGCCTATTTCAGTGTGCCTGACACAGAGGAAAAAAAGGCAGATTTGAAGCAGCCAAAAAGTGCCGTGTGTTTTGACGCACCGAGTTGGTATGAACTTGTCGTTGAAGGGAAAAAAATAGCGGGTAGTGCACAAACTCGTCAAAAAGGTGTTATTTTGCAACATGGCGCGATTTTACTTGATCTTGATGAGGATAAATTATTATCTGTTTTTAATTTTTCAAGTGAAGCGGCGAAAGAACGTATGCGCAAAAAGCTACCAGAGAAGGCAGTTGCCATTAATAGTCTTGTAAAAGAACCTGTGTCCATTGAACAATGTGTAACTGCTTTTCGAGATGGTTTTGCAAAATCGTTGCAAATTGAATTAAAACCATTTACACTTTCTGAGGAGCAATTAAAATATGTGCATGAGTTAGCGGAAAAAAAATATGCGCATGATGATTGGAACTTTAAAAAGTAAAATGTGGTATAAGAAAAATATTTTTTCACCGTTTAAACCTTGTAATGGCAAGCAGTAACCAATCTATCCGAAATTGCAAGAGTTGAATTTAAAAACTATATATAGTATCTTTTTAAAAGCGACATACACAATATGTAGTGTTTAACGGCACATGATATTGTGTATTTATTATTGTAAGGGGAGGCAAAACGATGGTACTTACAAATCATCAACCCGATGTAAACAAACAAATTGAACAGTTAAACAAAGATATTGAGCAATTCCCACAGGTTCACCCTGTCACGCCTGATATGCATATCACACATAAAGGTGTATCAAGACTTGTGATGATCGACCGCTACTCGTTTAAGGATACGGAAAAGAAAACGCTAAAAGCTGGTGATTTCGTCGTATTAACAGTGAAGGCAGATCCAAAATTCCCCGCACGTGGTTTAGGAACAATTCAACATATTGATAAGGCTACAAAAACAGCAGATATTTTGATTGAAGAAGACTACCGTAGCGCATTAGATGATCCAAAAGAGCAGGAAACAGGTGTGATTACACGTTCAATTGACGTGCTAGAAAAGCCTCTTGAAATTTTTTATGAACAAATTGCTAAACGAAATGCAACAGGGCTTGCTTCTGTTGAAAAAACAGCTGAAAAACGACAAGAATGGTTTGAAAAATTTTATCAGCAACTCGTTTCATTAAAATTTGTACCAGCTGGTCGTGTCATATATGGAGCAGGATCTGAAACAGATGTAACTTTCTTTAACTGCTATGTAATGCCATTTGTAGCGGACTCACGTGAAGGAATCAGTGATCACCGCAAGCAAGTAATGGAAATTATGAGCCGTGGTGGTGGTGTAGGAACAAATGGTTCAACACTTCGTCCTCGCAACACGTTAGCACGTGGTGTGAACGGTAAATCGTCAGGTTCGGTATCATGGCTAGATGACATTGCAAAACTGACTCACCTTGTCGAACAGGGTGGATCGCGCAGAGGTATGGATAATCTTAGTGCTTCTGCGTAAACAAACCTCGTGAATTGCTGGGATCTCTTTGACTGAAATATTATCACTTTAATCGAGGTGAAAAATATGGAAGTTTATGATGCGAAGCAACCTCAGACTTGTTTAATATGTGGTTTTAAAATTAATCACAATAAGCAAGGATGGTTTACAACTCATTTAAAAAATGAGCATAATTTAACATTAAATGATTATTTGATTTCTCATTTTTATCCAAAAGAAATGGTAACTTGCCAATATGTTTTATGTAATAACATAGTTAAACTAAGGCGAGGCATTCCCAATAAATTTTGCAGTAGAAGCTGTCGAGGAAAAGGTGCCCCTTTAACTTGTGTAATATGTGGAAAACTGTTTGATGAAAAACATCGTCAGACAAAAACTTGCAGTAAAGAATGTGCAAGTCAACTTAGATCACAAAACACTGGCAAGTGGCATAACGAGATGTCTATGGAGCAAAAGAAACTTCATTTTGAAACTATTATTTCTAAAACAGCCAAAACTCGAAAGTTGAATGGCACCCCGTCTTGGAATAGTGGCAAGACTGGGATATACAGCAAAGAAACGATAGAAAAAATTAGACAAGCTGCTTTGAAACAAATAGAGGGAGCAACCTATAGAAAAACGAGCATTGAAAGAACGATTGAGTCTTTCCTGCTAGAAGAATCTATTCCCTATAAATATTCCTTTATACTCGAAGGCGCACAATTTGATTTTCACTTAGTAGATACGAATATCTTAATCGAATGTGATGGGGATTTTTGGCATGGAAATCCAAAGTTTTACTCCTCCTTCTATTCAGTTCAAAAGCGAATAAAAGCTAGGGATATTGAAAAGAATCAAATTGCAGCAGCAAATGGTTACAATTTACTCCGTTTCTGGGAAGATGAGATAAAACATGATTTTGAAAATGTTAAAAAACGCATTATAAATGCACTGCTAGCTACAACGTAACTGGAAACGGTAAGCGTGAATGCTTAAAAATAGTAGTGGGATAAAGACAATCAGCAGCCAAGCCTCTATCGATGAGGAAGGTTCAACGACCATCGAAAACACGCTAGGATAGCGGAAGTGAGTAGAGTAGGAGTGAAGTCACTCCGAAGTGCGAGGACATCTAATTAGATGTAAGATATGGTCTCAACTTCTATGGCGACATAGAGAGTGGGTGTAACGAACCCGCGCAAGGGAATTGGCACAAATGATTATGCTAGCAGATTGGCATCCTGATATCGTGGAATTTATTATTTCAAAAATGCAAAATCCACGAATTTTACGATACCTAATGGAAAATACAGCAGATGAGACGATTATTCGTCTAGCGAAAGAAAAATTAAACTTTAAGCCGCTTTCAATGCAAGAAGAAGCAATGTATCAAGGCATTGTGAATTATAAAGGCATCGAAGGCTTAGGCGGATTCGACAGTGGCATTATTCGTGAAGCCGAAAATAAATTGCGTGACGGTGGAACGTACACAGTTCATAACCCAGAGTTTTTAACGGGTGCTAATATTTCTGTAACGTTAACGAAAGAATTTATGGAAGCTGTTGAAGCGGACGCTGAATTCGATCTGCGTTTCCCAGCGGTTGAAGAATATACAAAAGAAGAAATGGCTGTTTACAATAGTGAGTGGCATAAAGTTGGAGACGTACGTGAATGGGAGAAGATGGGCTATAAAGTACGCACATATCGTACGATTAAAGCAAAAGAGCTTTGGAATCTTATTAACGTCTGTGCAACATATTCGGCAGAGCCAGGGATTTTCTTTATTGACAATGCCAACGATATGACAAACGCGAAAGCATATGGTCAAAGTGTTGTTGCGACGAATCCTTGCGGTGAACAACCACTAGCACCGTATTCAGTGTGTAACTTAGCTGCTGTCAACTTAGCGCAGTTTGCCAATAAAGAAAATCAAACAGTTGATTACGAAGCATTACGTGAAACGGTTCGTGTTGGTGTTCGTATGCAAGATAACGTAATCGATGCAACGCCGTATTTCCTTGAAGAAAACCGTGTACAAGCTCTTGGTGAACGTCGAGTTGGCTTAGGCGTAATGGGCTTAGCGGATTTACTTATTTATTGTGAAAAAGAATATGGCTCAGAAGCGGGCAATGCACTTGTAGATGAAATCTTTAAAACAATTGCAGAAACTGCTTACGAGGCTTCTACAGAGCTTGCAAAAGAACGTGGCAGCTTCCCATTCCTAGTAGGGGCGACAGAGGAAGAAACGGCACGTTTACGTAAAGCCTTTACAGAAACAGGCTTTATGCAAAAAATGCCAGCGCACATTAAAGAGCAAATTTTAGCAACAGGTATACGTAACTCGCATTTACTAACAGTAGCGCCAACAGGATCGACAGGAACAATGGTAGGCGTAGCAACGGGTCTAGAACCATACTTCTCGTTCACATACTATCGTTCTGGTCGTCTAGGCAAGTTTATTGAAGTAAAAGCAGAAATCGTTCAAGAATACTTAGACCGTCATCCAGAAGCATCGGAAGATCAGTTACCTGAATGGTTTGTGACGGCAATGGAATTAAAACCAGAGGCGCATGCGGATGTGCAATGCATTATCCAAAAATGGATTGATTCGTCGATTTCTAAAACAGTAAATGCACCGAAAGGCTATACGGTCGAACAAGTTGAAAAAGTGTACGAGCGCCTTTATAAAGGTGGCGCTAAAGGTGGTACGGTCTATGTTGATGGTAGCCGTGATTCACAAGTGCTGACACTAAAAGCAGAAGAAAATGATATGGATCAATTATCATTTGAAGAAGAATTAGTAGAAGAGCATGCAAAACGTCCAGTCGTATTAGTGGATACGATCCAAGCACTTGAGTCAACAACAGTTATCGGCTCAGATGTAGGGAACACATGCCCAGTTTGTCGTAAAGGCACAGTCGAAGAAATGGGTGGCTGTAACACATGTACAAACTGTGGTGCACAATTAAAATGCGGTTTGTAAAATAAAACCTAAAGTAAACCACTTCACCTCTATAGATGATTAGAGATGAGGTGGTTTTCTATTGGATAATTGTGTTAGTATTGTTCTGAATAGTAATGAAGAAAGTAACTTCAACTAAATCCATTTGGGTGGAGTGTTATTTTTTTCGAATCAGCGTTTCTCCAAGCGCGATTCCAACTGTAACAACTAAAATTGTTAGAATTAACAGAGCTTGTAAAATAAAATACCCAACTTGATCGAACATCGTATCTCTCCTCTTTTCTTAATAATACCTTCTATTATGAAATATTTACTTCCTAATTGAAGGGTCAAACGAACGAATAAAGCTCCCAATCAGTTCGATTTTTATCATATAGTTTACTTCATTAACATCAGATATATGCAGTTGTTGTAATATTTCTTTAACGACAGGACCTTCAATATTTAATCAGCCTGCTGATTTTCTTAAGCGAACTAGGTGAAAGAGGATATTCTTTTAATAGGATTGAATATATCGTTAGCATAGCGATTAAGAAAAAGGTTTTCAATAAAAGGAGGAAACGACAAGTTGAAAGTGCTTTGTAAAGCTTGTAAATTAGAAATTTCTGAATCATTAATAGAATTAAAAGATTTAAATTTGATTAATAAAAATGATGGTCAAGATTACATTCCTAGAGGCTTCTATTTAATTCAACAAGAGACAGCTTACGATATAGTAAAAGGTTCTATCATTATTAACATCAAGGATTTAATCAATTCAAAACGCCATTCAAATAGAAGCAGATTAAATGGTTGTTGTGGTCTTGATGGTTGTGATGGAATGAATAGGGTCTGCTTGCATAATCACGAAATTGCTACAGAATACTCTGATTGTTGGAGGATCCATCAAGTGATATTCAACCCAGAGTTAGTAGAACTTATTTAACACTTACATATTAAACGACGAAGAGCCGTGTAGAAACCTGTATCTATGATTACGTGTGTAATTCATAAATACAGGTTTTTTTGTCAAACTTTTAAAATACTATTTTTTAAAAATTGAACCTATAATCATTTACTAATCGTCTAATAGCAGAATTTAAGAGAGGAAGGGAGGGTAGTAGATGGACAGAACAGAAAAAGATTTCTTATTAGAAAAAATGATGATTGAATATGGTGATGAGTTGGTACGATTGGCATTTTCTTATGTAAAAGATACTGAAATTGCGAAGGATATGGTGCAAAATACGTTTATCAAATGCTACAAAAACGTGGATACGTTTCGCTATGATGCCCATATAAAGACATGGCTCTATCGTATTGCAATTAACGAATGTAAAGATTATTTAAAAAGTTGGCATTTCAAAATGGTACAAGTAAAAAGTTTTATTCATGAAACAGCGAAGTCGATTTATCCATCAACAGAAAAAACAGTAATCGATAAATACAATAATGAAGAACTAAAGGATACCATCTTTTCTCTGCCAAAAGTGTATCGGGAAGTGGTGTATCTCTACTACTATGAATCGTTAAAGACAGATGAAATTGCTGAAGTATTGGATATTCCAATGAATACAGTGAAAACGAGATTAAGAAGAGCCAAACAACGATTAGAGTCGATGATAAAGGAGGCTGAATTGAATGGAAGATAAGCGATTAAGAGATAAAATGCAGAAGATTTCTAATCAAGATTTAAGATTTACGCAAGAAGACCGACAAAAGGTTTTTGAACAAATTCGTAGGTTGGAAAAGAAACACCGAGTACAAAAGAAGTCTCTTGTTCCTTTTTCAAAAAAGATTGTGCCAGTGCTCATTTCATTATTAGTGCTAGGCTTATGTCTAGTTTTATTTATGCCATCGATGTTGCCTAAGAGCTTTCATGAAGATGGGAACAATAGTGCAACAGTAGTTCAGGAAGATCAAATTGTCACTACTTTAATTACGGTGAAAGCAGAACAGGAGGACGATAGAATACCTCTAAATCTTTTACTCACATATAGCAAAGAGAAAAACGCTATGAAAGTTCTGTCGATTCCTCGTGAAACGTATGCACCGATAGCGAACAATGATGGGACTACAGTGTACGATAAATTATTATTTGCTTATGCTTTTGGTTCAGGAGGAGCAGAAAATGTAAGAACGACCGTTTCCAACCTATTTAATTTACCCATTGATTATTATGCGGTCATCGACTTAGAGACCTTTTCAGCATGGATTGCATCTATAAACGGTATAGATTATGACTTGCAAGAAGATACTCGCGTAAGAGCTATCACGAAAGTAGGGCTAGATTTCAAAAAAGGAACGAATCGTTTAAATGGGGAAGAGGTTGTGGCATTAATGATGGCTGCTACAGACGGGAGAAATTTAAAGGAAGAAAACTTATTAAATCTTATTCAAATTGTGGTGAATAAAACGAAAAACGAAATGGCGCAAGCGAAATTAAAAGAACTTTCTACTCAAATTGAAGCCAATATACCACTAGAACAATTGTTTGAAAACAACATAAATCTTCATTCAATTAAATCAGTATCGTTAAGTGCCGGCATTCGAGATGATATGATAGATGGAAAATATTACATTACGTTTGAGAAAGATTTTTTAACAGCCATTTCCGAAGAGTTAACGACATTTGAGTAATTAAACATTGGATTTATTGTAATTTATAGGAAAATGATTTTATACTAGAAGTGCGTTAATAAGTTTAACGCACTTTTTATATTTACGAGGAAAAATGTTAAAGAGGTGTAATATGGAGCACTATCGAATTGTTAAGGAAGTCATTGATAATTGGGATCCAAAGCGATTTTTGCATTACACACCTGAGGATGAATATGACCCAGAAATCAGGGTGATTGTAGAGCTGCTACCAACAGTAACTTCTGTTGAAAATTTAGCGCTTAGGATACATGAAGTTTTTGTAAAAATGTTCTCGGTAGATGAAGTTTTTGCAATTTCGAATTGCTATCCAATTGCGTTGGAAATTTACAGTAAAATCAAGGCTTTAGAGAGTGAGAATCAAACTTCAAATTAAAATAAAAGTGGCTATCTCGTCAAATAAAACGGATAGCCACTTTTTTATATAACCACTTATTCATTGAAAACGACCGGTCGTCGAAAATGCATTTACATCGTTGGTTGAAATCTTTATAGTGAAAGCGAATGAAGGGGGTGTGGGATATGAATGTAGAAGTATCCATTGATCCACTATGTAGAGAACCTAAAATCATTATATACACAGATAAAATGACAACTGAAATCGAGCACATCATGCGGAATATTTTTTCTACTGAGGAAGATACATTACCGGTTTTGTCAAATAAGGGGGTAGAGCTTATTCATTGTGAAGACATTATAAGGTTATATACGGAGCAGAAAAAAGTCCTCGTTCAAACGGCAGATAATCTATTTACGATTCGTTTTCGCATGTATGAACTAGAGGCAAAGTTAAATTCACAAATGTTTGTGCGAATATCAAATGCTGAGATTGTTAATCGGAAGAAAATTAAATACATGGATATAAGTAAAACAGGAACGATTGGTGTTTTCCTAGAAGGCAATGTTAAAACGTTTGCATCAAGGCGCTATGTTGCAAAAATCAAGAAACAATTAGGAATATGAGGTGAAAAACATGAAAAAAGAATTGCTGATCCGCATATTAGGTGGATACGTCATTGGTGTTATGATTGGACAATTTGTACAGCTTTGTTTATCTATCGGCTTGGGACAAGGAAGGTATATATTCGTTTTACCTGAATTTCGGGCGTTATTTGAAAGTGAGCTAGCAGCTGTTGTTACACAAATGTTGTTAACAGGTTTGATTGGTATTGTTTTTGCCTTGGCTGCATTAATCTTTGATATGGCGAAATGGGGGATGTTGAAACAATATACAGTACATTTTTTTATAACGGCACTAGTATGGATTCCGGTTGTTTTGATATTGTGGACCCCTAAAACGATGATAAATATCGTTTCTTTAATAGCGAGTTTTTTGGGTACTTATGTTGTGACTTGGCTTTTGCAATATAACTTATCAAAACGCGATATTGAAAAAATAAATGGAGTACTTTTAAGAGGTGAGTATAGTGACAATTGAAATTAAAGCACTATCAAAACATTATAAGAATCAAGTGGTAGTTGACCAGTTGACCTTAAGCGTTAAAAAGGGAGAACTATTCGCACTACTCGGTCAAAATGCCGCAGGAAAGACCACTACGATTAAAATGCTTTGTGGTCTTTTAACACCAACGAGTGGAGATGCTATTTTGGAAGGAGAGAGTATTATTTTCAGTCAAACGGCTGTAAAGAAAATCATTAATATTTCTCCTCAAGAAACGGCTGTTGCTCCCAATTTAACTGTGCAGGAAAATTTGCTGTTAATGGGCCAAATTTACGGAGATTCAAAGCAAATAGCACAACAGCATGCAGTCTCTCAAATGGATTTATTTGGTTTGACGTCGGTGAAGGAGAAAAGGGCAAAAGTGCTATCAGGCGGTTATTTGCACAGATTAAGTGTAGCGATGGCCATGATGTCGAAACCGCAAATACTTTTTCTTGATGAACCAACATTAGGTATGGATGTGCGAGCACGCCGTGATTTATGGAGAATTTTATTGCAAATAAAAGGTGATGTAACGATTGTTGTAACTACTCATTATTTAGAGGAAATAGAAATGTTAGCTGATCGTGTTGGTATTATGAATCAAGGGAGATTATGTGCTCTTGGTACAGTACAGCAATTAATAGATGAAACGGGAAAACCAACATTAACAGAAGTATTTTTAGAGTTAACAAAGGAGGTATAACATTGAAAGCGATTGTATTTGCAACAAGAAATCATAAAGAAATTATACGAGATCCATTAACGCTACTTTTCGGTATTGGCTTACCAATAGTACTGATGGGATTATTTTCTGTCATGCAAAAAAATATCCCGTTTGGGTTATATGAAATCAACAATCTAACGCCAGGCGTAATTGTTTTTAGTTTTTCATTCCTCACACTTTTCTCGGGTATGTTACTCGGGAGAGATAAAAGTACCTCATTTTTAATGCGTATCTTTGCTTCTCCGATGGTCGCAGTGGATTATATTGTCGGGTATGTTTTACCTTTATTGCCGATTGCCATTTTACAAATTGTTTTATGTTTATTAACAGCAGGGTTTCTAGGTTTAACATTGGATTTCTATACGTTACTGTTAGTAGTCGTGCTACTTATTATTTCCTTACTATATATTGGAATTGGGTTGCTACTAGGGACATTATTTACAGATAAACAAGTTGGTGGCTTATTCGCAATATTTGTAAACATTGCTACTTGGTTAAGTGGTACATGGTTTGAGCTAGATATGATTGGAGGTACAGTGCAAAAGATAGCGAACTTCCTTCCATTTGCTTATGCGGTGGATGCTGCACGAGATGTGCTAAATGGACATTATGATGATGCCATCCTACCCCTATCTGTTGTCATTGTTTATACGCTCTTCACGTTTATTATTGTCAATTTAGCGTTTAAGCAAAAAATGCGAGCGCATTTTTAATTAAATTTTAAAGTAGGGATTTTGGAAGGTAGCTCGAATGTTTATATAGAAAGGGGGGAGAGAGAATGTCACGTTTACCAATTATTGTAGCACCAATGTTTTTAATTTCGAATCCAGCGATGGTCATCGAGGCAAGTCGAGCAGGGGCTATTGGTTCGTTTCCACTATTAAATGCAAGACCCGTTTCAACTTGCGTAGACTGGCTTCAAGAGATTAAAGAGGCGTTGCCAACAGAGCCATGGGCCGTCAATTTTATATGTCATCCAGTAGCGAATGCACGTTTTGAAGAAGATTTACAATTAATTGAAAAATATGAGCCACCTATTGTCATTACATCGCTTGGCAACCCGAAGCGTGTGATTGATATCGTGCACCGTTATGGGGGAAAGGTCTATGCGGATGTGGCCAATGTCAAGCATGCTGAGAAATCGGCAGCCACGGGTGTAGATGGGTTAATTCTTGTGTGTGCAGGAGCTGGTGGACATGGTGGGCAACTGAATCCATTCGGCTTTGTCGCTGCAGTCAAAAAATTCTTTAATGGCACCATTATTTTGTCAGGTGCTATATCAAGTGGTGCAGATGTATTGGCAACGCAAATTATTGGAGCGGACTATGCTTATTTAGGCACTCGCTTTATTGCTTGTCATGAAGGAGATGCACCAGAGGCTTATAAAAATATGGTTATCGAAAGTACAACAGATGATGTTTTGTATACAGATGCCTTTAGTGGCGTGCCTGTCAATGTGCTAATTCCATCCTTAATAAAAGAAGGAATTGACCCGTCGACATTAACGCCAAAAGAGGCTATTGATTTAACACACCTTGTAAATGTGAAGGCTTGGCGTGATATTTGGTCGGCAGGACATGGTGTCACAACGATTGAAAAACGTGAGTCTGTGCGTGAAATTATTATGTCATTACATGAGGAATATGAAAGCGCAAAGCAACGATTGAATGTGGTACAGTCTTTGTAATCCCTGGATGAGTGCCCTTTTAGGATGTTAGGAAAAACAAAACGCACAATGCTGTTTAACCAACAATTGTGCGTTTTTGTATTGTCTTAGTTATGGAACTTTATTAATCGTGATTTAATGTTGCAGCAATTTCAGGTTGTTGTTCAACTCGACGTAGCATATTAAATGAGGCAATTGCAACTTCGACCTGTTCGTCCATCGGCTCTCTTGTTGTCAGTAGTTGTAACCATAGACCCGGATAACCTAAATAGCGTAACAAAGGAATATTGCGGCATGCATTTGTTGCTTGTAGTACTTCAAATGATACCCCTAATACAACAGGAATTAATAAAATACGGTCTACAATTCGTAACCACAGCGGGTCTGTAGGTACGAAGAAATATAAAAACATACCAACGAACACAGTGAATAGCATAAAGCTACTACCGCATCGATAATGTAAACGAGATTGTGCTTGCACATTTTCCACAGTAATATCCATACCAGCTTCATAGCAATTAATGACCTTATGCTCGGCACCATGATATTGGAAAACGCGTTTAATAATTGGTGTTAAAGAAATAAAATATAGATAGGTAAGCAGTAGAAGAAGCTTAATGCCACTTTCAAGTAGCACTTGACCAACTTTCCCTTCTATCCATGGTGAGAATAAATCCGCAATAAACACTGGAATTAGTGTAAATGCAAATTTACCGAATAGGAAAGAAAGAATCCCGACAACGGCTACGCCTAAAATCATTTGTAATTTTGAGCCGCTTTCTTCTACATTTTCGACTTCTTCGCCAGGTGTAACGTCATAACGGTCCCCTGAAAATTGCATATGACGTGAACCTAAACCTGCTGATTCAATAAGTGCAACAACCCCACGTACAAATGGAATTTTTTTAAGCTTTTGCAGGATTGGTTTTTGGACTTTTTTATAATGATAGTAATCAATGGAATCATCGTTACGGCGAATGGCAGTAATCGTATGTTCCTTCCCTCCGAACATCACACCCTCTAATTGTGCTTGTCCCCCGTATACAGGTGAATTGCTCAAGGCTAACACCACTCTCTTTATATATTTCAACTGTACCATTGTACTAAATTTAGCGAAAAACCTCTAGAGGTACGCATAGTAAATTTTCTTTATGGCTACACTTATCGTATAATTTTGCTTTTTTAGGAAGAGCGCTTATGTATTTCATTGCCATTGGCTAAAGACAGGGCGTGTAAGCAATGTGCACGCTGCTTATTTATAGGAGGGGTAGCTTTGAAAGTAGGACTAATAACCGCTGCTGTTAATGCGATCGTGTTAGCATTATGTTTAAAAGGGCTTCATTTTTTTCATTTTATTCGTTGGAATCCAATAGGCTTCTATAAAAAATGGGAGTTGTTCGAAGATAGTTCTAAATTATTTCATTGGAGTTTTTTAACGTTAGCACTGTTTTTAGTCGGATTCTTTTTATATATGACGTTACGATATGTTCATATTATACCTGCAATCTTGACTTCATTTTTAATCGGACTTTTGGTAACAATCACATTGGAGTGGTTTGTTTTGGATTTACCGTTACAATCCTCATCTTTTAAAAAATTATCCATCCCTTTTATGGTTGTGGTTATTTGCCTTTTGCGCTTTTTACTTGAAACAGCTAATTTTCATTACAAAGAGCATACAGCACAAAAAGGAAATTAGTTGCTGTATGCAATTGGTATGATAAAATAAAAAACAAGTACATAGAAAGAGGCGAATACTGCGTGAAGTTATTATGTTTGAATGGACCAAACTTAAATCGACTGGGAAAGCGTGAGCCACATATTTATGGCCATGAAACACTAGACGATGTCAAAAATAATGTTCAAAATCTTGCGGCTTCTCTTGGTGCTACAGTCGAGTTTCGTCAATCGAATCACGAGGGTGTTCTTGTAGATTGGGTGCACGAGGCGGAAGATGAAAAGTATGATGGGATTATCTTTAATCCAGGTGCGTATACCCATACAAGTGTAGCATTACATGATGCAATTGCAGGAGTGACCGTACCGGTTATTGAAGTACATATTTCCAATATCCACAAACGTGAGGCATTTCGCCACCATTCTTATCTTGCCCCAGCCTGTCTAGGTCAAATTAGTGGACTTGGTACAAAAGGCTATGAACTAGCACTACGCACTTTTATTGAGAGGGAGAAATAATTATGTTGAAATTACAAAAGCTTCGTAAAATACTTCAAGAACAAAACATCGATGGCATTTTAATTACGAACGAGTATAACCGCCGCTATATGACAGGTTTTACTGGTACGGCTGGCGTAGCGATTGTGTCCCAAAATGATGCTGTGTTTATTACAGACTTCCGCTATACAGAGCAAGCAACTGCACAAATTAAGGATTACCGAATTGTGCAACATGAAGCAACACTCCTAGAAGAAATTGCGACACAAGTTAAAGCGATGGGTATTAAATTATTGGGCTTTGAGAAAGATTCTGTCAGCTATGGTACATATGAGTTGTATAAAAATGTAATTCAAGCTGATTTAGTGCCCGTTTCTGGATTAATTGAAAAAATTCGCTTGATTAAGACTGCACAAGAGATTAATATTATTAAGGTTGCGTGTGAAATTGCTGACCACGCATTTACACATATTTTAGACTACATCAAGCCAGGTAAAACAGAGCTTGACGTTTCGAATGAATTAGAATTTTTCATGCGACAACAAGGAGCAACACAGTCCTCTTTTGATACAATTGTAGCGTCTGGTCTTCGCTCGGCACTACCACATGGTGTTGCAACAAATAAAGTTATTGAAAAAGGCGACTTTGTCACACTTGATTTTGGTGCGCTATACAATGGCTATATTTCGGATATAACACGTACGGTGGCAGTTGGTGAGCCATCTGAAAAATTAGTAGAAATGTACAATACAGTCCTTGCGTCACAACTTTTAGCACTTGAAAAAGTTGGTCCTGGCTTAACAGGTATTCAAGCAGATGCCATTGCACGTGACTATTTAACAGAAAAAGGCTATGGTGAGGCATTTGGTCATTCATTAGGGCATGGGATTGGTCTTGAAGTACATGAAGGCCCTGGCCTATCGAAACGATCAAATACGGTTTTAGAGCCGGGAATGGCCGTGACGATTGAACCAGGTGTTTATGTACCGGGGGTCGGTGGTGTTCGTATCGAAGACGATATTTTGATCACTGAATCAGGTAATGAACTACTAACACATTCGACAAAAGAACTTATTATCTTATAAACAATGGAGGAACACAAATGATTTCAGTAAACGATTTCCGTACAGGTCTAACAATTATTGTTGATGGCCAATTATATCGCGTGTTAGATTTCCAACACGTTAAACCAGGTAAAGGTGCTGCATTCGTACGTTCTAAATTACGTAACCTTCGTAACGGTTCTGTGAATGAAAAAACATTCCGTGCTGGTGAAAAAGTAGAGAAAGCACAAATTGATAATCGTAAAATGCAATATTTATATGCTCAAGGTGATGAGCATGTATTTATGGATTTAGAGTCATATGAGCAAACTGAACTTGCTTCAACTGCCATTGAATATGAATTGAAATTCCTAAAAGAAAATATGGAAGTACACATTCAATCTTACCAAGGTGAAATGCTAGGTGTAGAATTACCAAACACGGTTGAATTAGAAGTAACTGAAACAGAACCAGGTATTAAAGGTGATACTGCTTCAGGCGGTACAAAACCTGCTACACTTGAAACTGGTCTTATCGTGCAAGTTCCATTCTTCGTGAACCAAGGTGACAAGTTAGTGATTAACACTACTGAAGCATCTTACGTATCACGTGCATAAGTAATATTTTGTAAACCTACTCTTTCAAAAGGGTAGGTTTTTACTTTTTTTTAATACATATATCGAGTAAAGTACAAAAATATGTAAAAATAGAAGGAGGTCGGAAAGAGAAATAAGGTTTACAATAAAAGTAAGGAGTGAATGCAATGTTAAAAAAATTTGAAATGCACTATCCAATTATTCAAGCACCGATGGCGGGGGTTACTACACCAAAATTTGTTGCTGCCTGTGCGGAAGTTGGGATACTAGGCTCAATTGGAGCGGGCTATTTAGATGGTGAGCAGACAAGGAATTTTATTCAGGAAGTAAAAAAGCTTACGCAAAAGCCATTTGCCGTAAATTTATTTGTGCAAGAAGAGCCACGCATTGATATAGATGTTCTCCAAAAAGCACGTATGGCGCTACAGCCTTACTATGATGAGCTCGGATTATCACCAGTGCAAAGTGTGATGTCAAACGAAGTTTTTGAGGGGCAATTGCAAGCAGTTCTTGATGAGCAAGTAGCTGTGTGCTCGTTTACATTTGGTATACCATCTCCAGAAGTTATTCAACGTTTAAAGGATAAAAATATTTATGTGATTGGGACAGCTACTACGCTAGAAGAAGCCATTCAAGTTGAGCAATCAGCTATGGATGCGGTTGTTTTACAAGGTGGTGAGGCAGGAGGGCATCGTGGCTCATTTACGAACCCCATGCAATTAATTGCCCGTGAAGATTTACTGCAACAAGTAGTAGGCAACATAACAATCCCAATTATTGTTGCAGGGGGCATTGTTTCTCATGAAGATGTGCAGCGCGCACTAGCGGGCGGTGCACAGGCGGTACAAATAGGTACTGCATTATTAGTAGCTGATGAATGCGAAATATCACCATTGTATAAAAAGGCTATCTTGCAGTCGAAGCCACAACAGACGACGATTACGTATGCTTTTACTGGTAAAGCAGCGCGTGGCTTAACCAATCATTTTACAGAACATATGAAGGATGCTATTGTAGCACCGTATCCATTGCAACATCATTTAACCTCCACTATTCGTAAGGAAAGTGCAGCACAAGGCAATCCACAATATTTATCGATGTGGATGGGGGAAAACAGTCACTTAGTGCAACCCGGTACAGTGAAAAGTATTATTGAAAAATTAGTATAGGTGCCAGTCACTCAAACAATTCTGAATTGTTTGAGTGACTGGCACTGTTCTTTTTTTTTGGAGTGCGACATATATTGCTGTACACGAGGGGGCGTATGAATGGAATTACAAGACGTATTAAGAGTCGCTGGAGTGGGACTAGTAGTAGCGCTTCTTCATGTTTTCTTTGATCAAACAGGGAAGAAAGAATTTTCATTTTTCTTATTTTTTATTGCCTACTTATATATGACAGCAGAATTGCTCCGATTTTTACGTCTATTTTTCACTGAAATTTTAACATTCTTCCAGTGGTTAACCTCATCTGGGTAAGTAAATGGAAATTGTCATTGTTGCTGTTGTCATGCTGCTTTTATTGTTGCTTATAAAAGAAGTCATACAGCCACTCCACGCGCTAATTAGTGTAATGTTTTCTTTTTTGCTGTTCAGTTTTTTGTTTACGACACTCCTATTGCCTTTCGTCAAACAAATTCTCGATATGCTTTCATTTTTGCCTTATGCAAAAGCCATTGTAATGAGTGCTAGTCTTTTTTATGTAGGGCAATGGGTGTCGATGTTATTAGTGGAGCATAGCTATAAAGTGTTAGGTAGTATCGTTTTCGATGCAGTTAAAATTGTTATTTTACTGTATTGGTTTAAAGAATTTGTGGTTGTTTTACAGGGGGTGTCATCTATTTTACAAAGGTTAAACTAAGGGGCGAAGCCAGTGCAGGAGCAACTACTTTCGTTTTTCATCGATCCATTTTTTCTCTTGCTCAAGATGACGCTCATATTGTGTGGCTATGTCATCATTACGTTAATTGTCAACATGCTTTTACCAGAATTTGAAAAAGGGACAAGAATCCTTTTTTTTCTTATTGTGTTAGCCACGATTGGACCAGTAGTCGTTAACTCATTTCAACTTATTGATGAAATTGCACAAGGACTTTCTCATATATTCACAGCCTTTTATCCAATTCTTACTTCTAGTTTTTTGCTATCCAGTAGTATTACTGCAATTGCTTCTTGGCAGCCTTTTTTGCTTTTTTTTGTACAAGTCTTAACGATCATTAGTAGTAAATGGCTTATCCCAGGTGTACTCTTTGCCATTGTCTTTGATGTATGCAGTGTCATTGTCAAAGAAATATCTTTTACGAGAATTGCAGAATTAATTCGTTTTACTATTATGAGTATTGTTTCTGCGTCTGTTATTTGCTACATCATTTTAATGTCGGCAAGTGGTGTTGCTGCATTTAGTGTCAATAAGGCTGTTGCAGAGCCAGTGAAAAAGTTAATAGAAGAAAATATTCCAGTAGTCGGTTCTTTTATCGTAGATAGTTTTTCAATGTTTCAGCATATGACCCAATTTTCTACTTCAATTAGTAGTATAAGTGCTTTTATTGCCGTGATAACTGTATCGTTTATTCCGACAGTCCAGCTTGTGGTTAGTGCGTATTCATTAAAACTATTAGCCGCTATTTTAGAACCGATTGCTTTTGATGATATATGTAAATTACTTGATCATGTTAGTAAATCTCTCTTTACATTATGTGCAGTATCATTTCTAATTGCTTTTTCATTTATGTTTTCTTGTTTTTTCCTTATTGTTTTCGTGCAAGTGCTGGCAGGGGGGAGATAGATTGATTCTTTTATTGGCATTGCTCTTTATTTGTCAATTTTTCGTATTTCTGACGGATGATAAACAAATAATTTCACTAACAAAACTTGTCATTACGTTAGTATTTTTGCAATTGCTATTAAAGATTCCATTTATCAATTCATAGGAGGAAACAAGCGTACATACACTTGAAAAAGAGAAGATGAAAGGAGGCAATGTACAAGTGATGTGGAAAAGGCACGAAAAAAAACAACGTCATTTATCGTCTTAATGTTGATTGCTGCCTCCGTGGGAATTTTCATCGTGTTTCCTTTGTATCAAACGAATTCATCAAATGAGCGAGTAACACCGAATACGAATGAAGAAAAACTTGAGCAAACGCTTAAGGCAATGCATGGTGTTGGGGAGGTTAAAGTATATTTTTATTACGGAGAGATGACAGATGCCAAGGATGAAAATAAACTATTTAGCCAGTATTTTCGAGGGACTGACCAAGGTACGAAAGATGTAACAGGAATGCTAATTGTTTCAGAAGGAGCATCAGATATATTTGTAAAAAATGAAATTCGTGCGGTCGTTAGTCAAGTGATGCAATTACCTATTCATCGAATTATTATTGTTCCAATGGAAAATAAGGAGGAAAAGTAAATGCGCGTACGTAGAAGAACAGTTTGGTTTATGACATTATTAAGTCTTGTAGCAGTTATTTCAGTTTATTATTTGGTGGATCCTGCAAAACAGTTTAATGGCTTAACGATTTTTACAGATGATACATTACAACAAACAGCAATTACGGGTGTTACAGATCAGGAAGCTACTAATAAGCAAGATGCAACCCAAGAAGTATTGTCTCCAAGTCATTTATTTGAAGAAATGCGTATGCAAGTAAATGATGAAAGAAGCCAATTACGTGAACAATTAACGCAAAAAATTGCGTCTGAAGAATATACTGCTGAAGAAAAAAATGAGGCTTTCAATGAAATCGATGGCTTGATTAAACAGGAATCGGCTGAAGCAATGCTTGAAATGTTGATTAAGTCTTTAGGCTATAATGATGCGTTTGTTAGAGCGGAAGGTGAAAAAGTTTCCGTAACGGTTATGGCAGAAGAATTATCAAAATCACAAGCAAATGAAATTATTTATTTAGTAAAAACAGAGTGGGAAGGCGCAAATGACGTTCAAGTTAAATTCAGTGCAAATAACTATTAAATAATAAAGAAAAAAAGGAATATTCTGTTTATTAATTAATCATTGTTATATATCAGCATAATGAAAAGGCTTTCGTTTAGTAAAAGAAAGCCTTTTATTTTGTTTATATTTACTTAATTTTCATTTTAGTGTTTCAAATTGTTTGAAAAAAATATAGAATAGTGATTGTAGTAGATTTTATTTCATAAGGAGAGTTAGAAATGTTCAAAATTCAAGAAATTCGTGAAATTATCAAATTAGTAGATTCTTCTTCAATCGACGAGTTCGTTTATGAAGTAGATGGCGCAAAGGTTAAATTAAAAAAGAATGGTGTTGTCGTAACTGAAACAGTAGCACCTAAAAAACAAGAAACAGCCCCTGTTGTACAACAAACTGCACCAGTAGCACCAGCAGCTCCAGCGAAAGCTGAAGAAGCACCAGCAGCTCCAGTAGCAGCACCTGCAAGCAACGACCCATCGTTACATAAAATTGTATCACCAATGGTTGGTACGTTCTATGCAGCTCCAAACCCAGATTCACCAGCATACGTAAAAGTTGGCGACAAAGTAGGCGATGAAACAATCGTTTGTATCGTAGAAGCGATGAAGCTTTTCAACGAAATCGAAGCTGAAGTTAAAGGTGAAATCGTTGAAGTACTTGCCAAAGATGGCGATTTAGTAGAATACGGTCAACCATTATTCCTTGTAAAAGCTGAGTAAGGAGTGCAAACCATGAAAAAAGTTTTAATCGCAAACCGCGGCGAAATCGCTGTTCGTATTATTCGTGCCTGTAAAGAATTAGGCATCAAATCGGTTGCTGTATATTCTGAAGCTGACGCAGATGCATTACATGTGAAGTTAGCAGACGAAGCATATTGCATCGGTCCAAAGCTATCTAAAGATTCTTATCTAAGCTTCCCAGCATTGTTAAGCGTTGCAGAAAAAACAGGAGCAGACGGTATCCACCCAGGTTACGGTTTCGTTTCTGAAAATGCTGATTTCGCTGAAGCATGTGAAAATGCGGGCATTAAATTCATTGGTCCTTCATCTGATTCCATCAAAATTATGGGGATTAAAGACGTTGCTCGTACAACAATGGAAGCAGCGGGCGTTCCACTTGTACCAGGTACTGGTATTGTTCCAGATATCGAAACAGGTAAAGAATGGGCTGCGAAAATTGGTTACCCAGTTATCATTAAAGCAACTGCTGGTGGTGGCGGTAAAGGTATCCGTGTAGCACGTACAGAAGAAGACCTTGTAAAAGGTATTGATATTACGCAAAAAGAGGCTGCTGCAGCATTCGGTAACCCTGGCGTATATTTAGAAAAATTCATTGAATACTTCCGTCACTGTGAAATTCAAGTGTTAGCTGATGGGTACGGTAATGTCGTACATTTAGGCGAACGTGACTGTACTGTTCAACGTCGTATGCAGAAATTAGTAGAGGAAGCTCCATCTCCTGCTCTATCTTCTGAACGCCGTGCAGAAATGGGTGCAGCAGCGGTGAAAGCAGCTCAAGCATGTAACTATGAAGGTGCTGGTACAATCGAGTTCATCTATGACTATCAAGAGGACAAGTTCTACTTCATGGAAATGAATACACGTATCCAAGTAGAACACCCTGTAACAGAAATGATTTCTGGTGTCGATCTTGTTCAACAACAATTAAAAATTGCATCAGGTGAGAAACTTCCATTCACACAAGATGATATTAAATTAAATGGTTGGGCAATTGAATGCCGCATTAACGCAGAGAATGCATACAAAAACTTTATGCCATCAGCTGGTACTGTAGATACTTATGTAACACCAGGTGGCTATGGTGTACGTATTGACTCTGCTGTATATGCAGGTTACACAATTCCTCCATATTACGATTCAATGGTAGCAAAACTGATTGTTCATGCGGATACGCGTGAAGAAGCAATTGCGAAAATGAATCGTGCGCTAGGTGAATTTGAAGTAGCTGGTCCTGGTATCAATACGACAATCCCATTCCACCAAGCATTAATGAACAACGACGTCTTCAAATCTGCGAAATTCAACACGAAATTCTTGGAAGAAAATGACGTATTAGGAACAAGTAAGAAATAATTAACAAACGATGGAATAGAATCGAATATCTATTTCTTAAACCTTCTGGCTTTTAGTAGTCAGAAGGTTTTTTATTTAGTAGATATCTATTTTTTGTTTTATGTTAACATTGTAAATAAATTGAAAAGAGAGGAGAAGATATGGTTATGTATAATTTTGAAGAATACGATGACCCGATTTTATATGACATAGAAAATGAAAGCTATTTGGCAGAATTACCCTTTTTGTTAAAGTGGGCGTCAACTACACAAGGAACAATCATTGACTTAGCTTGTGGAACGGGGAGACTGACGGTTCCACTTTCTAAAAATGGTTATCAAATGATAGGAGTAGACATCCATAAAGGTATGTTAAATGAAGCAAAGAAAAAATCAGCAGATTTTGATTTGCCGATTGAATGGGTGGAACAAGATTGTACAAAATTGCAATTACCAACGAAAAGTCATTTCATTTATTCAGTTGGGAATTCATTTCAACATTTTTTGACGAACAATGCGCAAGATAGTTTACTTTCTTCAGTGAATAAACATTTGGAAATGGGAGGCATCTTCATTTTTGGTACGAGGTTTCCTAGCGCAGAGGAATTACTTCAACCAAGTACGGAAGAATATTGGAGAACGTATACTGATCGCGATTCGATTCATATTGTTGATGTCTATACAATTAGTCATTATGATGCTTTAAGTCAAATCCAACACTATACAACAATTAGAAAGTATAAAAATAGTGAAGGTCAAATGGTGGATGAAAAGAGCACAAAGATAAGCTTAAGATATGTATATCCAAAAGAAATGGAACGGATTTTATTGTACAACGGTTTTGAAATTGTAGATGTATTTCAGGACTGGAAAGAAACCGTTGCTACGAATGACAGTTACGAGTTAATCTATGTTTGTAAAAAAATAAGCAACTGAAAAGTTTGAAGGTTTTTTATAGACACGCTATTGACAGAACGGAAGAACTATCAAAAAGAACTTGCGTGTAAGGATATCCAATAACGCAAGTTCATCATTACAAGCGTAAAAAATTTTATAGATTACTAACTAAGAAAAAATTCAACAACCCACCTACAATTGAAACAACAATAATACTCCATGCATATTTCTTACGTTGTTTGACGCCTACTATGCCCATAATAACCCCTAGTAATGGTGATAATAATAAACCGATGATATAAGCAAAAATATTGTAGGTTTTATAACCATAAAGTTCGTTTTTCTCAATTGTTTCATTATCCATCTTCAATCCCCCACCATAAAACATCTGGAATATTTTTCAATCATAAAGCAATTGTAGCACGTAGGCAGTGTAAGGTGTAGATAGAATCGTTAAGATATCGTTAGTGATATAACTTGTGTTATTAGCAGTCAACAATAAAAAGCCCATTGAAAGCATAATAGAAGCCGGTGATTAACTTTCAATGTCTATTCAACAAGGAAGAAATTTCTAGGATTACTTGTATGTAAAAAAATGAAAACGTCTTTTCTAAGCCAAACCTTCCTTTTTATAGTATAATAAGCATAACAACAGCATTTGCTTGCGATGTGTAAGGGAAAGGATGATATTTGTATGGCAGAGAAAGTAGGACAATCTTTCGTACAACCAACACCTTCTGGTAAAGAAGAGCTTGGGAAAATTGAAGTAGCTGCAGAAGTAATTGAAATTGTAGCTGGAATCGCAGTAAACGAGGTAGAGGGTATCGCAGCAACGCGTGGTAATATAGCAACTGGCGTCGTTGAACGCTTCGGTAAGAAAGTACACAATAAGGGCATAAAATCTGGTATAACAGAACATGGGAAAATTACCATTGATGTATTTTGTTCTGTAAAATATGGCTATTCAATTCCGAAAGTGGCAAAGGATGTACAAACGCAAATTCGCCAAGCAATTTTAAATATGACTGCACTTGAAACAGCAGAGGTGAATGTCCATATTACAGGTATTCACTTCGAAAAAGAGGAAACAGTAGTACCAGAATAAAAAAAGAGGAGCTGCCATCTTGGTGATATTTCACCATAGAAGGCAACTCCTTTTTAAATTGGTTAAAAGGTTTTATAGCGCGATATCTTTTGGTTTCTTCCAGAACAGTGCAAGTATTACGCCGAAAACTAACACGATGGTAGCAAAGTAATATGGATAATTTAAGTCAATGTCGAATAATATTCCCCCAATAATTGGTCCGAATATATTTCCGAGACTTGTAAACATAGAGTTCATGCCCCCAACAAAGCCCTGCTCATTTCCTGCGATTTTTGATAAATAGGACGTAACAGCAGGACGAATTAAATCGAAGCCGACAAAAATAAAGAATGTCACAAATAATATTGCGAAATAATGATTAACGATTGTCATGGCAAAAGTCAGCGTGGCAGACAGAATGAGGGAGTATCGAATAACATTAATCTCGCCCATTTTCTTCGTAAGCCAGTCAAACAATAGTAATTGGGCAATGGCACCAATAATACCACTACCGGTAATGATAATAGCAATATCAGATGGTGTAAATGCAAATTTATGATCAACGAATAAACTAAAGAGTGACTCGAATGCTGCAAGACCAAATGAAAGGACAAAAATAAGCACAAATGCAATGAAATACAAAGGGCTAAAAATTCGTTTCGCACTGCTGAAAATAGAAGATGCGGCTTCTGTATCATCCGTAGCACGTGTCGGTTCTTTTAAAAATGTGAGCGATAATAACGCTGCTACGAAACCGAGAACACCGGCAGCGAAGAAAGGTAAACGTGTACCGTATTCTGCTAAAAATCCACCGAGCCCTGGTCCTATAATAAAGCCAGTACTAATAGCTGCACTCATATAGCCAAGTGCTTTCGGACGTTGCGCCATTGTTGTAATATCAGCAATAAATGCTGTTACTGCGGGCATAATAAAAGCAGCACTTACACCACCAAGCATGCGCGATAAAAATAAAATTTCAATGGAACGGCCCATCCCAAATAATAGCTCTGAAAGGCCAAAAATAAATAGACCAACAACAATCATGATTTTTCGGCCAATACGGTCCACCAGTTTCCCTGCAATTGGCGATACAATGAGTTGTGTTATGGCAAATGCTGCCACCATATAGCCAACGACAGAGCCTGTAATATTAAGCTCGTTCATAATAGTTGGTAATACCGGGATAACCAATCCTATTCCTAAAAAGGCGATAAAGAGATTGGCTAATAAAATAGTTAATGTTATAGCTTGATTCTTGTTCATTTTTCTCTCCTTCAACAGTTCACGATACACGAGATTCATAATCTACTAGAATATTTTCCATCTAATACAATAAACCCTATAGTTACTATAGGGTCAAAAGATTTGTTTTTATTTTTTTAGTGTGGAAGTAAAACGGCATAGTTATGCAATGCACTAGAATTATTCTTATTACAATGAGGAAGGTGATTAAAGCGTCGTACTTTGTCTGATTTTTAATTCTACAATAAACTTCTTTTCCTGCTGATCAGTTAAGGTTGCGGGCATATATAATTCGTAAACGGTGGATTCAAATGCTGTTTGTTGCGCATCTACATATTTTTTAAGTTTTTCGTAAAAGGAAAAATACGTATCGGGGTGATAAATAAAAGCAATGCAAGCATACTTACCTGCTGGTACAATGGTTTGTTTCATATTCGTTGTCAGTTTAGAAAATCTACGTTCCGTTAATAGTGGAGTGAAAATCGCATCATAAAAAATGTCATTTACATCTTTGTAATGAGCGAGCGGATAAATACATCCATAGCGACTATTTAAGACACTTCCTTCATTCTCGATAATTTTTGTTAAAATGCTGTAGTATGTATTGGTGCTAGAAGTGGGTGTCAGTTCAGTCGTAGTCACTTGTAATATTGGCATTTCTTCTTCAAAACGCGTGTAAACTTCGCCGAAGATGGGGATGTCAATTTGCTCTTGCATTTGCTTTTTTGTTTTCAACAGCGTGTATCTTACTTCATTCAGACGTGAAATTTTTTCTTCCAACCGTTGTTCTTGTTGTTCTAAAAAAACAAGCAGCTCTTCAGGCGTTAGCATAAGCGCCTTTTTAATGTCTTCAAGTGATGTCCCGATATATTTTAGTGACTTAATGATATCTAAGTAAAAAATCTGACTGTCTTTATAATAGCGGTAATTGCTAGCGGAATCAGTATAAGCAGGCTTAAACAAGTCAATTTGGTCGTAGTAACGAAGGGTCTGCACAGAAAGGTTTGCTAATTTTGCAACTTCCCCGATTGTATAATAATGTTCTTTCATCTGTTTTCCTCCACTAGTAAAAAATGTTGCGTTTGTGTCAAACTCTCGCTAAAGAAAGTGTATTTTTTTATTATAGCATTCAGCAAAGAAATGGCTCGATAAGATTGCATCCTATTATAAAAAGTTTCCGTTATATATTGTAAGAAGGTCCACAAGTTAAAAATAAGGTAGCACTACATTTTTAACATTTCAACAAATTAGAAGTTAAAATAAGTAGAAAGTTGCTTGAAAAAGGTTTCAGATTATTGAAAACTTGCTTGAATCCGTGTTTCTCGTACGAATTTATGCTATTATAAACCTTAATGCCACTTAAGAAGGAGAGCTTTACATGAAACGACATGAAGCACGTGAAAAAGCGTTGCAAGTTTTGTTTCAGCTAGACAATACAGATCTTACAGTCGAAGAAGCAAAAGCACATATTAAAGGTCAACCGACAAATGCTTTCTACGAAAAGATTGTAAATGGAACAGCTGAACATTTAGAGGAAATTGATGCGGCATTAACGCAGCATCTAGAAAAGTGGTCACTTGCCCGTCTGCCAAAAATTGAGAGAACAGTTTTACGACTAGCTGTATACGAGCTTTTATACATGCAAGAAACACCAAAAAGAGTAGTACTTAATGAAGCAATCGAGTTATGCAAAACATTTGGAGACGATAAATCGTCAAAATTTGTTAATGGCGTACTTTCTAAATTTACAGAACAATAAAAATGTGTTGAATTGGAAGGAGTAACTAAGGTTTATGTCAAGTGCAATTATTAATGGTAAAGAGATTGGTCAAGAAATTCGTAGTTCAGTAGCCGAGCGAGTAGCTCGTTTAAAGGAGCAAGGTTTAATTCCAGGCTTAGCGGTTGTTCTAGTTGGGGACAACCAAGCTTCAGCTACATATGTGAGAAATAAGCAAAAATCTTGTGAAGCAATTGGGATGTTTTCAGAGTTAATTAAACTGCCAGAGGAAACGACACAAGAAGAGCTGTTAGGGCAAATTGAATGTTTAAATAATCGTGAAGATATTCACGGGATTTTAGTACAATTACCACTGCCTAAACATATTGATGAGGACACAGTTATTGCGACAATCGCTGTTGAAAAAGACGTAGATGGCTTCTCGCCAGTTAGCGTTGGGAAAATGATGCTTGGCCAGGAAACATTTTTACCATGTACTCCGTTTGGCGTGATGAAGCTTCTTGAATATTCAGGAATTGAAATCGCTGGAAAGCATGCAGTCATTGTAGGTAGAAGTCATATTGTAGGGAAACCAATGGGACAACTATTGCTACAAAAAGATGCGACGGTGACATACACGCATTCAAAAACACCAGATTTACCTTCATTCACAAAACAAGCGGATATTTTAATTGCAGCGGTGGGGCGTGCGAACTTTATTACAAAAGAGCATGTGAAAGAAGGTGCTGTTGTTATTGATGTCGGCATTAACCGCGATGAAAACAACAAGCTATGCGGGGACGTAAACTTTGCAGAGGTTGACGGTATCGCATCTCACATTA
Source organism: Lysinibacillus sphaericus (assembly GCF_005217585.1). Classification (NCBI taxonomy): domain Bacteria; kingdom Bacillati; phylum Bacillota; class Bacilli; order Caryophanales; family Bacillaceae; genus Lysinibacillus; species Lysinibacillus sphaericus. Next base: position 683,874 of record NZ_SZPT01000001.1, read on the forward strand.
CACCAGTTCCAGGCGGTGTCGGCCCGATGACAATCACGATGTTACTCTTCAACACAGTGCAAGCGGCAGAAACAAAGCTTGCGAATAAAATGAAGTAATTACTTACAATAGAATTTCGTTTGCTTAGAGAGCCATCTCATTACTTTTGAGGTGGCTCTCTTTTTGCAAGTACATCGTGTGCGGATAAAATATTGCAAGAATCGCCACTAAAAAGGACACATAGTAGCCACTTTCATCCGAGCCAAGTTTGGAATAAATATGTTACAGTAATGTTTTAAAATAGGATGAAAGACAGACGTTTTTTCTCGTGAAACTGTATTTTTACACGTCAGGGGCGACAAAAAATGTTATGATAAGTGTAGTTTTGTGAAAAACTTGATTTTAGTAAAGGAGCCGAAAATAATGTCATCAGCTTCTTATTTAACTGTAAAAGCGTTAACGAAATATATTAAACGAAAATTCGATGCAGATCCACATCTTCGCGAAGTTTATGTCAAAGGGGAATTATCGAATGTTAAAGTACACCAATCTGGGCATATTTACTTTACGTTAAAGGATGATGGCGCACGGATTGCAGCTACGATGTTTAAAACTGCAGCAACAAAATTAGCATTCGAGCCTAAAGAGGGTATGCAAGTATTTATCCGAGGAGATGTAAACGTTTACGAAGGCTATGGTACATATCAATTATATGTGCAGGAAATGCAACCAGATGGAATCGGAAGCCTGTTTGTTGCTTTTAATCAACTGAAAGAACAGCTTCAAAAAGAAGGGCTTTTTAAACCAGAATGGAAACAGCCAATTCCAAAGTTTCCTGAAAAAATAGGTGTTTTAACATCCACTACTGGAGCCGCGATTCGAGATATTTGTACAACCTTAAAGCGACGGTATCCGCTTGCTGAAATTCTCATTTATCCGACCCTTGTACAAGGGGCACAAGCAGCACCAAGCATCGTACACAATATTGAACGCGCTAATCAAGATGCTGTTTGTGACGTCTTGTTAGTAGGACGGGGTGGAGGATCAATTGAAGATTTATGGGCGTTTAATGAGGAAGCTGTAGCACGTGCTATTTTTGATAGTCGGATTCCAATTATTAGCGCAGTAGGGCACGAAACGGATACGACGATTGCCGATTATGTAGCAGATTTACGTGCACCGACACCGACTGCTGCTGCTGAAATGGCAGTTCCTGACCAGCAAGAATTGTATCAACGAGTGTTGACTCAAAAATCGCAGCTTCACCAAATCGTGAGGGCGCAACTTATAACGGAGCGACAACGTCTAAATAAGCTACAACAGTCCTATCCTTTATCGATGCCAGAAAGATTGTATCGTCCGTTTACCGAACGGCTAGTACAGCTTGAAACAACTTTACAAAAAGCGATGCAAGTGGATTTGATGAAAAAAGAAGCACAACTTCAAAAATTGCATAGCGCAGTAGAGCAGCAATCACCAAAAAAAGCGCTCGTTTTTCATCAAAGGGAATTAGAACAGCGCATTCAACAGCTAACACGTTCTGCAACACATTACGTAACAAAGCAAAAACAACAATTTGAGGCATCTGTAAGAACACTCGAAGCATTAAATCCGCTTGCTATTTTAACAAGAGGATTCACAGTCGCATATAAAGATGACAAAGTGTTGAAATCGTCTACTGACTTAAAGCGGCAAGATCAACTAACATTGGCCTTCCACGATGGGAAAGTAATAGCCGAAGTGACAAATGTCTTGCCAAATAGTAAGGAGGAATAGCAATGGCGAAGAAACAACAAACATTCGCAGAAGCAATGACGGCACTTGAAGAAATAGTCCGCCAATTAGAGCAGGGTGATGTGCCATTAGAAAATGCTATTGATTTATATAAGCAGGGCATGGAGCTTTCACAGTTTTGCCATAGTAAACTACAGCATGCTGAGGAACAGTTAATTTCAATTGTTCAAGAAACAGGCGAAACAACAGTATTTGATCCGCTAAAGGGAGAGAACTAGTTAAAATGAACGAACAATTAAAACATTTTATTCAGAGCAACACACCACAAGTGGAGGCTGAGATGTTTGCACTTGTTGAGAAAATTGACGCACCAGCTCATTTAAAAGAGTCGATGCTATATTCATTAAAGGCAGGAGGCAAACGTATTCGCCCACTGTTTGTATTAGCAGTTTTAGAAATCTACGGTAAAGACCTAAAAGCAGGGCTTACAGTCGGTGCTGTTATTGAAATGATTCATACGTATTCTTTAATTCACGATGATTTACCGAGCATGGATAACGATGATTTCCGTCGTGGCAAACCAACTAACCATAAAGTGTTTGGTGATGCCCTTGCAACACTTGCAGGCGATGCGTTAAATACGCTAGCGTTTGGCATTTTAGCGCGCATGGATCTTTCAGCGGAGCAACGAATAGAACTTGTCAATCTTCTAAGCGTAGCAGCAGGTGCTGAAGGGATGGTTGGCGGTCAAGTGCTCGATATGGAAGGTGAGCAACGTCAACTAAGCCTAACGGAACTAGAACATGTACATGTCAATAAAACAGGTGCACTTTTACGATTTAGTATTGAATCGGGTGCAGTATTAGCCAATGCTTCTCAAGAAGACCGTGCTACTTTAAAAGAATATGCGCATCATATTGGGCTGGCATTCCAAATCCAAGACGACATTTTAGATATTGAAGGCACAACAGAGGAATTAGGCAAAACAGCAGGGAAGGATGTAGCGAGCGATAAAAGCACATATCCTGCATTACTAACGTTAGCTGGAGCCAAAGAAAAACTTGCTGACCATTATCAGCTAGCTATTGCAGCACTGGATAACTTACAAGTAGATGTCAGCTTACTGCGTGAGTTTGCGGCCTATATTGTTCATCGTAAAAACTAAGAGAAAAAATGGGCGTTAAAGGGAAAGAATATGCTAGAATAGGTGAGGACGTTTGCCAAGAGGCAAACAATAAGTGTTCGTACTTTTAGCATATGGATAACACTGTTATAATGGTGGAAACACGATTGCGGTGAATAATTTATTGAAAAGGTGTGTGAGAAAGGTGGATTTAAACAAGATTTCTAGTCCATCCTTTTTAAAAAACTTAGATAAGAGAGAGCTTGAACAACTTGCAAAAGAAATTCGAACTTTCTTAATTGAAAAATGTTCTGTCACAGGCGGTCATATCGGACCGAACCTGGGTGTTGTGGAGCTGACAATTATGCTTCATAAAATGTTTGACAGTCCAAAAGATAAGTTTTTATGGGATGTTGGCCACCAAGCTTACGTGCATAAAATTTTGACAGGTCGTGCGAGTCAATTTGACACTTTGCGTCAGTTCAAAGGGCTTTGTGGTTTTCCAAAGCTTGTGGAGAGTGAACATGATGAATGGGAAACGGGTCATAGCTCGACATCGTTGTCAGCAGCCATGGGTATGGCAGCAGCACGTGATATTAAAAACGAAAAAAACTTCGTTGTACCGATTATTGGGGACGGAGCTTTAACTGGCGGTATGGCGCTTGAGGCATTAAATCATATAGGGCATGCAAAAACTAATATGATTGTCATCTTAAATGACAACGAAATGTCCATAGCACCGAATGTTGGCGCATTACACAACGTATTAGGTCGCTTACGAACTGCCAAAGAATATTCAAAAGCCAAAGAAGAATTAGAATCGTTAATTAATAAAATTCCGGTTTTAGGTGGGAAGCTAGCTTCAACTGCTGAACGCTTGAAAGACAGTTTGAAATATCTAGTCGTTTCTGGTGTCTTCTTTGAGGAATTAGGCTTTAAATATTTAGGGCCAATTGATGGTCACGACTTTGAGGCGCTTGAAACGACTTTATCCTATGCTAAAAAAGTAAAAGGCCCAGTGCTTGTGCATGTCATTACGAAAAAAGGAAAAGGTTACAAACCAGCAGAAGACGATACAATCGGGAATTGGCATGGGACAGGGCCATATAAAATGGAGACCGGTGCCTTTGTTAAATCTGAAACAAAAGGTCCTGCGTGGAGTAGTTTAATCGCTGAAACTGTTCGTAAAATTGCACATGAAGATGAACGCATTGTGACGATTACGCCAGCGATGCCTGTTGGCTCAAAATTGCAAGGGATTCAAAAAGACTTTCCTAAACGCTTTTTTGATGTCGGCATAGCTGAACAACATGCCGCAACGATGGCTGCAGGTCTTGCTACTCAAAAAATGAAGCCGTTTTTAGCGATTTATTCAACGTTTTTACAGCGTGCATATGACCAAGTTCTACATGATATTGCGCGTCCAAATTTAAACGTTTTCATTGGGATTGATCGTGCTGGCTTAGTTGGTGCAGATGGTGAAACACACCAAGGCGTCTTTGATATAGCATTCCTTCGCCATATTCCCAATATGACGATTATGATGCCAAAGGATGAGAATGAAGGTCAACATATGGTGAAAACAGCCATTGATTATAACGGCGGACCGATTGCCCTTCGTTATCCACGTGGAAATGGGATAGGCGTCCCACTCGATGAGGAGCTTATGGCTTTACCAATAGGTAGTTGGGAAGTGCTGCGTGAGGGGAAAGATGCGACGATATTAACATTCGGCACAACTATTCCAATGGCAATGGAAGCAGCGCATATGCTCGCGCAACAAGGCGTAGAAATTGAAGTGGTGAATGCTCGCTTTATTAAGCCGATGGATGAGGACATGCTGCATCGTATATTTACTAGCAATAAACCAGTGCTAACGATTGAAGAAGCGGTATTACAGGGGGGCTTTGGTAGTGGCGTCTTAGAATTTGCGCACGACCATAGTTATTTCACTGCAATCATTGATCGAATGGGTATTCCAGATCAATTTATTGAGCATGGAAACGTAGACCAACTGCTAGCGGAAATCCATATGACAGCAGAAGATACAGTGGCACGTATGCAAGTGTTACTACAACAAAAACAGCAAGTAGGTTTGAACAAATAATGACAAAACAACCGAAAGAACGTGTAGACATTTTACTTGTAGAGCGTGGGCTCTGTGAGACGCGTGAGAAGGCAAAACGGTCCATTATGGCGGGTCTTGTCTTTTCTAATGAAATACGCATCGACAAAGCAGGAGAAAAAATTGCAATCGATGCACCGCTGCAAGTAAAAGGGTCGGATTTAAAATATGTGAGCCGTGGTGGCTTGAAACTAGAAAAAGCTTTGCAAATTTTTGATATGTCTGTAGAGGGGAAGCTGATGCTTGATATCGGCTCCTCTACAGGTGGTTTTACAGATTGTGCATTACAAAATGGTGCGCGACATTGTTATGCCTTAGATGTTGGCTCCAATCAGCTTGCGTGGAAAATTCGTTCAGATGAACGTGTAACAGTTATGGAAAAAACGAATTTCCGCTATACAACAGCGGCAGATTTAACGGAAGGTTTACCAGAGTTTGCTACAATCGATGTGAGCTTTATTTCACTATCATTGATTTTACCGGTACTAAAAACGGTTTTAATGCCAGGTGGGGATGTCATGGCACTTGTTAAACCACAGTTTGAAGCAGGTAAAGAGAATGTTGGTAAAAAGGGTATCGTCCGTGATAAAAAAGTCCATCTCGATGTTCTAGAAAAAACCGCTGCTATGGCAACAAAAGTCGGCTTTGTTGTGAAGGATGCTTCTTTTTCGCCGATTACTGGCGGTGAGGGGAATATTGAATTTTTATTCCATTTAGTGAATCCTATAGGGGATGAAAGTATTCCACCATATACAGCTTTTAATGCACTCGTTGAAGAAGCGCATAGTGCACTAAAATAACACGTGCTCATTAAGTAGAGCCGTGTTTTTTCTTGTGCTTTTATGCTGAAAATGGTAGTGTAATTATACAAATATTTAACTATTTATAAGAGGTGAACGATATGAATAAAGGGCAAAGACATATACGGATTCGTGATATTATTGCAAATCATGAAATTGAAACACAAGATGATTTAGTCGATTTTTTAAAGGATGCAGGCTATAATGTGACACAAGCAACGGTCTCACGTGATATTAAAGAACTGCACTTAGTAAAAGTACCTTTGCAGGATGGACGCTATAAATATAGCTTACCCGCAGACCAACGATTCAATCCAGTACAAAAATTACATCGTGCATTAGCGGATGCTTTTGTGAGCATTGACGGAGCATCCCATTTCTTAGTAATGAAAGCACTCCCAGGTAATGCAAATGCTATTGCGTCATTACTGGATCATTTAGATTGGCCTGAAATTTTAGGTACGATTTCAGGGGATGATACTATTTTAATTATTTGTCGCGATGAAGCCGAGCGAGAAAATACAAAAAATCGCTTATTGGACATGCTATAAGAAAGAAACAAAAATCCAAAGGTTAACAGTTGCTTGCCTGTTTTAAAAAAAGCGGTCATTTTGCATCTGATAGCACGAGATATAATAGCAGTTGAATTTAATTCAGAGGTGACAATTTGTGTTAAGAGAGCTTAGTATTCGAAATTTTGCCATCATCGAGGATTTAACGGTTAGTTTTTCGGATGGTTTAACTGTACTAACAGGAGAAACTGGTGCTGGGAAATCCATTATTATTGATGCGGTACATTTACTTGCTGGTGGTAGAGGCAATTCAGAATTTATTCGTCATGGTGCTAAAAAAGCAGAGTTAGGCGGGTTGTTTCAAATTTCAAGCACTGCACATCCTGTATACAAGAAATTGGAGGAAGCAGGCATTGAAATAGAAGAAGATTCTATTATTTTACGCCGCGATTTAAATGACTCTGGTAAAAGTGTTTGTCGGGTAAATGGCAAATTGGTCCCTTTATCGGTTTTACGAGATATTGGTGCAAGTTTAATTGATATACATGGCCAACATGAAAATCAAGAACTAATGGATGAAAAACAACATATTCATTTATTGGATCAATTTGCAGAAGAGCAACTATCACCGATTCTTGAACAATATAGTATTCAATATAACGAATATCGGGCATTAAAAAAAGAATTAGCCACCATTTCTATTGATGAGCAGTTAATGGCGCAACGCATTGATTTGTACCAATTCCAAATGAAAGAATTGGAAGATGCAAATTTAAAGCTTGGTGAAGAAGATGAGCTGTTAGATGAACGTCGTCGTCTAATGAACTTTAATAAAATTTTCGAACGCTCGAGTGCTGCCTATGAAGCAATTCAGGGAGAGACAAAAGGGCTTGACTGGATCGGTACAGCGATGGGCGCATTAGATGATGCGGCGGTCATCGATGAACAGTTTAAAGAGGCATCTGAGTCGGTAACAACTGCTTTTTACGCTTTACAGGATGCCGCCTATCAGGTAAAAAATGTATTAGACGAGTTAGAATTTGATCCTGCGCGATTAAATGAAGTGGAGCAACGCTTGGCACTTTTCCAAAACTTAAAGCGCAAATACGGCTCCACTGTTGAAGAAATGCTCGCCTATTATGAGAAGATTAAAACAGAGCTTAGTGAGCTTTTGAATCGTGATGAAATATTGCAATTAAAAGAACGAAAAGTACTTGAAATGGAAATAGTATTAAGTGAATTTGCTGAAAAACTTTCGCATGTTCGAAAAGCAGCAGCCAATGATTTAAGCGAGGCTATTATGGCAGAGCTACGTGAATTACATATGGAAAAAGCAAAATTTATTGTAAATTTTGATGCTTTACCTTACTTTGATGTCAATGGTAAAGACCAAGTGATCTTTTATATTTCAACGAATGTCGGGGAACCACCGAAATCTTTACCGAAAATTGCTTCAGGTGGGGAATTGTCGCGTATGATGTTAGCATTAAAAACGATTTTTTCTTCTTCCAATGGTGTAACATCCATTATTTTTGACGAAGTGGATACCGGCGTAAGCGGTCGTGTAGCGCAAGCAATCGCTGAAAAAATTGCAGCTATTTCTGTTAATTCTCAAGTTTTGTGTATTTCGCATTTACCTCAAGTGGCGGCGATGGCTGACCATCATTACTTCATTAAAAAAGAGGTTGAACATGATCGGACATTTACTTCTTTAGCAGAAATCGATACAGATGCTCGTATTGAAGAAGTGAGCAGAATGATGTCAGGTGCAGAAATTACCGATTTAACTTTACAGCATGCGACAGAATTGTTAAAGATGGCAAACGAACGAAAAAAACAAATGCGCTAAATTAATAAGAAAATCCAGAGGCAATCCAATGTTTCTGGGTTTTTTTCATTTTGCACAAATATTTACCGCTTATAAGAACCGCACAACAACACATAGTATAAAGACAAAATTCAAAAGGAGGTGTCGTATGAATCGTCGTTGGCGTCAATTTGTCATTTTGCCTATGCTCATCGTTTTGTTATTTATGCCCATTCAGGCTTTTGCGGCCAAAAAATTAATACCGATGGGTGAAGCAATTGGAATTCAGCTTCAATTATCACATGTCTTTGTTGCGCATGATGTGTTATTAGCTTCCAATCAGTGGATGAAAGGAGGCGCCGTTATCGAAAAAATAAATGATACAACGGTAAAAACACTTGCTGATGCCAAGCAAGCCATTGCTCGCCATGGGCAACAAAAATGGACGATAAAAAGTGAAGGTAAAGCATTAACAGTTGACTTACAAAAGCAAGAAGCAGAACATGTCATCTCTTTTTTAAAGGATGAAACAGATGGAGTAGGGACATTGACATACATTGATCCAGAGACATTAAATTACGGAGCATTAGGCCACCAGATTGTCGACTCAACTCTCCAAGAAGCACCTGTCTTCCGAGCAGGCTCCATTTTCTTAGCATCCATTCATCAAATCCGTAAAAGCCTACCTGGTCAACCCGGCTATAAAATTTCCTCCATTGAAAAACATCAGGAACGATTAGGGAGTATTGATAAAAATACGGTTTATGGAATTTTTGGCCGATGGGAAGATAGCTATCAACAAAGATTGCCCAAAGCCATCGAAATTATGCATGCAAAAGATATAAAATTGGGGAAGGCTGAAATTTATACAGCTATTGAAGGAAGTAAAGTCGAAACATTTTCCATTGAAATTACAAAAGTTGAAAATGAACGGCTTGAATTTATCGTTTCTGACGAAAAGCTTATTGAAAAAACAGGTGGCATTTTACAAGGTATGAGTGGTAGTCCCATCATACAAGATGGTCGTTTCGTTGGTGCTGTCACACATATGTTTGTTGAGGAACCGAAAAAAGGGGCTGCTATTACAGTGGCAGAAATGTTAAGAAAATCTTCATGAATTGGATGGAGCTGCCTCTGGTAGCTCCGTTCTTTCATGGGTAAAATAGTATATTTTAGCTCTTTCCCCAAGTATTTCATGGTTTTTGTGAACACTTTAGCGATACTTAAAAAAAAGTGTAGTTTTATCAGCATTTTTTCACTAAAATAAGTGATAAGTGTATTCGACAATTTGCTGTTAAGTATCGTAACTTGTCGAGAAAAAAAGAAAGTATCGGACTACATACTCATTTTTGGAAATTGAAAAGGTTTTTAACCCAAAAATGTCGAAAATTCCACAGTGTGTCAAAAAGACATTAGGGGTAACGGTTTTATGCTTTGAACAGTCAAAGCAAAGTCCAGAAGGAGGAATGGAAATGACAAAGGTAAAAGTGGCGATAGCAGATGATAATCGAGAATTATTAAAAACAATGGAGCATTATTTTCAAGGACATCCCGAAATTGAAATAATTGCAACGGCCTCGAATGGGAAAGTATGTCTTCAAATGCTTGAAGAATACACACCTGATATTTTATTACTGGATATAATTATGCCTCATCTAGATGGATTAGCAGTATTGGAAGCGATGTATCAAAATGATCGTATGTCTTCGATACAAGTCATTATGCTCACAGCATTTGGTCAAGAAGATGTAATGAAACAGGCAGTGGATTTAGGAGCATCGTACTTTATGCTAAAACCATTTGAATTCGACCAGCTTGTCCAAAAAATATTACATTGTGCTGGCCAAAAGGCTTCTATACCGAAAAAGGCGAGTGTATTACAGCCGACAACTCCTCAAAAATTAAATCAGCATCAGCTTGATAGCACCATTACAGCGATTATTAAAGAAATTGGCGTACCTGCTCATATTAAAGGTTACTCGTATTTACGGGAAGCGATACAAATGGTGTTTGAAGATATCGAGTTATTAGGGTCTGTGACGAAAATTCTTTATCCAGAAATAGCAAAGAAATTCAATACAACACCGTCACGTGTAGAACGTGCAATTCGTCATGCCATTGAAGTCGCATGGAATCGTGGCAATTACGAGTCCATTTCGTCGATGTTTGGCTACACCGTACACCACTTAAAGTCGAAGCCGACAAATAGCGAATTTATCGCCATGATTGCGGACAAGATTCGTATTGATATGATGGCGAGTTAATTGCGGTATGACTGCGTTTGTGGACGATAGGCTAGCGGAGAATAGCCGGTAAACTTATTATATATAACGATTATATTGCGTAATTAATAACGCCTTATTAAGCAGTTTATGACGACTGTTTGAGGGGGCGTATTTTTTTATGGCTTTAAATCCGTTTTTAGTAGAAATAGACCGATATATGCTCGATTGTTCAGCGAAAGGTCTTTCTAAAAAAACACTAAGTTCATATGAACAGACATTGAAACTGTTTGCGCGGTATTTAGAAGATACATTCAATATAACTGACGCTAAAACAGTTACAGATGACCATGTACGAGCTTATATCCGTTCAATTGAAGAACGGGGAAAGTTTCAAGTAAGTGCTGCTGAAACGCCTGTAAACTACCCAGAACGACGTGGCGATTATGGTAAGCCAGTAAGTAAAACGACAATAGCTAACTATATTCGCAATATTAAAGCTTTTTATTCGCACTTATATAATGAACAACTGATTCGCAAAAATCCGCTGAAAGACGTTAAGAATGTCAAACCGGAGCGCAAAGTGAAAGTAATGCTCGAAGATAATGAATTAAAACAGTTTTTCCGTTCTTTCGACGTAACGAAATTCGATCAATACCGTGATTGGATAATAGCTCGGATGATATTTGATACGGGTACGAGGATTGGAGAATTGTTAGAAGTCGTGCCTGTAGACTTAGACTTACGTGGGAATGCGTTGTTATTGCGTAAGACAAAGACGGGAAAGCAACGTTTTGTTTACTATTCTGAAAAGACTAGGAGACATTTAAAGTCATGGATTACCTACAAAGATCGCTATACAGATAGTCCGTATCTATTTCCAACAAATCGCGGGACCAAGTTACGGATTGAAGGAGTAGAGCGGTCGTTTAGATTAAGAAGTAAAGATGTTGGCTTACAGGTCACACCTCATTTGCTTAGAAATAATTTTGCCAAAAGATATTTAATTAACGGGGGTGACTTAGCTACGCTTTCTCGCTTACTAGGACACGCCAGTGTTGAAATAACCTCGCAAATATATTTAGATTTCGCAGATAAAGAGATTATGAAGAAGTATAGACAACATAGTCCACTAGAGAATTTAGACGTTTAGACAAAAAAAGAAAAAGCCTAGCGTTGGAGCGCTAGACCTTAACTTAATACGATTACACTAAAGTTCTGACGCCGTAGTGTATTTATGACCTTCATTATACCGAAAAAAATTCGGTGGTGCAAGGTTTATTAAGTGCACCCATTTTTAGTGAAATCCGACGAGGTGGCCCACTAATTCGTCGTTAATCTAACCTGGTCAGTGCCGTCCGTCACATCGCAAACTACGGAATATATCGCAGGTCAAACCGTTTCCTGTTACGGTTGCGATGAATTGGTGAGCGCCACCATTTAAGGGCGCGGCATGGTTTATCGGCTAGTTACGGCTAGGGTAAGCATGTACAAGCGGACAATCAGCGTGCAAATACGCTCAATTAAGGACTACCGCACGTCTAGGACGATAAATAGACGAGTACATACGGATAGAAATATCCCAACCTAACAGGAGCATACGAGCCACCTAGGACGTCACTATGACGCTGAAATATGCGGTTGTTACTTATTGTTGCTATTCGCGTATTTCTACGAGACTAGCGATAATAGGTAACCACTTTGCGCCGATTTCCCGGAGCAAGCAGCTATTCTGCTGAAAATGGGTGCGGTTGTCAAGATTTAGTTCTGGAAATCACATCCATTTCATCTGATTCGGAAGGTTCGTTTTTTAATATTATTTGTTTTGTTTATTATGTAATTCCAAAATGTTATGGAATTTAATATAGTCATCATATACCAATTTTCGTTAAATAATAAAATAACAGTACACCAATTAATCCTCCTAAAAGACATAAAAAAGAATTAATATAGTAAATTAGGCTCAATGCCTTTATAATAAAGTTTGAATTCACATAAAAAGGAGGGTAGAGGAATGGGGAAAATTTCGAAACAAAATAAGTCATTTATTATTGTTTGTAGTATGTGTTTGATATTATTTGTTTTAGTTTTTGCAATTATATTAAACTATTTAACTAATTGGAATTTAGGATTTAATATTTCACAAAATTCCACATGGATTAGCTTTTACGCAAGTATAATTGCAGCAATTATAGGAGGCATTATTAGTGGGGGATTAACTTTAGGCGGTGTATACATAACAATAAAAAACTCTGAGAAAAATGAATTGCTAGACAAATTACCGGGGAAGATTTTAAGTATGGACTACATATTAAGTAATTCTTTGGATTTAGATTTATTAGAAACTTTACTTTATAATAATAATTATAAAGATTTCTATTCTAAATTTTATAATTTAGCTGAGAATAAGCAAAATATACTTGAGAAAGCGGCTAACGTTAATACCGATTTTTATCAAATAGTAAAAGAATATATCAATATTGTCGATAGAGTGATTTTTATACATTTTAATATTACGGATGGAATAGAAAATTCTTTTGAACTTGAAGAAGATGTTTATGATCAATATAATCCAATTATTTGGGAGAATATTTCTGATTTAAGTACTGTTGAAAAACTTCTAAAAAAAGAATATGAAGGTATATTGGAAAAATATAAAGAAGTCCAAACCTTTTAAAAGATAAGAGCGCAGCCAATTAGGCATGCGCTTTTTCTTCATCTACTATTTCAATGAGATCACTAATATCACAATTCAAAGCTTTGCAAATCTTCTCTAATGTATCGAACTTTATTCCATCAGTTTCTTCGTTATATAATCGTGAAAGGCCATTTCTATGTAATCCAGTTACTTCCGCTAATTCAGAAATCTTCATTCTTTTTTCACCTAATAAACGAGATAAATGTACTTTAATCATATGTAATCACATTCCTTTTTTACTTCATTTTACACTGTAGTGTACGTAACTTCAATTTATTGTTGACAATGCACACTGTAGTATATATTATATTAATTATTAAGCACACTGTAGTGTTCAAAAATAACACTGAGAGAGGCGGAATGTGAAATGTTTACGACGTTAGACGAAGGCAAATGGTTAACAGACAACGAAGTTTGGTCAGTGGAGTATCAGATTGTGACGTTTGAAAAAGAAGGCGTATTCTCAACGTCTTATCAAGTGTTTGTGAAACGACGTAATTATAGATGGGATTACACAGTTCCCACGATACCAATTCCGTTATACGTACAGGAAATGATTGACGACACTATTCGCAAGTGCAAGCGTTTAATAGCAGAGCATACGAAAAAAGTAGCCGACCAAGCTACGGAAATTGTTATCGCAGATAGTAGTGACTACTTAGATAACTACGAAGCAGTATTAACAGAGAAAGGCGCGTGGCGAACGATTGTTATGCGTTTATCAAATAAAGCACTTAAAACAATTCCGATTTTCGATCATATGCATGTAGTTTGTTCAGATTTCTATCGCGCCTTAATAGTTGATGGTCAGGAGTTAGTGATTGGGGGTATTCCAGCATGAAACATAAACCGTCAGCACAGTCGTTTGAGCGTGAATATAAGAAGGCGTACATTAAGTTACTAACGAAAGCAGCCGTTGATACAGCGAAGCAGGTAGACGCATATTTTTTCGGCGAAGAAGGCGAAGACGGTGAACTTAGAGTATGGTACTACGGTACAACAGCGTTTTCTATCGCAATAGCTTTGTTTATATATGTAATGATGTAATTAACGACATTCCGCTAATGCAGAGAGAATAACAAACTTCCTTATTATATGACGGTTTTCATGTTGCAGCGTGAGAGCCGTTATTTTTTATAACAACGACAAAGTTCGTAGGTATATTGGTACATTTTTAATTAATTTTGTGCGTTTGTTGCAAATCGGCTTTCCGAAGTCCGCTTAATAAAGTAAGGAGGTCGCAATATGCAAGTAATTGATTATCGCATTTTGAAATTTATTTTCGTAAAAGTGTACGGATTTAATTGTTTATCTATATTAGTTTAGTAGGGACGGAGTTTAATTTTAATAAAAGTGCGCCAAACGGAAATTTTTTGTATATAAGTCAGTAGGAATAAATTTTTACGGAAAGTTGTCCCAAAACAAGATATTTTAGTCTGCTATGTATAGTAGGTAGAAATTTTTCAGAAAGTTTGCGAAAAGTGTTAATGAATAAAAATTTAAGTCCGCATTATAAATTAGGGTGAGAATTTTATAAAAAGTGATATCGATTCTCGGTTTTACTCGGTACTTAATAGTAGGAGAATGTTTTTTCTGTAGCTTGTTGCAAAACGAGTTGAAAAATCGGGATATATAAAGTAAGAGCAAAGTTTTATAGTATTTGTCCCAAAATCTATCGTTTTAGTGTGCAGTATACAGTAGAACGAAAATTTTTCAAAATGTGATATCAAATTAAGATTTTAATCCCCTATGTAAAGTGTAGGAAGAAAATTATCAAAATCATGTCCGAAACTGAATTTTCAATCGGGTATATAAGGTAGGGAGCAAATTTTTTATCGGAAATGTTAATAGAATTTGATTTTAGTAGGCTATGTAAAATAGGTGCAAATTATTTTATGAAATTGTTGCAATAAGAATCATTTTACTGTGAGTAGTAAGTAGAGGCAATCCCGTCGATCAATCGGCGTTCATATAAAAAACCAAAACAAACAAAAGGGAGAGATTTTTATGTCACAAACATTAAACCGCGTATTCAATGAGGAGAAAGAAAGTTACCTATATTACAACGAGGCTTTATTAAACAATAACGTAATTATCGAACAATCTACCTTTGAAACTAACGAAGGTTTTCAAACGATGATCGACGTGCTTCATTATAACGATATGGATGCTGTTCAATACACGTTATATTGGGACAATCCATTATCAGCGATTCAAGTGTATCGAATTGTTAAGGATGTTCATGCATTATACATCGAAAATACGTTAGGTGATTTCTTGCAATTGATGAACGAATTGAGTGTGGTGTCATTAAGTGCGATGGCTCAAACAAGCCAGGAAAATAAAGCGGAAATCATAGCTAGAATTACTGGTTTATTCAAAGCAGTGTAGCAATAGCGTCAAACAAACGACGTTCACATATAAAAAACCAAAACAAACAAAAGGGAGAGATTTTATTATGACAAACACAGTTGAGTTAGAGGTAAAACAGTTTGAAACGGAATCAGTAGCCTCATTTAAACAACTTAATGAAAGACAACAAATTTTAGATGTATATGTAAACTTGTTTACTAAAGCGATTCACAAAAAGATTGCTGGAGAAACTTTCGAAACTATCTTAGAAGAACTAATGGAAAGACATATTAAACTTTTACCTCTTGCAATAAAAGATGGGGATCTTATTGTGAGCGAACTAAATGTTATCGGAGCATTTGAGAGACTTTTCGAATTGAGAGGAGTTGAGGAAATTGTAAAACAAATACAATGTGTCAATGAAACAATGTCCATTCATGTTCATTCATTGAAACAATCTAGTGAAGGTAAGCTGCTAGGTATTTTCGCGAAATATTCGTTAGATACAACAGAGTTAGAGGCACGGTTTCCGCAATTATTCTATGCGGAAAAATACCCGAACTAGGAGGAACGTAAATGAATAAACGCATTAAAGTAATACGTTCATTACGAGTGGTAAACGATTTAACGGCGAAGGGGCATCGCATTATAGGTGTCGAGCCTTGCCGTAAGTCACCCCGGTATACATGCTTCATTTTCGAAGATACTCCGGCTTTACAAGAGGCATTAAAGTACGCCTTTCAACACTAGAAACGATAATTGTCCGCAGCCAAACTATTACACAGCTAAAGGAGACGATATTATGACGGAACAAACAACTCAAACGATCGAGGTACAAACAGCTTTACCTTACAAGTACGACGCAGGTTGGACAGGCGTCCCTAACTCCATATTCGAAATTTATTCGTTTCATCCAAAGTTTACTGGGGCGACGATGCTTGTTTACTTGTTCTTATTACACCGCCATAACCATAAAGAAGGTTACGCTTGGCCAACGCATGACCAAATAGCAGATGCGGTATGTGTAAGTCGCACCACAGTTGGTTCGTCAATTAGGGCTTTAAAGGAATTGGACTTAATTATAGTTGAGCGCAATCCCACTCACGGTAACGATGTGTACTTCTTTAAGCGACCTATTGTTGACCGATCTACATTTGAGCGCAAATTCCCAGAGGCATTAGCGAAAAGAATTAAGCACGAGCAATCTCGTCTGTTAGATATTCAACAGAGGCATGAACGAAAAGAGGAGTTTGAAGCTAAACGTAGGGCAGCGAAACAAGGTCTTTTGTGAATATATATTTTCCAATGTGTAATTTTTACTTTGCTGTGGTGTAATTTCTGTACCGTATTAATACTTACTTACCAAGACTTACGTATAAAGACTTAAAACATTTAGCGCTCATTAATGCTTAAAAGAGTGCATTAATAAACGCTATCTATCACTCTCATATATTAGTGATGGTATTTAAAAGAGTATGAACAAAAAATACAACGAGTGGTTAAATTTTTACACCACTAAAATGGAGGTCAGCCAATGACGAAATTAGTCGCAGCCAACAAATTAAGAGCTATGAGAGCTAGCAAAACAACGTTCGCACTAATCGAATATGCCGAAGCTGAAAAGAAATTAACGGGCATTCCGGCCACTTATGAAAACGTTTATCCCGGCTCGATATTTACACATAAAATACTCACAGCGTACCATCACGTTAAGTCTAGCGGAGATATGGCGAAATCCAAAAGCCCGTCGATACTGGAGCGTTTTGCAAATGTAGATGATGTACGGCTAAAAACTGCGAAGGTTACAACGCTTGAAGGAATGACTCGCGAGTTCAGTAAACTATGGGAGCATTTGGACCGCAAGAGTATTAAAGCGAATCCGCCTGTTAACGATAGGGCTTACGTTGAGCGATACGAATTTACAATTACGGATTTATACAACGATTTAATGTCGAAGATTGAATGGTCGCTACTTCGATATATGGCGTTGGTTTATACGTTTGGATTCGATGCGTTGCCGTACTATTCTACCGTATTAGATTACTCGTATTACGTCCAGGAGCGTAAGAAGTTCAGACGTTGTAAGTACATGTTTTGTCTGAACATGTTTCCGATTGAAAAAGAAAATGCACGAGAGGATAAATCAAAGCGAGTTGACAGCCGATTTTGCTGCGATGCGTGCCGCAAAGCCTCACATGATGCGAAGAAACGATTTATTAAAACGGGTTCGTATTTACCTATCGAGTATTATTCACCACTGTACAACGAATCGATAGACGATCGTTATAGACTTCACGAAAAAACACAGCCAGGATATGTAATCGAATCGGAGATAATGAAGAAGAAACCGATGTTTAAAGTACAGTTGAAAAACGAGGATTACAAGCATGGGAAAATGGTCAAATATAAAACGTTGGCCGAAGCCAAACAAGCCCAAATAATTGCAGAAAAAGTTGATAAAATAGCCATTTATCATGATATTATCCGTCGGACAAACCCCCATATATGTGAAGGGCATTAGCCCGCATTTATTTTTAAGGTAGTAGCGTCAATATTGAACAATAGAATACAAAGGAGGACATGCGATGAAACCTCGCACGATTAAGGCACTACGTTCGTATCATGGTTTGACGCAAGGAGAGTTCGCTTCGCAGATTGGCTACGCTCGAACAACGATTAGTGATGTAGAGAACATGCGGAAATATCCGTCTGCTGCGTTGTTAGCTGCTATCACTCGACAGTTTGAAATTACAGATGAGTTTATTGCTTTTTTGCGTGATTTCGAAAAATTAAATGGAATCATCCATGATTACACAATATCATGATTTTTGTCAAAAGTAAAGCGTTAAGAGAATCAGCCAATAAGCAGCGAAGGGGATGACTGCTATTTCAGCAGAACTTTGGAGACAAACAGATTCAACGTTTGCTTTGTACATTGACTCAGAGCATAAGCGAGAAATCCGCAACATTAAACGAACACGCGATTGGGATATTACAGCGACATATCAAAAGAACGGAAAACTAATTGGTTTACAGTGGCGAGTGTCTGAAAAGGACTATCGATCCGCAAAAAGAATCGAAAAGCGTATCAACAAAAGTGTACATGAAATCGTAGAAACACCGTCGTTAGACACGGGTTAGCCTTCGGGTGAACAAACACCTTACCCACTAGTCTAATGTCGCTGAAATCAAGCGAAACGACAGAGTCGTGTCAATATACGTAGTAAAAAAAGCAAGGTGACAATTAAAAGGGGGATTTAAAAATGACAGATGAAAAACAGACCGATTTAGTAGAAGAAAAATTATTTACACAGAGCGAACTAGACGAAATTATTTCTAAACGTTTAACTCGCGAACGAAAAAAGAGCGCAAAGTTAATTCAACAATTGTCGGATTACATTCAAGTGCTTTCCGAAGGGGGTGAGTAAATGACAGAGGAACAAATCGAACAAGTTGACGAAGTTTCAACGGAAGTTATCGAGCCAACGGAACAACCGACAGAGCAAACGGAAATTGACGAGTTACGAGCGCAGGTAGCCGAGTTTGAAGCGCTAAAAGCGCAATTAGCAGAGCAAGAGGCGACTCAAAAAGCCGAGATATTCGCGCAGAAGGTCGAACAATCTGGCGTTAAAGACTTCGATAAATTACAGCCGTTTTTAGATGCTACAAAGCTAGAGGGCGATGCGCTCGATGAACTGCTCGGCATTTTGCAAGGCATGAAGCCAAAGCAGACACCGATTGGTACAGCGACAAATGGCGGTAATGGTGGTCAAAAGACTTCACAAGAAACGATGCTTGCAAACGCAGAGGCAGCAGCAAAACGTACAGGATCAGCAGAAGATATTGCCGCATTTAGCGGACTAAAACAAAAAATTAAACAATTTGGAGGACGACGATAATGACAAACGCAATTAATACAACAAACTTAGTAGGTAAGAAAGAATCTGTAGTAGACGAGGTATTACTACTTAATCCAAACCAAACACCCTTAATCAACTTACTCGGTTTTAGTCAGCCAGTAACGAATACCATTCATCAGTGGTATGAGGACAGTGTATTCGCAACAAAAACAAAAGTAACAGCGGCAGCAACTGCAGCAGCAACGGAATTAACAGTAGCAAGCGTGGAGCCGTTTGTAATTGATTCGGTTGCACAAGTCGACGAGGAATTAGTTCTTGTTACTGCTATTGATAAGGCGGCTAATAAGCTGACAGTAGAGCGTGGATATGCGGATACTACGGCGGTAGCAATTGTAAAAGATGCTGAACTCGAGTTCCAGTATGACATGACTCCGGAGGGAGCAGACGCACCGAAATCGCGATACAAGGCGCGTACTCCGCAAAATAACGTAACTCAAATATTTATGGAGACGGTAGAGGTGACGGGAACGGCACAAGAAGTTAATCAGTACGGTATGAATGATTTATACAACTACGAAAAAGCGAAGAAGCAAGAAGAAGTAGCGTTACAACTAGAAAAATCACTTATAAACGGCGTCAAGCTCGACAATGGTGTTGTTCGTCACATGGCTGGATTACGTCAGTTAATTAAAACGAATGTCATTGACGCTGCGGGAACAAAAGTTACCGATAAAATGCTAACCGATTTAGCGCAGACCGTATTCGAAAGTGGTGGCTTAGCGGGCGGTGGTAACCATGCGTTTATTGTATCAGCACATCAAAAACGTGCAATCAGTGAATTACAAAACGATAAAATCCGTATCACACAAGCGGAAAATATTCGTGGACAAGTAGTTGACCACCTAGTAACAGACTTTGGGAAATTCCCGATTGTAATGAACGCTAACGTTAAGACGAATGAAATTTTCTTAATTGACATTAGCCGCACGAAAATCAAGCCGTTAGGGGGACGTGGGTTCTTCCATAAAGAGTTGCCGGAACAAGGCGACAGAAAAGCCGGCCTGATAATTGGCGAATATACACTAGAGTTCAAACAAGAGGCGGCACATGGCCGAATTAAGAATTTAGCGTAACAATTTTCGAGAGGCTTGCGATTAATTTCGCAGGCTTCTTTTTATTTGAAAAACGGAATGGGAGTGTGAATATATGCACAAACATACACAAAGCGCATTAATCAAGCAAGCTGCTACGATGGCAACTTTAGCAATTGAAACAACGGCTAACGTCGATATGACGAAAACTTTACGCGATTTAAAAGGTTATCAAGCGAGCTTAACGCTAGTGAAAGATGCTGAATTAAAGCCATTCGGTCAACAAGCGAAAACGCTCGTTACATCTACGATTAAATATCTACAGAATCGAACACAACAGAATTTAGAAACTGCGCATAAGCAACGTGACAAGTTATCCGAGATGATGCGCGTTCACATGGGGCGTGATTAAATGGCAATTGATTTAGTCGCCATCTTTCGTATGCAAGACGAAGGAACCGCCCAAATACGACGCATAATGCGCCAAATGGACAATCTAGGGAACGCTACTAGAAATGCAACTCGAGCAATTGGGAATCAGGCGAATCAGTTAAGTGGATTAAAGTCGCAAATAGCAGGAGTTGCAGGAGCGTACTTGGGGGCTCAAACAGCGGTTAAGGCTTTTAACTCAACAGTCGGTAATGCTGCAAAATTCGAGCAGCAAGAATTAGTAACACGCACCATGTTTAAAGATGATGGTAAGGCAGCCGAGTATATGAAATTAATGGAGGATATGGCCCTAAAATCTGCAGTACTAAATACTGACGACATGATGGTTGGCTCAAAGTCTTACGTAGGACTTACCAAGGATCTTGGACAATTAGAAAAAATGTGGAATATCACGGAGAAATTACAAGCATTCTCGGGCGTCGATACGAAACAAGCCAGTTTTTCATTGAAAGAAGCATTTCAAGGGGATTATATCAGTATCGTTGACGCAATTGGTATTGATAAAAAGGAAATGCAAAAAATCGTCAAGTTGAACGGCGTGGACGCTAAAATTACTGCTATGAACGCTCTGCTCGATAAAATGGGTGTAACAGATAGGACATTAGAGGAAATGGCAGGCTCAACACTAGGTCAGTGGTCAGCTATCACCGAGAAGGTTGGTGTATTCTCGAGGTTAATAGGGAAAACGCCTAATACTAAACTCGGGGCCATATTAAAAGAAATAAACGTAGCATTTGACAATATAAATACGGATGCATTTGCGAGAAAAGTGGGCGATGCTCTAGGTATTGGACTCGAAAAGGTTGTAGACTTTACCAAAAAGATATGGTCATTGAGAGAAACTATTGCGTCAGTTGCGAAAGTAGTTGGTACGTTTGGGTTATCCGTCGGTGGAATTGTCTTAGTAGCTAAAACGATTATGGGTATTGGCGCTGCAATTGCTTTCTTGGCATCGCCTATTGGTTTGATTGCTGGAGCCATTACTGGGTTAGTATTTGGATTTATGCAACTATATCAACGTAGTGAGACGGTTAAGAAAGTAATAGATGGAATTGGTAGTGCGTTCAAAAGCATCTCACATATTTTTACAGGTGAGCACAAAGCGGCAATTGACGTTTTAAAAAGTGCTGGTTTTTCGGAAGAACAAATCAGTCTTATCCGCAAGTTCGGATATTCTATGAAAGATGCGTTCGATAAACTGAAAGGCATCTTCCAAAGTACAGCACATATTTTCACAGGCGAACATAAAGCAGCAATAGACGTTTTAAAAAGCGCAGGATTCACGGAAGATCAAATCGAAACTATTCGTAGTTTTGGATATGGCTTAAAGTCAGCATTCGATAAGGTAGTAGAAATATTTGACGGTTTGGGTACGATGATGATGGGTGGGGGATCGTCAGACTTCCTTGCTGCACTCGGATTATCCCCGGAAGCTATTAATAATATTACTTCATTTGTTAACACGATTAAGACGCAATTAGGCGAAGTGATTCCGTTCATTAAGGAAAAGTTCGAGCAGATGCGCCCAACTTTCGAAATGCTACAAAACGCTTTTAAAAAGGTTCAAGGCGTCGTGATGGAAGTATTTCCTGCAGTTTGGAGTGTATTAGAGCCGATTTTATCGAACATATGGTCAAGTATCCAACGAGTAGCCGACGTTGCTACATGGGCGTTTAATAACATAATTGTTCCGGGTCTTGCCTTATTGAGCGCCGCATTTTCTGCCGTTTGGAGCATTATTGGGCCTATCCTCGAATTAATTGGCGCCGCAATTAAATTGTCTTTCGAAGTTCTGAAAATAGTTTGGGACACAATTATAGCGCCATTTGCTGAAAATTTAACAGGAATATTTGCTAAGGCGGTTGAACTCGCAATTCCTATCGTAGAAAAAATCGGTAGCGTATTTGAAAAAATCGGCGGATTGATTAGTGCTGCAGCCGGTAAAATTTCAAACTTTGCAGAAACGTTAAAAAGTGTTAAAGTGCCCGGTTGGATCGGAAAAATCGGAAGTGGTGCCGCAAGTTTTGCAAGTAACATTTTCGGAGGAGGCAAAAAGGACGGCTCACACTATAACGGTATTGGACGTATTGGATGGGACGGGTATATCGCAGAACTCCACGCAGGTGAGCGAGTATTAAACCGATTCGAAGCCGATCAATATGACGCAGTTATGGGCGGAGAAATGCAGGTTGCTGGCGTATCCGACTTTAAGCACGAAGCAAGAAGCGTAAATAATACGACTATCAATCAGAATACTACGAACAGTAGTGGAATTGACGCTAAACCGACGCAAGGTTCAACGAGCATTTCCATCGCTAAACTTGCGGACAGTATCGTAGTACGTGAGGATGCGGATGTTACACGAATTGCTGACGAACTTGTAGCGAAAATCTTGGAGAAACGTGGGGTGACGGCATGAATTAACGAGGCAGGCATCGGCTATTACATCGGTGTTTGCCTTTTCTATTACAACGAAAGCAGGGGATTAGATGGCTTTTACAACTAACGCACAATTGACGGGCGAACTAGCAACACTTAGCGCATTGCTAGGCGATGAGTATGTACCTTTTCCGAACACAAGTGATTACTTTGCTTACGAGGTATACGAAAGATATAGGAGTGAAGCGAATCAGTTTCTATTAGGTTACGCAAGCATTCTTATAAAGACGGGACGCTATTTTGATGTGGATGAAACACCTAAACTACGTGAGTGGATAGACGCATTCGAAGTAGCAGGAACGTGTCACGACGTACTGCTAGCTTGTACATGCGGTATGACTGCGTACTATTTAAAGCAAGCCATTCAAGGCGGAACAGGATCTGCTATTGTGAGTGCTGCTACGATTCTATCAATCGTAAAAGAAACATATCGTCCGCTTGAAGAAGAAATGGAGCGTCTCGATTACAGCGGTGACTATGACGCATACTTAACGCAAAAAATGGAGGAATATAAACAATGGTTAAACTAACACTAGACGGAATAAAGGCTAAACTAACGACGAATCAATTAAGAGCGGCGGAATTACTGCTAGAAAAGGAGTATGCTCCAAAAGGAGAGAAGAAAACTTACGCAGAAATTGCGGAAGAACTTGGCATTGATACGTCAACGCTTTATCACTGGCGACAAAATACCGACTTTGTACGATACTTAGCAACAGTCAGCGATACAAAGTTAGATAGCGCTAGAGCAGCAGCAGACGCACAGCTAATGCGCCTGGTGAACGGTACTTCTAATAATGGCAATGCGTCTATTAAGGCGCTAGAGATGTACTATAAATTAATCGGTAAGCTAACGGAGAAACGAGAAATCATACAGACTACGCAAGAGACGCAAGTACATGACGTTGATGCGATTAAGGCGGAAATTGAGCGACTACGCGGTACAGTATAAATAAATGACGCAATGTTAACGGGCATGCCTTCGGGTGTGTCCGTCTTTTTTTATGTCCGCATTATCACGAATAATCACGAAATCATCGGGCAGACAGGGCTGGCGCGTGAGGGTGTCTGAAATCTCCACGGTTCAATCTGACGCAGTTTCGACGCATTATAACGTTATGCAAAAGGCAGGCAGTCGTGAATCCGGTCGTTACCGTTAGAGTACACTTATGTGGTAACGAAAATGAATGCTTACAAACGTTGATATAGAGCTATTCTTAAATTACCGTTTGATTGTTACCGTAATTATTGGTACGATATTGCTAACAATAACGGATAAAGGCGGTAATACGATGGCAACTTACGGTTATGTACGTGTATCAACAGTTGAACAGAACGAAGCTCGTCAGCTTGCGACAATGAAGGAGCTAGGCGTTGAGCGTAAGAATGTATACGTCGATAAAGCGTCGGGGAAGGATACGAACCGTCCGCAATATCAAGAGTTACGCAGCACGATACAAAGTGGCGACTTAATTTATATGGACGACTTGGATCGATTAGGGCGCTCATATGACGATGTGATTGACGAGTGGAAGTATATCACACGTAAGGTAGGTGCGGATATCGTAATAACGTCCAATGCTGAGCTATTCGATAGTAGACGGTTTAAGTCTATGGGTGACATCGGTAAGCTGTTAGAGGATCAATTCCTATCGATGTTGGCGTATGTTGCGGAGCAAGAACGTAAGAAGAATAAGCGTCGTCAACGTGAAGGAATTGAAATCGCAAAAGCAAAAGGAAAGTTTAAAGGACGTAAAACGAAGTTAGTCGAAGGCGGAGAAGAAGAAGTAAGACGCAACGCAATCATAAAGGATTATCAAGACGGCGTTTCAATCGCTGATATTCGCAAGACTTATAAAGTTGGAACAGGAACAATTTATCGATTGCTTGAACGTGAAGGAATAAAACGATAACAAAACGATCAATGAACGAATTAAACCTCGTTTGTTGGTCGCTTCTTTTTTTGCGTTGAAATTGCGTTACCCCCAAGCCCGTCAGCCGTAACCCGCTCATCTGCTCCTCGCGACTTCTAAATAATATTTTTAAATCCTCAATGTAAAATTTAAAATCGAGTTTCTACTTATTATAATATAAAAATTAAATTGACGTAAAACTAACGGAAAGTAAAAAGCCCTTTTATGCTAACAGTACCAACTGTTTAGGGGAGAAATAATGGAATTTATCGACGCAAGTTTCGGTAATACAGCATGGGTTGTATGTTTTAATTGAGTAATGTATAGTGTCTTTTAGCGCTAATAAGCCGGTTGTCGACACCGGGAAATGAGAGTAAGTTATGGACGAAACTAAGCAATACTATACTCCGAAAGAGATTGCAGAAAAAAGCGATTATAAGGTAGATACGATTAGGCGTATTGCTGCTTTATTTGAGGAACATAATAGGCATTTTAGTAAACAAGGCAGTAGAGGGAGAGTATATGATGACTATGCATTAGCTTCTTTTTTACTTTATAAAAGCCGAGTAGAAGAAATAGGAGAGCGAGATGCTATTCGTTTTGCTTTAAAAGTTATTTACAGTATCAATATTGATAGATGATAATTTTTAGCTTGATATTCAATTTAAATGACTGTAATATTATCGGTAAATATAAATCGTTAATAACTGCGAAGGCTACCGTTAGAATGACCGGTAAACTTATGTAGTATGATCGTTAAATATAATAAGTAAAACATACGCTAAGCCAATCGTGGCAATTACGAGTCCATTTCGTCGATGTTTGGCTACACCGTACACCACTTAAAGTCGAAGCCGACAAATAGCGAATTTATCGCCATGATTGCGGACAAGATTCGTATTGATATGATGGCGAGTTAATTAACAGTTATAACAGCTTACAGGACTTATTTAGAGAGATTTTTTAAAAATTTATAAAGTAGCTAATGCAAGTCATTACATTAAACTATGAAACACATTCATTTCTGGGATATCCCATTTATGGAGGTGTTTTTTTTTTTTTGCGAGATTTTGGCAAGAAACAAGTAATTAAAACGATACATATGCAAAAAAGACGTTTTCAGGCAGATTTATAAAAATATTAAGGCTTTATAAATAATGTTAATTTTTTGTTATAAATCTGCAGAAATCCTTATTTTTCGAAAAATATATGTTTTAAAATAATAGCGAGAAAAAATAAGGAGGTTAGATATGAGCCATATTGAGTTAGTTAAGATTTCAAAGACGTACCAAAAAAAGCAAGCTGTATTGAATGAAATCAATTTAACAATTAACAAAGGTGAGTTCTTTGTCCTTGTTGGACCTTCTGGGTCTGGAAAGAGTACGTTACTTAGAATGATTGCAGGTCTTGAGGAAATTTCTGAAGGTATATTGAAAATGAACGGTAAAATTGTAAATCATATTCCACCAAAAGATCGGAATTTATCAATGGTTTTCCAAAATTATGCCTTATATCCGCATCTTTCTGTAGAACAAAACATTCTATTTGGTTTACAGGCAAAAAAAGTGAAGAAACAAGAGCGACAAAGAAGATTATATGAAGCCGCGGAAATGATGGGATTAATTGAATTGTTGGAACGTAAACCAAGAGAGTTATCCGGAGGTCAAAGGCAACGTGTAGCACTAGCGCGAGCGATTGTAAGTCAATCACCATTATGTTTAATGGATGAACCACTTTCAAATTTGGATGCAAAGTTGCGTGCGAATATGCGTGTGGAAATTCGTAGATTGCAAAAAAAGTTAGGAATGACAATGATTTATGTTACCCATGACCAAGTAGAAGCGATGACAATGGGAGACAGAATAATGGTCTTAAACGATGGGGAAATTAAACAAGTTGGAAAACCAATTACGCTTTATAACGAACCAGCTAATTTATTTGTAGCTTCTTTTATCGGTTCTCCAAAGATGAATTTGGGAAAAGCGATTCTTTCAGAAGAGGGCAAGCAATTAGTAGTTGAAGGTCATCTTCATCTAGACATAAGTTCTTTATTTGGGGAGGAACTACCTACAAATAGACAGTTTACGATTGGCATTCGAGCTGAGCATCTACTGCCAGGAACAATTGAAAACACAAACTATCTTTTGGAAGCGGTGAATGTAGAACAATTAGGGAATGAAACATCAATAGCATTTGAAGTTGGTGCTGAGTTATGGACGGCTAGGTGGTCTGGACAATGGTTCATCAAAATAGGACAAAAAGTGCCAGTACAAATATTGCCAGAAAATCTATTATTCTTTGATTCGGTAACTGGCAATTTAATTCACTCAGTTTCTCAAGGTAGAGTACAAGAGGTTTTAACAACATGCGTATGACGAACACTACTAATAATACAAATAACAACCACCTTATAGAAATGGAGCAAGTTAAAAAGAAAATCCGAATGAACAATTTTTATAAAGGGATGTTGTTTTTATTACCTTCTATTATTTTGTTTAGTGTTTTCTTGTTTTATCCTCTGTTTCGGACTATCTATTTAAGCTTTTTCTTAACGAAAGCAAGCGGTGATACGACTATATTTGTTGGGCTCGAAAACTATGTGAATATGTTCGCCTCACCTCTTTTTTTGAAAAGCATGAAATCTACGTTTTTATTTGTCTTCTATACGGTGCCCACTACCATCATTATTAGTTTGTTCCTTGCTGTAATAGCCAATGAAAAACTTAAAGGAATTGGCTTCTTTCGAACGATTTTTTCCTCCACTATGGGAGTATCAGTTGCCGCAGCTTCTGTATTATGGTTGTATCTGTTTAATCCGACGATGGGGTTATTTAACCAAATACTCGATGTCTTTGGGTTTGAAGTCATTGGATGGCTAACAGATCCAAAATGGGCACTTCTTGCTGTCTCTGCTACAACAATTTGGATGAACATAGGTTTTACCTTTTTAATTTTATTTAGTGGGTTGCAATCGATTGATTCATCTTTATATGAAAGTGCTGAGATCGAAGGAGCAGGTTATTTCTATAAATTGCGTAGAATAACAATTCCAATGCTGTCACCCACGTTATTCTTTGTAATTACTGTAACAATTATTAATGCATTTCAATCGTTTGGGCAAATTGATATCTTAACACAGGGCGGACCAGTAAATGAAACGAATTTACTTGTTTACTCGATTTATCGAGAGGCTTTTGTAAATTATAGGTTTGGTTCAGCAAGTGCACAAGCCATTGTGCTGTTCATTTTAATCTTATTAATGACATTATTACAATTTAAGCTAGGTGAAAGGAAGGTACATTACCAATGACAATGTCTACCAGCAAAAAAGTCATTTTTTATGTCATTCTCATCCTTTCAGCTTTACTGTTAGCAGGACCTATGATTTTGGCATTTGTAATGAGCTTGATGACTAATCAAGATATTTTAACCGGTAGCATACCGACTGCACTCACCGTTGATAATTATAGTCGAGCATTTGAACGTACACCTTTACTTAGTTATTTAATAAATAGTTTATTAGTGTCAATTGTTATTATGCTGGGACAACTACTGTTATCAAGTTTAGCAGCTTATGCTTTTGTTTTTTTAGAGTTCAAAGGGAGAGATTTATTATTCTATATTTTTATTGCAACTTTAATGGTTCCTTTTGAGGTTTCGGTTATTCCTAATTTTCATTTAATCCGTGATTTAGATTGGATTGATTCTTATGCAGGGTTGACTATCCCTTTCTTTGCAACAGCTTTTGGAACCTTCTTGCTAAGACAAAACTTTAAACAAATACCTAAGGAATTAAGGGAGGCAAGTCAAATTGCCGGTATAGGTGATGTTAAATATTATCTAACAGTTGTATTACCAGTTGCAAAGTCTAGTTTAGTGACATTCGGGATATATGGATTTTTATCCTCGTGGAACATGTACTTATGGCCACTCTTAGCCACAACAAATGACAAGGTACGTACTGTACAAATCGGTTTGAAGCAATTACAGACCCAAGAGCAGGTAAATGAATGGGGTGTTATCATGGCAGGCGCAGTGATTGTCATTATTCCAACATTAATCTTATTGTTCTTTGGACAAAAGAAGCTTCAAAAAGGTTTAACGGAAGGTGCATTGAAGTAATCGAATTTATTTAAATCCATTAAAAGGAGAAATAAGATGAGAAAATTATTTGCATTTCTTACACTTGGAATTGTTGTATTGTTGTCAGCATGTAATTCAGAAGGTAATTCTACACAAGGGCAAGAAGGAGACAAGCCTAGTTCTACTGAAAATACACGGATGCAAGAGGTAACGTTTTGGCATTCGATGGGTGGAGCTGCCCAAGATTCGTTAAATAAAATTGTAGGAGATTTTAATAAATCACAAGATAAAATTCATGTTAAAGCGCTCTACCAAGGTACTTATGATGAATCGTTAACAAAGTTTAACGCAGTTGCTGGTTCAGATAGTGCACCGACAGTCATTCAAACATTTGAAATAGGCACAAAGGCGATGATTAACAGTGGACAAATTGTTCCTATTCAAGAGTTAATTGATGCAGACGGATATGATATGAGTGGATTAGAAGAAAATATTACAAAGTATTATTCGTTAGATGGGAAGTTCTATTCAATGCCCTTTAATTCTTCCACTCCAGTTATGTATTACAATAAAGATGCATTTAAAGCGGCAGGACTAAATCCAGATGCGCCACCAAAAACGTTTGAGGAAGTAGCAGAAGCAAGTAAAGCAATCGTTGAATCTAATCCAAAAATGAAAGGTTTTGCATTACAAGCATACGGTTGGTTATGGGAGCAATTATTAGCCAACCAAGGTGCGTTATTATTAAATAATGACAATGGACGAAATGAGACGCCTACGGAAATCGGTTGGTCGGAAGAAGAGGGCAAATCAATCCTCAACTGGGTGAAAAATATGGTTGACGATGGGACATTTGCTAATTATGGTACAAATTATGATAACATGATGGCTGGTTTTTTAGCAGGGGATGTATCAATGTTTTTACAATCTTCTGCTAGTTCAGGGGATATTATTGATAATGCTCCATTTGAAGTAGGTATTGCTTATTTGCCTTATCCAGCAAATAAAGTTCGTCAAGGCGTTGTTATTGGTGGGGCTAGTCTTTGGATGACTGCTAGTAAACCAGAGGCTGAGCAAAAAGCAGCTTGGGAATTTATGAAATATTTACAAACTCCAGAAGTTCAAGCAGAGTGGCATGTAGAAACAGGGTACTTTGCCATTAATCCGTCTGCATATGAAGAACAAATCGTGAAAGATGCTTGGGCTAAAAAACCACAATTACAAGTTACAGTAGATCAGCTACAAGATACAAAAGCTTCTTTTGCAACACAAGGTGCGTTAATGGATATGCTTCCAGAAGGTCGTAAAATTATAGAAACGGCTCTTGAAACGATTTATAATGGCGGTGATGTGAATCAAGCACATCGTTCTGCTGTTGAGCAATTTAATGCTGCCATCAAACAGGCCAATGCTGCAAGAGGCGAATAATTCATATATCAATAATTGTAAACATTGCTTGTAATACATTCATAGCGCGAGAGCATACGAGCGGATTATTGTTTCTGTTTAGGTTGGTCATGGCGCTTCACAGTGAAAATCATAACGCCTTTTTAGACAGTTTACATGTACTGTTTAAAGAGGCGTCTTTTATATACCGAAAATTTTATAATACTTTCGTCGTTAGATAAAAAATGATAGGGCAGCGAGCCATTGAAGTAATACGGCATAGAAGTTGAAGAACAGGAAATTTGAATCTAAACAGACGTTTGACCGTATACCTAGTATCATGAGTTTTGGAGGGATTTTATGGTTAATGCTTACAAGGTGGCTCTTATTGGTGGAACGGGGAAAGTAGGGCGTTATATTGCTTCTAAAGCGGTAGCGAAAGGATATCAAGTCCGCATGTTAGTTCGAAATCCAGAAAAAGTAATAGACAAGGACAGTAGGATTGAAATCGTCAAAGGGAATGTAAAAAATGTAGAAGATATTCGTAAGCTACTAAAAGATTGTCAAGTAGTTATAAATACCTTTGGTCAACCAATCAAAGAGAAGGCGATGTATAGCAGTATCACTAAAAATATACTCGATGTAATGACTGCATTACATATTGATCGTTACATTGGTGTAACAGGTGGCTCTCTAACAATAACAGGCGATCACAAAAGTACGTTAAATAGAATAGGGGCAGCGTTGTTTAAAATAATGTACTCTAATATGATGGGAGACAAGAAGAAAGAATGGGATATTTTGACCAATCATCCACATATTCAATGGACGTTAATTAGACTACCATTTATAGTAGATGGCGCAGAAAGAGGAAATTTGAAAGAACATTTAACGGATATGCCTGGCACAAAAATAACTAATCAAGATATTGCGACTTTTATCATTCATCAAATCGACAATTTAAACTATGTACATAAAGCACCGTTTATTGCAAATTAATTTAAATTCCCCCAGTTTATTTATTTCTGCAAAGTACAGTGGCAAATTAATGATGGATTGTATCCTATCATTAATGAACTATGAATGGTATTATTGTTACAAAATGTAATATATACTATATAAAGCTTGAAAAATTGGAGGGAAATAGACATGGGGTTATTTGATGGATTAATGGGCAATGCAAGTGAAGTCAATCTAGATAAATTGCAGGAAGAAATGAAAGAGATCTTAATACCGAATGAGACCATTCAAAATGCGTATAAAATTATTAGAGATACGTTTATTTTTACGAATAAGCGGTTAATTTTAATCGATAAACAAGGGGTAACGGGCAAGAAAACCGAATATCATTCAATTCCTTACAAAAATATTTTACATTTTTCAGTGGAAACGGCGGGCACATTTGATTTGGATGCAGAGCTGAAAATTTGGGTTTCAGGCAGCCAATTGCCGATACAGAAAAATTTTAATAAATCGACTAACATTTATAAAGTGCAAAGTGTTTTAGCAGAATATGTGCTAGGTTAGTATTCAATGGGCGGTTAACAGGGTTAAAGCTGTTAATCGTTTTTTTGCCTTTTTGATTATAATAGGGACGGAGGGATTATAAATGAAAAGCGTAAATTTTCAACTTGACCATCATAACGCATTAGAAATAACACAAATTAATGAGCAGTTATATGAGCTGCGACTGAGCGTTAATGGAAGCATCAGTGTTTTCTATTTAACGCGTGAACAATTATGCACGGATAGCAGAATTGAAGCATTTCAAGATAGATTAAGCAGTGACTTATTTACAGATAATAAATGACTAAAAGCCCAGAGTCTTTATGTTGGATACTTAAGTAAATTTGCAAATAAATAGTAAGTTAAAACGGTACTTTATGCAGTAATGTTCTACTTTAAGAAGTTTTTTAGTAGACAAGACCTAATGCAAAAAAAATAAAATGAGGATTTATGTGAATATAGCTATTTCTTTTTCAAAGTGTTCATAAAAATAACCTAAAAATTTACTGGGTTTTTATGCAATAATAACATTTCCACTTTTGCAACGAAGGAAAACATGTTTTTTTATAGTATATATCGTCTATTTTTTAGAGGAAAAAGGTTTGCACTATGTACAGAGCTTACTGATAAAGTAGGGGTATTTTCTTTATGAGTAGTGACAATTGTCTCTAAACAAATGTAAATAGATTGTATATACTTACATATAGAGGGAAGGAGGAGGTAGCGTGATTCTAGTTCGAAATGATAACTTCGAAATATCGGAAGAAAACGGAAAGGTATTTATGCTTACATACAGCGCTGGGTTTCCATTAAAAGAATTTGATGGCGTCTTACGTAGTCACCCACGACTAAAGTTATCTAATTTTTCTATATTAAAAACTGTACTAGCGACAGAAAGCACAAGTCCTGTTGAGATTGGACGCTGGCTTCCAAATGTTGAAGCTGAAATTGCTCGAGATAAAATGTCTGCCTCTATATTTATATATGAAACAGCTGATTATATTCAAAAGAATAAAGAAAAATTAACGGAACAAATTTTGGAAACATTAGCGGATCAAGGCATTATTTATGGCATTTTAGACTTTGATATTTCAAAGGTTGAACCTGGCAAAGCGTTTTTAATTGCGCAAGGAACGTCACCTGTGGCAGGTACGGATGCACAAATTACATATTTACCTAAACCTGAAAGAAAACCTGTCATTCGTGAGGATGGGAAAGCCGATTACTACGACATGAATTTTATTTCAGAAATTTCAGAAGGCTCTTGGCTCGGTGAGAAAATTCCTGCAACGATGGGCAAGCCTGGTCAAAATGTACTCGGTGAAATGATTGCGGCAGCACCTGGTCGTGATTTTCCTATTCGATATGACAAAAAATCAGCGTATGAAGTAGAAGAAGATGGTAAAATCGTCATTCGTTCGAAAATAGCGGGTGTGTTAGATGATGTCAAAGGTGCGATTGGTGTAAATCGCCATCTACCAATTCATGGAGATGTAGGCGTTGAGACGGGGAATTTAGAGTTTAATGGCTCTTTAAGCATTAAGGGAACCGTTACAACTGGCTATACTGTTATTGCAACCGGAGATATTTCCATTGAAGGTGCGGAAGGGGTAAGCGGCGCAAAACTAATTAAATCAATCGAAGGTGATGTATACATTCGAGGTGGTATTTTTGGTTTGGGTTCAACACTCGTTGAAGCCGGTGGCAATATTTTCGTGAAGCATGTCAATGAAGCTATTTTAGTCGCAGATGATAGTATTCATATCGGTTTTTATTCACTTGGATCACAACTTACTGCCCATTCCATTTTTGTCGATGAGCGCAGAGGAAAAATCATTGGTGGGCGTGCTGTTGCCAAAAATACAATTGTTACAGCCATTTCGGGAAACCGTCTAGAGCGGAGAACGGATTTAATCATTGAAAGTGTCAATAAACAGGAAAGTTATGCAATGATGCAAGACAAAGCAACACAGTTAAAGCAATTGCAATCCGATATTTCAGAGCGTGAAGCGAAGATTACAAGTTTACTACCGCTGCTTAAGCAAATGTCTACACAGCAAATTGCTGCCTTTGAAGAAACAAAGCAAAGCTTATCAAAGTTAAAAGCAGAAGCGGTGACGCTAGATCGTGAAATTAAGTTAATGATGGATGAAATGCGTCATGCTGGAAAAGAAGAAATTATTGTTACAAAGGAAGCCTATCCTGGTACCTATATTCAAATTGGCAAAAAGTCCTCGTTGTTAAATAAAATGACGAACGGAAAATTTTTACTGGAGTTTGGTGAGCTGAATGTATAATGAATCATTCATCCCTGTGTTTGCGCATCGCGGGGCGTCTGCTTATGCGCTAGAAAATAGTTTCAAAGCGTTTGAAAAAGCATTAGAGCTAGGTGCCAATGGGATTGAGTTAGATATTCAGCTATCAAAAGAAGGGATACCCGTTGTTTACCATGATCCGCAATTATCAAGATTAGTAGGCAGTAATAAGCTAGTGAATGATTGCACAATAGCGGAATTGCAGAGCTTTAAATTAGGGAAGCCGTGGAGAAGGTTTTTTTCATCGTATAGAATTCCGACATTTGAAGCGGTTTTAGCATGGGCAAATAAACACCAACTCCCACTGAATATTGAATTAAAATCGACCATTCTTGACAATCAAGATGCGCTCGTTCAACTGCTTCAAGGGCTTAAATTACCAGCAGGTAGCCATTTTTCATCATTTCATTATGAGCTGTTAGAGGTTGTGAAACGTCATGCGCCACAGCATGAAACAGCGCTAATCGTCACAAAAAAATTAAAATGGGATTTGCTGAGTGATTATAAGGCAATTGATTGTGTTCATATGCATAAAAAGTATTATAAACCCCGCTATTTAGAGGCATGTGTAGCTAGTGCTAAGACATGTCGCTTTTATGCGATTGATGGCAGTGAAAAGTTTTTGACGAATCCACATACATCCGTAGTAGGGTGGATTACTGATTTTCCGGATAAAGTTATCCATGTACAGCTACGTCAATAAAAATAGCTATCCAGTAAGTCACAAAGTTCTGTGGCCTATTTGGATAGCTATTTTTATTTTTTTTGGAAGCGCGGAGCCACTTTTCCTTTTTTTCGATCGCGGTGTAATAAAAAGCCTGCGAAAAAGCCAAAGCCGACAACAAAGAAAATGATGCCAACAACAAATTGTAGCCATAAAAATGGGAAAGGTGAGATGAGCTTACCGAATAATGTATCACGCATAAATTTAATGCCACCTGCGGCCATTAGACCTGGAATTAGCATGACAATAAACGCAGCAAAACGAGCCATACATGTCCCTCCTCATACCTAACTTTAATTGTACCTGTGGATAATGGAATGTCAAGAAAGCCTATGAATCTAAGGCGTCTCGTAAAAGCGCAGGAAGAAGCTCAAAAACTAGTAATCGTAACTGAATTTTTAGAAAATTCTTACTTAGTAGGAAAAGTGTAATAATAGTTGCGAAATTGTGAATTTGTCAGTATTGTAAAATTAAATGGAGCGATATTATCCATTGCAAAACAGTTTTATCATTTTTTAAAAATTTGATTGGGATGGGCATTAGGGGTTGCACTTTCCAAAGCAAAGGGGCGAGTTTTCATGGAAATCTTCAAGTATATGGAAAAGTATGATTATGAACAATTGGTATTTTGCCAAGACGAAGCATCTGGGTTAAAAGCGATTATCGCTATCCATGACACAACACTTGGACCAGCATTAGGTGGTGCTCGTATGTGGACCTACGCGACAGAAGAAAATGCGATTGAGGATGCATTAAGATTAGCACGCGGGATGACATATAAAAATGCAGCTGCTGGTTTAAACCTTGGCGGTGGAAAAACGGTCATTATTGGGGACCCATTTAAAGATAAAAACGAAGAAATGTTCCGTGCTTTAGGTCGTTTCATTCAAGGATTAAACGGTCGCTATATTACCGCTGAAGATGTTGGTACAACCGTAACAGATATGGATTTAATCCATGAGGAAACAAATTACGTTACAGGTATATCGCCAGCGTTTGGTTCATCGGGTAATCCTTCACCAGTAACTGCTTATGGCGTTTATCGTGGCATGAAAGCAGCGGCGAAAGAAGCATTTGGTACGGATATGCTAGAAGGTCGTACTATATCGGTACAAGGGCTAGGAAACGTAGCTTACAAGCTTTGCGAGTATTTACATAATGAAGGTGCAAAACTTGTAGTAACAGATATTAACCAAGCGGCTATTGATCGTGTTGTCAATGATTTTGGCGCTACAGCAGTTGCACCTGATGAAATCTATTCACAAGAAGTCGATATTTTCTCACCGTGTGCACTTGGCGCAATTTTAAATGACGAAACGATTCCGCAATTAAAAGCAAAAGTTATCGCTGGTTCTGCTAATAACCAACTACAAGATTCACGACATGGAGATTATTTACACGAGCTAGGCATTGTTTATGCACCTGACTATGTCATTAATGCAGGTGGTGTAATCAATGTCGCGGACGAATTATATGGCTATAATCGTGAACGAGCGATGAAACGTGTAGATGGTATTTACGATAGTATTGAAAAAATCTTTGAAATTTCCAAACGTGATAGTATTCCAACATATGTTGCGGCAAATCGTTTGGCAGAAGAACGTATTGCTCGTGTAGCGAAATCGCGTAGTCAGTTCTTAAAAAATGAAAAAAATATTTTGAACGGCCGTTAACAACGTCTATTCGCTAAAGAGAAGTCGCATTGTCGACTTCTTCTGTTTAAATAGTAGTAAATAAATGTCTAGGCTAATAGATTCGTCATTACAATAAATGACGTACACCTTTCATTGCAATGTCTTTAAGATAGAGATTGTTGCCTGTGGCGATACAGCGCTTTTCCTCGATGGATTGCACTATGACGCCAGTTAGGAGAGAGAGGCTTTAGCACTTTTCTCATAAGGAGGAATAACATATGGCTCAAAATTATGATGTTGTTATTTTAGGGGGAGGGACAGGTGGCTACGTTGCAGCAATCCGTGCGGCACAATTAGGCTTAAAAACAGCTATTGTGGAACGTGAACGACTTGGTGGTACTTGTCTACATAAAGGCTGTATTCCGAGTAAAGCATTACTTCGAAGTGCTGAAGTATATCGTATGGCCAATAAAACCGCGAGTGAATTTGGCG
Organism: Lysinibacillus sphaericus; assembly: GCF_005217585.1. Lineage (NCBI taxonomy): Bacteria > Bacillati > Bacillota > Bacilli > Caryophanales > Bacillaceae > Lysinibacillus > Lysinibacillus sphaericus. Next base: position 721,119 of record NZ_SZPT01000001.1, read on the forward strand.
TAGACATTACAGGTGTTACCTTGCAATTCAATAAGGTGCAAGCGCGCAAACAAGCAATAGTAGAGCAATTAAGCCAAGGTGTGAATACACTGATGAAAAAAGGCAAAATCGATGTTTATGAAGGAACAGGTCGAATTTTAGGACCATCTATTTTCTCACCAATGCCAGGTACTATATCAGTAGAGATGCGCAATGGTGAGGAAAATGAAATGCTTGTTCCTACCAATGTTGTCATTGCAACAGGATCGAAGCCACGAGGAATGGCAGGATTAACGGTTGATGGGAAGTATGTCATGAATTCTGACCATGCATTGCAAATGGAAGAATTACCGACTTCATTATTGATTGTTGGTGGTGGTGTAATCGGCATCGAGTGGGCATCTATGCTTTGTGATTTTGGAGTAGCTGTAACTGTAATTGAATACGGTCCTACGATTTTACCAGCTGAGGATGCGGATATTGTAAAAGAAGTGACAAAACAGCTTGAAAATCGTGGTGTGCGCATTGTGACGAATGCTCGGTTAAATACAGATAGCTTTAAAATAGAAAATGATAACGTTTTCATTTCGGCGAAGCTTCAGGATAATGAGGAACAATTTGAAGCAGAGAAATTATTGCTTTGTGTTGGACGTGAAGCAAATATACATGGCATTGGTTTAGAAAATACCGATATTGAAATCGACAACGGCTTTATTCAAGTACGCGATTCTTATCAAACAAAGGAATCACATATGTATGCCATTGGAGATGTAATCGGTGGTTTACAATTGGCGCACGTTGCCTCACATGAAGGCTTGTCCGCTATTGAACATATTGCGACAGGAAAAGTAGCGCCGTTAGATGTTTTGCAAGTACCGAAATGTGTGTATTCCTTCCCAGAAGTGGCTAGTATCGGTTTAACGGAAAGTGCTGCTCGCGAAAATGGTCATGTATTAAAGATTGGTAAATTTCCTTTTAAAGCAATAGGTAAGGCGCTAGTTAATGGAGAATCAGATGGTTTTGTTAAAATAATAGCCGATGAAAAAACGGACGATATTTTGGGTATTCATATGGTAGGGCCGCATGTGACAGATTTAATAGGAGAAGCTTCATTAGCGAAATTATTAGATGCAACTCCTTGGGAAATTAGTCAAGCAATCCATCCACATCCATCATTAAATGAAGTATTAGTGGAGTCAGCTTTAGCTGTCGATAAGCGAGCTATTCATTTTTAATGCGTTTATAGACATTACGCCGAATTGTAACAAATAAAAAGACCGACATAAATTGTGATACTAAAGGAGCTTGTGCGCAAAATACAGGCACTTTAGCACGTTTTCTAATGCGAAAGGGGTGTTCATATGCAAGACGTTCAACTGAAACATGAAGATTTAGGGTTAACGAATGAAGAAGTCCTTGCTATGTTCGAAACGATGTTAATGGCAAGAAGATTAGATGAGCGCATGTGGTTATTAAACCGTTCAGGTAAAATTCCATTTGTAATTTCTTGTCAGGGACAGGAGGCTGCACAAGTTGGAGCAGCATTTGCGCTAGATAAAAATAAAGATTATATTGCACCGTATTATCGAGATATGGGTGTAGTTTTACATTTTGGTATGACGCCAAAAGAGCTGATGTTATCAGCATTTGCAAAGGCTGAAGATCCAAACTCTGGCGGCCGTCAAATGCCCGGGCATTTTGGGCAAAAGAAAAACCGCATTTTGACTGGTTCTTCACCCGTAACAACACAAGTACCGCATGCTGTTGGGGTGGCGCTTGCGGGGCGCTTGCAAAAGGAGGATTTCATCGCCTTTGTTACGTTAGGAGAAGGTTCTTCCAACCAAGGTGATTTCCATGAAGGGGCAAATTTTGCCGGTGTGCATAAACTACCAGTCATTATAATGGTAGAAAACAATCAATATGCTATTTCAGTACCAGTGGAACGTCAGTTAGGTTGTGCAAAAGTATCCGATCGTGGTATTGGCTATGGCATGCCAGGCGTAACAGTAGACGGCAAATGTCCACTGCAAGTTTATAAGGTTGTCAAAGAGGCGGCAGAACGCGCTCGTAGCGGTGAAGGGCCAAGTTTAATAGAAACGGTGACATTCCGTTTAACTGCACACTCTTCGGATGATGATGATCGTCAATACCGTACAGCAGAAGATATCGCGGAAGGCAAAGCGAAGGATCCGATTGTATTGTTTGAGAAGTATTTACAAGATGCTGGCATTATGACGGAATCTCTTCGTACTGAAATAGAAGAGCGTGTGATGGCCGAAGTAAATGAAGCGACGGACTATGCAGAGGCAGCTCCTTACGCTAAACCAGAGGAAGCCTTGAAGTACGTATATGCACCAGTGGACGGAGGTGACGTGTAATGGCAGTAATGTCTTATATTGATGCGATTACATTAGCGATGAAGGAAGAAATGGAACGAGATGAACGAGTTTTCATTTTAGGAGAGGACGTTGGTCGTAAAGGTGGCGTTTTCAAAGCAACTACGGGTCTTTATGAGCAGTTTGGGGAGTATCGTGTGTTAGATACACCGCTTGCGGAAAGTGCGATTGCAGGAGTTGGTATTGGCGCGGCAATGTACGGCATGCGTCCAATTGCTGAAATGCAGTTTGCAGACTTTATAATGCCTGCTGTGAACCAAATTGTATCGGAAGCTGCGAAAATCCGTTATCGCTCCAATAATGACTGGACTTGTCCTATAGTAGTCCGTGCTCCTTTTGGTGGTGGGATTCACGGAGCGCTTTATCATTCACAATCGGTAGAAGCACTTTTTGCTGGAACACCCGGTTTGAAAATTGTTATTCCTTCCACTCCGTATGATGCGAAAGGCTTGTTAAAGGCAGCAATTCGTGATGAAGACCCGGTATTATTCTTTGAACATAAGCGTGCGTATCGCCTAATCAAAGGGGAAGTCCCATTAGACGATTATACATTACCAATCGGCAAGGCAGATGTGAAGCGAGAAGGGGAAGACGTTACGGTCATTACGTATGGTCTAGCCGTTCATTTCGCTTTACAGGCAGCCGAGCGTTTAGCGGCAGATGGCATCTCTGTCCATATTTTAGATTTACGTACAGTGTATCCGTTAGATAAAGAAGCTATTATTGAAGCGGCAAGTAAAACAGGAAAAGTATTGCTTGTAACAGAAGATAACAAGGAAGGCAGTATTATAAGTGAGGTTGCGGCCATTATCGCAGAACATTGCTTATTTGACCTTGATGCGCCTATTCAACGTTTAGCTGGACCAGATGTACCTGCAATGCCATATGCGCCTACAATGGAAAAGTTTTTCATGATAAATCCTGAAAAAGTAGAGCGGGCATTGAGAGATTTAGCTGCATTCTAAAAATCTCCTCAGGAGATGCATATCTAATTAGTAGTCTCTTTTGAGTAGGCTTAAAGGCTTGCGAAAAAAAGTTGAAGCTTCTCAAAATAGTTATCTCGAATTTTGCAATGGCATGCCGTACATGGACAATTCAAAATTCGGGTTGACTAGATGGGGGCGTAATTGATGGGAGGAAAAGATAATGGCGATTCAAAGCATTACGATGCCACAGCTCGGTGAAAGCGTAACAGAAGGTACAATCGAAAAATGGCTCGTACAACCAGGTGATACAGTAAAAAAATATGATCCATTAGCAGAAGTTGTGACGGATAAAGTAAATGCAGAAATCCCATCTTCTTTTGAAGGGGTCATTACAGAACTACTTGCAGAAGAAGGGCAAACGTTACCAGTTGGAGCAGTGGTTTGTTCCATTGAAATCGCAGGTGACGGTGAAGTGCCAGCGTCTCCACCAGTGAAAAAGTCAACAGTAAGTGCTGCAATATTAAATGCAGGGATTCAGAAAAAACAAGAGTCTCCGAAGGAAGTTACTGCACCTATTGCATCAGCAAATTCAGTGAGACAGCAAAAAAACCGCTATTCGCCTGCTGTACTTAGACTGGCGCAAGAACATGATATTCCACTTGAGCAAGTTGTTGGTACAGGAGAGGGTGGCCGTATTACACGAAAAGATCTACAACAACTCATTGACGCAGGAAATATACCAACGCCAAAAGATGTAACACCTTCTGAGCCAGTTGCAGTTGCAACAACGGCTAGTAGCCAACCTGTTGCCGCTGTCGAAACACCAACAAAACCAATCGCATCCTCGCCAGTGTTGCAAACAGGCGACATTGAAATTCCGGTAACGAATGTGCGCCGTGCCATTGCGAATAATATGGTACGTAGTGCTCAAGAAGTCCCGCATGCTTGGATGATGATGGAAGTTGATGTAACGGATTTAGTGGCTTATCGGGATAGTATAAAGATGGACTTTAAGCAAAAGGAAGGTTTTAATATTACCTACTTTGCGTTCTTTGTAAAGGCCGTTGCACAAGCTTTAAAAGAGTTCCCAATGATGAACTCTATGTGGGCGGGTGATAAAATTATCCAAAAACATGACATAAATATTTCCATTGCGGTAGCAACAGACGATGCACTTTTTGTCCCTGTTATAAAACACGCTGATGAAAAGTCCATTAAAGGGATTGCTAAAGAAATTCACGAGCTTGCCCAAAAAGTACGCTCAGGAAAACTGACAATGGACAATATGCAAGGTGGTACTTTTACAGTTAATAATACGGGTGCTTTCGGTTCTGTGCAGTCGATGGGTATTATTAATTATCCGCAAGCTGCCATCTTACAAGTGGAAAGTATTGTAAAAAAACCAGTTGTTTTACCTGGTGGAATGTTTGCAGCACGCGATATCGTAAATTTATGTTTATCTTTAGATCATCGTGTATTAGATGGATTAGTTTGTGGTAAATTCCTAAATAGAGTAAAAGAAATACTCGAAAATACAAATAAATCTTCGACGTCAGTCTACTGATGACTTGTCGGAAACCTGTTGTATAACGGTTTCCGATTTTTTTTTGCTTTTCGAGTCGCAATTTGTCATGTAGAATAACAAATAGAAACTACTAAGGGGGGAAGCTGATTAAGCGTCCGCATGTCAAACAACATGAAAAATATTGAATTTGAAAAGCCGTCCTATTCAGAATGGCAAGATGCAGCAATCAAAGCTTTAAAAGGGAAACCATTCGAGTCTCTTTTAACGAAAACAAGTGAGGGTGTTACTTTAGAACCACTTTATACACAAGAAAGTTTAGTAGCAAAACTTGGAGATGAACTAGATAAACAAGTTGCCACAATCCGTTCCCTGCAAAATAGTCAAGTATTTCGTGTGGCACAGCAAGTTTATGCAGAAACAAGTGAAGCATTTTTCGCTCAACTTGATGATAGTTTAGCTCGTGGTAATGAGATTGTGACAATTGATAGCCGTGTAAACTTTGAATGGTCTGAAGAAATATTGGCACAACTAGCTCCTTATTTCTCTGAATATTCGTTTAAAATAACGGTGAAAGACGAGAATGATCCATTGTTAGCAGTATTTGACAACATCACAAATGAACAGCGTGAAACTGTGAATGGGTATATTGTAGCTAAAAACCCTATCAAGCTTGAAGGATTGCCAAATGTACGAACAATTAGTGCAAACACAGTAACTTACCATAATGAAGGCGCTAATGCCGTACAAGAATTAGCGTATGCACTTGCTATTGCAGCAAAATATGCAGAGCAAGAAGAAAACTTTGAAGCTTTTGCACAAAAATTTTATGTTTCATTTGCGATTGATACACAATTCTTCACAGAAATTGCGAAGTTACGTGCATTTAAAGTACTTTGGAAAGCGTTCTCATCCGCTTATGGTGTGGAAGAGAATGTGAAAATTCCAACGCTTGCGGAAACTTCTCTACGAAGCTTCTCGAAATTGGATGTTTACGTAAATTTACTACGTGCAGCAAATGAAGCGCTTTCTGGATTAATTGGCGGTGCGGATGTATTTACAGTTCACCCACATGATGCATTAACGAAGCCTACAGAACAATCCGTTCGTATTGCTCGAAATGTATCTTTAGTGTTAAAAGAAGAAACAAATGTTTTAAAAATAACAGATCCTGCCGGTGGTTCATACTTCATTGAATCATTAACAGCGGACTTCGTAAAAGAAGCTTGGGCATTATTCTTAGAAATTGAAGCTGCTGGTGGAATGGACGCGTATGCGGCATCCGGTAAATTGGCAGAAGCATTAGAAGTATCTTACCAAGCGCGAATTAAAGCGGCACAAACACGCAAACAATCGGTTATCGGTACGAATATTTATGCAAATCCAGCAGATGTACTTGAAAGTGAAACGAACCCATTATTTGCAGATGTGAAGCGTATTTCGATTCCGTTTGAGCAACTGCGAGCACAAATGACTGCTGCCAATGTGAAAACAGGAATTCTAGCATTAGGTTCACTAAAAAGTTCAAAACCTCGTGCAGACTTTGTATCTGGTTTCTTAAACACTGTTGGTCTAGTACCAGAAAAAAGCGAACCAGTAGCAACAGTTGAGGAAGCGCTCTCTTGGCTAAATACAACAGAAGCAAAATATGTTGTTATTGCAGGCAATGACGATACTACAAAAGAATTAGTACCAGCGATTTTAGCTAAAAAACCAGCAAACGTCATTGTAGACGTTGCAGGTAAATTTAAAGACGAAGAAGAAGCTTGGTTAGCAAATGGCTTAAACGGCTTTATTTTCGCAGGACAGAACATCATTGAAAAATTAAATTCAGTGTTCGCTAGCATGAAGGAGGTCCAACGATGAGCAAGCCTAATTTTAGTGCAATTGAAATCGAAAAAGTATTATCAACTGAAGCTCCTGCGGCGTCAGATGAAAAATTCATGACAAATGAAGGTATTGAAATTAAAGATATTTATACAAAAGATGACATTAAAGATGTGAAACATTTACATGATGTAGCTGGTATAGCACCGAATACACGTGGACCATACCCTACTATGTATGTTGCACGTCCTTGGACAGTTCGTCAGTATGCAGGTTTCTCTACTGCTGAAGAATCAAATGCCTTTTATAAACGTAACCTTGCAATGGGTCAAAAAGGGCTTTCAGTTGCCTTTGACTTAGCAACGCACCGTGGTTATGATTCAGACCACCCACGCGTTACAGGTGATGTTGGTAAAGCTGGGGTTGCTATTGACTCTGTCGAAGATATGAAAATTTTATTTGATCAAATTCCGTTAGACCAAATGTCTGTATCTATGACGATGAATGGTGCAGTACTGCCAGTACTTGCCTTCTACATCGTTGCTGCTGAAGAGCAAGGGGTAACACCAGACCAGCTAGCTGGAACAATTCAAAATGATATTTTAAAAGAATACATGGTCCGTAACACATATATTTATCCACCTGCAATGTCGATGAAAATTATTGCGGACATCTTTGAATATACTGCGAAATTCATGCCGAAATTTAACTCTATTTCTATTTCGGGCTACCATATTCAAGAAGCAGGTGCTACAAATGATATTGAACTTGCCTACACGCTAGCCGACGGACTTGAGTATGTTCGTACAGGGTTAAAAGCGGGTATTGATATCGATGCCTTTGCACCACGTTTATCATTCTTCTGGGCGATTGGTATGAACTATTACATGGAAGTGGCAAAAATGCGTGCGGCACGCCGTATTTGGGCGCAAATGATGTCTACGTTCAATCCAAAAAATCCAAAGACATTAGCATTACGTACACACTCACAAACTTCTGGATGGTCTTTAACAGAGCAAGATCCATTCAATAACGTGACGCGTACATTAATCGAAGCCAATGCTTCTTCAATGGGGCATACGCAATCTCTTCATACGAACGCACTTGACGAAGCAATTGCTTTACCAACAGATTTCTCTGCACGTATTGCACGTAATACGCAGTTATTCTTACAAGAAGAAACAGCCATGACAAAAGTGATTGATCCATGGGGTGGTTCATATTATGTTGAAAAACTAACAGATGAAATCACTGAATCTGCTTGGGCGTTAATCGAAGAAATTGAAGAACTTGGTGGTATGGCAAAAGCGATTGAAACAGGTCTTCCAAAGATGAAGGTTGAAGAAGCTGCGGCGAAACGTCAGGCGAAAATTGACTCGAAATCAGAAACAATCGTTGGTGTGAACAAATATCGTCTGGACAAAGAAGAGCCAATCGACATTCTTGATATCGACAATACACTAGTACGTCAAAAGCAAATTGAGCGTTTAGATGCTATGAAAGCAGCTCGTGATGAGGCAGAAGTACAAAAACATCTTGCACGCTTAACGAAAGCAGCACAAGATGGTGAGGAAAACCTACTTGCAGTAGCGGTAGATGCAGCGCGTGCTCGTGCATCACTGGGAGAAATTTCTGATGCAATCGAAGTTGTATCTGGTCGTCATAAAGCCATCATCCGTTCCATTTCAGGCGTATATTCTGCTAACTTCTCTGACGAAGAACAAATTACTGAAGTGAAAAATATGACAGATGAGTTCCTTGAAAATGAAGGTCGTCGCCCACGTATTTTAGTTGCGAAAATGGGACAAGACGGACATGACCGAGGTGCAAAAGTTATTGCAACTGGCTATGCTGACTTAGGGTTTGACGTAGATATTTCACCACTATTCATGACACCTGAAGAAACTGCGCAAATGGCTGTTGAAAATGACGTACATTGTATCGGCGTATCATCATTAGCAGCAGGTCACAAAACTTTAGTACCTGCATTGGTTTCTGAACTGAAAAAACTTGGGCGTGAAGATATTATCATTATCGTTGGCGGCGTTATTCCAGCACAAGATTATGAATTCCTTTATGAAGCAGGTGCTGTGGCGATCTTTGGTCCTGGTACAGTGATACCTGTATCTGCCATTAAAATTATTGAGGAAATCTATAAACGTTTAGGTTACGAGGAAGTGTCTAAATAATGGACAAAAACAAAGGGATGCAGGAAAGTGCTCTATTTGTCATGGGTGGCGTGGAAGCATCTCACGACGGTATGCAGTATGGTGTACCGAAAAAATTCCGAAAGAAAAAGGCGGACAACCTTAATATACTGGAGCTTGCACGAGATGTACGTGCAGGCTCACGTGTACAGTTGTCAAAAGCCATTACGCTCATTGAAAGTTCTAATAGTGCCCATAAAGCACAGGCTCAGGAGTTATTACAGGAACTTTTACCGCATACAGGCAACAGTGTTCGTATAGGGATTACGGGAGTACCAGGGGCTGGTAAAAGCTCTTTCATTGAAGCTTTCGGAACGATGTTATGTGAGATGGGTAAAAAAGTAGCGGTCCTTGCAATAGACCCGAGTTCTTCATTATCAGGGGGCAGTATTTTAGGCGATAAAACGCGCATGGAAGAACTGGTGAAAAAGCCGAATGCATTCGTTCGTCCATCACCGTCTGCTGGTACCCTGGGGGGTGTCCATAAGAAGACGCGCGAAACGATGCTTGTATGTGAAGCAGCGGGCTACGATGTCATTTTAATTGAGACAGTTGGTGTTGGACAGAGTGAAACATACGTCCGCGGTATGGTCGATTTCTTCCTATTGCTCGTGTTAACAGGTGCAGGAGATGAGCTTCAAGGTATGAAAAAGGGCATCATGGAATTGGCGGATGCAATTGTTGTGCATAAAGCGGATGGTGACAATGTTCGACTAGCGAAAAAAACTGTTTCCGAATACAAGCAAATATTGCATTTCCTTCAACCTGCAACACCAGGTTGGATGTCTACTGCCATGCCAGTTAGTTCGTGGGAGAAAAAGGGACTCGATAAAGTGTGGGATACAATCGGTGAATTTAGGCAAACGGTAGAAGCAAATAACTATTGGTCTATCCGACGTCAAAATCAAACGAGAGATTGGTTCCAATCTATGATTACGGATCATTTAATTGATGCATTTTACGGAGACCCAAATCGCAAGGAACAAGTGCAGTTACTAGAGCGCCAAATCCTCAATGGGCAATTAACAGTAACGCAAGGTGTAGATCGTTTATTTAGCGATGAGCAATCACAGAAATAATGTACGCTTTTATATGAGCATGTAGGTGCACAAAAGCATCACTTACTGCTATGATAGGAGATGTATGAGCGCTTTCAACCTAAAGTTATGCAAAGCAAATGAAGACAGCGCGAAATTGAAAGGAGCTATCGCTTTATGAATATGGATTACGATTTATTTATGCAAGAAATTTTAAAAACAGCACGTGCAGAAATTGAGGCTGCAGGATACGAGCAATTACGCACGCCTGAAGCTGTTGAAGAGGCGTTTGCTCGTCCAGGTACAACATTGGTTATGGTTAATTCAGTATGTGGCTGTGCAGGGGGCATTGCTCGTCCAGCAGCAGCACAATGTGTGCATTACGATAAAAGACCAGATCATTTAGTTACTGTCTTTGCAGGTCAAGATAAAGAAGCGACAGCAGCTGCTCGTTATCACTTCGGTGAAGACCACTTACCATCTTCTCCATCATTTGTTCTTTTAAAAGATGGACAAGTCGTAGCAGAAGTAGGTCGCTATGAAATCGAAGGCCATGATCCAATGTCAGTAGTGACAAACTTACAAGCAAATTTTGAAGAATATTGTGAAGAGCTATAAAGTTTATTAACACCTACATGGTGCGCTCAACATAAGTTTAGCTTTTATTGATTTGACTAAAGTGACTAGTACACTTTAGTCAAATCCTTTTGGAATTTTTGTAATATTGGCTAAATATATGTGCAACACAATAAAAGTTTAAATAGATAAGATGAGCTTCTAATGAATAACTATTCGTTATGAATGCTGCAGGATGGGAGGCAGTCGACTTGAAGAAATTTTCAATCGGCTATCGTACATTAAAAACAGCAGTCGGAGCAGCAATCGCCATTGCGATTGCGCAGTATTTTGAATTGGCTTCATATGCTTCAGCCGGTATTCTAACGATTCTATGTGTGCAGCCAACAAAGAAAAAATCCCTTCATGCTGCTTATACTCGCTTTGTCGCAAGCATTATTGGAATGCTGTATGCATTTTTGAGCTTTGAGCTATTTTCTTATCACCCGTTAACATTAGCAGGAATGCTTGTATTGTTTATACCGACGATTGTTTCGTTAAAGGTAGCAGATGGCTTTGTATCAAGTGCGGTGATTATTATGCATATTTACGCAGCTAAGGGCTTTTCGTATGATTTGGTAACGAATGAGTTAGCCTTAATGGCTATTGGTTATGGTACGGGAATCGCCATTAATATGTATATGCCAGACATTCAAAAGGAATTAAATTACTATAGAGTTAAAATAGAGGAACTGTACAGTAAGATTTTTTTAGAAATTGCCAGCTATTTAAGACAGGGTGATACGTTATGGGATGGACAAGAACTGATTCAAGCAGTCAAAACGTTGAATGATGCAAAATCATTAGCCTTTAAAGATGTAGAAAATCATTTTACTCGTAGACAAAATGACTATTATGTCTATTTCGATATGCGTGAGCAACAGCTTGAAATTATTGAACGTGTTCTCCCGAAAATAACGGCATTACCTGTTATAGTACAAGAGGCGGAAATTGTGGCAGACTTTGTCCAAGACCTTGGGGAGCATGTCCATTCTGGAAATACGGCAGGTCGTTATAGGGAAAAATTAGAGTTAGCGAAAAGAGATTTTGCGAAACTACCTTTACCTACAAACCATCAAGAGTTTATTGCGCAAGCAGCGCTTTATCAATTCATTGAAGAAATGGATCGGTATTTAGAAATAAAGCAATCATTTAAGGGTTTAAAGGTAGAAAGAAAGCGCCCACAGTAGCGTGGACGCTTTGCATTTTCTTAAACTAGCATTGATAAACCGAATGCAAGAGATGAGATGACCATGATGGCAATCATGGCATAAACAACGACTTTTTGAAATTTTTTATTACTCATATGCTCGTTCGCTCCTTCTTTTCTTATAAATAGTTTAGCAAATCTGAAAAATTTCTCAAGTAGTAGAGTTTTGACAAAAAAATCTGTAAAATAGGTTATGTACCATAACAGAAGGAGATGTCACCATGGAGAGAGTAGACCATATTGGGATTGCAGTGCGCGATCTAGATGAACGCATTACATATTATACAGAAACTTTAGGTTTAAAGTTGCTGAAAGTGGAAGAGGTTGAATCTCAACAGGTTCGTGTTGCTTTTATTGACGCTGGCAATGTGAAAATTGAGTTACTTGAACCGATGAGCGACAAAAGCGCTATTCACGGATTCATCGAAAAACGTGGCGAAGGCATTCACCATGTTGCATTCGGTGTAACAGGAATTCGTGAACGCATGGCAGAACTTCGTGAAAAAGGCGTGCGTCTTTTGTCGGAAGAGCCAGGACCAGGTGCAGGTGGCGCAGAGGTTGCTTTCATGCATCCTAAATCATCTTTCGGTGTGTTATATGAATTATGCGATAAAAGTGGAAAAGGGGAAAAGTGATTAGTATGGATATGTTCGACAAAATTAATGACTTATATGATCGTAAGACGGTAATTGAGCTTGGCGGTGGCTATGAACGCATCGAAAAGCAACATGATAAAGGTAAATTAACAGCTCGTGAGCGTATTGAATTATTACTAGACGAAGGTACGTTTTTCGAGATTAACCCATTCATTACACACCGTACAGTAGACTTCGGTATGGACAAAATGGAAGGCCCTGGCGATGGTGTAGTAACAGGCTTTGGTAAAATTAACGGACGTCCAGTTTACTTATTCTCTCAAGATTTCACTGTTTTTGGTGGAGCGCTTGGTGAAATGCACGCTAAAAAAATGGCGACAGTAATGGATCTAGCAGCTAAAAACGGCACACCGTTTATCGGTATTAACGATTCAGGTGGCGCGCGTATTCAAGAGGGTGTTCTTTCTCTTGATGGTTACGGACACATCTTCTACCGTAATGCGATTTACTCTGGAGTAATTCCACAAATCTCTGTTATTATGGGACCTTGTGCGGGTGGAGCTGTTTATTCTCCAGCTATCACAGACTTTATCTTAATGGTTGATAAAACATCTCAAATGTTTATTACTGGACCAAAAGTAATTGAAACAGTAACAGGCGAAAAAATCTCTGCTGAAGACCTAGGTGGTTCAAAAGTAAACAATGCAGTAAGTGGTAACGCTCACTTCCGTGCACCATCTGAAGAAGCGGCAATCAATCAAATTAAACAATTATTAAGCTATTTACCACAAAATAATAAAGAAAAAGCACCGCGTCAACCACGACCAGAAGGTGACGATTACCGTCCAGAAATCGTGGATACTGTGCCAATCGAAACAACGCGTCCATATGATGTGCGTAAAGTTGTAGAACAAGTAGTGGACGAAGGTTCATTCATGGAAGTTCACTCAGAATTTGCGAAAAATGTCGTAGTTGGTTTTGCACGTATTGCTGGTGAATCTGTAGGTCTTGTATGTAACCAACCAAAAGTATTAGCTGGTGGTCTTGATATCGATTCTTCAGATAAGGCAGCTCGTTTCATTCGTACTTGTGACGCTTATAACGTGCCAATTATCACATTTGAAGACGTTTCTGGTTTCTTCCCAGGCGTAAAACAAGAGCATGGTGGTATTATCCGTCATGGTGCGAAAATCCTTTATGCATACTCTGAAGCAACTGTACCAAAAATTACAGTTATTCTACGTAAAGCATATGGTGGTGCGTACGTTGCACTTAACTCTAAATCAATCGGTGCTGACTTAGTATTCTCTTGGCCAAACGCTGAAATCGCAGTAATGGGTGCAGCAGGGGCAGCAAATATTATCTTTGCACGTGAAATTGCGAAGTCTGAAGATCCAGAAGCAACTCGTGCAGCAAAAATTGAAGAGTACAAAGAGAAATTCGCAAATCCTTATGTTGCGGCATCTCGTGGTATGGTAGACGATGTTATTGATCCTCGTGATACGCGTATCAAACTTATTCAAGCTCTAGATATGTTGTCAAACAAGCACGAAACGCGTCCAGAGAAAAAACACGGAAACATTCCACTATAAGTTGGAAAAACCCAGTAGCCAGTTGGCTGCTGGGTTTTTTAAATGGAACGACTAAAAAATATATTCAAAAAATGACAGATAATTGAAACATTATGGCGACTCACCCGTACAAATAGGTAAGGGAGTTGAGATGAATGGAGTGGCAACAATTACAGTCTGAGCAGGAAAAACTTCATGCCCAGCTAAGAAATGTTAATAGATTAAGTGAAAAAAAGCTTTTAATTGAAGGACAAATCGAGCATGCAAGGCAGGAAATTTCCAAACATTCTATAGAACTCAATCAAATTCGAATCAAACTTGATAAGCTCGAAGGTTTTTCATTTATGAATATGATTCGAACTTGGACAGGGCAGCAAGATGAGCTAAGAGCGGAGAAAGTCGATAAAGCAGCAATTTTGGAATTGAAAAGCAATGAAGCCAAAAAAATGCTACATGATTTAACAATCGACCTGGAGCAAGTGAATCACATGCTCAACCAATCGAATGAAAAACCATTGCAACAAGCGCTAAGTCGTTTGCAAGAAAAAAAGCAAAGCTATCTTCAACTACACGAGCCTGAATATGCGCACAAATTGGAACAGCTTGCGAATGAAGAAGTGATGACGAAGCAGCTAATTCTTGAGATAACGGAAGCAGAAGAGGCAGGGGATATTGCGCTAACTAAATTAGGTCAGGCAGCAGCGTCACTGCATTCAGCGGGTGGATTTTCTACATGGGATACGTTTTTTGGAGGTGGCATTATTGCCACACATTTAAAGCATGATGCGCTTGATAAAACCGAAAGCTATCTTCACAATGCTCAAATTGCCTTGCAACGTTTTCATAATGAATTGCTTGATGTCCAAGATTTGTCTACCCAGTCATTACATGTGGAGGCAGACGGTTTTGTAAAATTTGCGGATTATTTCTTTGATGATATTTTTTCTGCTTGGTCAGTCCATTCAAAAATATCAACAGCAAGAGAGCAAGTATCCCGTGTACAAGATGACGTACATAATACGATTAGACGTTTACAGGAAAAACATCATAAAGCAGTAGTTCATTTAGAAGAATTACAGAAAGAAAAAAAGGCGATTTTACAAATTTAACAACGAAGCCGAGTCAAAAGCGAAAAAGTGTTAGATTGCTTGTGAGCAATCTAACACTTTTTTGCTATAAACGCTAGGGCGCTTGCTAAAGGGTTACCAACGATTCATGGATTTCTACGGAATGAAAAGACAAAATAAAGAAGTTACTACTAGCGTATTATTCCAACTCTTCAGTCATTGTGCTAAACTAATACTTATATTATGACGTGGAAAACACGTAAATCAAGGGAGTCTTACAACATGACAAGTCGTTTAGTAGAAGAGTTTTTTGAGCTCGTACAAATCGATTCAGAAACAAAACATGAACAACTAATTGCGCCGGTATTAATCGACAAATTAACAGCACTTGGTTTTACAGTAGTGCAAGATGATGCACATACTCGAAATGGTCATGGAGCTGGCAATATTATTGCGACATTAAAAGGTTCATTAGACATTGAGCCAATCTATTTTACTTCTCATATGGATACAGTTGTACCAGGAAAGGGCATTAAACCTTCTCTACGTGAAGATGGTTATATCGTTTCTGATGGCACAACGATTTTAGGCGCAGACGATAAAGCGGGTCTAGCAGCGATGTTTGAAATGGTAAAACGCTTAAAAGAACAGCAAATCGAACATGGTGATATCGAGTTCATCATTACAGCAGGAGAAGAAAGCGGACTTGTGGGGGCGAAAGAATTGGACCCTTCAATTATTCGTGCAAAATACGGCTTTGCGGTAGATAGTGATGGCAAAGTAGGTGGAATCGTGACAGCAGCGCCATTCCAAGCGAAAATTTTTGCTAAAATCATCGGCAAAACAGCGCATGCAGGCGTTGCTCCTGAAAAAGGTGTGTCAGCGATTACAGTTGCGTCAAAATGTATTGCACAAATGAAGCTTGGGCGTTTGGACGAAGAAACAACAGCTAATATTGGTCGCTTTGAAGGTGGTCAAGCAACGAATATAGTGTGCGATGAAGTAACGATTTTAGCAGAAGCACGCTCTATTGATAAGACAAAACTTGATGCCCAAACTCAACATATGCAAGATACGTTCGAACAAGTTGCCGCTGCAATGGGTGCACGTGCAGAGATAGAAGTGAAACTAATGTATCCTGGTTTCCGTGTTACAGAGTCAGACAAAGTCGTTCAAGTAGCAATGGCAGCAGCCCGCAACATTGACCGCTCGCCACAACTAGGTATATCTGGTGGCGGATCAGATGCCAATATTATTGCAGGCTTTGGTATCCCTACTGTGAACTTGTCAGTAGGCTATGAAGATATTCATACAACAAATGAAAAGATTCCTGTAGAAGAATTAGAAAAACTAGCAGATTTACTTGTGGAAATTGTGAAAGAGTCAGCTAAACACGAGCGCTAAAAAGAAGGAAGTGACCTAATGGAAAGTGTAAAGGCAGTAGTTTTCGCTTGTGGTACAGAAGAATATGCAGTACCGGTGGAGCAAGCAATCTCAATTGAAAAATTAGAGCAAATAACGCCCATTCCACATTTACCAAATTATTTATTAGGTTTTACAAGAAATCGAGGAGAGCTAATTCCTGTATTGGATTTTGAACGTATTCTCTATAATCGTTCGTCAAATGCGGCTACAGCACGTATTATTGTCCTCAATACGGATGTCGTGAACTATGGCTTGCTCGTAACAGAGGCACGTGAAATTCTTGATTTAGAGGAGTCCATTTTAAAGCAAATGGGGCTTGTTAATTATTCCAAAACACGTTACTTTACGGCAGTGGCCAATTTAGAAAACCGTATGATTACGTATGTAGACCCTAAAATTCTTGTAAATTCTTTAGATGGCATTCGAGAAATTATCAATTATTTGCACAAAATGCTGGAAAATGAAAAAGAAAACGTAGAAGCATAAGTTTTGATAAACAAAAGGAATAACATGAAAACCCCCTCCAATGTTGGAGGGGGTTTTCATTTGGATTAAGAAAGTCGACCGCTATAGTCTTCAAACTTAAATTCACGAATGACTTTAATACCTTCTTCATCGTTATATGAAACGATAGATGGTAGGTTGACACCGTTAAACATATGGTTTTTAACCATCGAGTAGTGGGCCATATCTGTAAAGACAAGACGATCGCCTGGTTTTAGAGGTTCTTCAAATGAGTAATCACCGATAACATCACCTGCAAGGCATGTAAGTCCACCAAGGCGATATGTGTATGCTAGCTCATTTGCTTGACCTGACCCGATAATCATCGGACGGTAAGGCATTTCAAGTACGTCTGGCATATGACAAGTTGCCGATGTATCTAAAATAGCTAAGTCCATGCCATTTTTCTGAATATCAAGAACCGTTGCAACTAAGTAGCCTGTATTCAGTGCTACTGCTTCACCAGGCTCTAAATACACAAGGAGATTGTACTTATCTTGAATATAATTAATGATATTCACTAGTTTTTCTACATCATAATCTTCACGTGTGATATGGTGACCACCGCCAAAGTTTAGCCATTTCATTTGGTGTAAAACATCACCAAATTTTTCTTCGACTTTTTCAATTATACGCTCTAATGTATCAGAGTTTTGCTCACACATTGCGTGGAAGTGTAAGCCATCAATACCGTCAAGCTGAGATTTGTCGAAGTTAGCTAATGTTGTACCAAGACGAGAGTTCGTATAGCAAGGATCATATAGTGCTGTTTCTATTTCAGAGTACTCAGGATTAACACGAATACCACATTCAATTGTTTTGCCAGCAGCTTTTACTTTATCCTTGTACTGTGCCCATTGGTTGAAAGAGTTAAAGACGATGTGATCAACATAGCCAAGAAGCTCGTCCATTTCATGCTCTACATAAGCAGGAGCATAAACATGAACTTCTTTGCCCATTTTTTCATAGCCAAGACGGGCTTCAAAAAGTGAGCTTGATGTAATCCCAGCTAAGTATTCACCAACTAAAGGGAATGTTGAATGCATAGAAAACCCTTTTAGAGCAAGTAAAATACGGCAGCCCGTACGATCTTGTATCGACTTTAAAAGCTCAAGATTTTTTGTTAATAGTCGTTCATCCACTACATAAGAAGGTGATGGAACTTTTGTGAAATCAATTGGTTTCATCGGCTACTTTCCTTCGCTTCGATCTCTAAGTCAAGTAATTCTGGGTTATGGCTTTCTTGCCATGGTAGACCCCATTTGTTTAATGCATCCATAAATGGATCTGGATCGAATTCTTCTACGTTCCAGACACCTGGTTTTTGCCATTGACCGTTCATAACAAGCATTGCACCGATCATTGCTGGTACGCCAGTTGTGTAAGAAATCGCTTGAGAACCAACTTCGTTATAGCACGCTTCGTGGTCACATACGTTATACACGTAGTACGTTTTTTCCTTGCCATCTTTTAAACCACGGATAATACAGCCGATATTTGTTTTACCTTTTGTACGTGGTCCTAATGATGCTGGATCTGGTAATACGGCTTTCAAGAAGTGGATTGGCTGAATCATTTGCCCTTCGAATTCGATTGGTTCAATTGAAGTCATGCCTACATTCTCTAATACTTTTAAGTGTGTTAAGTATTTTTCAGAGAATGTCATCCAGAATCGAATTTGCTTTAGACCTTTAATGTTTTTAGCAATTGATTCTAATTCTTCATGGTATAACAGGTAAATATCTTTTGGCCCGATTTCTGGTAAGTTATACACTTCTTTTTTCTCAAGTGGTGCTGTTTCAATCCACTCGCCTTCTTTCCAGTAACGACCATTCGCTGTAATTTCGCGAATATTGATTTCTGGATTGAAGTTTGTTGCGAAATGATAACCGTGGTCACCAGCATTGGCATCTACGATATCGATATAGTGGATTTCGTCGAATTCATGTTTTTGAGCATGTGCTGTGAAAACGCCTGTTACACCAGGGTCAAAACCACTACCAAGTAATGCCGTTAAGCCAGCTTTTTCAAACTTCTCTTTATAAGCCCATTGCCATTTATATTCAAATTTTGCCGTTTCAGGTGGCTCGTAGTTTGCAGTATCCACATAGTGCACACCTGTCGCTAAGCAAGCATCCATAATCGTTAAGTCCTGATAAGGTAACGCTACGTTAATGACAACATCTGGTCCGAAACTTTTAATAAGTTCGATTAATTCATCTGTATTGTCAGCGTCTACCTGTGCAGTATGAATCTTTGTTTTTCCGCCGTCTAGTTTTTCTTTTAGAGCGTCACATTTTGAAACAGTTCTACTTGCGATACAAATTTCCTCAAATACGTCCGAATTTTGAACACACTTGTGTACCACAACACTGGCTACTCCGCCAGCTCCTATAATCAATGCTTTACCCAATTGTCTACCCCCAAGTTCATATAAAGTATTGTCAAACAAGCTGATTATACAGAAAATTGATTTACTACTCAATCATTGTTTTTAAATTTCTACAAAAAAATTTTTATTTCAACATTTATTAGCCGTAATTAGTGGAGGATACCCTGATAGCTGAGCACCTAACGCGTAAAAATCCACTGCGTATTCTGGCCTGCACGACATAGGTTACAAAAACGCTCATAGTTGAGTTATTGGGTTATGCTTTAGCGTAGATAGCAGAAGTCTCCATGGATTTTTACTTGGTAGTCATGCACCTTAAATTGTTTAAAAATTGTTTGAGTGACTGGCACTCAAAGGTGGGGTTCTGCATCGCCCCATAAATAAAAAATAATGATTAACAGCGTACTTAATAATCCCATCACGAGGCCATAGGTGCTGAAGGCCACTTGCACTTGACTTTGCACAGCATAAATAAAAATGGCTCCAAGTGTTAATAAATTGCCCATAATAAGTAATAACAGATGAAAACGTTTATTCATAGCAAGCCCCTCCTAAAATAAAATTTACTTGCCCCAAAGATGAAAATATTTTACTTCAATTATCTCATAATTCAGAAAAATATCCAAATAATAACTATTATTATGTGAAAAAGTTTGAAAGATGGAGGGATTTATCTAAATTTCGTATGGAAATAATGGTTATTTTTCTATGAATGATGAATGGTGCTTTTTGAAGCTGACGTTGCAATGCGCTTGAAACCGATTATTCTTCATGGTGTTGCAAGTAGGCTGACATTATTTATATTAAAAAAACAGCATAAGAATGCATTGGTTTTATGATTATTGCTGTTTTTCGCTCTAAAGATGGTAAACTACCAATAAGAAAGCTCTTTGGTGAAGGTGAGGATTTTATCGTGATCAATCAATTTAATGAACAAGTACAACAAATAAATGAATTATTTGTCAGTGGACAAGTGAAAGAAAGCTATAGCTTGGCGAAGGCATTATTAAAGAACGAATCATTTGAAGCAGATGATTCTTATCCTATTATTCAACAGCATGTGGCACTTTTAGAGGCTAATGGCTATGCTACTATGCCAGTCCACACTGCAGATAATGTGAAGCAAAGTGTCGAACGTGCGGATGGATCGTATCCAGAGCGTGATGTCCTTAGTGCCTATATTGGCAGTCAGGACGATGAGCAATTTGGTCGAGTGGTAGATGAATTATTAGCGGGGTCTATCGAAGCGCAAGCAAATGCTTACTATACAATGGCTGAATATTTTGTACTCGCAAAAGAGCCTGATAAAGCAATGGTACAATATGCGGAAGCAATTAAATTACAACCGAATATAGCACTGTATTGGGGAGCATTTGCGCAATTTATTAATCATATGGAAGAGAGCCCGTATTTGGCACTTCGTCTCATTGAAGAGGCGATTCAGCTAGATGGCATGAATGCTCGTTGGTATTATATTCAAGGGAATATCTTTTTCCAGTTAGTTGCAGCTACCAAAAATTTAAGTTACTTACCGGCACTAGAGGAAGCTTGGTCGAAAGCCAAAAAACGCTGCTTTGCTAAGCAAGTGGCGTTAAAGGTGGACATCGCTAAGTCAGAGGATTTACTAACACAGTGGAAGAAACAAATGCTATAAGGACGAGCTTTTTAATCATAGTATTCCACGGGCGTTTATGCAGGCTTTACTTGTATATTTATGAATTGTTTGAGTGACTGGCACTTAGTAAATATGCTTAACGACGGGCGTTTCAGTAGATGTTTACTTGTATATTTATAAATTTTTTGAGTGGCAGGCACTACATTTCTGTATTTTTATGCTAGAATAGGATTATAAACGGACGTAAGAAGCTTATTTTATTGCATGAAAGAAGTGTTTGTTTGAGTTTATATGTTGCGTATGTATTAGTAGGGCTTGCTATAGCAATGCCTGTAGGTGCCATCACGGTCGAAATGACCAAGCAGGGGCTAAAAAATGGCTTTATGCATGGCTGGGCAGTAGGGCTTGGCGGTATGACGGTTGATGTAGTATTAGTTTTTGCTCTGTATATGGGGCTTGCTTCTATATTAGCTATGCCGCTAATTCAGCTGCCTATGTGGATTATTGGCGCCGGCTTCTTGTTTTTACTTGGGTTAGATTCTATCAAAAATGCCGATCAAGACATTACGCTAGCGGGTGAAAAGGTAACAAAATCGTTTTTCACATCGTATCGCAACGGGCTTCTGGTAGCCATTTCGCCAGGAAACCTTGTTTTTTGGGTAAATGTATTCGGTGTAGTTCTAGCAAAATCGTATGACAAAGGAGAGTCAGCAAGTTTCCTAGTAATAGCTGCTGGTATACTTAGCGGTATTTTACTGCACGACATAGGTTTGATGACCATTGTTTCGGTTACACGTAAGGCGATGAGTCGAAAAATGATTAAAACCCTGACAATGATATCAGGCGTGTTATTAATTGGTTTCGCAGGTTACTTTATTTATGAATTTATTCAAGGAATTAAAATGTACAGATAATCGACAAAAGGCATTGAGAAGTAGATTCTCAATGCCTTTTTAGGTTGTCATCATCGTTATGCTGGAATTGTGCGATGTTCCTCAATGCAAGCGATTATTTCTTCCGCTACTTGATGTGCCAAAGCGAGTTCAGAAGTAAAGCCTACACAAGAACAATTCATCTCACCTAAAATATAGCAATCTTCGCCTGCCTCATTTGTATCTAGCATAAAATCGGCTGTCCAAATAAGTGGTAAATCATAATTACCTAATAAGTTGGTAACGAGTGGTAACTGTGTTAAGAAGTTTTGTACAAGTTGTTCCCAATCCTCTGGTTTATCGTAGCGATATTGCGCACCAGAGAAAAGTGTAGCACTAAAGGCATCTTCAGTATCGGCTGGTTTTTTATGTACCACGTGAACTGGTTTGTCACGCAACATAAATAAGCGGATTTCGCCTTCAGTAATACGAGGAAGGAAACGCATATCAATTAACATTCCATTTGTGCCAGTAATGTACTGCTCACAAAACGTCATAAATGCACCTAGCTCCCAATACTCTACATGATTATCTTTTGCTTCAGTACATTTAATTTTGGCATCAAGAGGTACTTCTGTTATGCCAGCAGCAAGGGGCTCGACTAATTTTACTCGCCAAATACCTTCGCCAGTTGAACCTCGATTTTGTTTTAAGACACGTTCCGTTAGTGCAAGGGAAGTAGGGAATTGTGCTTTAAATGCCTCAATCGTGTAATAAGCAAATGTATCATCTGGTACTAAATTGGTAGACACTAATTTCGATAATACATCTTTCGAACCGTAGCCAATCATTGCATCCGGATGAGGCATGCCAATCACACCTGCTGCACATAACTCTCGTAGCATTTCGAAATATTCTTCCTCATGTTCTAAATTACCAGGATTAATGCGAGATACATAGGAAACGCCATTTTCTTTTACGTAGTCAAAAATTTCGTCCTTTTTTGTTACCTCAAAAAATATTACTTCCGCATCTTGTCCACGTTGTTTAAGTGCATTGACCATCGGCATTGTATCAAGTCTGTAGCCGTCAGGTCCCTTGTCAGTGCCGCCTTGTACTTCGAAGAAAATAACTTTTTTATTCATATATAGCCTCCTTAACTTCTTGATATTTTTTAGTATACTGGACAAACAAGGAGAAAAGATATACGAAATATGTAAATTTTATATATAATTTCATGGTGAAAATGTTCTCGTATAGTAGATTTCGACTAATTATTTTTTGAATAGTCAAATTTCGGAGTTATTTACTATTAAACTGGCTTTAAATTACAATTCTAAGTTTTTCTTCTGAAACACTGTAAGATATAAAATCATGCATAGAATCAGTAATGTGCCAATCATTTGGAAGCCCCCAAATGGAATTTGCAGCCAAAGAACACTTGTGATGACGGCCATTAAAGGTTCCAAACTACCAAGTAAGCTTGTTTCTTTTGGGGATAGGTAATGCAAACTGGCAATATAAAACCAAAATGCAAGCATCGTACCAAAAATAATGATAAAGAAAAAATAAGTAGTAGTCGCAAATGTCCAGGTCGATAGCTCAATGTGCCATGGTTGATAGAATATGCTCAT
Organism: Lysinibacillus sphaericus; assembly: GCF_005217585.1. NCBI lineage: Bacteria > Bacillati > Bacillota > Bacilli > Caryophanales > Bacillaceae > Lysinibacillus > Lysinibacillus sphaericus. The sequence continues at coordinate 744,514 of NZ_SZPT01000001.1, forward strand.
GGTGACACCCCCAATGAGCATCGCCCAACCGACTACAAGTAAAGAATGGAATTGTTGTAAAAGCGGCACGGCATACAATGTATAAAAAGCGACAGCCAGACCGGATAACACACCCCAAAATACACTCATAAATGGGACAGAAAACGTGGAAAATGAACCGTTTGTCAGCAATAAAATCGTACCGATTAGTGTAAGTGATACAGCAATGCCATCTTGTTTGGTGAGTTTACTGTATTTTTTAATAATATAGTAACTGATAATGAAAAGTGGCGCTAAATACTGTAATAAAGTCGCTACAGCAGAATTTCCGATTGCAATGGACATCATATATGTATATTGCACAGCAAGCATACCAAGTAGACTAAAGAGAATTTGTCTGAATGCATCTTGCTTTGTTCGCCACATAACAAAAATGGATTGGTGACGATGTGTTATTTTGTAAATGGCGATTAACAAGATACCAGCAACAAGCAGCCTGCTCGATACGAGCCAGCCAACTTCAATATGTTCTTGCTGGAATAGTTTTTGCGCAACTGTTCCGCCAATTCCCCAAAAGCTTGCACCAAGAATGACAAGCATAAAACCAAAAGCACGGTTTTTTTTATGTTGTTGATTCATTTTCTAACATCTCCTAAACTATCAATATAAAAAAATAATATATAATTTTCATTGTAAAAAATATCGTATTAACGGTTTAAACTATCAATATATTGAGGTGTTTGCATTGACATTGACGCATATTAAAGTAGCGAAGGATTTACAAGAATTAACGATACATGGTTCGAATGCATTTCCAATTGCTTTATACGAAACGACATTACAAGTAGATCGGTTGGATTTTTTGCCATTACATTGGCATAAAGAAATACAGTTCGTCTATGTCAAAAGTGGACGTGTCAACTATCGTGTAGGTGCGGACATCATACTGCTTGAGGCGGGAGAAGGGCTATTTGTCAATGCAGCATGTTTACATGAAGCAAAACCAAATGAGGTGGACCAGTCGTTGCTGTTTTGTATAAATGTTGATCCGAAATTTTTAGGCGGTCATGAAGGCAGTGTGTTGATAACTAAATATGTGCAACCATATATAGCCAATAATAGACTACCATTTGTTAAGCTTTCTGGTGAGCTAGCACAAGCTGTAGAACGTGTTGCCCAATTATTAAAAGAACGAAATGCCTTTTTTGAATTTCAGGTATGGAGGGGATTATTATCGATTTGGGAGGCTATTTTAATGCAATCGAAGCTTACTGAGGAAACGATACATGCTTCTATGATCGTGCAACATGAGCGTGCAAAAGACATGCTTGACTACATTCATCGTCATTATCAAGAAAAAATAACCCTGGAAAAATTAGCTGCACATGTGTTTATCAGCAAGGCAGAATGCAGTCGTTTTTTTAAAAAAGTAGTCGGTATGACACCATTTACCTATCTATCCCATTACCGTTTAAGGAAAAGTATGGAGTTGTTGCGTGATCGTGACAAGCCCATCACGTTTATTGCATCAGACACAGGCTTTAGTACAGTTAGTTACTATATTGAGCGTTTTAAAGCATATACGGGTTATTCACCACATGCGTATCGCAAAAAATTTTTAGTTGAACAGAGCAATACGTAGTGTTCGGAGAAAAGTGAATATTTCATGACATGCTCATACATTAAAAACTTTGCTTTCCTTGTAAATTGTTTACAAATGATACACTCTATTTTAAAATAAACTTAACATTAAAGTTAACTTAACTATTAACCTAACTTAAAGGATGATTTTGTATGGACCAACATGATGACGCATTATATAAACTCGTACAGGAAATTAACGATGCGATTTACTCGATGGATAGCCATTTTATAAAAGTCCATCAGCATTTAGTAACAGATGATTTGTCTACAAAGCAAATGATACTTATGGATTTTATCCATAAAAATAAAAGTGTAACCATTGGACAAATTGCTCACTATTTGAATATTACTTCAAGTGCTGTTGGTCAACTCGTAAGTAAACTTGAAGATCAACGATATGTAATCCGACAAATTAACCCCAAAAATCGCCGTGAAATTTTTGTCCACTTAGATATAGCGGGTAATCAGTATTTCAAGCGGGAAGAAGAAATTAAGCGCTATATTATTGCCAAGTATTACTCGAAACTTGAACGATCAGAATTAGTCCAATTGAAGGAGATTATTCAAAAATTAAATAACATTGTTTTGAAAGAAGGCATGGTAGAGGAAATAAGAAAAGAGTGATGTCATTACGTGTAGCAGTCTAATAGTTAAAGGAGAGATTCGAAATGATGGTCTTAAAAAAGAAACAAAACATCTGGATGGCGTTTTTAGTCGTTGTATTAATTAGCAACTACTCGCTTTATAATACAGGATTAGGTATGTCCATTTTACCAGCAGAAACAGCGGGCGTTGTATTTGGCTCATTACTCGACTTTATCGTCGTAATACCAGTGCTATTTATGCTGTATAAACGAAAGTTTTCTATTAAGTATGCGATTGTTTTGGCCGCAACAGGTTGTATTGCAGCACGCTTCATTATTCCAATGGATCATTTGCAACCGTATGTGGCGGTGACATGGGCTGGATTTGCAATTGAAGGGGCACTTATCGTGACCGAACTATTATTTGTTACAACGTTAGTATATTACTTACCTAAAATTATAGCAGATGTGCGGGCAAGTTCTTTACCAGATATTTTTTCTTTTCCACAAGCAGTTGAAAAACATGCTCCAAAGTATCGGATTATACAGATGCTTTGTACAGATTTACTCGTTCTTTACTACGGGTTTGCAAGTTGGAAGCGAAAAGAGCGGGCGGGATTAACGTTACATAAAAACTCTAGCTATATCGCCTTTCAGATAATGATGATTCATGCCATCGTGATAGAGACTATTGGTATCCACTGGTGGCTTCATGAGAAATCCATGCTATTATCCATCTTATTACTCATTATAAATATTTACTCTGTGTTATTTTTTATAGCTGATATGCAGGCAATTCGCTTAAATCCTATTTACGCAACCTCTGATTCATTATATTTATCTTTAGGTTTAATGAAGCGAGCGACCATTCGCTTCGATGCGATTGAAAAAGTGGAAGAAAACCCAGAACTGTTAAAAGAAAAATTATCGAAAGATACAATCGATTTTATTGCACGTGACTTTGGAGAAGCCTATCCTCACATGATATTGCAGATGAAAGAACCGGTGGAAGTAACGTTTATGTTAGGTCTGAAAAAGCGTTATAACAAAGTGGCAATCAAAGTCGATCAAGTACAGGAATTAAGAGACATATTACGCCAAGGTATGGAGGAAAATAAAGGGGAATGGTAAACAGCTAAAGAGGCTGGGACGCGGTGACTCCTGCACAGAACGCACACAGCGTAAGAAGCGCGCATTCTGCGCTGAGCGGAAAGCACCGCCGAAGCGGACAATAACGGCGCAGCAAAAAAGTGTTAGATTGACTGCTATCAATCTAACACTTTTTCTCTTTTGTCCCAGCCTCTAGCTGTGTTTATAGCTAAGGGGATGGATTGGAAATTATAAGGTTAGTAATTGCTTTGTTATTAAATACATCTTTATGTATTGCACGATTAATACCTATCCAACCAATCCCTTTCCACATGCAAGGGGCAAGAGAACACGACTGTTATTTTTTGCCGGGGAAAATGACATAAGAAAGGCTAATGACGGCATCGATTATTAAAACAATCCCCCAAATTTTCATCACTTGTAGTAGGGAAGACGTATCGGTATGTTGACCAATAAATACAATCATCGCATACAATAAACTAGTACTAATAATGTAGGCGAGAACATGTAAACCGAGCATTTTTACTTCATGGATTCCTTTCGCCAATCCTGTTAACCGCTGTTTTTCTATCTGGATTTTTAAAAACCATTGTTGAAACTTTTCATCTGCCCATGTAATCATTGTCTTCCCATAGGCAATCGAGACACCTATATAGATAGCGGCAATACCATGAGAAGCGGATGCTGGCGTACCAGCTTTTAAGTCCATAGCAGTTAGCAAGATTAATAGAAGGTCTATAACAGGTGTAAGGGCAAAAAAGAAAATGCTTAGTTTTGGCTTGTTAAAACGGTATCTACAAACCAAAGCTATTAATATGACAATCCAAAATGCTATTTCTGCAGCGATAATCCAAGCAATCATAAAAACCCTCCATTATTTTGATACGGTTGTATTAAATAAAATTACCATAAAGTTTTAAATAATACAAATGTATTAAAATAGTCTATACTTGAAGTATGCCAAAAATAGTGAATCATGAAGAAAGAAAAGCGAGTATCGCGAAAGCCACGTGGAATGTAATTGCTAGGGATGGACTTAGAGGTGCTACAGTACGTTCAATTGCAAAGGAGGCAAATTTATCATTAGGTGCTGTTCGTTACTATTTTAACACGCATGAGGAATTAATCGTATTTGCGATGGAGTTAGTAGAGCAGCAAGTAAATGAGCGTATTGCCCAGCATTTACAAAAGCCACTACCAATTAAGCAAATTATTGTAGCAGTACTTTTGGAGCTCGTGCCAATCTCTGAACAACATATTATTGAAATGCAAGTTTGGCTAGAATTTGTTTCTTATAAGGTGCGAAGTGGAGAAGCGTCAGAAGAAAATATATTGAGCGGTATTGAAAAGATATTTGCTTATTTACAACAACAAAATTTACTGCAAGATGGACTAGTACTACACGATGAAATTGTTCATTTACATGCATTTATTGATGGTCTTGCCCTGCATGTTTTAATGGGCTTAGTACCAATGGATAAAGTGCGACTTCAATGTTTAATTGAAAAAGAAATAGATAAAGTATTAAAACTATAAATCAAGTGGTTTGCCCATCTAGTGTTAATCTAGATGGGCAATTGCTTTTAGTATGTCTTCACTAACGGCATCCCAAAATTGACGTTGTACGGCGTCGCTATACGTATAAAGGTGTTTCCTTTGCACATGCCTATAAACTTCCTCTATTGCTTCCTTGTGGAAAGATAGACGGTGATTCATTGTTTGACGTTCTTCCTCGATACACAATAACTTATAAATATCCGCCAGTCGTTCAAGCTTTGCACACTTCTGTTTCGTATCCTCATATTGAACTTGATGAAACCTTCCTATGGCCGTATGCATTGAGATTTTTTCTCGATGTTCTGCTTGCAATGTTCGATATTCTTCTTGCCGAATAGCTACACGATACCAAAATTCATAACGCAACGGTAAATCTCTTATTTCGTAAGTAAGCAAAGTATTTAAAATACTGCTCATTTGTTCATATGTATCTAGCTTTTTATCTGTCTCCTTAAATAGTCCAAACATTTTGCCACCCCCTGTTTTGATTAATACTACAACCTATGATAAAAACCCTTTAATATTTCTTGGGAAATAATCCAACGTTGATAAAACGGGGTGAATCTCCGATCAATCGAGTGAAATTTAGGATAGAATACCCTCGGAAAAAGCATTATCTGAATCATTTATGTAAAAATGCAAAAAAGGCATTTACAAAAGGAAAAAGAATGTGTTAACTTAAAAACTATAGTTGGTTAACTAAAAGAGGGGGAGGTACAGTTGCAACACTTTTGGGTTGTTGGAACAGATACAGATGTTGGAAAAACATTTGTCACCACATTATTAATGCGTAATTTGCAAAAACAGGGCGTACGTGTAACGCCTTATAAACCAGTCCAAACTGGTGAAGTGTATGATGGTGAACAAGCCTATTACTTCGACACAGCGATGTATGAAAAATATTCCTTGCAATTGCTAGACAGAGAGAATTTAAATGGCTATTCATTTAAAGAGGCTGCATCGCCACATTTTGCGGCTCAACTGGAGGGGCAGCAAATTGACACACAGCAGTTATTAAAGCAAATGCAACTTTTACAGCAAACATGGGATGTTGTTATTTGTGAAGGAGCGGGTGGGCTCTTTGTGCCATTAGATGCATGTGGCGAAACGACATTGTTGGATGTCATTGTTGAAAGTAAACTACCCGTTGTCGTGGTTACACGAACAGCACTAGGAACAATTAACCATACGCTCTTAACGTTAGAGGCATTGACTACACGGAAAATTGAAGTGCTTGGTCTTGTATTTAACGGTGATATGGGGAGCAGGATGGAGCAAGACAATATCCAAACGATTTTACAGTATTATACATTGCCCTATATGACGATACCAAAGCTGGAAGAGCTGTCGGACATTAATGAGTATGCAATTACGGGCACATCATTGTTTGAAAGGCTGATTAGACGTGAAACAAGTATTAACTGAGCTACAAGAAAAAGATTTACAACATGTCTGGCATCCTTGCTCACAAATGAAAGATTATGAGGCTTTTCCACCAATCGTTATAAAAAAAGGCGAAGGTGTATGGCTGTATGATGAACAGAATCAACGCTATCTTGATGCGGTATCTTCATGGTGGGTCAATTTATTTGGACATGCCAATCCACGTATTAGCCAAGCATTAAGTGAACAAGCATTTACGTTGGAGCATACAATTTTTGCGAATTTTTCACATGAGCCAGCGATTAAACTCGCACAAAAATTAGTAGCTTTAACACCACAAAGTTTACAAAAAGTATTTTTTGCAGATAATGGTTCATCTGCTATAGAAGTCGCTTTAAAAATGAGTTTTCAATATCATATGCAAACGGGAAAAACGCAAAAAAAACGCTTTTTGGCATTAACGGATGCCTACCATGGTGAAACATTAGGTGCTTTATCCGTCGGTGGCGTAGATCTTTATAACGAAGTGTATCAACCACTGTTATTGGATACGGTACGAGCACAAGGCCCAGATTGTTTCCGTTGCCCATTTAAGCATCATCCGGATAGTTGCCATGCCCAATGTATTAGTTTTGTAGAGGATCAGTTGCGCAAGCATCATAAGGAAATTACGGCGGTTATTATTGAGCCACTCATTCAAGCGGCAGCAGGGATGAAAATGTATCCAGCTATTTATTTGCGACGTTTACGTGAATTATGTACGCAATATGATGTGCATCTAATTGCAGACGAAATTGCTGTAGGTTTTGGGCGCACAGGTACACTTTTTGCCTGTGAGCAGGCTAATATCTCTCCGGATTTTATGTGTTTATCAAAAGGTTTAACAGGTGGGTACTTACCATTGTCTGTCGTAATGACGACGAATGAAGTATATCAGGCATTTTATGATGATTACGCCACGATGAAGGCGTTTTTACATTCACATAGTTACACAGGGAATACACTTGCCTGCCGTGTTGCTCTAGAGGTATTGGCGATATTTGAAGAAGAACAGTATATAGACGTTGTGCAAGACAAAAGTGAACGCATGCGAAAGCTAGCCTTGGAGGCTTTTAGTGATTTACCTTTTGTTGGTGAATATCGGCAAGTTGGGTTTGTCGGGGCGATTGAACTTGTGGCGAATCGCGATACCAAAGAGCCATTACCGAGTGAGGAGCGCATCGGCTATCAAATATACAAAAGGGCTTTAGCAAAAGGGTTACTGATTCGTCCACTTGGGAATGTTTTGTATTTCATGCCACCATACATTATAACGGACGATGAAATGCAATTTATGATTCAAACAACAAAAGATACAATTGTTCAATTTTTTGAAGAGCGGGAGGGATGAGGGCATGTTGAAACAACAGTCAACGTTATCACTTGTGATGATTGCGATGTTTGCTGCATTAACAGCAGTTGGTGCCTTCATTAAAATTCCATTACCACTCGTGCCGTTTACATTACAAATTGTCTTTGTCTTTTTAGCGGGCTGCTTACTCGGTGGTCGCAATGGATTTCAAAGTCAGCTAGTTTACATAGGAATAGGTTTAGTTGGCTTGCCAGTTTTTACACAAGGTGGAGGCATTACATATGTATTGCAGCCGACTTTTGGTTACTTAATAGGATTTGCTCTTGCTGCATTAGTAATCGGCTATATGATTGATCGAGTAGAATCACCAACGAAAAAGCATTTCATTGTTGCCAATATTATAGGGCTTATCATTATTTATGCAGTCGCAGTACCTTATTTATATGTAGCATTAAATGTATGGTTAAACATGAAATCAAGTTGGTCTCATGTATTTTTAGTAGGCTTTGTCAATAGTATTGTTGCAGACTTTTGCTTAGCAATTGCTTCTGCCCTTTTAGCTGAACGTCTATACAAAGTATTCCGTTCCGCTAGAGCTATAAAACTTGTGCAAATTGAAAAGGAGAATGTTTAGTGAATTGGTTACAATTAGCAGATGAAGTGATTGCAGGCAAGGTAATTAGCGATGATGAGGCACTTGCCATTTTAAATAGTGATGATGATGATATTTTAAAGCTAATGGACGGCGCATTTGCCATTCGTAAGCACTATTACGGTAAAAAAGTAAAGTTAAATATGATTATGAATGCTAAAAGTGGCTATTGCCCAGAGGATTGTGGCTATTGCTCGCAGTCATCTAAATCGACCGCTCCTATTGAGAAATATCCGTTCATTACAAAAGAAGAAATATTAGCGGGGGCAAAGCGTGCGTTTGAAAATAAAATTGGTACGTATTGCATCGTCGCAAGCGGACGTGGGCCGACTCGTAAAGATGTCAATGTAGTGAGTGAAGCCGTTGAAGAAATTAAAGCAAAATATGGCTTAAAAGTTTGCGCTTGCTTAGGTTTACTAAAAGAAGAACAAGCACAACAATTAAAAGAAGCGGGTGTTGATCGCTACAATCATAACTTAAATACATCAGAGCGTCACCATTCCTATATTACGACGACGCACACATATGAGGATCGTGTTAATACCGTTGAGGTTGTAAAGAAACATGGTATTTCCCCATGTTCTGGAGCCATTATAGGGATGAAAGAAACGAAAATGGATGTCGTGGAAATTGCACGCGCATTGCATCAGTTGGACGCGGATTCAATTCCAGTTAACTTCTTACATGCAATTGATGGAACGAAACTTGAAGGAACACAGGACTTAAATCCTCGCTATTGCTTAAAAGTATTAGCGTTATTCCGCTACATGAATCCTTCGAAGGAAATTAGAATTTCCGGTGGTCGCGAAGTCAATTTAGGATTCCTTCAGCCATTTGGACTGTATGCAGCAAATAGTATTTTTGTTGGGGATTACTTAACTACTGAAGGACAAGAAGCCAATAGCGATTATCGTATGCTTGAAGATTTGGGCTTTGAAATCGAGCTGACACAAAAGCAAGAAGAAGCATTTTGTTCTTAATTCAACCAATCATTATGAAATAAAATCTACTACTACACAATATGATTACCTCAAAATCGTGTGAGCGTCGTGGAAAAGGCGCACAGACGGTTTTTTGGTCGATAAAAGAGAAGGAGAAAGGTAAATAAATGGTTCCGATAATATACCTATAAAATGATGGTTTTCACAAAATGTTCAATGAAAGCGTTTTGAAATTGAACAGTTTGTGAAGGGCTTCACATAAAGCTTTATTTTTTTAAAAAAGAGCGTAAAATGAAAATTAGCAAGAGTTGTTATAAGACAGTTTGTTCTTTGTATCACATGTTAGGTGATTGTTATATTACAAAAATAATAGGTAAGGGAGAGGTTAAGATGTGGGTTATTACAGTTTTTGAGAAAAAAAATGTGCGTATTTTTGAATATACAAACAAAAATGAGGCAACAGCCGCATTAGCAAAATTTAAGAAAAATGCCGTATTAACATATACAAAATAATACTTGGTCGATTTAAATCTAAAAATAACCCCTCATTGTACAATATAACGTACAATGAGGGGTTTTGTTAATGAAAAAGTATGGAGAAAGCACTGTAAACTAATAAAATTGCCATGAAAATATTGAATGGTTGTTGATACTGTAAAAGTACTTTTCGAAAGGTAGAGCCAAATAGAGCCCAGCTAAATGTACTTATAATCCCGACAAACCCTAAAAATAATGCAAATAAAATGTAACTCATATAGGAAGTGTAATACGGCAAAATATAGGTCGCAACGACCGTAATGCCAAACAAAATTCCTTTTGGATTGACGAACTGTAGAAAGGCTCCAAGTAGTAAAAGGTTTCGTTTATGCTCCTCTAGATGGTTAGGATTCGAATCTACGTGGTCTTTGGTTGTCGCAATTTTAAAAGCTAAATACAACATATAGCCTACCCCTAAAATCGTTAGTGGAAATGTAATAATGGGCATAATTTGACTAACAGCAAAATTAAAAAAACTACTTAAAGCGGTTATTGTAAAGAAGCCAATGCCCACACCGAGACAAAACTGCATCGTTTTTTTTAATCCATATTGGTTGGCATAGGCCATTGCCATAATGTTGTTCGGCCCGGGTGTAAAGCTTGTAATGATAACGAATACTAAAAAGGATATGTAAGGCATTTTAGACCTCCTCATTTTTTGTGCGTTATATCGTCCGAAATAAACTATATAACGCCCTGTTTTTTATTATACATAAAGGTCGTTATATTGTACAATTTTTTAAGGGGTGCTTGTATTGGAGGAAATTCATTTAATTTTTGCAAGGAATTTAAAAGCTATTCGCGAAAAAGAGAAACTTAGTTTAGAAAAAGTGTCTCAGCTATGTGGCGTTAGTAAAACGATGATTGGACAAATTGAAAGAGGCGAGTCTAGTCCGACGCTTACAACTATCTGGAAAATTGCAACTGGTTTAAAGGTATCCTTTACAACTCTTATCCATCAGCCGCAGTCGGAAACAGAAGTCGTGCTGAAAAAGGATATACCAGTATTGTCAGAAGATAATGGAAAATATAGAGTGTATCCAAATTTTCCATTTCAAGAAGATAGTCGTTTTGAAATCTATACAATAGAGATTGATCAAGGTGGTCACTTAAGCGCAGAGGGTCATAAAGAAGGCACAGAGGAATTTATTACTGTTTTTGCAGGGGAACTAATGATTTGTGTCAATGACTGTACCTACACTTTAAAAAGTGGTGATTCCATTCGATTTAAAGCTGACAGACCGCATGACTATCGTAATGCAGGTGATACATTAACGAAGCTAGGCATGACCATCTATTATCCGAATGAAAGATAAAAATCGGATGTGCGCTTATGGATAGCGCTCATCCGATTTTTTTTTATTGCATTATAAAATGCTGCCTAAACGTTTAATGCCTTCACGAATAATGTCAGGTGTTGCATTTGTATAGTTCAGACGCATCGTGTTTACACCTGTTTTTGACGTATAGAAGGGATCGCCAGGAACGAAAGCGACCTTTTGTTCCATTGCTTTATTAAAGACGTCCAATGCTGCGACACCGTTATTCATTGTCGCCCAAATAAACATCCCACCATCTGGACGAGTGTATTCAACATGTGCAGGGAAGAATTCCTGCATCGCATCTAGCATTGCATCAGATTGATTTTTATATAAAGCAATGATTTTTTTTACGTGTTCTGTATAATCATTATTTGCTAAGTAATCATAAATCACATATTGTGAGAAAATGTTTGTGTGTAGGTCAGTTGCTTGCTTTGCTGTTTCAATATGTTTCATTAACACTTTGTTTTTCGTAATAATAAAGCCAAGGCGCATACCTGGTGTAACTGTTTTAGAGAAAGAACCTAGTAAAATACTATTTTCGAGTTTTCCGGCACCGATATAAGGAAGTGGTTCACCTTGGAAGCGTAGTTCTCCATATGGATCATCTTCAATTAATGCTACGTTGTATTTAGCAATAATGTCATATATTTGTTGACGTTTTTCCTTTGAATACGTAAGACCGGTTGGATTTTGGAAGTTAGGTACTGTATAGATGAATTTTACGTTTGGCTGCTGTAACGCATTCTCTAATTCTTCTAAATTAAGGCCATCGTTTTCAAGGGTTACACCATAGAAATTAGGCTCACTTAATGTGAAGGCTTGAATCGCGCCTAAATAGCCTGGTTCCTCAATGACAATGCCATCCCCTTTATTAATAAGTACTTTACCAATCAGTTCAAGCGCTTGCTGTGAACCAGTTGTAATCAATATATCATCTGCACTAATATCTAACCCATGAACACGTTTGTACTTAGCTGCGATGTATTCACGTAAAGGTGCATAGCCTTGTGTAGATGAATATTGGAATAATCGACTGCCATTTTCACGAATCGCATGGTCAACAGATGCTTTTAATGCATCGATTGGGAAAGAGATGGGGTTTGGTAGCCCACCTGCAAAGGAAATGACATCCTCGGCATCCGTTACTTTTAAAATATTACGGATGAATGAAGATGGTGTGTTTAAGATTCTTTCAGAATATTGCATAATTTTATCGGTCCCTTTTTCTGATTTTTTAAAAATTATAGCATTGTAATCATTTGCATACAATATTATGATTGTATGCAAGACAATTATATATTGTATGCAAAGCCAAAAGAAAGGGGTTAAAACATGCCGTTTAACTCATTTGATGAATACCCAATGAGCTGGAAGCCCAATATAAGCAATATTTCTGCGCCAATCTATATCGCAATTGCAGAGCAGTTAGAGCAGGATATTAAGGAAGGCGTTTTATTGCCAGGGACTAAGTTGCCACCACAACGAGAACTGGCTGATTTTTTAGATGTCAATTTAAGTACAATTACACGAGCGTTTAAGCTGTGCGGACAAAAGGGACTAATTTATGCCTCCATTGGGAGTGGTACATTTGTTTCTTCTGATGTAGCGGCAAATAAAATTTTATTACCGACAAGTAATGCTGGTCATTTAATCGAGTTAGGTTCGGTCTTACCAGATGCGTATGCAAATGAAGAAATAACACGTTATATGAAGAAAATGCTGAATGATTCTAATGTCAGCAAGTTATTTCAATATGGTCGACCAGAAGGGAATGCATGGCAAACTGAAGCAGCAGCAAAACTTTTAGAAAAGGTTGGATTTCAAACGGATCAACCAATATTGCTTGGTGCAGGAGGTCAAAATGCAATTGTCGGCACATTAGCCGCTTTATTTCATCCAGGAGATCGTATTGGAACAGATCCTATTACATATGCAGGAATCAAAACGGCAGCCAATATGCTTGGTATTCAACTAGTTGCCATTCAGCAAAAAAATGGAGAGATGACAAAAGAAGGACTATTGTATGCTTGTAAAAATGAACATATTAAAGGTCTTTATGTGATTCCAGATTTTCATAACCCTACAACCCATACAATGTCTTTGGAAACAAGAAAAATGATAGCAGAAGTGGCAAGGCAAAAAGGATTGATCGTGATAGAGGACGCCATTTATAGCTTTTTGAAGGAGCAACCACTAGCGCCAATCGCCTTTTATGCACCGGAAAAGGTAGTGTATATTGCCAGCGTGTCCAAAACGATATCACCTGGTTTAAGGTTATCCTTTATTGTGACGCCTAGTGCATTAAGAAAGAAAATTATTGAAACACTATATAATATCAATATTTCGGTATCACCTGTTATGGTGGAGCTTACAGCAAGACTAATTCAAGATGGTGTTGCGCAAACGATATTAGAGAAACATCGCTTATATGCTAAACAACAAAATGCGCTTGTGAATCAGTATTTAGGTGAATACAATATTTTAGGTGATGATGAATGTATTTTTAGATGGCTTCTATTACCAGAAAAATTTACAGGTGTGCAGTTTGAATTACTTGCTTCGAAAGCGGGCGTCCAAGTCTATGCAGCAGAACGTTTTGCAGTAGGTAATGCCAAACCAGTAAATGCTGTACGGTTGGCAATTACGGCACCAGAAAATAGCACACAGCTTGAGCAAGCTTTAACGGTGTTAAAGGAATTGCTTGAAAGTGATGGTGACTACGCGTTTGTAGATTAACAGTGAATGAGTGGAAGGGAGAAGTGTTAGATTGCATGCAATCTAACACTTTTTTACTGTTGAGCGTAACAGCGCGGTTTCCCAAAAGTTTACCCGCGAATCAGGGGCATTTACCCGCGGTTTTTCACAGTTTACCCGCGAATTGGAGACATTTACCCGCGCTTCCCAAAGGTTTACCCGCGCTTCAAATATTCTGTAAATTTTCACAAAAACAAATTGCATTTTAAATCAGTTTAGTGCATATTTATAACATATTAATTTTTTTAGAAGAAGGAGAAATCTATGAAAATATATAATGCTACAACAGCTGATGTTACACCTGTCTATGAACTAATCAAAATTTACGCAGATAAAGAGATTGTATTACCTCGTTCCTTATTATCAATTTATCAACAGTTACAGTGTTTGTATGTTGTTAAGGACAATGCTAAGGTTGTTGGGGTAGCAGGGCTACATGTCTTAGGGCAAGATTTAGCAGAGGTTCGTTCCTTAGTCGTAGATCCAGATTACCAACAAAAAGGAATCGGTCGAATGTTAGTGGAACATATCATTCAGGAGAGTCCCAAATTAGGGGTGGAAAGATTAATATCCTTAACATATCAAGTAAAGTTTTTTTCAAAACTGGGATTTCAAATTGTCAAAAGAGATGATTTGCCAGAAAAGGTTTGGACGGATTGCGTGAATTGCCCAAAAATTAATAATTGCGATGAAGTAGCGATGGTTAAATATTTGGAAACTGCAGACTAAAAGTTGAAAAGGAGGAAAAGGCAATGCAAGAACTAGGGAAAAAAGAAAATGATTTGCAAACAATGATGCCGAAAGGATTTTATACTTGTGTGAAGAACCTCGGTATTAAAGATGAAACGCTAGACTTCACGGTTATTATGTCATCTACTGTAGCAAACGCAGCTGCTATGTTTACGCAAAGTAAATTTTGTGGTGCACCTATCCCCATTGGTAAGGAAAATGTTGCAAACGGTAAATTACAATGTTTTGTCATTAACAGTAAAAATGCGAACGTCGCAACAGGGGAAGAGGGGATTCGTAATGTTCAAGAAATTGTCAACTTGGTCGCACAAGAGTTAGCAATTGCACCTGAAAATATTTTACCTTCTTCAACTGGTGTAATTGGGCATCAATTACCGATGGATAAAATAAAAAATGGAATCATCAATCTTAAAGAACAGTTAGTAGAAGGAGGCTTAGAAAAATCAGCACAAGCAATTATGACGACTGATACTTATCCAAAATGTAAAATATGCAAAGTCGGTAATGCTACACTAGTTGGTATTGCAAAAGGTTCTGGCATGATCGAGCCGAATATGGCTACGATGTTATCTTACTTTGTAACAGATGCTGAAATTCCAGCCGCGACTTTACAAACAATTTTTAAAGAAGCCGTGAATCATTCATTTAACATGGTAAGTGTTGATACCGATACGAGTACAAGTGACACAGTAGCCATTATGGCGAATGGATTAGCAGGGAAAGTGGATATCAAGCAATTTACTGAAGCGTTAAATAATATGAGCATTGACTTGGCAAAAGAAATTGCCCGTGATGGGGAAGGCGCTACAAAATTAGTTGAAGTCACTGTCAATGCGTCATCGAGCTTTGCACAAGCAAAAAAAGTGGCTAAAAGTATTGTGAATTCGCCACTCGTGAAAACCGCTATTTTTGGAAAAGATGCCAATTGGGGACGTATAGCCATGGCGATTGGTAAATGTGAAGATGAAGTAGACCTTAATCCTGAAAACATCTCCATCTATTTTGGTGAAACGTTAATTTATCAAGGGAAACCAATCGATACCGTCGATTTATCTGTCATCCAAGAGTATCTTGAGAATTCTGAAATCCAGATTAAAGTATCTCTCGGATTAGGCAAGGAAGAAGCTACTGTATGGGGTTGTGATTTGTCCTATGACTATGTGAAAATTAATGGTTCCTATACAACATAAAATAACAGTGCAGCTATTGTGCAATCATTGTACAGTACCTGCACTTTTTTTGTCGCAAAAAATGCAAGTGGGTGAAAAAAGGAACAAAAGTTCTTATATGTGATAAACTATAGAAAAAGTTTAAATTGAAGGATTAACATGACGCAGAAACGATACATTCTTTCTTTTAAAAATGTATGTAGATAATAATTAATGAGGTGAAAGAAAATGCATAAAGGAAGAATTATTTTGCATATTGACCTGAATTGCTTTTATGCCTCAGTGGAACAAATTTACGATCCCTCATTAAAAGGAAAACCAATCGCCATTGCAGGTAATCCAAAAGAGCGTAGAGGTATCGTGATTACATGTAGCTATGAAGCTAGAAAAAGTGGTGTTTATACAACGATGAATGTCGGTGAGGCAAGAAGAAAGTGTGCCGATTTAATTGTTCTGCCACCGAATTTTGAGCGATATCGAGCAGCTTCAAAAGCATTTTTTAGCTTATTGAAAGAATATAGTGAAATTCTTCAACCAGTTTCTATTGATGAAGGGTATATGCAATTGCCGATGGTAGAAGGTCAAAATGTAATGGACCTTATACAAGGCATACAAGACCGCATTTGGAACGAACTACAATTGCCTTGTTCAATAGGTGTTGCACCTAATAAGTTTTTAGCGAAAATGGCAAGCGATATGAAAAAGCCGATGGGAATTACCATATTACGTAAGCGTGATGTACCATCTATACTGTGGCCATTGAATGTCATAGAAATGCATGGAATTGGGAAAAGCACAGCCGAGAAGTTGAAAAAGTTGGGTATACAAACAATTGGAGAATTAGCTGTGGCGGATGAACGGCTATTAAAGCAACAATTTGGCATCAATGGTGTTCGTATGAAACAGAAGGCGAATGGTGAGGATGATCGACCTGTTGATCCCGAGGCAATATATGATACGAAAAGTGTAGGGAACTCGACAACACTTTCGCACGATACGACGGATAGAGATGAATTATATAAACTTATTACTACACTTTCTGAAAAGGTAGCGGATCGATTAAATGCTAAAAAACTTGCTGGCGTCACGGTGAGTATTTTAATCCGTACAGCTAATTGGAAAACCTATACGCGCAGTAAATCGGTCAACAATGCTATTTTTTTAAAAGAAGATATTATTGAACATGCATGGAGCCTTTTTCAAAAACATTGGAATGAGGAGCCTGTCCGATTATTAGGCGTAACCATTTCGAATGTCAGCAATATGAAAGAAATGACACAGCAATTAACATTTTTTAATTTTGAAGAGCATATCAAAGAGGAGCCAATTTTAAAGGTAGTGGATGAGATAGAAGAACGATTTGGCAAAGGCATCATTAAACGAGGAGCAGATATTGCAAAACGATCATCTTTTCAATCACAGACGAGCTTTAGTAAAGATTTTTTAGATGATCTTAAATAAGGTGCTTACGTTTTTATGACGTAAGCACCTCGTTTGCCCTTTATTCTTTTGGGTTAATAATTCCGTAAAAAACAATATCTTCAAATGTATTATTTTTATAAATATGATCTTTTAAAGTACCTTCATAACGCATACCACACTTTTCCATAATCTTACCAGAAGCGGGATTTGATTTAAAATAGCGAGCATAAACACGATGATAGTTTTTCTCTGTAAATACAAAATCAATTAGTGCTTTAGCGGCTTCGGTTGCATAGCCATTGCCCCAATGCTCTTCACCAATCCAATAGGCAATTTCACCATTTTTATATTGTGGATGATTGGAAATACCGATTGCCCCATATAACTGTCCACTTTGTTTGTCTGTTATAGCAAATTCATACATAGTATCTAGATCATAATGCTTTTCATGATTTGCGATCCATGTGAGTGCACATTCTAATGAATAGGGATAAGGTAAATTTAATGTGTTTTTATAGATATTATAATTATTACAATAATTGCTGACTGCTTGTGCATCTGATTCCTGAAACAGACGAAGCAGTAAGCGCTCTGTTTCTATTGTTTTGGCCGTTTTACTATAGATCATGTTTATCCTCCCATCCTGTTAGTGATTAAAGCTTAAAACTTTTTTACAGTATATCATGTGGAATTGGATTATATGTATATTGTTAGGTGATTTTGTAGCTATCTGAAGCCTGTGTTATTTGTACATAATAAAATATAAAATAAGTGAATAATTAGGTAACCTATATGGCACATTAACATATAGGAGGTGGAAGAAGAATGTCTAAAATTATTGGTGTTGAACAATCATTATCAAACGTAGAAGATGCTTTAAAAGCAAAAGGGTATGAAGTGATTCAGCTTCGTAATGAAGCAGATGCAAAAAAATGTGATGCTTGCGTAATTACAGGACAAGATAGAGATGTCATGGGCATTAGTGATCCTATTATGGCAGGTCCTATTATCGATGCAGCTGGGCTTTCCGCTGATGAAGTAATACAACGTGTAGATCAATATTTCCATTAAAGAAAGGGTGCTATTTTTGAAGTCCTTCGTGACATCAAAGGTGGCACCTTTTGAATGTTGTATAGGACTAGTGAGGTACTATTGACAATATCTTTATCCTATCATTTCCTTTATAATGAACACTAGCTACATACATTTTAAGACCATCATGGGTAGACATAAGGGGAGAAGAATGAAAATGGAAATACTTCACGCAACAATGGATGAATTAGAAGATGTAACAGTGCTATTTGATGAGTATCGGCAGTTTTATGGACTAGAATCGGATATTAGTAGTGCCAAAGCATTTATCCAATTACGGATGGCTTTAAAAGAATCCATTATTTTTATTGCTGTGGAAAATGGGAAATCAATAGGGTTTGCACAACTGTACCCAACGTTTTCTTCTATCGCATTACAGCGTGCTTATATACTAAATGATATCTATGTAACGGATGAAGCGAGGGGCCAAGGGGTAGGCACAGCATTGATGGAAAAAGTGTTTCAATATTGTGAGCAGCAATCGGCACGTTATGTGACACTGCAAACCGCTGCTGACAATGTACATGCGCGTAAATTATATGAAAATCTGAATATGATACAAGATCAATATTGTAATTATGTAAAGTATTTTGGTTAAATGAATGGTAATTATGAAAAAGCCCTAGATATCAATCTAGGGCTTTTCTATTGACAGAAAGGTAATGCATTTACTGTATTGCCAGTGTATACGGTTGTGTACTTGCTCGACCATTTGCTTCACTAACTTCAATATAGTATGTTCCTGGCTCCAATGGTACGATACCTAGTTCGGCATCATCGGCACCGTAATTATCGATGGTTTTTACTGTGCGTCCTTTAGCATCAATAATACGGATAACACCATCCAAACCTTTTTCGGTTAGTAAGGTGAACGTTACATTGCGCTTGCTGTCATTGTAGAATTCAAAATAGTCCTTATCACCAAACGGTACATTTGCATTGAAATATTGAGTAGCTACCCATTTATCGTCTGTTTTCGTTAGTGAAGATGGTTTTGTAGGTATACCATTGACTAATTTAGAATCCGCATCCTCATCCTTCTTTTTATGATCAAAGAGCTTTAAAGTATATGGCTGAGTCGAAACTAAGCCGTTATCGATGGCATTAACAGCAATAAAGTAACCATAATCTTTTTTTACTTTAAATGATGTATTTAGCGCCGATATCCCTGATATACCAAGTAGCCTTTCAAAATAGCTTTCACCTTGGCCAAATGGAATTTCTGTTTGCATTTCATTGCCGTCAATTTGCTTATTACCATTAGTATCTTCAATGATAGAGCCCGTAAATTTCAAATCTATTTGTAGCTCTCTTGGTAATGACGTTCCTTGCTTATTTGTATATGGCTCGGAATTGATGAGAAGACTTAATACTGTATCTTCGCCCTGATGTTTGTAGTAGTAATAATTTGTATCATCATAAAAAACGAGTTTATTTTGATAGTTGGTGCCAGATTCAATTGAACGGGCATTTTCAACTGTATTGATTTCTTTATTTTGGTCTTGGGGAATTGCCGCAATTTTATTTGCTTTAAAAATATATGGTTCGGTAGAACGATCACCGAAATTTAAGACTTTAGCAACATAAGTTTTACCCTTTTTCAAAGCAATTGTCTTGGGATCATTTTCATTGATTGTTATGCCGTAGAGTCGTGAAATAATCGCTGGATCATTCGTTAATGAAGAAATTAGTTGCAATTCTTTCGTTTCCTCATCATATTCTAAAATACTACCAGTTGGTCTTTGATTTTTGCCTTTTTGAAATTGGAAACTATAGATGGCATCTTCTTGTGGTGTGAAAATAAAATAGTCGATATCCTCATCTGTTTGGAAGTATGCCTTGTATTCTTTACCAATCGTATAAGGAATTGCATGCTCCAAAATTACTTTTGAGTCCTCTTCTTCATCAGATACTTCTATACTTGAAAATAGTTTTTTGTTAAAGTTCTGTTGGCGTTTTTTTGTTTTCGATGGAGCAGGTGAGGAAGGATTATTTTCCTCGGCTTCTTGTGTCGGTTCAATTAATGGAAGACCGTCTTCATCTTCAGGTAAATAAACGACTTCACCAGTTAATGTGTAAGGAAAAATGGACTCGTTAATTCTATCGTTTTCTTCATTGTCAATGCCGCCACTTAAAAACGTTAAGAAAGACTCGAATGAAGAATCGTTATCACTGTTATTTGTAACGCTAAGGACATATTCTTCATCAGGTTCGACATCGACAATAAGACTAACTCCTTCGCCTTTTGTTTTGCTGCTTAATGCCGAGATTGGGAGGCGTTCATCATCTTCTTTATCGTCACCTTGTTCTGAAGGTTCATGTTCAAAATCTGTTTTTAGATAAAGTTCTAAAGATGCAGTTACACCAGGAATACCAGATAAATCAAATTTCAACGTCGTTGGCTTTGAAACAGTGAATGTGAAATAGTCTTGGTCGCTCTCATGATCTTTAGAAAGCAGTGTATAGTTTTTCCCTTGTGTATTGAATGGGAATTTTTGTATCGCTACTGCTTGATCGATCGTCGATAAATTATCAATTGGTAATGTGTTTGTTGTTTGAGCTGTAAATGTAAAGTAAGACTTGCCCTTTAAGCTATAGCCTCCATTATGGTCCTTTACACCAATAAGAAGTGTTCCTGGTTTCTCTGCTTTATATAGATAGCCCTCTTGTTGGTTCACGCGCACATCATTTACTTTAATCGGTTCTACATCGCCACTATAACCAGTAGGGTAGAAGTATAAATCAAATGCATAATCGTAATTTTCGGCACCTTTTAAAGACAATTGAGCATATTCATTCGCATTTAAATCTACCTTGTACCATTTTTTCTCTTCTGGAAGCCTAAACTCACCTTTTTCTGTATTTAGAACATTCTTTTTCAGTACTTTGGCGTTATTCAACCGTTGTTCTTTTGTTTCGTTATAGCGTTTAGGTAGATTATTAATATCAAATTGTAGTGCTTTAACAGGATCAACCAGACCATGTCCATACGTAAGGTCGTAGCCTGGCTCCCCTAAATCTTTAGCAGTCAATTCAAGAATCGCTTCTATTTCATAAGGCTTTAAATTTGGATATTTGGATTTTAATAGTGCCGCTACACCTGCAACAACAGGTGATGCCATTGATGTACCGCTAAATATTGCGAAGGACGAGCCTTTCTTTTCATCGTAGACGGTACTATATATATCTTCTCCCGGAGCCACCAAGTTTACAGATGGACCATAGTTTGAGAAGCTAGCTAATTTATTTTGTTCATTTGTAGCACCAACGCTAATAACGCTTTCAAAAGAAGCTGGGAAGGAGTAATTATCGGTTGCTTCATTGCCTGCCGCAGCTATGACGGTAATCCCTTTATCAATCGCCATTTTAACAGCCTCTTCCATTAGAGGGGACTCTCCATAGCCACCAAGACTCATATTAATAATGTCCGCTTTTTGTTCGATGGCATAAAGAATGCCTTGAGCAATGGCAAAATCACTCGCGTCTTCTTGTCCGTTAAAGACGTCTATTGGAAGGATTTTGGCATTAGGATATACCCCATGCCCGCCGATACCATTATCTTTTGTCGCGCCTACAATGCCAGCGACATGCGTGCCGTGAGCATCAGCAACAGGAGAGTCGGCAGGTTTTACCGCATTATATGGTGGCAGTACTTGCGCTTGCAAATCGGGATGTTTATAGTCTACACCTGAATCGATAACGGCTACTTTTACATCATGATTGCCAGCTAATGCTAGTGCTTTATCAATTTCCAGTAGCTGCAAATGATACATATCTTTTTTCTTTGGATCTACAACAGTGTTAAAGGAATGATATTTGTAGCTTGGGGATACACTTTTTACACCTTTTTGCTTGGCGTAGTAGGAAACAGCCTCTGTTAACGATTGTCCCTTTTTAAGTTGGATTACATCGTAACCTAATGAAGGAATGGAGCGAATAACTTTTGCACCTATTTTACTATGTACGTTCTTAGCAAGACCCGAATGTTTCACGATAATCGTATTATCACTAATCCATTCGTTTCCTCCTGTTTGTTGCTTGAACTGCTTCGCTCCTTGTTTGTTGTTGCTAGCGAGCATAGTTTTCACTGATTCTGGGTTCTGTGGTGCTTCAGCAAAGGCAGAAGCAGCAGGAACCAGTAAGGCAGAACATGCTACGACAGCGATTGATTTCATCACCCAGTTTTTCAATTGTTTTTACCTCCTTAAAAAATTATAAACTACAATATTTATAACGGATGGTAAAGAGAAAGGTTTCATACCACAATAAAATTTTTTTACAAGTTTTTTTGTTATAACTAGTATATTATTTTATAAATGAAAGCTTTATAGGTTTTTTCGCACGAGTTGTTCATCGTTCTTTTGCGGAGTGAAAGACGGTGGAATATTAATCGTCCCGTATGTAACAGTGGGTGTTTGACAACAACACGGTTCGTTGCATACGGGATATGGCAAGGTTGGTAGATATTCATAGATGAGGGTGGTGGCTACTAGATTTGTTCCTTAAGAAGGAGTGTATGGCGACAACTAGCATCTAGTACTCGTTATGCTCGATACGTTCTTAAAGTTGTTCAATAAGTTTGTGTAAATCTTTTTTGGAACGAGGCATTGCTATATTGTCGCCCAATAGTTTTTTCGTTTGTAAGGCAAGCGTCATTTCAAATACCCATGGTCGTTCAAGGTGGGCTTTTTCAAGCAATTCCTCTTGGTAGAACATGTCGATTGGATCCCCATTATAAATGATTTTCCCTGCCTCCATCACGATTATTTGATCCGCCCATTCATAGGCTAAAGCGATATCATGTGTCGCTAATAAAAACGTACGTTGCCCATCTTCTAATTTAGCTAAGTACTGTAAAAATTGTGCCGCATAATAAGTATCTAGCCCAGCAGTCGGTTCATCTAATAGTAAGACGGAAGGTTCCATTGCGAGCACACCAGCCATGGCAACACGTTTCTTTTGTCCGACGCTTAAAAAGTGAATAGGCTTATCAAGCAATGCTTCAACCTCTGTTTGCGCAACAGCCCACGCGATTTTTTCTTCAATTTTTTCGTTTGACCAGCCAAGATTTAATGGCCCAAAAGCTATGTCTTGCTTGACGGTACCAGAAAAAAGTTGATTGTCTGCATCTTGGAAGACGATGCCGACTTGTTGTCGTAATGTTGCTAATGCTTTTCTAGAATAGCTAAGCGTTTCGTTACAAAAAGAAATAGTGCCAGCTGTCGGTTTTAAAATACCATTTAAATGCTGAAATAACGTAGATTTACCTGCGCCATTGTGACCAAGCAGGGCAATTTTTTTTCCCTTTGGTATTTGCAAAGTAATATCTGTTAAAGCTTTAGTGCCGTCTGCATAAGCATAAGATAAATGTCGAAGATCAAAATAAAGCTCAGTCATGAGAAATACCTCCATAGATAATGAGGGATACGAAAATAATAACAATGCCTAACCAGTTTTTCTTGTTGTAGCTACTACTTTCTTGCCAATAGACAGCTTCGCCACCGCGTGCCTGCATCGCATTATTTAGTTCGCGACTGCGTTGGAACATTTCGGCAAACAGTGCTGCAATAAGCATGGAAATCGACCGAAGCCATTGCATGGGTGATTGATAACCAAGACGTGCTTGTTGTGCAAGATGAATTTTTTGCATGCTGTTCAAAAAGATAAAAATAAAACGGTATGTTAGCTCTACCAACTCTACAAATAAAGCTGGCAACCGCCATTGCCGTAAGACATAACAAATGGATTGTACGGAAGTCGTTAAAATTAAAAAATATAAACAACTAATACTGCCCAAAACGGTGAAAAACAGGTGCCGCGCTGTTATCAAGCTGTCATTTCCTATAAAAATGGTCCACTGGCTTAGCGAAAATGTCCATAGATGCGCCGGCAAAATACTAGCAGCAGGTGCAATCGAAATCAAAATAGATAGTAAACTGGAGAGCAAGAAAAAACTCGGTAAAAGCAGGAGTTTTGCATAATATTGTAAAGGAATTTTTGCGCCTAAAATGATAAAAGCACTCATTACAAGAAATGTAATGAGTGAAATTTGTTCATCTCTCATGATAAGCGACAATAGCAACAACCCAAGGGAGAACGTCATTTTTTCTAACGGATGAACGGACGCTAGTTTATTCATATAAGCATACTTATCAATGAGTAACATCGTTTAACCTTCTTTATGCTTACCGCGCATATAGCCCACGAAATAGCCAATAAAACCAGCGCCAATAGCGGCTTGTAAGACGAATAATAGACTTTCAATTTCACCACTTGGTGGCTCCCATAAGCTTTCAAACCATGGTTCGTATTCTTTGTTTATTTCACCAATGGCTGCTTCAGCTTCACCGTCAGCACCGCCGAATTCAGCGCCTTTTTGGATAAATAGAGGGATGATTGCTAAAAATATCACAATAGCTAGTAACAGTAAATTTTTCTTCATGTTAATGTGCCTCCTTTGCAGAGAAAACACGTAAAGCTTTTAATTCGCTTACATTGTATTTTTTTAAGAAATTCATCACAATGACAGTTAAAATCCCTTCACTAATCGCTAGAGGAATTTGTGTTAACGCGAAAATCCCTGCGAATTTCGTGAATGAAGCCATAAAGCCTCCCACTTCTGAAGGGAAGGCAAGTGCAAGTTGAACGGATGTGACAACATATGTACCCAAATCCCCAAGCATTGCTGCAAAAAAGACAGCGAGAGAAAAGGATAGACCGATTTTTTGAGCACCTTTAAAAACAGCATACGCAATCATTGGTCCTACAATCGCCATGGAAAAAGCATTTGCGCCAAGAGTGGTAATGCCACCATGCGCTAATAGTAACGATTGGAATAATAAGACGATTGTCCCAATCACACTCATTGCTAATGGGCCAAACAGGACTGTGCCAAGTCCAACACCAGTAGGGTGTGAGCAACTGCCCGTAACAGATGGAATCTTTAATGCAGATAAGACGAATGCAAATGCCCCTGATAGCCCTAATATCATTTTCGTTTCAGGGTTTTCATCAATTGTTTTGCGAATTGAGCGTAACCCTAAAATAATAAATGGAATCGAAATAATCCACCAAAATATCGCCCATTCAATCGGTAAAAATCCTTCCATGATGTGCATGGCAAATGCTTGTTTTGGTACTAGTAAAAATGCTAGTAGGAAGTAACTAAGTTTCCAAAAAGATAATTTCAAAATCTCTCCTCCTTAAATCAAAATTTTCGAATGTAGCGTGCGCAATAAAAAAAGCACTTCTCCTAACTTTAGGAAAAGTGCATAGCTGAAAAAGCAAATAGAATCATCATCTGCTAAGCCGCACACCTATCCTCGTAGGTTGAAACGATCACGTTTTTTTCGGCAGGTCTCCTGGCTTTAGTTCAACGTTTTATAGGTCTTCCCGTCCATTGGACAGTGACATTCTCTATAAAACTCCCTAGTACAGTGGCGGGACCGCGCCGGACTTGAACCGGCTTCCCTTTTAAGCGAAATGGCTACACTTCGCACCGAAAAAAGATGAAATTGTGAGATTTCACGACACAGTGTAACATGTTTTTCCATTCGCAAGCTATCCTTTTTTTATAAAAAAATTTTTTCGTTGTTTGACATTCTAGAAAATTCAGATAAATACAAGAGAATAACGGTCGCTTTCAATGAAATACTTGTTGAAATTTTATTAAAAATCTAATAAATGAAAAAGAAATGTTGAAAAGTATGAAAAAAATAGGCTATGATAGAGACAGTTTTTCAATTCATTTTAAAAACTTACAGCATTTCAATTTAATATAGATACATCTATAAGTGCTCGAAAAAGTTCGAGATAATAGGGAAATCGGTGTAAATCCGATACAGCCCCCGCTACTGTAATAGCTGATGAAATCGCAATGCCACTGAAAACTTGGGAAGGCGCGAGAGTAAAAGGAAGCTTAAGTCAGGAAACCTGCTTATTGATGGCATGCAAACTTTTCGGAGGGAGAAGTGAAGCGAGAGCGGATACGTGTATATTCGTTTTTATTTTGGCTTCTACAAAACCTTTACTCTTCGATATAGAGTGAAGGTTTTTTCTTTTTCCTAAAAGTAAATGAGGGGAGAAAAGCAATGACAACTTGGAACTTAGAGGGAATGAAAACGCATCTTTTTATTTGTAATGGCAGTAGCTGCATGAAAAAAGAGGCAGAGGAAATTACCCTAGCAATACGAGATGAAATCGAGAAATTAGCACTTGATAAGGAAATACATACGACAAGAACGCGCTGTAATGGCAGATGCAAAGATGCCTGTGTTGTCATCGCTTATCCACAAGGAAATTGGTATCGTGTGCCATCGGTTGAACACGGGAGAACACTTGTACAAGATTTAAACCATGACTCTTTACATAGTGAACATGTTTTTACACTGAAAGAAGGTACATTACAGCGTACACCGCAAACAACAGCCATTAAAGGCATCGACAAGGTGAAAGAGGGGTAAAAAATGGCGCAAAAAGGAAAGATTTTTGTTGTGGGCTTTGGCCCTGGTGATTTTAACCATATTACGACTCGTGCTGTGGAGGCACTGCAACAAAGTGAATTTATTATTGGCTATAAAACGTATGTTGAGCTTATTCAAGATTTAGTTAGTGCAAAGTCGATTGTTAGTACGGGCATGACAGAAGAAGTTTCACGAGCGCAAGAAGCAGTACGTCAAGCGGAAGCTGGCAATATTGTATCCGTTATTTCAAGTGGAGATTCGGGTGTATATGGGATGGCGGGGCTTGTCTATGAAGTGCTTATTGAGCTTGGTTGGACAGAAGCAACAGGTGTTGAAGTCGAAATCGTACCAGGTATTTCAGCTATTAATTCCTGTGCAAGTTTACTAGGTGCACCGATTATGCATGACTCTTGTACCATTAGTTTAAGTGACCATTTAACGCCATGGAATTTAATCGCCAAGCGTGTGGAAGCAGCAGCTATGGCAGATTTTGTCATCGCTTTATATAATCCAAAAAGTGGTCGCCGTACACGTCAAATTGTAGAAGCCCAGCGAATTTTACTTGAATATCGCTCGCCTGATACGCCTGTAGGTCTTGTCAAGAGTGCCTACCGAGAGCGTCAGGAAATTACGATGACGACTTTAGCAGAGATGCTTGAGCATGATATCGGCATGTTAACAACGGTTATTATCGGCAACTCTTCGACGTTTTTCTATGATAATAAAATGATTACACCGCGAGGCTATCAACGTAAATATACGCTCGGGGAAGAAAAACAGCCTTTACGTCCTCATCAGCGTTTAAGAGAAGAAAATGAACCGTGGGCAATGAACCAAGAAACAGGTACTGCAAGCCATGATTTTGCGGCAGACCCAAATGCAGGACGGATGAAAAGTAATATTGCCATTACGCCTGTATCAACACCGACAAAATCGTCTTTAGAAATGGCAGCAACAGCACTTGCAATGGTGCAGGGGACAACTGCAACAAAAGCTACACCAAAGCTAGTTCAACAAAAAATGGAGTCAATTTTTGAACTAGCTGTTAGCCCTGGGGTAGCAAATAAATTTTTTACACCACAGCAGATGATGGCATTGGCTGAAGTTGTGGGAGATGAAGGCACGATGGAGTATACGCCAGACCATCAAATTCACTTAAAAATCCCAACGACAGAACCACAAGCGATAACAGAGAAGTTGAAAGAAGTAGGGTTTTTACTCTCACCAATTGGGGATGTCTTGTCATTAAAGGCATGTGATTTCTGTTATGGGGAGAAGGCTGATTCCATCCCATATGCAGAAGAACTTCAAGCAAAACTTGGTGGGTTGTCATTGCCGAAAACATTAAATATTGGCTTTAATGGCTGTGGCATGGCATGTTATCGTGCTGTGTTTGATGATATCGGTATTGTTTATCGCAAAAGTAAATTTGATGTCTTTATCGGAGCAAAGCCAGTAGGTCGAACAGCACATGCAGCACAGCCTGTCGTAGAGGGGTTAGAGCCAGAACAGCTTATTCCGCTTATTACAGCGATTATCGAGGAATATAAGGCAAATGCACATCCAAATGAACGCTTGTTTAAGTATTTTAAACGAGTGAAAAAAATATTGCATTTTACGTATCAAGATATGTCATCCAAAATAAAAGTAGAGCCAGCACCGTGCGGCGACTAGTGAGGAGAAAAGAAATGAAAGCAATTTTATTTATTGGCCATGGGAGCCGTTTAGCAGCAGGAAATGATGAGGTACGCACGTTTATTCAACAATTGACTCCTTCAATTGACGACAGTTATATCGTTGAAACTTGCTTTTTAGAATTTGAAGCACCTAATATCCCAGCAGGTATTGATGCATGTGTAAAGCGTGGCGCTACAGAGGTGTATGCAGTGCCCATTATTTTATTGCAAGCAGGCCATTCAAAAATTCATATCCCTGCAGCGATTGATGCAGCTCGTTTAAAATATCCGGATGTAACTTTTACATATGGGCGACCACTTGGTGTGCATGAAGAAGTGTTAAATATTTTAACAGAACGTTTATCAGGAACAGGCTTGAATATTAAAGAAAAACAAGAAGATACTGCGATTTTATTTATCGGCCGCGGTGGAAGTGATGCGGATGCAAACAGTGATTTTTATAAAATTGGTCGTTTGCTTTGGGAACAGTTAGATGTCCTAACAGTGGAGTGTGCATTTATGGGCGTAACGAATCCCTCAGTGGACGAAGGAATCGAACGCTGTTATCGTCTTGGGGCGAAAAAGATTATTATGTTGCCGTATTTCTTATTTACAGGGATCTTAATGGAGCGTATGGAGGGGATGCAAAAGAGCTATGCAGCCACATATGCTGATTTAGACATCCAATTGGCGGATTACTTTGGCTACCATCCAAAATTAAAAACGGTGTTGCTAGATCGTATGGAAGAGGCCATTGCAGGAGACGTAAAAATGAACTGTGATACATGTCAGTACCGTATTAATGCATCGGCATTCGTGGAGCATCATCACGACCATGACCACGACCATGGTCATCACCATCATCATCATGACCACGATCACGATCACCACCACGATCATGACCACCATCATGACCACCATCATGAAGAGGAGCTAGTGAAATGATTTTCATGTTAGCAGGGACAAGCGATGCAAGAAATCTTGCACTTGCATTGCAGTCAGCAGGCTATGCTGTTACAGCTACCGTTGTCACGGATTCAGCTGCTACAAGTCTGGCACAAGTTGGACTGCCTCATTTAGTCGGTCGATTGACGGCAGAGGAGATGGCTGCACTTATTACTGAACGAGGGGATCGTTTAGTCGTTGATGCATCGCACCCATTTGCAGAGGAAGCTTCTAAAAATGCCATGGCAGCGGCAAAAAGTGCAGGTGTTCCATATATCCGCTATGAACGCGCAAATGAGCATTACGAACATCCACTGATTACAGTCGTTAAAGATTACGAGGAAGCAGCACAATTAGCTGCGACAAAACGAGGCGTCATTATGCTGACAACAGGTAGTAAAACACTTGCTACATTTACAAAGGTCTTGCAAGGGTTAGAACATACTCGTGTCATTGCACGTATGTTGCCTCGCCTTGATAATATGGAAAAATGTGAAGCGCTTGGTGTGGCACAACGAGATATTGTAGCCATTCAAGGACCCTTTTCAAAGGAGTTAAACGAAGCATTATTCCGCCAATATGATGTCACTTTAATGATTACAAAAGAAAGTGGCAAAGTGGGCTCAGTAGATGAAAAACTAGAAGCCGCTCTAGCATGTGGTATCGAAACGATTTTAATAGCACGACCAAATATCCAATACGGCCAGCAATATTCCTCATTTGAGGACGTACTTCAGGCTGTGCAAAACATACTTTAGGAGGCAATTTAAATGGACTTCAAAACAGATTTTAAACCATTAACAGTAGACCCAGATAAAATTTATGATTATAGTTTCTCAATTATTGCAGAGGAAATGGGCGAACATGATTTTTCAGAGGATGAGTGGAAAGTTGTCCGCCGCATAATCCATGCTTCGGCAGACTTTGAATTAGGACGTAGTGTAATTATTACACCAGGAGCGATTGAAGCAGGGATTAAGTCAATTCTTGCAGGACGTCATGTTATTGCAGATGTGCAAATGATAGAAAGTGGTTCAGGTAAAAAACGTTTCCAAAAACATGGCGGAGATTTACACTGCTATATTGCAGATGAAGATGTGTCGATTGAAGCGAAAAAACAAAATACAACACGCGCTATTATCTCGATGCAAAAAGCGTCAAAATTACACGAAGGTGGTATTTATGCGATTGGGAATGCCCCAACTGCTTTACTAGAATTAATTCGACTAATCAAAGAAGGTTTAGCAAAGCCAGATTTAATTATTGGTATGCCAGTAGGCTTTGTTTCAGCAGCGGAGTCGAAAGAAGAGTTATTGAAAATAGAAGGTATTCCATATATTACAAATGTTGGGCGTAAAGGCGGTAGTACAGTGACGGTTGCTGCATTAAATGCCATTTCATTATTAGCGGACGAACAGGCGAAAAAATAATGGAGCGGAAGCCAAAAAAGGATCCTAAAGACATGCGTCACGGTTATACAACAGGAGCCTGTGCAACAGCCGTTACGAAGGCCGCTTTGCTAGCACTTATTACGAATGAAGAACAAGAAACGAGTACGATTCATCTGCCAATAGGGCGAGATGCAACGTTTACGATAGAAAAATGTACGTTCGGTCATAACGAAGTAAGTTGCGAAACAATAAAGGATGCTGGTGATGACCCAGATGCAACACATAAAGCCCTCATTATTGGTACGGTAAGTTGGGCTGATACACCAGGGATTCATTTAGATGGGGGTATTGGGGTCGGGCGAGTAACAAAGCCCGGCTTGCCCGTTGCTGTTGGAGAAGCCGCCATCAATCCTGTACCTCGTAAGATGATACATAGTACCGTGCAAGATGTGCTAGATGATTTTCAAATTACACGCGGCGTTAATGTTGTTATTTCTGTACCAGATGGTGAGGAAATAGCGAAAAAAACATTAAATGGACGGCTCGGCATACTTGGTGGCATTTCCATTTTAGGCACAAGGGGAACCGTCGTGCCTTTTTCGAGTTCCGCTTATATGGCAAGCATTGTCCAAGCTATTAGTGTTGCAAGGGCTGCTGGCTGTGACCATGTTGTCGTGACAACAGGTGGACGTAGCGAAAAGTTTGGCATGGCTGAGTATCCTGCATTACCTGAGGAAGCATTTATTGAAATGGGTGATTTTGTCGGCTTTACGTTAAAGCATTGTAAACGGCTTGGCATTAAGCGCGTATCGCTCGTTGGCATGATGGGGAAATTTTCAAAGGTAGCGCAAGGGGTGATGATGGTGCACTCCAAAAGTGCTGCGATTGATTTTAATTTTTTAGCACAGTTAGCTACAGATATTGGGGCAGATGAAGAGACTGTTGAACAAGTTAGAGCAGCGAATACCGCCTCTCAAGTTGGTGAAATGATGGCGGATAAAGGTTATGATGCATTCTTTCATCATTTATGTGAAGCGTGTTGTTATTCATCATTACACCATATTAGAGGTGGCTTGACGCTCTCCACATCGATTTATTCGATGCAGGGACAATTACTAGGAAGGGCTGATGACATTGCATCAATCGATGAAATTGATTGGGATCGGGGATAACGGACAGGAAAGTTTACTTCCTCAGTATAGACAGTGGATTACAGACTGTGAAGTGCTCGTTGGTGGTGAGCGTGTCCTTGATTTTTTCCCAAGCTTTGCAGGCGAAAAAATCGTCATTAAGGGTGGTCTTTCATCGCTCGTTGAAAGACTATCTCAAGAAACGAGAAAGACCGTTATTTTAGCGTCGGGGGATCCACTTTTTTACGGTATCGGTGGCTATTTAGCAAAAAAGCTTACGATTGAAGTGTATCCATATATGAGTTCCGTACAGCTTGCCTTTTCAAAAATGGGTGAGAGCTGGCAGGATGCCTATGTAACAAGTATTCATGGGCGCCCAATAAAAGGTCTGGCACAACGTATTGATGGTAAAAAGAAAGTGGCATTGCTGACTGATGCTGATAATAATCCAAATGTGCTTGGACGTTATTTAAAGCATTTTGGCATGACGGAATACCGTGCTTTTGTTGCAGAAAATTTACAAGGTGCTGATGAAAAATATGGCTGGTACTCTCTTGATGAATTAGAAGAAGCAAAGTTTTCCCCGCTAAATGTCGTGATTTTACAGCAAACATCAGCTCCAAAGCGCTATGCACTTGGCATTGATGATGAAGCGTTTTCACAACGTAAGCCGGACAAAGGACTTATTACGAAAAAGGAAATCCGTGTATTAAGTTTGCAAGCAATGCAACTTCAAAAGGACAGTACGATTTGGGATGTAGGTACGTGCACAGGTTCCATGGCCATTGAAGCAGGAAAACTTGCACCAGAAGGACAAGTTTTCGCTGTGGAAAAAAATGCACCTGATTTAGAAAACTGTCTGCAAAATCAACAAAAATTCCGTGTTGATATAACAGCTATTCATAGTAAAGCGCCTGCTGGACTAGAGCAATTCCCAGATCCAGATGCCATTTTTATCGGCGGTACAGGCGGGGAAATGGTCGAGCTATTGCAGTTATGCTGTACCCGTTTAAAGGCAAATGGTCGCATTGTCTTAAATGCGGCTACAATCGAAAATTTATATAAAGCAGTCGAGGCGTTTAAAGCATGTGGTTTTGTAGTGGAAATTTTACAGGCACAACTTGCGCGTAGTAAACCAATTTTAGATATGACTCGCTTTGTCCCATTAAACCCGATTTATATTATTTCGGCATATCGAAAGGAAGAAAATCATGAGTAATCTTGGCATTTTATATGGCTTAGGCGTTGGCCCTGGCGATCCAGAATTAATTACAGTAAAGGCATTCCGTGTTATTCAGGAGTCGCCAGTTATTGCGTATCCTAAAAAATTAAAGGGTAGCAAAAGTTATGCGCATCGTATTGTAGATGTTTATATCAACCCAGAGGAAAAAGATATGCTAGGTCTCGTTTTCCCCATGACAAAAGATGAAGCCGTCTTAGAG
Source organism: Lysinibacillus sphaericus (assembly GCF_005217585.1). Classification (NCBI taxonomy): domain Bacteria; kingdom Bacillati; phylum Bacillota; class Bacilli; order Caryophanales; family Bacillaceae; genus Lysinibacillus; species Lysinibacillus sphaericus. The sequence continues at coordinate 777,810 of NZ_SZPT01000001.1, forward strand.
CGTGAATGGACGAAGTCTGTTGAACTGGTCTATGGTAAATTGCAAGAAGGGAAGGACGTAGCGTTTGTGACAGAAGGGGACCCTCTGCTATATAGTACGTTTATCCATATGATGAAGCTTATGCAGGACATGCATCCAGATGTAGAAATTCGCACTGTACCGGGCATTTCTTCATTCAACGGTTCTGCGTCTCGTTTAGGCATTGCCCTTGCTGATGGAGATGATCGAGTTGCCATTATACCAGCCCATGATAATTATGAAGCGATGCGTGAAGCGATAGAAAGCCACGATGCTGTCGTATTTATAAAAGTAGCAAAAGTAATTGATTTAATGCTAGAAGTACTGCGTGATTTAGATTTACTTGATAAAGCTTCCGTTGTCACAAAGGTAACATCTGATGAGGAAATTATTTGGGATGTACGTGAACTAGACGGTGTTGATTTAGAATATTTAACGTTAATGGTGGTGCGTAAATAATGAAAAAAATATATATTGTCGGTGCAGGCCCAGGGGACCCCGATTTAATTACTGTCAAGGGTTTACATATGCTACAAACAGCGGACGTTGTGATGTATACAGATTCATTAGTAAATGAAGACCTGATCGCAAAAGCAAAGCCAGATGCGGAAGTAATTCGAACAGCGGGCATGCATTTAGAAGAAATGGTTGCCGTCATGGTTGAGCGTGTCAATGCAGGGAAAGTAGTCGCGCGTATGCATACAGGTGATCCAGCGATGTATGGTGCCATTATGGAGCAAGTTGCATTATTAAAGAAGGAAGGAATTGGCTACGAAGTGATTCCGGGGGTTAGTTCGGTATTTGCTTCAGCCGCAGCGATTGGTGCCGAGTTAACGATTCCTGATTTAACACAAACGCTTATTTTAACACGTGCAGAAGGACGTACTCCTGTACCAGAGTTTGAAAAGCTACGAGATCTTGCTAGCCATCATTGTACGATTGCGCTGTTCTTAAGTGCCACGCTAACAAAAAAAATCGTCAAAGAATTGCAAAGTGCTGGATGGGCTGATCATACACCGGTTGCGGTTATTCAACGTGCCACATGGCCAGATCAAAAAATTGTCCGTACGACATTAGTTGAGCTAGATGAGGCAATGCGTGTCAATGGTATTCGCAAGCATGCCATGATTTTAGCAGGATGGGCATTAGACCCGGATATTCATGATAAGGATGAGTACCGTTCGAAATTATATGATGCGACCTTTACACATGGCTTCCGCAAAGGTGTGAAGACAAGTGATTGAATTACAAGAAGGTATGCTACCTGAAGTGGAGCAGCGCAATCTCTATGCAGTGGTTGCCATTACCAAGCATGGTGTGCAAATCGGACGCAAACTACAGCAGACTTTTGCAGCAAGCGATTTATATTATATGAGTAAGTTTGAACAGGGCGACGAAGATGAAAAGCATATTCAGCTTTTTACTGGAACGGTTCGTTTATTACTGCCAACACTTTTTAAACAGTATAAAGGCTTAATATTAATTATTTCACTTGGTGCGGTTGTGCGCATGATTGCACCTATTTTACAAGATAAGAAGACTGACCCAGGTGTTGTAGTGATTGATGATAGAGGCGAGAATGTCATTAGTGTGTTATCGGGCCATTTAGGTGGCGCCAATGAGCTAACACATGAAGTGGCAGCGGCACTAGGAGCAAATCCTATTATCACAACAGCTTCTGACGTTCAAAAAACAATTCCCGTTGATTTATTTGGGGCACGTTTTGGCTGGGTATGGGACAGTGCTGATAAATTAACACCAGTTAGTGCCTCAGTCGTTAATGAAGAACATGTGGCGATTGTACAGGAAACGGGTGAACGTGATTGGTGGATGCGTGATACGCCAATGCCGGAACAAATAAAAATTTATCCTTCAACACAAGCGGCAATTTTAGCGCAACCGCATGCTACGCTATTGATTACCGACCGACTCATTGAACAAGAGGAAGAAGTGCTGTTAGAGAATGGTGTTATTTATCGACCAAAATCAGTTGTCCTTGGTATGGGTTGTAACCGTGGGACGTCTGTTGAGGAAATTGAACAGCTGATTGATGAAACACTAGCTGAATTAAAGCTATCGAAAAAAAGTGTCAAAGCATTGTGTACAATTGATTTGAAGAAAGATGAAACGTGCTTTATTGAACTAACGAAAAAGTATGATTGGGAGTTCGTAACATATACGCCAGCACAATTAAATGAAATAAATTTTCCATCACCCTCTGAAACGGTCTTTAAATATACAGGGGCTTATGGCGTAAGTGAACCAGCTGCGATGCGTTATGCACAGGTGGAATCGCTCGTATTAACTAAGAAAAAATCAGGCAATGCTACGATTTCAGTAGCAAGATTAGTATTTTAAGGAGGGGGCTTATGCAAACAAATCGCTTTGTACTTGCAGGGACAGGTAGTGGCGTTGGTAAGACAACATTCACGATAGGACTGATGAAAGCATTGCAAGAAAAAGGCAATGTCGTGCAAGGGTTTAAATGTGGTCCAGATTATATTGACCCTAGTTATCATACAGCGGTAACAGGACGAGTATCACGGAATATTGATAGCTGGATGTTTTCGCATGATGCAGTCCGAGATATTGTTGCACGTGCAAGCAAAGATGCAGACGTCTCAATTATTGAAGGGGTGATGGGCTTTTACGATGGTAAAAGCCCATTATCGGATGAAGGTTCGGCAGCAGAAATCAGTGTCGTTACAGAAAGCCCTGTGATTTTAATCGTCAATTGCGCAAGTATGGCTCGCAGTGTAGCTGCTGTAGTCAAGGGCTTTCAACTTCTATCTGACAAGCCTACTATTGTTGGCGTTATTGCCAATCAAGTAGGTAGTGTCGGTCACTATGAAATTGCCAAAGCTGCGATTGAGCAAGAATGTGGTATTCCTGTTATCGGCTATTTAAAGCGAGAAACAGGCATTGACATTCCAAGTCGTCATTTAGGGCTTATTCCAGCTATTGAACGAGGTGAGCTTGATACATTTTTTGACAAGCTAGGTGCTTTAATGGCAGAGACGATTGATTTGGATTTATTGTTAGCTTTAACAAAGGCACCTGTCCTACAAGAGACAGGTCAGCTATTTGCGGCACAGCCATCAAAAAATATTTGTATTGCTGTTGCAAAAGATGCGGCATTCAACTTCTATTACGAAGAAAATTTAGCATTATTACGAGCAAAAGGAGCCACTTTGCAATTTTTCTCACCACTTGCTAATGAACCTGTTCCTGCTGAAGCAGATGGTCTTTATATTGGTGGGGGGTTCCCAGAGGAATTTGCCGATATACTTGCAAAAAATACGGTCGTAAAACATTCCATTCGTGAGGCAATTGCAAAAGGTTGTCCTACATTAGCTGAATGTGGAGGTTTTATGTATTTAACAGAAGCGATTACGAACAGCCAAGGTGAGCGCTATGAAATGCTAGGTGTTATTCCGGGAGAAGTAATGATGCAAACAAAGCTTGCAGCACTTGGTTATCGTGAAATTTTTGGCACTGCGTCTAACTTTTTAATCGGAAAAAATGAAGAAGCAAAGGGCCATGAATTCCATTATTCCACATACAGTGGTACACACGATACGCCCGCTTACGAAACACAAGGACGTTTTGGCAAAAAACAAGAAGGTTATCAAACAGGCAATGTAGTAGCGGGGTATACGCATTTTCATTTTGTTTCTAACCCTAAGCTAGTAGATAACTGGTTAACTGCTTGTAAGAAGGTGAAAACATATGACTAGTTATTTTCCTATCCATCTCAATATCGAATTTAAAACAGTTGTCATTGTTGGTGGTGGGCATGTAGCGACTCAAAAGGTTGCTTCCCTACTACCAGCGAAAGCAAACATTGTCGTCGTTAGTCCGACTTTACATGACACTTTAGTGCCCCTTGTCAAATCAGGCGAAATTACATGGCGTGCCAAGGAATTTGAACCACGTGATTTAGATGATGCAACGCTTATTATCGCTGCGACAAATGATACCAACGTCAACGATGCGGTACAAGAGGCAGCCCAACATTGGCAGCTCTTTAATCGCGCAGATGTGCAAGGTGAAAGTGATTTTATTACACCAGCAACTGTTCGTCGCGGTCCTTTAGTGCTGACGGTATCTACATCTGGAGCAAGCCCAGCTCTTGCACGAAAAATAAAACAAGATTTAGCTGAGCAATTCGATGCTATTTATGAAGATTATGTTTGTTTTTTACAGCAAGCTCGACTAATGGTTGCAGCCAATTTTGAAAAAGGTGAGCAAAGACGTGCAGCGTTACAAGCACTTCTTGAGCCAAACTTATTAGAATGGACACGTAATGGAGAAATTGATCGACGAGAGGCATTTTTACAACAACTATTGACGGGAGAAACGCGATGAAAGAGGGAATTGTATATTTAGTAGGAGCTGGCCCAGGAGATCCTAAGCTCATTACAGTATATGGGCTGGAATGTATTCAAAAGGCCGATGTCATTGCGTACGATCGTCTAGTGAATCCAAAATTATTAGAATTTGCGAAAAAAGATGCTGACCTTGTGTACTGTGGTAAATTGCCTGGTAAGCACCACCTTATTCAAGATGAAATTAATACATTGCTTGTTGAGAAAGCTCAAGAGGGCAAAGTCGTAACACGTTTAAAGGGTGGCGATCCTTTTGTTTTCGGCCGTGGTGCTGAAGAAGCAGAAATATTAAAAAATAATGGTATAGCCTATGAAGTAGTACCAGGTATTACGGCTGGCATTGCAGCTCCTTCTTATGCAGGTATTCCTGTGACCCATAGAGATTTTGCCACAAGCTTTGCACTTGTGACAGGTCATGGGCGCGAGCAAAAGGGGCAAGATTTTTTAAATTGGCCAGCACTCGCAACTGGAATTGATACAGTCGCTTTTTATATGAGTGTTGGAAACATTGCCTATATTTCAAAAAAGCTTATCGAAAATGGACGTCCAGCAACTACACCTGTGGCGGTTATTGAATGGGGTACTACCGAACAACAGCGCACGATAACTGGGCCACTTCACAATATTGCTAGCATTATTGAACGGGAGGGATATCATAATCCTTCTATGATTGTCGTTGGAGATGTAGTCAACGTACGTGAAAAAATACAATGGTTTGAAGAGCAAGGGCTCGCTTTTAGCTAGTCAGACAACAGAGCAGTTGACTAAAAAGACCTACTTAAAGGAGGACATCATCATGACAGTAATCGAAGCGTTAAAAAATCGTCGTGCCATTCGCAACTATACAACACAGCCAGTAGAAAAGGAAAAAATTGAACAAATTTTACAAGCAGCAACCTATGCACCGAACGACCGCATGCGTGAGCCGTGGCATTTTTATGTTTTACAAAATGATGCTATGAAGCGCTATGAGAAAATGGCAAGTACTTATTTGCAAGAACGTTTTCCAACGAAGCCTCATTTAGTGGAGAGTTCATTAAAAGTTGTGCAAACGACGCCTGTTGCCATTGTAGTGACTGCTGATATGGTGGAGAATGATGAAGATGCTACAGCAGATAATATTTTCGCTGTTTGTAGTGCCATTATGTCTATGTGGTTAGCCGCAGAGGAGCTGGGGCTAGGATTTGTGTGGCGGACACGAGGTGTTGGGCTTGTTCATGATGCACGTATGCATACATTTATCGGTGCGGACCAAAATCAAAAAGTTGTCGGTACTATTTTTATAGGTTATCCAGAAGAACAAGAGCTTAAAGATAAAAAGCGTACATCATTTGAAGAAAAAACCACTTGGCTTTAAAGGGGGTAGGGAAAATGGCTAGAAAAGGTTTGTTTTTGGTATATACAGGTGATGGCAAAGGTAAAACAACAGCTTCTCTTGGTGTAACATTGCGCGCAGTAGGGCGTGGTTTACATGTGCGTTATATGCAATTTATCAAATCACCAGAGCGTACGTATGGTGAGCAAATTGCCCTTTCCAAACTTGGCGTAGAAATGGAGCAAATGGGCATAGGCTTTACATGGACGAAAACACCAGAGGAGCACCGTGTTGCATTAGCGAAGGCATGGCAAAAAACAAAGGAAGCTTTACAAGATGACAGCATTGATTTACTTGTGTTAGATGAGCTGAACAATGCACTTGCCATTACTAAATTTCCGATTGATGATGTGCTGCCATTAGCTGAAGTGCTTGAAGCCATTGCACATCGCCCTTCTACAATGCATCTTGTCGTAACAGGACGCAGTGCTAATCCTGCTCTTGTTGCTATGGCAGATTTGGTGTCAACAATTGATGCAACGAAACATTACTATGAAGAAGGAATTCCTGCTGTCAAAGGCCTTGAATTTTAACATCAACTGGATTCATTTCGATCATATACACATTGGGGGATAGTCTAATCTTCCTTAGTGTTGTTAGGAGGAAAATCAAAATGTCAGCAAAATCAATTATGATTCAAGGAACAGCCTCTGACGTTGGAAAAAGTATGATATGTACGGCATTATGTCGTATTTTTTCTGATGATGGGTTGAGAGTAGTGCCATTTAAATCTCAAAATATGGCGCTAAACTCATTTGTAACAGAGGATGGCGGAGAAATTGGGCGTGCACAAGGGGTTCAAGCTGAAGCGGCAAGGGTTGTGGCGACAACTGATATGAATCCGATTTTACTGAAACCAAAGCAGGATATGGTATCAGAGGTCATTGTCCACGGCAAGCATTTTTTAAATATGGATGCGAAAAGCTATCGCAATCAATTTGTCCAAGAAGCCATGCCGATTGTAGAGAAGTCGGTTCGTACGTTACAAAATACATATGATGTTATTGTATTAGAAGGTGCCGGTAGCCCAGCTGAAATTAATTTAAAGGATCGCGATATCGCCAATATGCGCATGGCTCATTTAGCCGATGCAGCTGTTGTTTTAGTTGCTGATATTGACCGCGGTGGTGTATTTGCCTCCATTATCGGGACGCTTGCATTGCTTGATGATGCAGAGCGTGCCCGTGTTAAAGGGCTGATTATTAACAAATTCCGTGGTATGCGCGAGCTATTAGATGATGGCATTGAATGGGTCGAGCGAGAAACAGGCATCCCTGTTCTTGGTGTTGTACCTTATGTTGATGTCAATATTGAAGCGGAAGATTCATTAGCACTGTCTGCCTTACGCTTTAAAAAGCCAAAGCCTGGCGAATTTCCAGTAGACGTGGCGATGATTCGTTTACCTCGCATTTCAAATTTTACTGATATTGACCCATTTTTTGATGAGCCAGAGGTAGGGGTACGTTTAATCGGCAATGTGACAGAGTTGGGCACACCGGATTTGCTTATCCTACCGGGCACTAAAAGTACAATGGACGATTTAGCATGGCTGAAGGCACAAGGCTTTGAACAAGCAATTACAAACCTACGCGCTCGCGGAACAAAAATTATTGGCATATGCGGCGGTTTTCAAATGCTTGGTGAAGTGTTATTAGATCCAGATGCCGTAGAAGGAAATGGCGAGTCAGCGCAAGGTCTCGGCTTGTTACCGATGGAGACCGTATTTGTAGGAGATAAAAAAACCGTACAAATGTCTGGAACACGTGGGCAAGCTATTTTAACAGGCTATGAGATTCATCTTGGTCGTACAAAAATTTTACGGGATGAAGTGTCACCTTTTTTACAGCTAGCAGATGGTCGTGTAGATGGAGCAGTAAGTGCGGATGAACAAGTAATCGGTACATATTTCCACGGAATCTTCCATAATCGTACGTTTACACGTCAGCTTGTTAACGAAATGCGTACGAAAAAAGGGCTTGTTACATTACCAAGTGAAGTCAAAAGTGATGCGGAACGACGGGAAGATGCTTACAATATGCTAGCATCACATGTGCGTGCCAATTTAGATATGGAAAAAATATATGATATGTTAAAAATTGAGGTAAATGGATGACAAGAAAAGGACCATTAGCTATTAATTATGAAGCATTATGGCAAGAAGGTATGAAGGATTGGCAAGGACAAATGCCAGAGCGGATGGTGAACGATCAATTAGAGGAACAATTTTGGTCTCAATCGATCGCTCGCAAAAAAACGGGGCAAACGGATCCTTATGCAGCACTTATTTTTGAAGCAATGAAGCAACATATTCGTCCAGAACATTCAGTGATTGAAATTGGACCAGGGTGGGGCAATTATACATTCCCGCTTGCAGATTATGTACGAGAGTTAACGTGTGTAGATAGCTCAGACAGCATCCTTGATTATTTACAACAATGTTTACAAGAGAACAAGCATATTTCCTATGTCCATGCGAAGTGGGAGAAACTTGAAGGAAATGAGCTAACAGCACATGACATTGTGCTTGGTGTAAACTGTTTTTATCGTATGTACGAAATTAAATCGGCATTATATCACATGAATCGGTTGGCTAAAAAGCGAGCAATTATTGGCATGACTACAGGCCCAATTCAACCACACTATGAAGTATTACATGAGAAATATGGTTATGATATTAAATATCCCCGAAGAGATTATATTGAATTTTTAAATTTATTGTATGAAATGGATATTTATGCAGAATGTACAATTATTCCTTTGGAGCGGACGTATGAATATGAAACGTATGACCAGCTTGTGACAACGCAAAGTAAAAAAATATTAAGTACAGACTTTAACCGCTCGCATGTTGAGGACTCACTTGCTCCATTTATAGAAGAAAAAAATGGGCGTTATTACTACCGTCATGATTTCCACGCAGCACTTGTATCATGGCAACCGAAATAATAAGAAAAACCTTTGGCGATTGCTTTCACCAAAGGTTTTTCTTATGTTTCGCAATAAGGTACAATAGAACAACAGAAAAAGAATTGAGGTGGCAGTTATGCAACTACATTTTTTAGGAACAGGAGCAGGCATGCCTTCGAAGGAGCGCAATACGAGCGCATTAATGGTTAAGCTATTAGAGGAAAACGGTGAAATGTGGCTTTTTGATTGTGGCGAGGCGACCCAGCATCAAATTTTGCATACGTCTTTAAAGCCACGTAAAGTGACAAAAATTTTCATTACCCATTTACATGGCGACCATATATTTGGTTTACCTGGATTTTTGAGCTCACGTTCATTTCAAGGTGGAGATGAGCCGTTGACCATTTATGGCCCAGCCGGCTTACAACAATGGGTAGAGCAGACATTTGCTTTATCAAAAACCCATTTAACGTATCCATTGCAATTTGTAGAAGTACATGAAGGCGTCATTTACGAAGATGATAAATTTACGGTGCGTGCAAGTGAATTACGACATGTCGTGCCCTGTTTTGGTTACCGTATAGAGCAAAAGGATTTACCTGGTGAGTTACTGATGGACAAAGTCCAATCCTACGGCGTACCGAAAGGACCATTGCTTGGACAGTTAAAGAAAGGACAAGATATTGCACTTGATAATGGCACCATTATTCAAGCAAAGGATGTTGTGGCACCTCCGAAAAAAGGCTTTACGCTTGCGATTTTGGGGGATACAAAATATTGTGAACAAGCCATTTCCTTGGCTGAACAAGCAGATGTTGTTGTGCATGAGGCGACATTTGATGGGAGTACTACGGATTTAGCTGCGAGCTATGGTCACGCTACCAATGTAGAAGCAGCGATGGTAGCAAGTAAAGCTGGTGCGAAATATTTACTTCTGAACCATTTAAGTGCACGTTTTTTACCACATGATTTACCAATTTTTTTAGCCCAAGCACAAGCCATTTTCCCACAAACCTTCCTTACATCGGACCAAGCGGTTTTTTATTGGAGTAATAATAATTTGTTATTTTAGTATAATTATATGCATTGGATGAAAAGTAATTATTTTTAAATTGAAACACCTATTTTAATGAGCCTTCATTAAAATAGGTGTTTTTCTATTGGGTCTATAAGTCTAGAAAAAGTCGTGGGCAGAAAAAGTAAACTTCTAAAATAACTTATTTTTTTACAATAAATATGAGAAAAAGACCATTCTATTGGTATTTTTCTAGCAACTTTATAGATAGGTAATTTTTTATTACAAATTAATGACAATTTCATCGTTAGAATAAATTTATTATTTAAAATTATGAAAAATTACATTAAATGTAGGGAAATGATGTTGTATGATGAAATGGAAACAATCCTACTTTAGGGGGAATAGTCAATGGGGAAATCAATGAAATGGAAAATGATGCTGGAAATTATGGCCATCGTGGTGTTAATAATTGGCGCATTTTCTGTTTACATTTTTCAGGCGACCTATAAAAGCGTCAAGAGTAATGGTGAGGCACTCGCTAGCTCAATTATTATGGGCATGGAAGGGGCTATTCAATCCAGAGCAAAAGCAGAAGAAATTATGGAGAAGGAAATGATTGCGGAATCTGTGATGGCTTCGTACATTATTGACAAAGGTGCTACATATGAAGATTTAAAAGAAATCGCTGAACGAGGCGGGATTGACGAAATTTGGAGTACCGATGATAAAGGGAATACGGCAGTGACATCGGTAGCACCATATATTGATTTTAATTTTGGTTCCGATCCAAATGGACAAGCTGCTGAATATATGCAGCTATTAGATGGTCGCGCTACACAAATTGTGCAAAAAGCACAGATTCGCGACGTGGATAGCGAATTTTTTAAATTTGTTGGTGTTAATAGTTGGAATCCAGCTACACCCCAAATTATCCAAGTAGCAAGACACGGTCAACAACTGTTAGATTTAGAAGCTAGTATTGGCAGTGAATATTACATAAATGAACTAAACAAATATTTATCTAAAACGGTCCTTTTTGCAGCAGTTGTAAATGAACAAGGAGAGCCCATTGTTGCAACAACGGATAAAAATTTAACTAAGATTGGCTTTACGAAAGAGCAATTTACTTCGGCAAAAAATACTGAATTTTCTGGGCGTTATGATGGGAAACGTGTTACACAATATGTAAAGCCTTTATCAAATGGTACCTCTTTAGCGATTATTGTGTCGAATGAAGTGTTATCGAATATACTATTGGGGACAATTATTGCCTCCATAATAGTCGTATGTGTTATATTCCTCATCACAGGCTTCTCTATTAATCGACAAGTTTCTCGCATTTTAAAAGTGCGTAATTCACTAGAGGATATTAGCAAAGGAGAGGCAGATTTAACGAAGCGGATTGATGTAAGTTCGAACGACGAGATTGGTCAATTGGTTACATCTTTTAATGGGATGATGGACAACTTCCAACACATTATGAGAGATTTAAAACAGGATGCTACGCAAATAAAAGAGGCGACGTACATTATTCATGGAAATGCCCATCAAACTTTGGATTCAGCGCACAATATTCAAGATGAATCGCACCAAGTTGCACAAGCTTCATTTGGGCAATTAAAAAATACAGAAGATAGCGCCCAATCTATGGAAGAATTAGCGCGTAGTATTCAGCATATTTCTGATTCGATTGCAGAAATTTCTACGATTTCTCGTAACACCGAAGAAAATGCCAATAATGGTTTGCACATTATGAATCGCTTGCAAAATCAATTGGAAGATGTTCATCAAAAAACAGATCTTTCAGTTGCGAGTATGCAGGAATTAGAAAAACTATCTGCAATGATTGGTGAATTTACGAATGTTATAACAGGTATTTCTGATCAAACGAATTTGCTAGCACTAAATGCATCAATCGAGGCAGCTCGTGCCGGTGAGGCTGGTAAAGGCTTTGCCGTTGTTGCGGAGGAAGTGCGTAAATTAGCAGAGGAATCGAAAGTTGCTGCAGATCGCATTTCACATGTTGTGATGAATGTCCAAAAAGAAACGACGAATATAGTATCTACTATCTATACAACAGCAGATGTTTTACATGCAGGTCACGCCATTGCAAGTGAGGCTCGACAATCCTTTGAAGGCATCCATAATGATGTGCAAGTGTTAGCTGAGCAAGTAGATTTAGTTTCTAGTTCAACGGAAGAAATTGCCGCGAGTACGGAAGAAGTAACCGCTACAATGGAAGATGTTTCATTATTAGCCAAGCAGACATCCGCTAGTGTAGATGCGGTTGCACAAAAAGCGCAAAATCAAGCAACGAGCATGAATGAGATGACGGCGATTATCGATATGCTAAATGGGACAGCAGAAAAACTAGAACAATCTGCTGGAAAGTATAAAGTATAATCGTTGACGTCGTATAATGAGTAGCGTGTCTTATTATAGAAATATAGTGCGTTTAATAGATTATTTCCGTATAATTAAGTAAAAAGGGAGTGGTTGAATGGATCAACAAAAGATGCCACCAGCTGTTTTACGTTTACTTGTTATCTTTCCCAACGTATTAAGCTATTTATTACTAGGCGGACTTATTATCTATGTTATTTCAAATTATGAAGTGTTAAAAACAACTGAAAGCTTGAAAGTATGGCTAATTCTTATTGCAGTTCTTGCCCCTGCAGCGGCCTATACAACTTTTAGCATTATAAAAAAAATTCGTGCTGGTCATATGTAGCAGTTATGACAACGCGTTGCATTTTTTGGATTATCAAAAAATGCAGCGTGTTTTTTTATTAGACTTTCAAAAATGGCAAAATGAGCGAAATACGAATAAAAAATTCCCTTCAAGGAAAACTAATAGGACGAAGTGGTGAATCATTATGTAGAAAAAGAGGTGTGTTACATGAAGCAATCAAACTGTGACGCTGCTCCACTAAAGCAAACAATAAAAGAAGAGCTTAAACAAGTCATTACTTCTTTACAGCAAAGTTTAGCCTCAATGGATTCTCAAGAAGATTGTCTACTGACAGATTTAGAGCAAATAAAAGGCAACTTTTTAACGATTGAAATGCAAGCGGCAACGTTTTATTTAAATTGCTATTTGTCCCCATTTACAGAAAAATACCCAGAACTATCAATTTGCGTGCAAAACATGTCAAAAAGACGACACGGTGGATTAATTGTCTTTGAAAGAAAAGACGCCGTAGATCATCTGATTAAGCCGGGAATTCATATTGGTGCAGAACTTACGCATTCTTTATTAGAATCTATTTTTTTCCCAGGTAATCCTCTCCATGACGGTGCTGTGTTAGTTAGAAGCAACCGCATTGTTTCAGCGGCCAATGTGCTTCCATTGTCAGATATTTATACCGGTGATAAAAAACTCGGTACAAGACATCGAGCTGCAATTGGTTTAAGTGAGCGTAGTGATGCCCTTATTATGGTTATATCAGAAGAAACGGGAAGAATTTCATTTGCTTTTAACGGAAGCTTACATCCGATTACTTCACATGGAATTTTATAATAAAAAAAATATCTCAAATTCGAGATATTTTCCTTGCACCGTTCTCACTTGCATGGTAAAGTGAGTTTACAGTTCGAGGAAGGGAGGGCGAAGTGATGGAAAAACATACACTCGGCTCACTTACATGGTTGCGGATGATGCGCTTTACCAATCAAAGTAATCAGCTATCGAATGAATTTTTAAAGCGTTTTAACTTAACAACTGCACAGTTTGATGTGCTCATTCAAATCAAAACCTATGCACCATTAACGCAATCACAACTAGCAGAAAAGGTTACTGTGACCCAAGGTGGTATGTCACGAATGCTTGCACGCCTTGAAAAAGAGGGGCTTATAGAGCGCAAGCAAAATTGGAAGACCAAAACGATATCGCTGACGGTAAAAGGGATGGAATTGATCGATGTTGCTACGCCAAGCCAACTTCACTTTCAATCCTCATTTTTTGAAGAGGTTTTATCAGAAGAAGAAATGAAAGCTTTATATACGCTGCTGTCAAAACTAGAAAAACATAGTCGAGAAAAAAAATTACCCGAGGTGTGATTTTTTTTACTTCATCACTTGCGTAGTCAAGTGAAAACATTAGGAGGACTTTATATGCAAAAAATTAGCGGTCATCATCATATTTCAATGTTAACGAAAAATGGCAAAAAGAATAACGATTTTTACACAAAAATCCTCGGTTTACGTCGGGTGAAAAAAACAGTCAATCAAGATTCTCCTTCGATGTATCATTTATTTTATGGAGATCTTACAGGGGCAGCCGGAACAGAATTAACTTTTTTTGAAATGCCTGTAGCTGGACGTACTGTCCGTGGAACGAATGCCATTACGCGCATTGGCTTATTAGTACCTAGCTATGATAGTTTACTATATTGGAAAAAACGTTTTGAGCTATTACAAGTGGAGCACAGTGATATTACAACATATGCAGGCAAAGATGCTTTGCTTTTTGAGGATCATGAAGGCTTGCGCATGGTGCTGTTAAATCATAATGGACAAGCAATACCAGCCGAGTGGCAAGCATGGGATGGGTCTGATATTGCATCAGCGCATCGTATTTTAGGGATGGGCACAGTTGAAATGACTGTTCGTTATTTACAGCGTACAGTAAATTTATTACAAGAGCTTTTTGACTATAGCGTTGTCACGGAAGATGACATAGAAGTACGACTTCAGTCAATTGCTGGCGAAACGTTGGGTGAAATCATTGTCAAGGAGTTGGAAGGACCAAGTGAAAAACCAGGTCGAGGAAGTATTCATCATCTTGCACTGCGCGTAGCTACAGTAGAAGAACTTCAACAATGGGATGCAGTAATTAAAGCGCACGGTTTAGACAGCACAGGCGTTGTCGATCGTTATTACTTCCAGAGCCTTTATTTTAGAGATCGTAATGGCATTCTTTTTGAAATGGCAACAGATGGGCCTGGTTTTACGGTAGATTCTGCTATAGAGGATTTAGGAAGAGAACTTGATTTGCCACCATTTTTAGAAGCACAGCGCACAGAAATTGAAGCGATTTTAGAACCACTCGATTAAAGGGGAGCGTACAATGGAAAATTATCGTATCGATCAATCAGCAGGTTTAGAATTTGGACTTTATTCACTTGGAGATCATATTCCGAACCCTTTAACAGGTCATCGGATTTCAGCTCAGCAACGTATACAAGAGCTAATTGAAATGAGCCAATTAGCGGAGCAAGCTGGCATTGATGTTTTTGGCGTAGGGGAAAGTCATCAGTCGTATTTTACAACACAGGCCCATACAGTCGTGTTAGGTGCCATTGCACAAGCGACGAAAAAAATAAAAATTGCAAGTTCTGCCACCGTGTTGAGTGTATCCGATCCAGTAAGAGTCTATGAGGATTTTGCCACCATCGATTTAATTTCAGATGGACGTGCGGAAATTGTCGCAGGTCGAGGGTCGCGCGTTGGAGCCTATCATTTACTAGGTGTCAATTTACAAGACTACGAAGAAATTTTTGAGGAAAAATTAGCACTGTTAAAAAAGCTCAATGAAGAAGAGCTTGTGTCATGGGAAGGGCAGTATAGAGCACCGCTTCATAATGCGCAAATTTTACCACAGCCGAAAAATGGCGCATTGCCTATTTGGCGCGCGGTTGGTGGTCCTCCTGCAAGTGCCATAAAAGCTGGCTATATGGGCATTCCAATGATGTTAACGACATTAGGTGGACCTGCTATTAACTTTAAGCCTTCCGTGGATGCTTATCGTGAAGCAGCTGATCGAAGTGGTTTTGATGCAGAAAAGCTACCGATAGCAACAACAAGTTTATTTTACGTGGCTGATACATCAAAAGAAGCTTTGCAAAATATGTATCCTCACCTTAATGGAGGCTTCCAAGCAATTCGTGGGGGTGGTTATCCAAAACAACAATTTGCTGAAGCAATTGATACACGAGATGCCCTTATGGTTGGTAGTAAAGAACAAATTATTGAAAAGTTGCTTTATCAATATGAACTGTATGGCATGCAACGTTTTATGGCACAAATTGATTTTGGAGGCGTACCTTTCGATCAAATTATGAAGAATATCGAAATCATTGGCCATGACATCATACCAGCAATTAAAAAATATACAGCAAAGTAAGTTTGGGAATTGCCACTAACCTGAGCGCAATCGCCACGAAAATCAGCCCAATCGCCACAAATGCCAAAAAAACGCTGATAGCTTGAAAGATTCTAAGCTATCAGCCAACTTTGTATTACCAACCACGAACATATTGCACGGGCGGTTCGATTTTTGCGCCGAGTTCTTTGGCAGCATGCAGAGGCCAGTAAGGTTCGCGCAATAAAACACGACCTAAGAAAATTAAATCAGCACGATTATTTTGCAATATTTCTTCTGCATGTTGCGCAATTGTAATTAAACCCACTGCACCAGTAGGGATATTTGCGCCAAGTTTAATCGCTTCCGCATGTGGCACTTGGTAGCCAGGGAATGGATGAATATCTGCCTGTACGACTCCGCCAGTAGAGACATCCACTAAATCTACGCCTTGCGATTTCATCCATCGACTAAAGACGATAAAGTCCTCCATTGTTGTGCCATCTTGTGCATAGTCTTCAGCAGATACACGAACGAGTAGGGGACCTTCCCAGACGCTTCGGATGGCATCAATGACTTGACGCAATAAGCGATAGCGATTTTCCTGTGAGCCACCGTATTGATCGCTACGTTTATTTGTTGCAGGTGATAAAAATTCACTAATCAAATAGCCATGTGCGCCATGAATCTCCAACACATCAAAGCCTGCTTGACGAGCGCGCACAGCTGCATTTTTAAAGGCTTCAATAACATTGTCAATATCGGCAAGTGTCATCTCACGTGGTGTTTTATAAGCATCACTAAAAGCCATCGCGGAAGGGGCAAAGATTTCACCTTCTACAGTTGCTTTACGCCCTGCATGGGCAAGCTGAATGCCCGTTTTAGCTCCGTAAGCTTGCATATTTGTTACTAATTGTTGTAACCCTTCGATATGAGCGTCATCCCAAATACCAAGGTCATTACTAGAGATGCGTCCTTCAGGTACTACTGCAGTAGCTTCCAATAGTATTAAACCAATTTGCCCAGCGGCGCGTGTTGCATAATGCACAAGATGGAATGGTGTTACAAGTCCGTCTTCCTTCGCAGAATACATACACATGGGGGCCATGACAATGCGGTTTTTTAAGGTAATCGATTGCAATTGGTATGGTTCAAATAATTTCGTCAATTCAAGCCCTCCTAATTCCTAGTTATTACCTCTATTTTGCATGGATTATTTGCTTTTTGCAAGCGCGCGAGATCGAGCTTCTGCTTCTTTAATGCATGCTTCAATCGCTGCATTAAATTGATACTGTTCAAGTGCTTTAATGCCAGCTTCTGTTGTACCACCTGGACTTGTCACTTTTTTACGAAGGACATCAGGTTCGTCAATAGATTGTTTGAGCATTTCAGCTGTACCAGCAAGCGTTTGGGTCATAAGAAGTCTGACAGTATCTTTTGACAGCCCTACTTCCATACCAACCCGTTCAAAAGCTTCCATTAGATAATAAATATAAGCAGGACCACTTCCAGAGAGTGCTGTAACGGCATGTAATTGGTCTTCCTCCACTTCAATTACAGAACCAACAGCTTCTAATAATTGTAAAAACATGGCGCGCTGTGTAGCCGATACTTGCGCATTAAATGCAATGCCACTTGCCGACATGCCAATTGTTGCAGAAGTATTAGGCATTACGCGAGCGACTGGACGTAATCCTAATTGCTCAGTGATCGTGCTAATAGCAATGCCAGCTAAAATGGAAAGAATGGCCGTATGTTCAGTTATTTTGTTTTTCAGTTCAAGCATTGCCTTGATGGCATCCTTTGGTTTCATCGCCAAAATAATCAAGTCTGCTTGCTGGTATATCGCATCCTCTATGCTAGTCTGGACGCCATACGTATCGTGTAAAAACTGTAAACGTTCCTTATCTGAGCGATTGGTGACATAAATTTCGTGTGGTGTAAATACGT
The DNA here is from genome assembly GCF_005217585.1 of Lysinibacillus sphaericus. Taxonomy (NCBI): domain Bacteria; kingdom Bacillati; phylum Bacillota; class Bacilli; order Caryophanales; family Bacillaceae; genus Lysinibacillus; species Lysinibacillus sphaericus. The sequence goes on from NZ_SZPT01000001.1 coordinate 795,548, forward strand.
TCTGTTTTATCCAACCGTGCATCAATGCTTCTGCCATGGAGCCAGCACCGATAAATAAAATTTTTTTCATAGGAAAAACCTCCGATTCAAAATAAAAAAGCGCTCTCGTCCTTAAATAGAAGGACGAAAACGCTGTCGTTTCCGCGGTACCACCTTTGTTTGCCAATTCGGCACAACTCTTAGCCCTTTTATCGCAAGGGGGAACGGTTATGTTGTCATAACTGCTCAGAAGTAGGTTCTGTATTGGGAGTGGGTGATGTTACTTGCAGCAAATGTAACACTCTCTAGACACCTTCACCATTTACATACTTGGCTTCCTCAACGCACATATAATAATTTGATTATTCAAAATTATAGTAATAATACGTCAAGCTGTCAACAGGAGGGTGACTTGAGAAAGAAAAACTTGTAAAATAGGTGAATGAGTATTCATTATTTACTTACACTAAAGGGGGAGACAGCTTTGTCGATACACAAAATAGAAATTCCAACACCCTATGAAGTAGGAGATGTCAATGCATTTATTGTCAAAGGTGATGCATTAACGATTTTTGATGTTGGTCCGAAAACAATGGAAGCTTATGATGCACTGAAATGGGGTATTCGGGCAGCTGGCTTTGATTTACGAGATATTGAACAAGTTGTGTTAACCCATCACCATCCCGATCATGCAGGTTGGGTGGATGCTTTTCCACATGCAGAAATTTTAGGCCATGCCTATAACGATAAATGGTTACGACATGACGAAGATTTTTTACGTTATCATGAGCAGTTTTACAGTGAGCGTTTGTTCGAACACGGGGTTCCACAGGCATATATTGAGCATAGTGTCCATGTTCGACGGGAATTAGAGCTTGTAGGGGAGCGACCATTAACCCAAATTTTATACGATGGCGATGAAGTTCCAGGTCATCCCGGGTTAAAAGTATTTGAAACATTAGGGCATGCGCAAAGTCATTTTATTTTTTGGGATGAAAAATTACATTATGTAATTGGTGGAGATTTATTATTAGAAAAAATAACTCCTAATCCATTAATCGAACCACCGTTAGATCGCACATCAGGTCGTCCAAAATCATTGTTACAATATAATGCTTCACTAGAAATATTGCGTCAATTGCCAGTGAATATTATGTATACAGGGCATGGCGCAAATTTAGAAGATATACCAGCTCTCATTGATAAGCGACTAGAAAGACAACACCAACAATCCATGAAGGTCTATGAGTTACTAGGAAATGATCAGCTAACCGTTGTACAAATGACAAAGCGTTTATATCCTTCGATTTTTCAGCATCAACTAGGCTTAACATTATCTAAAACACTTGGGCATTTGGATTATTTAGAGGCAAATCATCTTGTGGTTTCAGGGAAAAATGAGGCAGGTATCTATTTGTTTAGAAGAAAGTAGGGTTCATACATGAAAATGAATAAAAAGACAATCTTTGTAACAGGTGCAACGAGTGGTGTAGGGTTAAAAATTACAGAATTATTAGTTGCACAAGGCCATCATGTATATGCAACAGGGCGTAATGAGGTAGCGTTAAAAACATTACAACGTTTAGGTGCCAATGTGATACAAGCTGATTTAACGTCACTTACAGCAATTGATGAAGTATGTGCGCAACTGCCTCCGCTCGATGTAGCCATTTTTTCTGCGGGAGTTGGTAAATTTGCTATTGCGCCTTTGTTATCGGATGAACATATAAGCGAAATGCTGGAACTCAATGTGCGCGTGCCGATGTATTTAGCAAAACGTCTAGCTGCACCAATGATTGCGCGTGAACAGGGGCAACTAATTTTTATCGGTTCACAGGCCGGCAAAGTCGCTACTCCGAAGGCTAGTGTTTATGCGGCAACAAAGCATGCCATTGTTGGTTTTACCAATGGTCTGCGTATGGAGCTAGCACCTTATAATATTAAAGTAACAGCCATTCACCCGGGACCAATTGATACACCATTTTTAGATAAAGTAAATGATGAAAGCGGTTATCGTGAGTCTCTAGGTCGATTTATTTTAACACCTGAAGAAGTGGCACAGGCCACAGTAAAAACGATAGAGCGCCCAGTTCGAGAAGTAAACTTGCCAAAAATAATGGGCTTGACGAGTAAACTATATGCTCTAGCGCCTGCTACAATCGAATTTTTAGCCAAACCACTATTCAATAAGAAATAACGGTGCCAGTCACCCGAAAAATTCTGAATATTTTGTGTGTCAGGCACCAACTATTTTTTTATAAAAATGCACTTGTATTTATTTTTATAACATGATACTATTCGTGTATAAACTTTTAAGTGAATGTATAAACATACATATCATATAGAGCAATTGGAGGCGCATTTTGTATGGCAAATAAAAAAGTAGTTTTAGCATACTCAGGCGGTCTTGATACTTCTGTAGCAATTCCGTGGTTAAAAGAACAAGGTTGGGACGTTATCGCAGTTTGTCTAGACGTTGGTGAAGGAAAAGATCTTGAATTTGTAAAAAATAAAGCACTTCAAGTAGGTGCTATTGAATCATATATGGTGGATGCAAAAGATGAATTCGCTGAAGGATACGCACTTATTTCATTACAAGCACATACTTGGTACGAACAAAAATACCCATTAGTATCAGCACTTTCTCGTCCTTTAATTTCTAAAAAGTTAGTGGAAATTGCTAACCAAGTGGGTGCGGATGCAGTCGCTCACGGTTGTACAGGTAAAGGAAACGACCAAGTTCGTTTCGAAGTGTCAATAAAAGCATTAAATCCAGATTTAGAAGTACTTGCTCCTGTACGTGAGTGGGGTTGGAGCCGTGATGAAGAAATCGAATATGCAATGAAACATAATGTACCGATTCCGGCAACATTAGATTCACCATTCTCAATTGACCAAAACTTATGGGGCCGTGCAAACGAAGCTGGCGTAATGGAAGATCCTTGGGTATCTCCACCAGAAGAAGCGTATGGCTTAACGGTTTCTGTTGAAAACGCGCCAAATGAAGCTGAATATGTAGAAATCGAATTTATTGCTGGTAAACCTGTAGCTTTAAACGGCAAAGAAATGAAGCTTGCTGATTTAATTCAAGAACTAAATGCAGTAGCAGGTGCACACGGTGTTGGCCGTATCGACCATGTTGAAAACCGTTTAGTTGGTATTAAATCTCGTGAAGTATACGAAATCCCAGGTGCAAAAGTACTGTTAACTGCTCATAAAGAGCTTGAAGATTTAACACTTGTGAAAGAACTAGCACACTTCAAACCAGTGATTGAGAAAAAATTATCTGAATTAATTTATGATGGTTTATGGTTCTCTCCTTTACGTGATGCATTACAAGCATTCCTTGCTGAATCACAACAATACGTAAATGGTACAGTACGTGTGAAACTTTACAAAGGACATGCCATTGTAGAAGGACGTAAATCACCAAACTCATTATACAACGAAAAATTAGCAACATACTCTAAAGAAGACCAATTCAACCACGCATCTGCTGTAGGCTTCATCGAATTATGGGGTCTGCCAACAGTGGTTAACTCTTCAGTTAATAAAAAATAATTATTAAAAGTAGGGTGTAGTGTAGCATGAACGCTGTACTGCACCTTTTCGATAAGTAATTTAGGAAAAGGTGAGCTGTTATGACAAAACTTTGGGGCGGACGTTTCCAAAAATCAGCAGAAGCATGGGTCGATGAGTTTGGCGCATCCATCGGCTTTGACCAGCAACTTGTATTGGAAGACCTAGAAGGTAGTGTCGCACATGTCACGATGCTTGGTGCAACGGGAATTTTACCAGCAGAGGATGTAGAAGCTATTCTTGGCGGTCTCGCACAATTACAGGAAAAAGCAGTCGCTGGTGAGCTTGAATTTACTGTTGCCAATGAAGATATTCATTTAAACCTTGAAAAAATGCTCATTGATTGCATAGGACCAGTTGGTGGTAAACTGCATACAGGCCGTAGCCGTAATGACCAAGTGGCAACGGATATGCATATTTTCTTAAAGAAACGTGTAAAGGAAGCCATTGATTGTATCGAGACATTCCAAAAAACGTTACTAGAAAAAGCAGAGGAGCATGTTGAAACAATTGCCCCAGGTTATACGCATTTACAACGTGCACAGCCAATTTCTTTTGCACATCATCTAATGGCATACTTTTGGATGCTTGAACGCGATAAACAACGTTTTACGGAATCCATTAAACGTATTGATATCTTACCATTAGGTGCTGGTGCCATGGCAGGGACAACTTTCCCGATTGATCGTCTAAAATCAGCGGAGCTACTTGGTTTTAGTGAAGTGTATGCGAATTCTATGGATGCTGTAAGTGATCGTGATTTTATCGTCGAATTTTTAAGCAATTCATCCTTATTAATGGCGCATTTATCTCGCTTTGCTGAGGAAATCATTTTGTGGTCAACAGATGAATTTAAGTTTATCGAATTGGATGATGCATTCTCGACAGGCTCATCTATTATGCCACAGAAGAAAAATCCAGATATGGCGGAGTTAATTCGCGGTAAAACTGGTCGTGTTTATGGTAACCTAATGGGCTTACTGACAGTTCTAAAAGGAACACCGTTAACATACAACAAGGATATGCAAGAAGACAAAGAAGGAATGTTCGATACAGTGCATACAATTCTTGGCTCTTTAAAAATCTTTGAAGGTATGGTACGCACGATGACCGTCAATACGGAGCGTCTGCACAAGGCAGTCCACTCTGACTTCTCAAATGCTACGGAATTAGCAGATTACCTTGCAACAAAAGGCATGCCGTTCCGTGAAGCACATGAAGTAACAGGTAAATTAGTGTTTACATGTATTCAAAAAGGCATTTATTTATTAGATTTACCGATTGAAGACATGAAAAAAGAAAGCGAGCTTATCGAAGCGGATATTTATGATGTATTAGCACCTGAAGCCGCTGTGCGCCGTCGTCATTCATTAGGTGGTACTGGTTTCGATCAAGTCAATATTCAAATCGCTAAAGCAAAAGCTTGTCTTTCTTAACTATTTTGCGTGCAAGTCCTTTGAGACATTTGCATAGATATTCATTAAAGCTGTCCAGAGAGGCACTATGAAAAACCTTAATCCTTTTTCTGTGGAGCCAGAGGGTGAAACAAAAAAAGAGCACCTTACATATGTGAAGGACAATCCCCAATTTTCGGAGACGCGAAATTGGGGTTTTTGTATAAGGAACATATAGTTATGTAAAAAGGGGAGAAATGTCATATGACGGATCGTTTTACAAAGGGGTTAGAAACAATGAAGCACTATGTGACAGAAGAAGAGGTATACCGTATGGTAGAATCGGATGCCCTCGCTGACATAGCGCCCGATTTACGCAAAATGATTATCGAGTTTGCCTATGGTGATGTCTATTCACGCCCAGGGCTTGATGCGAAAAGTCGAGCACTTGTCGTGATCACAGCAGTTGTTACACAAAGTGCTGTTCCACAAACGAAAACCCATATAACACGAGGGTTGCATGCAGGATTAACACCTACTGAAATTGTCGAAGCACTTTTGCAATTAGTGCCCTATATCGGCTTTCCTCGTGTACAAAATGCGCTAACGATTGCTCAACAGGTATTTGCAGAAAAGCAGCTAACTGTAAAAAAATGAAGCGATAAAAATTTTTCAACAACATGTATAGAGTTTTGGGATATGGCCCATACTGTTAAAGGATACACTTAATCATCTAATATGATGAGGAGGATGCAGAATGAGTAGTTCAACTCCAGTAGACAACGAATCTCAGGAAAGTCCGCCACAGCTGAATAAGGTTTATACTTCACATATCTTAAGGAGTAGGTAATGAGAGATATCTCTGGGTTACTGTATCTTAAGATGAAGTAGAGACCACAACTGTACAATCAAATAGAAGGTATAAGTGTCCAAGGACCCAGAATTTTTCTGGGTCTTTCTTTTTTGCTAAATTATGTTGATATTGCAAATAAACTGTTATACTCTATGTATGACAGATGGAGTCGCAAATATATAACTATTATCGTGTTGATTATGCGTATTGTAATGAGGGAGGGTTTTGATGAAAAAACTTTTTGTACTATGTTTAGTAGCGTTCGCATTAGTTGCCTGTTCGCCAAAAGAAAATGCAACACAGGTCGACAAAGAGGAGGATGAGCATGCTATGAATGAAGAGCTAATCGGAAAATGGGCAGGGGATATTGAACTTCCAAATGGTTCACTACCAATTATTGTAGACTTACAAAAAGAGAGCGGAACATTATCTGTTCCTGCACAAGGGTTAAGTAATTATCCATTTAAAAGTGTGTCATATAATGATAATAAAGTACACATAATCATTCGTTTAAATGGCTCGGCGATTGAGGTAAACGGGACGTTAAAAGACGAGCAAATTAAAGCAACATTTAATCAAAATGGAGGGGAATTCCCCCTTGTTTTAAAGCGCTATAAAGAACAGCCAGAACAACCTGTCTCCTACGAAACACTCACAGTACCAGTTAAAGATGGCGATTTAACGGTCGCACTGCAAAAAAGCAGTAACAAGCCTTCACCAGTCGTACTCATTATTGCAGGCTCTGGTCCGACAGATAAGGATGGAAATTCCGCAATTGCAGGAAAAAATAATAGTTTGAAAATGCTTGCTGAAGGATTAGCTCAAGAAGGTATTGCAAGTGTACGATACGATAAACGAGGTATCGGGGATAATGCATCGCTATTGAAAAAGGAAGAGGATATCTCCATCGATCAATATGTTGAGGATGCAGTGCAAATTATTCATATACTGTCCGCCAATCAAGCTTTTTCAAGCGTTCATATTATTGGGCATAGTGAAGGGTCATTAATTGGCATGCTCGCCGCTCAAAAGACCAATGTGGCATCATTTGTGTCAATAGCAGGCGCAGGTAGAAGGGCTGATACGTTACTTTTAGAGCAATTATCAGGACAATTAACACCTGCTCTAACGGCTGAAACTAATATGATTCTAGCCGCGCTGAAAAAAGGAGAGCAAGTGCAACATGTATCGCCTGAGCTACAAGCATTATTTAGACCTTCTGTGCAGCCATATATGATGTCATGGCTGAAATATAATCCAGCTACTGAACTTCAACACGTAAAAGGACGCGTGTTACTGATTCAAGGAACGACAGATATCCAAGTGAATGCAACAGATGCCGAAGCGCTTAAGCAAGGCGATGAAAAAGCAGAACTTCTCTATCTGGAGGGCATGAATCATATTCTAAAAAACGCACCGGAGGATAGAACGAAGAATTTAGCGACCTATGCAGACCCAACATTGCCGCTACATCCAAAGTTATTGCCAGCCGTTTACAAATTTATCGCCAATGAACAGTAGCGATAGACAAATGGTCACAACATAGGACTGGTTCGACTTATGTTGTGGCTGTTTTTATTTTTAAAAGGGTCAAGTAACGAGCATCAGCATGATGAATGCTTGGGCAGGTCACACAATTTTTTCTCAAAACAAAACCATTCATGTACTCTTTGTAAAGCGTTTCATAATATGATGGTGAAAATATCGCGTTATTAAACAACACACATAAAAATTTTTTCGCGATTTCAAAAAAAAGAGGTGTAGTCTTTTAATCGAACGGTCATACTAACATGGATTCACTTATAAAGTCTATAATGATGAGGAGGATGTAAAATGAGTAGGCCGGAACAATTAGACCCGAAATCTCAAAAAATCCACCGTAACTGGACAAGGATTAAGCGTTCAAAATCTCAAGTAAATGGTGAAACGGAGATTACTCTCCATAACCGTATCTTGAGAAGTGAAGCGAAAGCCCGACAGTTTTAATCATGCTAGAAGTAATAAGTGTCATCAAGCCCAGAAATTTTTCTGGGCTTTTTTTATTTAAGGTTTTGTACTATATAAGTATTGGATGTGTAGTAAAATAAAGGAAGTGCGAAGGGAGGAACTAGAATGAGCAAGCAAATAAACATTCGCGTCGCATGTTTTGCAGATGCACAACAAATGCTGAAGATCCAACAGGAAGTAATGGCTGAAGAACGATATTTCATCTCGACCGAAGCAGAATTTCAACAAACAATTGAAGGTCAGCAAGCATGGATACAGAAGAAATTGGCGAATGATCGTGACATAATTCTTATTGCCGAATGCAATAAAACGATCGTTGGCTGGCTAGCATTTCAATCGCCAGAACGAAAACGTCTAGCCCATACAGGTAGCTTTGGAATGATGGTTCGAAAAGATCAACGAGGGCAAGGAATTGGGAAACGTTTAATTGAAGCGCTACTGACATGGGCAGCTGCCAATCCACTAATCGAGAAAGTTTGTTTAGGCGTATTGTCCAGCAATATCAGTGCTATTGCCCTTTATCAAAAAATGGGTTTTATCGAAGAAGGTAGAAAGATACATGAAATCAAAATCGCTGACAATCTATATGTTGATGATGTATTAATGTACAAATTGGTTTAATGCATATTTCATTCTGTTAATAAGAAAGAGGTTGTTTTATGAAAATTTATAAGTTTACAAAGGACGGCGCTAATGCCATTCACAATTACAACTCGTTGCATTCATTTTACACAAAAATCATGACAACAGTGGAGCCAACAAATATAGGGTTTATATACATAGAAGCGGGTGGACTGGTAGGTCTGCATGAAGCACCTGTTCCACAGCTATTTATAGTTATTGAAGGAGAGGGATGGGTCTGTGGTGAGAATCAGGAGAAATTAGTCGTAAAACAGGGGGATAGTGTTTTTTGGCACGTGGGACAAGTCCATGAGTCCGGCAGTGACAAAGGGTTAACAGCCCTCGTTATTCAATCTAAGCAAATTGACATGCCTATATAAATAGAGGGCAACACTTGAATATTTCGTAACAAGAAGGAGACAGTGACCCCGTTATTTTTTTGCTAATGGTAGAATCAAACGTATTGTTTTTAACATATGCCCTTCAAATAATTCATCAAATTCTTCAACTTGTTGAAAGCCCTTTGCGCTGTAGAATTGTCTACCAATTTTATTGTCTTTCTCAACGCATACAGTAAGCGAAGTTGCTCCTTGTAATCTTTGAATACCGTTTTCCAGTAGAGCTGAACCGATGCCTTTATGTTGAGCGGTTGGAAGGAGGTAAATAGCGAGTAACTCGGCTTGTCCCTCTTTATTAACATGTGAAAAATTAGCAAAGCCAATAAGAGACTCACCAACTGTTGCCACTAAAAAAGGGCTTGTTTGAAGACGGCATGTTAACCGTTCGTCACTATAGGCGGCTTGAAGAAATCGTTCTTGAATATGCTTTGGTATGATTCCTTCATAGGTTGCAGTCCAAGATGTTTGTGCAATTTCTTGGACAAAAGAGATGTCATCTTCATTCATTTGTCGTATAATGAGTGTCAATACATATCACCTACAATTTCAATAATTTCTATATATTGTAACATATAACATAACGACAAAGGGGGGATGTTTTTATGCAAGTGTTAGAAAAAGCATTTGGTTATATTACCCGAAACTATGATGATCGGATTCAGGTCCTTGTATTTGAGCAAAATACAGAGGGAGCAGGCATTCAAATTCCAAAAGGTACAATTGAAGACGGAGAGACGCCACTTGAAGCAGTTATACGAGAGATGGTGGAGGAAACGGGTTTAACAAATTTAGAAGTACAAGGCCTTATCGCACAGGATTATGCCGAGCATTATTCAGGAGCATTGCAAAAACGCTATTTTTTCCATTTAACTTCAAATGAGTCCCAACATACTTGGCAACACAATCCAACAGGCTTAAACGAGGGCAACTTACAGTTTACGTTTTATTGGATTGAAAAGGAACATGACGTTGAGCTCGCAAAAGGACATGGCGATTATTTATATCGTATTGTCTAGTGCCTGTCACCCAAATAATTCTGAATATTTAGGTAAAATTAAAACCCACTTAGATTTCGGCGGCTTACACTGTGCTCGCCGGAAATACAAAGTGGGTTATGGTGCCAGTCACGCAAGTTTTATTTTTACGCTTTAGCGGCAATTTCTAATGCTTGGGCAAAGTCTGCAATTAAATCATCCACATGCTCCAAACCGACTGAGAATCGTAATAATCCATCCGTAATGCCACGTTTGATGCGTTCTTCAGGTTCCATTGCTGCATGGCTCATTTTTGCTGGGTAGGAAAGAATCGATTCCACACCACCAAGAGATACAGCAAATACGGGAATCTTCATTGCCTCTACCAAGGCTTTCGCTGCTGCATAATGAGGTAGGCGGAACGACAAGACAGCGCCTGCACTTGTACATTGGCTTTGATGAATGGCATAGCCAGGATGTGAGGCAAGACCTGGGTAATACACTTGCTCAACAAGGGAATTTGCTTCTAAAAACTGTGCAATCTTTTGTGCTGATGCAGCAGAACGGCTAAAACGTACATCGGTTGTTTTCATATTTTGTAGTAGTGTGAAGGAATCTTGTACACCTAAAATATTACCAAAAGAATTTTGGATGAAATACAGGTCATTTCCGAGTTGTTCATCTGCTGTTACAGTAAGTCCCGCAATAATATCTGAGTGACCAGATAAAAACTTCGTTGCACTATGAATGACAACGTCTACACCTAAGTCTAGAGGTCGTTGGTGTAAAGGTGTCATAAATGTATTATCTAAAAACGTTAGACATTGATGTTGTTTAGCTAGTGCGACTATTGCACGGATATCTGTAATCCCTAATGTAGGATTCGATGGTGTCTCCATGTAGAGAAGCTTTGTAGCAGGCGTAATGGCTGCTTCAACTGCTGCTATATCAGTAAAATCCACGAACGTATGCGTAATACCGAATCGAGGTAATACTTTTGATACAAAGCGGTATGTTCCACCATAAACGTCCTCTGTAATGACAATGTGATCACCTTGTGATAATAACATTAAGGCTGCGGAAACCGCTGCAATACCAGAGGAGAAGGCATGTGCACGAACGCCACCTTCAAGCTCGGCAACGGCTTTCTCTAACGCATCACGTGTTGGGTTACCAGAACGAGCATAATCGTATTCACCGAATTCATCGATGCTTTCTTGGTGAAATGTTGAAGAAACATACAGTGGTACATTAACCGCACCTTTTTTATTTTCGTAGCCATCACGCACACCTGCGTGGATAAGCGCTGTTTCAATATGTTGTTTCATTTTCTATGCCTCTTTTCTCAGCGTATCAAACACTTGTTTTAAATCTGCAATTAAATCTTCAGCCTCTTCAATGCCGACAGAAAAGCGTAGTAAACGATCGCAAACGCCGCGTGCTACACGTTCCTCGTAAGGCATATCGGCATGTGTTTGTGTAGCAGGGTACGTGATAAAGCTTTCAACGCCACCAAGACTCTCTGCAAAAATAATTAACTTTAAGTTACGAAGAAATGGGTCAATCCATTCAGGCTTTTGTAGTCGGAATGACAACATACCACCTTTGCCCGTATACAATACGTCTGTGACAAGTTCTTCTTCCTCTAAATAAGCAGCAATCGCTTTGGCATTGGCATCATGTTGTTTTAAGCGAAGATGTAACGTTTTTAAGCCACGAATCAATAACCAAGAATCCATTGCTCCTAGTACCATTCCGCTACCATTTTGAATAAAGCCGAGACGTTCGGATAGCTCAGCACCTTTTGAGACAACTAAACCGGCTAATACGTCATTATGTCCGCCAATATACTTTGTTGCAGAATGCAGTACAATATCGGCACCTAGTTCAATTGGTCGTTGGAAGTAGGGTGTATAAAAAGTATTATCTACGATTAGCAATGCACCGTGTTGATGGGCAAGCTCAGCATACACTTTGAGATCAAATTCCTGCATAAGTGGGTTTGTTGGTGTTTCGATAAAGAGGGCACGTGTATTGTCATTGATTAACGCCTCTACTTGCTCAAGCGATTCAAATTTAGAATAGATTGGTTTAATATTGTATGTTTCTTTAAAAAAGTTAAAAAGACGATATGTACCACCATATAAATCATCTGGTACGATGAGTTCATCTCCTGGTTTAAATAGAGACATTACAAGTTGGATTGCAGCCATACCGGAACTACAGGCAAAGCCAGCGTCGCCACCTTCTAAATCTGCAATACCTGCTTCTAAAATGGCACGCGTTGGGTTTTTTGTACGAGCGTAGTCAAATCCTGTCGATTCACCGATCCCTGTATGTTTATAGGCAGTTGATAAATGAATGGGCGGGCTAACAGCGCCAGTTCTAGGGTCACTCAAATTGCCAAGCTGTACAAGTTTTGTTTCAATACGTCTATTGTTTGTCATGTCCTCACTCTTTTCTTCATCGTTAATATAGAAAGAGTCCACACTAGGGGGACTCTATTCCTTAATAGAATAATTCGATTAGTCTCTTCAATTTTCTCTATAATTGTTACTTAATTTAACATGGAAAGTACAGAAGGACAAGATGATTTCAGAAAATTACATAGATTATTGAAAATAAATCATGTAGGAATAGTAGGGGATTGATGTTTGACGATGAAAAGAGGCTTGAAAGAGGCACAAATAAAAAAGCTATAGATTCGTTTTCGCGTAGCACGAAAATATCTATAGCCTTTGTGGAACATAATGTCTTGTCCATTATGCTTGTTGTTTTTTTAATAAATCTCGAATTTCTTTTAACAGTTCTTCTTTTGCATCTAGCACAGGTGTCGGTTCCTCTACAACCGCTTCCTCTTTTTTTCTAGTAAATTTCGTCATAAGACGTAATGCTAAGAAAATAGCAAAGGCGATAATTAAAAAATCAATAATTGATTGTAAAAATATACCTAACTTCACTTGAGCTGTACCAGAACCAAACATAAAGCTTTCAGTTAAATCAATGCCACCTGTTAACACACCTACTAATGGCATAATAATATTTTCTACTAAGGAGGTAACGATTTTCCCGAAAGCCCCACCAATTACAACGGCAATCGCTAAATCAATTATATTGCCTTTCATAGCAAATTCCTTAAAGTCTTTCCACATATAATATATCCTCCCTATAATTATCCAAAAAAACAATCGAATTGTATTCTACTATATTACCCTAATTATAATCAACTATAAACATAGGAAAAAGAAAAATAGAAAAAATCTACAACATAAAACGGTAAATTTGGTAATATAGAAGTAGACAAAGAATGATTAGGTGTGACATATGGCGAAAAAAAAACAAAAGAAACCATTGCTATCTCCAAGTATGAAGATGGGGATGATAGCACTATTAATCCCTGTAGCCATTACTGTATATGTACTTGCTTTTTTTGCTTGGAAGGAACTACAAACATTCCCGATTTTCGAAAAACTTGCTCAACAAAAGGCGATTGAAGAAATACAGCAGCATTTCGATATGAACATTCCAGAACAATATATTCCGGTGTATGTTGCTGCCGAGGAGAAATATGGCGTGCCTTGGACATTGTTAGCTGCCCATCATCGTATTGAAACACGATTTTCTTCCATGAAATCACTTGTTTCGCCAGCAGGGGCAGTCGGACATATGCAATTTATGCCTTGTACATTTGTAGGATGGAAACATCCAACTTGTGAGGGATTAGGTAAGGGCAATATTACAAAGGCAGAGCTGATGAATCCCGAAACGATAAAAAAATATGGAGGCTACGGTGTCGATGCCAATGGAGATGGTGTAGCGGATCCCTATGATATCGAAGATGCTGTATTTAGTGCTGCGAATTATTTATCAAAGTATGGAGCGGCAAAAGGTGACGTAAAACGAGCCGTTTTCAATTATAATCATAGCGAAGAATACGTTAAAAATGTCTTACATTACTATAATTTGTATAATGATTACCACGATGAATTAAAAACAGCCGTCCTTCTTAATGCAAAATAATAAAAGAGCCATCTAAACGATGGCTCTTTTTGTACATAATTACGTAGCTTTACGCATACTTTTAAGAATAATGCTTACAATGAAGATAAGCACAATTGCACCTATTAACGCTGGAAATACATAAAAATCGCTGACTTTCCAACCCCAGTTACCTAAAACCATACTACCTATCCAAGAACCGACAATCCCGGCAATAATATTACCAATAATGCCTCCAGGAACATCTTTTCCTAAAATGACGCCAGCTAACCAACCTAAAATTCCTCCGATGATTAAATACCAAATGAAACTGATCATAATGATTCATCTCCTCAAAGTTAAGATATAATGGCATTACTTAGTTATATCCTTTTTGGAGATAATTAAACCTAAATGACCGACCTTTTTATTTTTACAATGACTTCATTTGTTTATTTCACTACTGTGGCACCTAAAGTATGTTCAAAATGACGCAAAGCCCAATCATGTCCAGCTGCATCAAAACTTGCTACTGCATTTGCATAAATAACAGTAGAAATGCCCAAATTATAAGCATCCACAGCTGTATGCAAAATACATATATCTGTACAAACACCAACTAAATGAACTTCCTCGATGTTCCGTTCCTTTAATAAAATAGCTAAATTTGTTCCTGCAAAGGCACTATAACGCGTTTTGTCGAGCCAAATCACGTTGTCCTTATACACGTTATAAACTTCACCAACATGACCGTATAGATTGCGACCCGATGTTCCGCGAATATTGTGAGGAGGAAAAAGCTTTGTTTCAGGGTGAAATGGATCGTTTTCTTCATGTAAATCATTAGCGAAGACGACGACATTTTTTTCTGCAATAAATTGTTCAATTAAATTTGCAATAGGCGTATCAAGTAATTGTCCTGGTTCCCCACACGTTAATTTACCATCTGTTGCTACAAAATCATTTGTATAATCAATTACCAGTAATGCTTTTTTCACTTTCGTCCACTCCTTTAGGCATGATTTCACTCTTTATCATGCCATATTTGGTTTTGGCTGTCAGAAAAATAGTCATATTTTAATATTAAGAATAGTTTGAAAATTGAACAAGGTGAGCGTATAATGTGAAAAAAAGGAGAGGTGATAGTTTATGAATATGACTGTTATGAAACGTTTAGATCGCCAAGGATTCTTTATTGCTGCGCTACATTTGGTGGTAATGTTAAATTTAGCTGCTGAGTTTTTATTGGCATCCTAATCTCTTAAAAATCTAATAGAAAGGTGAGTACAATGCTTGACCTATACTAAAACAACCGTGAAGGCAATTTCGTCGTAATACACGGTTGTTTTTTGTTGCCTATTGTGAAGTAGACAAGCATTTTCGCGTATTTTTCTAGTACTTGACCAATATAAATCATACGAGGGGGATTAAATGACAACGAGATTTCAACAGGCTTTCCATGGCATAGAGCGCCCATTTGCTTGGTTAGACCTTGATGCACTTGATGATAATATTGCAACGGTGCAACAAGCTTGTGGGCAAAAAAAAATCCGTATAGCAACAAAATCAATACGCTCGGTGGAGGTGTTGCAATATCTACAACAACATCTGTCGAATATAACAGGATTTATGACATTTACCGCGGCAGAATCTATCTTTTTACTCCAAAGAAATTTCGATGATGTACTGCTTGGTTATCCTGTTATGGAAGACATGGCTGTACGTCAGCTATTGCACTATGTAAAAGAGGGAAGAACCGTCACATTTATGGTGGATAGATGTGAGCAAGTTGCGTTTTTAGAAAAAATAGGTGCGGAGCTTGATGTAAAGGTATCCATCTGTATCGATATTAATTTATCTACTGATTTTAAAGTACTTTATTTTGGTACAAAGCGCTCATCTCTTGACTCGCTGGAGTCTATCACTCCTTTTTTAACTTATATAAAACAGCAGTCCCATATAGAAGTTGTAGGGGTTATGGGATATGAGGCGCAAATAGCTGGTGTTGGAAATCGACCTGCTAATGCTATAAAAGGTAGGCTAATAGATTTCATGCAAACACAAGCCAAAAAGCAAGTAACCCAATTTCGTAGATTAGCTATTGCGCATGTAAAAGCTTATTTTCCTCGATTACGCTTTGTTAATGGTGGAGGTACAGGCAGTATGACATATACTGCGGAGCAGAAAGAAGTGACAGAAATGACAGTTGGTTCAGCATTTTATGCACCAGCCCTTTTTGATCAATTTGCCCATTTACAACTTTCAAAAGCAGCAGGCTTTGCACTCCGTATCACGCGGAAACCTGCGCCTAATATTGTTGTCTGCCATGGTGGTGGTTATCCAGCGTCCGGAGCAATGGCCAATGATCGTTATCCGGTATTTTACGAGCCGACCTATTTTTCCTTTCTTCGTTTAGAAGGAGCTGGAGAAGTGCAAACACCGATTAAGGTAAAAGGCAAAACACTCACAATTGGGGATACCATCTATTTTCGCCATGCAAAGGCTGGAGAGCTTTGCGAAAGATTTCAAACACTTCATGGGATAAGGCAAGACGAATATGTAGGTAGCTTTGCGACGTACAGGGGGGATGGTCAATGTTTTCTGTAGAGAAGTGGAAAAATGGGGAGAAATGGACGAACTGGGCTGGCAATATAATAGCGTATCCAAGTGAGATGCACTTACCTCGTTCAATAGAAGAAGTTGTAAATGTAGTGAAGCATGCGCGTGATAGGAAGAAAACCATTCGTGTAACAGGTGCAGCGCATTCATTTAGTGCTGTTGCCATGCCGGAGCATATTGCACTGTCATTACATAATATGCGCGGGCTTATTTCGATAGATGCCGAAAACCAAGAAGCTACATTGTGGGCAGGAACTTATTTATATGAGATTGGACCACAGCTTGCAAAGCATGGGTTTGGCTTAATGAATATGGGCGATATTCAAGAACAGACCATTGCCGGAGCAGTGTCTACTGGTACACATGGAACAGGGGTGACTTTAGGTTCGTTGTCGTCTGGTGTGACACGCTGGTGTTTTGTTGATGGAAATGGTACTTACCATGAGCATATTCGAGGGACTGACGATTTATCCGAGGCACTTCATGTCTCACTTGGCATGCTTGGGGTACTTGTAAAAGTGACGCTAAAAGTGTTGCCGCTCTATAGTTTACATTATATTGGCACAAGGGACACATTAACAAACGGACTAGCAACATTTGCACAAGATATTCGACAGCATCGACATGTTGAATGGTTCTACTTTCCTGGTAGTGAGACAATTCAAATTAAACGTATGAATGCGATGGCTCCAGTGTATCAAAGTGAATGGCGCAAGTGTGTAGAAAATATAAAACTTCAAATAGTAGAAAATGGTGCATTTTTTGCGATTTCGGAGCTATGTAAATGGAAACCAGCTTTAAGTAGTGCAATGAGTAAATTAGCTGCTGCCAATGTTGTCGAGGCCGAGAAGATTGGCATTAGCTATGAAATCTATCCAACTCCTAGAAGTGTCAAATTCCAAGAAAGTGAGTATGCCATATCATTAACACAATTTGAGGCATGCATGGAAGAAATTCATGCAACGTTTCAAAAAGGGCATTTGCATGTGCATTTTCCATTGGAATGCCGTACAACAGCAGGTGAGGCCGGTTATTTAAGTCCTACACAAGGACAAGAATCCGCCTTTATAGCTTTTCATATGTATAAAGGAATGTCGGAAGAGCCTTATTTTAAATGGGTGCACAATCTGATGCAAAAATATCATGGTCGACCACATTGGGGAAAACAAAGCCATTTAACTGCACAGCAAGTACACACATTATATCCAAATATAGATAAGTTTTTAACAGTTCGTGCACAATATGACCCTGACAAAGTATTTTTTACACGTTACTTAGAGCAATTATTCATATTGTAATATTTAGAATTTAACAACAACTGAATCTTATAATTTTGAAATCAATCTATGGGGAAAGATGAAAGCATTTGTGATAAATCATCAACTGAATAGTGTTTATAATGAAAAAATTTAAATTTGAACGAAAT
The DNA here is from genome assembly GCF_005217585.1 of Lysinibacillus sphaericus. NCBI lineage: Bacteria > Bacillati > Bacillota > Bacilli > Caryophanales > Bacillaceae > Lysinibacillus > Lysinibacillus sphaericus. Next base: position 813,376 of record NZ_SZPT01000001.1, read on the forward strand.
GTCAAAATATTTATCAAAACGAGATAAAACTGATGCTTAATCAGCATGTAAACGATTTCAAATTTCGTATAGTTTTTGAATTGTTTAAACAATTCAAAAAATACTGTTGACTTAGCCTAGTTATTCGTACTATGATAACAACAATTTAATACGTTCGTTCCTACAATCAGTTGCCACAAAGGCAATCAGCTAGGTAAAAACAAAATAGACAGAACATTTTGTATATAGCGACGAACATAGCAATAAATGAGGGGCGTTTAAAATGAGAAGTGACATGATTAAAGTAGGCGTAGATCGTGCGCCACATCGTAGTCTTTTATATGCAACAGGCAAAGTAAAAGCAAAAGATTTAGGGAAACCATTTATTGGGGTTTGTAACTCTTATATCGACATTATTCCAGGTCACGTTCATTTACGTACATTTGCTGATGTAGTGAAAGAAGCCATAATTGAAGCGGGAGGCATTCCATTCGAATTTAATACGATTGGTGTGGATGATGGTATTGCAATGGGCCATATTGGTATGCGTTATTCTTTACCAAGCCGTGAAATTATAGCGGATTCAGCAGAAACAGTTATTAATGCACACTGGTTTGATGGCGTATTTTACATTCCTAACTGTGACAAAATCACACCAGGAATGTTAATGGCAGCAGTTCGTACGAACGTACCATCAATTTTTGTATCTGGTGGTCCAATGGAGGCAGGTACATCTGCTACAGGAAAACAGCTTTCATTAACTTCAGTATTTGAAGGTGTTGGGGCTCACAAATCAGGTAATATGTCAGCTGAAGAGCTGTTAGATATTGAAAATAATGCATGTCCAACATGTGGATCATGTTCAGGGATGTTCACAGCGAACTCCATGAACTGCTTAATGGAAATGCTAGGTGTAGCACTTCCAGGCAACGGTACAATCGTTGCTACGTCTGAAGACCGACATAAGTTGATTAAAGAAGCCGCTAAACAATTAGTGCGCATGATTAAAGAAGACGTTAAGCCACGTGACATCATTACAAAAGAAGCTATTGATGATGCATTTGCACTCGATATGGCAATGGGCGGCTCCACGAATACGGTGCTTCACACATTAGCAATCGCAAATGAAGCTGAAATCGACTATAACATTGAAGATATTAATAAAGTTGCAGAGCGTGTGCCATATTTAGCAAAAATTATGCCTGCTTCTGATATTTCAATGGATGATATCAATAAAGCAGGTGGTGTCAGTGCCATCATTAATGAATTAGCATCTATTCCAGGTGCCATTCATCCAAATCGTCCGACTGTTGCAGGTGTAACAATGGGCGAGCTCGTCAAAGATTATCACATTACAAATGATCAAGTTATTCGTACAAAAGACAATCCTTATAGCCCAGTCGGAGGTTTATCGGTGCTATTTGGCAACATTGCTCCTGATGGCTCTGTTATTAAAGTAGGTGCTGTTGATCCTTCGATTAAAGTATTTACAGGTGAGGCAATTGTCTTTGAATCACAAGAAGCAGCGCAAGAAAATATTGATAACGGTACTGTTAAGGAAGGCCATGTAGTCGTCATTCGTTATGAAGGACCAAAAGGTGGCCCAGGGATGCCAGAAATGTTAGCACCTACATCGGCCATTCAAGGTCGTGGTCTCGGTACAAAGGTAGCGTTAATTACAGATGGTCGATTCTCCGGTGCATCTCGTGGTATTTCAATCGGGCATATATCGCCAGAAGCAGCAGAAGGCGGTCCAATCGCTTTAGTTGAAAATGGTGACATCATTACGATTGATTTACCAAATCGTACAATCAATTTAGAAGTTTCAGATGAAGTATTAGCAGAACGTCGCGCAAAACTGCCAGTGTTTGAACCGAAAATTAAACGTGGCTGGTTAGCAAGATATTCAAAATTAGTGACAAGCGCCTCAACAGGTGGCGTTATGAAAATTTAGTCTTAAAAACTAGTGAAAAATCAATAGGTTAAAACGTTGATGAGGTTAAAGGTTCTAGAGCCTTGTATCTACCAGAGAGCCGGTCGTGCTGGAAGCCGGCGATACAACTAGATCCGACATCCCCTCGGAGTGAACTATTAAACGCGTGATCGCCATTAGATAGTTCCGGGCATAATCGAAGTGCTCGTTATTAATGAATAAATGATTTATGACACCGTATTGGATGTAAGTTCACTTGCATTGGTGCATAAATGCTTTCATTTATTCGCGAGGTAGCAATATGATTGCTATAAACAAGGGTGGTACCATGAAAAGTCTTTTTCATCCCTACGCAAGGTAGTTCTTTGCGTTCGGAGAAAAAGGCTTTTTATTATTTATTAAGCGTAGAATATTCCGTTTTCAGCATTACATCACGAAAGTGTTCATTAACTAGATGAGGTAGTCGTATGCTGTTGTGAATCGAAAGACAAGAAGGAGGCATATTTTGATGAGTGCGAATGTTTCAATTAATGAAAAAGAACAATTGGCGACAGAAGAAGTAGAACAAACTTTTCAAGCGAAAGATGGTGCAGACATTTTAGTCCAAGCGCTGCATGATCAAGATGTAGATATTATTTTTGGATATCCGGGTGGAGCAGTACTTCAAATATATGATGCAATGTACAAAAACCCAATTCGTCATATTTTAACACGTCACGAGCAAGGTGCTATTCACGCAGCTGAAGGCTATGCACGTGTATCGAATAAGCCGGGGGTTGTCATCGCTACAAGTGGTCCAGGTGCAACGAACTTAGTAACAGGTATTGCCGATGCGATGATTGATTCTATCCCATTAGTTGTCTTTACTGGTCAAGTAGCGACAACAGTTATTGGAACAGATGCGTTCCAAGAGGCAGATATTATGGGGATTACAACACCTATTACAAAGCACAACTACCAAGTGCAAGATGTCAATGATATCCCTCGCATAGTGAAAGAAGCGTTCCATATTGCGAATACAGGTCGTAAAGGACCAGTTGTGGTAGATTTCCCTAAAAATGTATCTCAAATGCTGTTTGATGTAAATAATCCACCACAAGAACCAGAAGAAATTTATTTACCAGGCTATCAGCCGACATACAAGCCGAACTATTTGCAAATTCAAAAGGCTATTCAAGCTATTTCGCTAGCGAAAAATCCAGTAATTCTAGCAGGGGCGGGTGTACTATTTGCCGATGCTCGTGAAGAATTAACAACTTTCGCTGAGAAGTATCAAATTCCTGTAACAAATACCTTATTAGGTCTTGGCTCCATTCATGGCGATCACGAATTATTCATTGGTATGGCTGGAATGCATGGAACAGTAACAGCAAATATGGCAATTACTAAGTCGGATTTATTATTAAATATTGGCGCTCGATTTGATGACCGTTTAACAGGGAATTTAGCAACGTTTGCACCAAATGCAACAATTGTCCATATTGACATTGATCCGGCTGAAATCGGTAAAAATGTACCGACCGATATTCCGATTGTAGCGGATGCAAAAGAGGCATTAAAATCTTTACTGAAAAAAGATTTTGAAGGTCCGGATACGAAACAATGGCTTGAATTTTTAAACAATCATGCAAAAGAATATCCGCTGTGGTATTCAAAAGAAGATGGAGACACAGAGGTGTTACCGCAGGAAGCACTAGAACTTGTGCATAAAATTACTGAAGGTGATGCCATTGTGACGACGGATGTAGGGCAGCATCAAATGTGGGCTGCACAATATTACCGCTTAAACAATGATCATGGTTGGGTAACGTCTGGTGGACTTGGTACGATGGGCTTCGGCTTCCCAGCTGCAATAGGGGCCCAGTTTGCGAAGCCAGACAAAAAAGTTGTTTCGATTGTAGGCGATGCAGGTTTCCAAATGACTGCACAAGAGCTTTCATTATTAAAAGAATTCAACTTACCAGTAAAAATTGTGATTTTAAATAACAGTTGTTTAGGGATGGTACGCCAATGGCAACAAACATTCTATGAAGAGCGTTATTCATCATCACTTATGCCAATCCAGCCAGATTTTGTTAAATTAGCGGATGCTTACGGCATTAAAGGCTATCGAATTAACACAATTGACGAAGCGGAAAGTATTTTCCGTGAGGCACTGCTTTCTGACGAGCCAGCGTTAATCGACTGCCGTGTAAAACAGCTTGAATGTGTCTACCCAATGGTTGCACCAGGTAAAGGGTTACATGAAATGATTGGGGTGAAAAAGAATTGAAACGAGTAATTACAGTAACAGTGATTAATCAAAGTGGTGTATTAAACCGTATAACAGGTTTACTTATGAAGCGTCAATTCAATATCGAATCGATTACAGTTGGTCATACTGAACAGCCAAACTTCTCAAAAATGACATTTGTTGTGAATGTAGAAGATGAGCGCAAAATTGAACAACTGGTGAAGCAATTATCGAAGCAAATTGATGTGTTAAAGGTCAATGACATTACAGATAAATCCATCGTGCTTCGTGAGCTAGCGCTTGTGAAGGTTATTTCACCACCAAATTTACGTCTGGAAATGAACTCGATTGTTGAGCCATTCCGTCCACAAATTATTGATACAGCGAAAAACGTTGTGACATATCAAGTGGTAGGAAATCCAGAAAAAATCGATGCCTTTATTGAGCTTATTCGCCCATATGGTATTAAAGAATTAACGCGCACAGGTGCAACGGCATCTGTTCGTGAAACACAAAAAACCATCAATACGCAGCTCTCTATTTTAAAATAGTTTGCATATAAAATCGAAGCTTGTGATCTGCGCACTGTAAAGCTGCAAATGCTCATAAGTTAAAAAAACAAACCCAATTATTAGGAGGAAACAAACAATGGCTACAATGTACTATGAACAAAACATCAACGAGGACGTATTAAAAGGAAAAAAAATCGCAATTATCGGTTACGGTTCACAAGGTCATGCACATGCATTAAACCTTAAAGAATCAGGTTTCGATGTAGTAGTAGGTGTTCGCCCAGGTGGATCTTTCGATGCAGCAAAAGCTGATGGCTTAGACGTTAAAACAGTTGCGGAAGCAGCGCAAGAAGCAGATGTAATCCAAATCTTACTACCAGATGAGCGTCAAAAAGCAGTTTATGAAGCTGAAATTGCTCCATATTTAGAAGCGGGTAAAGCACTGATGTTTGCACATGGTTTCAATATTCACTTTGGTCAAATTACGCCACCTGCAGATGTTGACGTATTTTTAGTAGCACCAAAAGGACCAGGTCATCTAGTGCGTCGTCAATTCCAACAAGGTGCTGGTGTACCAGGACTATTTGCTATCCACCAAGATGCAACGGGTCAAGCAAAAGATTTAGCACTTGCTTACGGTAAAGGTATTGGCGCTGCTCGTGGCGGTTTATTAGAAACATCATTCAAAGAAGAAACTGAAACGGATCTATTTGGTGAGCAAGCAGTACTTTGCGGTGGGGCAACTCAATTAGTTAAAGCTGGATTTGAAACATTAGTAGAAGCGGGCTACCAACCAGAGCTTGCTTACTTTGAGACATTACACGAATTAAAATTAATCGTAGATTTAATGTTTGAAGGTGGTATGGCGACAATGCGTTACTCCGTTTCAGATACAGCCGAGTGGGGTGATTATGTTGCGGGTCCACGCATCATCGACGATTCAGTTAAAGCCCGCATGAAAGACGTATTAACAGATATCCAAGATGGTACATTTGCTCGCCGTTGGATTCAAGAAAATGAAAATGGTCGTCCAGACTATACAAAATTCAAAGAAGCTGGTGCAAACCACCAAATCGAAGAAGTTGGTGCAAAACTACGTGCAATGATGCCATTCATCAATGAAGGTAAGGAAAAAGTTGTGAGAGAAGTGGCTACAAGTGCGAAAAATTGATATTTTCGATACAACACTTCGCGATGGTGAACAATCTGCCGGCATTAATTTAAATACAGCAGAGAAAATTGAGATTGCCAAGCAACTTGAACGTCTAGGTGTAACAATTATTGAAGCAGGTTTTCCTGCTTCATCTCCCGGTGATTTTGATGCGGTCCAGCGTATTGCGGGTACTGTGAAAAATTCAATCATTACAGGGCTAGCGCGTTGCGTGCAAAAAGATATTGATACAACATGGGAAGCGATTAAAGTAGCTGAACAACCGCATATTCATATTTTTTTAGCAACATCTCCAATCCATATGGAATATAAGTTGAAAAAATCACCTGATCAAGTGGTCGAGCAAGCCATTGAAGCAGTGAAATATGCGAAAAAATACTTCCCACTTGTGCAATGGTCTGCCGAAGATGCTTTCCGCTCAGATCGCGAATTTTTAGTACGTATTATGAATGATGTTATTGCTGCTGGAGCGACGACGATTAACGTGCCAGATACAGTGGGCTATGCTTCTCCGCAAGAATATGGCGCATTATTCAAATTTTTATTAGAAAATGTCAAAGGTGCTGAAAAAGTGAAATTCTCAGCACACTGCCATGATGATTTAGGAATGGCTACGGCTAACACCATTGCAGCTATTGAAAATGGTGCGTCACAAGTTGAAGGAACAATTAACGGTATCGGGGAGCGTGCAGGGAATGTTGCACTAGAGGAAATCGCGGTAGCCCTCCATATCCGTAAAGATATCTATCCTGTTGAAACAGGCATCAACTTACAGGAAATTAAGCGCACATCGCAATTAGTTAGTAAACTAACGAATGTCGTTATTCAACCAAATAAAGCAATTGTCGGTAAAAATGCATTTGCACATGAGTCTGGCATTCATCAAGATGGCGTGTTAAAAAATCCTGAAACATATGAAATTATATCACCTGCACTGATTGGCGAAGGAGAAGTACCGCTTGTTCTTGGCAAACATTCAGGACGCGCTGCTTTCCGTGATCGTGCAGAAACAATGGGCTTTGCACTGTCAGATGAAAAGCTAAATAAAGCTTTTGCTGAATTTAAAAAGCTAGCAGACCGTAAAAAAGAAATTACGGAAGAAGATTTATTAACGCTTCTAACAGAGCAGCAAATCCAAATCGAAGATGTGCCATTGTTTGAGCTTAAAATGGTACAAGTGCAATATGGTACAGAAAATATTCCAACTGCTACCGCGACGGTCGTGACGCCAGAAGGCAATGTAAAAAATGTTGTGGCTACAGGCTCAGGCTCAGTGGAAGCAATATTTAATACGTTAGAACAGCTTGTGCCTGGTGCTATCAATGTCATTGATTACCGAGTGAAGTCTGTCGGCAAAGGGCGTGATGCACTTGGTGAGGCAGTTATTAATATCCGATACGATGGTGTATCAACAACGGGACGAAACTCTTCACAGGATGTATTAGAAGCATCCGCGAAAGCTTATTTAAATGCGATTAACCGACATTTAATTCAGGTAAGTCTTCGAGCACAAGGTGAACTCGTTTAACTTGATTTGACTCTCACCTAGCAAAGCAGGTGAGAGTCTTTACTAAAATAGCGTAACCGTACGCTAGACAAAGAAAGGTGTTTTACGATGGAGAAAAAAATTACAGTACTTCCTGGCGATGGAATTGGGCCAGAGGTGGTTGCGTCAGCTATACGTGTACTACAAGTTATAGGCAAACGTTTCAACCATACATTCCATTTAGGATATGGAACAATCGGAGGCGCTGCCATCGATCAACACAACAATCCACTACCTGATGAAACAATTGAAATGTGTGAGAGCAGTGATGCGATTTTATTAGGCGCAGTAGGGGGGCCAAAATGGGACAATAACCCACCAGAACTACGTCCAGAAAAAGGCTTACTTCGTATCCGCAAGCACTTTGACTTATTTGCAAATTTACGTCCAGTAAAGGCGTTCCCGAGTTTACTAGAGGCTTCACCTTTAAAACGTGAAGTAGCCGAAAACGTCGATTTAATGATCGTACGTGAACTTACAGGCGGCGTATACTTCGGGGAACCACGTATGCGTACTGAAAATGGCGCGATTGATACAACAGTTTACTCAACAGCTGAAGTAGAGCGTATCGTTGAAAATGCCTTTGAATTAGCACGTTTACGTGGAGGCAAATTATGTTCAGTCGATAAGGCAAACGTACTTGAAACTAGCCGTTTATGGCGCGAAGTTGTAGAAGCGAAGAAAAAAGACTATCCAGATGTTCAGGTAGAACACAACTTAGTAGACTCTGTAGCGATGAAATTAATTACAAATCCTGCTCATTATGATGTCGTTGTAACAGAAAACATGTTTGGTGATATTTTAAGTGATGAAGCATCGGTTATTACAGGTTCTCTTGGTGTACTACCATCCGCATCCATCCGCGGTGATAATTTTGGACTTTACGAACCAGTACACGGTTCAGCACCAGAAATTGCAGGGCAAGGTGTGGCTAATCCAGCAGCAACGATTCTGTCAGTCGCTATGATGTTACAATACTCATTTGGCCTAGCAGAAGAAGCGGCTGAAATCGAACGTGCAGTAAGTGCAGTATTTGATGATGGGTACTTTACAGCAGATCTTGCACGTGATGGAGGACGCACTCTATCTACAAATGAATGGACAGATAAAGTTATTAATGAAATTGATACAAGTTTTGTTTCGGAAAGTATTATGACAACATATATTTAAGAAATAGGTGAAGACAATGGGAAAAAATATAATTGAAAAGATTTGGGATAAACATGTTGTTTATCAGGAAGAGGGCAAACCGGACCTGTTATATATTGATCTTCATTTAATTCATGAAGTAACTTCTCCGCAAGCATTTGAAGGTCTACGCATAAATGGACGGAAAGTGCGTCGTCCTGATTTAAGCTTTGCGACGATGGATCATAATGTGCCAACAAAAAATCTACCGACAATCAATGATCCAATTGCACGCAATCAAATTGAAACACTGGCGAAAAACGCTGCTGAATTCGGTGTTGAGCTGGCAGGTATGGGTCACCCTGACCAAGGGATTGTCCACGTGATTGGTCCAGAATTAGGTTTAACACAGCCTGGCAAAACAATTGTTTGTGGTGACTCGCATACATCGACACACGGTGCATTTGGTGCTATTGCATTTGGTATCGGTACATCCGAAGTAGAGCACGTAATGTCTACACAAACATTGTGGCAAAACAAGCCAAAAACGATGGAAATCCGCGTTGAAGGAGAGCTACCGGTTGGTGTTGCTGCGAAAGATATTATTTTAGCAATCATCTCGAAATTCGGTATTGGCGTTGGTACAGGACATATTGTGGAATTCACTGGAGAGGCAATCCACAAACTGTCAATGGAAGAGCGCATGACCATCTGTAATATGTCCATCGAAGCAGGTGCAAAGGCTGGTCTTGTATCACCTGACCAAATAACAGTGGATTATATTCGTGGTCGCAAATATGCACCACAAGGTGAGAAATTTGAAGAAGCGTCAGCGTATTGGCTAAGTTTAGCATCAGATGAGGACGCGACATATGATGAAGTCCGCATCATTAAAGCAGAGGAAATCGAGCCAATTATTACATGGGGAACAAATCCTTCTATGGGGTCTGGTGTATCACAAAATGTTCCGACGCAAGCAGATTATCAGGATGAGTCAGATAAAGCCGCACTTCGTAAAGCGCTTGCCTATATGGGATTAGAAGAAGGGCAACCATTAACTTCAATCGATATCCAATACGTATTTATCGGCTCATGTACGAACTCACGCTTAAGTGATTTACGAGCTGCTGCAAATGTTATTCAAGGACGTAAAGTTCATGAAAACGTAACAGCAATCGTTGTCCCAGGTTCCCATTCTACAAAAAAACAAGCAGAAGCAGAAGGTTTAGATAAAATTTTCATTGATGCAGGTTTTGAATGGCGCGAATCCGGTTGTTCGATGTGCTTAGCGATGAATGATGATGTGGTCCCAGCTGGTAAACGCTGTGCATCAACCTCAAACCGTAATTTCGAAGGTCGTCAAGGTGCTGGTGCTCGCACGCACTTAGTATCACCTCCGATGGCAGCTGCTGCTGCGATTGCAGGTCACTTTGTAGATGTACGAGAATTCGTGAAGGAAACTGTGTAAAGGCTCCATTTACACGGAAAGGATGATTGAAAATGCAACCAATTAATATCGTAAATAGTGTGATAACACCACTTGATCGTAAAAATGTCGATACAGATCAAATCATTTCGAAAGAGTTTTTAAAACGCATTGAGCGTACAGGCTTTGGTCAATTTTTATTTTATCATTGGCGTTTTGATGCACAAGGCAATGAAGTACAGGACTTTGTATTAAATAAAGCAGAATTTAAAAACTCTAAAATTTTAGTAGCGCAAGATAATTTTGGCTGTGGCTCTTCACGTGAGCATGCACCGTGGGCAATTTTAGATTATGGCTTTAACGTCGTCATTGCCCCTTCATTTGCGGATATTTTCCATAATAACTGCTTCAAAAATGGTATATTACCTATCAAGTTAACGGAAGCAGAGTGCGATGAAATTTTAGCAAAAGGTTTAGAGAAACCTTATCATGTAGAAGTAAATCTTGAAGCACAAACAGTAACAGGTGAAGATGGTAAAGTTTATACATTCAACATCGATTCTTATTATAAAGAAACGTTACTAAATGGCTGGGATGAAATTGCCCTAACATTTAAATACGAAGACCAAATTGCTGCCTATGAAGCACAACGTGTAGCCTACTAATGGGCAAGTAAAGCCGAGAAGAGTGTTAGATTGACTGGAATCAATCTAACACTTTTTTGCTGTTTGATGGGAACGTTGCCAGCATAGCTACTTCGAAATACTGAAAACAAGGAAGCCTTTGTCTTTCTTTTGCTAAGTCGTTAAAATAGAAAGAAGGAATCGAAAGGATGATTTAAATGATTACAGTAATTGGTAGTTTAAATATGGATTTAGTGATACAAATGGCGGATTTCCCACAACAGGGAGAAACGGTTCTTGGGCAACACTTTCAAACAAGTCCTGGAGGAAAGGGGGCTAATCAGGCGATTGCTGCGGCTCGTTTAGGCAGCAACGTCACAATGATTGGTTGTGTAGGCGATGATCGTTTTGGGCATACATTGCGAACAGTTTTAGAGCAGGAGCATATTGATACAACATCGCTTCTAACAACTTCAGAATCGACGGGCATTGCGAATATTTTAGTGCATCACAATGATAATCGTATCATCGTGGTCCCAGGAGCAAATTATAAGCTGGAACCAACACATTTGGATGCTGTAAAAGATGTCATTACACAAAGTCAAATGGTAATCTTACAGCTTGAAATTCCGACGGAGACGACAGCACATGCTATAAAATTATGTAAGGAAGCGAATGTACCAGTGCTGTTAAACCCAGCCCCAGCGGCGAACTTTGATATGTGCTGGATGGATGATATTACCTACTTGACCCCAAATGAAATTGAGTGTGCCCAGCTATTCGGAAACGATTTCGATCAAACGCTCGAAAAATATCCGAATAAACTAATTATTACACTTGGTCGTGATGGGGCACGTTACTTTGATGGCGAATATCCTATTCATGTCCCTGGCTATATGACAAAAGCGGTGGATACAACTGGGGCTGGGGATACTTTCAATGGTGCGCTTGCCTATGCATTAGTAGAGGGGCAATCGTTGGATGAAGCAGTGTACTTTGCGAATATAGCGGCCTCGCTAGCGGTTGAGCAAGTAAGTGCACAAGGCGGTATGCCAACACTTAGTAAAGTTTATGCGAGAATGGCTGGTTTGGACGAATAAAAAACATTACGCTTTATAAGTAAAGTGTTGGAATGTGTGGATTTTCTAGTTATTAGCATGAGGCACTATCATTGCATATACCTAGTTGTGCGATAAATGTGAAAAATAGAGAAATTTAACCTAAGAAGGAAATCCTATTTGTGACAAGTCGAACTAAGTAGTTTGTCCTTTTTTGTCATTAAATTTCATGACTATATATAAGAAATCGAATAGTTTCCTTTATAATGGAACTATAGATACATATGAAAGTAGGTTTTGAGGATGACGAATATTGACACTACGCCAATCGACTATACAGCCTCAGCGAATAATATTTTGCCACAGTTTGTGGATCGTTTACGTCAACTGCACAGCATTATTGTACAAAATACATATGTGAAAGATACAGCTAAGCACTTAAATCGTATAATCCAAGATGCAAACAATCAAACAATGGTACTGATAGTCGGAAAAGAACGAGTAGGAAAAACAACACTGGTAAATGGTCTTCTTGGTCGTTCTATTTTACCTGTAAGCGATCAAAATCCGACAGGGGTTAATACGTTTTTACGATATGGTGAGCATGAGGAAATTAAAGCATATTTTTTAGATGGTATGGTGGCAATATTTGATATGAGCAAATTAGAATTACTTACTACAGGTGATACGTTTGCATCACAAATTTTACGTGAACATTTAGATTATCTAGAAGTATATGTTAAGCATGAGTTATTAAAATCTGTGACAATTATCGATTCGGTCTCATTAGAAGCGGGTGGGGGAGAAATGGCTTACTTCTCCGAATCGCTAATCAATCGAGTGGATGAAATTTTTTGGGTGTTACGTTCAGAATCAATGGCGATCGATGCAGAAGTTTTATTAATGGAAGCTTTAAAAAATAAAGGGGTAGTCCCACTTTGTATCGTTAATGGCATCGATAAAAATAATAATACAGAAGCCTTTATTCGTTCTGAAAAAGAACGAATTGGTCATTTATTAAGCGATTTTGTAGCGATTTCTGCAATGGATGCCCTTGAAGCACAACAAACAGACAATAAAGCGTTATGGCAGCGTAGTCAATATGATAATCTAATTGCGCAAATTCAACGAGTTGCAGAGAATAGCGATAAAAAAACGTACGCAATTATTATTCGTTTTTTACAATGGCTGGAGCGTTTCCGCTTCGAATTAACGATTATACCGCAACGTGATCCATTTCAATCAGCAGTAGAAAACATCGAAAAATTTGCGGGAGATACACAATATGAATTTTCACGTTATCAGCGAGATGTAGCCATTGTACAGGAATATGAACAAGAGTACGAGCAAGTAGCAAGCGTATTCAAAAATGTTCAAACATTGTATCAGCTCTTACAAACGATTTCGCAACATGATTATTTACAAGATGATTTCGTTGAACAATTTACTGAAAAAGCAGTGATTTATCAACAGGCATTACGTGAATATCGTAATATGCATAATGAATATATGCGAGAATATGAGCGTTTGGACGCACAACATAAAAAAATTCATGGAAAAGGGTTGATGAAAGCCATTTTTGGCCATCATACACAAAATGACTTTTTCAAAGAACGTGTTCTGCGTTTAAATGAACAGCAAGAAGTATGTGTTACGCAGTATGCGAAAGTACGGGAAGCGGAAGCTATCATTGTGGAAGAAATAAATACAGTCCAAAACTATTTGATTAACCTATCCAAAAAGCGTTTAGCGCGTATTGAGAAAAAGGTGAACGAGCTGAATCAGCAACGGGCAAAAGAGAAACACCAACTAAAATTATATGCTGCGAAGTTAAATGAATTTTCTTGTTTAATAGAGGCACAAGGGTTTATTAAAGAAAATATTCAACCGTTTCTTATGGATGAAAGGGTGCCACTACGCCCGAAAGATCAGCAAATGCTTAAAGAAACAATCGACAATATTACAAGTATCGATCTATCTAAAAATGGCTTACTGGCGAGAAGTCAAATGAATAACAAAATGGAAAGTATAGCCATTCCATTTGATGTTGAAAGTAAATATGCATTACAGCCATTACGACTTGCCGAGACGGACGTTAAATCAAACGATATACCCGCCATACCGAATAAATTAGAAATTCAATATGAAGATTAAGTAGCACAAAACGTTCTAGAAGAATGAATCTTTTAGAGCGTTTTTTAACGGATTCATTTCGTTCAAATTTATGAGTGGTTGTTTCACAAATGCTAATATTTAGGGAGAAATGGATTGACAACAGGCGAATAGAAAATAAATTAAAAGTACCATAAAAAATTATTATTTATGAATTTTTTCTTTTAAGATGTTTTGGATTATATAGTAAATATTAGGTAATTAGTATATAATATTAATTATTTTAAAATTGTGGAGGGTTGACGCAGATGAAACTGGTACTGCAGATAACGAGTGTCATTTTAATTGTAACAGCTATCATTTTTAGTTTAACGCAGGTTTCAAGTTTAAAGGAAGAAAGAGAGGATATGAAATACTGGGAAGCAGCAGCTATTGAACATTATGATAATAATCTTATAGAAGAAAAATATTTTGCATTGAAGGATATTTACTCCTCTCATCTGACAACGACGTTGATGTCAGTAATATCAATTATGTTAACTGGGATTTTCTTTTTAGCGATAGCAAAAATAATTGCATTACTTCAAGATATAAATTCAAAAGTTACTAATAAACCTCAAGAAGAAGAATTTGAATTATTGAATTAATAGGAGGAGCAGAATGCTAGTTGATATAAATTGTCCAATTGAATTGCTTGAGTATCAGCTATATAGAAGTAAAAAAACGGGTAACGTTTATTGTTCATTTCGATTTAATAATATCTCTGAAAAAACGATCAAAGGTTTTAATGCGACTATCTATTGTTTTGACCAATTTGGTGAGCCTACTGGTTCGGTATCAAATTGTTTTGAACATAAATTTCATTTTCCCGATTCAATAGGCCCTAGCCAAGCATTTGATACGAATGAAAGAATTTCATTAGATAATTTTTTACATGCCAGAAAAGTGGAGATTGTCATTGAGAAAGTACTTTTTAGTGACGAAACTACATGGACTAAAGCTGAAACAGAGCTAGAGAAAGTAGAATTAAAAGAAATACATAATCCGAGGCAATTAGCTTATGTAAAAGCGCATGAAGGAAATGATGCAAAGTATTATTCACAACTATTAAATGATAAATGGGTATGTGTATGTGGGCGTCTCAACTTAGAGAATATGGAAGCGTGTCAGCGTTGTAAAAAAGAAAAAAATCATATTATTTCCATTTATAGTAATGAAGAAACGATTAATGAACAGATTCAGTTATATGAAAAACAATTAGAAGAGAATCAAAAGAAAGAACAACTGGAAAAAGAACGTCAACGTGAAGAAACTAAGAAAAAGGTAAGGAAAATTTTTACATATAGCTCGGTGGTTGTTAGCCTTTTATTACTTATCGTTATTGGTACATTTGGCTTTATAACAAAGTTTACCTTTTCATGGGATAATTATCTTTTGTTAAAAGATAAGGATAATGCTTTAATTGAGGCAGTCAAACATCAAAATAGGAATGAGATAAATTTTTTGATTGAAAATGGGGCAAATGCTAATTTTGTCAATAGGGATGGCGAAAATTCAATAAGCGAAGCCATTAAATTACCAAATAAAAAGTTGGCTATTTCGCTAATGAATAAAGGAATGGTGAGTATTACAGTTGGACAAGAAAAGAATACGCTTGCTCATCTTGCGGTCGACAATGAACAAATGGAAATACTAAAAGAGTTACATCATTTCAAAGTGGATATGGATGTTAAGAATGAAATGGGACATTCGGTTTTATATACTGCCATGGAGACAGGAAATCCAGAAATAATTGACTACCTTATCCATGATGTAAAAGTAAATCTACAAGATGTGGATAATGAAGGGAATAATATTGTTCAAGTAGCCTTGCTACAACAGTTAAAAGATACAGCATTTATCAAAGAATTACTGAACCTGGCTATTGATTTAAATAAGGAGAATAAAAATGGCCAAAATACATACGAAATGGCTATTCTTACTGAAAATAATGAGATAGTGCAACTATTTATAGACAAAGGACTAAATGTGAATCAGGTTGATAAACGAGGAAATAATGCAATCCATGTTCTCCTTAATCAGAAAAAAGATAATGTGGCTTTTCTAACAGCATTAATAAACAAGGGGACAAATGTAAATGGACTGAATGGACAAGGACAATCACCCTTATATGTAGCTATTGTAAATGGGGATAAAAAAATTGTTGAAGAACTGATAAAGAATAAAGTGAATATTGATTCAGTCAATAGTAATGGGGAATCAGCGCAAACCGTTGCTGAAAAATATAATAAATCATTGGTAGAATTATTTGAACAAGGTAAATTTGTCATTAAATATGATAAACAAAAAAATGTTTACATAGTAAGTGGGATTACTTTAGGGAATTCTAGAAAAGATGTAGTGAATAAGTTAGGGAACCCAGCTAAAAGGCAAGAATTTACTTCTATAAATGGTGAAATTGACTGCAATTTTTATTACTTGAAAGATAGCACTGGAAAAAATATAGAGACACAATATTGTACTTATACAGGGAGCAATAAAATAGAAGAAATTATGTTTGATTTTTATCCTAAACATCTAAATGAAACTTGGTATAAAGATTTGGGAAAACCATTTGTCATGGATGATGGGAAAGCATTATTTTATCTTGAAGGCACGGAACAAATATTAAATTTAAAACCGAATGAAGAGTTAGGGTTTCTTACTTATGCAGATGCTAATTTCTATTATTATTATCCAAAGGATTAGCAGCTTGTAGAAAAAAGGGGCTGGGACATAACTGCTTCAATTAGTGAGAAATCCGAATTTGAATGATTTCAAATTCGGATTTCTCTATTTTTTATGTTGTCTCCATATAGTTCTATGCAAATGGCTGTGAATTTTCTTAAATTCACCATTAATGCGGGACCCATCTCGTTATCAGCCTTCGATTTTCTTCGTACAGAAAATCGAGTAAAACGCAAATTAGCTTTCAAGAATCCAAAAACGGGTTCCACGTCAGGCAATATCATTCTTTTGTAACTTCACTTCTAAATCTAAAGGCAAAACTAATTGATTGACTTATCAGAAGTGATTCTTATTTTTATGTAAAAATGATCTAAGCCGTTTATTTCAGAGGAGGGTTTTGTCCCAGCCTCTTTCTTACGATTAGCCAACCATATTTAAAGATTAATTTATATTTTTATGAGTGTGAAGTGGTGAGGGACATCTCTCATCACTTCACACTCATTTTTGGATACGCCAAAAAGACTTGGCGATTTTTATTTTTTTGAAAGGTCATTATGTTATAGTTTTATATGGGTGATTACGATTTCTAAGCTGGTAGTGCGGACTCATAATCGTAAAGAATGCCACGCGTCAGTAACTGAAATGTCACTTTCAGAAACTTATTGATGCAGGCGACATTTGCAATCTTATGAGGCTTCCTCTGAGGTTGCTTTTTTAATTTATAATAATAGTCCACAAAAAGATTCGGTTTTCCTTGTGCCCTAAGCATGGCACACACCATGAAATATAAAATTTTCCGTAAATGCTTGTTTCCTCGTTTATTCATACGATCTCTATATTGCGTATTGCCCTATCGTATTATATCTATTCCTGCATAAGCGTTCAGTTTTTTTTAGGTTATAGTGCAGATAAAAGGGATAACTTTGATTGTGCTTATACCTTAACTAGTTTAATGCTATTAACATTATCCTTTTGATGGTATAAAATAGGCATAGAAAGATGAAATGGGTGGTTTTTTTGGTTTCTTCTAAAGATGTAGCAAAGTATGCCGGTGTTTCACAGACAACGGTTTCACGAGTGTTAAATACTCCAGAACTCGTGAAACCGAAAACATTAAAAAAGGTGATGGAGGCCATTGAACAATTAAATTATGTCCCAAACGATATTGCAAGATCACTTGTACAACAAAAGACAGGAATAATTACTTTAATTTCTGGACCGTTGCATAATCCATTTTTTGTCGATACAACAACCGAAATTGTAAATTATGCAAATGCTAGAGGCTATAAGGTAAACGTGTATTTTGGAACGGAAGATAATCTAGAGACTATTTATAATTCCGTGTTAGAAACAAAAGTGGATGCAATTATTTTATCATCTATAAGGTATACGGATCCATTATTTTATAAGCTTGAAAAACTAGAGATACCTTTTATTATGTTTAATCGTAAGCATCAAGAAAATAGACATTTTGTAGAAATAGATAATATAGAAGCAGGTTATTTAGCGACTAATCATCTAGTGACTTTAGGACATACGGACCTTTGTTGGATAGGGGGGCCACATGAAATGAGTACTTTTTTTGGAAGATATGAGGGTTTTAAAAAGGCGTTGGTTGAGGCGAGCATAGATATAAATACAGTACCGACATTTTTTACAAATACGAGCAAAGGTGATATAAAACGAGTGTTTGAAGAACTATTGTTGCTATCTCCAAGACCGACAGCAATTTGCGCTGCAACAGATGCTATTGCCATTGAAATACTCAACCAATGTTTAGAACAAGGATTCAATATCCCTAACGATTTTAATGTAATTGGAATTGATAATGTAGAACTGAGTAAACATCGTTCTATTTCCTTGACGACAGTTGGCATCAAATCGGAAAAAAATTTAGGGTTTTTAGCGATTGAGAAATTATTTGATGTAATGGAGAAAAAAAGTGCTTGCATCCAGCAAACTGAATCTGTTAAACTTTTCCCAAGAAACACAACAGGTAAAAAAATGAACTGATGAGTGTCAGTTTATTTTTTTATACTAAAATGGTTACGTATTCATTTCTTTATTTTCAGAAATAAATACGTAACCATTAAAAGGGAGTGAGGACTTGAAGAAACATTTAATGTTGAATGGCGAGTGGCGTATGACGGATGAATATTTAGATGTTTATGCCCCGTATTCAAAAGAATTAATTGGTCAGTTTGCGATAGCAACTGAGATCGATGTGCAACAAGCAATTGAGTGCGCACATGCAGCTACCTCAAAGATGGCAATGTTAACAGCAATTCAGAGAGCTCAAATTTTGGAACAATTATCGAATTTATTTGCTGAGCATCGAGAAGAAGCAGCTACTATTATTTCGTTAGAATCCGCTAAGCCACTAAAGTATGCAGTTGCAGAAATAGACCGAACAATTGAAACATATAAGTTTGCCGCTGAAGAAGCGAAGCGCCTTGCAGGTGAATTGATTCCGATGGATGCTTCAAAAGGTGGAGAAGGACGCTTTGCTTATACGTTGAGGGAACCGATTGGCGTTATAGCGGCAATTACGCCATTTAATTTCCCTCAAAATCTTGTCGCACATAAAGTCGGCCCAGCATTAGCGGCAGGAAACACAATTGTCTTAAAACCGGCAACACAAACGGCACTATCTGCACATTTTTTAGCAAAATTACTTGCGCAAACAGACTTACCTGCAGGTGCTTTTAATTTAGTTACGGGCTCTGGAAAACTCATCGGGGATACATTTTTAGCACATCCTCAAGTGAAAATGATTACATTTACAGGCAGTCCAGCAGTCGGTATTTCTCTTCGTAATCGAGCCGGATTGAAAAAGGTAACGTTAGAACTTGGCTCTAATGCGGGAGTAATTGTCGATGAAGATGTTCCATTAGAAAACATAATGGATCGTATAGTAATGGGAGCGTTTTCAAATCAAGGTCAAGTTTGTATTTCCTTGCAACGTATTTATGTTCTGGACAATGTTCTTGATTCATTTTTAAAACAGTTTACAGAGAAAATTACCCAACTAAAGATAGGGGATCCGCTTGATCCAACAACAGATTTAACAACAATGATTTCAGAAACTGAACAACAACGTGCATATGCTTGGATTCAAGAGGCAGTCAATGAAGGTGCACAAATTATTACTGGAGGTCGGATTGAAAACAATATTTTATTACCTACTGTCCTTTATAATGTACCATCTCACAGCCGCGTTTCCTGTGAAGAGATTTTCGCGCCTGTCGTTATCATTAACACTGTGTCCACAATAGATGAAGCAATCGAAGCAATAAATGATTCGAATTATGGTCTACAAGCTGGCATCTTTACTTCATCTATAGAAACAGCATTTAAGGCATCGAAAAAATTACATGTAGGTAGTGTCATTATAAATGATGTGCCTACATACCGAGTTGATCATATGCCATATGGAGGAGTAAAAGACAGTGGAACAGGTAAGGAAGGTATTAAATATGCAATCGAAGAAATGACTGAAATGAAACTCGTTATTTGGAATAACAACTAATCATGAAATGGGGATGTTTGTAAAATGAAGATGATAAACAAGCACGCTAAACTATTTGTTATGGATAATGGAACGATGCGCATGGATAAAAACTATATGATTGCAATGCATAATCCTGCAACGATTGACCACCCGAATCAACCAAATGAATTTGTTGAATTTCCGGTTTATACAGTTTTAATTGATCATCCAGAAGGGAAAATTTTATTTGATACAGCATGTAATCCAAACTCAATGGGACCCGAAGGAAGGTGGGGTGAATTTACACAAAAAGCATTCCCTATTAATATGCCAGAAGAATGCTATTTACATCATCGATTAGAAGAATTAAATGTTCGCCCTGAGGATATTAAATATGTAGTTGCTTCACATCTTCATTTAGATCATGCAGGTTGTTTAGAACTTTTTACAAATGCAACGATCATTGTGCAGGAAGATGAATTTAATGGAACGTTACAAACATACGCGAGAAATGTTAAGGATGGTGCGTATGTTTGGGGTGATATTGATATGTGGATTAAAAACAACTTACAGTGGCGCCTAATCAAACGTGGTGAAGATAATGTGAAACTGGCAGAAGGTATCAATATATTGAATTTTGGTAGTGGGCATGCTTGGGGTATGCTCGGTTTGCATATTAATATGCCAGAAACAGGGGGAATCATTTTAGCGTCAGACGCTATTTACACAGCTGAAAGCTTTGGACCACCGGTTAAGCCTCCTGGTATCATCTATGATTCAGTAGGTTATAACTCAACAGTTGAACGAATTCGAAGATTAGCAAACGAAACAAATTCGCAAGTATGGTTCGGCCATGACCCCGTGCAATTTAAATCATTTAGAAAATCAACAGAAGGCTATTATGAATAGATGGGAGTAGAACGAACATGAGTAAACTTACCTTTACTCCTACAAACTATATAGGTTGGGGGAGTCTACAGCATTTACTTGTAGAAGTGCAAAAATTCGAAGCAAAGAATATATTAATCGTAACGGACCCGTTGTTAAAAGAGTTAGGTATAGTGGACCATATTAATAAACCTTTACAAGAAAATGGTTATCGTACGACCCTTTATACTGACATTGCTCCAGAGCCACCTCTTGCAATTGGGGAACAACTGGTAGACTATACAAGAAAGCATCAATTTGATTTAGTTATTGGATTAGGTGGTGGAAGTGCGTTAGATTTAGCAAAGCTAGCTGCCGTATTAGCTACTCATGACGGCAAAGTCGCTGACTATTTAAATTTAACAGGTACAAAAATACTTGAAAATAAAGGGCTTCCCAAAATTCTAATTCCGACAACTTCAGGTACAGGGTCGGAAGTTACAAATATTTCGGTTTTATCGTTAAAAACGACAAAGGATGTCGTGACACATGATTATTTACTAGCTGATGTAGCCATTGTAGATCCGGAATTAACAATTTCTTTGCCAGCAAAGGTAACGGCTGCTACGGGTGTTGACGCGTTAACCCACGCAATTGAAGCATATGTTTCAATTAATGCAAATGAAGTGACAGATGGTCTTGCACTTCAAGCGATTAAATTAATTAGTAGTTCAATTCGTACAGCCGTACATGACGGCAAGAATAAGCAAGCGCGCTCAGATATGAGTTATGGAAGTTATTTAGCAGGCTTAGCATTTTTTAATGCAGGTGTAGCAGGGGTGCATGCTTTGGCTTATCCTCTTGGTGGTCAGTATCATATTGCACATGGAGATTCAAATGCTGTATTACTACCATACGTTATGGGCTATATTCGTCAAAGTTGCGAAAAACGTATGAAGGATATTTTAGATGCAATGGGGCTGTCATCTAGTTATTTATCGCAAGAAGATGCTTCCTTTAAATGTGTAGTTGCATTACAGCAACTAGTAAAGGATGTAAATATTCCTTCAACTTTGAAAGGGTTTGCCATACCGGAATTAGCACTTGAACAATTAACGGATGATGCTACGAAACAGACTAGAATTTTAGCCAGAAGCCCGATGCCCTTAAATCGAGAAGATATTTTGGCTATTTATCGTGCAGCATTTGATGGGGAAATTCGCGAACCGAAACGACAAACATTGTAGATAATAAATGAAAAGGGCCGTATCAATTGATACAGCCCTTCATTATTTATTAAGCTTCAGCACCAGGTGTAAATGTCCGTGTAGCTAACTCCGCATCAAGCATAAAGATAGCATTTGAATCATTTTCAATGCGTTCAATTTTACGAATTAATGTATCGAACGTTGATTCTTCTTCTACTTGCTCATCGATGAACCATTTTAAAAATGCCATTGTGGCGTGTTCACGTTCATCTAATGCAATATCAGATAAGTTGTAGATACGACGTGTCACTTCTTTTTCGTGTGACAAAGCTGTTTTAAAGGCATGCAAAATAGAGTTGAAATGATTTTCTGGACTGTCAAAACCATGGATTGTTGCACGATAGCCCATATCACTTAAAAAGTTATAAAATTTCATTGCATGGAAACGTTCTTCTTCCGCTTGCACTAAAAAGAAATTGGCAAACCCATCGTAATCTTGATCTGTGCAAAATGCGGCCATTGCCATATAGGCATGCGCGGAGTAAAATTCAAAATTCATTTGTTCGTTAAGTGCTGTGTGTAGTTTTTCTGATAACATAGTAGTTCCTCCCTTTGCAGTAAATACCTTCTACTTCTCATAGTATATAGCGAAAGAGGGTCATCATACAGAAAAAGATTTTTTTCGTCATAAATACTGCAAAATTAAATTGATATTCGTTCTCAATTAGAAGATTTAGCTTTTTAAAAATTGAAGAATCGCCACGAAGCTAGTATAAGATGCCGACCGTATTTGGCAAAAAAAATTCGCCCAGACGTTGAGTCTAGGCGAATGATCTATTATGCTTCTTTCTTTTGGTTTTTGATACCTACTAAGTAGCCAATTAGCGCAATCGCAAGTAACACAATCCAGAATGTCGCTTTCCACATTGTTGAATGTGGGAATTCGTGAGGAATAAAGCCTAATTTTTCATGTGCTAACGTTAAAACTGCTAACTTTACGCCAACCCAACCAACGATTAAGAATGCAGCTGTTTCAAGTGACGGGAATTTTTCTAGTACACGTACGAACCAGCGTGCCGCAAATCGCATCATGACAACCCCGATAAGACCACCAAGGAACATAACACCGAATTGTCCTGCATTAATACCACCGACATCGAAATTACCTAAATGCGGCAATGTAACAGCGATTGCCACTGCAGCTAAAATGGAATCTACCGCAAAGGCGATGTCCGCAAGCTCTACTTTAATAACCGTCATCCAGAAACCAGATTGTTTTTTAGGTTCTTTAATTTCATCTGATTCTCCGGCGGCTTTCCGCGAATCGTAAATATGTTTAATTGACATAAATAACAAGTAGGCAGCACCTAATGCCTGAATTTGCCAGAAGTTTACGAGTGTTGTAATTAAGAATAGTGCGGCAAAACGGAAAACGAATGCACCAACTAATCCGTATAATAGTGCCTTTTGTTGTTGTGCTTTTGGTAAATGTTTTACCATAACGGCCATCACGACCGCGTTATCTGCCGCTAATAGTCCTTCTAGTACAATTAATACGACAAGTACCCAAGCGTATTCTAATAAAATCGCTTCCAAATTTGTTTCCTCCTTTGTTGTGGACAGAAATGAATAATTTGCTCTTTCCTATTGTTTATTTTAGGCAAAAGAAAAAGACCCATGCCTAAAAAATAGGCAAAGGTCTTGCTAAGCAATTATTTGGAAGCTCCAAATAATAATTTGTACCAATAATTTCTAGTACAGAACTCATCTATGTATGACATTAGATGAGTTTGCTATCACACCCGATGGCTGCTACCATGTAATGACGAATGTGAAATCAGATGTATCGCTCACATCTGCTAGCTACTCCCCTTTGACAAAAATGTCAAAAGCTATTCAATTCTTCTTACTAAGGATTATAGCACGTTGTTCGCAAAAAGCAAATAAAAATGTAGTGCTATACTAAATTTTTTCCTAATTTTTCTCATGAGTGGTACTATATGATGATAAGTGAAATTTTTTAACACCTTAGAGGGGAGACCTATATGTATAAAAAGTTTTTTTCATACTACAAACCACATAAACGATTATTTGCTATCGATTTTTCCAGTGCCATTGTCGTAGCAATACTAGAGCTAGCCTTTCCTTTAGCTGTACAATGGTTTATTGACAAGCTTCTTCCTACAGGAGATTGGGGCATGATTGTTAAAGTGAGTATTATGCTATTACTAGTATATGCTCTTAGTACAGTATTAAACTTTATCGTCAATTATCTAGGGCATAAACTTGGTATCAATATCGAAACCGATATGCGACAGGAGCTGTTTAATCATGTGCAGCGTCAATCATTCCGTTTTTTTGATAATACAAAAACCGGCCATATTATGAGTCGAATTACGAATGATTTATTTGATATAGGAGAGTTTGCTCACCATGGACCAGAGGATTTATTCATTGCCATCATGACATTTTTGGGCGCTTTCGTCATTATGTTTAATATCAATCCAACACTTGCGCTAATAGCAGCCATTATGGTGCCATTTTTAATGTGGCTTGTTACGGTTAGTAACATCAAGATGAATAATGCATGGAAAACGTTGTACGGAAAAATTGCAGATGTCAACGGTCGCGTAGAGGATAGTGTGTCTGGTGTACGTGTTGTGAAATCATTTACAAATGAAGCATTTGAAATGGAGCGTTTTAAGGAACAAAATAGCTATTTCCGTTCTGCAAAATTATACGCGTATAAAATTATGGCAGGGGCGCATTCAAGCATCTATATGATGACTCGTTTGTTAACGTTAGTAGTCCTTGTTGTGGGCGCATGGTTAAGCTTTAATGGGAAATTATCGTATGGAGGACTTGTCAGCTTCGTTTTGTATACGAATGTTCTGATTAAACCTATTGATAAAATTAGTGCTTTGCTAGAGCTTTATCCAAAAGGTATGGCGGGTTTTAAACGTTTTCGTGAGTTGATAGAGCAGGAGCCTGAGGTTCAGGATCGAGACGGTGCACAACCAGTAACACATTTATATGGGGACATTTCATTTAAAAATGTTGATTTTAATTATGATGCGTCTAAAGCTGTTTTAAAAGATATTTCATTTGATGTACGGGCAGGACAAACCATTGCCTTCGTTGGACCATCGGGTGCCGGGAAAACGACCATATGTTCTTTAATTCCGAGATTTTATGATGTCCATCAGGGAGCTATAACGATTGATGGTTTGGATGTGCGAGATATGACTCAAGCCTCTCTTCGTGCACAAATCGGGATTGTCCAACAGGATGTCTTTTTATTTACAGGAACAATTCGAGAAAACATTGCATATGGACGTTTAGGAGCAAGTGATGAAGAGGTTCAGGAAGCTGCTAAAAGAGCCCATCTCGAGTCCTTTATTGCTGAATTGCCAGATGGTTATGACACACAAATTGGTGAGCGTGGCTTAAAGTTATCAGGCGGGCAAAAGCAACGTATTGCTATTGCTCGTATGTTCTTAAAAAATCCACCGATTTTAATTTTAGACGAAGCAACCTCTGCATTAGATACCGAAACGGAAATGATTATCCAACAGTCGTTAGCAGAGCTTGCTGAAAATCGAACAACGCTTATTATTGCACACCGCCTTGCGACCATCCGCAACGCAGATCGTGTGCTTGTTGTTACACAAAACGGGATTGAAGAGGACGGCACGTATGAGGAATTAGTTGCACAAGAGGGTACTTTTGCGAAACTTCATCATATTCAATTTCGCAAAGGCGATAGTGAAAGAGCCATTCAACCAATTGAATGTTAAGTAGAATATGAGATTCTAAAGTAAAAGGGCATCGAATGCGAAATGATTCGATGCCTTTGTTTGATTTGACAACTATTTTCTAATTGTTTCAGTATAAGATCCTCTGCCAGGATTTATTTTGTAAACATTTACTTTAATATTGCGTATAGAATCTTCAGTTAACTCTATTTTTCCGTTTTTTTCTAATTTTTTCCACGTTTTAACGTTTTTTCGATAAAGTTGTTCAGATAAACGGTAAATATCTGTGTCCAACGCTATAGCTTCCTTAAACGTTTCTCTTACCTCTTTTTCCACTTGTTTTTCGATCTCTTTCTGAATTTCTTTAGTAGTGATTTTTTTGGTAATACCAAGAACGCTGGTTGCCTCCAATTTGATTTCAATATCAAATTGTACATTTTCGTTTTTTACGATAGGTGTAATATGAACTTTTATATGTTCTAAAGCAACGGTTACATAGGAATTTTCACCTTCACCAATTTGCCCTGTAATTTCACTGCGCATTGTTTCATTGGTCATCCATTTGACACCGTTAGCTTTATTTTGTGTGAGAGTTCCTTTATAGCCTTCATTCGATAATAGGGCAACACCTTTTATTTCAATTGATTCAGTCTGTCCTTTCGACGTTTCCCATTCTTTATCAATTGAGACGAGAGGTAAGTACACTTCATGACTAGGCTCATTTAGACCGATAGCCAATTTTCGAACATTAATCGGTGTAACAAAAGATTCTTGCCTAAATGAATTTAATGGATCACCGAGTTTCGATAATGTAAGTGCTTTATTATTAATTGGTGTCACGACTAGTAATTTATCGAGTGGCTCTTTTGTGCCATATACCCAAATTTGGTATCTCATTTCGCGATAACGAGTTAAAAAGTCAAGTACTTGGTTGACTTTGTTGCTTTTCATGACTTCTTCTGACAGTATAATGTAGGTAATATGACCCCAAAATGCTTTTTGATCAATGGAATGATATAAATCAAAAAAAGAATCTTCTATTGTTTTACCTTTGGCTTGTCCAATTTCAGCTTGTTGGGCTTGCGGATTATTAGGCTGTTCTGATTTGGCTATATTGGCAAAGTCAATAATTTGCATATAGGTTTCATAATGACCATCTTTAAAATCGATACCAAGTGCATGAATATAGTACATCCTTTGAGGTTCAGTGACATCCCAACAACCTGACAGCAGTGTCGTCAGTACTACCAATATACAGAGTATTTTTTTATTCATTTTTATCCTCACTCGTACGTGTTTGATCTTGTGGAGCAATATAGTTTGGGCGTTTGGCGTAACCTTTAGGCGATAAACGGAAAAGTGTTTTCTTAATGGTTTGCCAGTCTAAATCACCGCCAACTTGCATATAAGAATAACCGAATATTCTTATATTACATAAGTAAAGAAGGGTTAAGTATAGGGATATAAAGAAGCCAAATAACCCAAAGAAGCCGCTTAACAAAATAAAACCAACACGGAAAATACTAATGGTCGTAACGAGAGATTGATTTACAAGTGTAAAGGAAGCGATGGTAGAGACAGCAATAATAACGATCATTTCTGGGCTTGTCACACCGGCACGTATGGCTGCATCACCAATAATTAAACCACCAACAACACTTATCGTTCCGCCAATAACAGATGGTAAACGTAGACCTGCTTCTCGAAAGAGCTCAAACATCAGTAGCATTAATAGCATTTCCAATGAAGAGGGAAGAGGTAAACCTGTTCGACCTTGCACAACTGTTGCTAAAAACAGTAAAGGTAATTGATTTTGATGATAAGTCGTTAAGGCAAGCCAAAAAGCAGGTAAGAGCAAACCGATAAAAATACCTGATATACGTAGTAAACGTTCCAGAGAACTAAAAACAATCGGATATTCATTATCCTCGCCTGATTTTAATAGTAAAAATAAATTAACCGGTGTGATAACCGCATACGCTACACCATCTACAAAAATAAGAAAACGTCCGCGAATCAATGCTTGAATCGCGAAATCTGGACGTCCTGTATAATCCGTTTTCGGGAAAAATCGCGTATTTTTGTTGACACGTTCCATAAGCAAATCACCGCTAAAGACAATATCTGTATCAACGGATTGTAGCTGTACTTTTATACTATTTAAAATGTCCATGTTGGCGATGTCACCAAAATAAAGTATGGCAACCGTTGTTTTTGAACGTTTTCCCAATTCCATTTTTTCAACACATAAGGAATTCGTCGGCAGTCGTTTTCTTAATAACGCAATATTGACGGAAATATCTTCAATAAAGTTATCTCGAGGCCCTTTAACAAGTACTTCCATCCGTGTTTCTTCCGGATTACGATTTGGCTTTTTGGCAATATTACTTGCGTAAAGTAGTTCATCGGATTCAAAATAAAGAAGTAAGTGGCCAGTATATACGAGTGATATGGCATCTGATTCTTCTGTTACTTGTTTTAAGTTAGGGATGTGTAACTTTGTATCGACGTTATCTTGCAGTGATGTGTCTGTTAAATGATCAAAAAGAGATTGAACGCGCCTTACAATCACGTCATGGAGTAGTTGCTGATCAATCATTGCCTCACAAATGACGAATTGTACTCGATGCTGCTTAAATACATACTCTTGAAAATAAACGTCAGCAGATTTTTCAAATAACTGCTTTAAGCGGTTTAAATCTAAGGACTTTTCTGTTGAAGGCATCAGGTGTCACCACTTTCCGTGTCTTGGTAATCGGCTTTAGACTTGTTTGCTTTTTTTCCTGACATGAAAGCTACAATCATTAAAAAAATGGATAGTAAGAAAAAGAATATAAACGTAGCTGTTAATATATAATTTCCTTTGAGTTCTAGAAATATGTGCTCATTTAATAATATTAGTGGCAGGCATATGAAAAAGAACGGAAGTGCTACCATTTTCCATATGCGTTGGTGGTCTCCCACCATGCCTAGTAAGTCCGTTACAACGTATAAAATAAATCCAACACGAATAAATGTTCCTGTAAGCCATTGATAAATAGAAAGAAAGTCTAAATGTTCTACATAACGTCCTATAGTTACTAATCCCCACTCTTCGTAAGCAGGATAACGTTGTTTAGCAGCTTCAGCGGGTCCAAATTCTGTAATGGCACCAATAAGAGGTCCCAATGTTAACCCTGCTAGAATCACTAGCATGATGGCAAAATGGTGCCAACGAAGACGATCTTTAATTTGATGTTGGATGAGTAAAAATATTATTAATTCTGAAAAGCCGGAAGCGGGGTAGATGAGCCCCGATAAAATTGGTTGGAAACCATGCTCTAAAAAAGGACGTAGTAACTCATGGTCCTTCACTTGTAAATTGGTAAACGCGACAAAAAAGCCAAATACGACGACCGCTAATAAAACGAACACATTGACAATAACAATTGTTTGTAAACTAGTTGTGACAAGCAAAATACAAAGCGTGACATAAATCGCAAGTAAAATTAACTTTGGTGTTTTAGGTAAAAAGGTTGTATTGATCCACTGTAACGTTTCAATCATTGTAAAAGCTGCAATTACAATAAGAAAAATCACAATTGTATAGATGACGATATTCGAGCCGACTTTTCCAATTTTTTGTTTTAACCAATCTTTTAAAGGTTCTTGTTTTGATTTTCTATGAATATACACTAAAAGAAAGAGCCAAGGAAACATGATTAGTAAAGTGAAAATAACGGATAACCAGCTATCTCTTTTTGCAACCTCTAATAATGGAGGCATAATTGTTACGTGATTTTTTAAGCCAATAACGGTCATTGCTAGGAAGACAACATGTAAAATACTAATCGATCCGACACTTTTCATATAAAAACCCTCTAACCTGTTTTGATACATATTAGCATTGACAAAAAGTTGAAGGATTATAAGTTATAAAAAGGCACTATCTCATGAAACTTGAGATAGTGCCAGCTATTTAGTGAATATATTGATTGCTTACCAGACTGTTTTGCAGTACGTCTGTTGGAATTTCAAATTCTACTACGCCCATATAACCAGGTGCTACTTCATATTTATCGAATGAAATGACAAGCTTTCCTTTATCCGAAATATAGAATTGTTGTTCAGCGTCAATAGCGTTAAAATCATCCATTAAATCCTCATCAGGCAAGCCTGCACCTTTGACCCAATAGACTTTTTCTTCGTTCGATGCAGCAATTTGTGCACGCATTTGTTCTTTAATATTGTCACTAATGACACGAATATAGCTGTCATCTTTAAATAACATTGGTAGCGTGATTAAAATTTCATTTTGTTTATCAATCGTATCATAATGCATAACTGTTGAAGAGGAACCAACTGTATTGACGATATAACGTCCTATCGATAAAATTTGATCGTTATCAGTTTTAATGTCATAGCCGCTATCTACGCCATAGTGACCACCGCCATTCGCCTTTATATCTCCAACATCTGCAATAAATTCATCGTAAAGCGCTTTTCCTTCTGCACGATACTTTTCATTTAATGTATTGGCAAGCTTTTGATTTTCTAAATTTTCAATAGAAGGAACTTTAATATTCGCTTCATATGTGTCATCTGCCACTTCGTATTCAGTCCAAGTAAGTACTTTTACAACACTTCCGACAACAGGTATTTCCGAAAGCGTACGTGCCATTGCAGGGCTAACGTTTAAGCTAGCGGTAAACAGCATAGCTGCTGCTGCTGTTCCTAGTAACCAGTGTGGCGTTCGATTTTTTTTCTTCTTTTTACTTTGCTTTAATGCATTTTCCACAACAAAGTCAAGCTCTTTTGGAATTGGTACTTCTTCATATTGTTTTTTTAAATCTTTTAATTTTTTATCCATGTGCGGTTTCTCCCTTCCCATCTTGGAGTTGTATTTTTAACAGTTTTAATGCTTTATATAGGCGTGATTTTGCTGTGCTCAGCTTGATGTCTAATATACTGGCAACATCAGCTAGCTTTAAATCCTCAAAGTAATGCAAAATCACTACTTCACGGTACATCTGGGGTAATTCTTCTAACGCATGCTCTAGGTCGATGTCTTCGTAAATATCTTCTTGAGCAGGTGTTAAATATTGTAGTGTGTCGTCGTCTGTTACTTGTAAGCGATTGTGTTTGCGCAAAAAATCTATTGCTGTTCTTACAACGATTTTGTAAAACCAGCTTTTCATATAATCCACGTGCTCTAATCGATCGAGAGAAAGCATCGCTTTTTGAATGCTGTCTTGTACTATATCGAGTGCATCCTGCTCATTTTTCGTATAGCTATAGGCTAGCAAATAAAATCGTTCTTTCTGTTCGCGAATTAACTGGACAAACACCTCTTCATGTTGAAATGCATTTCTTGTTTTCATGTCCAAAGAAGCTCCTTTTTAACATTTTCAAATTGTATACAACTACTAGACGTGTGAAAGTGGAGAAAAAGTTGATAGAAAGAAAAAAAAACTTACCTCCTGTGAGAGGTAAGAAGGATTTTATGAAAAATAGTCGTATGTATTTTTCAGTAGTAATAAAATTGTGACGACAATAAATAGCTTACGTACATAACTGCTCCCACGTTTAATAGCAAATTTTGAACCAACGATCGCACCTGCAATTTGCGCAAGCCCCATAGCGAAGCCGTAAGTATAATGGATCTGCCCTAAGTAGATAAACATTAAAAGTGCTGCAATGTTACTGCCAAAATTCAAAAATTTAGCATTGCCCGCTGATTTTAAAAAGTCAAAGCCTACTATTAGAAAAGCAAATAGTAAAAATGAGCCTGTACCTGGTCCTAAAAAACCATCATAGAAACCAATTAAAGTAATAATAAGGATGAAAGCAGCATATCGTTTAGGTGTTAGCTTATTATATGTAGAAATGCCCCCCCAGTCTTTTTTTAATATTGTATAAACGGCTACAATGGCTAGCATAATTAACATTAACGGTTTTAAAACACTTGGATCGATTAAATGGACAATCCATGCCCCGACCATGGAGCCAATAAAAACAAATGGAAATAGCTTGTAGACAGATCGGATGTCTAATTTTCCAGAGCGGTAAAACGTAATGGTACTTGTTAGAGAGCCCATTGTACCAGCAAGTTTATTGGTTGCGACAGCGGCAGAGGGTGGTAATCCTACGAATAAGAGGGCAGGCAATGAAATAAGCCCGCCTCCACCAACTACTGAGTCAATGAATGCGGCCAAAAAGCCAAAAATAATAAGAATCAATAAAATATTCAAATCTAAATCAAAAGGCACCAACGTCATCTCTTTTCTATAATAATAATCTGATATTAGCGGAACAAAGAGTGACTGTAAATAGTTTGAAATAAATTTGAGTACCGCATTTAGTATGGTTCAATTGTGAGAGGAATATAAAAAATCTACAAAATACAAAAATTTTCTACTTTATGCAACTATTTTAATGTATTATGAAGAAAATGATGTTTTTGCGTAAAGGGGACGTGATGACATTTGTCTTTAGGAAATCATTTTCGGGTTTTTGTTTGTGTTGTATTTATGGGAGTGCTTGTAGGTTATGTGTTCAATGCGAAAAAGGATGTTACCGATAATGTGTACATCGATTCAGTAAAAGAGGGCTATTTAGTTGACTTTACCGATGTGAAAGTCCGTGATGCTTTTAATTATGCTTTTACAGAACCCTATTGGCGCTATTATGAGGCGAAAACGGGTCAACATGTTGTTGAACTTTCAGGGGACATTGTGTTTTTAGAGGAAAAGGGACATGCTATTTTGCAATTTGTTGTGAATGAGGAAGCGAACGAATTTAAGCTTTTCGCAATGAAATTTAACGATGAAGTCCTTGATTCCCAACAAAAAGGAACGCTTATTGGCATGGTGTATGAAACATGGGAAATGAAACAACTCGCTTATCAGTAAGTGCTTTTACTTTGTAAAATAGAATTACTATATTACAGTAGTAAAGAGAGCATACAGACAGAGAGGGTGTTTTCATTGAAGTTAAGTATTTTAGATCAAATTCCTGTACCAAAAGGTCATAGTGCTGAACAGGCATTTTTGCGGACAGAACAATTAGCGCTTTTAGGTGAAGAACTAGGCTTCAATCGTATGTGGTTGGCAGAACATCATAATAGCGCATCACTGGCAAGCTCAGCGCCTGAAATAACAGCGGCATATTTAGCTGCGAAAACAAAACGTTTACGTATTGGCACTGGTGGCGTTATGATGATGCATTATTCGCCGTACAAGTTGGCAGAAGTTTTTAAAACATTAAGTGCACTTGCACCAAATCGCATTGACTTTGGTGTTGGCCGTGCACCTGGTGGAGACCATGCATCGATTTATGCCCTTGCCGAGGGACGCAGACAGCATTTTGATGAACAATATGATAAACTCGATACTATTTTAAAACTGATGAATAACCAAAAGACTGGCGAATCAGTCTATGATCAAGTCGTTGCATCACCTACTATCAGTCAATTACCAGAAGCGTGGTTGCTTGGCTCAAGCGGTCAAAGTGCCATGCAAGCAGGGCAACGTGGTGTAGGTTATTCGTATGCCCAGTTCTTTACTGGCAATATGTCTAAAGATATTTTTGATACGTATAAATTGTACTTTACACCTTCTTATTATATGGAAAAACCGCAAATTATCGTTACTTATGCGACAACGGTTGCCGATACTTTAGAGGAGGCAGAATACTTAGCGAAACCGATTGATATTACGCGGCTTCAATTGATGAAGGGCCAAATTATCCAAGCGATGTCGCCTGAAGAGGCGCAGGACTATCCATTGACCGAGATGGATAAAATGATGATTGAAAATAATCGTAAAGCCAACATTGTTGGCACACCGAAGGATGTTGCGGCATTTTTAGTAGCTGAGCAGGAGCAATATGGCTTTGATGAAGTAATGCTAAACTGCAATCAATATGCGCAGGAAAGTCGCTTAAATTGTTATAAACTGCTGGCAAAAGAATTGATTTCACAATAATGTTTTTAATACAATGTAACGGTAATTGCAGAAAATAGGTTGTAACAAGGAGCTCTTTGCAAAAAAGCGTAACACGCCAGTACAGAACAAGAAATCAACGCAATATAAAGAATATTTATAGTAAAATGTCCAATGCATTCAAGCGCATTGGACATTTTTGTGTGTTTAAAGTTTTGCTGAGCCACTCGTAAAGGTAGTGTGCTGATAGTACATATTTTTTACTAAGACGTTCGGACCTAAGCATTTTACAGCGGGACAGTGGCAGTTTAATGATTTGGCTAAATCTGTCGCCATCCATTTATCGAAAATTGCAGGTAGTTTATCGTGAGCAATATTGCCAAGCGCTGATGCATCGCCAAAGTCTGTAACGATTACATCGCCTGTAAAAATATTAACGTTTAGTCGAGAACGACCATCTGGATCATTACGTACTGTCACGTTTTTCGTCTCGCGTAAACGTTTTAATAGTTTTTGATCTTCCTCATCGGTACTACATGGATAAAACGGTAGCGTACCAAATAACATCCAAGTATTTTCATCACGCACATCAAGTAAATGATGAATAGCAGCGCGAGTTTCCGCTAGAGACAGTGAACTTAGTGAGCTGGCAAAGTCTGATGGATACATCGGATGTACTTCGTGACGAGCACAGTGCATTTCGTTGATAATTTGATTGTGAATATGCTCTAGGTAAGGCAATGTTTTTTTGTTGAGCATTGTTTCAGCAGAGACCATAACGCCGTGTTCCGCAAGCATTTTGGAGTTATCAATCATGCGTTGGAACAAAGCCGCACGCTGTTCATAAGTTGGTTTTCGCTCCATCATAGCAAAACCAGTTTCAACGAATTCATCCACCGTACCCCAGTTATGTGAAATATGTAAAACATCTAAATAAGGGGCAATGAGTAAATAACGTTCTGGCTCAATGGTTAAGTTCGAGTTAATTTGTGTACGAACCCCACGTGCGTGTGCGTATTTTAATAGGGGAAGTACATAATTTTGCACGGATTTCTTCGACATCATCGGTTCGCCACCAGTAATGCTAAGCGTTTTTAAGTGTGGAATTTCATCCAGTCGCTTTGTAATCAACTCCATTGGCAAGGCTTGCGGATCTTTATTTTGCAATGTATAGCCGACTGCACAGTGTGCACAACGCATATTGCAAAGAGTTGTTGTTGTAAATTCAATATTTGATAGGGTCATGTGCCCATGTTGTTCGACATCTAAATACGCTTCCCATGGATCAAAGTGGGGTGTAATTGTTTGTAAGGTCGTCATAATTCGTACATCTTCCTTTCTAGCATTCTATTGTCTCATATTCACTACTATTTTCAAATATGAAATTATTGAAAGAGCTTTTTTTCGTGTAAATGATGTATTTTAATCTTTCTGTAGGAAATAATGTTCATATAAGAAAACGCTAAAGAATTCTATGAGGTTATATGTAATACGTTGAACTTATTGGCTAAATATTAACGCGCGGTAAGGAAATGGATTGACAGTATACAAACCATGTTTTAAGTGAAGTACAGGAAGCGGTAAAAAGGCTGTTTGCTTTAAATACACCGATGCAAAGAAAAGACTGAGTGTATAGTTTACTATTTTTCCAAAAAAACGTTATGATAAAGAAAGCAAGGCGGTAAGACCGTAACAAAGAAAGTAGGAAATCGTTTTGAATAAGTATGAGATACTATTATTTGATGTAGATGATACATTATTAGATTTTGATTTGGCTGAAAATGCAGCACTAGACCGTTTGTTTGAACAAGAAAATATTGCTACTACACCAGAGATGATTGCCCGCTATAAAGAAATTAATGAGTCCTTGTGGCGTGCCTTTGAACGAGGCGAAGTAACAAAAAATACATTACATAATACTCGCTTCTCCATTGCGTTAAAGGAATTTGGTATAGAGGTAGACGGAGAATATTTTGAAGCAGGTTTCCAAAAGTACTTGCAGGAAGCGCATCATTATGTTGATGGCGCCTATGAGCTTATTGCACAGCTTGCGGGTAGTTATGATTTATATGTCGTTTCGAATGGTAAGACGAAGACGCAAAATAAACGATTAGCTGATGCAGATTTAGCAAAGTACTTTAAAGGGATTTTTATTTCAGAGCAAACAGGCTATCAGAAACCGATGCCAGCTTTTTTCAATTATGTTTTTGAGCGTATCGAGGGATTAGATAAAGACAAGACCATGATTGTTGGCGACTCGCTAACATCGGATGTTAAAGGTGGTTTGCTAGCAGGAATTGATACGTGTTGGTTTAACATTCGTAATATTAACAATGCAACGGATATTCAACCTCATTATGAAATTAAAAAATTGCACGAGTTGCATTTGTTATTAAATCAAGAATAAAATGAAGGAACTTCGCTCAACTATTAGCAGTTATAATAGTGAGCGAAGTTTTTATTACTTAAAAATGACGATTGGTAGGAGTATGTGCTAAAAATACTATATTTTTACACATTTAAATCTATTATGATAGTAATAGAAAAACGAGGGAGGACCAGTATGAAAGGAATTTTTCAAAAAACAATGTTAATAACACTGTTGGGGGCGTCTATAGCTTGCCCGATGCAAGCATCTGCCTATGACGAACCGACGAATTACGTACATATGAAAACGGAAAATATGACAGTATATTCCGCTTATGGTGCGACCATTTCTGCAACTGAAAAAAATGGAGTTTATAGCATCAAGGCGAATATTGTCAATAATCGTCAACCGCTTGAGGTTGTCATTTTTAAAAATGGTCAAACTGGCGTGCTACAGCAAGTGTTTAAAAAGGGAATTACAGAGCCTGTTGCCTATCGAGATGAAGGGGACCGTGTTGTTGCAACCATTCATAATAATGCAGATCTGAAATTTGTGCACCCTGAACAAATCTATTTTCGAGATCTAACAAGAGCAACAGGTAGTAGCTATATCCAAACTTTGGCGGAGCGCGGTATTATTCGAGGGCGCACACCTGATTATTTTGGTGTAAACGATGCTTTAACACGTGCACAGTTTAGTGCCTTGCTCGTTCGTGCATTTAGCTTCCAGCAGATGCCAACAAAACAGTTTACAGATATAGACCAAAAAAAATCGTGGTACGTTGGTCATGTAGGTGCCTTGCATTCGTTAGGTATTATAAATGGCAAATCGCCAACTATTTTTGATCCGAATGGCAAAATTACACGCCAACAGGCAATTTTAATGCTCGGACGTACATTGGATGCTGTTGATTTTGTGCATGAAGATGAACCGACATTACCTTATGAAGATAGTCGTGCATTCCAAGGAGAGCTACTGCGTCACACGCAAACACTCTATGCGATTGGCGCGCTAGACGATAGTGCAACACTGCGTCCAAACGACTATATAACTCGAAGTCAATTTGCGAAAATGCTAGCAGTAACTTTACAAGTTGCAGGTAGATTATAATTGTCAGAATTGTTTGCGTGCCTGTCACGGCCTTCACACCTTTTCCTCCTTTATTGGAAGAAAAGGTGTTTTTTATTGTATAAGTACTTTACAAAAAGTTAAGAATCAATTAGAATTGCAAATTGTAGTGATAATAGTAATCATTACTATTTGAGAAAGGGGAACAAATTATGAGAAAATTGTCTAGTTTCCTACTTATCTTCGCATTGAGTATATTAGCTGCATGCGGAAATTCAGAGGATAAAAAACAAAGCACAAGTAGCAACCCAAAAAGTGTACTGACCATGTCTTGGGTCAAAGATATAGGTCAAGTTAATCCACATATGTATGCTCCAAATGAACTGTTTGCACAAGCCATGCTATATGATCCATTAGTGAGCTATGGAGAAGATGGAAAAATACAACCGGCGCTCGCAACGTCGTGGGAAATGGCTACAGATGGTAAAAGTTATACTTTTACATTACGTGATGATGTAATGTATTCAGATGGTTCGAAGCTAACTGCAGAAAATGTAAAAAGAAATATTGATACCGTTGTCGAAAATAGTGCTGCACATAGCTGGCTAGAAGTTGTTGCTGTTATTGATAACGTGGAAATAGTGGATGAACGACAAGTTAAAATCAATTTAAAAGAACCTTATTATCCATTTTTGCAAGAATTATCACTGATTCGTCCACTGCGTATGTTAGCAGATAGTGGTTTCCCAGAGAGTGGCACGACAAAGGATGGGATAGCAAAGCCGATTGGTTCAGGCCCGTGGATTTTAACTGACTATCAGCAAGAAAGCTTTGCAGAGTTTACACGAAACGAAAATTATTGGGGAGAAAAACCAAAGTTAAAAAAAGTAATCGTCAAAATTATTCCTGATGCACAAGCGCGAATGATGGCGCTAGAAAAAGGGGATATTGATTTAATTTTTGGTAGTGGGCAACTTGCACCTGCGGAATACCAAGCGTTACAAAAAACGGGAAAATATCAAACAATGATTTCCGAGCCATCTTCTACAAGAATTTTATCATTCAATACTACGTATGGAGTGACGCAGGATAAAAATGTAAGACTAGCATTGCAACACGCCTTTGACCGACAAACAATGATTGATTATGTATTGAACGGCTTAGAGCAAGAAGCCTATACATTATTTGCACCAGGTTTTCCATTTAGTGATATCAAACTAGAACATTATACTTACAACTTAGAGAAAGCGACACAACTGCTAGAGGATGCAGGCTGGGCGTTAGAAAGCGGTGCTACATTCCGCACAAAAAATGGGCAAACATTAACGTTAGTAATACCGTATAACAGCGGTGACCAAGTGCATAAGACCATTTTCGAATATTTACAAAGTGCATGGCGTGAAATAGGCGTAGAAGTCCAGTTGATTGGAGAAGAAGATCAACTTTTCAAAATGCGTAGTAAAACAGGTCAATACAACTTGATTATGAATGATACATGGGGAGTACCCTATGATCCGCATATGTATATACGCACAATGACAGGTGACAAGCAAATCGGTTATTACGCACAAAAAGGATTGGCCGTTTCAGAGCAACTGACAGCGAATATAGGGAAAGTAATTCGTTCAACAGACGAAGGACAACGGCGAGCATTGTACGAGTCCATTTTTCAAACAATTCATGAGGAAGCCATTTTCATGCCGTTATCGTACCGTACAAATTATTTAGTTGCGAATAATGAGTTAGCTAATTTGTCATTCTCGAAGCAACAGTATGAAGTCCCTCTAAAAAACTTTGAGGTGAAGTAAGTAGATGGGACGATTTTTAGCGAAGCGATTGGGTAGTATGTTACTGGCGTTTTTTGGTATGACCATTATAGCATTTGGGTTAATTCGTGTTATTCCAGTAGATCCAGTGGAAGCCTATTTTACAATGAATCAAATTCCAATATCAGAAGAAGCACTTGCATCCATGCGTGAGGAAGAGGGCTATAATCGTCCCTTACTCGTGCAATATAGTACTTGGTTGGTGAATGCTATGACGTTGGATTTTGGTGAATCATTTGTATCGAAAAAGTCAGTAACAGCAGAACTTTTGCAACGTTTTCATGTCACGCTGACACTTGCAGCAACCGCCTTTATTATGATTGTTACGGTTAGTTTGACGGTTGGTATTTGGTCTGCTACTAAGCGAGGTGGGTTTATCGATTGGCTTAGTCGTTCGTTTATTTTTACACTCGCATCTATGCCGAGCTTCTGGCTTGCTTTTGTTTTTGTCTATATCGTGGCATTAAAATGGGGATTGCTTCCTCTAATGGGGTGGGGTAGTTTTGCACATGTCATTTTGCCTGCTGGAACGCTTGCACTCGGTTTTATTCCTTACTACATTCGGCTCATTCGATCCAGCATGCTGGAAGAAATCAATAAACCACATGTAGTCTTTGCAAGAGCCCGCGGTGTGAAAGAGTCGGTCATTATACGGAGGCATGTTGTGAAAGGGATTTTACCACAGCTCGTTACCTCGCTTGCTATGACATGTGGTGGATTGCTTGGGGGAGCGGCTATTATTGAAATTGTTTTTACAATATCAGGAGTAGGACGATTTGTTGTAGAGTCGATGTTTGCTAGAGATTATTTTGTGCTACAAGGCTTTATCGTAATGATTGGTGGGCTTTACATCTTCTTTAATTTTGTTGCAGATCTATTGTGTGCACTTGTTGATCCAAGGGTAAGGTTAAAAGGAGACGGAGCATAATGAAAAAGAAAATAGCGCTTATTAGTAGTAGTGTGCTTGTGTTATTGCTGATTGCCATGGCAATATTTGCACCGTGGCTTGCCCCAAATGATCCTTATGCGACCAATATGGCATTGAAATTACAAGGTTTTTCTACTGACTATCCATTAGGTACCGATTATTTAGGGCGCTGTGTGTTATCGCGTTTATTATATGGGGCACGAGTATCTCTTTTCATCGCGTTGAGTGTACTTGTCGTAACATTGTTTATTAGCATGTTTGTCGGGCTGCTTGCTGGTTATGTTGGAGGTATTATCGATTTAGTGTTAATGCGCCTTTGCGACATTTTTCTAGCGATTCCTGATTTCGTATTTGCACTTGTAATTGTTGGAGCGCTTGGTGGCGGTATACGTAATATGTTTATCGCCATTGTGCTTGTGTCATGGGTGGGCTTTGCACGGATTATTCGCAACATGGTGCGGTCATTAAAAGAAAGTACGTATGTACAGTATGCGCGTACAATAGGAGTTCCAAAATGGAAAATTATGATAAGACATATTGTACCTTTTGTATTCCCACAAATTTTTTTATTGAAATTAATTGGTCTTGGCTCAACGATTTTACTTATTTCTGAGTTGTCATTTTTAGGTTTAGGGGTGTCAGCACCGATGGCGGAATGGGGCATGATGATTAGCGATAGTAAAACGTATTTGATGAGTCATCCGATGCTCATGTTTCTACCAGGTATTATGATTTCATTCACCGTTTTGATTTTGAATTGGTTTGGCGATGCACTTCGAGAGGCAATGGATCCAAAAGCAATATAGAAGGGAGGTCGTGACATGTTAGAAATACAACAACTTTCTATTTGGATACAAACCGAGAATGGGGAAAAACAAGTCGTACAAGATGCTAGTATGATGATTCCTGCTGGTCAAACAGTCGGTATAGTTGGAGAGAGTGGCAGTGGTAAAACGATGTTGTGTCATGCAGTTATGCAACTATTTCGGGATTCTAGACGCTATAATGGTGATATTTTATTTGAAGGACGTTCATTATTAGCCATGGACGAGCAAGAAATGCGACAGCTTCGAGGTAATGATATTGCGCTTATTATGCAAAATCCGATGGCTATGTTTAACCCTTTGGTTACAGTTGGCGATCATTTCGTTGAAACGATGCAAGCACATACCCCTGTGAAAAAACAACAGGCACTAAAATTAGCCGCACAACAACTAGCGCGCTTTCAACTACCGGATCCATCAATTTTAAAAAAATATCCACATGAATTAAGTGGTGGGATGCTCCAACGCATTATGATTGCTCTTGCAGCGAGTCTTAGCCCGAAGCTGTTATTAGCCGATGAACCAACGACAGCTCTTGATACGTTGACACAACTTGAGATTTTAGAGGAATTAGCATTATATCAACAGCAAACAAATACAAGTATGCTGATTGTCTCACATGATTTAGGCGTAATTGCCAAAATGGCGGATATCATTGTGGTTATGCGCCGAGGGCAAATTATGGAATATGGTCCTGCTAACTGTATTTTAGTGGAGCCTGTTCATTCCTATACACAAGCACTATTAGCAGCGAAGGATAATAAATACTCGCTTGAACAGTTAGTGGATGCATGGACGGGGGAAGTAAGAGGTGAATTATATGAATATAGGCAAGGTCACTGGGTAAGACAGGAGGAAACCTCATGTTAATGATACAACATGTTTCAAAATGCTATCAGCAAAAAGGCTGGTTTCGTATAAAAGAAAGAATACAGGCTGTGAAAGATGTGACATTAACACTTCGACAGGGTGTATGCTTAGCAATTGTCGGTGAAAGTGGTAGCGGGAAAACAACGCTTGGCAAGCTTGTATTAGGGATAGAACAACCAGATTGTGGCGCGATTCTATTTGATAACTTGAATGTGTGTACGACAGTGAAAGCGTCAAAAAAACTGTTACAAAAAAATATACAAGTGGTTTTTCAAGATTGCCAAAGTGCGGTCAATCCGAAAATGAAAATAAAGGACATTATTGCGGAACCAATGGAACTTCACCTATCACTATCGAAGGCAGAACGAGTAAAGAAAATCGAACAGTTACTTGTACAAGTTGGATTAGCCCCAAGAGATGCCGATAAATATCCGCATCAATTAAGTGGGGGGCAATTACAGCGTGTGACGATAGCAAGAGCCATTGCAACCGATCCTAAACTAATAGTCCTCGATGAATCTATCAATAGCCTAGATTTACTTGTGCAGATAAGTATATTAAAACTACTGAAACAGTTACAGCGGGAAAAAGGATTTAGTTACTTCTTTATTACCCATGACTTACATGCAGTACAGTTATTTGCTGATGAAGTAGCTGTGATGGATAAAGGGGAAATTGTCGAGTTTGTAAGCGATGTAACACAAATTGACAACATGACACATCCAGTGAGTAGACGACTATTAGCAGCAAGATTACCGATTCCTTGTAAGCATCCTTCTCAACCGCAAGGATTTGATCGAGAGGAGCATGTTTCATGAGGTATCGTCCATTATCGGGCCGCATGCTCCAAATGTATGGACTTGCTATGTTTTTCTTTACGGCAAATGCCGTATTAACCGTTATTTTTCCTGTTCAGGCAGCAGCGGGAGGCTTTAAAGAAAGTCAAATCGGTGTGATGATGGCGATGTATATGCTTGTCTGTATGTTTTTACGTCCATTTGCTGGGCAGATGGTAGCACAACATAGTCCATATACTATTATGAAATGGCTATTACTAGCCCACGCGGTAGCATTACTTATTTATGTCGTATTTGGCATTGATAGTCTCTATATTGTGCGGATACTACAAGGCGTCATCACAGCCTTTTTCTCGATGGCCATGCAACTTGGCATAGCAGATGTGTTACAAGATGAAGATCGTGGGCAGGGGATGTCGATGTATTCCTTATCCACCGTAATGCCTGCAATTTACGGGCCGGCAGTAGCATTGTTACTTTGGAGCCAGTTTGAACTGCATTATTTACTGGCATTTATTGTCTTTTTAGCAATCGCACCATTATTTTGCTTTATTCGTTCGCCTTTACCGAAAATAAA
This sequence comes from Lysinibacillus sphaericus, assembly GCF_005217585.1. Lineage (NCBI taxonomy): Bacteria > Bacillati > Bacillota > Bacilli > Caryophanales > Bacillaceae > Lysinibacillus > Lysinibacillus sphaericus. The sequence continues at coordinate 856,324 of NZ_SZPT01000001.1, forward strand.
AGCAGCAAAACAACGGATTTCACTTAACGACATGCTTTATGCTTTAAAGCGTACAAAACAGCATAAAGGGCTAATGCTCTCAGCTATTGTCATGGCAATAGGCGCTGCCGTATTTGGAGCTATTTCTACTTTTGTACCACTTTATATGCTAACGGAAGGTATTGCCAATCCAGCGCTATATTTATTTTTACAGGCAATTGTCGTTGTCGGTAGCCGTTTTTTATGCCGCCAATATATCCCTTCTGATGGTAAATGGCATCCAATGTTTATCTCGATAGTGTTAATCAGTTCAATGCTCGGTACGACATTACTTGCCATGTTACCCATGCTTGGGTCATTCGTTTATATGTCCGCTATTTTTAATGGTTTAGCATCGGCAATGCTCTATCCAACGGTTACTACATATATGTCCTTTGCTATACCAAAGGAAGCGCGTTACACATTGCTAGGGCTCTATTTAGCTACATATGATTTAGGTTTTGGGGCAGGTAGCTTTTTCATGGGCTTCGTTGTGCAATTCACTTCATATGCCATGATGTTTATGATGTGCACAATAATAGCAGGAATAGCGCTAATACTTGTTCTTCTTAAACGTCAAATGACGGGAAAGTACGAGCATCTAATCGCGACAAAGAGCTAATGGGTGCTTTTAGCAAGTTGAAGGAAAAAATAGCTTATTAATGACAAAATTTTAGAAGTAGAAAAGAATAGTTAATCGTATGAAAGGTATAAAAATCAACATAACGGGCAAAACCTTTTATGAGACTAGTTTTCACGAAAGGGGAAAATGCTAATGAGTACCATTTTAAATGCTACAACCCGTCATAAAGGACAACGTTCAACACTAACTAAACTAAGACAAAGTGGTGCCATTCCTGGCATTGTTTACGGCTATCAAATGGAGCCGACGTCGATTTCACTTGACGCAAGAATGTTTGCGAAAGTGTTAAGTGAAATCGGTAGTAAAAGTGTCTTTCAATTAGATGTGGAAGGCAAGAAAATAAATGCCGTGTTAAATGAAGTTCAACGCTGTGCATTAAAAGGTCATGTGAAGCATGTTGACTTTAAATCAATCAATATGTCAGAGGAGCTAGAAGTCGATATTCCTGTTTCCGTTGTAGGGGAAGCGATAGGTGTAAAAGATGGTGGTTTCCTGTTACAACCAAATCGTGATATACGCATTAAAGTACAGCCATCGGAAATACCAGAAACGATAGAAATCGATGTAACCAATGTTGCTATTGGGACTTCGCTGTATGTGGGGGATATTCGTCAAAACTTCCATTTTGAAATTCTCAATGAAGATGACTATACATTAGTGACCATTACACCACCACCAGCAGAAAATGAGCAAGAGGAAACAGTAGATGGTACGCCTGAGGTAATAGAAGCAACGGGACAAAATACAGCTGAGCCGAGGGAATAAAAAGTGTAGTATCCTTGTAACTAAAAAGGAGCCATAAAAGGCTCCTTTTTTCATTTGTATGATTTTAAATAATCGCGCTCTTCACACCAGTCCATTTTGTAAATAATTTCTCGTTATAGGCTAATGCTACTTGTACAATAGGACCTAGACCAAAAGCCATTAGGACTGTTCCTACACCAATAGGACCTCCGAGGAAAAAGCCGATGATCGCTACTGTTACTTCCATCAAAGTACGAGCACGTGTGACACTCCAGCCAAGCTTATGAACCATCAAAAGCATTAATGTATCTCGTGGGCCAATTCCTAAATTGGCTACCATATACATACCACAGCCCCAGCCAAGTAATAGCAATCCAGTGAGGTAAGCAAATAGTTGCATCCAAAAACCCTCAATATCAGGAAGCCAGAAGTTGAAGATATCAATAAAAATACCAGCTAAAAACATATCTACAAATGTACCTGGCAAAGGAAACTTCTTCGTCACTAACATATCAAAAGCTAAAATGGCTAAGCCAATGAGGATGGACCAAGTGCCAATCGTTAGACCAAACGTTTTGGCTAGACCTATATGTAAGACATCCCATGAACCAACGCCAAACAATTGCCCTTTAATCGTTAACGTGACGCCAAATGATAATACGATAATGCCAACGATGAAAAACAGACATCGTGTAAAAAAAGCTTGTTTCATTTTGAATACCCTCATTCTAAAAAATTCATGTTGTCTAACAAAACATTATAGCAATAGTTTTGGAAAAACCTCGAAAATAGTCATTTCATATTTTTCAAAAAATGCGGGTTTAGCTTATGGATGGAGGGGTAAAATAACAATATGAAAGGATGGGATGAAATGACTTCGGTACGTGATGAAATTTTAGAAGTATTAAATCGAGAAAAAATAGGAACGATGGCAACCGTTGAAAATGGCAAGCCGTATTCACGTTATATGACATTCCAAAATGAAGACTTCGTGTTGTATACCGTAACAAATAAGCATTCGGAGAAAATCGAGGAGCTATCGAAAAATCCGTATACACATATTTTATATGGCTACGACAATGGGGGATTTGGTGATACCTTTGTTGAGATAGAAGGGAAGTTAACGGAAATTCAAGAGGAAGGTTTGAAAAATAAATTAGCAGAATTTTTCACAGGAATTTTCATTGGCAATAAAGATGAAATGGTAACACTTAAAATTGAACCCATTCGTATGCGATTGATGAACAAAAAAGGTGAGCCACCAAAAGAGTTAGAATTTACAAACGACCATTGATAGATGGTCGTTTTTTATACCGCAAAGTACCTACCATAGTGCACACCTATAGGAGTCATCGCCTCCGTTCCACTCAAGAACTTACCGCTAACGGCTTCAAGCGTAAGAACTAGTTTATAATGGTGAGGAAATTATCCTATTGAAGGCATTGTGACAAGGAAATAGAAGGTGAAACAATCTTCATGACTTGAATCTCCTTCAGTATTCATGCATGATAGGTCATAAATAAAAAGGAGTGTGCTCAATATGGTAGAAAAACTACAGCAACTAACAAATAACATAATCGCATCACAGGGGAAACTAGAGGCGGATTTTATTTTGCGCAATGCCCTTGTTGCCGATGTTTTTACATTAACTTGGAAAAAGGCCGATGTTGTTGTGAAAAATGGGCAAATTATCGCCCTCGATACCCAAAATCATTTTACTGCTAATAATGAGGAAGATGCTGCGGGTCATTATGTAATTCCTGGGTTAATTGATGGGCATATACATATTGAATCTTCTATGCTTACACCAGCTGAATTTAGTCGTGTCCTTGTTCCTCATGGTGTTACGACAGTTATCACAGATCCACATGAGATTGCTAATGTCGCAGGTGCAGAAGGTATTCAGTTTATGCTAGATGATGCTAAAAAAGCTGAAATGGATATTTTCGTTATGTTACCGTCAAGTGTGCCTGGCACTCATTTTGAACATGCAGGTGCAACTTTGACAGCAAAAGATTTAGCACCCTTTATGACCAATGACCATGTTCGTGGTCTGGCAGAGGTGATGGATTTTCCTGCTGTGTTAAACGGCGAAGCCAGTATGCTTGAAAAAATCTTGTTAGCCCAACAAGCAAATCTAGTTGTAGATGGCCATTGTGCAGGCTTAACAAGCGCGCAAATTACAGGCTACCGTGTGGCAGGTATTCATACCGACCATGAATGTGTGACAGCAGAAGAGGCGTTAAACCGTATAGAGCAAGGAATGTACGTATTAATTCGTGAAGGCTCCGCAGCAAAAAATTTACGTGACTTATTACCAGCAGTAAATACAGTAAATGCCCGTCGATTCGGTTTTTGCACCGATGACAAGTATGTCGATGAATTAATGGATGAAGGTAGCATTAACTTTGACGTAAAAATGGCCATTGCAGAAGGGATGGAACCATTGCAAGCCATTCAATTAGCGACCATTAATGTAGCAGAGTGCTATCGATTATACGATCGGGGTGTTTTAGCACCGGGCTATAAAGCAGACTTTATAGTAGTAGAAGATATAAAGGAAATGCGTGCAAAAGCGGTCTGGAAAGATGGAATCAAAGTCGCTGAAAATGGTGAAATGTTAACAGCTCGTGCGCAACTAAAAGTGCCGGCACATATCCATCAATCTGTCCATTTGCCAGCCATGACAACTGATATGCTTGCCATTCCGTTTACAAAAGGCACGACAGCCAATGTTATGGAAATTGTTCCTAACCAACTGATTACAAATCATTTGGTCGTAGAGGTACCTGTCACAGATGGTGTGTTTGTACCATCTGTAGAGCAGGATTTACTAAAGCTTGCTGTCATTGAGCGCCATCATCAATTGCATACGACAGGGCTAGGTATCGTGAAAGGTTTCGGTTTGCAAAAGGGAGCAGTTGCAACAACGGTAGCCCACGACTCACACAATGCGTTAGTCATAGGAACGAATGATGCAGATATGGTAATGGCCCTCAAGCGTATTCAAGAAATTCAAGGTGGCTTTGTTATTGTGGCTGACGGTCAAATTCTAGCAGAAATGCCGCTAACAATCGGTGGATTAATGACGGATGTAACGGCAGCTGAAGCTAAAAGCCAATTAGCAAGTCTACACAATGCACTTCATGAACTTAATCCTCATTTAGATTTCCATTTTCTTTTAACGTTTTCGTTTGTGGCACTACCTGTTATTCCAGCCTTAAAGTTAACGGATACAGGGTTATTTGATGTGACAACGTTCCAACATATTTCAGTAGAGGCATAGCTATAAAAAACGACCTGAAAGCTTCATGCATTCAGGTCGTTTGTTCATTTGGAGGTGGTGCGGGCTTGAAGCTGTTTATTTAGCAATGTTGCTTGTGTCAGAGCTAACGCATCATGCGCTATATCACCAGGTTTATTGGCTTTTCCGATAATGTATGATGAAAAAGGCATATTTAAAAAGTTAAAAATATAGTGGAATTGTTGAATCATCGGTAAGCCTTTTATTCGTGGATCATCGCCACCAACAGCAAGCACAATCGCTTCTGTTGTCTGGAGCTGTTCTTTCAACTGTGGAAAACGCTCATCACGAATGGCATGGCTCAGACGGTCAATCACATTTTTCATGATTCCAGACATGCTATACCAATAAATCGGCGTGGCAAAAAGAACGATATCACTTGTCAGTAATGCTTGAATAATATGATCGTAATCATCCTCTACATACTGAAAGCCTTGTGCATCATGGCGTAAATCATGAATAGGTACAATATTCAAGTTCTTTAAATATAACTTTTCATGGGAGATCCCTTCTAATACATAGTTGGCAAGTTCCTCACTATTGCTGTGTTGTCTGGAGCTACCATACAAAGCGGTAATGTGCATGTTATTCCTCCTCAAATCAAATTAAGCATAGTGTATGCTACTTCTACCTATCGTATTTTCATTGGACGTTAATATTCCGCCTTTGTTTATTGCTTTTTTAATGTGCCTGAAAAGTTCGTTCCTTCATCATGTGCAAAACGGCAATCTACTTCAATAATTTTAAGTGCATTTTTTAGTTGTTCAAATTCAAGCACACAGCGGTTTCCATCGTCTGATTTGTTCATGATAGCCTTTGTGCTAGACGTGATGGTAGCTGTACCTTCTACGCTACCAGACTGTTGTCCATCGCTTGCTGTCAAAGAAATGTTGAAGCTCTTGCTTGTAGCATTTGAAATAATAGCATCACGGCGATTAAAATCAGTCGCTCCTTTGCCCCATTTATAATAATACGTATACGTCCCTTCCCATGCACTGTTAGATAGTGCTACTTGTTGCATCGATTTATCGAGTTGCTTTTGCCCATTAATCGCTCGTGCATTTAATGAAACGTTACTTTGGTTTTCGTGAATGTTTTGTGCATCATCAGAAATCGTATAAAAATTCCTTGACTCCATGCGGTGAAGCAATGTCACAACTTGCGCACGTGTCATATGGTTTGCAACGCCAAAAAACTTTTGTAAATCACGATTTTCATACTTGGGGTTTTGTCCAGTGGAAATATAGGAATCAAGTAAAAATTGAATGGATTCATTAAGACCGCGTTTGCCCTCTGCAAGGTGAGTGATTGCTTGTGCAACGACACCACGTTTTATTGCCGTTGCTCGAATATTGTTATGAAAATACCCGTTGAGCGGTACACCGTAACTAGCTAGGCGATTATAATACTCATCTGCCCAGTTCCCAGCAGTAGTCTGCTTTTTTAACTCATCATATGGGGACTCTAGTTCGTAATAATTAGCAAGTAACTTTGCAAATTGTTGCTCCGTAATGGTTGCATTCGGCTTGAAGGTACCGTCCGCATAGCCATCGATAATGTCATATTCTTCTGCCCACAAAACCGCCTCGTAAGCAAAATGGTCTTCCGTTACATCTGAAAAACCGGCTGCCTCCACTTTGTAGTTCCCAGCAACGATAAGTAATGAAAGCAATAATATACACACTAATTGTTTCATTATCATACTTCCTTTCTAGCTGTAATTATATTTAGTTTGCAGGATATAGATGGAAACTGCAAATGTTTCTATCAAATAATTCAAGATCATGTCAATTTTACTAGTGAATATGATGAGCTACATTGTACGAACGATATAACGGAAGATATCAGCGATTTTCAACTATAGCTTTTACACCGTTACAACTGGATAGCCATCTCTAATTTTTATAAAACGATGCACAAAAAGTAAAGGTGATTTATGATGGGCACATAAAAAATGTGTGCAAGAAAAAAATTTTTTAAAAAAAATTTTTATAAAACAGTTGAAATTTCTTTTCATTAAGCATATATTTTTCCTAAGGGAAACAAAATATCGCAAACGAAAGAAGAGTGACTGTATGAAAGAGTTAGATGATTTGAAACTAACAATTCTTCCGCTAGGCATACTAGTGTTTTTGACGATGTTATGGAAAATGACCCAATCAGTTGGTGTAGCGATTTCAATCATTATATTTTGGATGGGCTGGAAACAGCTTATGAAAAAATTCATGATAAATAATTAATACGCCATACAAAGCGGCGTGATTAGAAAAAAGATGAAATACACATCTTCCAAACGGAAAATGGAGAAATGTTTACGCAAGTTGCTGCGAAAGCGTCTCTCGAAAATTATAAAAAGTATAAGGAGGGAAACCGTTTCGTCAAAACAAGCAACATTATAAAGCAACTCATAGTAATACGTTTACTTCCATGTAATTAAACGAATAACCGCATCATCATCTTCAGCAGAAAACGACTAAGAGTGGGAAAATTAAGCCACCAATTAAAGTTGCAGTTGAACAAGAGGCTGATAAAAAATAGACATCTTTCGCAAGGCATTGGGCAACAGAAGCTGTGTGAAATTCAAAAGACAATAGCAATTAAATGCACACAATATTTTTTGATAGAAACAGTTAAGTGTTATCCTTCTTTAGAAATTTGCAGTGACAAGCTCATAAAAAAGCATCCACAATGGAAAGAATCTATCAATGTGATGGGGTAAGCTTGGACTCATACTGGCTTCCCAATAAGCTTTACCGTTAGTCGATTAATCGCACATTATACGGTTAAAATGTAGGATTCGTTGCACCACAATGCTAATAAAGATAGTAGCTTCGGCAAAATCTCAGGCTCGATGGTGTAAGAAGTAAACGAAACGCTATAGCGTTTTATAAGGTTTTGACGACGGTAATGGTAATGAAACGTTTTTTAGGTGTAATGGTTTTAATGATGTTACTTTTCGGTTGTAGCGCAGAAAATAGCGCAACGGAAAAAAAAGAAGGAGTCGTTGTTGCAACAACGGGGCATATTGCCGATGTGATTAAAGAAATTGGCGGTGACCATTTAACTGTTTCGGCATTGATGGGGCCTGGTGTAGATCCACATTTATATAAAGCAACACAGAGCGATTTATCGAAGTTAGAAAACGCCGAAGTTATTTTTTATAACGGTCTACAATTAGAAGGACAAATGCTCGATATCTTTGATCAAATGTCCAAAGATAAAACTGTGCTAGCTGTTGGGGATAAGTTGGATAAAGCAAATCTACTCGATAGTGAAGATGAAGGGCTTCTACATGATCCGCATATTTGGTTTAACATTGACTTATGGAAACAAGTTGTGGATGCTGTAACGAAAACGCTTGTAGCAGAATATCCAACGTTTAAAGATGACTTTAAAGCAAATGAAAAAACGTATTTGGAAAAATTAGATGAACTACAAGCGTATGCTAAAAAGCGCATTAGTGAAGTGCCAGATAAGCAACGAATATTAGTAACAGCACATGATGCGTTCAACTATTTCGGAGAGAGCCAAGGATTTGAAGTTCGCGGCTTACAGGGGCTAAGTACAGAAGCTGAATATGGTGTGAAAGACGTTCAAGAAATGGTGGACTTTTTAGTAGATAACAAAATTAAAGCAATTTTTGTAGAGTCAAGTGTTTCCGATAAAGCGATGAAAGCTGTTATTGAAGGGGCAAAACAAAAAGGGCATGAAGTTGCCATTGGTGGCGAATTATTCTCAGATGCAATGGGCGCTGAAGGAACAGAAGAAGGCACATACGTTGGGATGTATCAACATAACATCGACACTATTGTCGATGCATTAAAGTAGGTGAAAAAATGAATGCATTAACTGTAGAAAATTTATCGGTTGCTTATGATAAGAAAACCGTTTTAGAAAATGCCAACGTCACAGTGCCTAGCGGTCGGCTTACAGCAATTATTGGGCCAAATGGAGCGGGAAAATCGACGTTCTTAAAAGCGATATTAAATCAATTACCAAACAAGGTAGGAAAAGTAGAGATACTAGGAAAGCTATTCGATCCAAAAAGTTTAGTCGTGGGATACGTCCCACAGCGCAATGCCGTTGATTGGGATTTCCCAACGAATGCACTAGATATTGTGCTAATGGGAAGATACGGACATACTGGATTGTTTAAAAGACCATCTAAACAAGATAAGCTTTTAGCAAAGCAAGCTTTGGAAAGTGTAGGCATGCAAGATTTTGCACAGCGTTCCATTGGTCAATTATCAGGAGGTCAACAACAACGTGTATTTTTAGCACGGGCTTTAGCACAAAATGCTACTATCTATTTCTTAGATGAGCCATTTGCTGGTGTTGATGCCGCTACTGAAAAAACAATTATTGATATTTTAAAAAGCTTAAAGGCACAAGGAAAAAGTATATTTGTCGTTCATCATGATTTACAAACAGTAAAAGAATATTTTGATTACACAATTTTATTAAATAAAACGATATTAGCATCCGGTGCAACGGAAGAAGTTTTTACACCAGATCAATTACAAAAAACATACGGTGGCAAACTATTCATGATGCAAGACATGTTAGGAGCGAACAGCCTATGTTAACGGGAAACTTGCTTTGGGTATTAATGGGTACGATGTTGCTTGGGATTGCTGCTGGAATAACAGGTACTTTTTCCTTTCTTCAAAAACAAAGTTTAGTAGGTGATGCTGCAGCACATGCAGCATTACCTGGTATTGCCTTAGCATTTTTATTAACAGGGCAAAAAGATTTACCTATATTAATGCTTGGGGCAGGTATAACATCCGCTTTGTCTGTCTACTGTATCCAATGGATTGTTTCATTTTCGAAAATGAAAGCAGATGCTGCTATTGGTTTAGTGCTAACGGTATTTTTCGGGGTAGGTGTTGTATTTTTAACGGTTGTCAATCATAGCCCGCTAGGAAATCAGAGTGGCCTTAACAATTTTATTTTTGGTAAAGCGGCAACGATGACAAAAGCGGATTTAACATGGCTGTTTTTAAGTGCAACAATTATTATAATAGTTAGTTTGTTATTTTATAAGGAATGGAAACTATTAATCTTTGATCCCATGTATGCAAAGGGGATAGGCTTACCGATTGAAGCGTTAAAGGCGACGTTAACCGTTTTGATTGTAATGACAATTGTAACGGGCATTCAATCAGTCGGTGTTATTTTAATGTCAGCGTTGTTAATCATTCCTGCTGTTAGTGCCAAATTATGGACAAGGAAGCTAAGTTCAATGCTTGTAGTTAGTGCAGTAATAGGTGGTGTGTCAGGGATTGTTGGAACCTTTATTAGTTCTACGCGTACAGGCTTATCAACAGGACCTTTAATTGTTTTAGTAGCTGCTGCCATTTTCTTTTTATCTTATTTATTTAGTCCAGCAGGGCAAATGTATAAGTACTTTAGAAAAAAACAGTTTCGAAAGCAAGGTGAAGTAGGATGATTGAATTATGGGTCATAATCACGGGTCTTTTGGTTGGTATTACATGTGGGATGGCTGGCGTTTTTTTAATATTACGTAAAATGTCGATGATTGCAGATGCTATTAGCCATACGGTGCTGTTTGGGATTGTGATGGCATTTATCATTACGCAAACATTAAACGGATTTTGGATGCTATTAGGTGCAGCGGTTGCTGGCATTTTAACGGCATACTTAGTGCAGTTATTACATTCTTCAGGTATACAGCAAGATGCTGCAATAGGTGTTGTCTTTACGACGTTATTTGCTGCAGGTGTTCTGCTAATTACATTGTTTGCTAGCCATGTGCATTTAGATGTTGAGCATATCTTAATGGGCGAAATCGCATTTGTTCCTTGGGATAAATGGACGTTCTTTGCCATAACAATGCCAAAAGCTGTCTGGATACTATTGCTTGTATTATTCATTAATATAGGGTTCCTATTATTATTCTTTAAGGAAATGAAGCTTGCAACCTTTGATAGCGTTTATGCAGCGTCCATTGGTGTGCCAATACTTTTCTTACATTATGGTTTTATGACATCCGTTTCCTTTACAACTGTTGCAGCATTTGATAGTGTTGGAGCAATTTTAGTAGTGGCGATGTTAATCGGGCCTGCTGCCACAGCCAATTTAATTAGTAAATCAATTAAACAGATGTTCCTATTCAGTATGTTATATGGAGGGGCAGCTGCGATTATTGGTTATTATTTGGCTAAATTTTGGGACACGTCCATTGCAGGTATGATGGCTACAGCGGTCGGTCTATTATTTATCATGACGTTATGCGTTCAAAAATTTATGGACTATAAACGAAAAGCACTTGTTAGTAAATTAGAAGGGGCTTAAAGTGTAAGACATTGTGAAAGGTGCTGTTTGACTCCGAATTTTGACATATGTTAAGGGATAGTCACTTTAGATAGTAAATAAAGAGGGAGAGATGGGGCTTTTAAAACCCATCTCTTTATTTTGTTTGACAGTGTAGTAACACATCTGTACGCTAGCAACCCCGCTAATTACTATAAAAAAGCATATTTCATCCTTTTGCACGATTTTCCCTTTTTCAAAAAATAGTATACTTTTGTCATTCATCATAAGGGGAGATCACATGATAAAAGGATTATATGAAGCACATTTACCCGTTAGCGATTTACAACAATCCATTATATTTTATGAAAAGCTAGGGCTTGAATTAGCTTAAGTGCAACAGCAATTCGCCTTTTTCTGGATTGTCAAAGGACAAAGTTGGATAGGTTTGTGGGAATGTAAGGAAGCGCAATTAGACTACCATCCGTCTATTCGACATCTCGCTTTTAAAATCGACGAAGAGGATGTAGGACGAGTGAAACAATGGTTACAATCCATTGGTATTGAAATAAAAACAGCATTTGGCTTTACGCCCTCACAACAGCCGCTCGTCTTACCCAATCATCCACATGCCCATGCGGCAATCTATTTTGCCGTTCCAGATGGCAATTCTATTGAGCTAATTACGCCATTAAGATTGGATGTTGCTGAAGAATTTCCAATGATGTCTTTAGCAACATAGTACAACAGGGATAAGTAGCGAAAGTGATACATAAATCAAGAATAAAGGAGTTTGCACACGTCGATAAAATACCAGATTTGTAAAATTATATGTACGATTATTTATAATTTTGTTACGATGGATGTTATAAAAATTTAATATTGGGCAACGAGGGGAGACAGCATGTGGGGAAAACGTAATGTTTGGATTATTTTATTAGGTGAATTTGTAGTAGGTCTTGGCTTATGGGCTGGAATTATTGGCAACTTAGCATTTATGCAAAAAGTCGTGCCGTCAGATTTCCATAAATCATTAATTATTTCAATTGGTATATTAGCTGGTCTTGTTGTCGCACCACTCGCAGGGCGGTTGATTGACCAATCAAAGAAAAAAACAGTTATTCAGTTTGCGAGTGTAGGTCGTATTCTAAGTGTGTTCTTTATGTTTATTGCACTGTATACCAACTCTGTAATATGGATGATATTATTTTTAATCACGTTACAAATTGCAGCAGCCTTTTATATGCCTGCTTTACAGTCCATTATACCATTAGTTGTCAAAGATAAAGATTTAATGACTTTGAATGCATGGCAAATGAATGCTCGAACGATTTCAAGAATTGTCGGAACCGCTGCAGCGGGCTTAATGTTAAGCTATTTTGAGTTGAAATGGTTATATATTGTTTCACTAATTGTGTATATTATCATGTATTTTATTACAAATAGTTTAAAGCTTGATGAAGCGGTAAATGTATCTGTCAATGACAAGGAAAAAGGTAGATTTAAGGACGTGTACCCGATGCTAAAGGAGCATCCGGTCGTATTAATGACACTCGTTTTAATGTTAATTCCGACATTATTTTTGGGCTCTTTTAATCTAGTCATTATGAAAATCACTGAAATGCATGAGTCCACGACTATTTCTGGTTTATTATATACAGTTGAAGGAATTGGCTTTATGTTAGGGGCTGCGGGGCTCAAATATATTGCTGAGCGCGTCAAAATAGGGACATTATTATTCGGACTTGCATTGATTATTGGCTTAATGGAGCTCATGTTATTGCTAGCGGATAGTACGTTCTTTGCTTTATTAACATTCGGACTATTTGGTTTTTCTGTCGGTTGCTTTTTCCCAACAACGATGGTGATTTTTCAAAAACAAGTACCGAAAGAATACCACGGGCGATTCTTTTCCTTCCGCAATATGATTGACTCGGTTGTGTTCCAAATTGTGCTGTTGTCAACAGGTATGATGCTCGATTTAATCGGCTTAAGTGGAATGGGTATTGTTTTTGGTATGATTAGTTTAAGTTTAACCGTAACTTTTTTCCTTTTCTCGAAGAAAAGAAAGGTGATTTTACACGCACATTAAGCGTTACAATGACAAGTTATTTCTATTTACAGGTCAATCTGTATGTGGAAATAGCTTTTTTTGTTTTTTATATGGGAAAATTCAGTTTCCTATCATTTTCATGTCCTACTATTAATGATGGAAGGAGTGAAGGAAATGAAAAACAAAAAAATAAGTGTAGCAGTTAGTTTATTGGTAGTAGGTTTATTAACGAATGGCATGCAGGCTAAGGCAGATGATGACGATTATGATCACGATGGTTATGAACATGAAAAGTATGAAAAATACGATGACCATGATGACGACTATGATCATAATGATGATGATGACTATGATTATGAGTATGAAGATGATTATGACGACGATGATGATCAATACGAAAATTATGATACAACGAACGTTGTGAATGAAAAAGGGAAATGGAATATTTGGACAAGATCCGTTGTTGTCGATAAAGAAGCACTACCTTTTACGGATTCAAAACAAGTTGTATTAAAAGTAACAGGTACAAATAAAGAGGTAAACTTGTTTGCAATGCCAAAAGACGGAGAAATATTTGTACCTGGCAAGACAGTGGCAAAGCTATTAGGTGCAACAGCGACTTATTACAAAACAAGTGAAATATTGGTTATTCAAAACGCTAATCATGAACTTATTTATCGCGCAGGGAAAAATGTTGCTTACGATAACGATGTAAAAACACCATTACCTGCACATGCTTTTTATTTAAATAATGAGCTTTATTTACCGATTAGTGCCATAACAAATGGCTTAGGCTTTATCGCCGAATGGCAAGAGGAAAATCAACAGTTTGTCTGTCAACCATTAAATTAGGTAGGAGTGTGGAGAACGATGAAAGATCCAAAAAAAGCAAAATGGTTATTAGGCGCATCGGGTGTACTTATTTCTGCTGCATTACTATCACAATTTAATGACACATCGCAAGCTGAAACAACTGATGCTCAATTTTCTAAAATAGAAGAGAAGGCCATGACAAAGAAAGAGAAAGAGCTTGTCCAGCTTGATTGGACAAATTTTGAAATAACAAAACAAACAGCAGTCAAAAGTGAGCGCAAAACGAAAAGAACTTGATAGGGATGATGACAGTGGATACATTGACATTACAAGTAATGAATACGGAATTTTATCTAGCTATAGCAAAGAGTAACAAAACGAATTGGAAAGAAAAAGCTGAAAAGTGGCTTCGTTATGTAGCGCAAGAGTGGTCGAGGTTTGGCACGAACAATGAACTATGGCAATTGAATAATTTGGAAATCGGGCAAACATTACAAGTAAGTGACGACCTCTACGATTGTTTGGTGCAGGCCAATGACTATTATCTTCGTACAAATGGTTTATTTTCACCGTATTTAAAATTACAACTTGAACAACATGGCTACAATCAATCTTTTCCGTTTACCTCAATTGAAAAGGAGGCAATGTACAACCAATCTATTATAGCAGGTAATCCTTTTCGGTTTTTAAGCAATCAACAAGTTATGAAAATAGCACAGCAAGAAATTGATTTAGGGGGTTTTGCAAAAGGCTATGCTATTGAAAAATTAGCGCAATGGCTTGAGGCGGAGATAGCTCCTGAATACGGCTTAATAGATGGGGGTGGGGATATGAAAATGTGGTCGTCAGGTGAAAAAATATGGACGATTGGTGTTGCCGATCCCTATGATGTGGACAAAGAAATAAGCTCTATAAAAATGGCTTCGGGCGCTATTGCTACCTCTAATCGAATTTATAGAAGTTGGACCCAAGGAGAAAACAGGAAGCATCATTTATTAAATGGTCAAACAGGAAACGTTGCGATCACGGATGTAATACAAGCAACGGTCGTAACATCATCATTATGTGATGCAGAAGTTGGAGCAAAACTTTGCTTTTTAGTGGATGAGACCAAACAGCAACAATGGCTTGAAGCAATATGCGACCGCAGTGCACGTTTTATTGTAAAAGAAAATCAAGCAGGTTACTGGGCAATGACGGGGGAGAAAGTATGTTAACAAGTACATGGGAATGGATTCGGTTATTAGGGTTTTTAGCATATTTTTATTTTACAGTGTCTATTGTATTTGGTTTGTTAAGAAAATCAACGTTTGTCAAATCACATAAAAATTTAATTTACCAAGTTCATCAAAACGCGGGGTGGTTAGGTCTAATAACCGTTGTTGCGCATATGTTCGTGCTCATCATCGATAACTACGAGCCCTATGCATTAGTGGAAGTGCTACTCCCTTTTTCATCTCATTATCAACCGATTGCCTCGGGACTTGGGATAATTGCTTTTTACTTATTTTTATTAGTACTATTAACTTCAGATTTATGGTTGAAAACGATGAATCGCTCAATATGGAAATCGATCCACTTTCTCGTATTGCCAGCTTGGCTCCTATCTCTTTTACACGGCATACTTATTGGGAGTGATACAGACAACATATATATCCTGCTGTTCTATTTTACGTCCGCAGGTTGTGTGCTCTCAATATTGATAGCAAGAATGGTCAGCCAAGGAAGGAAGACAAAAGACAAAACAGTACCACAAGCATTAAGGAGCTCAAAATAAAAGCATCAGCTTATTTCTTGAGAGGAAATAAGCTGATGCTGTTACTTTTTAAGCCAATTTAAGAAATGTTATTGAACGGGAAATTCAATATAAAACGTTGAACCTTTTCCTACAGTACTCGTAACATAAATTTTTCCTCCATGCTGTTCTACAATCGCTTGTGCAATGGCAAGACCTAACCCTGTCCCATTGCGTTGACGTGAAGTGTCACTGCGGTAAAAGCGTTCAAACACCATGGCAAGTTCCTGCTGTGGTATACCGATACCACTATCTGCTAGAGCAATCGTGATAAGGTTTGCTTGTTTTGAAAGTGTCAATGTAATCTGACCTTGCTTTGTATAGGCAATAGCATTATCTAATAGGATATAAAGCAGTTCTTGTATTTTTGTTGCATCGCCAAGTAGTTCAATGTTTTCTTCTATTTGTGTGCAAAATTGAATGGATTCGGGCATAATTTTCTGAAATTTAGTACTGATTTTTTCAAGCATAGTAGATAGCTGTAATACTTCTTGATGAGCTAAGCCCTGCTGTTGATCGTGGCGCGCTAAAAATAATAGTTTATCAAGCAGTGCTTTCATTAATTGGGCCTCATCTTTTAAATCTGTAATTAACTCTTTGCCAAAAGGAGTTAAATGCTTTGCTTCCTCAAGTTCTAAAATATCGAGTGAACTATAAAAAATACTAAGTGGTGTGCGCAATTCATGAGAGGCATCCGAAACAAACTTTTTTTGTTTATCAAATGACCATTGAATAGGAACCATCGCTTTGCCAGCCATGTAGTAGCTCAGTAATCCGATTAAAATCGTTGAAATACACGCTAATAGTAGCAGTAACTCACTTGCTTTTTGAAAAAAGTGATGTTGTGTTGTTACAGATTTCCCAATCAGTATATAACCGACTACTTTTTCATGATAGCTAATCGGTTTTTTGAGTACAAGAAAATGCTGTTCTTTCCATTCGAAACGACGTACGACATCGTGAACTTGACGGTCTGGCGAAAAGGCTTTTTCTACTTGTGTTTTAAGTCCTCTAACAGATTCATCCCCATGGATAAATTGATGATCGTTTGTATAGATATAATAAAAATAATTCCGATTTGGATCATAACTTACGGTTTTTTTGTTGTCATTTGCATATTCAAAATAATCATGTTCCTGTTTTATATAAAATGCTTCTAATTCTTGTATTTGTTGATTTTCCATCAATTTAACGAGAGAAAAATAAAGAACAATAATAAACAGCGAAAACAATAAAAAATAGAGTGTGGCATACAAATAAGATAATTTTTTTCTGGTTTTATGAAACATGAGATTCCCTCAATTTATAGCCAATGCCCCGCACATTTTGAATGCGTGATTTGACTTGCCCATCATCAATTTTTTTTCGAACAAGCTTTACTAAAGCATCTAATGAATTGTTGGATACATCATAATCATAGCCCCAAATATAAATGCATATTTGTTCTCTCGTTAGAACACGACCTTTATTTAAAAATAAATATTCAAGTAGTAAAAATTCATTTTTAGTTAATTCTACTTCGGTATTATTAAGTAAAAAAGTCCGCGCATCGACTTGTAAGGTTAAATTATCTACTCTGACAACTTGCTCAATCACTTTATTTTTTCTACGCAGTAATGCCCGCACCCTTGCTAACAGTTCCTCCATCTTAAAGGGTTTTACTAAATAATCGTCAGCGCCACTATCAAGTCCTGTAATGATATCTTCTGTATCGTCCTTGGCAGTTAGCATTAAAATACTGCCATTAAAGCCACTTTGTCGTAACTGCTGACAAACAGCAATACCACTTAGCTGAGGCATCATCCAATCTAAAATCACTAAATCGTACTGTTCAGAAAATGTATTGTTCAGGGCATCTTGTCCATTATCGACAGATGCAACATGGTGGAATTCTTTTTTTAAAATATGAACAATATTTTTACGTAGTCGACTATCATCTTCTGCCAGTAATATTTTCATTTTAGTTCCCTCCTGTTTACATATTCAAATTATTATACTATGCTAAAATGAAGGCAAACTGAAAAAATAGTATATCATCCTGTTTTTTTCACATTTAGCTATCTTTAGTGTGAACCACCAAGTTATCATTTAGTAAATTGAATCAATAGAGATGGCTATCGCTTAATGACTAAAAGTTAGTTCTATAGTACATACCTCCATTATAAAGGGTAGTACTACAATGTATACTAGCGGAAGTTTACAGAACTGCCACGACATAGCTTATTGAAATTAAATGGATAGGATTTTTCGTATACAATAGTCGTGAAAGAGGAGGGGGAGTAAAGGATGGATAGTTATTATGCAGTTATTTTCACATCACAACGGACGGATGACGACAACGAAGGATATGCCAAAATGGCGGATGCCATTGAAGTATTAGCAAAACAGCAGTCAGGTTTTCTTCGTGTGGCAAGTACAAGAAATGCCGAGGGGCAGGGGATTACTGTATCGTATTGGGAATCGTTAGAGGCGATTCAACAGTGGAAAAGCAATGCACAACATGTTGTAGCACAACAACTAGGGAAAGAAAAATGGTACAGTCATTATCATGTAGAAATATGCCAAGTTATGCGTGCATATTCTTTTTAAGAAACAAGCATTCAGTCTTCAACGATAGCACAAATAAAAAAATCCGCTGAGCCTGCAAAAGGCTCCACACGGATTTTTTTTGCTTTTAATAACGATAAGCCATGTTCCATTATTACGAGTATCGAGTTACTGTAATATCATGTTCACCAAACGCTTTATAGGCACGATGGTCAATAGCTCCAGCAACCGTTTCAAACGGTATAGCTCGACGAATGCCAGCAGTAACAAACTTTTTAGCTTGAATAACAGCCTCTTCAACACTTAAACCTTGTGCTAAGCCAGCAGTGATCGCGGCAGAATATGAACAACCTGCTCCATTTGTATGGATAGTATCAATACGTGGGGCTTCCAATGTTACCATGCGTACGCCATCATATAATACATCTGTTGCTGGACCATCGAGACGACCACCTTTTACGAGTACAAATTGCGTGCCAAGCTTATGTAAATCACGGGCAGCATCCTGTAAATCAGTGGCAGTCGTCAATTTTTTACCACCGAGCAAATATTCTGCTTCAGGCATATTAGGGGTCATAATTGTTGCATGCGGTAATAGTTTATCCTTTAAAGAAGACATGGCACCTTCTTCCATTAATGCAGTTCCTACTTTACCGAACATAACGGGGTCAATAACGACATGTTTGACCTGAACAGTAGAGAGCCAGTCTGACACAAGCTCAATGATATCTTTGGTGAATAGCATCCCTGTTTTTAAAGCATCTATGCCAATTTGCGTTGCAATCGTATGGAGCTGTGCCTCAATAACGTCTAACGATTGCGTAAAAACGCCTTGATTAGTACGAGGATGTGTTGCTACAAAGGCCGTAATGGCAGAAGTGCCGTACACCCCTAGTTCTTGGAAAGTTTTTAAATCTGCTTGAATACCAGCTCCGCCACGTGCGGCAGAACCAGCAATTGTCAGTGTTTTTTTCATGTTTAGTGTACTCCTCATCTTTTACGTGAAAGCTAGTTGACGATGACTTAAAGTAATTCTATATTACTTTATTGTAATAATAATTGTCGTTATTTTGAAATAGCCAGAAAGTAGAGTTTTTATAATGTCAGTTTAAAGATAAAGCAAAAAATTAAAACATGTATGTGCTAGCCATTAGGAAGAACATACATGTTTTAATGGCGCTATGCAATCAAAGGGATTACGTTAATTTTTGTAGATGGCGTTTCACAGGGATATTGCCAAGTTTACGCCAGATGGTTTCAACTGGACCTTGTTTATATTTTCGTAACCATAAAGTAGAAAAGACAATCATAAACAACGTAATGCCTAGCCAAGATGCGTGGATTAATGGTTGACTATAATGGTTGGATAGACCGAGTCCCCAATTATAGAACAAAAAGGATGCAATGATATTTTGCGCGATATAGCATGTAAGTGCCATTTTGCCAACATTACTAATATAATGTTGGGTTTTAACGAACTTTTGATGGCGGGCGATTAAAAAGACAAGACCGAGATAACCCAGTGATAAAACAGGGGCAAAAACATAGCGGTCTAAAACGACAAATTGAGTACTAAAAAACGATAGTGCATTTAATGGGATACCAATACCTAATCCAATCCATAGTAGGCGGTTTTGCAGTCGAATGCCGTGTTCATCCATTTTCAATAAACCTTTTCTGACGAGGAAGACACCCAGTAAAAATAAAAAAACATTCATTGGTAAAATCATAATCGCTTCTGAGCGTAAAACCCAAAAATGTTCCAGCCGGTACACAACTTGCTCCCACCATGAAAATCCAGCTATCTCAAGCAATTGATTTTCCTGACGAACTAATGCTGCTTGTTCAGCGATACTACTACGATTAGCACTTATATTGGCATATGGATTGTTTGGAAACAATGTTCGTGCAAGTTGAGTCGTCATAATTTTGTCCATAAGAAAACCTTCTATGACTTGGTGAAAAAGGTGAATACTAGCTGCAATAAACATACAAATTTTCATGACTCGCTCTGAGCGTTGAATAATAAATGCAACGAGGATACCTGTTAGGGAATAACTCATTAATACATCAAATTCAAAAACAAATATAAAATGAAGAACCCCATCTAAAAAAAGCAATATCATAGACCATAGGTACAGTTTAAACCAAGGGAGCCCCCTATTTTGGAAACTAGCATATTTCAATTGCATGCCAATGCCGAACATAATCGTTAATAAGCCAAGAAATTTCCCGTTCGTCAAATAATCTGAAAACTTAGATATATATGAACCAATCCTTGAAATATCAGTTTCATCTAAATCGACTGAATAGCCAGCTGATCCAAAAATCCAAATATTCGTTCCCAGTGTGCCAATTATGGCTAGTCCTCTCGCAACATCCAATAATTTTATTCTTTCCATCAAAACACCTCTCAAAAATGTTTATATAGAACGAAATGATAACGATTTTCATCGCGTTCTCATAAATAATAAACGAGTATAGATTAGGAAGGTTCCGATAAAATGAGCATTTTAGTGGATTGAAATAGCATAATATAGTTTTTATGAGGGTAAAAGGCAAGCATGTCATAAAAAAATAGCTTGTTTGTGACGGTCAATTGATTGCAAAGATAGCGGTTGGAGGAGAAGATTATTACAGAGAACGCGCAAGCAAGTTGCGGCTTATATACTTACCTTGCCAAAGCGGCAATTAGAACAGTAAAAAAGTGTTAGATGATTTGCTGAATCTAACACTTTCTTTGTATTGTCTACCGCTTTTAGAACATCTGCGGTAATAGCTCATTTATAAATTGACGATTTTTACGTAGCCAAATTTTTAAAATGATACGATGCGTTAAAAGCTGATGTCTTTTGTTGGGCCTGTTTTTTGCTTCTAGTAAACTCTCGAGTAATAGGCACGTTTCGGTAGCGTAATTATTAGGTTCTACTAGTACATCAAGCTTATAATCTATTAAGTGCGCTGCTTGCACCTTTGCGAGTAATTTGGCAAATAGAGTCGTCATTTCTTGGTAAGCTTCATCAAGTTCTAAGTCAATTAATGTATATAATGTATGTTCAATTTCAGCCTCTAAAGCTTGAAGCTGCTCGATTGTTGGTTGTGTCAAAAAATCACCTCTAATGTTTTAAGGACGCCCTGCATAAGGGAAAGCCCTAGTGCTGCAAAGAGCAATCCGACAATTACTGTACTACAAACATAACGGAACGCTAGATGCCATTGTTTCTTTTCGATTAGTTGCAATGTTTCAAAACCAAATGTTGAAAACGTTGTATAAGCACCTAAAAAGCCAATTCCTAAGAAATGCCATAGCGCATCACTTAGATGTGCACCAACTAACAGACCGAGTACAAAGGAACCTGTTATGTTGATGACAAAGGTAGCCCAAGGATATGTACTAACAATCCATTTACCTAAGTAAAACCTTGCTAATGCACCTAAAAATCCGCCTATTCCAACTAATATCATTGCGTCCGCCTCCTTGCAAGTCGAGCGCCTAGCCAAGCGCATACTAGACCACCGAACACACTCATCAAACAATAGGCGATTGCTTGTCCCCATTTACTATTTTCCAACAGTAAAAGTGTCTCTACAGAAAAGGTCGAGAAGGTAGTAAAGGCTCCTAAAAAGCCTGTACCAATGCCGAGTACAAGGGGCGTGCGGTTAGTAAAGGTGGTGAAAAGGAAGGCTAAACAAAAACAACCAACTAAATTAATGCAAAGTGTTGAAAATGGAAAGACCGCCGTATTTGCAGCTAGCATACTAATATAATAGCGGGAAATAGCGCCTAAACATCCTCCTAAGCCAATTGCAACAAATATTTTCAATGTCAAAGACTCCTTTATTTTTAGACCGAGTATAGATAATAAGATTCACCGCATGCCTTTATATTGTATCAAGCACAAAAGCAGGATGGTAGTTTTTTAAAGTTTGTTATAATGAAAGCTATTTTCTTGCGAATAAAGCAATTCACTACTTTAAAGCGTTAATTATTTCCTGTAATATATAAAAAATAACAGTTTGAATGTTGACAATTATTTCAATTATATGATAATCTTCAATAACACTATAACAAACCAAACAAAGGAGGGCATGACAATGATGATTTTATCCGTACGATACAAAAGCACAGTTGCATACATTGTCCATGTCTAACATTGTTATTTTTTATGCAATGAAAGGTATGGGTACACCTTACCTTTTATAAGAGACGCATGCTCTTTTCAGGGGATGCGTCTTTTTTATTGCAAAAAAAGGTGATAGTGAACAGAAAAAGGAGTGTATGTGTATGCAAAACATCACAAGGAAATTAATTTTCAATAAGGAATTGCTAGATAGTGGGTAGCGAAGATGTAAAGCATTTAGGAAAGAAGGTATTGAAGTATGTTTGATGTATTAAGTAAATTAAGTTGGTTTTTTAAGCAATATTGGAAGCAATATACCATAGCGATTGTACTCTTAATCATTGCGAGTGGATTAGAGGTTATTCCACCGTATTTACTAGGGTCTATTATTGATATTTTAACTGCAGGCACAATGACAACAGCTATTTTAACGAAATATTTGTTGATTTTTGCGGCTATTATTGTTGGCGGTTATGTCTTGAATTTTGTTTGGCAATTTCGATTATTTGAAGGTGCCATTAATTTAGAGAAAATGTTACGTCGCAATTTAATGCAACATTTTTTGCGTATGACACCGACATTTTATGAAAAAAATCGCACTGGTGATTTGATGGCACGAGCTACAAATGATTTAAACGCCGTGTCACTAACTGCGGGCTTTGGAATCATGACACTGATAGACTCGACGATATATATGGGCTGTATTATTTTTGCAATGGGTTATATGATTTCGTGGAAGTTAACGTTTTTTGCCATGTTGCCAGTGCCCGTTATGGCTATTCTTATTCAGTATTTAGGGAAAATTGTGCATGAACGGTATATGAAAGCGCAGGACGCCTTTGGTGAATTAAATGATAGTGTCCTTGAGTCAGTAGCAGGTGTTCGAGTTGTAAGGGCATATGTACAAGAAAAAAAGGACGAAGCAAACTTTGCAGCAATGAGTGAAATCGTTTATGAAAAAAATATGCATACGGCAAAAATCAACGCTTTATTTGGACCCATCACGAAAGTAGGGACAGGGATTAGTTATGTTGTGGCACTTGGCTACGGTGCACATTTAGTATCGACTGAGGCGATGTCATTAGGGCAACTTGTAACATTTACTGTCTATTTAGGATTAGCGGTTTGGCCAATTTTTGCGATTGGGGAACTTATTAATGTGATGCAGCAAGGAAATGCCTCATTAGACCGTGTACAGGAAACGTTACGCTATAAAGCGGATGTACAAAATAGTGCAACACCGCAAGCTGTAGCAACGCCAAATGCAATCGGGTTCAACGAATTATCTTTCCAGTATCCAATGAGCCATGTGAAAAACTTGGAACGTATTTCATTGTCGCTAAAAAAGGGGCAAACACTTGGTATTGTTGGAAAGACAGGTGCAGGGAAAACAACCTTCTTACGACAGCTGCTACGAGAGTATCCAATTGGAGAAGGTCAGTTGTCCATTGATGGCATTGATATTACGGCTCAAACAAAAGAGCAGTTACTCGATTGGATCGGCTATGTGCCGCAGGATCATGTATTATTCTCCCGAACAATTCGAGAAAATATTTTATTTGGAAAAGAAGATGCTACAGAAGAAGAGCTGAAACAAGCGATTCATGCAGCCTATTTTGAAAAAGATTTAGCCCATCTCCCAATGGGGCTTGAAACACTTGTTGGAGAAAAAGGGGTATCACTTTCAGGAGGTCAAAAGCAACGTGTATCAATTGCGCGGGCACTCATTAAAGACCCTGAAATTTTAATCCTTGATGATTCACTTTCAGCGGTAGACGCTAAAACGGAAGCTAAAATCATCGAAAATATTCAGCGTGAACGACAGGATCGAACGACGATTATTACAACCCATCGATTATCGGGAATTCAACATGCCGATATGATTATTGTGCTTGATGAAGGACAAATAGTAGAACAGGGAACACATGAACAGCTCCTTTCACAACAAGGCTGGTATAAAGAACAATTCGACCGTCAGCAGCTAGAAGGGGGTGCCTCATGAGTACGAGTCAACGCTTAACACGCTATGCAATGTATTTTAAAAAACCAATATTTTTAGGGTTATTTTTCTTAACCATTGCTGTCTTTACCGAACTTATCGGGCCATTTATTGCAAAGCATATCATCGATAATTATATGACGATCGGTCAAATAGAAATTAAACCGATTACGTGGTTGTTACTATTGTATTTAATTTTGGCGATTGCTACAGCGGTTTTACGTTACTTTATGTATATTTATTTACAAATGGGCGCAAATCGTGTTGTTCAAAAATTACGTAAAGATGTATTTGAACATATTCAAACGTTACCGATTCAATATTTTGATAATTTACCAGCAGGGAAAATTGTTGCGCGTGTAACCAATGATACCGAGGCAGTCCGCAATTTATATGTCCAGGTGCTATCAAATTTTGTGACAAGTTTAATTTCAATTATCGGTGTATATGTAGCGCTGTTTATTTTAAATTGGCAAATGGCGTTACTGGCATTAGTCATGGTGCCTATCATTTATGTATGGATGATTTTATATCGGAAATTTGCATCGAAATACAATGATGTTATTCGCACAAAGATTGCAGATATCAATGCGATGATCAATGAATCCATTCAAGGTATGACAATTATTCAAGCATTCCGACGTGAGCAACAAATGACGAAGGAATTTGATGATATGAATAATGAACACTATGCCTATGAGCGTAAACTATTAGTGCTCGATTCGGCGACTTCATTTAACTTAGTGAATACGTTAAGGCTTTTAATGTTTACGATTTTTATTTTCTATTTTGGGACCCAATCGATGACGACAACGCAAATCATTTCAGCAGGGACTTTATATGCTTTTGTCGATTACTTAACAAAACTCTTCAATCCAATCACCAATATTGTGAATCAATTTTCGCAGCTTGAACGCTCGCTGATTGCAGGGAAGCGCGTGTTTGAGGTGTTAGATATAGATGGAGAGCCCGTATCTGAAGTAAGTCTACCAAGATATAAAGGCAATGTCGTGTTTGAGGATGTTTCCTTTGCCTACAAAAACGATGACTATGTTTTGAAAAACTTAACATTTGAAGCACATCAAGGAGAAACAATTGCACTTGTAGGTCATACGGGCTCTGGAAAAAGTTCGATTATGAATTTATTATTCCGCTTCTATGACCCATCTAAAGGCAAGATTTCGATTGATGGTATAGATATTACAACGGTTGCTCGTCAATCTATGCGTGAGCATATGGGGATTGTTTTACAGGACCCTTATTTATTTACCGGTACGATTGCGTCCAATGTGAGTTTAAATAACCCGAAAATCTCTCGACAAAAAGTGGAAGATTCTTTAAGAGCCGTTGGAGGGGATCGCGTGCTTGCAAATTTACCAAAGGGTTATGATGAACCAGTGATTGAAAAAGGAAGTACATTATCTTCTGGTCAGCGACAATTAATATCTTTTGCACGTGCATTAGCCTTTGATCCAGCCATTTTAATCTTAGATGAAGCAACGTCAAATATTGACACTGAGACAGAAGAAATTATTCAACATGCAATGGATGTACTAAAAAAGGGGCGCACAACATTCATTATTGCCCACCGTCTGTCAACAATTAAAAATGCGGATCGAATACTTGTCTTAGATCGTGGAAATATTGTGGAGCGTGGTACCCATGATGAGCTATTAGCACACGGTGGAATTTATGAAAAAATGTATCAAATGCAAGCGAACTCTTTGCAGTAAAAGTAAGGACAACGCCCCACTTTTCTAAGTGGGGCGATAATCTTTATTAATTCTTAAAAAGTGCCAACAAACTAATTTTTAGCAAAAAATTAGCAAAGTCTTATGCTCCTTATTTTGAAAGAATTTTTTCATTTGAAATACTTCAACAACAACTAATAAGAGAGATTTTCATTTCTTGTTATTTATATAATCGAAAAAACCTGGACAATTAATATGGTTCAACAGGTCTATTTTTTCTAAGATTTTTATTTTTATTTCTTGTTCTAAATCCTCGCGCTCTTGTACGGACGTGCTTTTTAAAATATTTTTAATTTTCTGATTAAAATCTCTAATAATTTCCTCGTAGTTTAATTCTTGTTTACTTTGCAATTTTCCCACATCCATTATTCAATAATTTAACCTTTAACTTTTTAATAGCAGTCCTTAAATTATAAGAAATTGTTTGCGGAGACTCATTTAAAATTTGTGCTATCTCTTTATTGCTTAAATTTTGGCTATATTTTAAATCTAATATTAATAATTGTTTACTAGATAATGTTTTTATAGCATGGAATAGCTCTTCACTTGAAATTGATTGTAAAAGCCCTTGGCTATTTAAAACTGTATCGTATAAGTCATTTTGCAGTTCTAATTGTTTAGAAGGGAATTCGTGAACATTGTTTTTATCCTTTACAAAAGAAGATAAAAATATATTTCGACTATAATAACGATTAACTTTCTTATCAAAATCTATTGAAAAGAAATGAATTAATTTGTTAATATAGCTGATTACCTTTGCTTTTTTGTAATGAGCTTTAAAAGCATTGTCCAATCGGATTTTATTTTCAGGGCATGGCTCTGCTAAGAAGGATGATAGTAAATCACGATTTTTTTGATCTTGTAAAAAGAAATGAATGACAGGATCCATTTTTTTTCGCTCGAAATTAGTTAGAAAGATTTTTATATCCACGTTTACTCCTCCCTTATAATTAAGTATAGTTACTTCTCTCTAGTAGCCAAATTTCGCATAAATCTCTCCAGTAATAATTTATAGCTTATATAAAATAAAGAGATTTCTTTCTTTAAAAAAACAAAAAAACAGAACATTTATTCTGTTTTTGATGATAAAAATTATTATATACAATAAATTTTGTTTTTTTTGATTTATTATCTCTTTAATTAATGAACCATTCATTAATTGGAGGATTAATAAATGACAATAAAATTGAAATGGGCGAATAGAAGTATCAATCGTTTCGTGATTTACCATTAGGCAATTTATTTAAAAAGAACTAGGGAGGAGAGAAGTAAATGAACATAGAATGTTTACTCAAATGCTTTTGCCAATCTCGAAAAACGCAATCTTTCTTTTTAAAAAACTTTGAAACTGAACAGCTTAATACAGAAGAAAAAAAGTTACTTTCTGAGATTATATTGGATGCACAAAATATCTCAAATAAAATTAAAAACTTTTGTAAGTTGTACGATTAATTTCTTTCGTTAGGAGTGATTATTATAAATAGAATCGCTTTAAAACCATACAAAATACAATCTTATAAAAAGCAACAACAATATCCTACTTCTAGTATAGATATTATTAAAGCAAGAGATGTTTGGGAACAATCCAACAAAGGACAAGGAGTTGTCGTCGCTATAATTGATACAGGTGTTGATACAACACATCCAGATTTGATTGACAAAATTATAGGTGGCTATAATTTTTCGTCAGATGATGGGGGAAACAAAAAAATTTATACTGATTATAATGGTCACGGCACACACGTAGCAGGTATAATCGCAGCTGAAAATAAAGAAATGGGTGTAGTAGGCGTTGCACCTAATTGTAAGTTACTTATTTTAAAGATTTTAAATCGCTTTGGCAAAGGCTCGTATAATGGATTAATCAGTGCACTTCAATATATCAAAAAATGGCGAGGACCCAACGGAGAAAAGGTTCAAGTTATAAACTTGTCTTTAGGTGGCCCCACTCATAAAGATGAGTTATATACAGTCATTAAAGAATTGCATTCATTAGGCATAGTCATTGTCGCAGCAGCTGGGAATGAGGGTGACGGTTTATCTACAACGGAAGAAATATCATTTCCTGGTTTTTATAAGGAAACATTATCTGTCGGTTCAGTTAATCAACAACTTGCCCCTTCAATATTTTCAGAGTCCCATCTCAATATAGATTTTGTGGCTCCAGGAGAAGGTATTCTATCAACGCACTTAAATGGCGAGTATGTAGAATTGAACGGTACTTCCATGGCAACACCCCATGTTTCAGGAGCAACCGCACTAGCACTACAGTTAATTAAACCGTGTGCACCACCACTTATACCGGCACAAGTAAAGTATTACTTTTCAAAGAATGCATTAAAATTGGACTTTCCAATTAATCTGGTAGGAAATGGATTAATTCAGTTGAAATAATGTTTGATAGTGATGAATTATTCAGCAGAGGATGTTAAATGATTGCAAACTTTAGCTTTCTTATCGTGGAAAAAGCCTACTTAGATATTAAATTATCGACTGTAGAAACTCTAACGAAAAAATTAATGATAGCAAACCAATGTAAAAATAATAGACAAAGTCGAAACACTCGACTTTGTCTATTATTATGTAACTTCTTTATAAAGGTATAATATTTCGATGCATTAAAAAATAATTTAACGCTCACCTATCAAGAAAAGTAGTATAATTGACAAGAAAATACCAAGGAAATAAAGCCACAAAACAATATAAGGGGTATACTTCCAAAATCCTTTTTCCTTTTTTATAAAGCTTAAAATACTAAAGATTATTCCTACGGCAATTAAAATTCCTCCAACTAAAATTACGATTACCGCTTCAATTTGAAAATAATAAAAGCAAGCAATTACAATAAGTCCTGCTACAGAAAATAATGCTGATAACTTCCCGCTTTTACCAAGCATAATTTCCCTCCTTATTAATATTTCTTACTTTCTCAAGTCCTATGTATATATACTGATTATATCAAAAAATAATAGACTTGGCGATTCTTCATACAAGTTAAAGACGCAACCTTAGAGTAATTCTAAAGTTGCGTCTAACGCTTGTATGAATCAATCATTGAAATGAGGTGGCACTCGGAATTGAACCGATGAAAGATGTTATATAACTAGTTTTTTCCCATTTGGCAATATAACTTAAGAACACGAAAGTTATTATTGATAGTGACTTTAGTGGATGTTAGTAAGAAAATTAGCAGCCCATTGCAACCATTTTTGCAGAGAACGCCCCAACGATACGTGATGTCCCTGCTTCATCTGTCTGATTAGCACATTCGATAATAATACGGTCACAGCCACAACGTTCAGGATATTTCGTATTTGCATCATAACAATAATCGTGATATTTACAGCAATTGTCTAATGCATTAACAGTAGGACCTGAACCACAGTTCGCCCCGCACCAGTTATATCTAACAAGTGGGTTAAATGGATTTCCTTTATAACGGAAAGAACAACAACCGTTTTGAAGACAAGGTAAACCCCACCCCTGTGCACTAAGTACATCATCGTCTTGAAAGTCATCTGATGTTATATTCTTGTAATCTTCTGGTATCGTTAACTTTCTATCAGAGGACAACTGCTCCCATTCATTTAATAGTTCATCATCTAAATACATAATAGTCTTCTTAATTTCTTGTTCTATATCTAATGATACAACTTTCACTAAGTAAGATGTTCTGTTTGTCTCAGTGTTTATTGTTTTGAAAATAGTACCAATAAGAAAATTATTAAATTGTAGGAAGGTGGTTTTTTGTTTTACTTTTGTTTTGTTTTGTTCATTGAATTCGTTGAATGCATAAACAGAATAAGTAGTTTCGTAGTCTACTTGTTCTATTTTGGGGGCATTGAATAATTCTTCTTTATTCAATTTATCAAGTGCTTTTGTTAATAGCGCTTGGCTCTGCTGATCTAAAGTACTTACTCCATCGGATGGTACTTTTCTTACTCGAATATCAGTAATGTTCATTCTTATTCCTCCTTTGGTGGTTTATACTATATAAAAGAGGTATGTTATAAAGAAAAAACAAAAATTAAGCTAAACTAATTGGCTCGTAATACCAAAAGAAGGAAGTGAAATCCTTAATGAGCTATTAAATATGTGAGAACATCAATGCAACAGCCCTAATAAAATTTTTAACACAGTCTAAGCCCCACTTTGCTAAGTGGGGCTTAAGTGTTGACGAAAGGCATCAAGAAGTTCGCTCTTGATGCCTTTGCTTTATATTGTGTAGAGTAAAAACGCCCTCTATATTTAATTAAGTACTTTTCACATTTTGTAAGACATTGACAAAGAATAATAAAATAGAAAGTGCCACGGCAATTCCACCGCCAGATACGAACAGTTCAAATAACCAATGAGGCACATCTAAGTAAACCATCATCATCCCAACTAACAGAAACGGTAAACCGATATTGTAAAGCCAAAACTGTGCCTTGGCGAGCCCTGTTTTTGCAGCATCCTTAAAAAGACAATAAACGAGCCCTATGAATCCCGTAGTTAGCCAACCAACGACACCAATATGTGCATGTGTCGTCTTCCATTGAAGTTGAATTGCATAATGCATAAACAGTCCAAAAGCGATTGTAAGTATTAAATAGAAGATCGATATTTTAATCCATTTTGCGCCCATCGAAACCAACTCCTATTTTGAAAGTGATTTTAGCTAGCTACTACAGTCTATTCATGTCGAAAAAAAAGATGTCTGTCCACTTCAGAAGAAGTTAGAATGGCTGTTGAATTGAAAAAATAAGCGCTTTTACTTAAAATAAAAAATAATTAGAGAATATTTTATCAAATGGAGGTTTTATGAAAAAGAAAATTGTTATATTGACGATGCTTCTAACATTGTGTTGTTACCCATTGCTATTTGTTGAACAAGCACAGGCAAATGAGCAAACGATGACGAATAAAATCAATACAATCATCGCTAAAAACTGGAAAAACAATGAATATAGTATTACGGTGCGAGAAATGGAAAAAGGAGACGTTCTTTATAGTAAGCATGGGGAAAAAATGATACGTCCCGCATCCACTCATAAATTGCTTGTTAGTGCTGCGGCATTAGATTTACTCGGCTCTGATTATCGTTTTGAAACAAAGGCTTATGTGGATGGTCCGATTGAAAATGGTGTATTACAAGGAAATATTTATTTACAAGGTGGGGGCGATCCAACATTATTACCTGTCCATTTAGAAACATTCGCCAATGGGCTGAAAAAATTAGGAATCACCAAAATTACAGGTGCATTGATTGCTGATGATTCGTGGTTTGATGACGATCGATTAGCCAAAGGAATAGTCCCACAAGAAGAGGCATTCTCTTATGCATCACGTATTTCTGCTCTAACGCTCTCTCCGAATGACCAATATGATGTCGGCAATGTCCATGTAAAAGTAACTGGCACTAAAATTGGACAAGCAGCCAAAATTCAGCTTTTACCATATGCAAGCACAATCCCCATTGTCAACAAAACAAAAACTGTGAAAAAGGGTGAGAAATCGACCGTCAAAATCACAAGAGAATATGGAACAGACCGAATTGGTGTAACAGGCAATTTACCAGCAGGTACAGAAAAAAATACATATGTGACTGTTTATAATCCAACAATGTTTACGCTGGATGTATTACGAGAAAAACTAGTAGCAAAAGGAATTCAAAAAATGCCTCTTACCGAAGGAAAAGTACCAGAAAATGCACAGCGAGTTGGCATTACTTACTCCATGCCATTAAAGGATATGAATTTTCGATTTTTAAAGTTAAGCATTAACGGCATGGGAGAAATGCTAACTAAGCAATTGGGAAGGGAGCTTCTTGGAGAAGGAAGCTGGTCTGCGGGCATTGAAGCCATTCGCACCTATGGTATAGATAGTGGATTAAATATGGACCAATGGTACTTTGAAGATGGCTCAGGCTTAAATCATCAAAACCGCGTTAGTAGTATGCAGGAAAGCTTATTACTATTTAAAGTTCGACAAAAACCTTGGTACTTCTCGTATTTGGACGCTTTACCACATGCGGGACGAAAAGGAAAGCTAGTTGGAGCAACATTAGAAAACCGCTTGAAAGGCTATAGTGTCTCAGCTAAAACGGGCTATATAAGTGGTACCTATGCGTTAAGTGGCTATGTTAAAGGGAGAAGTGGCAAGTGGTATATTTTTAGTATTTTAACGCAAGGCAATAAAGGTTCAGCAATCGCTACGATTGATGAAATTGTCAAGCAAATTGCCAATGAAATGTAAAGAGTTTCAATAGAGTGAGCAATCTAGTTTAATTATGAATAATTTAGTGATAAACTATTTAACGATTAATGAAAAGGAGCTGTTCACTCATGGGCAAATTACAAGACAAAGTAGTAATTATTACTGGTGGAGCTGGCGGTATCGGTAGTGGTATGGCAAAAGCGATGGTAAAAGAAGGCGCAATCGTTACGATTGTAGATTTAAATGAAGAAACAGGGAAAGCAATGGAAAAGGAATTGCAAAAAATTTCTCCAAAATCAATGTTTTTACAGGCAAATTTAATGGATCGTGCTAATTTGCATAAAATAATCGATACAGTTGTTGAAAAATACGGTAAACTAGATGTATTAGTTAATAATGCACATGCTTCAAAACAAGCAACGATTGAAGATACAACGCAGGCTGATTTAGATTTATCATTTGATACTGGTTTTTATCCAACATTTTATTTAATGCAAGCCGCATTACCGCATTTAAAAGAAACAAAAGGAAATATTATTAACTTTGCTTCTGGTGCTGGAATTGCTGGTCATGAAACACAAGGTGCGTATGCTGCAGCAAAAGAGGCAATCCGCGGTATTTCTCGTGTAGCGGCAAATGAATGGGGACGTTTCGGTATTAATGTAAACTTAATTAGCCCAATTGCAAATTCACCAGGTGTACAAGCATGGGCAAAAGCACAACCAGAATATTACGAAGCTGTTAAAAATAAAATCCCAATGGGCCGCTTTGGTGATGTAGAAGATGACATCGGCCGTGTAGCAGTATTTTTAGCATCAGAGGATTCACAGTATATCACAGGTCAAACACTTATGGTTGACGGTGGTTCAATCATGCTTCACTAATTTTCTCGGTTATTGTTCGAGGAGGATTTTTTTGACACAGACAAGTATTTTTAAACTCATTCATATGATTGATCAGATGAATAATGCTAATATTATACGTTTTACGAAAGGTTTTCCATATCCGCTAGGCATTTCACCGATTTTAGTTTTAAGTGAACTAAAAATTAAAGGTCCGCAAAGACAAGCAGAATTAGCGGAAACGATTGGTTATACGAAAGGTGCTATGACAAGCATTGCTGAAAAATTAGTAAAACTAGGCTTAGCAGAAAGACTATACGATGAGGCGGATAGACGTACGATTCGTTTACAAATTACGGATAAAGGTGTAGAGGCATTAATAAAAGCACAAGAGGTTGGAAAGGACGTATTTATTCAGCTTTTTGAAGTATTGAATGATGAAGAGATTGCACAATATTTGTCCATTCAAGAAAAGTTAGTGCAAGGAATACACGACAGAAATAATCAATAAGAAAGTTCCGTTTTTCAGTAGCTTGGAGAAATACCTTGAGAGTTTTTACTGCTCAAGGTATTTCTCTTTTTTTTCGTAATGATTGCGTTAAAAATGCAAACCAAATCGAAAGGCTTGTGCCTGAAAAATGATTATGCGATTGAGATGGTTTTATTGGCGAATTTTTAGTTGACTAAATGAATCTTTTTTCAAAATAAATGTAAAATCGACAAAAAAACTTTATAATTGAAGGGAAATTTGCTATTCTATACGGTACAAAAGGGGTTTTTACATACATAAAGGAATTTTTTCGTACTGTAGGGAAATGATAGAAGGTAGGTTAAAAAGTAACAAGATAAAACAGCGGCATTTACAAACAGGATTGCCAATTTTACATATTAACGAATATAAAGACGCATATTTAGTAAATACTAGTGTACGTCTTTTTTTCGTCCAATATGCATATAAATAGACCATATAAACTTTTTTCCAACCTAAAACGTCAAAAAGAGGGGCAAATTTTTTAAAAAGCTAGAGAGGACTTAAGTATGGAAAAAAACATGAAACGAATGAAAGAAAAGAAAAAAAAGAGTAAGAAGAAAATATGGCTTTGGATAGTAGGTAGCCTATTAACAATTTTTTTAATATTTATAGGTACAGCTTATTATACTATTCAGAAAACGATGAATAAAATAAATACACCTTTAGTTGAAGCGACAGACATTACTGAAGAAGCGCCAAAAACAATGAAGAAAAAAGAACCGTTTTCTGTGCTGTTACTAGGTGTTGATGAACGAAGCAATGATAGTGGCCGCTCAGATACAATGATTGTCATTACGGTCAATCCTGAAAAACAAACGATGAAAATGTTAAGCATCCCGCGAGATACACGTACCGAAATCATTGGTCATGACACAGTAGATAAGATTAACCATGCATATGCTTTTGGAGGCGTACCAATGGCAATGGATACAGTTGAAAATTTGTTAGATATTCCACTCGATTATTATGTATTTATTAATATGGAAGGGTTTCTACAAATTATAGATACGCTTGGTGGTGTTACGATTCAAAATGATATGGATTTAACCTATGATTCATACCATTTTCCTAAGGGAGAATTATCTTTAAATGGCGATGAAGCACTTATTTTTTCACGTATACGTTACGAAGATCCACGAGGGGACTTTGGTCGTCAAATTCGTCAACGTCAAATTATTGAAGCGGTAATGAAAAAAGCTTCTACACCTTCCGTGATTTTAAAGGCTAGTGATATGCTCGATGTTGTCGGAGACAATGTCCGCATGAATTTTACAGTGAAAGATTTAATCCAGCTACAAAGTATATATAAGAAAATGGATAGTAGTATAGAGCAGTTATCATTTGAAGCAGAAGGAGGGAAAATGATTGATCGTATTTGGTATTATGTACCAGATGAAACAGAGCTTCAACAAATACAAACAGAGTTAAAAACCCATTTAGAATAACGCACGATCATTTGGCTACAATAGTTGTAAAAATATGTTTGCGAAGGGAGCGAGATGAATGAATGGGAGGACCCAGGTGCTTAGGTATACAGCATTAAATAATTGCATGCAAAGCTATGTACCTAAACGGAAAGTACAAAAAAGTCCAGTTAAATTCATGATGCAACAGCTACAACTATTATGTTTTAAAATTTTTATGTAATACAAAAAAATCATTCAGGTAGGATGCATGCCTAGTTGAATGATTTTTTTCGTTATAAAACGTGCTAGCAGTTTTTTATTTCGTTTGAAATATCTGAAAATTTAGTGTATAATTTTTTATAAGAAATGGTTGAGGGAGTGATTGTGATGATGATTGGTACAATATTGTTAGCTATCGCGTTGCCTGTTGGGATTGTATTAGCAGTTGATTTATTTAACGAGCAACATCACTCTACTACATAAAGCAACTAGTTGATGTACATAAATAGAATATATTTTCCAAGACACAAGCGACTGAGCTTATGTCTTTTTTTCATGGTATGGAAACATTTTGTGTTTTTATTCGTCAATAGACACTAGTAAATGCTATACTATTAAATAAAAAAGTATCGGGGAATGAGCATGCAAGCAGAAAAAACGAATATGAAAAAAGAAATTCTATCCTACATTAAAATTATTGTCGTGACAGCAATCGTCGTCTTAGGCTGTAAGCAATTTTTATTTGCACCGATAAAAGTACAAGGTGCTTCTATGTATCCGACATATGAGGATAAGGACATTATTATTGTAAGTAAAACAAGTAAAATTGAACGCTTTGACCAAATTGTCTTTCAATCTCCGACTGAGGATGAATTATATATTAAGCGTGTGATAGGGCTTCCAGGGGATACAGTCGAAATGATCGATGATGTATTGTATGTAAATGGAAAGGCCTATAAAGAAGATTATGTAAATCGTCAAACTGATGATCCGAGTCAACTACGCATTACCGAGAATTTCACATTAGAAGGTTTAACGAATGAGAAAAAGGTGCCAGAAGGTAAATACTTTGTCATGGGTGATAACCGTTTGAAAAGTTATGATAGTCGCCATTACGGCTTAATTGCAAAAGATGCTATTTATGGAGAAGCAAAATTGACACTTTATCCATTTAAGCATTTTCACATTGGCATTGAATAGAGACCAACGATAAAAATTCAAAAGGGGGCAGCTCATTGGAAATGGGCATGCCTCCTTATTTTCTTTATTTTGCTGATAATGCTTTACACACTTTATAAGAAGGGTAGTAAACGCAAACTGTTGAATCTTCAACAGTTTCTTTTAGTGGATGTTGACTCTTTTCTAAGCTAGATGTTGGTTGATCGATTGAGAGCTCTTCTACTACTAATTCCGCGCCATAAAATAGCATTAAAAAATAGCATACTAATCCAAATATCCGCAAACAATCACCCCATTGCTATATTTCATGTCTATTACTATGTATGGTCGAA
This sequence comes from Lysinibacillus sphaericus, assembly GCF_005217585.1. Taxonomy (NCBI): domain Bacteria; kingdom Bacillati; phylum Bacillota; class Bacilli; order Caryophanales; family Bacillaceae; genus Lysinibacillus; species Lysinibacillus sphaericus. Next base: position 892,877 of record NZ_SZPT01000001.1, read on the forward strand.
TGATAAAAAATATAAGCAAAATGCTAAAAAAATATATAAAAATAAATTGAGCTTATGTAAAGTACTGCGGGTGTTAGCAAATAGAGTGATAGAAAAATGTTGTAACGCAAAAATCCATATGCTAATATAGCTAAAGTAAAATAATGATCTGTATAACCTCAATAATATGGATTGAGGGTCTCTACCAGGAACCATAAAAATCCTGACTACAAAAATTTGCTTGCATTTTGTAGTCAGGATTTTTTTATGCTGCTACAAAATGGGAGTGTAACAGAAAGGTGATTCCATGAATTGGAGAGTATTTATATTGGCTGCTACTACTTTTGCAGTTGGATTGGTAGAGCTAATTGTAGGCGGTATTTTGCCATATATCGCAGATGATTTGAACGTTTCAGTTGCAACAGCAGGACAATTAATTACCATTTTTGCACTAGTATATGCTATTTCAGCGCCTGTCCTTTTATCGTTAACTGCGAAAGTGGAAAGGAAGCAGCTTTATCTTATTTCATTGTTTTTATTCACATTGGGGAATGTCATGACCTATTTCAGCCCAACCTTTGCCATTGTGATGATTGCAAGAATCATCACAGCAATGAGTACAGCATTGGTAATTGTGTTGTCTTTAACAATTACAACAAAAATAGTAGAGCCAAGACATCGTGCCAAAGCGTTAGGGCTTATTTTTGTCGGCGTCAGTTCGGCATTAGTCATCGGTGTACCAATGGGCATTTTTATTACCGAAGCATTCGGTTGGCGTGCCGTTTTTTTAGGGATTGCAATGCTGTCATCTGTATCCATGATTCTAATATTTATGATTTTAGAAAAAATGCCAGTTGTTGAAGTGGTGCCATTAAAAGCTCAAATCAAGTCATTAGCTAATTGGAAAATAGCAAGTGCGCATTTAACAACACTGTTTATGTTGGCGGGGCATTATATGCTTTATGCCTACTTTACGCCATTTTTAGTTGAAGCATTTAATTTAAGCTCTTCTTGGATCAGTATTTGTTATTTAGTATTCGGTCTCGCTTCAGTAAGCGGAAATGCAATTGGTGGTTGGTTAAGTGACCAAATTGGTACAGGCAAATCGATCGTTATGATTATCGCAACATTTGCCATCGTGCTGTTCAGTATTCCGTATACAATTGTCGCGTTTCCCTTATTTTTAGTCGTGACAGTGTTGTGGGGAGCGCTTAGTTGGGCACTTACACCACCGTTACAAAATTATTTGATACAAACAGATCCTAAAACATCGGATATTCAACAAAGCTTAAATACTGCCGCCTTACAAATAGGTATTTCGATAGGCTCTGCAATTGGTGGGGCTATGTTTACTGTTACAGGTTCGGTCATGCATTTAGCAAGCTTCGGTGCTATTTTAGTGTTAGCTGCATTAGGTTGTGCCATTTTTTCTTTAAAGAGAGCGCCGCTTGCAAAAAAATCATCATTTAAATGGTAACTTATAAAATATCATTTATGCTAAACGTAAATTATGATATAAAGCAGGACTATGATTGTTGGAAATAGAATGTAAGAGAAGAGAGGGAGGCTGGTAATTAAATGCAGGTAGATTTAACGGAATTTGAAGGATTGAATGTGAAAGTTGTCGCAACGATTGATCACACGCTTTATCGGAACGTTGGTGCCATTATTTTATATGAAGAAGATTCACACATTTTATCTGTACGAAAACTGAAACGAAAAATCGCTGATCAATATATACCAACAGACGAACTCGAAAATTTTATATTTGATTCACAAGCTGATGCTATTAAATTTACACATAAGTTAACTAGAATGAGTGCGCTGGATTATTTGTTAGTGACAAACAGAGAAAAACAGTTAAGTGAATAGCCGTTTAGGTCGCCTTGTAAAGTACGAGACGACCTAAACAATTGCTTTATTGCTCGTTTTACATTGTAGAGGGAGCAAGTAACCAACTTTTTTTGTGACTAAGGGCAATTAACTTTGCGCCAAGATTGGCATACTTCATATGAAAGACTTGATATTTTGTAGAGAGCATATGCTCGATAGACATGTCCATCGCTTGACTGACTGAAATTAACGAAGAAGCAATATTCATTGATAGGATGGCACTGATTTCGCAATCATTTACTGCTGTCTTGCCTCGAATCTTAGCAATTTGTAAACTTCCTTGGTCAATGGATAGTGGTGGGGCAAGTACGCCATTTTCTTTTAATAGCTTCTCTAGTTGTTTATTTTCCTCTTTTAAATATTGAATAAACTCCAAAATAATAACTTTTAACTCTCGATTCACGGCATGCTTGAAAAAGAGATGATTGGTCGCTATATAGCCATTATTGACCCCAAGTTGTTTCCAAATTGCAAACACTTCCTTAAAACGTAGAGCGTCTAAATTTCGCTTTGACATTTTCATTATTGCACGTCCTAACTCATTTTATAGTTGTTGATTGTGAGATTAGGATGGGATGATTTGTTATTTTTTATACATTTATAGGAAAAGTAGTCATTATCAATTTGGTATGTGTGTCATCTAGCAAAACGTATGTACAATATTTGTTTGAAGGCTTCGCCAATTTACTTCTGCTTTTTCTCTGTTTCGCTCTTTAATAGAAGTCTCGTCACGAAGCATTCCTTATCTACCATCATGCTTTTGTTGTTTTATTTTTAAAGCTCCTAATCGTGGTCTTTAAGGACGCATAATTCCCAATGGCTGCGTATCCATAAAAAAGGCCCATAAATACACCTGCTAAAAAATTATGTTTGTGGCTAATAAAAATAGAAATCATTAAACCTAGAGCCAGAGCGATTGCTGGGACATATTTAGGTTGAATAGGGAAAAAAACTTTAATTGCTTGAGTCAGGATCATGACAACCGGTACGGCAATCACAGCATCCCAAAAATTTGTATGGATAATAGGAAAGCCCATTGTTTATACACCTCTTTTATGCATGATGAATAATAGTTAGACTTTCCATTCTGAAATGTTTTATGCATTTTTGCAACGAAAACCAATAGACTTCATGTCATGAATATTCGTAACCATTTTGATACATATATGGATAATGGTAATAATTTAGGTTGTAAGGCGGATACATTTGCATAAAATTGGGTGAGCTAGAGGGAGTGGGAAAGGATTGGTTGCATTCTTTTAGAGGACCGATATAAGTCGTAGGAACAACAGGCGCAATCGTTTGTTTCCATACATTTTCATCTAAGCAATACGTATGCGCCATAATTGCTGTTGGTGTAAATTTCAAAATATCAGAACCTAAAATGACTTCGGGTGTAGGGGCATCAAAAATAGCGAGTATATGCGTGTTGTCTGCATTCGCGACGATATAATGCCACCAACCCTGTGGAATATTTGTTACCTGTCCAGATTTTATTGGGTAATTTTGAATTTGTTTTGTAAAAGGATTTAATAAGGAAACGGTAGCAGCACCAGAAATACAATAAACAAGCTCTCCTGCATTTTGATGATAATGCGGTTCTACAACATTATTCGTACTTAGAAATATATCAAGCAAGGATACATTTTCTAATGTATTTAATTGGGCAGTACCGAGAATATTGATGTAGTTTTGATTATCCTTTTTAAATAGGGGGCTTGTATTTACATCAAACGTAAACTGCGTGGATGGAGATGTGTAGTCGATGGGCAAAATCATACATCCTTCCTTCATGTAAGTACATGTACGTTAATATCACAGATTATGACTATAGATGTTGGTGCTTTAAGCGAACGCCTATGAAAGAGCTAAATAACAAAATAAAATTAAACGGGATTTAGCGTTAGGAACGATATAGAGCAACAAATAAAAAGATATACAGTAGAATCTGAATCCCTGTATATCTTTTTATTATTAAAATGCAGTCCAATTTTGATTCCAACTAGAACGACCTGAATTTACCCTGAAATGCCTTGTATTGTGGTCAGCTCTTATTATCATATCTAAGTTTGATGATATTGAACCAAGTGCTCCAGTAGCACTCAATTTCCATTGATATCCGCCATAACCTTTTCCGCCAGAAATATAGAAGTTTGTATATCCTATATCTGTAGTCCAAATAGCGGGGTTATGATTTACATATTTTCTTTCAATGTCATACACTTGTAAAGCTTGAGAACCATCTGTTTCCAAAATCATCCTAGTAGAGAAGGTTGATGTTGTAATTCCTAAAAGGGCTAATTGGGCTGAAGCCCATGGTGTTGTCACACGGTAAGTGGTAAGTCTACTAATATTTAAATTACTATTTAGTGATTGACGTTTGAATTTATTATCTTTTTGAGTATTTTGAATAGAATTTAGTGATAAAAGTTCAATCTTATTAACTTCTTGTTGTGTATTAAAATTGACTTGTACATCAATTTTTTTCCCATTATCAAGTTCTACTTCAATACTTTCATTAGGTCGTCCTAGAGCAAGGCTATTGATTCTTATATAATTCTCAGGTTGTAAAGCTTGAATAAAAAGTTCTTGATCTTCTTTGCTTAATTCTAAAAACTGGTCAAGTATATCGTTAGTACTCTCATCATGTTCGCTTTTTTCATTTAAATATTCAATATAATTATGTACAGAAGAGATTTTTTCCATGCTACCATTTTCTTGTGCATGGGCCTTTAAATAAGGTGAAAGGATGATTAATAATAAAGATAAAATGAGAAGAAAACTAATACTTTTTTTCATAATAAATCCTCCTTTTAAATTTATAAATTATTAATTAATTGGAAATTAAGAATAAATAATCGGTAATTAGTTTTGTATTTCAATTATCGCCTCACTTTCATTATTAGGATTTACTTTAGATTTTAGACCAAACCACAAAACTAAATTGAGTGCACTTACGATTACTAAAATTAATATGGTTGTTCTCATTACTTTGATCAATTTCATAATGATTTCACGTCCCTTAGTTTTAAGTATTAAATGGATAGAAAGTTATATTATATAACAACTTATGTAGTAAAAATTATAATATATTTATGAAAAAATGTGTAGAAATTAACTACTTCAAATTTATAAATTTTTTATCATTGTTTATATGTAATTTTTTTCAGTCAGTGTCCAAGTAAAAATTTATGAATACGCATTTGTCTTCTACATAACAATACAAGTCTAAACATATAAATAAAGGTAGCGAAAAAATACTAGTGTTTAACCATTCATAGAATCAAATCTAGTATTTTCACAATTCAACTACACCCTATTAAAAATTAAGGAAATCTTAAGTTTCAGCTTAAGTAAAAATTAAGATTTATTTTCTATACTATAAAAATAAGGAAATTACGAAACCATTTGAAGAATTAAAACGTATTGGTATTAACAGAACAATTGAAGTAGGTGACGAAATGGTATATACCATTTACATAGTATTGACAAAAACAGGGACCTTATTATCGAAAGCAATAGGGATGTATACGGGAAAAGAGATGAACCATGCTTCCATCGCCTTTGACCAGGAACTTTTTGATATGTACAGCTTTGGGCGAAGACAGCTCAATAATCCTCTAAGTGGCGGATTTTTAAGGGAAAATGCAGAAGCTGGTCTTTTTGAATATGCGGATTGTGTGATTTACCGTTGTCGTGTTTCGTATTATCAGTACTTAGAGATGGAAAAAATTGTACACTATATGTATTGCAATCGAGATCGATATAAATATAATTTTATAGGGCTTTTTGGTGTGATGATGCAAAAGGAAGTACGTAGAGAACGCGCTTATTTTTGTTCGCAGTTTGTGGCAACCCTTTTAAAAATCGGTGGTCTGAAGATTTATCAAAATCCAGCGTTAATGACCCCCGACTGTATTGCACAGTTACCTTATTTAGAAGAGATTTTTGCTGGTAAACTAGCAGATTATTTACAAGGTGTGCGACAACCCGCAATGCTGTATGGTTAAAATCACCTTATTTAATTCCGTTGTATGTCTATCGAATACATGCAAGACATTTTTTTGATATAATGATTGAATGAAAAGAGGCGGGTGATAAAGGTGCAAATCATTGTAGTTGAAGGTGTACCTTATCATTGGGTGCAACCGTTACAAGAAATTCATGCACATGTATTTGAAGGTGCACATCTTACTCTAGAAAAACTGGAAAGTAAAAAAGACCTGCTTTGTTTATTTGCCGTGGAGAAACAGGAGATGATAGGATTTAAATTAGGCTACCCACATTCTGATGGCGTTTTTTATAGTTGGTTGGGCGGTGTTCACGAAAAAATGCGAGGTCAAGGTATTGCTAGTCAATTGATGCGAAAGCAACATGAAAAAGTGCTAGAACTTGGCTATAGTAAAGTTCGTACATACGGTAGAAATAAGCGCAAAACCATGCTCATCACAAATATTCACCATGGTTTTGATATTGTTTCGACTTTTATTGATGATAAAGGTCGACATAAAATAGTGTTTGAAAAATTATTGAATTGAGGAATGTATGATGAAAGCATATTTAGCGAATGGGTTATTTTCTTTAGGAGATCGCTTAGTAAATGAACGGTTAGCAACGGCAATTCGACAAGCGATACCAGATATTGAATTATATGTTCCACAGGAGAACGATGCGATTAATGATAAGGCATCCTATGCGGATAGTTTAGCCATTGCAGAAGCGGATTTAACAATGCTACAAACGAGTGATGTTTTAGTGGCTGTGTTAGATGGTGTAGAAATTGATTCTGGCGTAGCGGCTGAAATCGGTGCATTTTCAATGCTGAACCGCCCAATCGTTGGGGTATTTACAGACGTCCGTCAACAAGGGCGAGAAAATATGATGAAAATAGAGGCGCTTATACGTGATGGCATTGAAAATCAATTTGTTTACCGTAATTTATTTGTTATCGGTTTAATCAAGCGCAACGGTGTCATTACGACTTCTATTGACGATGCTGTATTAGCGGTTCAAGAACTACAACAATAAGGAGGAATGGCAATGCTTTTAACAACAACGGATGTTGTTGCAGGAAAAGAGATTGAAGAAACATTAGGTTTGGTTAAGGGCAATTCGGTCCAATCGAGAAATATTGGTCGCGATATGATGGCGGGGCTTCGCAATATTGTGGGCGGTGAAATGAAAGAATATGCCGAAATGCTCGTGCGCTCCAGAGAAATTGCTACACGAGCTATGGAAGAAGAAGCGCAGCTTTTAGGAGCTGATGCGATTGTAGCCGTCCGATTTTCCACATCATCTGTTATGGACGGAACTTCTGAGGTTTTAGTCTATGGTACAGCCGTAAAATTAAAAAGTTAACTACTATAAGAGGACTTCAACCTACTCGGATTGAAGTCCTTTAATATGCCAGTTTACTTGATAATACTTACAAAAAATCGGTATGTCCGTCTGTGAAGAATGGAATCTAATGCAATTAGTATTGCACTAATTATCCCAATTATATAGAAAATTCGTAGTTATAAGGACTAATGATGTCCATCTCGTTTTGTATAATAAGAGGGTAACTATGTAGAAAGAGTGGGATATATGGTGGATTCACAACAAAATAAAGGCTATCGTGTCATTTCAATGTTCGACAGATTGATGGATGGTCAAGGAATTAGCAAAAAGCAAGAAGCATTTACACATCAAGTTGGTGAAAAAACCATACAACGAGATTTAGATCAAATTCGAGCGTATATTGAAAAAGCTAAACTAGACTGTCATTTAGAATATGTGCGAACAGAAAAAGTGTATAAGCTAACGAATACCGGGAAAAACGTTTTATCCAAAGAACAAGTGCTAGCGATTGTTAAAATACTTATTGAATCAAGAGCGCTTTTAAAATCAGAAATGAGCGATATTATCGATAAACTTATATCGATTGTTGCAGCAGATAAACAAGAGTTTATTCATAATATCATTTTAAATGAGAAGCATTTGTACGTTGACTTAAATCATAAAAAATCTCTTTTACATTTAATATGGGTAATTTCAGAGGCAATTCAAAAGAAAAAAATAATTAAAATTGATTATTTACGAGAGAGTGAGATAATTCCTTCACAAAAGATATTAAAACCTCTTGGTGTTATTTTCTCCGAATACTATTTCTATTTAATAGCTTACGATAGTAAGCATGAGAAGGACCTACCGATTGTCTATCGTATTGATCGTATCCAGCATTTTCTAGAGTTAGATAAGAAATTTCAAATCTCCTACTCCGAACGCTTTCAAGAAGGTGAATTTCGTAAACGCATTCAGTTTATGGATGCAGGTGAGCTGATGCATATTAAGTTTCTTTTTAAGGGGCGTTCGCCACAGGCGGTCTTAGATCGTTTACCGACAGCCAAAATTTTGTCCAATAAAGATGGACAATGCTTGTTTGAAGCGGAAGTTTTTGGTCGTGGTATTAAAATGTGGCTACTTAGTCAAGGGGCGAATATTGAGGTGTTGGAGCCTTTAGAATTGAGAGAAGAAATGATTGAAACAATCCAATCCATGCAGCAAAATTATTTTTATATGTAAACGAGGAAAGTATACTTCATTTTTAAACGCATCGCATATTAGAACAAAAAAGTTATAAGAATGAATGAAAAGTTGACTAAATTCCCTTGCTATTGCCGACTATAAAATGAAGGGGGAATTTACAATGTACTCACTTTCAAATTTCAAATTATTGGTTGAAAAACAGAAAAAAATTGATGCGATTTATCAACATTGCGATGAATTAAAAAAAACAACGATTACACCTAAAATTTCCGAAGAAGTAGAACGATTTTATACATGTTGTAAAACACGTTTAGAACAGCAAGGTTTTAAGGTCACTTTGACATCTTCAAAATTAATTGCAGAGTATAAAGAGGCATTTATTACTATCGATAAGCATTCTAAAGACATCGAAGAATGTATTTTTATTAATTTAAATAATTATGTGGAAGATCAGTTATCCATTATGCTAGACATTGAATATCAACAGTTCGAACAAATCATTACATATAACCTAGATGGTTTTTCAACGGTTATAGAGCAAGTAAACGAAAAATTAAACCAAGCCAAAAATTTTCAAGATGCTTGTAAAGCCGCAAAGCTTATTTATAAAAATAATCAAAACGAAATTTTTCATTCTGCTGACGAGGCAGTAAACTATTATTTTAAGTAAAACACAAGGCATCATCCTTACTAGGGATATGCTCTGTTTCAGATGTCCGTTGGTAAAGAAGTGTTATAACCATGATAAAAGGCATTGCTTGATGCCTTTTATCGACAAGCTAAAGCATACTAGGAGTGCATCTTAGTATGCTGTTTTTAGTTTAAAATAATAGAGCATTAGGAGTCTTGATCCTTACAATTAAAAGCTTTTCTTATTTTATAGGTATTACAAGCAGTTCCTTGCTCATCGTAAATTTCTTTACCTACGACTAGTTCAGTATTGCGATTAGCGTATTCGTCATAGTTCGTAATCGACAGTACATCGTCGGCAGTCCAGTTTACATTTACACTACCTTTGGCATCACTAAAATAAATGGTTTGTTCTTCGTCATGTTTTTGATGATATATAATATTGACAATCAAATTGACTCCACCTATAGCGCCACCATAATTGTCATAATAAACTTGTGCTGAATAGTCACCATTTGGTGAAAGAATAGGGCGACCATATTTGATATCGCCTGTATAGAAAAATGTATAAGTAAAATGGTGATAAACAACATAAAGGCAAAATAGTAAGATTGGCATCAACAAATATAAACTCATTTTTTTCATATTCTTCCATACCTCCTGTAAATAATACGAAACTTTTCATTGAAAGTTCCTAGAAAGGTAGTTCTCTTTGAAAAGGGTTTTTGCCAATTTTGGAGAATTGTAAATACTATAAAGGAGGAATAAGATGTTTCCTATTGTAGAGACTGAACGATTAATATTAAGAGAAATAATAGATGAAGATGCAACAGACCTTTTTCGCTGTTTTTCCAATCACCTTGTTACCCAGTATTATGGATTAGAACCCTTTGCAACAATTGAAGAAGCAAAAAAACTAATCGAAACTTTTTCGAAAAATTATAAGGAAAAAAGAGGTATTCGGTGGGGTATAGAGCGGAAAGAAGTAAAGGGCATTATCGGAACCATCGGCTTTAACGCATGGTCACCTAAACATAAGCGGGCAGAAATTGGCTATGAGCTGCACCCCGACTACTGGCGAAAGGGCTATACGAAAGAGGCAGTAGCTGAAATTGTATCCTATGGGTTTGATAAGATGGAACTTAACCGGATTGGGGCAATTGTCTTTATTGAAAATGTAGCATCCAATCAGTTACTAACTCATTTAGGTTTTCACAAAGAAGGCGTATTAAAAGAATATATGTATCAACAAGGGAAAGCACATGATACAAATGTATATGCTATTTTTAATGATAAGCTATAAAGCCATGAGCCCAAATTCACCTTTCAGTGCGTTTAGGCTCATTGTAAGAAAATAAGATTTACTCCGTCGTTATCGCCAGTAGAAAATTGTCTCGTTCGGATTCTTCTTGCATTTTACTATCGACTAACATTGCACCATACTTTACAGTTGTCATTTTGGCATCGACTAAAAATTGTACATTGACTTTCGCCTTCTTGTTGTTGATAGGACAATCACCTTTAAATTCCACTACATCTTGTCCCTTTTGTGTCTCAAAATAAACCCAATATGGATTTTCGCAAGCTGAAGCAAAAGCTTTTTCGAATGATTGGTTACTATTTTCGATTGAATAGTTTTTGACATATGTAATATATTCATTATCCGTTATGTCTTCTTGTGGACCATAAAAATACCAAAACACGCCTATTATGCCGATTGGTATAATCCATAAAATATTACGCTTACTTAATTTCCCCATTCCCCATCCCCCTTTATAACCATATTTTATCATCTTGCCCCTATTATTTGCTAGCTCAATATAATATTTTCTAACTTAAACATTTTTCTTGTTATCCAAAATCTATATGGGATAAGGAGAAAGAGGTTATGTGCATTTAGTTTTTTTTCTATTTGAAGAGAGCATCGTTGCTTCGCTTCTGACATTAGGAAGTGCTATTTTATATGGTATACAGTAAAATAGTTGTAGGGTATTTCACAATAAGAGGCTGGGACAAAAGAGAAAAGTGTTAGATAGACTGCCATCAATCTAACACTTACTTGTTGCGCCGTTGTTGTCCGCTACGGAGGTGCTTTCCGCTCAGCACAGTAAGCCGCAACCCTCGCTACGCGCGGAATGCCCGCGTCTTACATTATGTGCTGTTCCCGCCGGAGTCACCACCTCCGCTATAACAACTAGTAACCCTTCTAATTTTTTATTTATTGCAAAAGCAAGAATAGCTAAGTTAGCCAAGTTCTCCATTCCTTAAATTTTTCTAGTTATGTCCCAGCCTCTTTCCATTTTTAGATAACAAACTACTAAAATATTTAAAAGAAGATGTGATCATTTTATGGGAAAAATCGCTATATTAGCTGAAAAACCATCGCAGGCACGAGCTTATGCAGAAGCCTTTAAAATTAAACACAAAGAGAAAACGTTTATAGAGTTAGAGCCCTGTTCAACATTTCCTGATGGTGCCATTATTAGTTGGGGGATAGGTCACCTCGTCGAATTAAAGGAACCGAAGGAATATAAAAAGGAATGGGAGAAGTGGTCTTTAGATGCCTTACCGATTATTTTAGACAAATATGAAGATAAAGTTGTTAGTAATGTATACACACAGTTTAATGCGATAAAAAAAATCTTCCACGATCCACAAGTAACCATGATTTATAATGGATGCGATGCTGAGCGTGAAGGATCGAATATTTTTTATTCCATTTATAAAATGACAAAAGTAAAAAAGCCTGTAAAACGTTTATGGATTAACTCTTTAGAAGTGGATGAAATTCGGAAAGGTTTTCAAAATATGCACAGTAACGAGCGCGATTTGCTGATGTATCAAGAAGCAAAAACACGCCAAATTAGCGACTGGCTAGTAGGCATGAACTGTAGTCGTTTATATACATTACTTCTTCAGCAGAAGGGCTTTAAGGGCAGTATTTCTATTGGGCGTGTGCAATCACCAACAGTGTATTTGATTTATAAAAGACGACAAGAAATCGAGAATTTTAAGCCTGAAAAGTTTTATGAAATTGAAGGAGTATTTACAGCCCAAAATGGTATGTATAAAGGTAAGGCGAAAATCAAATCCAATGTTAGAGAAGAAGTAGAGCAGTTATTGAGACAACACGCTATTCAGCCAATGGATATAGGTCAAATTACGAGTGTAACGAATAAGACAAAGCGAATCCAACCACCTAAATTGCACGCATTATCAACTTTGCAGGCAACAGCAAATAGACGCTGGAAATATAGTCCGGCTCACGTGTTAAAATTGACACAGTCGCTATATGAGAAAAAGCTTGTATCGTACCCACGTACCGATTCACAGCTGATAACACCAAATGAATACAATTATTTACACGAAGCACTGCAAAAATATCAACAGCTCATTGGTCAGTCATTTCCCCCTGTTTTAAGAGGCCAACATAAACGTTATGTTGACAGCTCTAATGTAGGCGAGCACTATGCCATTATTCCAACGAAAAAGGTGCCAACAGAAAAAGCGTTGCAGTCAATGGCTGCGGATGAACGAAATATTTATTTTGAAATATTACATACAACGCTTGCAATGTTTCATCATGATTATGAGTATGATGAAAAAACGATTTTAACGGATGTGAAAAATGTAGAATTTAAATCCGTCGGGAAAACAGAGCTTGTAAAAGGCTGGCGGGAGCTTTTCGCTGGCGATAAAGAGCCTTCACATCGTGAGGAAGTTCTACCTGTCGTATCTAAAGGGGAAATCGTCCAAAGTCAAATCGCCATTATGGAAGGGACTACAACGCCACCAAAGCCTTATACAGAAGGGCAACTTATTACAATGATGAAAACATGTGGAAAATCGGTTGAAGACGAGACTGAAATCGAAGTTTTAAATTCTGTAGAAGGTATTGGCACAGAGGCAACACGAAGTGGCATTATTGAAACGATTAAAAAGCATGGGTTTATTGAGGTGAAGAAAAATATTGTCAGTATCACACCTAAAGGGGAACTATTGTGTAGAGCAATTGAAGGAACCTTGCTTTCCAGTCCATCGATGACAGCAAAATGGGAAATTTATTTAAAAAAAATAGGACGTGGTGAAGGATCGGCCAAACATTTTATCGACAGTATTGGCAAATTTATCTATCAGTTAATTGCCGAAGTACCAAACAAAATTAACACAATCACAATTAATGCGGATCAATTTCCAACAAATGCTAAAGCAAAAGATATTGTGACATGCCCAACATGTAAAGTAGGCAAAATTAGCTTGCGCAAGAAATTTTATGGTTGCTCGGAATATAAAAATGGCTGTAAACAAACATTTCCAGAAAGATTATTAGGGAAAAAGCTTACGGAGAAGAATATTAGAGATTTATGTACGAGCGGGAAAACAGCCGAAATGAAAGGTTTTAAAGCAAAAAGTGGCAAGCAATTTAGCGCTGCCCTGCAATTTGTGGAAGGGAAAATTGAATTTGCATTTAATACAAAAAAATAACGTTCATAAAGTTTATTTGGAATGTGCTACTTAAGGTACAAATGGATGGAAATTATGCCTTTTTTATAGAAGGAGTGAAGCGTGTGGATGAGCAGGAACTAGTAGTGAAGGATTACTTGTTACAGGGAATCGAGGCAGGGAATTATTCGCAAGATGGGAAAATGCCAAGTGAACATGCTCTAATGGAAATGTTTGGTGTACCACGTATAAAAGTACGAAATGCCTATGATTTACTAGAGAAAATGGGTTTAATTTATTCGCAGAAGGGGATTGGGCGCTTTTTGCGGGAAAAACAAAAACCACTTGAGGTTGTAATGTCTGGCGATATTAGCTTTAGTGAAAAAATGCTCAAATTTACATCAAACTATCAATCAGTTGTGACGAAAATAGAACAGGTACCTAAAGAACATATTATTTTTAGCAAGCCGTATGTTCAACATAGCGACCTTTACCTAATTGAAAGATTGCGCTTTATTGACGAGGAACCCACAGCAATCCATCGCTCGTATGTCGTTGTTGAAAATATGCCTGCCATTAAGCAGGTGAATGATGATTTAACCTCTATCTATACATTTTATCAACAGCATGGTGTAAAACAATTTCGTAGTTCCTTCTCACATTTAGCTGTCAAATTTCCAAATGAACTGGACCGGTCATTGCTTGCATGTGAAATATTGGTGCCTCTCGTCAAGGTAGAATCGGATAGTTGGGATGACGAGCATAATATTTTACTAGAGTACACAGAAATTTTATATCGAACGGATCGCTTCTTTTTTCAAATATAGATTAGAGTGACTTCAAACCATTCGTGTTTGAAGTCTTTTTTTATGTTGTAAGACAACCGGAAGATAAATTGCTACGTGACCCCGCCATTTTAATTAAATGCCGTTAATTTTTGTAAAACTTAATTTACATGAACTTCACGAAACCTTTTCACTACTGAACATGGCGCCAAGTTAAGGTATTGGTGAAGGGAGTTGGTCAAGTGAAACGAGCTGAACGGACTAAATTATTAATTGAGGTTGGACGTGAAGAAGCATTACAGATGGCAAATGAAGTTTGTAGTCACCATGAGGTAATTGAAATCCAAGCACCAAGAGAGGGGCTTGTCATGATTAAAATGCGAGAATCGGCACAGCAATCCCTTTTTTATATAGGTGAGACGTTAGTAACAGAAACTAAGGTCAAAATTGGCGAAGCATTTGGTCTTGGCTTAGTTCGCGAATATGAGCCAGAGCTTTCCAAGGCACTGGCCATTATAGATGCTGCTTATAATGGGCAACTACCTGTAGTGGCAAAGTGGGCGAGCGTGTTAACGAAACTGTCACAACGTCTTGATATGAAGCAACAAGAAATAAAATGTTCAATTGAACGGACAAAAGTTCAGTTCGACACGATGTCGATATAAGGAGGTAGGGAACATGGAAACGGTACACTTTACGCAACTGACATTTCGTACATTAATGGATTGTTTTGCTCGACCAGGCAGTAAAGGGACGTTACAAACTTTGCATTCCATCGATGGGCTATATCCTCAAACATTATCTGTTTTAATGACATTGTTCGATGGAGAAATCAGCTTTCAAGCAGTAGATGATTCGAAGCGACTTCACCAAGAACTACGTCAATGGACAGGCGCAAAAGTGAAAGATTACCATGAAGCGGATTTTATCATTGTGCCTGCAAATGCTAACAAAGAGCAAATATTGAAAGTGTTAGAAGTAGTGAAAATAGGGAATTTAATTGATCCACAGCAATCCGCTACAATCGTCATGGAATTGCCACAGCAGTCAAACGAGATTGTCTATCAATTAACAGGGCCTGGTATTTTGCATAAAGAACTAGTGGAACTGGGATTATCTCCTGATATTTTGGCGTTGCGTGCAATTCGAAATCGAGAGTTTCCGCTAGGAGTCGATTTGATTTTAATAGATGAAAATGGTAAGGTGCTCGCTTTACCACGCACAACGAAGTTGGAAGAGGTGAAAAGCTAATGGCGTATGTAGCAGTTCGTGGTGGCGCCGAGGCGATTGAAGCATCTTTAGAGCATTTGCAGTATGAGCGCGTGAAGCGAGGCGCACATATTTCAGTGCATACATTACAGTCCACAATGCGAGGATTTTTAGATCAAGTCATGTCGGAAAGTAGTTTATATAGTGAACGTTTAGCCTCTTTAGCGATGAAACAAAGCGAGGGCAATGCAGAGGAGGCTGTATTTTTATTACGTGCGCACCGCTCCACATTGCCACGCTTGTATTATTCAACTGTAACGAATGCGAGAGAAATGTTTGTCCTACGACGCATATCGGCTAGTTTCAAAGATATTCCAGGAGGGCAAATTTTAGGGGCTTCACACGATTATTTACACCGCTTATTGGATTTTGATTTGCTGGAGGAAACCGTAGCAGATGTTGAGCAAAAAAAGGCGGCATTTGAACAAATAAATAAACCGGAAGAAAGTGAACTTGCATTAGAGCAGCTACCAAAAGTAATGGATTATTTACGCGATGAAGGTCTAATAAGAAAGTTCGCTTTAAATAATCAAGAACCTAAAGATGTGACGAAGCAAGCCATAACGTTTCCAACAAATCGTTCTCAACGTTTGCAAACATTAACAAGGGGACAAACAGGGACGATTACATCTCTTGGTTATGCAGGTCTTCGCGGCTACGGTGCATCACATCCAAATGTTGGGGAGGTACGGGTAGGTTGGCAACCAATTTATGTTGCATTAGAAGACGACGATATGGACCCTTATTATATTGGCGCCATTAAACTAACGGAAGTAGAGTCGTTTATTCCTGTTGATGTAGATGAAGATGGACAACAAGTGTTGGAATTCGATGTTGGCTATGGTGCATGTTTTGGACAAAACGAAACAAAAGCCATTGCGATGTCTATCGTAGATCATGCACTAGAAGTTGGAGGCGATTCTCCAATCCATGACGAAGAATTTGTACTACTTCACGTGGATATGATTGAATCTACAGGATTTATCTCACACTTGAAGATGCCGCATTATGTCACATTCCAAGCGAAGTTAGAACAAATGCGCAGTATAAAAAAGGAGGGGCACCGATGAGCGCAGTACCATTTGCTTTGTTAGACGAACAGTCAAAGCGTGAAATCCGACGAGCAATTTTGAAAGGAATAGCTATTCCTGGCTATCAAGTGCCATTCGCCTCGCGTGAGTTGCCAATTGCCCGAGGGTGGGGAACAGGAGGCTTGCAAGTAACACTCGCATTAATTGGTAAAAATGATGTATTAAAAGTTATTGACCAAGGTTCGGATGACTCCGTCAATGCGGTTAATATAAAAAAGCTAGTGACCAAGACAACGGGTGTTCAAACAACAACTCGTACGCAAGATGCCACGCTTGTACAATCACGCCATCGCATTCCTGAAGTGCCATTACGTGCAGATCAAGTGTTAGTGCTACAAGTACCAGAGCCAGAGCCGTTGCGGGACATTGAACGGAGTGAATTTAAAACAAAACGTTATCATGCAGAAAAAGAATATAGCGGTGCTTATTTAATGTTGTTTGAACAAATTATGCGCTATAACCAGACTTCTCAAGGGGCGGATTATCCAGTATTAGTCAATGGACGCTACGTCATGAATCCTAGTCCAATTCCGCGGTTTGATAACCCAAAAATACATCAAAGTGAGGCGCTTATACTTTTTGGGGCGGGACGTGAGAAAAAAATTTACGCAGTACCGCCTTATACAAATGTGGAGTCGCTTGCATTTGAGGACTATCCGTTTGTTGTCGAGCAATTTGAAGGAAAGGTGTGCCGAGAAACAGGTCTGTCAGATGTCTTTCTTGATGAGCTTACAGATGAAGTTACGGGTGAAACTTACTATGTTTGTAATGATACAAGTTATATGCAAGAAATATTACAACAAAAGGTGGCAGCAAAATGATGCAAGAACAACCGGTATTATCGATTCGACAGTTATCCAAACAGTACGGTGATGGTTGTACGCATTGTCAGCACGAAGACATGAAACTAGAAAAAAATTTTTGCCCTGTCTGTAAAACTGTCTATGCATGTCGAAATGTATCGTTAGATTTATATCGAGGAGAAATATTAGGAATTGTCGGAGAGAGTGGCAGTGGTAAATCGACATTGATGAAAAGTCTTTACTTTGATGAGACGGTGACGTCAGGAGAAGGCTATTTAGTAGATTATGAAAATGGGCACAACAATATTTTTACTGAATCGAGTCAAATGAAGCGTCATATACGAAATACGATTTTAGGGATGGTTTATCAAAATCCGATGCTTGGACTGAAAATGGATTTTTCATCCATGAGTAATATTGCAGAAAAGCAAATTGCAGCAGGTAATCGTCATGTTCGTCAGATGGAAGAGCGAAGCCTATCACTTCTACAACATGTTAGAATTCCTGTCCATCGAAGTAAAGAAGCACCGAAAAATTTTTCAGGTGGCATGCAGCAACGGGTTCAAATTGCTAAGGCCATGTCCAATAACCCGCCTATTCTATTACTAGATGAAGTAACGACAGGATTAGACTTGTCTGTACAAGCAGATGTTTTAGATTTAATTAAATCGATACAACGGGAGTTAAATATTTCAATGATTGTTGTATCACATGATTTGGCCGTTATTCGTATGCTTGCTGACCGTACAATTGTCATGCTGAATGGGGAAATTATTGAACATGGGTTAACAGATCAAGTGTTGGAAGATCCACAGCACGAATATACACAACAATTAGTTTACTCATTACTGTAAGGAGGTAAATGATGCTTGCGATTATAAATGGCGTTATTGTGACAGAACAGCAATTTTTAAAAAACCACATTGTATTAGTGGAGGACCATTTAATTAATGCGATTGTCCATGAAGCGGACATTGATTTACATGGTATAGAGGTTTTAGATGCTAAAGGTGGCTATGTATCACCAGGTTTTGTCGATATTCATTCGGATTATATTGAGACGATTGTCAGCCCTCGTCCAACCTCAGTAATGAGCATGAACATTGGTTTACGGGAGAGCGAACGCATTTTAATGACGCATGGCATTACAACAATTTTTCATTCCTTATCCTATTACGGGGATGATAAATACTCACATAAAGCAATTCGTAATCCGGAAAATGTTCAAAAATGTGTTGATGCTATTTACGCTTCACACGAAGAGCCACATTTAATACGACATCGTTTACATGCTCGCTTCGAAATTGATTCCATCGATCAAATACCGAACTTAGAGCGCAATATTAAAGATGGCAAAGTGCATTTGCTATCATTTATGGATCATACACCAGGTCAGGGACAATATCGAAATCTTGAAATCTATAAAAATATTATGCGCGGCTATCGTTCCATGTCAGATCAGGAAGCCAATGTATTAATTCAAAATCAAGTTGATAAGGCGAAAATGACTTTCGATGATATTGAACGACTAAGTCGACTAGCCATTGAGCATAACATTGCGGTTGCTTCACATGATGACGATGATGTAGCAAAACTTCAACTTGTTCAATCGTATGGCACAACAATCAGTGAGTTTCCTATTACACTCGATGTGGCAAAAGAAGCAAAGAAGATGGGGATGCAAACGATTGCTGGTGCACCCAATATTTTAAATGGTGGCTCCCATTCAGGGAATTTAAGCGCCAGTGAGGCGATTCAAGCACAAGTAATCGATATTATTTGTAGTGATTATTATCCTCCTGCAATGTTACACGGGATTTTCGAATTATCGAAACAATATGATGAAGATTTACACCGTTTATTCCAACTTGTGACGATTAATCCTGCACGTGCAGTAAATCTTGATCACGAAATTGGCTCGATTGAGGTTGGTAAAAAGGCAGATATATTAATTATTGAACAGATGGAAGACGGCTATCCCGTTGTTACAACAACCATGGTTGATGGCAACATTATTATGCAAACCAATTATCGCTAAGGGGGGGAAACGATGTTAACTATACACAATTTGCAGAAATCGTTTACTATTCATCATTTACAAAAGACTTTTCCAGCACTTGAAAATATATCATTGCATGTGAAGGAGGGGGGCTTTTTAGGGATTGTCGGTAAAAGTGGCAGTGGCAAATCGACCATCTTAAAAAGTATTTATCGCACTTATATGCCGCAAGCTGGAAACATTATATTCCATTCAGATGCCTATGGTGAGATTGATTTATTACAAGCGACGACTCGACAAATTGTTTATTTGCGAAAACATGAAATTGGTTATGTGTCGCAATTTTTAAACGTCATGCCTCGAACGACAGCATTAGAACTGGTGACACAATCTCTACTAGATGTAGGTGTAGAACAACAAGAAGCTATTGCCCGAGCAAAGCAAGCATTACGTCATTTTGATTTGGAGGAAAAATTATGGAATAGTTATCCAAATAATTTTTCAGGTGGAGAGAAACTTCGTTTAAATATTGCTTGTGCGATAGTGAAAGAGCCACGCCTCCTTCTTTTAGATGAACCTACTGCTAGCTTAGATCAAGCCTCGAAAGTTAAGGTAAGGGAATCCATCGAAAAGCTAAAAGCACAAGGAACTACTTTAATTGGTATTTTTCATGATTTAGAGTTTATGGAAGGCCTGTGCGATGATGTTTTTACAATGATGAAAACTAGCGACAAGGAAGTGTTAGCGTGAAAATTGATTTGCATACACATAGTCGTTATTCCGATGGTAGTGAAACTTTGATGCAATTATTTCAGCAAGCGAAGGCAGCAGGTATCACACATCTAGGCGTTGTTGACCATGATACAACAGCTCACCATGCGGAGGGGCGTAAGCTTGCGGCACAATTCAATATCGAATTTATTGCTGGTGTTGAAATATCGGCCTATGACTTTAAGCGTCAGCGCAAAGTCCATATGCTTGGCTATGGTTTTCAAGGTCCATGTCCACATATTCAAGCACTTTGTACACCACTACTTGCTCGCCGGCACGCCCATTCATTATGGCAATTAGCGCGCATACAGGAGGCGGGGTTCCCGCTCGATGCAAAGCAGGCACTCGCCTTTGCTCGCGAAAGCGGTACATTATATAAACAGCATATTATGAATGCGTTGACAGAAGAGGCATATAGTTCAAAATACTATCAAACATTGTATCGCTCATTATTTAAAACAGGAGTAGCAGCAGGGGATATTGTTTATGTTGATGCATTTGATGCATTGCAAGCCATTCATGCTGATGGCGGAGTCGCTGTCGTTGCCCATCCTGGTCAGTTAAACTCTTTCGATATCACAAAGGAGCTTGTGCAAGAAGGGCTTGATGGAATCGAGTTACTTCATCCTGATCACACACCTGTGCATATGGAACAGGTGCAACAATTAGCTCAAAAATATCATTTAATCACAACAGGTGGATCAGATTATCATGGTCGTTATGGTGCACCTGTACAATTAGGGCAATATACATTATCCAATTTACAAACTGCCGTTTTTATTTAGTGAATGTAAAATTTTATTAAGAAAAATGCGGAGCTATTTCCAAGCGCTTTCCGAGATGATTAAATGGGGCATGTAGAGCAAAACTACAAAAACTGAAGTGAAAAAGGAGAAGAATAATGAACAAACGATGGTTATCAATTTTGATGGGCATGTTGACTGTACTTTTTTTAGCTGCTTGTAGTTCGGAAAATGGAACAAGTGAAACAAAGAAAGCCAATGCAAAATCAGATGGACCACTTGTAATGGTTTGGTATCCAAATGAATCAGGTTCTGAAATGGCTCCTTCTCGTGATGCTTTTGGTGCCATTTTTGAAAAGGCAACAGGGCGTAAAGTAGAACATAAATTAACGACAGATTATGCGATTGCGATTGAATCAATTGCCAATGGCAATGCACATATTGCTTTTATGGGAGCGCAAGGGTATATCGAAGCGAAGGACAAAAGTAAAGATGTCGAACCCTTAGTTGTACCATCCGGAGAGTCTGGTACATTAGACGATGCGGTCTATTATAGCTGGCTAGCGGTTCCAAAGGATCAGGCACAACAATATCAAAAGATTGGTAAATATACGTTAGATACAACGGAAGGCAAAACGATTTCTTTCGTCTCTGCTTCTTCAACATCAGGTTTCAAAGTACCAACAAGTTCAATTATTTCTCACTTTAGCGATAAAAATTTAACTGAAGAAGCTTTAATGGAAGGCAATGAAGTATATCCTGAAGTCTTATTTGGGGATTCTCACCAAGGGTCAGCTGTCAATATGTTGATGGAGCGCTCTGATATCGCAGCATTTTGTGATACATGTGTGGAGGCTTATGTTGAGCTAGTGGAAGGAAAAGAAAGTACACCAGGTGCAGTTTATAAGGTAAAAGATAATGCTGCAGCACCGTTTAACACGTTAACAGGAAAAGAATTTGTGCTGATACAGGTAACACCAGTACTTAACGCTCCATTCGTAGTCAATACGTCGGTATTAAGCGAAGAAGATATTAAGACATTAAAAGAACACTTAATCTCGGATGAAACAACCAATAACAAAAGTATTTTTGTACCAAAAGATTCCGGCGATTCTGGATTGTTCTATAGGGCGGCGGACGAGCGTTTCTTAGAAGTGGAAGATGCTTGGTTTAATCCAATTCGCGAACTATCAAAATAATACTGTACAGGGCTTTTATCTTTAAAGATAGAAGCCTTTTTCAAAAAAGTCTCAGAGATTTTCCATGCTATCAGCTTTATCAAATTACGATACAAGGAGAGAGAATAATGACTACTATTGTATTGGAAAGACAGCCCCTGCAGTCAGCATTTACTGTTGCTCCAGAAAGAGAGCAAGCCAACACGATTTTGCAGCTTCATAAAATTGCTAAAAGCTATGACCATAAGTCCATGGTGTTAAATGATATCAATCTTTCCTTGCAAGAAGGCGAGTTTGTATCCATTATAGGTCAATCGGGTGCAGGGAAATCGACATTGCTACGCTGCATTAATCGAATGATTGAACCGTCCGAAGGAGAAATTATTTTTGATCAGCAAGATATTACGTCTATCAATAAAAGAGCAATGCGGCAACAACGTGCCAAAATGGGCATGATTTTTCAGCATTATAACTTAGTTTCCCGTCTAACTGTATTTGAAAATGTGTTGCATGGTCGGTTTGGTTATAAATCCACGATGCAAGGTATCCTAAGTATTTATACAGAAGAAGAGAAACGACTTGCATTATCGATATTAGAAAAGCTGAATATGAAGGATCAAATTTATAAACGTTGTGACCAGTTAAGTGGTGGTCAAAAGCAACGAGTAGGGATAGCAAGGGCATTAGTGCAAGAGCCAAAGTTATTGTTATGTGATGAGCCTATCGCATCCCTTGATCCCAATTCATCTAAGGTCATTATGGATCACTTAAAGGAAATTTCACAGTCTATGGGCATTACTGTGTTAGTGAATTTACATCAAGTCGACGTTGCCATGCGTTATTCTGATCGAATTATCGGATTACGTAAAGGGGAGAAAGTATTTGATGATATCCCGAAGCAGTTAAACCAGCTTGCTATACGTAACATTTATGGAACAAGTGTAGATGAACTAATTACGGAATAAAAGGTTCGGAGGGTATGATGACAGAGGCGAATATTTTACGTAGGAAAAAGTGGCGAATGACAGGTGTAATGATTGTTCTGATTGTATTAACGTACGGCTCAGCAGCCATTACAAAGTTTAATATAATAGAAGGTTTATATGCGATTCCTAGTACACTTGCATGGATGATTAATAATTTAATTCCTTCAACTGAAACAATAGAAAATATTCCAAAAGTATTACAACGCCTTTGGGAGACGATTATTTTATCCGTCATAGCTTCTACTACAGCAGCCGTATTTGCTTTGCTTTTTGCAATATTAGGGGCGCAAACGACACAATTCAATCGTTTCTTTGGCTTTGTAGCACGGTTCATTGCATCCATTTTTCGTAATGTTCCAGTAATCGCATGGGCGCTTGTTCTTGTTATTTCATTTGGACATAATGTTGTAACGGGCTATTTCGCTCTATTTTTCTCGACGTTTGGCTTTTTAGTTCGGATGTTTATTGAAACAATTGATGAGGCAAGTTCAGACGGAGTAGAGGCGCTAATGGCCACAGGGGCTACATATTTTCAAATGGTATGGAAAGGCGTATTACCAGATACGATGCCTCAGATGCTTAGTTGGATATTTTATATGATTGAAACCAATATTCGAAGTGCGACATTAGTTGGATTATTAACAGGTACAGGTATTGGTTATCTATTTGATCTTTACTATAAAAAACTGGATTATAATATGCTAGGGCTTATTACCATTATGATTATCGCGGTTGTGTTTATTATTGAATTTACATCAAACAAAGTAAGGAAGGTGATTTCTTAATGCACGTGTCACCTTTAGAGACAAATGTTAAAGTAAGAAATGGTCGAATTCAAATCACTAAAATGACAAAGGCGAATATCGTCATGCGTCTTGTACTATGGGCGCTACTGTTATTTACACTGATTGGACCATTTTTGCTTGATTATGGGACAATTACATGGTCAACAGCCATTTCCTTAACGCTAGGTAATTTAAAGATGATGTTTTTAGAACCTGCCTTTCATCAAATTACATTTGCTACAGCGTTAAAGCAAATTAGTATAACACTTGCATTAGCTTTTTTAGCAACGATTTTAGGAGCAGTACTCTCTTTTTTCCTTGCTATTTTTAGCGCGAAAAACTTAGTCCCTTCAATGGTGTCAAATGGGATAATCGCTTTTAACTCATTTATTAGAGCAGTACCTACAGTCCTGTGGGTGTTAATCTTTGCGATTGTTGCAGGTCTCGGTGCAATTGCTTGTGTACTGGGGATGATGCTGCATACTATTGCTTACTTAACAAAGGCATTTGCTGAATCATTTGAGGAGTTAGAAGAAGGTACTATAGAGGCATTGCGGGCCTCAGGAGCGAATTGGTGGCATATTGTATGGCATGCTGTCGTTCCGCAGTCTTCGTCCTATATGGTGTCGTGGATTTTTTTACGCTTTGAAACGAACTATGGTGTGGCAGTGGCGATGGGTGCAGCAGCGGCGGCAGGTGGTATTGGCTTTGAGTTATTTATGGCTTCTAGTTTTTACTATGATTTACACGAA
The DNA here is from genome assembly GCF_005217585.1 of Lysinibacillus sphaericus. NCBI lineage: Bacteria > Bacillati > Bacillota > Bacilli > Caryophanales > Bacillaceae > Lysinibacillus > Lysinibacillus sphaericus. The sequence goes on from NZ_SZPT01000001.1 coordinate 917,512, forward strand.
GTTGGGATGATTACGTATTGCGCTCTTATTGTCGCGATCATCTTAGAGCTTGTGTCCCTTCGTATTAAAAGAAAATTAATGGCGAAATCATAAAATGAAGTGCAGAAGAAGATTTGACTTAGAACACACCGTAGGCAAATTCTAATCCTAAAAGAAACGAACGATAATAAAAATAACACCCTAATGATGGTCATTTCACACATCAATTAGGGTGTTATTTGTCGTTTAGATTTTAAAGTTACGCACCATCTGATTAAGTGAATCAGAAATGCTCGTTAATGTTTGCGCAACGCTTTGAATTTCTTCCATAGAAGCTAACTGTTCTTCTGTTGCTGCGACCACTTCGTGTGTGCTTTCGGAATTTTCCTTAAAGAGTGAAGAAACGATTTCATATTGTTGGGTAACCGTTGTAAAATCAGCTGTTAGTTGTTCTGTTGTGGCAGCTATTTCTTGTACTTTACCCGTGACATGGGCAATGGATTGCATAATATCTTGAAATTGTACCGAAGTAGTAGATGTTAATTGAACGCCACTACCGACATTTGTTTGCACTTTTTGTATCGTTTGAACGGTTTCATTGGTTGTCTCTTGAATACGTGTAATGAGTGCTTTGATTTGATTTGTCGAGCCACTGGATTGTTCAGCTAATTTTCGTACTTCTTCTGCAACTACGGCAAATCCTTTTCCATGCTCTCCTGCACGGGCCGCTTCAATGGCCGCATTTAAGGCAAGGAGATTTGTTTGATTGGCAATGTCATTTATCAATGTTGTGATTTCACCAATTTTGACAGCATCTTCAGCGAGTGAATTGATATTTTTATTTGTTTCGTCTACCGATTGTGAAATGGCCTCCATGGACGAAACAATATCTTTAACGGATTGTGCTCCTTGATCCGCCTGTCTACTAACTTCATTCGTATCTTCTGAAACATCAGCTGTATAATGTGTCATACTTTCTAAACTTTGCAATGCTTGCACGATGGCAATAGTGCTTTCGTGTAAAATGTTCGCTTGGCTATCCATACTCGTCGAGACATCTTGTATATTTTCCGTAATTTGATGAGAAGATCGTTTTGATTGTTCCGCACTCGCTGAAAACTCTTCGGAAGACGCTGCTACTCGCTCGGATGAAGAGCTAATTTGTGTCATCATTTGTCTTAATGAAGAAATGAAGTGGTTAAATGAAGTAGCCACTTCCCCTAATTCATCTTTGTTTTTTACTTGGATCGTTTTAGTTAAATCGCCGTTTCCGTGTGCGATATCATTCATCTGAATATTTAGTTGGCGCAATGGTTTTAAAATGGATTGATAAAGTAAAACGCCTAAAATGATTCCAGATACTGTGGCAACTATTGCAACTCCGAGTAGTAGTGCTTGGCTCATTTTAGATTGTGATTTCAAGCTAGCGCTTGCTACTTCTGTTTGTTGATCTATTTGTGCAATAAAACGTTCAAACGAAGGGTCAAGTACTTCTTTCCGTATTCTTCGTTCTTCCCCAAAATGAATTTCAGATGCTTTTTTAGGGTCTATCGTATGATTGTGCATAACGAATTGAACTTGATTCCAATATTTTTCGTAATTTTCCTTAATGTCATCAATGGTCTTTTGCTCTGAGGATATGATGGAAAAGGCATATAATTGATTAAATTGGTTTATAATATCGTTTGATTTTTCCTCCATTTGTGACACGAATGTTGGATCATTTGTTAATAGTAATGCTCGCTCATCATTTGAAAGACCGGCAAGCCGATATTGAATTTGCTTGGTGATTGTTTTAATTTCCATCAGATTATTTACCTCATTATTTTGTGAGACAATCTTCGATAAAGACCATGTCCCAAATCCACCTACGGCCATGATTGACAACACAAAAATTGAAGTAACAAGAATAAGTCTTGTTTTAATACGCATACAAATCCTCCATCTATTTCGATAAATTAACTTTGCTTTAAGAAAGCAAAAAGTGATAGAGATAAATAGTGATATGGTCGACTAACACCAAATGGGGTATTAACATCTTGCTTTTATAACTATTATCTTTTGCAATAAGTATTCAGAATAAGAGAAAAGTGGTTATGTACTTCACTGGCTTTATCAATAAAGTAACCTAATTTGCGTCTTATATTATTTAAGGATAATGAATCTGTTATTGCTAAATATTAGTTTATTTTAACATCACATGTAGTGATTGGCGAGAACTATGTGGTAGATTTTTGCTTTTTCATATAAACATAAAGCGAGTAGTCCGTAAATTTGAGTTACTAATCTTTTGTCACACATCAATCAATCAGCAAAGCGTATTGAATCTATCTAAAATAGCAGCCATTTTACGTCACATAATAAGGAAGTAAGCGTTTGCTTTATTATATAGAAGAAAGACAAAAGCTTGTGCAAACCAGCTGGTGTAAAAGGAACTGGAAAGGTATTAACCCAATGGACTAAAAGGGAAGCGCACAAATAAAAATGCCATCTTATATAAGGTGGCATTTTTAATCGTTGCTAACAAATTCATTATCAAATAGCACAGACATAATGATTATTGTAGCATATCATAATGACAGTAAGCGCTCTCTTCATTAGTCATAAAAGAAAACAGTTTTCAGCTAGCAACGTATGATAGAAAGCTGTTGGATGCCATTAGATGAAGGAGACGAGCTAACTTGAAGCTCGTCTTTTCATGAACAAACGTAATCGCCACGATCATATAGCTAATTAAAGCTAGTTCAAACGAAAATTTACACGATTATGTGACATATGCGAAAAAAATTTATAAAAACCTTAACTAATTCATATGAAATCCGTATAATAAATCAAACAGTGCGAAAATTGTCCATTTTTCTATCGACGAATTGCGTGAATTTTTTAAATTGTATTGACGTAGAGAACGATAATTTGTACACTGTGTACATTCAATTGTTTTTTGGAGGAATACATTATTTTAAAAAGTTAGGATTTGATAGATATGATCGTATGTAAATTTGGTGGAACATCTGTAGCAAGTGCAGAACAAATTCAAAAAGTAGCAAACATTGTAAAATCTAATCCGGCACGCAAAATCGTAGCCGTTTCAGCACCAGGAAAACGTTCTGGTGATGATATAAAAGTAACAGATTTACTAATTGACTTAGCTCATGCGGCATTACAAAATGAAAATATAGAAGAAAAACTACAAACAGTCGTTAATCGTTACAAGTCTATTGCTGACGGGTTACAGCTAGATGATACGATTTGTGACGTTATTACAGAAGACTTGCGCGAACGTGTGCAAGGTGATATTTCCAATGAAGAATTATTTATTGATAGCTTAAAAGCGGCAGGAGAAGATAACAATGCCAAGCTTATTGCAGCATATTTTAACTCTATCGGTATGCCAGCACGCTATGTAAGTCCAAAAGAAGGTTTAGTCGTCAACGATTTACCTGAGCGTACGTTTGCCTTACCTGAAGCTTATACAAATTTAGCGCCATTAAAAGATACAAAAGAAATTATTGTTTTCCCAGGTTTCTTCGGTTACACTAAAGCGGGCATATTGCGTACGTTTGATCGCGGAGGCTCGGATATTACAGGCTCTATTTTAGCAGCTGCTGTTGAAGCGGAGCTTTATGAAAACTTTACGGATGTGGATTGTGTATTTTCCGCAAATCCGAAAGTCGTGAATGATCCAGTGGAAATTAAAGAAATAACGTATCGCGAAATGCGCGAATTATCCTATGCGGGCTTTTCTGTCTTTCATGATGAAGCATTAATGCCTGTCTATAAGATTGGGGTGCCAGTTAACATAAAAAATACAAATAATCCTTCAGCCCCAGGTACTCGAATTGTACCGAGTCGTCCTGCTACAGGTCGTCCGGTTACAGGTATCTCGGCAGACAGCGGCTTTTCAACGTTATATGTGTCTAAATATTTAATGAACCGTGAAGTAGGGTTCGGTCGTAAGCTTCTACAAATTTTAGAAGATGAAAATATTTCATATGAACATACTCCGTCTGGTTTAGATGATATTTCGGTGATTATGCGATCCAACCAACTAACACCAGAAAATGAAGCGCGTATATTAACGCGTGTGAAAAATGAATTGCAGGCAGATGATGTCCAAATGCGTCATGGATTCTCAATGATTGTGATTGTTGGGGAAGGGATGCGTAATAACACAGGTCTTGCAGCACGTGCAGCAACAGCAATATCTAAAACTGGAGCTAATATTGAAATGATTAATCAAGGCTCGTCTGAAGTAAGTCTTGTATTTGGTGTTCTACAAGAGTATGAAAATCGAATTTTACAAGCACTATATGGAGAATTTTTTGCACAAGTGCAAGCATAAGTAAACCCAATACGATAGTTTTATAAAAACAATAAAATTATCTAAAAATAAAACGGAGCTGCCTTATAAGCAATGAATTCATAGCTTATAAGGCAGCTCTTTCATTTTATAAGTTACATGGATGTATGAATGCCTCCAAAAAATCAAACACTACTAGAAGGAATAGAGTTTTCTTTTATACAGTAATGCTGTAAAATCGAGTTCGTACATAGATAGGAGGTCGTAATAGATTGAAGAGTTTTTCAATGGGCATGATTTTGTCAGTTATCGGTATTTTAGTTGTCTGTTTAACCATTATGGACATTTTACCAGCATCGACGAAATCCATGAAAATTATATATGTTGGGATTGGTTGGGTTTTTATTATAGCCGGTTCAATTATTCGATTTAAAAATTTAAAGCAAAGGCAATAAGAAAATTAACTAAAATGAATGTTGCAAACATCAAAGTTATGATACAATTTCAAAGAAATAAATAATTTCAATACGATGAAGTTATTATTTTGTACTATACAAAAAATTCAGAAGGTTCAAATTTGCAGTGTATTCATAATTAAAGAATGAACAGTACAAATTCTTCTTGTAAGAATTTGTTTTTTTATTTACCTCCACTACAAAATATGGGTTCTCCCGTTGGAAAGGGAGTAGTGAATAACCAATTCGGTATATAATAAATAATGGAGGTAAGTAGACGATGATTGTACGTAAGGAAGATATAAAAATAGTAGATAATTATGTTACGATTCAAACAATAACTCCGATGAAAGTTGTCTCGTCAGCGATGCATAATCCTGGCTTTGGCTACTATACACATCTACTGAATCGCTCTGTACCAAAAACTTATGATGAACGAAAACCACATCATGAGTTGCGACGGTTTTTGCAATCAGAGGGTTATCCCATCGACAAAACCGTTGCGATGATGACAGCAGTAAACGCTCGTTTTGCAACAATACGTGAATTTACATATGAAGGTTTGCATCTAGTTGTTATGATAACAGCAGGCTTGGGCAATGCCGTTGATATTACGCGTGCATTTCATCGACAAGAGCAATATCACGCTGGAACGATTAATACATGGGTGCTAATCAATGGAAAACTATCGGATGAGGCGTTGTTTCAGGCAATGATCTCAACAACAGAGGCAAAGGTCAAAGCACTACTAGATGAAGATATCACAGATCCTACTACGGGTACATTAGCAACAGGCACGTCAACGGATAGTTTACTTATTGCATCGACGGAAGAAGGCGATTTCCATCAATATGCAGGCCCTATTACAATGTTGGGCAAAGTGATTGGGCATGGTGTTTATGAAACGATGCGTGAGGCCATCCAAAAATACAAAAAAGAGAAAGAGGCGAATCCACTATGATTTTACTAGTGATTGCCTGTATCATTGGCTTATTATTTGATTTAGTTGTCGGTGATCCTCCTAAAATGCCACATCCAGTACGGTGGATAGGCAAACTTATTCAAGCGCAAACCGCCTTGTGGAATAAGGGCAAGATGCGAAAATTTCGTGGGATGATCATGGCGCTTGCTGTTGTTGGAACGACCATGTTTGTTGTAACCGTGATAGTAGTGCTTAGTTATCAAGTGAACATTGTGTTTGGAATTCTAATTGAGGGGTTATTAATTGGCGTTGGACTAGCACAGCGTAGTTTAAAAGAAGCAGCAATAGCTGTCTATGAGCCTCTTGTCCAAGGAGATTTTGCAGAAGCACGTGTGAAATTATCGTGGATTGTTGGGCGAGATACCGATCAGCTTGACGAGGATGAAATTGTTCGGGGTGTAGTAGAAACAGTATCTGAAAATACAAGTGATGGTGTAACCGCGCCACTCTTTTATGCATTTTTATTTGGGGCAATTGGTTTATGGGGATACAAGGCAGTAAACACGTTAGATTCAATGATTGGCTATAAAAATGAAAAATACAAAGATTTTGGTATGTTTGCCGCAAGACTTGATGATGTCCTAAATTTTATTCCTAGTCGTTTAACAGGATTGTTAATGGTACTTGGTACTAAAAATGAAACAACGGTTTCGCTTGGCAAACGCTTAAAACGCTGGGTACAGGATGCTAAAAAACATCCTAGTCCGAATAGCGGTTATTTGGAAGCAGCAACTGCTGTACAGTTAGGCGTACAACTCGGCGGGAAAAATACATATCAAGGTGTTGCATCGTATAGAGCGACGATGGGTGAAAAACTTGTACCGTTAACGAAAGAGCACATTGCCACATCTGTGACTCATATGCGAATTGCTACACTGCTCTTTACGCTTGTTATGTTAGCAATGGAGGTGTTAATTTTTGCAATTACCTAATCATGGAGCAAATCCGCAAAATGTCTATCAGCAGCTCGGGCTGAAAATGCCGACAGAAGTATTTGATTTTAGTGAGAATGTCAATGCAGCAGGTCCTCCTTCTTTTGTTGAGGCACGCTGGCGCACATTTTATCCATTAATCCAGCGTTACCCAGATCCAGATGGTGAACCTTTTTTAACAAAGGTGGCCCATTTTCATGGCATTGAAAAACAGGCAATCGTCCTAGGGAATGGGGCGTCAGAGTTATTTAGTGTGTTAGCCAGACGCTATGTAAATAAACGTGTTATTGTCATTCATCCGACATTTTCGGAGTACGAACGGACGCTAAAGGCTGCCGGGGCGCATGTTGTGCCAATTGTTGTGGATGATTTTATAAACTATACATTACCAATGGCACGTCTTTATCAAGAAATGGTACATGCAGATGCAGTATATATCTGTACCCCAAATAATCCAACAGGTGTCTTACCAAAAAAAGAAGAACTACTCCGCTTAATAGCTTATGGAGCGGACGTAGACTGTGAACTCGTATTGGATGAGGCATTTATTGATTGGGTCAGTGAAGATCATTCGTTAATTGGCGATGTTGCGCATCATCCACATGTAATTGTTGTGCGATCGATGACAAAAATGTATGCCATTCCTGGATTAAGACTCGGCTATTTAGTTGCAAGCAAAATTATTGTTTCAGAGCTAAAAGCAATGTTGTCACATTGGAATCTCAACGCATTTGCGCTTGTTATCGGCGCGGGCTGTTTGGATGAGCATGATTATTGTCAACAGGCAATCGACTATGCCACAAATCAAAGAGCGTGGCTCCAACGTTTTTTGCACGAACACGGATGTCGCGTAACAAATAGTGTGACAAACTATGTATGCTTTTCATTGCCGAGCAACCAGCATCCAGATACATTTTTCAGCTTTTGTTTAGGACAAGGAATTGTCCTGCGCCATACAAAAAACTTTATGGGGTTAAATGGTGAATGGTTCCGCATCGGTATTAAAGATGTAACAGCGATGACCTATTTACATAACTGTTTACAAACGTGGTTTAAAGCAAATAAGGGGTGAGAAAAGTGACAACTTTTTATCTAGTTCGACATGGGGAAACAGTTTGGAATAAAGAACATCGATTGCAAGGGTGGTTAGATTCTCCATTGTCTGAAAACGGCATTTTACATGCCCAAAAACTTGGTGAACAATTGAAAAACATTCCCTTTACTGCAGCGTATAGTAGCACAAGTGGTCGTGCAAAAGAAACATTACACTATTTAACAGTAGGTCGCAAGCTAGCAATTCACTATAAGGATGATCTACGTGAAATTTTTTTAGGAAACTGGCAAGGAAAAACTGTGGAGGATATTATGGTCAGCAATCGTTTTGACTACGAGCTGTATACCCATTATCCAGCACAATTTGTCGCCACTCACACCGAAAGCTTTGGCGAAGTAACAGAACGAGCGATGTATACGTTAAAAAATATTGCCCAACGCTATCCACATGAACATATTTTAATTGTGTCACATGGAGTAACGATTAAATGCATGATTAATGCCATATTAGAGCGGGGCATTGACCAGTTATGGACAGCGCCACACATAGAGGGGACAAGCGTGACTATCGTAGAGCGTACAGAAGAAAGCTGGCACGTCAAGGTTATTGGTAGCACACAACATTTACAATAGAGAGGTGAAAACAGTGCCGCTAATTTTTATTTCGGGTGGGGTTCGCAGCGGTAAATCTCACTTTGCCGAACAAGAAGCTGTTTTGCACTATCAAAATAAAGATTTAATAAACAAACGATTGATATATATTGCTTCTGGTGTTGCCATGGATGTTGAAATGGAAAAACGCATAGTGCGACACCAAGCAGATCGTTTAAAACAAGCGATTGCGTGGCATACAATTGAAGCACCTTATCAAATACAGGATGCCTTTCATACGTTAGTTGAAGGGGATATTGTACTTTGGGACTGTGTGACGACATGGCTGACCAATGCCTTTTATGAAGGATTTGATCGTGGAACGCCATGTGTAGAAAAGCCAGGGTGTCTAGAGGAAAAAATATGGTTTATGAAAAGTGCAGTATTGACGTTACTTGACAAAAAGGTGACGCTTTTTGTCGTTTCTAATGAACTTTTTGATGAACCGCCGTATGAAAATCAGGAGGTGGAATTGTACCGCCAATTGCTCGGCAATCTCCATCAATGGTTTGTATCTATTTCACATGACGCCTATGAAATAAATTATGGTATCGTCAAGAAATGGAAATAAGGAACCAACTTCTAAGCTTAGTTAGTGACTGACACAAAAAAGATGTAACTCCACAAGTAAACGGGAAAATCTAGATGGCACGGTAGCATGGAAAATGATTTTGATTGCTCCTGTAAACGTTTGCTTTTTATGTCTTATTGGCAATTGATCTACTAGATTTTTTTATATTCTTCACTAAAATTGGTTGAGATAACACGAAAGAAAGAAGGCAAGGCGATGAAAACTATATGGCACAGTGTATTGCTGGCATTTCAATTTTTTACAGTTTTGCCTGTACATAAAGAAATTCCGTTAACTAAACGGACAATTACCGGAATGTTTGCATTTTTACCTTGGATAGGGGCGCTGATGGGAGCTGTTGTTGCAGCGATAATCTACTGTTTAACACAATGGACAGCCAGCAGTGAAGTCCTCTTAACTTTTATGATTATCGGTTTATTTGCATTATTTACAGGAGGCTTGCATCTAGACGGTTTTATCGATATGGGGGATGCTTATTTTTCTTATCGCGATCGAGATAAGCGACTTGAAATATTAGATGATCCGCGAGTTGGGGCATTTGGTGTACTATCTGTGTTATTTCTAGTGTTGGGAAAATTCGTTGTGCTACATGAACTTTTTGTACAGAACAAACTTTCATTATGGATGCTTGTCTTTATCCCTTTATTGACACGTGTAGGAATGAGTTTCTATTTTCTATCGTTACAATGTTCGAAGGAAAAAGGACTTGCTTATTTTTTTAAAACACATATACATCATCGCTTACTGACAAGTTTGATGTTACTTACGCTTTTACTTGCCTATTGTGGTGTGTTCGTAGTTTCAAGCTTTTCTATAGTGCCATTGCTGTTAATGGTCGTTTTAGTCATTGCATTTGTATTGTTTCGGCAGTTTACAGTGCGTAATTTTGGCGGAGTTTCTGGGGACTTGCTAGGTGCTTCAATCGAAGGAATGGAGGTTGTGCTATGGGTGACATTGTTACTGTTCGTTTAATGAGACATGCACCAACAAAAGAAAATGTGGAAAAGCGTTATATTGGCTGGACAGATTCTTCCTTAGCACAGGCGTCGGCGCTTCCAATAGTCAATGATTCTGTCAGAAAAGTATATGGCAGTGATTTACGTCGTTGTCAAGAAACCGCGAAATGTTATTTTCCACAAGCTAGCTATATAGCCGATGTGAGATTTCGAGAGACGAATTTTGGTGATTTTGAAGGCAAAACATATGACCAATTAAAGACAGATTCTCGGTACCGTAGATGGTTAGATGACCCAATGAAAAATGCGCCACCAAACGGTGAAAGATTTGATCAGTTTTGTGAGCGAGTAGTCGCAGGTTTTTTAGCGTTACCAAAAGATGAGGATGACTATTATCTCGTTGTTCATGGTGGGGTGGTGCGAGCGTTACTTGTTGCATTTGCTCCACAACAAGAGGCTTTTTGGTCATATCAAGCACCCCATAATCGCCTATTTACGCTAACGTTTTCCCGAGCAGCTTGGAAGGAGGGAGCTAGATGCATGTCTTTATCGGAGGAGCCTATAACGGAAAAACCGCTTATGTAGAGCGATTACTAAAAGATGATCACTATACGATAATTGATGGCGAACTACCAGATGTTGCACCTGATTGTGATGCACTCATTATTAAAAATTTAGAACAATGGCTCGTAAAACGCAATTTGGAGGAAGATGAAGCCATTATCCATCACATTTTGACAACACTTAAAAGCCTTGAAAAAAACTGTGTAGTGTATATGATTGTAACCGATATGGGACGTGGTGTTGTACCGATGGAAAAGCAAGCAAGACTATTGCGTGACACGTGTGGTCGCTTGTATCAGGCGTTATTTGTAGAAGCACAACAAGTAAATCGCATTTGGTATGGCATTGCAGAACGTATTAAATAAACGAGTTTAGGCTTCAGTAGAATACTTGTAGAAAAGAGGAAATGGAATGAATCGACAAAAATTAATGAGTTTGACATTAACAGCCATGGTTGCGGCGATTTGTGCAGTTGGGGCAGTTATTAAAATTCCGTCTTTTGTATCATCGGCGGCACTCGACTCAGCGCCAGCATTTTTAAGCGTTGCATTTTTATCGCCTGTATTGGCAGGAGTAGCAGGGTTAATAGGTCATTTGATTACAGCATTGACATCTGGTTTTCTACTTGGACCTTTGCATCTTATTATTGCGGTCGAAATGTTTATTGTTGTATGGCTATTCGGTGTGATGCACAAAAAAGGTATGCATTTTTGGAAATGGCCAGTAGCGCTTATATTAAACGGTGTGATCGCACCACTCCCATTTTATTTCATCATTAGTCCAGCGTTTTTCTGGGGCTCATTAGCGAGTATTTTCATGGCAACTGTCATCAATTTATTGATTGTAGCTGTCGTGATGCCAATACTCTCGAAAGTGTTTGTTCGTAAGGCAGGGCGAGCAAATTGAGAAATGCAGTAAAAATAGGGAATCTGATTGTTACAACAGATAATGCTGCAGCCATCGGAGAAAAACCTCAAGATGTCGTATCGGCTCCGGATACATTAACGGCTTATTTAACTGGGCGTGTCACTTTTCTAGAACAGCTTGCAGCCGATGCCCTACCCAGTCATATTATTCTTGCCAACTTTTCAGGCGATGAGGCGTGGTCTCGTTATGTCGAAGGACTTGCGCAAGTCTTTGAAGAAGCAGGTCTACCATGTCCACCTGTAAATGGCAGTTCAGAATCCAATATGCCGACTGTGCAATCGGGATTATCTGTAACAATGTTAGGTGAAATGCAAACAAGGTCGTCATTTGCTAGTGACAACCTGATTTGGTATACGTATGGACTGCCACTCGTTGGCAATGAAGTGCTTGCGCAGCCTGAAGATGTGGCCCAACTACAGCCCATTTACCAAGCTTGGCGCGAGGAAATTGTGCAACAAGTTTGGCCGGTAGGTTCTCAAGGCTTACAAGCAGAATTTTTAAGACTTTTTGGTCAGCAACAAATTAAAAGTTCGCTGGATGTAGGAAAAACAGCAGGGCCATGTGCGGTAATTTTACTAGGAATCAATCCAGAAAAAGAGAAACTGGCACAAAAAATTTTTACTAGAAATTTTGAGAAACTGCGTAAAACTGCATTGGAATAGGGCTTGCTTCGAGCAAAAGTAGCGTTTTCGAGAATACAAGGGGCAAAACGCCTATTGAAACGTTAAACACAATATGTTAGATTTGTTTAGGAGTTAAAACACTATATATAGTATATTGGACAAGCGGTACCAGTATGGTTTAAAAGGGAATTCGGAAATAGAGATATCTAAAGCCGAAGCTGTCCCCGCAACTGTAAGTGCTGACAAATAATTAGGATGCCACTGTGAAAGAACGGGAAGGCAATTATTTGAAGGAAGCATGAGCCAGGAGACCTGCCGAGTTGTTCAAGACAGCAACACATCTTCGGGGATTGAGAAGTGGAGGCGAGAGATTTGTCCACTTCGATGTGTACATGTCCTTCATTTCCATTTCCGATTTTACAGCGATTACGCAACCGAAACAGGGTGTGTAATCGCTTTTTTGTGTGCGCTGATAGAAAGGGAGAGAATGGGAATATGACAATTCAAATCGAACAGCAGATGGCTAAGTTAAAGAAAAGTTACACAGAGGAGGAGCTTGAAAGCTTTGTAAGATTATCGGATAGATGGCTACGAAAAAATGACAATGCAACATTTGAAGCTTGGGCGGATGCGATGATTTTACAAACACTTAGTCTTATTGATGAGGAAGAGCCATATTGGACATTTGTTGCTGCCCAAATTTACTTAGAAAAATTGTATGATCAATTTGCTACCCGTCGTGGTGTTGGGGTGGAAGATGTCTATAAGGTATTTCCAGAGCAACTTGCTCGCTATACCGAGGCAGGGCTTTATCACGATTGTTTAACGACGAAGTATAGTGAACTAGAGCTAGTCGAGCTTGCGTCTTATCTTGAACAGAGTCGTGATGAGCTGTTTACGTATATCGGTTTAAAAACGTTAATGGACCGCTATGTTGTGCGTGATTATACAAAAACACCTGTAGAATTACCGCAAGAGCGTTGGATGGTCATTGCAATGACATTGATGCAAGATGAAACGGAAAACCGCTTAGAAAAAGTACGAGAATCGTATTGGGCGATGAGTAATTTATATATGACGGTTGCAACACCAACATTGTCAAATGCCGGAAAAACGCATGGCCAGCTTTCAAGCTGCTTTATTGATACGGTAGATGATAGTTTACAAAGTATTTATGATACGAACACCGATGTTGCAACATTATCGAAATACGGGGGCGGTATAGGCGTTTACATGGGGAAAATCCGTAGTCGTGGCTCCTCTATCAAAGGGTTTAAAGGCGCATCTAGTGGGGTACTGCCATGGATCAAACAACTTAATAATACAGCGGTGTCAGTGGATCAGCTTGGTCAACGCCAAGGCGCAATCGCCGTATATTTAGATGTGTGGCATAAAGATGTCTTTACGTTTTTAGATTTACGTTTAAATAATGGAGACGAACGATTACGCGCGCATGATATTTTCACTGGTTTATGTTTACCGGATATTTTTATGGAAGCAGTCGAAGCGCGTGGAGAGTGGCATTTATTTGACCCACATGAAGTACGTGAGGTAATGGGCTTCTCACTTGAAGATTGTTATGATGAGCAAAAAGGACAAGGCTCTTTCCGAGATAAATATGCGTCGTGCATTGCCAATCCACTATTAAGTCGAGAAGTGGTGCCGGCAATCGATATTATGAAGCGTATTATGCGTTCACAGTTGGAAACAGGTGTACCATTTATGTTTTACCGCGATGAAGTAAATCGCATGAATCCAAATAAGCATGAAGGGATGATTTATAGTTCAAATTTATGTACTGAAATTTTCCAAAACATGTCGCCGACGCAATTCGAATCCATTACGTTAGAAGATGATGTGATTGTGACACGTCGTAAGCCAGGAGATTTTGTTGTATGTAATTTATCTTCTGTCAATTTAGGAAAGGCTGTTCCGGCTGGTGTGTTAGAGCGTTTAATACCGATTCAAGTGCGCATGTTAGATAATGTGATTGCCTTAAATACTATTCCTGTGAAACAAGCCGAGCGTACTAATGCTCGTTATCGTGGAATTGGGCTAGGGACATTTGGTTGGCATCATTTACTTGCCTTGAAGGAAATTCAATGGGAGTCGGATGAGGCAGTTGACTTTGCTGATAAATTATACGAGCATATTGCGTATTTAACGATTCGTGCATCGAGTGCACTTGCGCGCGAAAAAGGTGCTTACCCATTATTTGAGGGCTCTGACTGGCAAACGGGTGTTTATTTTGAAAAGCGTAGCTACAACAGTGACAAGTGGCAAGCTTTGCGTGCGGATGTCGCAAAATATGGAATGCGCAATGGGTATGTAATGGCCGTAGCACCAAATTCATCGACATCTATTTTGGCAGGCAGTACGGCAACAATTGATCCGATTTTCCAAAAGAGTTACTCCGAGGAGAAAAAGGATTACAAAATTCCTGTTACAGTACCGGACTTATCACCCGTAACGACTTGGTATTATAAGTCTGCTTACTTTATCGATCAAAACTGGACAATTAAACAAAATGCGGCACGTGCCCGTCATATTGACCAGGGCATTTCGCTTAATTTATATGTGCAAAATACGATTCAGGCAAAAGACTTACTCGCTTTACATCTTAATGCTTGGGCAAGTGGCGTAAAAACGACTTATTATGTGCGCTCAACATCTGTTGAATTGCTAGAATGTGAGTCTTGTGCAAGCTAGGAGGAATAGAAAATGACAACAATTACGAAACGAAAAATGATGGATAAGGAGGCGCCAAACCGTTCGACAGCCATTGTGAACGGGCGCTCTTCTAATATTTTAAACTGGGATGATGTGCGTTTTAGTTGGGCGTACCCAAAATATAAAAAAATGCTTGGGAACTTTTGGACACCTTTTGAGATTAATATGAGCAATGATGTCAAACAATTTCCAACTTTATCAGCGGATGAACAGGAATCATTTTTGAAAATTATTGGCTTACTGGCGCTGTTAGACAGTGTACAAACGGATTTTGCGGGCAAGGTGGCGGACTATTTAACGGATTCGAGCCTTAATGCCTTAATGATTATTTTAGCGCAACAAGAAGTGATTCATAATCATTCCTATTCTTATGTTTTATCCAGTATTGTAAATAAAGATGAACAAGACCGTACATTTGACTTTTGGCGCACGGAGCCAGTGTTAGAGCGTCGCAATGATTTTGTGATGAAAGGCTATCAAGCATTTGCAGAGGAACCAAATGTTGAAAATATGTTAGAGGCCATTGTCTATGATGTTATTTTAGAAGGCTTATTTTTCTATTCAGGCTTTGCCTTCTTCTATCATTTAGCACGCAATCAAAAAATGGTGGCTTCGTCAACGATGATCAATTATATCAACCGTGATGAACAGCTACATGTGGATTTATTTGTGAAAATCTATCAGGAATTGCTAGCGGAATTTCCTGAATATGATACACCAGAACGAGCGGCGCGTGTGCAGGAGATTTTCCGTGAAGCGGTTCAACTTGAAATCGATTGGGCAAATGAAGTCATAGGTGAAAAAATTGAAGGACTTGATGTGGAAGATGTCCATGATTATGTCCATTTTTATGCGAATGTACGTTGCCACCAACTAGGGGTAGAGCGTCCGTTTGAGGGTTATCGAAAAAATCCATTAAAATGGATTAAAGCATACGAGGATGTAGACTTAGGAAAGACAGATTTCTTTGAACAACGCTCCCGTCAATATGTCAAAGTTAATGTAGAAGATAACGGCTTCGATGACTTGTAATTTAATATAATATAATTGTTTGAGTGCCTGTCACTCTATCCACTTGGCTTTTGCGTAGCATGATGTAAGCCACAACTCCCGCTTTTGCGCCGTATGTTGTGACTTTCTGTATGTGAGTTCCCGCAGAAGTTCAAGTGGATTTTTACTTTCTAGCCAGAAAATTGTTTGAGTGCCTGTCACTAAAATCCATCTGAATTCAGTTGCCAATTGGGAATGATTTTCAGTTATAATGAATAGCGTATGTGATTTACAAGGAACGGAGACGAAAGAATGCAAGTAGTTAAACAGTTAGGGAGGTATTTAGGACCCTATAAATTTTTTACACTGATTGCACCTATTTTAATGGTGCTTGAGGTAACGATGGATTTAATCCAACCAACCATTATGCAACATATGATTGATACAGGAATAGCAAATGGTGACAATTCATATGTCCTTCAAATGTTCGTGTTAATGCTGATGAGTGCGGTTCTTGGACTAGTGGGGGGGATTGGGTGCTCTTTTTATAGTTCCAAGGCGGCTATTCACTTTGCCTCTGATGTCCGTCAATCATTGTATGAAAAAATAATGACGTATTCGGCAAAGGAACGTGATGCTTTCACTACAGGAAAGTTAATTACCATTTTAACAAGTGATGTGGAAAGTGTTCAACGTGCATTTATGATGACGTTACGGATTTTTGTTCGTGGCCCGCTGTTATTTATTGGGGCTGTTATTATTGTTTTTGTAACAGCTCGCGAATTATTTTCTATTTTACTAGTAATTGTACCGATTTTAATAATGGCCATGTATTTTTTTACAAAATATTCAGGTGTTTTGTATCGTAAAGTACAAGAGGTTATTGACGGGGTTAATACAAAATTACAGGAGAATTTAGCGGGGATTCGTGTGGTGAAAGCGTTTCGACGTGAAAAGCATCAGGTAGAGCAGTTCGCTATGCTCAATGACACGCTAACGAAACGTTTTATTACCGCAGAACAAATAGTAGGAATACTGGTACCGTTTACGATGTTTGTCGTCAATATTGGCATTGTTGCGGCACTTTGGCTAGGTGCCATTAAAGTGGAAACAGGTACATTGCAAGTTGGTGTTATACTTGCGTTTATAAACTATTTAACGATTATTTTAAATGGACTCATGTCTTCGAGTATGGTTCTAATGCAAATTGCTCGTGCTCTTCCTTCTGGGGAGCGTATTGTGGACGTCCTAAATAGGGAAGTGGCAGTTACAGAAGTAGCACAGCCGATTACGACGTCCATCCAAGGAATGATAGACTTCCAAAATGTAAGCTACCGCTATTATGAAAATTCGGAGGATGTCCTGAAAAACATTACATTTTCTGTACAGGTAGGGCAAACAATTGGGATAATTGGTAAAACGGGGAGTGGTAAATCAACACTAGTAAAACTATTACCACGACTAGTTGACCCGACAAGTGGAGTTATTTTACTAGATGGAAAACCATTACATCAATATGCATTGGCAACATTACGAAAACATATTGGTTTTACCTCTCAAAAGGCTTTACTATTTTCAGGGACAATTGAAAAAAATATACGTTTTGGGAAGGAGGAAGCGACACAACAGGAATTACAGCTGGCACTTGATGCAGCTTGTGCAACTGAATTTGTTGCGAAACTTGAACAAGGGCCAGCACATGAATTGTCACAAGGGGCAACGAACTTATCTGGCGGTCAAAAACAGCGCTTAGCACTAACCCGCGCATTTGTAAGACGACCAGCTATCCTTGTCTTAGATGATACAACGTCCGCTCTAGATAGCGCATCTGAAAAGCAAGTACAGCAGGCGATTAACGAGCAATTTCAAGAGACAACAACATTTATTGTTGCATCTAAAATTACTTCCATTCAACAGGCGGATTTAATTTTAGTGTTAGAAGATGGCGAAATTGTTGGGCAAGGAACGCATCAGCATTTATTACAAAATAATAAGCCGTACAAAGCAATCTATGCTTCTCAGCAAAAGGCTGGTGAACGACAATGAGTCAAAGTCAACCAAAGCAAATAAATTTTGGACGTGGACCACGAATAGGCGGACCAACAGAAAAAGCTCAAAATCAAAAAACAACGCTCTTACGTTTATGGCACTATATCAAACAACAAAAAGTGGGATTGTACTTCTCGGTATTTTTCGTCATCGCTTCGACATTTTTAAGCTTAGCTGGTCCATATCTAATCGGTCATATTGTGGATGACTATATTATGAAAAAGCAAGTAGCAGGGGCAATTCGACTTGGTATTGTTCTTGCCTGTATTTTTACTGTAGCATCCCTTTTTACTTGGTTACAAACGTATGTCATGATTCATGTCGCGATGAAAACGATTCGCACATTACGGCTTGAACTTTTAAAAAAACTGCAAACATTAACAGTGAAGTTTTTTGATCAACACGCACTTGGTGATTTAATGAGCCGTGTGACCAATGATATTGATAATTTGAATACAGCGTTAGCACAGAGCGTGACACAAATCGTATCGTCGATTTTAACAGTCATCGGAGTAAGCATCGCGATGTTTGCCTTGAGCTGGCAATTGGCTATCGTCACGCTCATTATTATCCCTTTGATTGTTTTCACAACTAAACAAATTGTCAAGCGTAGCAGTAAAAACTATGCAGCTCGTCAACGTGATTTAGGAAAGCTGAATGGAACGATTGAGGAAATGATAACAGGTGCAGAGGTCGTGACACTTTTTGGTAAGGAGCAGCAAGCAATCGAAACTTTTCAATTACAAAATAACAACCTTCGAAATTCAGCACAACGCGCTGAAATAACGTCCGGCTTACTAGGGCCAATCAACAACTTTATGAATAACTTGGGGCTAGCAGTTGTCATTGGTACAGGGGCATTTTTGGCTGTGAAGGGGCTCGTGACTGTCGGCATTATTGCGGCATTTGTCACATACACGCGTCAATTTTTCCGTCCGCTTAATCAGCTATCGAACTTATTAAATACGTTTCAATCAGCGATTGCAGGGGCAGAACGAGTTTTTGAAATTTTAGATGAACCTTCAGAAGTGGCAGATAAACCACAGGCAATTGATTGTCACAGTTTGAAGGGGGATGTAGCATTCCAACAAGTATCTTTCAGCTATTTGCCAAATCAGCCGATACTAAAAAATATTACTTTCCAAGCCAAGGCAGGAGAAACAATTGCACTAGTGGGTCCTACAGGCTCTGGTAAAACGACAATTATTAATTTGCTGACTCGTTTTTATGATGTGGATGCAGGTGAGATTCTTATTGATGGCCTCAATATTGAGGAGTATAAAATGGCCACGATTCGAAAGCGCGTTGGTGTAGTATTACAAGATACCTATTTATTCACGGGCACTATTCGTGAAAATATTCGCTTTGGTAAGCTCGATGCGACGGATGCAGAGGTTGAAGAAGCGGCTAAAATTGCTAATGCACATAATTTTATTAAATACTTACCAGCACAATACGATACTGTAGTACAAGCAGGGGGAGCTAATTTAAGCCAAGGGCAAAGACAACTCCTAGCGATTGCTCGCGCTATTTTAGAAAATGCTGATATTTTAATTTTGGATGAAGCCACATCTAGCGTTGATACGCAAACAGAGGTGGATATTCAAAAAGGATTACAACGTTTAATGCAAGGACGCACAAGTTTTGTGATTGCACACCGTTTGAAAACGATAGAAAATGCCAATCAAATTTTCGTTATTCAACAAGGCGAAATTGTTGAACAAGGTAACCATCAACAACTGATGCAACAACAAGGAATTTACAACAACCTCCAGCAAAAACTACTGTTAGAACAAGAACAGCCAAGTGTCTAACCCCTTTTAAATTTCCTATGAAAAAATTAATATATTCATTTACAGAACCCTTCATCTTAAGCGCACTGAATAAGATGGAGGGTTCAATTTTTGACAAGTAGTCGCATATAGATGGTAAAGAAAATGGATACGGCTACGTCTTAGGTCTTAGACGAAGTTAAAGCCAAGGGTCGTTTTCATATAGCGAGAATCAGATAAAATGAAATGAATGGGATATGAAAAAGTAGGAGGAAATAATGTGAAAAAAATATTGGTTTTAGCTTTCATGATGTGTGGCTCGTTGCTCGTTTTAAGTGGTTGTTTTTCTGTGATTCCAGAGAAGGAAAAAGAAGATACCTTTCAGGTGAAAAAGGATGATGCGCAAAAATTAGATGTTGAAATAAATCTAGGTGTTGGGGAAATGACGGTTTCAAAAGGTGCGAAAGAATGGTTAGAGGGAAATGCCCAGTATAATATTAATAAATTAGCACCAGAAGTGAAGTATAAACTACGTGGCAATACAGGTGAAATTGAGATTGATCATAAAGGCTCTAGTAAAGTGAAGATTGGTAATACAAAAAATTTATGGGATGTCCAATTAAATGAAGATATTCCAATGGACCTTTCGATAGAGACAGGTGCATCAAAAGCAATGCTTGATTTACGAGGTCTGAAACTTGAAAAATTAGATATTGAAACAGGGGTAGGGGACCTAAATGTTGACTTAGGTGGCGATTGGAAAAAAAGCTTCAAAACAAATATTGAAACGGGTGTTGGGCAAACTACGGTCATTTTACCATCAGAAGTCGGTGTAAAAATAACGACCGAAAAAGGCATTGGTTCGATGAATCTAGAAGGCTTTATTGCAAAAGGTAAAGGGGTATTTGTTAATGAGGCGTATGAAAAGGCAGATATATTGCTTGAGGTGAACTCAGAGTTAGGCGTAGGCGACGTTACATTCAAACTAGATAAGTAACTACCTACTACAATACAATCAATTTAAGCGTCAAATACAACAGGTGAATTGTATTTGACGCTTATTTTATGTTAGCTTAAAGAAAGCAAGCGTAATTGAAGGAGCGAACGAATTGAGAATTTTTACATATAAACAACCTGTAACGATTGAATCGACGAAAGTAGTTCAAATAGTGAATGAGGAAGGAAACGTCTCATCAACTGTCCAGCGGATTTACTCCAATGGATTGAAAAAAGCTTTTGACCGTACGATGGATTATCGATATTTTGTACAATTTGATGTCAGCACAGTGGACGGACAATGTCTTTTCTCCTGTAAAAAAGTATCACGACGTGGGCGTGTACATTTCAAAGGCAAGGACTTTGTAACAGGAAAAGACTATATGATTGCCTATGACGGCTGGCAAATCATGATTCCAGATTTAATCATAACAGATGGTCAACAAAAAATAATGCTGAATAAGGAGATGGAAGGCTGGTCTGTGTTTACGTTGGATGAACAGCCAATTGCACGCTGGCAAGCGGTTTATCAAGAAACACATTTTGATATTACACTGGAGATAGAAGCAACGAGCCCGATTCAACATGAAGCATTTTTTATTGCCATAGGACAGGCTGTCTTATTTGTCGGAGCATAGTGTGAAAAGCACCTTTCATGAATGAGAGGTGTTTTTTTTGATGACATCAACTTCATCGTTATTGCACTATTACAATGTTAATTATAGTAAAATTAACTAAGAAGTTTCCAACTTACAATCATTGTTTGAAATTGATATTTCGAGGAGAGAGTGGGATGAAGAAAAAGCCGATTTACGTTGAAATTGATATACAAGCACCGATTGAGGATGCTTGGCATTATACGCAAAACCCAAAGTTGCATGAACAGTGGGATTTACGCTTTACATCCATTACATATAAAGAAAAAGAAGAGCTTTCAGAACTGCAACGCTTTACTTATGAAACAAAAGTGATGCCTGGTGTAACAGTGAGTGGGTGGGGAGAAAGTAAAGGGGAACATTTGACGAAAGATGGCGTTAAAATATCTTCTTTGCATTTTGGGACGCCACAAAAAATATCACCAATTGCAGAGGGTAAAGGGTATTGGAAGTATATTCCGAAGAAACAAGCGTTAACTTTTTTAACGCAATATGATTATGAAGTGCGCTACGGCAAATTAGGTTTGCTATTTGACTTGGTATTTCGTCCATTAATGGGATGGGCAACAGCACTTAGTTTTGATGTTTTGAAAAGGTGGCTAGAGAAGGGAGAAAATCCATCTGCGCAATATCGACGCTTTTTTCTAACACTGCTTATTAGCGCATTATTTTGCTTCGTTTGGTTGTATCATGGACTAATACCTAAAGTACTGTTCCAACATCCTCTGGAAGTGATGATGGTAGAACATTCGTTGACACAGGTGAATACTGCTAATGACCGCAATGTAGCAAATGCAACTTCACTCGTTTATTGGATTGGTGTGGCAGAGGTATTATTTGCACTTTGCTGGTTAGTACCTAGAGGGAAGCGGTTGCTCTTTGGGCTGCAAATCATGTTATTCCCACTCTTAACGCTTGGTGCTGTGTTAGTAGATAGTGATATTGCAATAGCCCCATTCAACCCAGTCACATTAAATGGCGCATTATGGGTCTTATCCATTATAGGATTTGTACTTAGTAAAGATTTACCGAGTGCGGCAAGTTGTAAACGAAAGCGAGGGAAAAAAGATTGACCATCTATCAAACGTTATTAGGGGAGGACTTTAAAAGACTCCATCCAAAACTACAACAGCGCTATGCATTGCCAGTAGGTCAAACGTTTAATGCGCAAGGCGTGATACATGATATACAATCAGGAGCAAAATGGATGCGTCCCTTTTATGTGATGGCTGCCAAGTTTAGGTTTTTATTTCCTGAGTCAGGAAAGGATATCCCCTTTACTATCAGTAATACATGTCGACAAATGCCCAATGGAGAATTGGAGGTTATATGGGAACGTTCCTTTTATTTTAATCGCAAGACAAGGCATTTTGATGCGAGGATGACGGTTGATCCAATTAAAAAAATTGTCAAAGATTACTTAGGCGCACCAGCTCTTTTTTATTCAGATTTATTGTTTTCAGTGACAAGAGAAGGGAAATTACTTATTCGTTCAGGGCCACAACGATTTGTTATGTCTAGACTAGAATGGGCGATACCGCAACAGCTAGAAGGGCGCGTTATTGTCGAGGAAGGCTATGATGAGTACAGAGAAGTTTTTACAATTCACGTATCGATTTATAATCCGCTTATTGGGAGGTTAATGATGTATGCTGGGGAATTTACGCAAAAATCTCTTTAGTCCCGTGTTATTAATAGGTTGGGTACTTATGCTGTGTTGCTATCTGTTTAGCATGCAACCACATTATTTACTATTACTTACTTTTGCGCAACTTGTATTCGTCCCTGCAATGCTAAAAATGGTCGTTTCTTTCAATAAAATAGGTCATATCATTATCATCGCTATGATGCTTGTTGTAACGATTTTACACTTTTCTATTAATCGTGAGTTAGCGATTGTCTTAGCGGGTTTATATGTTGTCTATACAGCTTATATTGCATACCAAGGTGTGACGCGCTTTTTACAGCGAGGTTTTACGAACATTGCTGAAATCGCTATCGATATTGGACTCCTCTATTTATTTATTGGAGGTCTATGGTTCTTTGCCTTTATAGCAGAAATAGATACAGGATTTTCATCGTTAATTACATGGTTAACTGCAATCCATTTTCACTATTCAGCTTGTCTATTTGCAATATCATTTGGTTTATTTGGACGTTTCCATACAAGCAAATGGTACAATGCAGTCGTCATAATCTTACTAACAGGACCATTGTTAGTTGCAATTGGAATTACGTTTTCGACAGTCATTGAAATTGTATCAGTGGCACTTTATATATTTGCCATCTACTGCTTGTTTACACTGTCCTTGAAAACAACTCTGCCTAAGAGACAGGGAGCACTATTGCGAATTTCTTACGGCTCATTATGTTTGACAATTTTAGGATCTTTTCTTTATGTTATTGGCAATTTTACTGGCACGTCGATTATAAGTATTCCCGATATGTTAACCTATCATGGTTTAGTGAATTGTCTGTTGTTTGGATTGATGGGGGTAATCGCGTGGGGGATGGACGTCCCAAAATCTTCCCATCAGCCGTTTACGTTTCCGGTGAGTCGAATACGGGGGAAACTACAGCCTTTGGAAGAGCCGCATACCGGTTTAGTTGATGTACTGCAAGATTTTGTAGATACAAGGAAACTTCCGCAAATTATTCCACATTTTTATGAGCAAACGACTAATTATCGTCTAACTGCTTCGGTACAATGGCGATGTTGGTTTAAACCATTTGCATTCATCTATCAAGGCATTAGCCGTTGGATGCAACAGCTTAATTTGCCGCTATCCAGTCGACCAGTGGAGATGAATGGCGTTATTATGAAAGTAGATGAACGACAGGATGGTCGCCTTGCTCCGCGTGCTTGGATTCGTAAAATATACGAGCAGACGATATTCGTAGCCATTTACTCACAACATACGACCAATCAAACAACGTATATGAATATTGCTTTACCATTACCTTTTTCAACTATGATAGGTATTTTATATGTATATGAGCAAGACGGAAAATTACATATAACAAGCTCTAAAACTGGGGAAGCAGGTATCTATTTAGCATTCAAACAAAATATATTGAGACTACCTTTGAATGAGCATTTTACGATTACGGCGAAAAATGATACAACTTTAACGGCGATACATACGATGCGCATTTTTGGATTGTCTTTTTTACGAATAGATTATCAAATTGAACAAATATAATTACGTTATTCTACAATAATAAAAAATAAGCTGAAGAAAGAGAAGAAGTGTTAGATTGACGAATGTCGATTTAACACTTTTTTGCTGTAAGTACTATTATCTACTACTGAGAGCAGTTGCATAATTAGTTTCGTTTTCTACCATTCAATTTACATGTTAATAGTATAGAGAAAATATACTATCAACTTAGCTCCCTTTTGTGAATTTTAGATTCAAGTCCCGAAAAAATTGAATTTTTTAACTAGAATAAGCAAACTAAATAAGCGAAAAGTCTTATTTATGGATTTTTCTTTTTTGTAAAAATCATAATCCAATAGAAGGAAAAATGATGTTGAAAATCAAAAGGATGCTAAAAAACACAAAGAAACCTCTGTTTTATTCAACTAATTATAAGAAAAAATATTATTTCATCCTAAACCTTTTTAAAAATGGTAGATTACTAATATTAAGCAATACAGTTAAATTATTTATCGATTGCCTGTTATTTTTTAGAGAAGAAATAGAATACTCGAAGGAGATTGCCAAAAAATTGATAATAAGAAGGAGAAATTGACAAATGAATTTTAAATCGATTAGCAAAAGGATTGTATTTTCATTTAGTATTGTTGTTGCCGTTATTGTTTTATATATTGGTTTCAATTTTTATGAAATCGCACAAAGTAACCAAGCGACAGAACAAATTGTGGATGAGGAGTTGCAATTATTAATTGCTGATTATGAGTTAGCATCTACTATTGGTTTAAGAATTGCTGCAGCAAGGGGCTATGTATTATCTGGCAATGAAAAATATAAAACAATTTATGATGAAAATGTAGAACGAGCGCTTGCCAATGAAAAAATACGTCTAGCTATTGCTGAATCAGCAGAATTTACCAAGTATGCTGAAATGGCAAAAGAATGGAGTAGCTATGTTCAAAACGATGTTTTTGAAATATACGATCAAGGAAATAAGGAATTAGCCATACATAATTTAGCTGCAATGGATGAAAAAGCGACGGAAATTCGTGAGGGATATGAGGCATTAGCAGCACAACGGAAACAATCAATAAATGCTGTAGGAGATACACTTATTACTGATGGGGAGCGTAAGCAAACTATAAGTATTATTGTAGGAATAAGCATTGCCTTGATCGCCATTATTATTGCAATATTCAGCGCTCGTATTATTTCGAAGCCTATTATCTTAATTACCAATCGGATGAAGAAAATTACAGATGGGGATTTAAGTGAACCTGCACTAAATGTAACATCAAAAGATGAAATAGGGCAATTAACCGAAGCAACAAATACGATGTCCCAAATTTTAAATAATCTATTAAAACATATTCAAACGGTGTCAAATGAGGTTGCCGCCCATAGTGAGGAACTGATGCAATCTGCTACAGAAGTAAAAGAGGGGACAGAGCAAGTTGTAGATACAGTTGAAGAAATTGCAAATGGAACGGAAGTGCAAGCGAGTAATGCATCTGATGTGGCAACAAGTATGATGGATTTTTCAAGTAAAGTAACCGATGTCAATCAAAGTAGTAGAGATGTCTATCAGTTTTCTGAATCTGTGATGAAGCTAACAGAAGAAGGGAAAGGACGTATGGAAGCTTCTACACAACAAATGATGACAATTGACTATATTGTGAAAGATTCAGTTGAAAAACTAGATGAATTAAATAAACAAACACAGGAAATATCTAAAATTATTGCGGTAATTCATGATATTGCAGCGCAAACAAATTTACTGGCGTTAAATGCAGCAATTGAAGCAGCACGTGCAGGAGAGCATGGCAAAGGATTCGCAGTAGTAGCAGATGAAGTTCGAAAACTAGCAGAGCAAGTATCTTCATCTATTAGTGAAATTACAGGTATCATTCAAATAATTCAAGATGATTCAACCGTTGTGACATCCTCTCTCGAAAAAGGATATGGAGAAGTTGCAAAAGGTACAACACAAATTGTTTCGACGAATGAGACATTTAGTGAAATTGCAAATGCTGTCTATTCCATGTCATCGAGCATCGTCAATATGTCAACAAAGCTAGAAGAAGTTGTACAAAATACGATGACTATTAATAAATCAGTGGATGAAATTGCCGCTGTGTCTGAGCAGTCAGCTGCAGGTATTCAAGAAACTTCAGCAACGATAGAACAAACCGCTAGCTCAATGGACGAAATAAAAAATAGTTCAAGTCATCTAGCTGAAATGGCTGAAAACTTAAATGATCTTATTGGGAAATTTAAATTATAAATAATGTATTAAACCGATTGGATACAACACCGAAAGAAAACAACAAATTACGATAAACAAAACCAGTAAGAGGCGAATGTATCGCTTACTTGCTGGTTTTTTAATGTTCATAAGTAATTGTTGGTGAATATCTTTTAAAAATAGATTTTCCAATGGATAAACGAGGAAATGGTCATTTATTTGGTTAAAATTGAATAATCGTAAGTTCAATGGGGATATAAATAGGATGAATAGGGTGATTTATGGAGTACTTAATAAAGTACGACATGTAAACGACAGGAGGCATGAGGATGGCAATACTTGTAGTAAAAAAAGGTATAATGCATCGTTATCAAAATATCAATCAGGCGCTGCAAGACGCTGAAGTTGGAGATGCTATAGAAATTCGGGATGGTATTTATGAAGAAAGTATAGAGATTTCAAAAAGGTTAACGCTCTATGGTAAAGGGGATGTTACGATTAAAGGTGGCGTGTTTATTCGTTACCATACGCATGTGGACATCCGTAATATCCGATTTAGTCAAGGCCAAGGCATTTATGTGAAAGGGGATTTGCAGCTTGAAAACTGCATCATTGAAAAGCAACAAGTAAGTACCCAAGTCACTGTTAACTTTGGCACTTTAATGATGAAAAATGTTGATATACTGGCAGGCGCATCTAATCAATTTGGCATTCGGATAGATAATGGTTCAAGTGTTATGCTGATTGAATCGACATTACACCAGCATACGAAAGCACAAATCATTGCACAAAATAGTGAAATTTCATTGTCGAAGTGCATGTTGCTAGAGGGCACGATGAATGGAATTTTTGCCATACGAAACGTTCACATGGTCATAGAGGATTGTGAAATTCATGGGCATGAAAAAACTCAAATTGTTGCAGCATCCAGTACAATTTCTTTAGTCAACTCGCTTATTCACGAAGGAAAAGACGTAGGAATCCAAGTATTTAGTGGTTCAAAATTAACAATCAATCAATGTGAAATCAAGCACCATGCTGAAACTAATGTCGTTGTCCATGAAAGCGAACTTGTAGCGTCTGATAGTCGCATTGCGAAAAGTAATGGCAATGGACTGTATATAGGTGAAAAATCAAAGGCTGTTATCTATGATTGTCAGTTATCCGGTCATAAAAAACCACAGCTGTTTATAGAGAATAGTAAAGCCGAGATTCGAAAATGCCAGGTGACAAATGGCAGCACAACAGGTATCACTATTTTCAATGAAGCCGATGTCATGATGACAGAATGTACAATTCATCATCATACACAATTTCACGTAATTGTTGATGCAAGTGGTCTTGTTCTCGATCAATGTATCATACAGTTTGGGCAAACAGGTGGAATTTATGGAAATGATCATGCCAAAATCACAGTAAAAAATTCACGCATACAGGAATTAGAAAGTCATCATATTTATATTAATAATGCGCGTCTTTTTGCCAACAAATGTACCTTTAACCATATAGTTGGTAATGGAATTACGTGTATTGATGCCATTGTTGAAGTAGTAGACAGTCAATTCTCGCAATGTAAACAAAGTCCTTATTCTATATTTTGGTCTGATAAGTCAATGGGGCGCATCCAAAATTGTGCAATCAACGACACCGAGCGAACTTTTTTGGCAATGACCAATCAATCGCTTCTTGAACTCGTCAATAGCACCTTATCCAATGTTAAAACAGCGGCAGTTGTTCAGGAACAGAGCCAATTATATATTCGGGGACCAATGCAAGCGGGGAGGTGTCAAAAAGATGACTCCTCAAGAATTATTCATATAGACTTACAACAACCAACGAGTAAAAAAACACAACGAATTGTCGATAAATTAAGTACATGTAACGGAAGCAATGTTGAAGATTGAAAAAAGAAAAAGAGTAGTTTCAAACTTTTGAAATTACTTTTTTTATGTTTGTTACAAGTCAAATGGTAAACACGGAGGTTTCAATTATAAGAAAAGGGGTATAAACAGTAGGGTTGGAACGTTCAATACCATATATATTCCATTTTTTACTATGCTATAAAAGTGTCTTAAGTGTGTAAGATGAAAGACCTTTACGAGATAAAATACTTGAAGAGGACGAATTTTTCATGCAAAATATGGACAAAGATTCATAGAATTCGACATAAGAAGTATTGATTTGTAAGAAAATTGCCCACTTTTTTGTGCGCGATACATTATGGTGAGAAAACTTGGAATTTATTCGGAAGTAAATTTAAAATATTTGTAATATTATATCCAAAATAACAATGTTTGTTTTTGTAGAAGAAAATATTGTTAGAAAATTTAGTTTTTAGATTGCTTAATTTGTAGGTTATATCCTATAATTAGTAAAAATGGTTCATTAATAATATTGTCTGTCTGTAGTACTAGACCTTTGGATAATGTTTTTGGAATAATGAAATGTTTTTGAATTTGGAAATGGGGTGAGAAAAGATGTTTGGGCTTTCGAAAGAAGAAATTATGATGATGCTAAAGAAAGTTGAATTAGCAGATAGCCAAAAAATTGCAATAGCTGATATATTTCATCAAAATAATCTGTTAATTGAACAACAGCTAGCATTTATTATCCATCTAGTAATAGATGAGCGCGAACGAAATACGTCAAACAATACATATTTAAATTAATGTCAAGGGATTTTGTCAAAGCGATAAACGATGTGTCTTGATATTATGCATAGAACAAATTATTAAAATCACGTGAGTCAAAATGATAAGGCTTACATCACAATATATGTAAATAAAGAAGAAATCACAGTTTTTTGTTGTGGACAAAATAACTGTGATTTTTTACTATATAAAACAAAAAATGAAACTTAGAACTATTCTAAACGTATAAAAGATAAAGAAGGAGGTTGTAATAATGAAAAGATGTGAGTGGGTAAAGTTAGACGAGCCATTATATGTAGATTATCATGATAAGGAATGGGGTGTGCCGATTTATGACGATCAGCACTTATTTGAAATGATTTGTCTAGAGGGGGCACAAGCAGGTCTGAGCTGGTGGACAATTTTACAAAAGAGAGAAGGTTACCGAGAGGCCTTTGACCAATTTAATGCTGCTAAAATCGTGTCCTATACCGAAGAGAAGTTGGCTGAACTAAAAGAGGATACACGTATCGTGCGCAACAAGCTTAAAATAGCAAGTGTCGTAACAAATGCACAAGCCTTTTTACGTATCCAACAACAGCATGGTTCTTTTTCACAGTACATATGGTCATTTGTAGACAATCACCCTATTGTGAATAACTGGGAAACGATTGCTGATGTACCAGTAACAACTGAGCTAAGTGATCGAATGAGCAAACAGCTTAAAAAAGATGGTTTTAAATTTGTGGGTAGCACGATTTGTTATTCATTTATGCAGGCAGTCGGCATGGTCAATGATCATATTGTAGGTTGTGGTTGTCGACAAGAGCAATCGTTAGAACAATCTTAAATTTATAGCCTACAACAAGGGGAATAATAGATGAAATGATGGACGTGAAAAATAAGTAACTAAACTAATATTTTCTAGTAATACTATTGCAATATTTTAAATATACGATTTCACTAGACAATTAGGATGTTCTCATATATAATGGAATTAATAATAAGATTTCTTGATTTAAAATATTGAATTCACCTATTACAAAAAGTAATCGTGTTTTTCGGTACTTTTTATAATAGGTGAATTTTTTTTTGAAGAAATTGTTTATTAATTTATTTTTTGGAGGTTTTATTTATGAAACAAGGTACAGTAAAATGGTTTAACGCAGAAAAAGGTTTTGGATTTATCGAAGTTGAAGGTGAAGCAGACGTATTCGCTCACTTCTCAGCAATCCAAGGCGAAGGTTTCAAATCACTTGACGAAGGTCAAAAAGTTGAATTTGAAGTGGAAGACGGTAACCGCGGACCACAAGCTAAAAACATCGTTAAACTATAATTGAACGATCGTTTTGTAAAAAGAAGCATTCTTTAAGAATGCTTCTTTTTTTTCTTTATTTAAAATAATCATCCTATACAATTGTTATTTTTCGTTCCATGTTAAAAGCATTAATCTGTATATCATGAATACACCTAGATAAGCCCCAACAACTAAAAATAATGGATTTAAAAAAACGGCGTGGATGGTTGTCATAAATACTGCACCGTCTTTAATAATTTGATAAATTGATGTGGATGCAATACTACCAAAAATTATCAGCGCTAGCACAGCCAAAACATTCCATAGCAGGCGAGCACGGTCACTTTTGTATTGTAGCAATAGCATGATAGCAGGGACAACGATGCTCGATAAGATGATGAACAGTTTCAACTTAAATCACTTCCTTTCCTTAATTATGACCATGACTTTTAAATCATAATCAATGGCAGAAAGTAAAGCATGCTGTAGTGTGACATCGCTAATAAAAAGAACGTGTAAAAAAATTAACAATGGGGTAATAAAAAATATAGCCAGTAATATGGCAATCAAGAATAGGGAAGAGAAATTATTGAATGATAAAAGCTTTCTATGATGTTCAGCTTTTTTTAAACATATAATGATATGATTTAAGTACATATCCTGTTAAGGAAAAAAATTAAAAATTTAGGAGGGATTATCATCAAAGATCATCGTGTAGTATACACAAAGAAAACGAAGGGGGAAGGACGGAAAATGGAAAAGAAAACTGTAGTTAAAAATGGAATAGGATTTGGTTCAGTTCTAGCCATTACAATCTCTTGGAGTGTCCATCATTCTATACTATGGGCAATTATTCACGGATGCTTTAGTTGGCTATATGTACTTTATTATGTGATGACAAGATAAAGAGATTTAAGAAGTTGTACATAAGGCTGCGGATGATTAGTTTTAACATATCCTTCGCAGTTTTAGCATACATAACTAAGTGTTACTTTTACGATTAATGACACTACTCATTGTTTACTGTAAATGAAAGTTCTTTGAAAGAAAGGTTGATAGGATGACACATCAAGTTACCGCTAAGAGCAATATAGATTATGGTGCTACAGGCATCGATGAAATATTGCAAAATGTAGCATATATTTTATCTACATTTGTTATGTCTTACCCGGATAAGAGAGGACGGGACAGAAAAAAAGAGCTTGAAGTCCCTTTTCATTTTGCAAAGAAACGTAATACCGCACGTATCATTGATAGTATTCAACGATTTGAGCCTCGAGCAGTCATTATTGATGTGGACTATGTAGGAGATGTATCGAAAGGAAAGATCGAACCAGTAGTAAAAGTAATTGTTAATGGATAATTAGTTTGTATAAGAATAGCTTGTAACAGTCCACCATCCTTCGTAGTAAAAAAACCTGCTTGACTATTTCGGAGAATTTTGGAAGTCGCAGCAGACGGTATTCACGTATACTGAAAGTCATCCGTAAATAGCAAGCAGATTCTTTTATAAAGCTTAGGTTTGTTTACACAGTTGCAATTCGTCTAAGTGCGTCAATTTTTTTGCAGTCGACAATAATAGGTGCATTTGCTGCTCCAGCTTCAACAAAATAAGCACAACAATTACACGTATCTAATTTTAAGAAAATAACACCAAGGAAGCTACCGCCACTTGATAAATAAAGATCTACTGTAGTTCCTAATTCAAATCTTCGTAATAAATGACAAATACAGCCTTCACAGTGGTGATGATCGTCTTTGTCCTCATCTCTGTCATCTTTCCAACAAGATTTTTCTTCACAAGCACAATAATTGTGTTTCCAGTCTTCATGTTTTCGGCAACAAGATTTTCCTTTATGATCATGTTTGCATTTTTTTTCGACTTCGCAATAATATCGATCTTCTTGTTTATCACATGTATCTTTTTTGTAATGATTCCAATTCATATGTTTACAATATCTATTATCTGTCATTTTGAAATCTCCCTTTTGTTAGTTTGTTTGTGTAATGCGCGCGCTAGCCTTACATTTATAATCTATGAATTGAAATGATATTGACTTGGTAATATGTCCCTTAATAGAGTTAAAAATTAAAATCATTTTGAAAAAACAAACCTGTATGTATACCTATTGGATACAAATGATAGAAAGAAATAAGATTTGAGTAAAGAAAAAGAAGGTCAAAGAGCATAACGGTGTTGCCTTCCTTTCCTTTTGCGACAAAGAAGCTCTTTCCAGTGATGCGTCAGTGCCCAAAAACGTATTTTTTGTGAAAAAAGGAGAGCAGGAGAAAATGCATAAAAGTTTTATAAAAGGTATTTGTATAGTGATGGCATTACTTATATTTGTAACAATTTATTTGAAATACCAGCCGACTACATCTGTACAATTAACTCAAAATAATTCTTCTCAATATGCATCTGAAGAAATAGCGCAAAAGTTACAACGCACGCAATTAACAAAAAAAATAATTATAGCGCTAAGGGATGAAGGCTATCATCCAGATAGCACGATTGAATATTTAATCGACTCATCGGACAATCAAATTATCACAATAAGTTTACATAATTTAGAGAAAATCGATAACCGAACGGAGAGCAAAATCCAAAAAATAGTAAATAACATTGCAAAAAAGAATAACTTTAATTTGTTTATTGTGGATGTCCAGCTTACTGATCGAAATTGACGATTTTTGTACATGAATCCTAGTCTATTAGAAGATAATAAATAGTTAGTAATAACTACAAAAGGTTGAAAATTATTGGAAAATTATTATAGTATGTACTCCTCTTTATTGGTATATTTAGTATGTTAAAAGAAGAATTGGGAGGATTTAGTGATGAAGAAGTTTTTAATCATGGCTGTACTGTCGTTAGTAGCAATTATGGCAGCCGCATGTGGTAGTGAAGTTAGCAAAGGAGGTAGCACTCCTATCCCAAGTAACGAAGCAAAGAAGGAAGAAGCTTCAGCAGATAAGGAATCAGAAGAAAAAGAAGAAGTTAAAAACGATCAGACTGAGAAAGAAGCAGCTGCTCCAGTCGTTAATTATGCAAGAAACTATTTAGAAGATGTACCATTTTTCACAGAAGATCAACTAACATTAGAAAAGCAATCATATAATTTTATTTCAACGAATGCAGATTTATTCCCTGCTTTATCGAAAGAAGCAATTCAAAAAACAAAAAAGCTTGCGGATGATAAAATCACTTCCAAGCATTTAAATAAAAATATTAAACCGTATCTAGAGAAAATGGTTACTTTTGCAGGCGATATCATCCAAATAGAGGAAGATACATTAGAGGATGGTACACCAGTGTCACTTATTTTAATTGAAGATATGGACTTTAATGCGATTTATGCCATTGGCTATCAATCAACAGAATTCCTTGAAGGGGATTTTGTGGAAATTTGGGGTTTACCTTTAGGTCAATATAGTTATGAAAACATAGATGGCGGTACTACATTAGCTCAGGCTATTGCAACGTCTCATATAGAATAAAAAATATAAGGACACTCTCGAAGGAGATGTGTCCTTTTAGCATGCATCAAAAATTAATTTAATCTATGATATAATCGCAAAGAAAGAGGTGATTTTCCTGAATATTTTAGTTTTAGGTGCAACTGGCCGTGTAGGCAGTCATATCGTTTCCCTTGCACTAAACGATGGTCATCAAGTAATCGCATTAGTACGTACACCAAGTAAAATGATAATAGCGAATGAGAATTTACAAGTTAAACTAGGTAATGTCTTAAATAAAAACGACCTCATATCAGTTATGGCAGATGTAGATGTCGTTATTAGCGCATTAAATACGGATGGGTCAAACACGTTAACAGCAAGTTTACCACTCATTCTCGATGCAATGGCAAGTAAAAAAGTGAACCGAATTATAACAGTCGGGACAGCTGGAATTTTACAAAGTCGTCTAACGCCTAATTTACTTCGATATCAATCCAGTGAATCAAAACGAAAGTCAACGTTTGCAGCACAAGAACATCACAATGCCTTTAAATTATTAGCGCAATCAACTATGGATTGGACAATCGTTTGTCCTACATATTTACCAGATGGACGTTATACAGGTAAATATCGCGTAGAGCGGGATTTACTTCCAGAAGGTGGAAATGAAATATCTGTGGCAGACACTGCACAATTTACTTACCAACAAATTCAATGTTCTGAATACGTGAAGTCTCGAGTAGGAATCGCCTATTAATAGATTATTTGCACACACTTATTTTAACGATGGTATTAGTTAAAATGAGTGTGTTTTTCCGTCATCGAAGGATCTACAGCTTTACGTCATTTTAATAAAAAAAGCTGTAGCAACAGTTTGCTACAGCAAATGAATAATTAGGGAGATTCATGGCTTAAATTTTATTGTGGCACATAACTTGTTTTTTTATACTACATATGGCAGTTAATAATTCAAATTTAAAAGCATTTTTTAATCATTTCCACAAATAATAAAGTACTAAATAATTTTTTTGGGAAGTGAAGTTGTTGAAGAAATTAATGCTATATATTGTGCCTTTTTGTATTTTAGCGGCCTCCATTTTTTTTGTAAGTGAACGTTTCTCTGCTGATAAAGGAAGAAAATATTATGAACAGGCAGGGCAAATATTATGGGAAATTAAAACAAATGAAAAAATAATTGCATTGACCTTTGACGATGGCCCTCATAAAAAATATACACCTGAAATATTAGATGTTCTAGACAAGTACAATGCAAAATCCACATTTTTTATAGTCGGTGAAAATGCAGAAAAAAACCCAGCAGTTATTCAAAGAATGTATGAAGAAGGCCATGAATTAGCCATTCACACATATACACATCCTTTAAGAACGACTATCCCTAATCTATTGAAGGAAATTAAACAAACACATGAAACAATTTACGGTATTAGTGGATATTCTCCAACTTTATTCCGTCCAGTGGAAGGGCAATATACAGACGGGATGATTGATGCAGTTGCAAAAGAAGGATACAAAGTAGTGATGTGGTCTTGGCACCAAGATACAATGGACTGGAAAAGCCCTGGTGTTAATAAAATTGTCAACACTGTGTTGAAAGGGGCTAAGGAAGGCAATATTGTTCTTTTTCATGATGGGGGCGGAGATCGAGGTCAAACGGTTAAAGCGCTCGAAAAAATTTTACCTGAACTGGAAAAGCAGGGATATAAATTTGTCACGGTTTCGGAATTACTTGAAGTGCAAAAAGCAACGAATAAAATGGAAAACAATAAGAAATAATAGGCTGCTTAGGTTAAAATAACTTCGATAAGTGCAAATTAAATGGGCACTTATCGAGGTTTTTTAGCGTATTCCGCTAGTTATTATTTGAGCCTGACCATCATCAATAGCATTCAAATCAAGCGAATAAGTACGACATCAAATAAAAAAGAAGAGCACAATAGTGTGCCCTCCCATTTCTAACGACGATGTTCTACAAGGTCAATTGCACCTAACACAATATGTGCTAAACCAAATCCAAAGACTGTATGGGCAATCATTTTGTTAGAACCGCTTTTTTGCTTTAATGCATATCCAGCAGCCGTAACAGCAGAACCTAAAATAGTTGGGATTAAACCTTCTCGAATTGAATTCATCAAAATCCCTCCATCGTAGTTAATTTGGTGTCATCACACCATTTATACTATTTGCGAATATGCGCAATACTATACTTGTCCAAATTTACTCTAATGAAGTGAATTTTTGTATAGAAAGGCGAAACACAGTAGGAAATCCAAGTACTTTCTCTTTTTTAAGCATGAAAAAATGGGTCACTTGGGGGAAGTGACCCAAAGGGGTTAATAGGAGTGTAAAGCTGGCATCATGCATGCCATTGCTTTGTATAACATTTTTTATAAGAAAGCAGTACCGACAATAATTAAGAGAATAAAGAGTACAACAATAAGCGTAAACGTAGAGCCATTGCCGCCACCATAGTAATAGTCACCGCCGTAGTTATATCCACCACAATAATTATTGTTCCAGCTTCCTACATTTCCGTAGTATCCCATGAAACATACCTCCTTTCCTTCCTTCAATTTATAATATGTTCCCTGTTGAAATGCGGAGGGGTATTTATCCCAATTCAAGCCCATCTGTTTTAGAAATGTTTTTTATAAAAAAATGTGTAAAGTTTTTCATTACAAAAAGCTGCAGCGTATAAAAACGCTACAGCTTTGAATTGGTTACCTGTTTGGTTTGTCAGTAAGAGCATTATAACATACTTTTTAAACTGCAGTATAGCAATTCTAATTCACTACATTAATTTTTGCTAATATGTATAAGGAGTTACTCCCACTACAATTTTATCACGGTCTTTAAATGTTCTTTCTGTTCAAAATACATAGTAGCTTAAACACTTATAATTCATTTTAAACAAACCCAATATTTGCGAAAAAGCATAGACAATTTTATGTTTCCCCTAATGTCTTAGCCCACTTTAGATAATTGTAGAAAGCATATGGTTGTGCCAAAAAGTACAAAGAATGATAGGTACTGGTTAGAAGCTTGAGGGAGATTAATTTACGAAAAGTTAGTTCTTTCTGTATTTTTGTTAACCTCCATAGGTCTAGGAATTGAATATGCTAGAAATGAAGGCAGGGATTGAAGAAATCCAAAAAGTACTTTATGAAAAATAAAGTAGTTTTTTTATGTCTTCAGCTATCACCTGTGTGGGGGGCTAATATAGAGGAAAGTAGGTGATGATATGGAAACAAATACATTTTGGTCTTCACTTATAGGAGGTATGACCGCATTAATCGTATATCTAATTGGCGGTGTGGATGAATTGGTGACATCTTTAACAATATTAATGGCAATCGACTTAACATTAGGTGTAATGGTTGGTTGGATCATCAAAGATATAGATTCTCGTAAAACGTTTAAAGGTCTTCTGAAAAAGACAGCCATGATTTTAATGGTTATCGCAGCAGTTCAGTTGGACAATGCGACAGAAAGCGGCAACTTTATGCGTAACGCCATGATTTTGTTTTTAATTGGGATGGAAGGTATAAGTATAATCGAAAACTTAGGTAAGTTGGGCATTCGTGTTCCAAAGTTTTTAGCAAATGCTTTTGCACAGTTGAAAAAGGATAATGACGATAAAAAGGATGATGAGCAGTAGATTGTAGTTAAAAGTCTCGTGACTTAATGGATACTTTTTAATGTCTTATAAGGATATTACATTAAACAATTCCCACACAGTAATGGCAAGAAAATAGACACAAGGCCATTTGCCTATCAAAATAGATTTTCTACCACCGCTGCCTTTGGATAAGACTGCTGAAGACCCTGTATCTGTGGATTATAGCATATAATGCGGGGATTGTTAGTCGAAAGGAATAATCTCATTGAGGTAGCAGGTCATAAAAATGAAACGTTTAATTGATCTTTTAACGCAGCACAAAATGGTAGCTGTTTTTCATAAAAATAATAAAAGAGTCACATCTAACTAGGTGGGGCTTTTTATTTTGCATTTAATAATGAGGGGAAGAACGTGTTGAAGGATAACACATCTCGAAAGAACGGCGTTGAAGGAATATTGAAGCATAAATGGATGTGATAAAGAGAACGTTGCCTTCAACAAGCTTTACCAAGTTTATTTGGAAAGAGGTGGTAGTATGCAATTAACCGATGGCTCCTGGATTTTTGAAACCGAAGAGATAGAAGCGGCTGTCATGAACTTAGAACGAGAGGGATACGAGCGAGAAATGTTGAACGCCTTTGCTCGATATGCTTACTTACGTTATAAACAAATTAGGGATACGGTAAATCCACGGAAGTGCAAATACATGTTTATTGATAAAGTAAGAGAACAATTAAAGTCCCCAGCAAAATTACGTAGAGTTAGTAGTTTATTGAATATGACCGAAGAGGAAGTACAATACATTGTGGCATTTGTAAAAAAGCATTTGAAATATGTAAAATAAACAACCCTGTTTCAGTGAACTGGAAAATAAAATAGGTTTATTGAAACTTTGTAAATTATATAAACTTTTTGCCACTCCAATGAGCTGTTAACACTATAGGAAAAAAGAGCACACCAAAAGGTAAGGATATCAAAATCATTTTCCACGTAACAATTTGCTCCATCCATAATGATCTATATAAAACAATGCTGTATGGAATAATTATAATAACCGATGTAATAGTTCCAGGAGCAATAGAGCGGAATATAATTGTCTGCCCAATATGCGTAAACGCATGAATAAAAAATACTAATGAAACGGCTATAAAAAAGTATAAACTCCAACTAGTACCATTATAGAGATAGTAAATAGCTGAAACAGTAGCTGCACTGACAAATAAAAAAATAACAATAACTGCTGCTGCAAATTGAGCTGTCGTCATAGAAAACTGCTTCACAATTCGGTCAGCTATTTTGGGAGGCAACCGTTTATAAATCTTATTTCGATTCGTATGTAACCATTTTTCTACTAATATAATCTCTTCAAAATCGTGGATAATGAAAAGAATAGGAAATAACCAGATTAATGTTTGAACATTTAACCAGAATGCCATATTGACCTCACTTGCTTTCGTTTATATTTGGTCATGTATAAAGATTGTAGATTGGAATGGAAAAATGATTAAAGGGTCACTGGACCAGAGTGACCCTAACCAACAAATCAGGAGGTGCAAAGCTAAATTTGCTTTACACTACTATTACTATGATGAAATAGTTATGATAACTAGCTATTAGCCTGCAAACTAGATAAAAAATAAATACTTTATTATTTATAAAGTTACGTGTGTTTCTATGATTATAAGTATTATACCAATTATGGATTATTTAGTTAATTACTTTTTGAATAATCGTGAGTGATAGTTAACAGTAAAATACTGCTCTTTCGACAAATACGAAATGTTGATTAAGAAAAATATTCCTATTTTATGCAAGAAATTCAAAGTGCATTGTAATGCATAGGGAAATAGTATAGTGAGTATGCGCAAGGATAAGTCTATCTACATGTGACATTGTCGATCTTTTTAATCAAATTTGTTGTTTTCAATTGTCAGAAATTATCAATATATCTTATAATAATAAAAAATATAATATAAGAGGTGAACTTATGGGGAAACCAGTAGATTACAATCTATTTCCAGCCTATCAAAACACACTTGAAGACAGACTAACCGAACGAAAAGAAGAATATATAGAAGAGTTAGAAAAAGCAAAACTTGGCGGGTATCTATTAGATTTTGAAAAATTATTAGAAGAAGTACCGCAATAAAAAAAGCACCTCACAGGGGGTGCTTTTTAGTTGAAACAAATCGTAAAAACCTGTATACCTCGTTACATACCAATCGAAAAAATTTCTTATTCGCCATTACATATCAAATAAAATAAAATTTTAGCAAATTGCTACAAAGTTTGTATAAGAATTAATAATTCAGTAAATATATTTATTTTGAATTATCTTCAAAATAATAGTTAAATAACCCTGATTTTTAGCTTGAATATTGAAATGCTAACCGTAATTGTTAAAATAAATTTTAACTAGATCTAGTGAGACATAGGAGAATACGTGTCCAAATCTTAATGAGGTGGGTAGTATTAGATACCCATTAATAAAAATACTATGATAATGTTCGGTTATAAATAATTTTAATACTCTGAAAACTGATAAACAGATTGAAATTTAATGTTTATAGGAGGATTAGTATGAAAAAATTTATTTGTTGCTTAGTAGTAATTTTGGTATTTTCTACTGTTGCATCTCCAACATTATTGACAATTGCAAGTTACGAAAATAATTTAACGCTAGCTTCAGAATATAATAGCTTTACGTTGCTTTATGATAATGGTAATCATTCAGCTTTTCAATTAAAAGATGAAGCAGGAAATATTTTTGAGTACGTTGAAGATGTAATCAGTAAACCTGATGGAACGGATGAAATTACCCAAAAAATATTTAATATTTCACCTAATAACGAGAAAGAATTAATAGATGAGAAAGTTATTAGGATAATGGAAACAACAGAAGAAATAATGATTAAAGAACTTACTAATCCGAATAGTGTGGAAGTGAAAATAAACAAAAATAATCCTCAATATAATACTAATAGTACTTTCCAACAACAATCTTATAATAATATTAATCCTAAATTAAAAACATTGACTGCCTCAAAGGGGGCATCTGGCGGTTCTTATATTGCGGCTATTCGTTGGGAGGAATCACCTAATAATAATAATGCCTATGCTATTTTTGGTACGATGTCTAAAACGACAACGAAGCAACAATGGCAGTATAGAGATTTTAAAGCAGCAGCTAATAATATTGTGGCACAAGAGAAAATTATCGCTACGGCTGGTCTAATAGGAGTATCTACAGCTGTTTGGGATGCTGTTAAGGGTGGTAATCTATTATCATGGGAATTAATTAAAAAGATATTTATAAAGCTCGGAAAGAATGTACCAGTTATTGGCACCATTCTAAATATATTTACTTACGTTAATTTATGTCTGAATGCAAAAGAGAAATATCATGCAATACCATAAGTGAAAATAAGAGATATATGCGAGTGATTTGTATTGAATAGCATTCTTAACATTTTGTTGAGCGCTTTTATAGGCTTCTGCTATATCCAATTTATGTCCTATGTATTTAAGGTAGTGAGAAATTATATGAAACAAAAAAGCAGGGACTTCCTTGTGCAAATATTGCCTGGGTGGCTTTTGATAATGTTATCAAGTGGTTGTATATATTGGTATGCACCCCCATATTTGACATATTATTATATAATGCAAACAATAATGTATACAGCCATGATTATATGTCTGATTGCACTATTTTTATTATTGGTTGTGAAACCAATCAGCATTAATAAATACAACAGAATAGTTTTAAAAATTAAAAAGGACTATGAAAGTAAATAAGTACAGTCAAAACAAGTTTGTAATGATTAATAATATTAATTATTAGGTGATATGTTTTGAATACATTTCTAGAGATTTTATTAGGTGCTTTCATACTTTTCGTTTATATACAAATTATGTCCTTTGTTTTCAAGGTTTTGGTAAAGTATATGAAACGAAAAAGTACGGACTTTCTTGTGCAAATACTTCCTGGTTGGCTTATGGTGATGTTATCGAGTGGTTGTATATTTTATTATGCTCTACCATATTATCGGTACTATATTATTATGCAAACTATAATGTATACCGCCATGGTTGTTTGTATTATTGCGTTGTTCTTATTATTGGTGGTGAAGCCGATCAGTATCAATAAATACAACAGAATAGTTGTATTTATTAAAAAGGATTTTAATCGTAATGAAAGCTAAGTTAACAGGTTCTAAACATATAGATGTGCAGCCATTAAGTGTATTGATACTAAATGGCTGCTTTTTAAATTAGAGTACTACGCAGAATAAGTAATGTAAATAATGTGCTATTGTTATAGAATGGTAAAAATACGATTTTGAAAGTAGAGGGAAAAGCATGTTTCCAATATTACATACCGAGCGTTTAGTGCTAAGAGAACTGACAGAAAATGATGCGCAAGCAATATTAAGTTGTTTTTCAAATCCAGACGTTTTACGTCATTATGGGCAGAAGCCGTTAACGAGCTTAGAGCAAGTGAAACAGATTATCCAAAATTTTTCTACTAATTTCAAAGAAAAACGTGGCATTAAATGGGGAATATCCGTGCAAGGACAAGAAGAAATTATCGGTACAATTGGTTTTCAAGATTGGTCTGTTGAGCATAAAAAAGCGGATATCAGTTATGCACTTTTCCCTAATAGTTGGGGGCAAGGCTTTGCAAAGGAAGCTGTAGGTAAAGTTATTTCCTATGGTATTCAAGAGATGAATTTGGTGCGCATAGGAGCCATTGTTTTTACGGAAAATGAAGCATCGAATAAGCTATTGGAAGCATTGGGTTTTGAAAAAGAAGGGGTTTTAAGAAACTTTATGCATCAAAATAATATGCCTTATGACACTAATGTTTATTCTTTCATTAAGTAAAGAAGTAAAGAACAAAATTGAATATCATCGAAATAAATAGCGAAATATAGTGGAAACTTTATTTACTAAATAATTTGAAACATGGAATAGTAACAAGTATAAACCCCGAAAGATGTTTTGAACAAATGTCATCGTCTAAAATGTGCAGTGCTGTTTTTGTGCGAACTGTAGATTTATTGAAAATAAAATACTTATAGTGTTGCTCACCTACTATTTATGGTAAGCTCCTCCATACAAAAGAGTAATTGCACAAGTATGGGAGTTATTGTTTCCTAACAGTTTTAATCCTGTAGTGAGCTACGATTTAACTTTTAAACCTAGTAATGATGCAAATCCAACAGCTTGTTCAGAAGATACTTCGCAACCTTTTATACTTTCCAAAGTAACATTCAACCTTTCATATCGACATGAGCTAATATCAATACCTTTTAAAGATGTTTGAGAAAAATCCACATCGTTAATATCACACTCATTAAAAATGACTTTATTAAATTTGCATTCAAAATAGTTGGCGCTTTGTAGCGATGAATGATTAAAAATGACCTGTTTTAAACGAGTCTCTGTAAAATCACATAGATTTGCAATGCAATTGTCAAACGAAACATTTCCTACATGAGCTTCTGCTAAATTCAATCCTAATACTTTACAATTGTCGAATGTAACTCTGTGAATTAAGCCTTCCCTAAAGCTGGCATTTGATAAATCACAGTTTTCAAAAATTACATCAGTCAAATCAATTTTTCTAAAAGATACATCTATGAATCTAACATTTTTAAAGAGTACTTTTGATAAAATAAGTCTATCAATAGCTATATTGTCAATGACCGTATTGGCGATAACACAATTGGATAAGTACGGATCTTCTTCATAAAAAATATCTTGAATATTTACTTTTTCTAATGCTAAAGGCAATTTAGGTGATTCAATTTTAAATACTTTTGCCACTTTATCACACCTCTCAATGTAATGATGTATATAGAATAATAAAAAATTCATGCTTTTATAAGACTTTATTTTTTCTTCATAGTATGGACATAGCAGTTTGTGTTACAAAGGACCGATTTGGGGGGAATTAACATTGGAAGATTCGGTATTAAAATTTTATGATGAACTTGCAGAAGATTATCATCTAATATTTGTTGATTGGCATTTAGCCATTGCTCGGCAAAGTGAAATTCTATATAAAATTATCCAATCGAAGTTAAACTTATCTTCGATGCAGCAGGTTTCTTTATTAGATTGTTCGTGTGGCATTGGTACACAAGCAATTGGTTTGGCAAATTATGGATTTAATGTAACCGCTACTGACATTAGTGCTGTATCTGTAAAGAGAGCTAAAAAAGAAGCAGCCCGTTATGGAGTGAAAATAAACTTTGGAGTAGCCGATTTTCGGGAGCTCAATACAAATGTATCAGGCTTATTTGATATTGTGCTATCGGCGGATAATGCAATACCGCATTTACTAACAGATAAAGATTTGCACAAAGCTTGTCAAAATATGTATGAAAAGCTTCGTCATAACGGTTTACTTTTAGTTACGATAAGAGATTACGATGCGATGGTCATAGAGAAAATAATCACGACAAAACCAAATATATTGGACGAAGGAAAGAGAATGACTTTTCAAGTCTATGATTGGGCAGAAGATGGAAAAACGTATACAGTAAAACAATTTATTATGAGAGAAATTAACGGTGAATGGAAAACAAAACATAATAGTACGCAATACAGGGCACTGTTAAGGGAGGAAATTAACAAAGTACTACGTATGATTGGTTTCGTCAATATTGAATGGCATTTCCCTGAAAATACAGGTTATTATCAACCGATTTTGACTGCTCGTAAAGTGTAAAATGCAGTTCCCAATGCAAGCACACTAACATAAATTTTTATACTAAATATGAAACTTTTTGAATTTTCAAACGTAAATTTTTGAAATAATGGTTTTGTGGAGGTAAAAATGTATAAATTTAGTGTAGTGTTTGTTGTGTTTATCTGCTTATTAACGGCTTGTACACAAGATGAAGTTGTACCGAAAGAACAAGAAATTGAGGATGAACAGATTGTAGTG
The DNA here is from genome assembly GCF_005217585.1 of Lysinibacillus sphaericus. Lineage (NCBI taxonomy): Bacteria > Bacillati > Bacillota > Bacilli > Caryophanales > Bacillaceae > Lysinibacillus > Lysinibacillus sphaericus. Next base: position 962,100 of record NZ_SZPT01000001.1, read on the forward strand.
ACACCTGATGGGAAAGTAACCTTTGAGATTATTAATAACATTAAGGTTCCACAAGAAAAAGTGGAAGAAATTAAAGATGAACTTCTAACAGCCTATGAAGTAATACAAAATTCGATTCAAACTGCTTATGTTCCTTCCGATAAAATCAACGTTTATCTCAATGAGGGAGACCTTGCTTCATTGGGCTTGGCATCTAGAATCGAGCTATATGGCGTGAAGGAAGACAGATACCCACTAATACATGAATTAACACATTCCTTACTGGGCTATGGGAAAGATTTTGATACAAGCAGTGGGTATTTTACACAAGAGGGTTTTGCTAGTTATTTGGAAGAAAAGTACGGGGAAAATAAAACATATCCCCATAAACTTGTAAAATATTTTATGGATGCAAACAAATTAATCCCTATTAGTAATTTGATAGATTCTAATCTGGATGAATCCTATTTTCGCCCTGTCCTAATAACTGAAAAAGATGTTACCCTTCGATTGATGAGCTATACACATGCTTCTTCTTTTGTAACATATTTAGTAGAGACTTACGGGTTAGAAAAGTTTGAACAGATTTACAATGAAAAGGATTTGTCAAAAAAAGTAGCGGAAGTATACGGAAAAAATATGAGTGAATTAGAAAATGAATGGATTGTTTTTCTTAATAAGGATTCAAATAATTTAACATATGAAGAGAAAATGGACATGGGGTATTTTTTTGCTATCTCTTCAGTTATCGATACGATTGATTCGAAATTTTTTTCAAAGGAATAAAATGATGCGTGTAACAGATGATTGTTCTTTATTTGTTCGTAGATAAAATTTCAAAGCGTATGTTATTTCCGCTGTCGTCTTAATCAATAATTTGCATTTTATTTTACAATTGTTTATTCTATCATAATACTTAATTTTGGAAATAAGGTGATGGACATGAACAGTTTAGACAGGGCAAATAGAAAAAAAGGAAGAGCATTAAAAATTTTAGATGAATTACAATTAATGCAAAGATGGAGTACGATAGGGACTTGTTTTGTAGTGGGTGCAACCGCTTATGATTTAATCGTATCGCCTGATATTGATATGGAGACATTTAGTGATGAATTAATTCCAGAAAAAGTAATGATGGCGTTGGCACCATTAGTAGACAATCAAAATGTAGTGGAACTAAAATATAAAAATTATATGGATTCTGATTATCAAGGCTATTATTTTAAAATCATTTATTTAGCTAATCAAGAAGAGTGGAATATCGATATGTGGCTTTTTTCAAATGGACGTCAAGGAGCACTCTCTAAAGATTTGGTGCCTTTTATGAAAAAAGCGTTAACAGAAACTTCGAGAAAAGCTATTCTTGATATTAAAGAAGCTTTACTAGAAACTAATTTAAGTTATTCATCAATATTTATTTATCAGGCTGTAATAGAATTTGGGATTCGAAATGTGAATGAATTTTTAGAATGGACGAAAAACCATGCTACGAATTTACTTATTGACTGGACACCTAATAGCCATTAGGTGTGAGAAAATGGGGCACTTCTCTAGTTTTTAAGACTTGATTTCGACATATTTTGGCAGAGTTTCTTCGTTTTAGACTATCTTTTTATAGTAACATGAAGGAAAAAGATGAGGAGATTGGAAATGCCTGATTTAGTGCTTGCCCTGTTTTTATTGAACCTTTCTTTATTTCTTGTGCATGAAATGGATGCGATTAGGCGCTCGGAGTGGCGGCTGTTTGTCGTACTAAAGGATATGGGAGATGAGAAAGCTTACAAAGTATTCACATTGATTCATATAGTTCTTTACATAATTATATTTTTGTTATTATTTAGTCAGTATCAAACGATTCTTTTTTGGATTTTAGATATATTTTTTATTGTTCATTCCATATTGCATTTGTTTTTTGAACGACATCCTCGAAATAATTTTAAACATGCATTTTCAAGAGCGATTATACATTCGTTAGGCATTCTTTCCGTAGTACATTTATTATTTTTAATTTAGCTTTAAAGCAAAGCCATATCTTTAGTGATATGGCGTTTTTTTATTGAAGAAAAATAGGCCATAATTTGGAACAATACACCTAGATAATATAGTAAAATGAGGGATGAATAGATATTTGAATTATTTGAAAATTAAAGAAAGGGTGGGGGATAAGGTGGTATTGCTTAAATACGATATAGAAGAGAAAGATATTAGGATGCTAAAAGAAGTTTATCAATCTGTTGGATGGCATAAACATAACGAACTTATCATCGAGAAGGTTTTTAATGCAAGTACTCATGTTGTAGTTGCATTGGTGGATGGCAAAATTGTAGGTTTTGTTAGAGCGCTTTCAGATGGGGTATTTAATGCAGCTATTTATGATGTAGTTGTCCATAAAAAGTTTCAAGGCCAAGGAATTGCAAGGTTGCTTTTGGAAGATATGAAGCAGCAGTTAGAAAATGTTTCATGCATTCAGTTAATTGCAACAACTGGTAATGTTCCTTTTTATGAAAAAATGGGATTTAAAAAATTGAAGACAGGTATGGGGATTTATAAAAATCAGCAACTAGCCCAAGAATATTTAGAGTAAATTTAGTAATGGATCGATCAATAATCATTAAAAAACCAGAATAGATGCTACAATATGTAGATTAATTCTGGTTTTTTTAAATAATCCAATTTATTTTATATACAAATTGTTCCTGTTTTTATACCAGTCGGTCCATTAAATCCAGGAATTGTATCAACTACTATATTTGTTGCGATATTAATAACAGACACCGTATTATCTAGTTGATTTGTGACATATGCAAACGTTCCATTCGGTAGGATGGTTACTTGGTCAGGGGAGATGCCTACAGGAATTGTTGCAATGACTAAATTTGTAGACGTATCTATAACAGATACTGTATTACTACCTTTATTTACAATGTAAACAAATGATCCATCGGGTGTAATAGCTGTTCCAACAGGTCCATTACCAACAGGAATTGTAGCAATTACTGTATTCATATTTGCATTAATAACGGATACTGTATTGCTCGCTTCATTTGTGACATAAGCAAATTGTCCATTCGGTGTAAAAACGATGGATCTTGGGCGAGCTCCTACAGGGATTGTTGCTACAACTATATTCGTTAGCGTATCAATAACTGATATTGCATTTGAATTTTCATCTGCAACATAGGCAAATGCACCATTGGGTGTAAAAGCTATTCCCTGTGGTGCAAGACCTACCGGAATAGTTGCAGTTACCGTATTTAAAGTTGTATTTATGACAGACACCGTATTAGAGCCTTGGTTAGAAACATAAGCCAATGTTCCATTTGGTGAAATGGCAACACCTAGAGGATTGATTCCAACTGGGATGGTGGCCACTGCCATATTCGTTGCCGTACTAAATACTGTTACATTATTCGAAAAGTATGCAGGCACATAACCGAATGCGCCATCTGGGGTGATTGCTACTTCTAAAGGAGCGGTTCCCACCGGAATGGAAGCGACGATAGTATTTGTAGATGTATTAATTACTGAAACTCTATTGTCGGGCGTTTCTATTTGACCAGCATCCGTAACATACACTAGATAGTTGCAATTTGGTGGGGAAGGAAATGGCGGTTTACATTTACAATTACAACAAAAACAGCAACAATGACAACAACAATTAGGATTTGATTTAATCTTAAACTTTATAAAATAATTTGGTTGTTTTTCCACGTTAGTCCTCCTTTCTTTCATATATTGCTACTATATGTACACGTAACCATCTTCCTTGTATGTTTTCCTACATCTGAAAAGACACGCTTTCATATTAAGTACTTTTATTCAAATAATGTTTTAAATTTTGTGAACAGTATTAATGTTTCTTTACGCAAATAAAATTTAACTCTTAAATGAATCATATTTTTTCAGACGTTAGCATAGTGAAATAAAGGGGGATAAATATGGGAAATGTGAATATTTATGAAATCATTGGCTTTTCAATTGATCCTATTTATGAGGCATTAACAAAACTTATGGTTGATGAAGAAATCGTCATTGGCAAATATACCATTCGTAAAACACCAAAATTTTATGAAATTGAAAATATAAATTTGCATGAATGTTTTAAAGAAAAAGAGCATTGTTATCAATTTTTATGTAACTTGCTCATAATTAAATAATTACGTTACGACAGCCATTATGGATGTATGTTGATTTACTGGAAAAAAACAAATATTGTATGATTTTATTCATATTATCAAAGAGTGAAGGGGGAGTATTATTGAATATCGAGCTCATAAACAGCAAAATTTCAGAACGCTTATTGAGTGGTACATTTGAAGTAAGTTTGTTTTTAATTGAAAAGATTAAGACGCATGATATGTTAGATTATTTTTCATTTCAACCATCAATAAGCCATTCTTTACAAAAAGAGATAATCAATATTATCCAGCCAACTATTGATAAGCTTGTTGGAAAAGAGCAACTAGAATTTAATGAAAATGGTCGACCGAATGGCGTAGTGGAGTATTGTAAGTCATCCTATATAGGAATAACTTATGATCATTTATTCAAAAGTTTACAGGAACCGGGTGAATCATTGAATGAAGATGTGCAAAAAGATTTATACTGTATAAAAATTGAAATAGAAGCAGGGAAGTATGCTTATTTCCTAAATCGCATTCCGCAATTTAAGAAGTTTTCTAAAGGGCTTTGGGGAATCATTGCGGATACTACTTTTAGAAAAGTCTCAGATTCATTTATTGGCATTGAACCAGGGTTCGATTTACTTATTTATGACAACGAAATACTAGTGGTAAATAATGTTTCAGTGCAACGAATTTTCGATTTGAAAACAAAATATGTGCACAATACGAATTCGGTCTTATGTGCTTTTGAAGAAACGAATAAATTAGAAGGCTTTGAACAATTTAAAAATGATAGCATTGAAGATGGTAATATAGTTAAAAGAGTTTCGCGATTAATGACAAAGCCTGAGAGAATGACAAGGTTCGTTGAAAATTTTGATAAAATAGAAGAAATTATTAAAGAATTTGACTTAAATATAGAATTAAACGAAGAAAAGTCAAAAATAAAATATACAGATAAAAAACAATTAAATGATATCGTCAAGTTACTGAATGATGCTTATTATAAAACTGTTCTTACAGGTGAAAGAGGCAGAGATGATTTAAGGTAATTTATTAAGAAAGGGTGGAGGAAAAATGACAAATCTTTTTAAATTGTTTCTGTTTATATCGTCATACTCTCCATTATATGTCATTGTTGCTCTTTCCATATTCCCTTATGAAAATATTGATTGGCAGTCATTTATTGAAGATCAAGTAACGTTTACCGTTACTATTATCTTGGTCGTTTTATTTTCCCTTTCCTTTTTACCGATTTGGTATATTAGGAAATGTGAATTAAACAGCACGATTGTTAGTGAGCGCGTAGCAAGAAAAAATGAAGAGATTTTAAGTTACTTAGTGACATATATCGTTCCTTTACTAGCCATCAATGTTAAAGAAGTAAGTACTTTGATTACAAATGGGATTTTGTTTATGATAATTGGCTATTTATATATTAAGTCTAATATAATCCATGTGAATATAACGTTCTTATTATTTGGATGGAACATTTATGAGGATGAGCTTGGCCGCGTAATTATCTCAAAAGACAATCCAGATTATTTTATCAGAATGAACATTGCTAACAACCCTATCCGTGTTAGAAAACTGGCTAGTAATATTTATTTGCATAGGTCTTAGAGAAAGTAGCAATCCATTGTGAAAAGTCACTATTTGATAATGGGCAGGACTTAAAAACAGCCAAATTACTTAGTAGGCAAGGATACTCCTTATATGACAAACAAAAAAGCCTATACCAAAAAATGATATAGGCCAAATTCAAAAATTAATCTGTTTTTAGGAGAGAATAAATATTAATATCTATAAAATTCCCTTTTGAATTTTCGTATTGTCTTAACTTTCCTTCGAATGTAAAATGAAGCTTTTGTAACACTTTTATAGAATTTACATTTGCAGGTTCTACCTTTGCTTCAATCCTATTGATTTTTAAAGTTTCGAAAGCATATTCAATAAGTGCCTTTATACCTTCAGGAGCATACCCCATGCCCCAATAGGCTTTCGCGATATCATAACCAATTTCTACTTTTGCATTATCTAAGTCTATTGAATTGAATCCACATGTTCCTATTATTTCGTTGGAGTTCCTTTCAATCATGCTAAACCGTATCGCTTCACCAGCATGAGCTAATTCTTCTAGAAGTTCAATCATCTCTGTTGCTTGCGTTTCATGCGTAAAGGTAGTGATATTCATGTATTTCGTTACATCTGGATCAGACCAAAGTTTAAACAAGCGAGGTGAGTCTGATACAGCCATTCTTCTTAAATGTAATCTTTGAGTGTGTAGTTCTTTTATCAATGCTTATACCTCCAATATTTTTAATCAGTTAGATAAAAAATATTGCCATCTGCGCATAGTTCAGTCCCTTCAAGGTTTTTATTCTAGTCTATGTTATTTCTCTTTCACTTTTGTTTTCTAAGTAGTATTGCTGCCATAAATAAAAAAACAGCTATCCATAAGGAAAAAAGAAAGTTTTCAAGCAAAGCCCAATGATTATTTTTGAAATAATACCAAATTCATGATAGTAAAAAAACGGTCATAATGAAAGTGATATATAAGTGCTTTCCGAATTTTGTCAATTGAAACACCATTGTGCATCAGTGTAACTTTAAAATTACAGGCTTTACAACCTTAAAAGAGGCTATGTAAACTTTTGTGGCTTTGTAACCTTGATGGAAGCTAGTTCACCTCAATCTTTACAAAAGTTAAAAATGTATGGCGAACCAACCGAAAATACGGATCCAATAGCTCTAACATTACCTTGACTTGTTTCACTACCAACTTGACTGCTTACAAAGGAATCACCACCACAAGCTTTACAAATCCATTTACTATTCTCCATAAATGCACCTCTTTATGTAATATATGTTAACTATACTATAAAGTTGATGATAGCGTCTAATCTCTTCAGCGCATCATAGGTACTAATTCGTTTCTTGTCGTTCCCACTCGCTTCGTAAAATCCCCATTTTTATAGCATCATAGTATTTTCCATCAACAATTCGTGCATCTCTAATTCTTGCCTCTAATTGCATCCCTAATTTCTCGGCTACTCGTATCATTCTTTCATTACCAGACCAAGTAGACATCCCTAATCGATGAAGGGGTGTATTTTCAAAAAGATAGTCAATCCATAAGCGATAAGCTTCTGAACCATAACCACCATTCCAATAAGCTGTATCATATGTGACAATCCCTGTTTCAAGCCAGTTAGTATTTTTATCTACCCAATAAGCACCGACAACACCAATAAACTGTTCGTCTACGGCTATGATTAATGAACTTGGAACATCTTCAAATAATTGTTCATCTTTTGTCCATTCCTTTAAAAACGCAGCTTTAGACTTATGTTTTTCTGGAATATATGGACCGTTCCATTTCTTTGCTTCTTGTTTCTCATCAACATACTTCCAAAAATAGATATTTTCAATATCGGAAGGAGTAGCTGTTCGTAATGTAACTTTATTTCCTTTTATATGTATCATTGTATTCTCCCCTTGTTTATAACAAAACTACTATACTATAATATCATAATCAAATATTTTCTTATTTTATAGTATGTCGAAAGCATAGAGCGTACTAAAGGATTTAAAGTCAGCAGTATTCCTTCCAGTTCTTACTGGAAGGGAGGATAAGTTGCCTTACAAAGGAAAGTTATTATAGGAAGGAGCATTATCTATGAATTTTGAAGAAGATATCCATCTACATGTTGGATTTTATGATACTAATGGTGAATTTGAAGGTATTTTTTTAAAACAAAAAAGTGGCGGGACATGGTGCTTATTTTTCCATAATGAATCTTATAATGTATCCCTAAAAAAAACGTATGCTTTATTTGATCAATATTTTGGGTATATGGTGAGAGAATACAATATTTGTGATTTAACTTTTGAGCATGCGAATGAATTATTCAAAGAATTTTTATTAGAAGAGGAATTAATCGTTATAAGGGAGGGGGACAATACCTTTCATCTGAATGAAGTAAAAGTCCAAGATCATTAGGTTTCAGCTAATCACTGCCAAAAAACCTCTACAGAACCCGAGTTTGGCGACAAATTGAGAGTAATCTCATCCTCTATAAAAGTGATACTGAAAACTTTTATAGTATTTATTTTAGTTTTAAGCTGATAAGTAATGCCAAACACTATGTTAAAAATTAAACAAAATTTAAAGGATTCAAGAAAGCTCAATATCAATTTGTTTCCAGTGTTAAAAAAATTCACATGACCAATAACAGACATAATAAGCCAATATCATTGGCCCATTAAAACATTGAGCTAAATCCAGCTCGCAATTCCCCCACATACTAATCAAAACAAGAGGACAGCGCGCCTGACATAGCTACACCCGCTGTACCTACAAATAGCTCCTCCGCCAGCACCTAACCCTAAGCTAGTTATTGCACCAAGAACTCCTAATGTATATGTCCATAGTTGAACGAGCCAGCCAGTCTAGTCGTTTGAGCCGATTGTTCCCTGCTATGTAATTTTATAATCAGTCCACTAGTACCGGATTTATAAATTAAATACGCTATTACCAAGACTATCTATTGCATGCGTTGGCAAAGTCTCTATATAATCACCTTTTGTAACAATTATATTTCCAACATCAGCATTTTCAATTTTCACCTCTTCGTTTAACAAATCTAAACGCATTGTACTTTCCTAAATTGTTATTGCAACATCATTATTCTGCTCTGCTACATATATAGTTGATGCAGTTAAAGCCGTATTTCCAGTGAAAAACCAGTCAATATAAAAATTCCCTCATGATTGAAAACCCACGCATAATCTAGACTTAATGAAGTATTTATAATGCTTTAGTAGTCGAGTTACATGATAGATAGACTGAAACCTACTGTCTATTTTCGTATAAGGGAAGAGAAGGAGGCAAAGCTCTAATCTAGTTTTAATAGCGTTTATCTAAAAATAACTAGTAAATTAACTCCAAATTATGTATATTTATTATGAGGAGGAATTAATTATGAAAAAAATATTAGTATTACCATTATTATTGTTATTTGGAATTATTTTTGCGGGATGTAGTGCGGATTCAGAAAAGGAGAGTGGAGACAAAGAGGAGGTTGCTGCAGATACAACTGAAAAGACTTCTGTGAGCAAACCACTTAAGGTCGATAAAGAGCTATTAAATGTTGAGGTAACGATACCTGCTGATTTTTTTGAAGATGAAGATATAGATACAGTGATTGCTGATGCCAAAGACGAAGGTATTCAAGAAGTAATTAAGAACGATGATGGTTCTTTAACGTTTAGAATGTCTGAATCACAGCAGAAAGAAATCTTGAAGGATATGGAAGAAGAGATTATCGTGTTCGTAGAAGAGATTGAAACAGATGAACAATTAGCTATTAAGGATATAAGTTACAATAATACATATTCTGAGTTCACAATTTTAGTTAACCCAGAAGAATTAGAAAGCACCCTAGACATCGACGCTGATGTTGATCTTGTTCTTATGGGTATTTTCTATCAACTGTTTAATGGAGTAGATCCAGCGAAAAATAAAGTAACCGTTACTTATAAAAATGAATCAAATGGCGAAGTAATTGATACAATCGTATATCCAGATGATTTAAATGAGCAAAATTAATTTTAAAATTTCAAGGAGTAAAAGCACTTAAAAAGCACTTAAAAAGTGCTTTTTTATTTTGCACTAAAAGGAATTTGAGGCATATCATAGGTCTATACGCAACTATGATTTAATCAGACTTAGGAGTCCATCGGTGTTGCAATAGTTAATCCAAAAGAAAATAATTGTTAATACTGTAATAATTCCTTTATTTTATCGGAAGCTAAACAAGTTTAAAAGGTTTGCTAAAATGGTGTTTACAAATCTATTGCTCTGTTACAAATGATGTCAATTTCTTTAAAAAGCTGCTGCGTCATCATATGATACAGATAGAGATAAATGCTATTGCTTTTTATATTTTTTACTAGTCCATGCCCAATTTATGAAAGCAAAAATAAGGACGGTCCATAGAGAAAAGAAAAAGTTGCTAAGCAAGTTCCAATTACCGTATTTCAAATAATCACGAATCAATAAAATTAAAAACAGTGATAAAAAGTAGAAGAGATAGATATATTTCCTGATAAAAGTCATATTGTTAACCTCATTATGTATTTTCTATAAATTGTAGCACAAAAAACGTCGACGTTTGCATCAACACAAAGCGGAATAGATAATCAAGCATTATTTAGAGAAAGTATAACAATGGTGAAATTTATGTTAAAGAATTTTGTGGGAAATCTATACATTGCGCTTATAAAAGGTAGTGCTTTTGTACAATGTTGATTCACTTATTATAAATATGATGTAGATAGAAGCGGAAGTCTTTAGTTAAGGTAGTCATTTTTAGTAGGAGGGGCTAACATGTGGTGGAAACTTAACAAAATAATTGAGGATGTAAAGCAAATTGTAAATGGATAAGTCGGGAGAGCGACAAGTTGGATGGTGAAAATGCATTTGAACATCGAAATAACAAAACATTTCATTGCATCCATTATGCATTTGGAGATACTCAAAGAGAAGTAGAATGGTTCTACTCACATCTATGGAGGTCAATAAGTAAAGAAGATGCTTCTGACAAGCACTTAATAGCGATTGGTTAAAAGCATTACTTATATTAAGAATTATATAATGTAAAATTTAGAATGATCTCTATAGTATCTTACAGATAAATAAAGATGTAATTTAAAGAGGGGTGAAAGGATATGCTAAAAATTCTACCAATTGTTTTTGGAATCATCGTAATCGCGCTTTCAACTTATGGCCTTATCACACGTGATTATCAATTTAATTTCGTAACGATATTCTTCTTAAGTTTATCGATGTTAACTTTAGGCATTAATGCATATCAAAGTGAGAGAAAAGCTTACGGCTGGTTCTTAATAGGTGTATTTTTATTTTTAGTATATGTGTCAATTCAAAGTTTTATATATAGGTAAATAATTGACTGCAAGGGATATAGAATTGAAAATTAACAAAAAGACATGCCTTATTGGTATGTCTTTTTTTGTTAAAATCTCCTTTGGTTCTTCGGTGTTCTATGAGCGTAGGTATAATGATTGCTTCACTACAACTATGTAACAAAATCATTAAGTGAAAAGATTTACAGGATATTAATATCTAATTAAAAAACGCATGTTAGTTTGTTTAGGTGAAAGAAGTAATTACCTTTTATGAGAGGAGAAAAAATCATGGATAAAAACATTGAAGTTTTAAGAACAGAGGGGGATATTAATTTAACAAAAACCCGTTCTGTCTGGCAAGAAAATCATTTAAGTAAAGAATCGTTTGAGTTTATAAACGATGACGCCAAGTATTATTTACATCAGTCTCTTTCTACTCCTTGTTTAAATATTATTGAAAAAAGCTATGGCATTTACATAGAGGATATAGACGGAAGGAAGTATATGGATTTTCATGGGAATAATGTTCATCAAATAGGATATGGGAATGAGTATGTTATACGTGCCGTAAAAGAGCAGTTGGATACACTTCCATTCTCTCCAAGACGTTATACAAATAAAGTTGCAATCCAGTTAGCAAAAAAATTAGTTGCTATTGCACCAGAACCTTTAAATAAGGTACTTTTGGCTCCTGGAGGAACTTCAGCTGTTGGTATGGCTTTAAAGCTTGTTCGAAAGGCAACAGGTAAATTTAAAACGATATCGATGTGGGATTCGTTTCACGGCGCCTCTTTAGACGCAATTTCAGTTGGAGGAGAAGCGCTTTTCCGTAACGGTATGGGCCCATTAATGCCAGGGAGTCTACATATAGCGCCTTACAATTCATATCGCGGTTTGTTTGAGGATGACAATGGTAGGTTTAAATCCCTTGATTATCTAGAGTATATACTAGAAAGAGAAAATGAAATCGGTGCTATTATTTTAGAGCCTGTTCGTTGTACAGACGTGCATATCCCACCAAAAGAGTACTATCAACGTTTACGCAATATTTGTGATAGCAATAATATATTTATGATTTTTGATGAAATTCCAACTGCTTTAGGACGAACAGGAAAAATGTTCACTTTTGAAAACTTTGGAGTTATTCCAGATATTGTTTTATTGGGAAAAGGATTGGGTGGAGGCGTGTTTCCAATGGCGGCGATGCTCGTAAAAGGAGAACTTGATGTTGCCCAAGATATTGCACTTGGTCATTATACACATGAAAAAAGTTCGCTAGGCTGTGCAGCAGCATTGGCTACTCTTCATTATATTGAGGATTTTAAATTAATAGAAAAGGCTAATCAATTAGGAGAGTATATGAGAATGCGACTTGAAAAGATGCAAGAGCAGTATGAAATTATAGGTGATGTACGAGGAATCGGTCTTTTATATGGCGTAGAATTAGTATTGGACCGCCATTCGAAAGAAAAAGCTATAGTTGAAGCAGAACAAGTAATGTATAAATGTATGGAGAAGGGATTAAGTTTTAAAGTATCACAAGGAAATGTGCTTACGCTCACGCCACCACTGATTATTAAGCAACAAGAATTAGAGCTGGCAATGGATATTTTAGACCAATCTATCCAAGAGGTTTTAGAGCAGTAATATAGATTTATAAAAAATTGATGAAACATCTCATTTGAGGTGTTTTTATTTTATAAAGAAACAATGGCGGGTAAGAGGAAAGCTATTGCATTAAAAAACAGATAGTGTAGGTACTGTTAACACATTTTTGCACTTTAATAGAATGTGTGTAAAGGTGAAAAAATGTGGTATAGTGAAAAAAGAGGTGTAAAAAATTGGTTAGAGGGAATAGTGAATTTTTAGAAACAGGAACTAATTCAAGAGATCAGAGGGAGTTGATAAAATGTATTTATAATTGTAAAGATAAAGAGTTAATAAAATTTTTAGGTAAACACCTAAAAAGAAAAGATTGGAATGGAGATAGTTTTTATACTATTTTTAAAAGACTCCTAAAATATGAGACAAGAAATTCAAATATAAAAGGTTATATAAAAAATATTCAAGCTCTTTCTACAGAAGATCGGTTAATTTTGAAGGCAAGATTAGTAGAAATTGAATGTACATATGATAGAGTTTCCATATTAAACCTGAGTGGTGTAGGACTATTTGCTTTTTTACTTATCTATAAAGAAATGTCAAAAGAAATTTTATTTAAACAGCTCCCAGTAACCTATTATTATTTTATGCAAGCTGTTTATATTTTGGTTATATTATTTTTAATTAAAAAAGCAGTTAAATCAAAACATTTACAATCCCAAGCTAAGTATTTCTTAACAATAATTGATAACGTTAAAAATTAATCAATAGGAAACAAGAAGTTTTTTTCTAATTGCCATGAAACGTAATATGTGCCATACAAGTTTGCAGCGAATACGTTGAATAAGTGATTAATCTAATGAAGTGATTGTTTGGATAGATTTGTTGCTATTGCTATCCTTGAATTTGAAAAATTTTTAATTAGTAGTTGACTAAAGAAAAAGTTACAAGTAGCATAAAAGAAATAACGTTGTATTCTTATAAACTTAATAAGGTATAAAAACCTTATTCAGTAATTATAAAAAAAGTAGTCAAATTCTAAAGAGGAGTGATTGTAAATGGCAATAACAACATTTAAGGCAAACACATTTTTAAAAGAAAAGGTTTTGGTAGAAGCTCATGTTAGAGGACATAAAATTATTGTAGATGAACCAAAAGAATTAGGTGGAGATGATCAAGCTCCAAATCCTGTAGAACTCTTGCTTTCATCTTTAGGGGCATGTCAATCAATAGTAGCAAGAACGTATGCGAAGAAGTTTGATATAGACCTTCAAGATTTCTGGGTGGAATTAGAAGGAGACCTTGATACAGATGGCTTTTTAGGCAAGTCCGATGTAAGACCAGGATTTTTATCAATCCGATATACTTTTCATATCAAAACGAATGCATCAGAGGAAAAGGTAGAAGAATTTAAAAAATATATTGAAGCACGTTGCCCTGTAGGTGATTCGATTGCTAATACAGTAAATCTTGTGTCTTCAGGAATTGTTATTGAGAATTCTGTAGTTTAATCTATTTTTATGTAATGCCTAATATAATTGTAAGCTAGATATTCAGAATGTTCCAAACGATTTTCAAGTAACTTTGTATACTGCGAGGGAGGGGCACTAAGTGTTTCCTCCCTTGTTACTTACATACTGGGGCAAGACATACATAAACGACTCTATTTTTAGTGATGAGTATATTTTTGTGTAATACTTAAGAACGTAGTAAAATAAACCATATTAACATGTTAAAAGGTGATGAAATATGTTTAATGGGAGGTTGGGTCGATGAATGAAAACAAGAAGAGTAAATTACAAATATTAGCAATCGTCATAATAATTGCACTATTGGTTGCGGCCTTTGTAACTTTTTTCTTAGGGCATTTCGTCGTAGGTTCAGTTTTATTTGTAATCTTTATGATAATCTTGAATGCTATTAGTAGTTGGACGAGAATCAAAAATACAGAGTACATTCATTTTAAAGAGCATAAATATAATGAGAAATGGTGATGAAACGCGGATTTTGCTATGGTAATTATCCTAATCATGCTTTCTAGCCCTTTTTAATTTTGTCATTCATGGAGTGAAGACAACGATGTCCTACAAAAAATGGGGCGAAGTATCTTGATAAAGTTGTCATAGCAAAATACTTGTTTTACCCTTGATAAACCATAAATTTAGATTGTCAAAATTGATAAATAAGATATTCATTATATTAAATACAAGCCTGTTTATTAGCAAAAGAAGAGCAAAATTCGCATTAATTCAATAAGTTATTTTTTTGTCATTTCTTGCGCTTACCCGGGAAATTTTTTTATTTCCTAATTGAAATACCCCATTCTAATGGCATTTTGTAACACGAAAAAGGAGGGCGAGGACAAATTGGGATTATCTGAGTAGCTAAAAATAATAACTATGTCGTGATGAATCGTACAGCATTACATGACAACTGGCTCAATCCTTAAATAATTTTAATGCGGATACATGCAATCCTGAATTTTGGAAATTTTGTAGGAGGGCAAACAAGTACTCAAAATTGAAATATCACTTAGGTGACATATTAGCAGACCCTAGAAAAGGAGTGGTTATACAAGATACACCAAAGAATAGAGACTTCAAAGACTCTGTAAAGCAATAGTATGGATAGGAGATCGATGCCTCTGACGGGATTCGAACCCGCACTCCTTTCGTAAGCATAGGCTAGGGGGAACACGCTTCCCTACGGACTTTCACCAGCTAGGAATTTCACCTGCTTCAGCTCATTTGCTTTTCGGTGCTTCTGAAACCCTTGCCTTGCGACCCGGCAGCTACAATGTTTTCCGGCGCTCTTCCCTTCTACAGCTACAGAGGCAAATAACTATTCTTTCGTTATTTATATAGATTTTAGTAGATATTGAAAGTTTGAAAGAAATTGGGCAATACCAATAAGCATAGCGCTACAATAAAGCAACGCTAAGTTTGTTCAATCGTAAACAACTTTACAACACTAAAAACACAGCCTATCAATCCGCCAATAAAGAAAATATATGCCACTAGAATTGACATAGCTTCTAAGTTGTGTGTAAAGATTCTATATGCTCCTACTGAACATAATGCTAAACCACTAATCGAGCTCAGTAATGTTCTATTCTTGTCAGTCAAAAAAACACCTCCAAATAATAGCATTTATAATATGGTAACAAAAATTCGCTATTTAGTTAACTAATGTATAGCGGTATTAATGTCATGAAAGCAAAAAAGCTTACTGAACAATATGCGTAATTAATGAAAATAGAATGATTAAAACATCCCCCTATAATTCAACTATATATTAAAATCCCTTTTTTCTTTCAAGTACTTCGATCCGTTTCTCTAATTTCTTAATTTTCATGTCATTAAGTAAGACGATGACTGACGTTGCTATAGCGAAAGTAAAGGCTATGTACGTGATACCAAGCATAAGTGAACCTCCTAATTTTTGTTAATTTTATTGTAACACAAAAAAAGCCGCAGCGTCGTCACACGCTAGGGTTTGAATTGGATTAAGCTATTTAAACCTTATCGAAGCATTATCCCACAGCTTACTTGGCTAACCTGATGAGCCAAAAAGGGCAAATTAATTTAATGAAAAAGATTTTACTGCAGTGGATTAAGAATTTTCCTTGGATGGTTGCGACAATGGAAGAAGCACAAAAGCCAGTAGCGAAGGTTGATGATAATAGTTTCAGCGGGGCGAAAACAGCAATGTATGGTTTTAATGTAACATTACCAAAGGCAGATGGATATATAAGTAATCCGGTGTTTAATGAAGTTCAACATCGTGTCTATTTGTTAAATTATCGAACTAAAGAGTATGAGCAAAAGATTGCAGAAGTGCAAGCACGTATACCACTAGTATATAGAGACAGGGGGAGATTGAAGTTCTTCATAGATTACTAGATGGCATAGCATGCGTGCAATTGGAAACCATATGAGAATATCTAGTACGACAATTTTTAGGGTAAAACGATGAAGTATTCAATGAGCTACTTCATTTTAATAACATATGTTCAACAATCGGGCCAGATTGTTGAATAAAACTTTTAAAGGATTTTAAATTTATATTAAAATTTAGATGGTCCAAAAGGCTTTTACTTAAACTCCGGTGCTATTAGAATTAAAGTAGGAAAAGTTAAAGGGGGATAGATTTGATTAAAAAAATCGATATAACTAATCTTAAACTTGCTGAAGAAGTTTTAAACATTCAAATACCTTCATATAAAGTGGAAGCGGAAATAATAGACTTTTATGATATACCGCCATTGAAAGATACAGTTTACACGTTACAACAATGTGGTGAGACATTTTTTGGTTATTACGTAAAAGAAGAATTATGCGGCGTCATTTCTATAAAAGTAGAGAATGGTATAATCGATATACATCGGTTAATGGTACATCCTAAACATTTCAAAAAAGGAATTGCCAAGATATTATTGGATTTTATTGAAAACGACAATGAAGGATTGGAAACAATAATAGTATCCACTGGATCCAAGAATACACCAGCAGTGACTTTCTATTTGAAAAATGGATTTTCAAAAACAGAGGAAATAAGTATAACAGAACGCCTTTCCTTAACTTCTTTTAAAAAAGAAATTTAATATAGTTTATTTAGCAATTAAGCGCTCTCCTGGAATTAGGAAAGTGCTTTTTTAATTAAAAGGCAGATTGAAATCGTGCGCGATTGTGGAATAAAAGTAACAGATGTAACAAAAAGAACAAATGTAAAACATGTACGATGTTTTGTTTAAACTCGGTGCAGTAAATGTTTCTGCCCTTGGGATAAAATCCTCTATATTAGGGAAAGACAGACTCACGACCGACCCACGCCTTATAAACTTGTTCGATATGATTTTTTTAAGTGTATTACTAGGAGACGAGAAAATGAAACCCTTGTTTACAAAAAGGATTATATATGCTAATTTGGATTAAAGTGTTAATTATGGTGGTGAAATTAATGAAGTGGACATATGTTTTAGGTATCGTTATTTTAACTGCGTTATTGAGTATAGGTGGTACACTTTTAATCTCAGACAAGATCTATGACAAAGGAGAGATGGAACAAGATGTGAAAGAATTAGAGAACACTTCAAAAGCAGATACAAAAGAAAAATTTGTATCGACGGTAGATGTGAGCGGTATAGGTTGGGAAAACCCTATTTTCTCCAAGAAAATTGATGATTGGAAAAGTGGAGATGAACCCTTCGTTGGCAATCTAGTAGAAGAAGTGATTCAAGAGATGGCACACCAAAAGATTATCGCTGAATCGAAAGAAGGCTCTATTATGATTACACCAGAAAGAATCGACATTTTAATACAGATGGTAGAAGAAAACAAAGATAACTATGAACGTCATAAAATGTCTGATAAGTATGCACCGTATGAAATATATCTAGATATATTAAAACGTTGGAAAAAAGGTGATTTTTCAACAGTTGACGATGACCATAATATTTTAATGTTTATTCAAGGAGGGAAACCACCTGAAGGTTTAGCAACAGATATTACTTCGGAAGAACAAGAGATAAACTATATTTTCCAAGTTTTTGCTAAAGAGGTAGATGAAGTCTTTGGCTCGACAGAAAAGCAGAATTAATCTATTTTTAGAAGTTAAATAATAATTGCTAACATCCTTCGGGGTGTTTTTATTTTCTCTTTTATAGAGAAGTCTTCTTAAGATATTAGCGGTATAGGCAGAGGATACCGAAAAAGATCTTGTTAAAAATAGAACGGAGGTTTTCGTCGTACCGAACAGAGCACCGTTGCTATCGGTAGATGCAGTCGCGCCTTCTGGTGTTGTAAATACTGATAAATTTAAAATATCTGGTAAAGCATAAGAGGAAGATGCAAATGCCACGGTAAAGGTGACAAGTCGTATCAACGCAGGTGAGCCAATGGAAATTTACAGTGGTTCAGGTGGTCCTTAGGAGTTTTAAGTATCACTTGCGCAATTAGTAGTGTTTTGGTCGTAGATAATTACGGGGCTAAGACAAGTAAAATCATTAGAGTGGTGCATCTATTATGTGTGGAAAATTTTGCTGGACTTGAGGACATCTTTGCTTTTGTTGCTTTGTAATAGATGAGTACAACAATACGGTTAATGTAGATGATACATGCGATAATATTGTGGAATAAAATTTTCGATGATATGTTATACAAGTTTTTATGCAAATTTATAAACAAACTCTGTAAGTATAGACGCTCTACTGTTTGTGCAATTTGTATAAAAAATGTACAATCAATAGTTAAAGTGAAAAGGCAATAGTTAAAGTGAAAAGGCAAAAACGTTGATTTAACAACATTCGTGCCTTTTTGGTGTATATTTTAATCGACAATTTTTGTTTGGGTGTTTAATTTATATGAGTGAATATAATTTACTGCGTACTTTACTAAAAAGATTCCTAAGACCCCACCCAAAACATTAAATAACGAACAGAAAATATCCATATTACCAAAGTGGCCCTTAGTAAAACCAGACCGCCCAAGTAAAAGATGGGCGAAATGTATCACTAAACAACTTAAAACAACAATAGAAATTGCTTTTTTGTTACTTTTTAAATTGAAAAGGAGTAATAAAAAAATCCCAAATGGTACAAATAAAATAAAATTATAAAATAAAGCTGAATAACTAAAAATAGAAATATGAAAGTGCATCGTATCAAATATTCCAAACCAGTCATTCGTTGAAATAAATCCTCTACCATTGTCTGCTGGATTTTGAGGGAGCGTGAATCCACCAGTTTTAATTTGAATTAAACTTATTAAGTAAAAGATAAAGCTATATAGAATAATTCGTTTTTTATTACTTTTTATTTCTTTTCTAAAATAGTCAAGAAATACATCAATAAAAATATATACTAGCAAAATTAGAAATCCGAAAGGAACAATATTGTAAAGAACGTATGTTGAATGCACAATTAACATCTCCCACTATTTGCAACATTTAAAAGTCAATATTTATTTTACCAATTTTTACATTATAAAACAAATATAACTCGTCAACTAACCTGTTACGTTAATTGAAGTATATAAAGCTACCAAAGCGTTGTTTAGGATATATAACCTTGCGAACGCATATAACTAATGATATTCGTGATACAACAATAGGGTGCATGTCAACGTATATAGCGAACCAAGAGCAACGTTTAGCAGAGCAGGAAAGGGCGATTATAGAGCTTTCCTCGTTAATTGCAAAGGAATCAGAAGGAGGCGAACAAAATGTTTAATGAACAGAGTGGACTAGTAGCTATCTGGTATAACTATGTGCTAGCACGTCCACATAAACGTAATCAAGTACCAAATCTATCAAATTTGCGCCAAGTGGTGTATCACAAACTAGAACAAGAAAATGATAGTAAAATTTATGTATTTCAGTCAAAAGAATGAAGTGAAATAATAATATTATACAATATAATAGACTTAATTGTTATGTTGTTTTCAATCTTAAATAATCAAAAGATAGTTATTGGAGAGGAAGATTGGATGAGTAAAGACTTTATTATTTTTGGAGCAAGTCAAGGGCTTGGCGACGCCTTTGTAAAGGGTCTACCCATAGAGGGAGATACAGTATGGATGGTGTCAAGAACACGACCAGAAAGTTTGGATATTAATGATGGTGTAAATCGCAAATGGCTTTCAATAGATTTATCAAGTCAACAACAAATCTCTTCTTTAAAGGAAACCTTAAAAGACATTGCAATAGATGTATTAATATATAATGTTGGCGTATGGGAAAAGCGTGGTTTCGAAGATGACTATACATTTGATAAGGATGAAATCGAAGATATTTCCAACTTAATCAATATAAATCTAACTTCTACTATTACGTATATTCAAGCGCTTCTACCAAACTTAAGACAAGCTAAAAATGGAAAAGTCATTTTAATTGGTTCAACGGCTGGCTTAGAACATACAAATAGTTCACAGGTTTCATTTGTTGCATCTAAATTCGGCTTACGAGGCATTACAAATGCTCTACGTGAACATTTGAGAGGAGATAAAATTCCTGTCACTTGTATTAATCCAGGGGAGCTAGCAGCAGAAGTACCTTATGAAGAAGGTGCAGAAAAGGCAATTGATTTATATGAAGGTACACGTATACCTGTACAAGATATTGTATCTATTGTGCAATGTGTGATTAATTTATCACCAGTTTCATGTGTTAAGGAAATTACTATCCCTTCAATAACAGACTTAAATGCTTGATCGTTTCAAAATAAGTAAAATTACAAATTACAATAGATTTTAAGCCTTCTACAATCATCTGTGGAGGGCTTTTATTATGCAAAAAAGGAAGGTGTCCAATGAAAACAGACACATTATATACATCACTCGTAGGCGGCTCCATGGCAGGGGTCGCCTATTTTGTTGGTGGCATTGACCATTTAATCAAAGCATTCGTTATTTTTATGGCGATTGATTATATTTTAGGCGTTATGGTTGCGTTTGTTGTGAAAAACGTTGATAGCAGAAAAGCCTTAATAGGTCTGTTTAAAAAACTGGCGATGATTTTGATGGTGATTGCTGCAGTACAACTGGACTTGGCAACTGACAGTGGGAACTTTATGCGCAATGCCATGATTCTTTTTCTCATCGGGATGGAAGGAATCAGTATGATTGAGAACCTTGGAAAGTTAGGGTTGAAAGTCCCGAAGTTTTTAACAAACGCTTTTAAGCAACTTCAAATCGACAATGATGATAAAAAGGATGATAAACAATGAGTGTTACAACAACATGCCGAGATTTAGGTGAATTACTACCAGTGGCGCAGACAGCCTGTAGATTACTCTTTCAAGAGAGCTATAAAGCAGGTATTAATAATATCTTCGTTACTGAAACCTACCGGTCACAAGCACGCCAAAATTATTTATATCAGCAGGGGCGAACTCGATTATATGACTCCAAGGGTAAGCGCCTTTATCCAGTGACTTGGACGCTAAAGAGTAATCATACTTCACGTTTAGCATGGGACATTGCCGTGGCTCCCCCGAAACCCTTATATGATGTAGATACATTAACAAAAGTCGGGGCAATCGCTCGTAAGTTAGGTATTACGTGGGGCGGTGATTGGGCACGCAGAATATACCGTCCACATTTTGAAGTGAAACGCAATTGGAAGATGCCTAGAGGCTACAAATTAGAAGGACAAATAATCGTGCCAAGTAACAGTAAAATGAAAGTCCAATTAATTGTGAAAGACAAGAAGGAGGAAATCGGAATGACAAATACAATTTGGAATCCTGGTTCACCAGCTATGAGAACCGAGACTGAAAACTTTATTGCGCAGGCAGTTAAGGACGGAATTATACAGGCTCCACACTTGAAGGATTTACAGAATGGAGTCATGACGACGGATCGTTTGATTGGATTGTATATTACGATTCAGCAACGTAGAAATAATAAAAATAGTTAGACATAGTACAAATACTTGTCTTGTTGACTTCAATTATAGAAATTGCAAAACCTAGGTGTTCATATGTAAAAGGCTGCCAAATGAATTTCATTTGGCGCCTTACTGTTTTGAGCATTCAAAGAACCTATTTTACCATTTTAATTCTGGATATATTTCTGCGATTTTCATACCTTCAATTGTTCCTTTTTCAAGTAGTTCTTCATAGCCATTAAATTCTTGAGAATACTGATCTTTAACTCTTGATAGATAAGATTTACCACGATTATGACTTATCCAATATTCCTCACCTTTATAATAAAAATTCAGTTCATCATTCATTTCGAGAAGGCTTTTAAACTCTAAGTACTCTTTTTCTGTCATGTAATTTACTCCTTTTTAATAAGGATCGCCTCTATGGGTACCAGTCCAGTCATGACGATGGATGTTTGATTGGACTGTATATTACGATTCAACAAAGACGTAATAAATAAAATAGAAAGACCGCTCTACCACTTAATCATTGTGGAGGGCGGTCTCTTGATTAATACTCTCTTACTTCAAATGAAGCAATCTTGTCGTGTACAACATATTCAGTTACTTTTTTATAAGGTGAGATAGTTTTTGTGAATTTGAAAGTTGAAGTACCTTGAGCACTTTCAAACCAATTCAAGTAACTATTTAAAACGGTATTAGTAACATCATATTCTTTTGTAATACCATTTACTAGTGTGATACTAAGGATAGCACTAGAAGATTCACTAATAGGTTTTTTAACAATCACAGTGCTAGTAGCTGCAATATCAGTGTTTTCTATTTTTGCAGTAATGATTGCAGTTCCTTCACGAATAGCTGTCACATTTCCATCCTGATCTACAATGGCAATTGATTCATCACTTGAAGACCATACCACATTTTTATTAATAGAGTTTTCTGGTAAGACAGTAGCAGTTAATTTATCCTTACTACCCTCAAGAAGTTCAAAATTATTTTTGTCTAATTTAATTGATTCAGATTCTGTACCACTTTGTTTCTTCACTGTAACGGTACAATTTGCAGAAAGATTTGTATTTTCTACTTGTGCTGTGACAGTAACTACTCCTTCTTTGAGGGCAGTGACATTTCCGTTTTGATCAACAGTGGCAATACTTTCATCACTACTTGTCCAAATTACTTTTGTATTTGTTGCATTTTCAGCAGAAATTATTGCGTTAAGTTTATCATTAGTTCCTTCAAGTAGTTCTAAAGAATTTTTATCTAAAGTAATTGCTTCTATATCAGATGGAATTTCACCAGGAGCCAATAATTTCCCATCAACATCTATTGCATCAATTTCAAAAATTCTTAATTTATCAAGGCTCTTTATCTCAACAACATGCGTTCCAGGAGATAAATTGTTCTTTTCGTAAACCAATCTCTGTAATTGGTTTTTATTTAGTGCGCTAATGTTTGCAGAATATACATCAACTATATCACCATCTATACTTACTTCTAAACTTGTACTTCTTGAGTCAAAAATCGCGGCAATTATTCTAAATTTAGTTCCATTCATTGTAAAAGTTACAGTATTGTTGACTCTATAAAATGCTGAAGAACCCTTGTAATAACTAATGTGATCTTGTATTAAAGGAGTATCAGGTCCTCCTACTATCTTTGCAGAATTTGTCGAATCGTATCTATTCCAACCAATTTCTGGTTTAACTAGTTGGCTACCTATTACTGCACTATTTTCAGAAGTATTATTTAAATTAGTTACTCCTACTTCATAATCAATCCCTTCTGCTGCAGATGCACTTTCAACACTAAAGCTAACAAGTAATAACAGCATTAATGCAGAATAAATAAAACCTTTTTTAAACATATTTACCATTATGTATCCTCCTTAAAGTTGTATAGGTCATTTCTTGAATAAACCTCCAAAGATAACATTAACTACTTATGGGCATTTTTGCTATAATAAAAATCGATTAATTTTGATAACAAAAAAGCCACTCGATTTGTACTGCACCCCAAAAGTTAGATCAAAAATCTAACTTTTAGATTTCACTACATTTGAGTGACTAAATTTTTTATTTCATTTTTTCGAGAGCTTTATTCATTTGTTTTTCATTTGATTTTACAGCTTCACTATCTACTGCATCAACACTACGATATGTATATTTCATATTTTGGAAATAATCAAAAGCGAAATCCTTTAGAGCACCTTCGCTATTTTTCTCAACAAAATAAGATTTAAAAATGTTAGTCAACATTCGCTCATGGTTTTCGATTTCACTTAAATAATTACCTGATTTATAATCATTAACTATGTACGTTGAAAATTCCTTCACTTCTGCTTCAGTAGGATTATACTCCATTAAAAATTTTTCAAGTGCATAAAACTTATCAGCCGGACTATCAGAATTTGTAGCCAATTTTGTTATTTCATCCTGCCATTTTGCCGTCTCTGCTGTTACAGATTCTTTTGCAGGTTCAGCTTGTTCACTAGCTGGAGCTTCTTCTTTAGGTGCAGCTTCGTTTTCATCACCACATGCAGCAAGTAAAAATGCCGATAAGGCTCCAACATAAAATAATTTTTTCATTTTCAAACTTCCTCCTTTAATACCTTATCTATTTTAAGAAATTAGATGGTAAAAGTATATAAAAAAGAAAAATAACCAATATTAGTTATTTATTAATTCCGTTCCACTAAACTTTCTTTTATGTTCTAATTTGAATAAATATAAATTTTGAAGTATGTATATTACTAGGGTGTGTCATTTTTTTACACCTAAAAAAAGCAACCAAAGCAACAAAAAAGCAACCAAAAATCTGAATGCAGGTGAATATCGGTGAAATCGAAACATTATACAAGTGTGAAAAACCTTGCTATAATGGGCTTTGTGATTACATATGAAAGAGGGTAAAAGCATGAACGCTTACGACGAATGTAAGGGGTTAGGTTTCGGGAGAACCTTGATATATCAACGTTTATAGAGGATAAATGAAGCTGATTTTGCAAAAAAGCAACCAAACAGCAACATTTATCCTTTTATTGTTGTGAAACAGATTTATTGGGGTTTAATCATTCAATAGGGCGGTGAATTTAGCATGCATTTTTTTAGACGCATTTTCGCGCATGCCACCTGTTACATGAAGGTAAATTTTTGTCGTCGTATCGGAGTTTTTATGACCTACACGATTCATAATGTAATTCAAGTCCACTTCAGCTTCTGCCAAAAGACTAATGTGCGTATGACGTAAAATATATGTGCGGAATGGCTTATCAATATTCGTTCTTGAAGCAATTCGTTTAACAGCTCTATTAAGCATTTTAACGGTAGTAGGGAAGCCATCTTGCTCACCAAATACATACCCATGATCTTGCCATTTGCTCAGTTTACGGAAAGCGATAAGTTCTTGAATTTTCTCGACTACAATATCATCAATGTCAATAATTCTAACACTTCCAATTGTTTTGGGGGGCGTTAATTCAAAGTCCTTTTTTCGATCACCTTTCGCATAATTAGTCTTGTTAATGCGAATTGTTTTATTGTTCAGGTCCACATCCTCAAGTTTGAGGGCAAGTGCTTCACTAGGACGCATGCCCGTAAATGCGATTGTGTAAATGATTGTGCGATAAGCGATATTAGGATATTGATCTGTTTCTCTTAAAAACTCCTTTAATTCTTCAGCTTCTAAAAATAACTGGCTTACATCTTGGCCACTCACTTGTTCCAACGTCATTTTCTTTTTTGGAATGAATGCACCATCTACTGGATTAATCTCAATAAGACCAACTTCTTTTGCATAGTTGAACATCATCTTAGCAGCGTTTTGAATGCCTCTAAGAGTAAAATAGGCGCAGCCTTTTTCAAATAAGTCATTAATGACATTTTGATAGCGAACAGTTGTAATATTAATTAATTTGTAATCCGCTAAGTAACGATTGAGGACAGATAAACAGTACTCTCTATATTTAACAGTGGTTTCTTTATTTCCTTTCAGACGATAGAGAGTAAGCCATTGGTTATAGAATTTTGCAAAACGTATTTCTGGATCAATCGTAAATTGATGTTTTAATGCAGCAACACCTTGCTTTACTTTTTCCTCAGCTTCCTTTTTGGTTTTACCACGTCTAGTAACTTGCCTACGTTTGCCTGTAATAGGGTGACGAGGTCCTTCTCCAATACATCGCCAAGTATGTTTGTCGATTCTCTCACAAAACATAAAATCACCTCTAAATGGAAAGTACGGATACTTTTATCTTCCCATAGCAAGCAGTAATTTCAACATTTCCTGCTGTTCCAATATGGAACATAGAAACGTTTGTTTAAGTATTGTGTTAAACGCTTCAAAGCAAATTCATATTCAACATTAAATAACTCCTGAAGTTTGACCACGGTTTGAGGCAAATAATCATATAGCTGTATTTCATCCAACATAAAGGTAGGCATACAGGCATGATACATAAAATTATTCGCTTTATATTCTTGGTATTCACGGAAGAGGGGATACATATAGAACTGATCCCCGGTATGTAGTAACACATGTGCAAGCTCATGACAAAACTCCTGCCATTGTTGTTGTTTGTTAAGCGATTCGTTTAAGAATATGTATGGCTTATCTTTTGAAAATAACGCTTGGCTTGGTTCAGACCAATAAAATACTCTTAAGCCTAATCGTTGAGACACTTCTGTAAAATTTAATAATGAGGGGAGAATGATTCCTAATCTTGTATAAAATTGCTGAATAAAGTCTTCAAGATGCGTATAATAGGGCATTAACAATCAACTCCTTAATATAAAGGGGACATATGTTCTTTTTTGCAGTGAAATAAATCCCTACTTATTACATATAGTAGGGATCGTTGAAATTAGTCAATATAACAAAAAGATTGTGGAGGCTTTAAACCTTTTTTTAGATCACTTAATGTTAGTGGGTAATCATATTCAATTACATCTTTGAACTTAATAGCATAACCTGACTCTTTATCATGAAAGTAGGATTTGAAAAAATCATACTTAATACCAGATTTATCTTTAGTCTCATCCCAAAGTGCGTCAATATCTAAATTAAGTATTTCTTCAATTTTAATTTCCCCAACTACTTTTCCAATTGGCATTGTACAATAAACAACAATAGTCTCAATTGTATTATCTTTAAAGATAGTTCTTCTGTATTCGAATTTTTTTTCACCTGAAAAAATCTTTTCAACAAATTCAGGTTTAATTGACAATAATACTTTCATTAACCTCACCTAGTTCTAATATTTTACCGAATTGATGTTCGGTTAAATGTATTATACCCCAGTATGTTCCCCTGTCAATCAAAGCTTCATTAATAAGTTTTTGTCGTATAGGTCTTTTTGGTAATGCATAGCAATATAACATTTTAATTATTATCATTGACCTACGTGTATTGAAATATTCAGCTCTAATTTCATCATCTGTAAAAATACTTGTTTTACTACAATAGTCAATTACTTCTTCCACGTTAGCAAAATCTTCACGGGTCTTAACTTCTACTGCAACACATAAACTAGTAGCTACTGCCGAATATTCAGCTGATTTATTTTTTTCTGCAGTTCGGTATATTACTATGTTATCACCCGGCCTAATGTTTAAAACATTATCCATTCTACAGATGTACACTTTTTCTATACTATTAGAATAGGAAACATCTTCTATAACTTGAGCGGGGTTTTCTGTATTTAAAATAGAATCTGGGAATAATCGTGTATGAAACTCTGGCCAAATACTTAATAAATGTGATTTTACATCGCGTTTAATTAAAGGGTAATTACAACGTAAAGTTAATGAAGAATCATAATTATCTTGAGAAATAGATTTTACCATAACATCTTCTACACCATTTTGGGTTGTCTTGGTAGCGGTTTTTACAAAACCATATGCTTGTAATAGCTTTATAAGGTGTTCATGTTTAGGAAAAACAGTGACATAAAGTTCGTTGGTATTATTTAAAACAGCATAATCTATAGCTTTTTTAATAAATCGATCTCCAAATCGAGTACCTCGTGAATCTATTTTTAATGTACCAATCTTAATTCGTTTTTTAGATGGTAAAGGGGGAGCGAATGAAGAGTGATCTTCTTCTTCAACTTTAAGATATAAAAATGCATGGATACCACCATCATATTCAAATAGAAATGCACGCTCATTTCCTTTCCGTATAAACCAGTCTTCAAATTCAGTGTAGTCAGCTTTTAAAGAGTCAAAGAATGGATCATCTAAATTTATATCTTTAAATAAACGTGAAGTAAAAAAGTCAGTTCGGCTCATTTGGATCTCTCCTTTTAATATAGGTTTCTGCAGCAATTGAATTTTCAAGAATGATTAAAGGAATTTGTAGGGTATTACAAACTAAAATAGCATGTTCCTTTTCACATTTTTGTAGTTCGGAAATTTTTTCAGTTGATAATAGTTCTTTGCCATCGCGTGTGGATATTCGGTTATAAATAACATTTGGATGCTCTAATAGTAAAAAAACTTTTGTAATATTTAAATTTTTAAAGGTTGTTAAAGGTATTTTTTCGATTGTTTCGTTATCTTTTAATAAAGTAAAATGTCCATCTAAAATAAAAAGTTTTTCTCTAACATTTTGTTTGATTGAATTTACTAGTACCTCTTGATTGCTATTCACATCTGATACTTTTTTATCTACAAAGAATAATTTTTTGTCAAAAGTTTTAATTAAGTGACTTGCAGAATAATGAGGGAGATTTATACTATCTTTTAATCTATTAGAAAAATAAGATTTACCTACACCATGAACACCACTAACAAAAATACACTGTTTAATAGAAATCACCTCCTCTCAATCTAGGTATCTTTATAAAGTAGTACTTTACATGTAAGACAGTAAATAATATAAAACATAAATGAATAATACTACCAATAATGGTGCGTTTAAAGGACATGTATATGCCATGTCCTTCTAATACAAATAATTATTCTACTATTTGAAGATTAAAATAAAAATCGTTTATTTGACTTTCTCCAAATAACGATTACAATCTCCACTATCCTTCAAAATCTCTCACATCTTACGGTGCTCCTGTATAAATCCCTGGTCAATTTTTGTAGAGTAAGGTCATTGACGAAGACTTGCTATGTAGTTACTTTTTTACTTATAGAGTTAGTAAGTATTAGCATGTGAGAACTAGGTAGAGCGTCTGACTTAAAATAATTAGCTAATTTTCAAGTATTAAATTATCAAGTTCATTAGTTATATTAATAATTTAACTTGCCTTGTCTAGCTATTTTTAAGTCAGCCACTATTATATATTTGATACCTAAACTAATTTGTCACTTCTACATAATCCTGAACAGTATTAAGGATTTGTTCACTGTAATTCAGTAAATCAATCGGGTGTACAAAGTCAAGAACAGTGCGTTCTTTGTCGGTAGCTGCGTCGTTTAGGACGATAAAGTTTCTGTTTTTTTCGAAAAATACGCGCATAATCCATCTTCGGATATTGTTATCAATAATAATATTGAAATAACTTCGATTATCTCGGTAGAATACACGTTCAGGTGCTATTGTATCTTTAAGAATTACCTTTACAATCGAATAGGATTCAAGTTCTTCAGGTGTTGTTACAATACCATCGTCTTTTACCGGTTCTTCTTTTGTTTCTTCATTGTTTGGATCCGGAAGGGTTACACGTACTTTACTATCTCCAGTTGATTTAAGGGCAGCGTTTAATTTATCGTTTACCTTTTCGTTTACAATTTGTTTTAATCCTTTTGAAATAATCGGTGTGAATTTTTCTAACGCATTTTTTGTTTTTAAACCATCATAAATTTGATGTACAAGGAATTTTACGAATTCTTCATCGGGAGTATCGAATTGAACGGATAAATAGCTTTTTAAGGCGTTTAAGTATTTAAGGTCAGAAGCGGTACTTGAAATATTTTCAAGATCAAACGTTTCTTTTCGGAATTTTGCGATTTCTTGGATGTGAATATCTCGTAGCTCTAAAATGTTAAATGTAAAGAAAGGTGTTGTATCCATCTTATTTGGCTCTTCTAAATCAGTAAAAAATTTGTATACGATACCGTTTGTAAGAATGCCAAATTTAGCGGAAGTAGTACCGAAATAACGGAATAATTGAGAGTCATGTTTTGTAAGGTTTTCGGCAATGCTCTTACACTCAATTAAAATCATAGGGGCGCCATCACTTAATATCGCGTAATCAACTTTTTCACCTTTTTTAATACCAACGTCGGCTGTAAACTCTGGGCTGAACTCTAATGGGTTGAAGATGTCGTAGCCTAAAATTTGAAAGAACGGCATCACTATGGCTGTTTTTGTAGCTTCCTCTGTCGATATTGAATCTTTTAAACTGTCAATACGTTTAGCTAAATTTTTTAATTGTTCTACAAACTGTTCCATATGTATCCCTCCAATTATGTAGTTACATTTGACTTGCGTAAATATAACTAGGTAAATGATAAAAAAATATTAATTGCCCAATATAGTATATATTTTACAAATAGGGGTTGTTTTAAAGGACATGCAAGCATGTCCTTATTTGATTTCACCGCTATCCTTCAAAATCTCCCACATTTTACGAAGCCTTTGTAAATCTTCCTCACGATTCTTAGGTAAATCCTTATACCATTTTTGTAAAGATGGGTCGTTGGCGAAGGCTTGAAAAGAAGCTTCGTCTTTTTCTTGTGGTGTGAGTGCTATTTTATCTGTACGACCTAGTAGGTAGTCAGTACTGACTTCAAAATAATCGGCTAACTTAGAAAGCGTTGAATTGTCAGGTTCACCTAAATTATTTTCATATTTTGCATAGCCTTGTCTAGTGATGCCTAGTAAGTCAGCCATTTCCTGTTGGGTCTTACGTTGCTGGGTTCGTAGAGCTTTTAATCTAATTGAGAGCATTTTACTAATTGTACCTTTAGTGGTTTGAACTTGTATCGCAAGTTGTTCTTGTGTAAATTTTTTTGCCTTTTTGGCTATCTTCAAGCTGTGGTCTAACATTCGATCACTCCTTTGACATATGTAATAAACTAGAGAAGTAAAAAATATTCCTTCTAAAAATATTTTACATACAGAAGTGTCATAACGAATATACAATTGGTGTTACTTTACTTTATCTCACCATTATCCTTCAAAATCTCCCACATTTTACGTAATCTCTGTAAATCCTCTTCGCGATTCTTAGGTAAATCCTTGTACCATTTTTGTAATGAAGGATCGTTAGCGAATGCTTGGAATTCAGCTTCGTCATTTATGGATTGAGTATGAGGGTTTTTAACGTCACTTTCACATAAAATATATGCGACACTAACGCCATATTTTTCAGCTAATTTTTGTAGGCTACTTATTGAAATTTCATTGCGACCTTGTTCGTAATAACCATAGGCACTCTCAGAAATATTCAAGAATTTAGCAATATCAGCTTGTGTTAATTTGAATTCTTTTCTTAATTCCTTAAGTCTTTGTGGGACATTAGGCATGGTTACACCTCTTTCGCATATGTAAGTACATTATACAACTAATAGTTGGGTAATTAGGTAAATAAAAAACAAATACAACAAAAAATCCGATTTATTGTTGACTCACAACATTTTGTTGTGTAAAATAAAAACAACAAAATGTTGGGGAGGTGATGATTTGAGCCATTCTACTTGTCGACATAGGTTAGTAGGTCTTCGTAAAGAAAAAGGTTGGTTACAAAAAGATGTTGTTGCGAATTTGCTAAAAGAATACAACATATCAATCACTGAAAGTTACTATGGAATGATCGAGCGAGGAGTTAGAACACCCTCGTTAAAAGTTGCTTTAGCGATTGCAGCATTATTTAATGTTGAACCAATTGATATTTTTTTAAATGTTAAAACAACATTTTGTTGTATTTAGGTGAGTGAGAAAACAACTTAACGTGGAACTTATCAAGATTGGTAAGTGATTTCATTGAATGGAATTAATCATATTCAATCTACTACTAGCTTGCAGATTGGAAGACTTCAAAAATAGGAGGTTATTTATGAATCCATTACAAGTAATCGTACATGACAATCAGCGTGTGTTAACAACAAATCAATTGGCTGAGAGTTATGAAACGGATGTAAAAGTCATTTCGAATAATTTCACTCGGAACAAAGATCGGTATATAACTGGCAAACACTTTATTCATCTTTCGGGTGAGGACTTAAAACAATTTAAAGCCATTCATCAAAATGATGAAAGCCTTAAATTTGCTTCTTCGTTATACCTTTGGACAGAAAAAGGCGCATGGTTACACGCAAAATCTCTTAACACCGATAGAGCGTGGGATGCCTATGAAAAACTAGTGGACGAGTACTACAACATGAAAGAAAAGATTGTGCCGTTATCAAAAGACCAAGCGCTTGTCACAGTTCTTCGTACTACTGCAGATTTGGTTGAAGATACGCAGGAGATTAAAAAAGAACAACACGAAATCCGTAAAGAACTGTTACTTATCAATGAAAAGGTTGAAGAGCAAATTACCTTAACATCGGGTGAACAGCGTGCTGTACAAAAGGCTGTAGCGACAAAAATCTATGAGTGTGAACAAGACACAACACTTCGGCCAAAACTCTTTCGTGAATTATATCGTGAAATTAAAGACCGGTTTGCTGTAGCCAGTTATAAGGATATTCGTCGTCAGGATTTACAACTAGCGCTACGATATATCAATTCTTGGATTCCTCGAAAAGTTTCATTGGAAGAGGCTGCCGGGCAAAGCAGCCTATAGATTGGAGGGCTGGTAATGTTTAGCGAGGATTTTAAGGAGAAAATGATGCTTGAGTTTCGCACGATGATTCGTGAGGAGATGGAAGCAACTTTACAGGGGACATATGTACAAATTCAACAGTTGCCACCGTTTTTAACGAAAGAAGAGTTAAAAAAATTGCTTCGAATTGCGGATACAAAGGCTTCAGCGTTGCTTGCAAGAGCAGATTTTCCGGTATTGCGAGAAGCGGGTGTTTTAGTACCCTCTCACTTATTTATTCAATGGGTAGAAGCCAACACACAGTGGATTGATTTAAATACAGGGTTAGCCCCTAATTCACTAAAAGCATTAAGACCAATTAAGCCCTACGTACTTACTTAAGTGATTGGGCATACAACCTCTTGACACTATTTTACCTCAACTATCAACAACAATTGGTTCTGCTTTTGCTATCCCTTGTTCCGCCTTGGAACATTGAGAGGAGGTGAGACCAATGTCATATGGAGCAATTTTAAAAGCGCTACGAGTAAAAGCCAATCTCACACAACAAGAACTAGCAGACAAACTACATCGCAGCCGTTCGTGTATTTCTAAGTTTGAAAAAGAAACTAAAACCATTGATATGCCTACATTTATGCAATGGATACAAATTACGGATGGACAAGTTGCAGCGGCTGCCATGATGTTTGGAATGGATACTTTATCAATCATTAATCAATTATTACCGTTTATCGGAGGAGGTTTTATATGGTGGATGTCATGACAATAATCAAGCATCGAAAGGCGATATACGGAGCAATAGGAGCAATTGAATCCAATTTAATAATGGAAGATTACGACTTAGCTATTGAAAGAGCCTATGACATTATCAGAAGTCTGAAAGCTTTAAAAGCCCATCAAAAAATAGATTTAGCAGAAGTAGATAGAGTGATAGATCACATCCAGCAGTGGGAGGTACAAGATGTTCAAGTTTAAACGATGGAGTAAATTGTCGTTACAACAACGTCTAGTGTCGGTCGGCAATTGGTGGTGCCGATGGTGAAGTGGTTAGTGGATTACTTTTACATGCCAGACGATGGCCGTGACCACCGCCACAAAGTGTTCTGTGTGAAGTGTGGTCTAATCATCATCGCCATTGGTGTACCAGTAGTTATTGCTTGTTGGCAATAAAAAAGCTGCTTAATCGCGGGAACGATTAAACAGCAGTGCGGTTTTGTCTACACATAGTATACCACAATAATCGACGTTTGCGAGTCGCAACTCGCTCTCGTCAAGCAGTTTGTAAAAAGGGTTGGTTAGCCGGCTCCTCAATTGATTTTACAAGCTGCTTGATGGGAAAGTCCATCAGAAAGAAGGTGAGGACATGAATCTTCAAGTTGAGAATCCAATGGTATTAGGAACACTCGAAACAGTTAATCGAGTATCGACAAATCACTTGGTTGAGAAAGAATTTCGGGATTTTTATGGCAGTTTAATAGTAAGCAATGACGATTACATGGAGTTTCAGAACGGTGATATTGTTCACATGGATAACATTCACACGTACTTAGAAGAGCACTTTAAAGCTTCATTTTGCACAAAAAAATAAACCACTACTCGCAATAGTGGCTTAGAAAAAACATTAATTATCGTTATTTTAACACAGGAGGTTAAAAGAATGGAAGCAGTATCTACTTTAAAGATGGATCGTATTGAATGGCTCCAACTACGTAAAAGCGGTATCGGTGGTTCAGATGCATCAGCAATTCTTGGATTTAATCGCTGGAAGTCAGCGTTTCAGTTATTCATCGAAAAGACATCTGAAATGGTTGAAGAAATCGACAATGAATTTGTTTACTGGGGCAATGTGCTAGAAGATATTGTTGCACAAGAATTTGCAAGACGAACACGTAAAAAAGTACAGCGTGTGAATCGTATGCTACGACATCCTGATTATCAATTTATGATAGCTAACTTAGATCGCCGAATCGTTGGAGAGAGAGCAATCCTTGAATGTAAAACAACATCTACGTACAACAAAGATGCCTGGGAAGGTGACGAAGTACCAGCAGCATATATTTGTCAGTTGCAACATTATCTAGCGGTCACTGGATTTGAAAAGGCATATATTGCGGTTTTGATTGGTGGGAACAATTTTGTGTGGAAAGAAGTTGCCCGTGATGATGAATTTATTGAGTTAATGATCGAGCGAGAAAAAGACTTTTGGCATAACCATGTCCTTGCTAACGTACCTCCGGCGATTGATGGTAGTTCATCTGCTAGTGAGTTTTTAGCCAAAATGTTCCCTCAGGATGATGGTTCAGCCATTATGTTGGACGAGCAGATGAACACATTAATTGAGGCGATTGAATCATTAAAAAGTGAAGAAAAACAACTTGAAAACCAACGTAAAGAATATGAAAATCAACTAAAAATAAAGCTTGGTGAGGCCGTGGAAGGATATTCGAATCGATTTAAAGTGACTTATAAAACAATTACAACTAATCGAATTGATAGCAAGCGATTAAAGGAAGAACAACCGGAGCTATATAAGAAATATTGCAATGAATCATTATTTCGCCGTTTGTCGATTAAGGAGGCGAATTAAACATGGCAACTACAAATGACTTAAAAGCGCAAATACAAGGTCAAGTACAACAAGGTCTTACACCAGAACAATCATTAAACAAATTGTTAAAGCGTATGGGTCCTCAAATTCAACGAGCATTACCTAAACACATGGATGCTGATCGTATTGCACGAATTGCCTTAACAGCAGTTCGTGCTACACCAAAACTATTAGAATGTGACCAAATGAGTTTTCTAGCAGCACTTATGCAATCTGCTCAACTAGGAGTGGAGCTAAATACAGGGCTAGGACAAGCTTATTTAATCCCATATGGCAAACAAGTACAGTTCCAGTTAGGTTATAAAGGTTTAATTGATTTAGCTGTTCGTAGTGGTCAATATAAAGCCATTTATGCGCATGAAGTGTATAAGGAAGATGAATTTTCGTTTGCATACGGATTACACAAAGATCTTGTACATGTACCTTCGACAAATCCAGAAGGCGAACCAATCGGTTACTACGCTGTGTACCATTTAAAAAATGGTGGATACGACTTTGTTTACTGGACAAGAGAACGTATTGATAAACATGCTCAACAGTTTTCGCAAGCCGTTCAAAAAGGTTCGACAAGCCCTTGGAAAACTAACTATGACGCAATGGCTAAAAAAACTGTACTAAAAGAAGTATTAAAATATTCTCCTAAATCAATCGAGTTGCAGAAGGTAGTAGAGGCTGATGAAACGATTAAGAACGAGGTATCGGAGGATATGAGTGATGTTATTGATGTCACAGATTATTCAATCATTGAAGCAGAACCAGTTCAAGAGGAAAAGATAATTGAACAGTGACGTACCACACAAAGTCCTTCTGCCTGCTTGGATCTTTCAACAGGCAAAGGATAACGATCAAATCAAACGTTTGGTGTTGCAATACATGATTAGATATCCAAACTATCGAATTATCAAAATCAAGGGTAGTTTTGCGGTGTGTGAAAGATTAGAGGGGTTCTTATAAAAACGATATGTAAAGGTGACATTTAGAGTTAGGAATTAAAGTATTAAATTCCTTTGTTGTTACGAAGTTCTACTATTGTTCCTTCAGGTGCTTTTATTTTGCATAAGCTACCATTCTCAACATGGTAAATTATTTCATTATTCTTCATTAAGAATTCAGTGTCTAATTCATGAAGGCGAGATACTTCTGATTTTAAATCTTCTACCCATAAACAAAAGTGAACTAGACCCAGGGAATTTGTGTTTACGTCACATAGTATTTCATTTTGTTTTCCAGTTTGCAGTTCAATATAAAAATCGCCCAATTGAATCCATGTATTAAAATTGCGTCCGTGAAAATCAGGTGATTCTTGTACTACTTTAAAACCCAGTATGTCTGTATAGAATTTTAACGATTCGGTGTATGTATTGGTTTGGATGCATAAATGATGCACGAAACTTTTATTCATAAATTACCTCTTTTCAGTGGATAAATGATGTTCAAATAAATAGTTCATTACAATATTATATCAATTTGGTTTAAGGAATAAATAAAAACCTTTAAAAAAGGTCGAGTTAAGGAGAGGCGAGGGCAAATGGGGATTATCCGAGTAGCTAAAAACAACAACTATGTAGTGATGAATCGTACAGCATTAAATGACAACCGTCTATCTTGGAAAGCTAAAGGCATTATGGCTTATATGCTTTCAATGCCAGATGATTGGGTGTTTTATATGGACGAATTAATTACGCATGCTACAGATGGCAAAGATTCGTTCAAAAGTGGACTAAAAGAGCTTAAAGATAACGGCTATGTAGAGCGTAAACCAGTTAGAGATGAAAAAACGAAAAGGATCGTTGCTTGGGAGACGATTGTCCATGAAGCGCCTATCCAACAAGAGGAGAAACCATCAGTAGAAATCCCACCAGTGGAAAAGCCATTAGAGGAAAACCCACAAGTGGAAAAACCACTAGTGGAAAATCCGCCCCTACTAAGTATTGATAATAACCAAGTATTGAATAAACTAAATACTGATATTAACCAAGTACTGAAAGAAAGAAAAGAGAGAGAAGAGAAAAAAGAAAATCGGTCGGTCAATCCTTTCTTAGAAATTAAAAATTGCTTTGATTCAAAAATCAGAATCAGCAACTTTACGGATCATAGAAAAATGGACAGATTGCTTGAGCTGTATCCAGATCACTTACTCATTATCGAAGCAATGAAATTAACGGCAGACCTTGGCAAGCTAAGTATTGAGTATGTGGAGGGAATATTACGAAACTGGGCCATTGAAAAAGGGATTCATTCTTATGCCGACTGGGTATCGAAGGAGGCTAAAGTAAATGGAATGGATAAAAGACACAATAAAATCAAACAGATTCCAAGAAATTCTACAATTCATGCAAGAACAGGCATCGAAGCCTTCTATGAGCAGCTCGAACGAGACAAACGAGCATGGGGAGGATAAGTGTCCAAAGTGTAAAGGAACAGAATTCGTTTTCTCCCATTACGAGACCATGGGCAGTCAAAAATACGAGATTCATAAACCTTGTGATTGTCGAGAGGTGAACAGGTGGAAACGAAGATTTAAGAACGCGTTGATTCCAGAAGAATTTGTACATGCAAATTTTGAAAACTATGTTTGTGATACCGATATGCAACAGCGCATGTTTTCGATGGTTAAAGCCTACTTAGACGCTTTTCCTGTTACTCGTGATGAACTGAAAACGCAAGGAGCTCAAAACATTGGCTTTATTGCGACTATCGGAGAGCAACGGATTCGTGCATTACCACCTAACGAGCGTTTAGAGCTGAAAAATAGACATAATAACTTTGGTATTGGAAAGACACACTTGCAAATCGCATTATCTAAACAGCTAATCAAAAAAGGCTTTAATGTGCTCGTTGTATCCGATGTTGCCTTTATGGATGAAATGATGGCAGCGAAGCGGATGAATGATAATAGTGAAACGTATTACGCGCTATTAAACAACGTGTTATCAGCAGATGTACTCGTTTGGGATGATGTAGGAAAAGCAAAGTGGACAGAAGCTCGCGAAGGTTTGTATTACTACATTATCGACGAGCGTTACAAACGGAAATTACCAATCATTTTTAATAGCAATGAGGATAGAGCAACTATTGCGGAGCGTATTGGGTATGCAAGTGCTAGTAGATTACTAGATAAAAATGGTGACGTATTAGAGACGGAAGGCACTGACTGGCGATTGAAATAAAGGGGGCGCATAGCCCCTTGATTGGAGGTTGACGGTATGAATCATGATTTAAAACAGATTTTAGCCAAGGTTCGTGAGGCGAGATGTGAGTGGGAACTAAAAAACCTCGTGAATGATCTAGAGGAATTCAACAAACAAAATTACAAAGCGGCTGCTATCGATATCGCTCTAGAAACAGGTGATCGCAAGGCTTTTAATAAATTGGTGGTGTGTGATACAGATGACTAAAAATTTCACATGGTACGCACCAAATGCAGAACTGCTGAAATGCCCTGTGCCTGGCTGTCATCACATTGGGACCATCATTACGAAAAAGCATTGTTGGCTAGAGCATGGTATGACGAGAGAAGAGGTTGGTAAAAAGTACGGGAAGCCTAAACGTATTTTGACATATAGCGAGAATCAAATTAAAGCGAGGGACGAGGAATGGGTGAACAATACTTAATCAATCAGTTGGTGTTACACATAGGCCTCTACAAAAAATATCAGTACAAAGAAAACGAGATAGGGTTTTATCAGAACCTTGAAGCTTTACGGTTACTGAAAGGGTTGAGCACACAGGACGAAGCTTTGGATTATGCTATTGCATCTACTGAGGGAGTGAAGGCTTCATGAGACTGGTTAATGGTATTCAAAATGACATTCATAGAACTTATAAGCAAGTAAGGCAGTTAGAGAAGAACTGATTTAAGTTGTTTTATTAACAGACCTGAATAATTTGAAGGATATCATATGAGAAACTGCGGGGAGTGCCATCGTATTTGATAGAAAATGTACAGTAAATGAAAATTTCGGCATTTTGTAACTGTTTAATAGATTTTAAGTCTAATCTATTAAACAAATAGTGAGAGGTCTGGGATCTAATGAAAAAAATGTTTATAATATTCGTTTTGTTGTTTCTTGTCGGTTGTAATAATGAAGAGAAGAAAACTTTTGAGTTTGCAGGTGAAATTCAAAAAATAATTGTGATTGGACAAGGTACAAATGCTAAGTTAGATAAACAAGAAGTTGAAAATGCTGCTGAAATAAAACTTTTTGAAGATGCAATGCAAGATGCCACTATATTATCACAACCTCATACAGATGAAGGTCCTTTATATAAGCTTGAAGTGATATACGATGATAACTCGAAAGAAATCATTGATTTATGGTATTACGCGAGTGCAAATACAGGAAGCTTTTATATGAATGAGAGGTATTCTTTGAATGAAGAAGCCGTTCCAGCATTAATTGAACTTTTGGAGTCTTATAAAGAAGAAAAATAATTTACTGAACATTTTGAGGAAAGAAATTAAAAAAGGGTCACTGAGCTGTGACCCTAAAAATGAGAGAGGTAGTGACTGTCAACTAGCACCACAACCAAATAAGTGCGTGCGATACACTTCACAATAATTTGTGTAGATTAAGGGTAAATATACAACTTAAATCTGTGCAGCACATTATGAAAATGTTCAGTGAAAATTTTGAGTTAATTAGTAAATTTAGATAACTTTTCAACTTCTTCAGGAGTAATGTGTTTAGCCTTATATGAAATGACAGCCTTATTTGAAATCACTTTATACTTTTCTGAAGGTAATCCAGGTGGTATACGAAAAGTGATGTTAATTAGTTTATATGGTGGATTGTGTGCACCTTCAAACGAAATCACCCTTAAACTAACATCATAATAGTCATATTGTCTATTTCTTTCAATCTTTTCAATCCTTTCAAATTCGAATAATTGATTATCACCGTATGAGGACATTGTTTCAAGAATTGGTATACCTAATTCGCGTAAAAAGGCTAACTCTATCACGCTAGGGGGTTGATCTTGAGGGAAATATTCTATATCTGATTTAGCAAAAGCAGAATTTATGAGCAGAAGACTCATTAAAAGCAACGAAACGATTATTATTTTTTTCATAAACTTAAATCCTTTCTGCAATTATTCTTGTTATTTGCAGATATAAGAAATTTTATGTATATGAATTTGAACAAATATCAAATTAATTTTCACTGCACAATATGAGGAATAAACGAAAATAGAGCGATTATATAATCGCTTTAGAATCCAGTTATGTAGTATAATCACTTATTTCTTTCAAGTTCTTTGATTCGTTTTTCTAATTTTTTGATTTTCATGTCATTAAGTAAACCAAAGATTAAAGCGATCATTGCAAAGGTAGAAGCAACGAATAAACTCATTCCGCAACCCCCTAATATTTGTTAATTAAATTATACAATAGGTTGCTCAATGTAACAAATTACATTGTTAATATGAATTACTGAACATTTTGAGGAAATTATTTATTAAAAAAAGATGGGAGTTCCCATCTAATTACGTCACTTATCTAACTTGTTAGAAATTTCCTTCAAAATCTTATTGCGTTCCTTATGTATGCTTAAGAATTTAATCACAAACCAAATTACTAATAATAAAGGAACTAGTGTAATTAGTAGTGGTATCCAATCTATTATAACGAAGCCTTTGTCTTTTATAGTCATCATCGAATCATTCATTAAGGTATAACCCTCCTTTTAGGATTATTATACCATAATAGTAAATAAAAAAGCCGCAGCGTTTGCAGACGCTACAGCTCGAATTGGATTGCTAGTTAAGCCTTCTCGTAAGCATTATACCACAGCTTAAGGGGGGCTAACCTGATGGGCAAACAAGGGCAAATTAAAGTAACGAAAGAGGATTTACTGCAGTGGATTAAGAATTATCATTGGATGGTGAATACGGTAAAAGAACTTCGGAACGGTATGACTGTCGGGGCAAAGACAGCACAGTATGGAATTGAAGCAACTTTACCAAAGGCAGCTGGAGGCGTAAGTGATCCAATAATTTCGGAGGTTGTTAGACATTTGAAACATATTAAGCGCATCAAAGAGTACGAGCATAAGATTACGGCAGTGCAAGAACGTATAGACAAGGTGCATACACCTCGTGAAATTGAAGTGCTGTTTTGGTTACTAGAAGGCAGTTCAATGCGCTGGATAGGTCAACATATGGGATTATCGGCTACGAGTATTGGACGCATTAAGGAAAATATAGTAAATCAGATGATGGAATGATGTTAGGTCCTTAGCTCAGGTGAAAATAAAAATAGTTAGCGAAAGAAAAGGGTACATTCTAGTTATCAGAATGTACCTTCCCTCTTTTTATTTCGGTATCTCCATTTCGATTCTTCCTAAAGGAATACCAAACGCAGTAGTTCGAACTCCTAA
Source organism: Lysinibacillus sphaericus (assembly GCF_005217585.1). NCBI lineage: Bacteria > Bacillati > Bacillota > Bacilli > Caryophanales > Bacillaceae > Lysinibacillus > Lysinibacillus sphaericus. The sequence continues at coordinate 1,003,827 of NZ_SZPT01000001.1, forward strand.
TCGAATGAACCAACCTTCTGGTAATGGATCTATTCCGTATTTATCATATATAGATATTGGTTTTATCCCGATTTCTTTATCCCTAGAGTCTTCAAGGAAAGTTACAGAATTGGCTAGATCAGATTTCCAAAGGTATAAGTCACCTTTACTACCAGTATCAATCCAATCTTGGATTATAGGTAATATTTCATCTGAATTAGATCTTATAATATTAACCTGGTCTTTTAGTACATTATCTATCTCTAAATGCGGGAACATTGTATGTATAACATCTAAAGCATCTTCTAGTGATTTATCATTAAGATAATCGAAGCTAATTTCAAAACTATCATAACTATTTTTAGGGAAAGAACTTAAAGAAATTTTCATACTATACCCTAAAAAATCTCCAATTATAGTAGAAGAGGTTGTATCGTCTGATAACATTACACTAGACGAATACAATGTACTAAATACGGGATTATAATTAGGTCCGTAACCCCTTTTTAACAAGGAAGTCAGAATGTCATTAGCATAAAAATCTCTAAATAGTTGTGATCTATCCCAATACTCAGTAAATTGTTTAGAAAAGTTTTTTCTATATTCGTCTCTACTTAAAGAAACTTTATCAGCTGATGAATCTAACCATTTCATATACTCCTTATTTTTTATGACATTAATAGCCTCAACACCTGTCATAACAACCGTCGGAGCCTCATCTGTGTAAAACTCATTCTCCGGAGTTTCCTGTTCTTGTTGCATTTCAAATTTCTGTAAAGCACGATAAAGGAACGATGCGAATTGTTGACGTGTTACATTATCATATGGAGAGAAAGTAGTAGGTGTCGTCCCTGTCGTAATTTCCAATTCATATAATACTGTTGCATAATTCTCGAACCATTGATCTGTAGTATCACGGAAAGGACTTTTTCCTACCTTAGTTACATCTAGCCCTAATGCTTCAATTAAGATTTTTGCCATTTGTCCACGAGAAATACTATTTCCGCCCGAGAAATTTCCTTGTGAACCATCAATTACTCCTGCTTCATAGGCTGATACAATATCCTCATAATACTTATTAGACTTGTCTACATCCTTAAAGCCACTGTAAGAGCGTATTTTTTCTAATTTAAATGTTCGATTTAACCATGCAACCGCTTGTTCACGAGTAATTGCTTGGGTTGGTTTAAATGTCCCATCCGTTAATTCTATAACACCTTGTGATGCCAATGTTAAGATGGCTGTTGAGTGTGTATTTTTTGAATAAACATCTGAGAATGACGCATCTACTTGAGTAGTAGAAGATACTTTTGGCGTTACAGTGAAAGTATAGTTATACACAGCTTTAACTGGTTCAATTATTACGAATAATGCTATGAACACTATAGATATTACAGTAATTATTAATCTTCCCTTGTTCATTTTGAGCCTCCTAAATAATGAAATCTATTAAATATTCTATATTAATTCGTTTGTCAAGTATATATAAAACGAGTAATTATAAGGACTATATGGTTATTTTATGAATTATTAATACGAAAAAAAGACTATTTTTGTCTATTTTTATATGATTCACATAAACGCCCTTTACAAACTAAATATAATGATTTTCTATTAAGAGCATAATGAATAATACAAAACTACATGTTACAAATGTGATAAACGTTACATATGTTACACATTAGGTATTTAAAAATTTATTTTGTATACTAAAGGGAAGGTCAGACAGGAATATTTTATCCCTTGGTATTTATATAATCATAAATATTAGGGAGAGACAGACCGACAACCGACCCGCGCCTCATAAACTTGTTCGGGGCAAGACATACGTGGCTGGCCCATATTTTTTAAGAGATTAGGTATCTTAATGAATATAAAAGGCTAAAAATCGGAAAAGGAGTGGTTTTTATGTTAACTTCGTCCACTTTCCATAATTCAGTCAAACTTACTAAACGTGCACGGAAATGTACTAAATCAATTCGATTGCAATAATAACGTGGAGTAGCACTACCACGGTTGCTAGAAGTGAGCTAACTCGACATTTTTACGACAATAGAATAATAGACGAATGCAAGACCCCTTGAGCGGATTCGAGGGGTTTTTATTATGTCATGCCATGATGACATTCACTACCATTTTTATTAGTATTAGAGTGAAGGGAAGTGAGATGGATGACTAAAATTAAAGTTATTGATAGTCGAAAAAAAGATGATTTCGAAAACAAAGTTAACGAATATTTAAAAGAACTTCAAAATCATGAAATTATTGATATTAAGTATTCCGCTAGTGTTGTGAATAGTCTGGGTTTGCCTCTAATTTATTCTGCAATGATAATCTACAAATGATGAATCTCTATAAGTCGCACTCGTTTTGAGTTGTGGCTTTTTATTTTGCCCTGAAAAGTGAGTATCGAGAAATTTCCCCCTTTACTGCTAGGGCAACAGTACTTACTTTTGAGAGTGGAATTTGTAGAAAATTGTTCCAATTTATAGTCTTTTGTCTTATGCTTTAGGTAGGAGGAGATAGAATGACAATTGAAAATAACCCAGTTCAAGATGAAAAAGAAAAGAGTATTCCTATATGGGTCTTCATACTTGCAGGAATTGCAATTTTATTTGTTGTCCCATCGGCGTTTGCTGGACTAATGTCAAGTGATTTTTTTAGTTTTGCACCAGGAGGTACAGATGGTTGGCTAAGTTATTGGGGAGCATATTTAGGTGGTATTATTGGGATGATTGCTGTAGTTGCAACAACTCAATACATTGTAAGTAATCAGAATAAACAACAAAAGGAGCAAATGGAGGAGCAGAGAAAACAGCACTTAGAGCTTCTGGAAAGCCAAAATGCGCATCATAAAGAGCAATTAGAGGAACAAAGAAAAGCAATTATAAATTCAGCTGAATTACAGGACAAAAAAGAGAGAGAAAGGTTCATTTTACAGGTTGAAATAAAACAAATTGAGGAATTTTCATTATTATTAGCTGAGTTATATGATTATTTTCTAAAATACAAATTAAATGCATTTAAAGTTATTGATTTCTTATTCAAATCAACAAAAGCTTATTATGTTTTTTTAGAAGATAAAGAAAACAAAGATAATAAAAAAACGACAGTTTTATTGAATTCTTATAGCGAATTGGCAGATTTATTGAATAATGCATTAACAAGAAATAGTGAAATAATAATGGGTATTAATAATATACTAAATAAATTTTCTGTTTTTTATAACTTCGAACAAAATGATATTAATGAATTGAAAAAGATTTTACAAAAAAATTCTGAATCAGTTTACAATAAAATACGCGAGAAAGTAGATTTCAAAAACCAGATATTAAATAGTAATGAAAGTTTTCAAGCAAAGAAGAAAAAAGTATTATGTTTCTTAGAAGAAGAAAAATTGATAATAGAAGAAAATGATATGAAATTAGATGAAATAATTGACCAAATTACCAAAGTAAGTGAAGGTTTCAAAACACTAAAATATAATTCTATAAATAAATACAAAATTGCAGATTAATAAAACAACACTTTTTTATTTTCAAAGCTATTAATACCAATTATATAGTAACTAAACAAATGACGGAGGTGGTGGTGTATGAGATATGGCTAATTGGGATGAAATTAAACAAGAGTGGGAAACCGCGAAGATTACGCTTGCTGATCTAGCTGAAAAGCATGGGATAAAGCTTGGTACATTAAAGAGCCGTAAGAGTCGTGAGAAATGGTCGAGGGATGCAACTGAAAAGGATGCAACCAAAACAGCTAAGGTTGCAACTATTTCTAGTGAGGATGCAACCGACAACGAGATAGAGACTGAAAGTAGAAACCGCGGTGCGCCAATAGGAAACAACAATGCAAAAGGGAATAAAGGCAATGCAAACGCTTCGCCTCCGAAACGAAACACAAATGCACTAAAGCATGGCTTCTTTCAAAAGTTCCTACCAGAAGAAACTCTAGAAATTATGAAAGCAATGAATGAACGTTCTCCAGCCGATTTAATATGGGATCAAATACAAATCCAGTATGCTGCTATTATTAGAGCTCAACGTATTATGCATGTCGAATCAAAAGACGAAATCATAAAAGAGCTCAAGCGAGAGAAGGTGCAAGGTGGTAAAAATACTGCTCACGAAACTGAATACAACTTCCAATTTGCATGGGAACGACAGGCGCAACTACTCACTGCTCAATCGAGAGCAATCGGGGAGTTGCGTTCTTCGATTCGTTAGTTCGTGGAGATGGCGGATCAGGATGATGAACGCAAATTGAAGCTAGAACAGATGAAGTTGAATATTGAAAAGACGAAACTGGAGATCGACAAAATCCAGTCTGGAGATACAACAACACAGGAAAGTGAAATTGCTAAGATGTTGCGTAAGATAGCAGGTGATGAATAATGGTAGAGCTCACACCCAAACAAAAAGAGGTTATGGACTGTTTTATTCATGAGAAACCGAAAATATTGGCTGCTAGTGGCGCAAAGAGGGCGGGTAAGACTTTTATTCTTATACTGCTTTTTTTAATGCACATTGCAAAGTTTGAAAACAAAGGGCTCTCTTTTATTATTGGTGGATCCACACAAGCAAGTATTCGAAGGAATGTTCTTGATGATATGGAGGCTATTTTAGGCAAAGAATTAAAGTTAGATAAAACAAATGCCGTCCGGGTTTTTGGTAATAAAGTGTACTGCTTCGATGGTACAAATGCAGATGCTTGGAAAAAGGCTCGTGGTTTTACTGCAGCTGGAGCATTTTTGAATGAAGGTACGGCATTGCATGACATGTTTGTCAAAGAGGTCATTTCACGATGCTCGTATCCTGGAGCTCAAATGATACAAACCCAGAAAATCCTGCACACCCGGTTAAGACAGACATTATAGACAATGATGGTCAATTACTGGATAGCGGAAGGTTAAACATCAGAGTTTTTCATTTTACTTTGTTTGACAATATCTTTCTTGATCCTGAATACGTTGAGTCCATTATTGCTTCTACACCTTCAGGCATGTTTACCGATCGCGACATTTATGGTTTATGGGTAGCAGCCGAAGGGATTGTATACAAAGACTTTAATGAAGATCGTCATTATATTTCCAGTGAACAGTTTAATAAACTCAACATCGTTAAATACTTTGCTGCTGTAGACTGGGGATACAATCACTTTGGGGCGATGGGTGTATTTGCAGAAGATGAAAAAAGGAACGTTTATTTTTGTGAAGAACATGCTAAACAATATGAAGAAATTGACTACTGGGTGGCAGTTGCGAAGGATATTAGCAAACGCTATGGTAATATTAATTTTTATTGTGATTCGGCTCGACCTGAGCATGTAAAACGTTTTAGACGTGAAGGCTTAAGAGCATTCAATGCGAAAAAGAATGTAATATCTGGGATTGAAGAAGTCGCCAAAATGTTTAAAATAGGGCGGCTTTTTATTGTTGAAGATAAAGTAAAAAGGTTCAAAGATGAAATATATCAATATGTATGGAATGGCACAACTGGTGAACCAATTAGATTATGGAATGACGTACTAGACATGATTCGTTATGGTATCTACACACATTATCAAAAAGCAATTCTCAAAGGGAAAAACCGATAAGGAGGTGTCAGCATGAATGAATATATCCAATACATCGATGGGAATGGTATTTCGCCTTTGTTACTTGATAAGTTAATAAAAGAAACACAAGCAGAACGAAATAAACGATTACTCAACTACAACCGCTATAAAGCTGAAGCAGTGCCCATTTTAACACGTAAACCTGCAGACTACGCCCTAGGCAATGCACATGTACAACGAGTGGATGATAAAGTGAACAACACGCTAAATAATCCACTTGATGCTGAAATTGTAGACACGAAAGTAGGCTATATGTTCGGTAATCCAATTTCATATGTGGTAGATAAACAAGCTCAAAGCCTTAAATCATTAACAGAGGCCATTGAGCTTTTTAATTTGCGAAATTCGATTGATGACTTGGATAGTGAATCTGGGAAGAAAACGGCTATTTGTGGCTATTCTGCTAGGTTACTTTACATTGACACTGAAGGAAATGAACGTGCGATGGTTATTGATCCATGGGAGACAATCATCCTTTCAGAAACTGGAGAAGTAAGTGAACCTAAATATGGATTTCGCTATTTTAAAAGCGCAGAACTGAATGCTGAAGGGGAAAAAGTAGAAATTGAGCAGCTGGTATTTTACGATGCTACAACTGAAAAACTCTACACTCGTGCAGATAAAGATTCATCTTTTGTACTGAAAGATGAGCGCAAACATTTATTCGACTACTGTCCTTTATTTGGGATTTCAAATAATGAGGAACTGCAGGGCGATGCGGATAAAGTGTATAACTTGATTGATGCATACGATCGCACTTTATCAGATGCTTCTAACGAAATCGAACAGTGGCGTTTAGCGTATTTAGTACTTAAAGGCATGGGAATGGATGAGGAAGATGCACAGAAGGTTGCACGCACTGGTATTTTTGAGTTGATGGGTGAAGATGACGACATTAAATATTTAACCAAAGAAGTCAATGACCAAATGATTGAGAATCATCTAAATCGTTTAGAGGAAAATATCATGCGATTAGCTAAAAGTGTGAACTTCAGCGATGAAGCGTTTGCCGGTAATACAAGTGGCGTGGCTATGAAGTTTAAACTGATGGCACTTGAGAACAAATGCAAAACAATGGAGCGTAAGTTTACTACTGCTCTACGCTATCAATTCAAAGTGTTGTGCAGCGCATGGGCAAAGAAGGGGATCTGCGCGAAAGATGATTACTTGAAACTTTGGTTCGAGTACAAACGAAACGTTCCTATGGATTTATTATCTGAGGCACAAGCATCACAAGCATTAAAAGGGCTAGTGTCAGAGCGAACACGACTTTCTAAGATGTCGATTGTGGATGATGTGGACTATGAGCTAAAAGAGATAGAGAAGGACACTAAGGTGTATGGCAAAGACTTAGAGGACTTAGAGGACTTGGATGACGATCCTGAAGAAGTGGATAAACTATGAATCAGCAAGAGATTAATAAAATCCTAGATGAACTGGAGAAGAAGGCTGAAAAAGACATTAAAGTGGTCTTTAATAAGCGTTTAAAATCCATCCTCGACCAAATGCTGCAGATGCATCGTAAGTTTGGTAAGAACGGTGAAGCCACTTGGACTGACGTCAATAAATACAATCGCTTCAATCAAGAAATGAAGCTAATAGCTCAAGAGCTCAATGCGGATTATAAAGCAATTATTAAGCTAATAAGAGCGTCAGAGGAACGACTATACATTGAGAGATACTTTAATGATGGCTTACCTGTTAGAACAAGCTACAGGCGAAGAAATGGGCTTTGTACTGCCTTCAGTTGAAACAGCTCTAACTAATCCAGTTGAGTTTTTAACACTTCCGAAGGTATTTGAAGCCCACAGGAACGACATAATCAGACGGTTAAACATCGAGATAGCGCAAAGCCTACAAGCTGGCGAAAGCTACACGGAAATGGCTTATCGTATAGAACAAGCAATGGGCTGGACCAAGAAGAAAGCCATCCTTGTGGCTCGAACTGAAGGTGGTAGAGTACGGTCACAAGCCGATTTAGCTGTAGAAGAGCAGGCTAGTAAAACCGTTCGGCTAACAAAGGTGTGGATGTCGTCACTTGATACCAGGGTTCGTAAGTCTCATCGCAAGTTAGACGGGCAAAAGGCTGATAAAGAAGGCTATTACCACTATGGTAAGTGGAAGTCAAAAGCGCCAAGGTTATGGGGCATTGCATCCATGGATATACAGTGTCGGTGTCATTCGATTTACTTGGTGAATGGAAAACTACCCGAATATAGACGAGGCAAAGACTACATGGATGATACGTACCAAAAGAAATTAGCAGCTCGTATAGATGCTTACATGGAGGATTTAGGGCTAACATATAGACAGGCGTTTAACAAAGCTTATAAAGAAGTAAATCCACCAAGTGTAACAGTACCATTCATGAGCTTTGAGGATTGGAGAAAGCAGTTTAGTGGTGAAGGGTGAGTGAAGCTAAATATATTTTCTAAATAAAGCTTGATAAAAATCACCTCGTTGTTTTTTCTTAGAGGTGATTTTGTTTTTGGGTATTTATGTTAATATTGAATTGATTTTCAATGTTATTTATCTTTTGTTCCATAATCGGGCAATATTGCTGAATAAAGGTGATTAGTCCTTATAATAGTGGTTAGTAGTGATGGGGCGGATAAAAGGTTGTATTAAAGAACCATAGACCTTACCACACATCGAAATATAGCATGTTTATAGGGAAATAGATAAGATTATTTTTTATAATAAGGAGGAAATTTAATTATGGATTTATTGCACCCTATATTCGGAGAGTTAGAGTTAAATGAATTTGAAGAATACGAAGCAATTAGACTTATAAAGTTTTCAGGATTAGAAAAAGAAGTGAAAATAACTTTTGACGATGAAATCAACGAGAAACATTGTCAAGCATATCAATATTTTATAGAAAATTTAGATAGAATAACTCCGGAAATAATACAGTCTATGATTGAATATCAGAATGAATGTCATGATTACACTGACTATACAGCGAGTTTCAAATATTTTGAAAATACCAATGATGTCTTAGGTACCGAGCTTTTTGAAATTGTTCTTCAAACCGTACTTCATGGAGTAGTTACGGATTCAAACCTCTATCATAAAGTAATGAAAGAAGAACTAAATGGCACGGAAGAAGAAAGATACGTAGTGCTATTGTTTGAAGCAAAATGGGTAAATGATGATTATCACATCTTAAGTGTTGCTTTAGCGAATGAAAAAGTGATTTATGTGACAGATGAAAATATTACAATTTAATTTGGTGATTATGAGCATAATACGAAGTTTATAATTACCAGCTTATCATAAAAACTATATGTAAATGTTTTGACTCATCTTATAAATTTACATTAATACAGAAATAAAAAGAGTAATAGGATAAGTCTATCGTTGGAATAGGGATATTATCAGCACATCTGATAAGGAGATTTACATATAAAAAGGGTCGCAAATTGCAATCAGCACGGCGAACCGTATCAAAGTTAAATATCAAGGCAATGTGGTAATAAGGTTTTATATTCGTCATTTAGTAATCTGGCGCGATTCTGTAATAAGTATCGGCGCTAGCAGGAGTTTTAATTCAATAAATGTTATTTAATATAAAGCCCTTCATATTGAGTTACTTTTTAATTTACCTAAAAAAGTAGGATTAGATATCACAAGGAACGCGCATTTATTATTGCTAGTTTGGATATTGAGTTGGAGAAAGAAGCGGAGTCTGTGAAGAAGTAATCGCGGAAATTTACTTAAACTAGTGGCGCAGGTTAGTTAAATCGTTTTGTTTAAAGGTTATTCAACAATCGGGCCATTTAATTGAATAACGCTTTTAAATTAAAAATAGGGTTTTATGTTAATCTTGATGTGAATTTGTGAAATAGTGTACATAAGTTAACGAGGCAGGTTAGTTCAATAAGAAATTTCAAAGAAATAGATGAATTAATACTAAAATACGGTAAAATAATTAGATGAATAGTCTGTTTTTTACATAGGGGGATTTTATTTGAAAAATTATAAAAAAACGGTTATCGTATTTCTTCTAATAATTACGTTGCTAACACTTACTTCCTGTACACAAGCTGAAGAATCGAAAGCAAAGCAAGATATTGAAAGTATCGTTTTATCATTCGAACACCCACAAACAGGTCAAAAATTTAAAATAGTCAATGCCTATAAACTTTATCAAAACTATGCAGATAAAGTTGAAATTAATCCAGAACAATCACAATTGGAAATTTATAATGAAGAGGTAATTAAACCAATATATAGTGTTTGTTTTGAGAATGGTGAATATCCTAATATGGCAGATGAAGTTCTAAATGTAGCTCCTGACCTTTTAACAGAAAATCAAATATTAAGTGAAAAAATTGATAGGGAAGAAACTGAAAATATTATTAAAGAAGCTCTTTTAAAATCTTCTGACCTTCTTCCATCTGGAAAAGAAACAACTGCATGTGTTTTTCCTGCCACAAATACAAATATACTAATGACTACAGTGGGGGCAGGAAAAATAATAGTACTTTACAACAAATATTATAACGAAGATGTTTTAAGGTCTAGCATGGCTCACGAATATCATCATAGTGTTTGGACAGAGAAGTACTTACGTAATGCTCCACCTTTTACTGTTTTGGATCATCTAATATTTGAAGGAAAGGCATTTATGTTTGAAAAGTTAGTTTATCCTGATATTGATATTGATTTTGCTCCAATTTATTCAACATTCAACAATTATTATTGGTCAAAAATTGTATTAGATCTTGAAAAGTATGACTTTAATCGGGCTTACGAAATTATTCTGGGAGGTAATGGCCTTCCTAATCGTTATGGTTACAGTGAAGGCTATAAAATGGTAAAATCCTATCTTGATTTGCACCCAAACGTAACCCCAGAGGAATGGACTGCCCTAAGTGCAAAAGAAATTTTTGAAAAAGGAAATTATCTTGAAAACTATAAATAACAAATCTATGAACTTATAGACATATATACTAGGGGTAAATATATGTTAATGATTAGTTATAAATCATTGAGTTGCGTATGCAGCTCTTTTTTTCTTATTGAACTGAGGGTGCTTTAGTTCAATAACGATCTTCAACAAAAGGGCGCGATTGTGTAATAAGGATCAGCGCACGGTTTCATTAAAGAGCCAGAGTGCGAAATAAGGGATATAACCAGATTTATACGAATTCACAACGGTAAACAAAGAAATATCCCCAAACGACGCTTTGGAAAGGTTATACTTCAACTAACGGCACAGGATAGTTGAGTTAGCAAATATAGCTGCTAGTTGTTGGAGTAGTAATTATATAGCATTGTTCAAATAATGATGCCAGGAAATGAGGAATAACCGATGTCAAAAACGGTACTTGATAAAGCTAAGAGGATTGTAGCAGGAATCGAAGTTTATCCAGGATTAGCTAAAGATTGGAGTAAAGATAATTATGACAATTATTATCTTTACTTTTCAAATCCAGATCCTGAAATACGAAAATATTCGTTACTTGTTTTTTTTGTGGGTCTTAGTAATTGGCAATTGGGGTCAGCTTTTATCTTTAGACCAATCAAAGAACTTAAAAAAGACGAAGATTTCGATGGAAATAAAGTGTATCGTTTTGAGGATTATGTTCGATCATTTCTCGACAATAGAGAAAACATTAAACAAGAGTTCCCATATTTATATGATAATTTGGTTTGGTATTTACTTAGGTTAGATAATCAAAAACATTTTGAGTATATATTTAGATCCGTTGATAAGAAACTATTCATTGAACTTAGACAAGTGTTAATTAAATCGGGTATTGATGCTAACATATTACCCAACAATTTAAATAACATATTAAGAGAAGTAGGAATTACTCCATATTTTGTAGATTAAACATAATTTTTAAACGAACGGCATTCCTTATTGATCAAACATGCGCTTTAGTGCAACAAGGATTTATAAAGTATTCATAACTAAACCTAATAACGTTCCCAAATTAAAGTTTGAACTTACACCAAAAAGTTACGAATGTTTTAATAGGTGTGTCAAAAAATAATAATAGTCTACGTCTTGAAAAATTTACTAAATAGAAAGGGAAGATGTATTATGATTGTTAAAGTCGGATTTGAATATGAAGATGACATAGAGTACATGATTTGTCTTGCAAAAGTAGGGAGAAATATTAACCGATTACAAGAGGAATTTTGGGATTGGCTATTTGATAGAAAGAACCAACATCCTTATTGGGAAATACATTATCAAGATGAAGAAGGAAATCCTGTTTATGGAGTGAGTTACCGTACAGATGCTTTTGTATATTGGTTGAACAAGGTGAAATTTAATAAAGGCAAGAATGTCGCGAGATTAATAGAAGTTCCAAAGACACCACCTAAAAAAACAATTAGGTTTTAAAGGTAATAAATTATTCAATTTTATTCAAAATAACGTTCCCAAAGGAAAGCTTAGACGTACACCAAAAAGTCACAAATGTTGTTAAATCAACGTTTGTGACTTTTCTTATGCGCATTATTTATTAAGCTTTTTATGCAAAGTGCAGTTTGACTGGTTAAGTATTATTATTACGTTTCATGTTTTAAAATTTCCCAAATATCACGTAATCTCTGAACTGCCTCTTCTTTCGAATAAGGAAGTTCTTTGTAAAACTTCTGTAGTTCTGGATTGTAAGCAAAGGCTTGAAAGTCTGCATCTTCTTCTTGAGGAGCAAGCTTTTGTTTTTCTGTACGACCAAGAAGGTAATCTATTGAAACATCAAAAAGCTTAGCGATATTACTTAAAGTGTCAATAGGAGGCATTTTTGTGCCATTTTCATAAGCTGTATAAGTAGTTCTTGCAACACCTATTTCTTTAGCAACAAATGATTGGGTATATTCAGGCTTTGATTTCTTTATATTTTCACGAACCTTTTTTAAACGTTGTGCAAGAATATCCATTTATACGCACATCCTTAAATATTATTTGGCTACTTATGATTGTATATGTTACCTAAAGGAACTTCTATATTTAATTATTTATTGTTCCTTAAAGAAACTTTAATATTCAAAAAGTATTGAAATGTTCCTTATAGGAACTTATAATTAAATTAATTAATGTTCCTAAAAGGAACTTTTGAAAGGGGAGAGGTTATGAGAAGATGGCTGAAACAGATCCGAATAGCTCAAGGAATAAAACAGGAGGAAATAGCTGATTCTGTGGACATTTCACGTGGGTATTATGCAAACATTGAACGGGGTGAAAAAACACCATCAGTAAAAGTGGCGAGAAAAATAGCAGCTTATCTAAAATTTGATTGGACAAAATTCTTTGTACAAGAAAAGGAGGAAGTAAATCTATGAATCTTACTTTAGCAACACAAAATCAATTTAATTCAGTTATTTGTGATTTTTACCAAAATGAAAACAATGAAGTATTTATGACAATTAACCAGATAGCTCAGGCGCTTGAATATGCAAGTAAAAAGGGCGTTGAAAATTTAGTAGCTAACAATGAGTACCTTAGAGATGAAGAATTCTCGACTATTGCAAAGGTATCTACAGGTACCCACGGAAAAGGGGGTACCCAAGAAACCCGTATTTTTACTGAGGATGGTATATATGAAGTAACAATGTTATCTAAACAACCTAAAGCAAAAGTATTTAGAGCTTTTGTTCGAAAGACACTTAAATCTTTACGTAAAGGTGAAATGATTTTAGTTCAACCCCAAAAGGTAGATACTAAACTTGAGGTACAACGTATGCGAGCTGAGGCAATGTTGAATAACAGCCGTACACGCCAAGCTAAATTAATTCTGGACATGCAGAAAAATAAAATCTTATCTCCCGTAGCTGTTGAGTTGTTACAAGTAAATGCTTTAGAGGTTTTAAGTGACCAAACAATTGATTACCGTCCAGAAGTAAAAAAGACATATACGGCTAGTGATATTGGTTCAGAATTAGGAATTTCACCGCAAAAGGTTGGTAGTATTGCAAATAAACATAACCTTAAAACCGATGAATACGGTTATTTTGCTTTGGACAAGTCACCATATAGTAATAAACAAGTAGAGTCTTTCCGTTATTACGAAAAAGGTCGTCAGAAGATACATGAAATTGTCCAGGGGAAGTTGGTTAACTAAATGGGGTACAAAAAAAGAAAAGCCATGCTTTAAGCGGCAACTTAAAACATGACATAAATCTGAGTGACATCCACCCATATCATAAATCTATTATAACCGAATATCGTTATATTTAGAAGTGGATGTTACTCCCAGGAGGGAGAACTGTGCAAATACCAAGTGAAAGTTGTTTACAAGCCATGATCCATTATTCAGAGTTTTATAATCTTTCACCACCACTATCGAATGATTTTGGCGATTGGTGCAAGAGTGTGGTGAATGAAATGGGTGACAGAGAAATACATCTACTTTATTTAGCGGTGAATGCTGCATTAAATAAAGGACTTGGTTGTCAAAAGTTAATGAATATAATGTTTCACGAACTCCAAAGACGTAAATCGGAAATAGAGTTTTACGTGACTTATGCAAACGCATTATCACAAATCAAGACCTAAATTGTAAAAGTCATAAAATAAAAGGGTGATATTTAACACCTTTTTATTTCTTGTTCAATAATCATGCCTTAGGAGATAATATCTTCATTTTTACATTTCTTTCACAGGATTATAGATTTTATGGAACAATTGGTATAATTTATTAGTAGGAATTTAAAAGGGAAGATAAAATGGGTAAAAGAGTCCATCTCTTTGTTAGGGAAGGAGGTACTTTAAGGTTTCAATATTAGTTAGATGGAATGAAATAAATCATATAAAAATTTTGGGATGAGTGATTTTATTAATGGCATTTATATATCGATATGAATTGAAAAATAAAAATTTTAGACAAAAAATAAATTTAAAGCTGCACGAAGAAAACATAGTTAATGCAATAAATCAAACATTTGGTAATAATGTATATTCTTTTAAGGTTTATTCTGATTACTTTGAGTTTAGATTGCGACACAGTATAGCAACTAACCTCGAATTACAAAAATTAGGTAAAAACATAGTCAATTCTGATGCGGAGTTAAGTAGCTATAAGAAGGTTTATAAAAAGAATTCACAGTTATTTAGAAGAAAAAGAAGTTCATATTATGCATTTTTAGAGGATATAGAATATGAGGATCAAATATATTATTTAAAATTTGATTTGGTAGACCAAGAAGATAGTGACAGAATCCAAAATGAATTTGAGGAGAACCAAACTACGAAAGGAGATTTGTTAGGAACACTAAATACATTTAGCATGATTGTGGAAATAAAAGAGCTGGACTTGATGGGGAATAAATTAAAAAGAATTTTAAATATTATTAATGAAGAAGCTTCAAATAGATGGTATTTACTAAATGGTAAGCATGTTAAAAGTGGGAACTCTTTAATTTTTCTAGATTATACTGGTAGTCAAGAAATTGTATCAAACTTTATGCTATCTTCAATAGAAGACTTAGTAGAAACAGCTCAATTAGAAAGATTTTATAGCTTAGAAGGTATACAACACGAAGAAAAAACAGATTTTAAAGAAAACTATGATGATTTCTTTATTGCGGTTTACAATGTTGGGCAAGGATTATGTTCAGCAATCTGTAATTATAATTCACAACCAATTGTATACTTTGATTTTGGTGGTGGAGAGCGAAGAGATGCAGTAACCTATCCGCCAAATGGAATAGAATATTGCTTTAGTCTTAAACCTAAAATAATATTATCACATTGGCACAGAGATCATTGGATTGGCGTCCATTACTGTAAGGATGCTTTAAAAACAGAGTGGATAGTTCCAAATCAGAAAAAGGGACCTCAAGTTACTAAACTATGTGCGGATATATCAAAATACGGTAAGTTGACCGAGTTAAGCTCAGGAACTTTCAAAACGCCTTTTGGTAGCTTATTTATTTGTAATGGGGATAATAGACACTACCATAATAACGGGATAGGTTTGTTAGTTGAAAATAAAAGTAATGAGAGATTTCTTTTGCCAGGGGATAATAGATATCAATTCATACCTGATCAATTCTTATCTAATTTAAATGGACTCGTGGCTTCACACCATGGAGGAAATTACTTCAAGAATAATTGTGGTAAAAATAAGATTCCGCTGAATGTTAAAGAAGGTAAAATTGTGTACAGTTACGGAAAACATGCAAAGTTCACCCCGAAATTTAATTCCCATAGTCACCCTTCTTATACTGGTGATTATATTAAATATAAGTGGGTAAAATCTTTGGAACTACATACACCGGATGGTCACCGTGCAATTGGGGTTAATAATACAATAAATAAATGTAACTGTGGGTGTGATTTAGAAATTAAATATCCATAGTTGTGATAGAATATATCAATATTTATTTTCTTTTTGTAAATAAATGTTATTATTTTTTATTCAATGTTCGGATGCGATTATTGAATAAGCATCACTGTTCTTCTAAAGCTAACGGGGACTTCAGTTCAATAAAGTTCATCTAATTTTAAAAAACTTTCATAAAGTTAAAAAGCCATTCTTTTAGAGTGGCTTTTTATTTTGTCTTTCCTCTCGCAGACGCTATAAAGAACGGGAAAAAATATTATCGAACAGTTTAGGGATTCCATCGGATAACTAAATTGGGCAAGGAGGACATGATGAAGAACAATCCATTTTATTTAAAAACCTTTTTACCTTTAGCTATTCAAATGTTTTCTGATGGTGGGGAAGGAAATCCTTCAGGGGATCATCCACCACAAGGAGATGGCGGAAACGGACAAGGGGCTACATTGACACTTGAATCGGTTCAATCATTTTTAAACGACAATGATGAGGGTAAGAAATGGTTGCAGTCATTTGCTGATACACGTGTAACGGAAGCGATTAAAACGTATGAAACGAAAACTCTCCCAAAGAAACTAGAAGAGGAAATTACAAAGCGTTACCCACCGGAAACGGAGGAAGCGAAACAGTTACGTGAGTTAAAGGCACAATTTGAGCAATCGCAAAAAGAAGCTGCACGTGAAAAGTTAATTAATCAGGCGTTATCTATTGCAACTGAAAAGCGTTTACCAAGTAAGTTAGTAGCGTTCTTTGTCGGTGAAGATGCTGAAAAGACAACAGCTAATTTAGGTGTACTTGAAGCGGAATTTAACGCAGCTGTTCAGGCAGAAGTGGATAAACGCTTTAAAGATGGTGGAACGCCACCACCACAAAAAGGAGGGGGCTCAACAACATTGACGAAAGAAGCTGTACTGAAAATGACAACGGATGAAATCAATGCGAATTGGGATGAAATCGTGAAAAACAATTTACTATAATCGATTAGCAGTAAGGAGGAAATATCGTTATGACGATTAAAAACTTTATTCCAACAATTTGGTCAGCTCGACTTTTGCACAATTTACAAAAATCATTAGTATTCGGACAAGCTAGTGTCATCAACCGTGATTATGAAGGTGAAATCAAGGCTTACGGTGACACAGTAAAAATCAATGGTATTGGTGCGGTATCCGTAGGTGATTATACGCGAAACAAAGATATGAAGGATCCAGAGGAACTGACAGATCACACACGTAATTTAGTGATTGACCAATCGAAGTTTTTCAACTTCCAAATTGATGATTTAGATAAAATTCAACAAAATCCTAAATTAATGGATCATGCAATGCGTGAAGCGGCTTATGCCTTATCGAATGTCGCGGATCAATTTATTGCCTCTCATTATGTACATGCTGCTAACACTATTGGTACGGACAAGGATCCGATTCAGGTAACGAAAGCCAATGCCTATGAGTACCTTGTGGACCTTTCAACGAAATTGGATGAAGCCAATATTCCGACACAAGGTCGTTTTGCTGTTTTGCCACCTTGGTATGAAGGGCTATTATTAAAAGATGATCGCTTTGTTGGTTCTGGTGCTTTGCCAGCAGACGAACGTTTGGTTAATGGTGTTGTAGGTCGAGCTGCAGGTTTCTTACTTATGAAATCTAATAATGCACCATTTGTTGATACAGGTTTTGAAGGCGTCGTCGCAAACTCAAAAATTATCGCCGGACATAATATGGCCTGGACGTATGCTGAACAAGCTGCAAAAGTAGAGGGCTATCGAATGGAGAAACGTTTTGCAGATGCTGTAAAAGGACTTCATCTATACGGTTGTAAAGTGGTGCGCCCAGAAGCTTTAGCAGTACTTTCAGCTAGACGACCAGCGTAAGGAGGGGGTTAAAAATGTTCGTAAAAAACTTAAATACGGGTATCACATGGGCGGTCACTGAAGAACACGGTGCTCGCCTTTTGCGTACAGAGGAATTTGAGGAAGTACAATTAGAGAAGCCTAAACGTACCATTTCTAAAAAACCAGAAGCAGAAACTGAAAAGTAGGTGGTCAATATGTGGCAACCAACTCAAGAAGAAATCGAACAGCTAAAACAGTTAAATGGTGATACAGGAGCTAAGCATGATGCGTTTTATTGTGCAATGGCTCCTATTTTATTTGAAGTAGCAATTGACCATTGTAACGGTGCGTGGTGTCCTGAAACGATGCCTCAAGGTGTGCAACTATTTATCGCTAAGGCTATACAATTCAATATGCAAACAACAGGGTTAAAAGGACGTGTTATGGGGACAGTCTCCTATTCTTATGACACAGAGTTTCCAAAAGCCATTTGGACCTATTTACGGCCATATAAGAAGGTGAAGTTTCATGCATTACGATGAATTTCCTCATACAGTCGAAGTCGTTGAGAAGCAACGTATTTCTGATGGTGCAGGGGGATATAAAACGAAGTGGATGCCAGTGGATACAATCGAAGCGTTTGTTGATACACCAACAAGCAAAGAGCATTATTATGCTCAACAGCTAGGTAATCCATTGCAATGTTACATGTATTACCCCTACAGAACTGATTTAACGTCTAGTATGCGATTACGCTTTGAAGGGGAGATATACGAGTTTGCAGGACGTCCTGAAGATCAAGGTGGCCAACATGAAATGATGCGTGTGGCTTTAAAGCTGGTGATGTCATAATGGCTCGAATTACTTTCAGTGGATGGAAATTGTTAAGAGCCGCGCAACGTTTTGAAGAAGGGATTTTAGATAAAGTATCCGACATTGTGTACGAGACTGCAAGGCTTATACAAACTGAGGCTAAAGCACTCGCGCCAGTTGATGATGGCAGCTTGCGTGACTCTATCGAAATGAAGATGCTAGGGAAGTATAACGCTGTTGTCACTGTAGGGAGCCATTACGCTATTTGGGTGGAATTTGGTACTGGCGTACATGCAGAGGGGCCAGGAGGAAGTAGAGCCAAAAAGATTCCTTGGACTTATTACAGTGAAAAGTTAGGACACTGGGTAACTAGTAGCGGTAATAAAGCTCAACCATTCTGGGGCCCTGCAGTTGATGCTGGACAAGCGTATTTTAAAACAGAAATGAGGCGTTTAGGCTTATGACCAATTATTATGCGCTACCTTATTTTGAGTTGCAACAAGCTATCTATCAAAAGTTGATTGCTTGTGAAGCGCTGACAAATATTACTCGAAAAAGTGAAGAGGATTTAGGTGCGTACGATACTGTCGATGAAAATACACCTTATCCATACGTAACGATTGCAGAGCCTTATTCATCACCATTTGACACGAAAACGAGCAATATTGAAACGATTTCTTTTACGATTCATGCTTGGTGGATGGATAACGATGAGTACAGCGGTAAACGGAAAGTGTATGAGATGCTATCAGCTTCTCAACAAGCGCTGATGGCTCAAAATTACAAACTTCCAAAAGCTAAAGTGCTAAGTGTTAAAAGGCGTGACTCACGTGTTTTTGATGACAATAGCCCTGGAGTAAAGCATGGCGTCTTAGTCGTGCAATATAAAGTGCAGAATATTTAACAGTCCTTTATGGGGCTGTTTTTCGTTTAGGAGGGGAAATACATGCAAAACGGTAAGGATACAGTTTTAATTGTCCAGCTTGCTACAAATGCATTAGGTGAGGATGGTTACCTCATCGGGCATCTAACTGAAAATAGCCACTCTATCGAAAATGAACTAGTTGATGAACAGACGAAATTTGGACGGATTCTAGCATACGGCCAATCGAGTGAATCCTTTGAAGTTACGATGTTTGGTGACAAAACAGATCCAGGACAAAAGGCAATTTTAGATGCCATTCGCAATAAGGTGCAGCTAAAAGTTTGGCAAGTTGATTTAAATACAGTCAAAAATGATAGTAATGAAGATGTACATGATGCCATTTTTGCTTACACATTAGTTGAATCAGTAGAGATATCGAATCCAGGTGACAACTTCCAAGAAATCTCCTGCACGTTACAGGTCATCGGAGAATCCAAACCAGGACAATTGCCGAAGCTACCTGATTCCGTTATAGCATTTGCAAGGAGTGCATTTGAAAAGCCGGGAGAGAAAACAGGTGAGTTCGGTAAAGCGAAAGAAAAAGCAGTACCTGTAACGAGTGTGACAGTGACACCTACAACAGCATCCATCGCTGTGAATGCTACCAAACAATTAAGCGTTGTTGTAACTCCTGAGGATGCATCAAACCAACATGTAACATTTGAATCGAGTGATACTACGGTTGCGAAAGTATCGCCTACAGGTCTTGTAACGGGACTTTCAGCAGGAACATCTACCATCACAGTCACTACGGTAAGTGGAGGTAAAACAGCTACCGCAGCAATAACGGTTACAGCTTAAGGAATAGGGAGCAATGTGCGCTCTTTACTTTTTGACTCGTTTTAATAGGAGGGTTAAATCATATGGCAACATTAACAATTGGCAAGAATCAATATGAAGCAAAATTCGGATTCGCTTTTAAAAACTTAGCAGATAAAAACTACAATCAAAAGGATAAGGAAGGCAATGAGGTAGGCGGGTTTAGTGCTATCTATACAGGGCTATTGCAATTTGATTTAGATGCCTTAAAAGCGTTTTGGGATTGTGGATTAGCGCATTTAAAGAACCGACCATCAATGGCTCAAATAGAGGCGGCGTTAGAAGCAAGAATTGAAGAAGATGGAGACACAACCATGCTATTTAAAGAAGCATTTCGTGAGATTAATGACTCGGGTTTTTTCAAAAAAGATGCGAAGACGTTTTGGAAGAACTTAGAGCTATTCAAAACGATGGGCAAAAACGAGGAAGAGCAAGCGGAGAATGCCAAGGGCGTTCAGATCATGCTAGACGCGAAAGCGGAGCTATTGGAAGAGGAAACAGAGTTGACGAACTAGAATGGCTCGAAGTCCTATCAAACGCTGCAGAATACTTAGGTGTCCATGATGTCGATTTAATAATGTCATGGACACCAAACGAGTACAAAGCGCTTCTAATTGGCGCACAAATGAAAATGGTGAGTGATTATGAAAATTTAGCGATTCAAGCCATGTATATTCGCAAGGCTGAAAATGAGAAACGTTTAAGGTTAACGGACTTATTTGATGCTGAAAAAGCTAGAAAAAGAATCCTAGCAGGTGATAAAGACTGGAAGCAAACTAAGAAAATAGACACGTCACTTTACAAGAAAGCACAGGCTGATATGAAGGCATGGGCTGATAAATTAAACACGAAAGGGTAAAGCAGATGAACGAGAATTTTACTGCACGAATTGGTGCGCGTATTACGCAGTTTATGGCACAGATGCGCCAAGTCCAAAACACAATACGCACGACGGCAAATGATGTGCATGTAGACATTGGAGCGGATATTAGTCAGTTCCGTCGTCGCATGGCTGAAATTCGAGCGCGCATTGCAGCTTTAATTCGTGAACGAGTCGTTATTAAAATTGAAGCTCGGATAGAAGCATTTCAAAATAAGATCAATCGAATTGCAACAAATATTCGAGCCTTTGGTGAGTTAATACAACATACGTTAAAGGGCTCACTGATGGCCGTCTTTCCTGCGATATCCCCTATATTAGGGAATATCTCGGGTGCTATTGCGAACTTAGGTCCGATGATTGGTACTGTCGCTGGATCTACATTTGCATTAGCCGGTGCCTTTGCAGCAGCTGGTACCGCAGCGGTAGGATTTGGCGCAGTAGCAATCCCGACAATCAAAACGTTATTTGATGAAACCGGTCCACCATTCACTGCATTACAAAAGAAAGCGTGGAATGCATTTGAAAGTGTAAAGAAAACATATCGGTCACTCGTAAAAGAGACAGAAACGCCAGTCCTGCAAGCTTTTACAAGCGCCATGCAAGCAACAGATTCCATACTGAATAAGTTACGGCCCCTATTTATCTCAAGTGCTCAAGCGGTGGCAAATTTAATGGCTCAACTCAATACGGCTATCGATACGCCACCTATACAAAAGTTTTTAACGTATCTAAATACTAGTGGTGCCTCACTGTTGGAGACGTTTGGTCGCTCATTTGGAAATGTATTTAAAGGGTTGCTATCGATGCTGACGGCTTTTGCACCATTAAGTTTCAGTACAGCAAAAGGCTTCGAAGCAATGACAGCACGTTTTGCAGAGTGGGCAAATGGATTAAGTGGTAGTGCAAAATTCCAAGCATTTATGGACTACGTAAATACTAATATGCCTAAGATTCGCGCTATCTTCCGTGATGCAATAGCAGGCGTTGTGTATTTCTTTAGTGCATTTGCAGGCTCTTCATCTAGTATGATGGACGGGCTTGTATCGATGATGGCTCGATTTAAAGAGTGGTCAGCCACACTTAGTCAAAATCAAGGTTTCCAACAATTTATTGATTATGTCCATCAATCAGCGCCTAGTGTTATGAACCTAATTGGGAACTTAACGACTTTCCTAGTGAACTTAGGTATTGGCATGGCGCCTCTTGGTGCAACTATTATCGAGCTAGCCAATAAGTTTTTAACTTTTGCTAATAGCTTGATGGAAAACAATCGATCCATAGGTGTTATCATTGCGGGACTTATTTCGTTTGGTGGTGTTTTGCTTGCCATCGTACCAAATATAATTGCATTCAAAGAGTTATTCGCAGGGTTCGGCTCTTCCATGTTTGGTGGTATTGGGAAAGCGCTGAAATCCGTAACCGGGTTATTTACAAACTTTAGTGGAACAATGGCATCATTGGGTGCTAAAGTGATGACTTTCGCTACAAACTTTGGGAAAGCATTTGGACTAATTACGAATCCAGTAGGTTTAGTTGTCATAGCAATCGTCGGTTTCATCGCCATCTTAGTACGTCTATATCAAACGAACGAAAAGTTCCGAACTCAGGTTCAAACTGTTTGGGAAGCAATTAAAACCGGAATTTCCGTAGCAGTAACTGCTGTTAAAGATTTGGTGATGTCCGTCTGGTCACAGATTACAGCATTCTGGACGGAAAACCAAGCAAGTATTAAGGCGACTGCTTTGGTTGTATGGAATGTAATCGAAAATGTTGTGACGTCTGTGATGTCAGTCATAGGGACAATCATGCAAAAGATATGGCCAGTCGTAAAAGCGCTCATTGTCTCTACATGGGAAGCGATTAAAAATGTGATCCAAGGTGCCATTAAGGTTATTTTGGGTATCGTCAAAACATTCAGCGCACTATTTAGAGGTGACTGGCAAGGTGTCTGGGATGGAATAAAACAAATCCTTAGCGGTGCGTTACAAGCAGTCTGGGGTGCAATTAATCTTTACTTTGTAGGGAAATTACTTGGACCGTTAAAAGCATTTGGCTCAACAGCAAAAACGCTTTTACAGGGCGTTTGGACAACAATTAAAGGTATTTTCACCAATACTTTAAATGCGATAAAAAGTACGGTTTCAACCATCTTTAACGGACTGAAAAATACAATTAAAACGATTTGGAATGGTATTAAATCGTTTTTCAATACTGTTCTCAATGGCATTAAATCTATTTTTACGAGTGTTTGGCGAAGTATCGCTTCATTCCTAGATAATTTTTTCACAAGTCTAATCGGCACAATTCAATCTGTTTGGAATGGTATTAAGAGCTTCATCTCAAGTGTCTTAAAAGCTATTGCAAACATTATTAAAAGTATTTGGAACGGTATTAAAACAACCATTAATACAATTCTAAATGGTATAAAAAGGACTATTGAAACCATTTGGAATGGGTTTAAAACAACCGTATCAACGGCGATGAAAAACGTTAAATCGGCTGTTGTGAATGGATGGAATGCGGCAAAGTCTTTCTTACAAAATATTAGTCTAGTGAAAATTGGTGAATTTATCGTAGCTGGTTTGGTGAAAGGGATTAGTAATTGGTTTGGTAAAGTAAAAGCCAAAGTTATGGAACTTGCCCAACTGTTACCAACTTGGTTACGAAATAAATTAGGTATTCACTCCCCATCCCGTGTCATGATGTCAGTCGGTAAATGGATTCCATCCGGGCTTGCCAAAGGGATTAGTGGCAATACGAAAGTTGTAACGAAAGCTGCAGCAGTTTTGGCTGCAAATGCAGTTCCCGATATTAGTTCAAGTCTATCAACTACCAAAG
The DNA here is from genome assembly GCF_005217585.1 of Lysinibacillus sphaericus. Taxonomy (NCBI): domain Bacteria; kingdom Bacillati; phylum Bacillota; class Bacilli; order Caryophanales; family Bacillaceae; genus Lysinibacillus; species Lysinibacillus sphaericus. The sequence continues at coordinate 1,027,841 of NZ_SZPT01000001.1, forward strand.
CGGAAATGAAGCTTGCAGCGTCACAATTAGCCGAAGCTGCTAGAGCAGATTTGCGTATCTTAACGGATGGGCTATCGATGAAAAGTGCCATCAGCAGTGCTCAAAAAACAAGTATTACAAGCGAATCTGTACTTGATTTATCGGTGTTAGAAAAAGTTATTCAGCTCCTTCGAGTTATCGCTGATAAAGACCTGTCACTTGAACTTGATGGTCATGTTTTAACGAATTATGTTGATGAGTGAACGGCAAGAAAAGTCGACCTAAAACGTTCTATGAGAGGAGTGTAAAGGATGGATGCGAAGTTAGTAAAAGTGAATGGAGAAGAAATTGTTTTGTCTCATGAGCGTTTTGTGACACAAGACATAATCGTTTCTCCTATCGAGATTAAGCGTGATATAGCGGATGTCGAAAGACGAGCAGGAGCAATCAACGAATTAGTTAAATATGGCACTCGTACAATACAACTTCAACTGATGTTTATCGCAAAAGACCATTCAGACTTTGAAACACTTGAAAATAGAGCGTTTGATCTGTTCACAGATTTAGAGCCGTATTATTTATATAAAGCTATACCAACAAAGCAATCCACTATGTACGAATTCGAGCTACCAGGTAAGCAATGGGGTAGAGAGCTCGATTTTATTCCTAGTGAGGTTGCTTTTTTATATGGGAAACGATACTTCGTTATCAATAGCAATATGTCTGAGGTTGCACAAGATGGGCTCACAGGTCGATTCACGGTTGAATTAGAAACTTATCAACTTCCTTACGCAGAAAGTGCTGCAACATTAAAAGATTTAAAGCTGTGGGACGCTAATAAGTGGGAATGGAATCAAGGGTTGACGTGGGACGAGGATTTACAGTACAAGTTTACGGCCAATAATTTCACAGTGAAAAACTTAGGCAATGTCAAAATTGATCCGCGTGAAAGTGAATTGAAAATAACGATTAAGGCAACAGCATCGAGCTATTTAGAATTTAAGAATAATACCACTAGCGAAGTGTTTAGGTTTAATGGCGCTTTAACAGGTACAGATACATTAGTTTTGAATGGCATTCACACTTATAAAAACGGTGCGAATGCCATTTTGAATACAAATAAAAAGCCATTAACGCTTGTGCCGGGAAACAATGTTTTTTCAGTGTCCGGTGGAACTGTGCAATCAATCGAATTTGATTTTAGATTCTTATACAAATAGAAGGGATGTGCTTTAATTGACTTTAGAATTGCATAACACAGAAAATCCCATTAGTAATGCAGAACGAATGAAGCTCAATGAGAACTGGCAACGAATTATATCGGGGTATAGTTATTTGCAACAACAAATCAAAATGTTGTCTGGCAGTACAGAAGTTGATGAATTGTTACAGCGATTAAATCAAGCTGTAGATAATGCGAATACTACAGTGCAACAATCTATAGAGACGAATAACACAACATTGCAAGAAGCACTTAGTACTATCTCGCAAAAATTAGTACAGGTTAATAAGGCAATTACAGAAGCCAATTCTGCTCGCCCTGAAGTCAATACTGCTAAACAAGGTGCTTTAGCGGCATCAGAGCAAGTTCAAACAGCCCTCGCTTCATTGGAATTAATGGTTAAGAATATGGGTTCTAGGGGCAATTGGAATAATACGACGCAATATTATAAAAATAATTTGGTTCTCTTTAATGGTTCATCCTTTATCGCCTTACAGGATAACTTAGGAAAGACGCCTCCGAGTGATATTCAATCGAATGTGTATTGGTCAATGCTTGCTAAACAAGGACCTGCAGGGAAATCAGCATACGAACTAGCTGTTGAAAATGGATTTAAGGGAACGATGAAAGAATGGATTGAATCTTTAAAAGGTCTCCGAGGTCCAAAGGGTCCACAAGGTCCACAAGGAGAAACACAGCATGCAGTAAATTTCAATCAAGAGATTCAGACATTGCAGACAACAGTAAATCAGTTGAATGAAAAAAAGGCAAACAAAAAGCTATCAGACAGCATCCAATGTACACTTCAGGCTGGATGGAGTCATCAACGAAAGGCCCCTTTAATCTATTACAAAGACGATTTTGGCATCGTGCATGTACAAGGGGAAATCATTAATTCCGGAAGCCAATCTCATAATGTATGTACAGTATTGCCAGTTGGATTTAGACCACGTAGTGATGTGGATAGACGGCAGGAAGTAGTTGCCATAGGGTACAAGTTTAATCATAGAGCGGTGAATGTTCCACCAATAGTAACGACAATTAGCATAGAACGCTCCGGTTTTATCCATTGTGATACCCAATTTGACAAGATCGCAATGGCATTTTCATTTAGGACAGATTAGGGAGGAATTCCTTGTGCGTAAGCAAGTTTATCAAGTGGATAGCGACGGGTTTATTGAGGAAGTATTTTTAGGCGAATTGGACGAGGAAGGTAATCTGATTGATCCAGTTGGTGATTACGTCACAACAAATTTACCACAACCTTTACCGTTCTATCGACCAAAATGGAATGGGGTTCAATGGGTTGAAGGTGGAACGGAAGAAGAGCTGGCTAAGCATAAAGAACAACAGTTACTGAAGAATTTAAAGCCGTCAGTGGAAGAAATAATGGATGCTGATTTAGAAGTAAAGATTCTTACCATGTTATTAGAAATGGAGGTAATCGAGTAATGGAGAAACATTTAGAAGGATTAACTCTGGTGCAAAAACGATTGGTGAAAGCTTATGCTACAAGCATTATGGGAGAGGTTCGTACGGTTAAAGATGTGAAACCAGAAGAGTTGCGGAGATACGTAGAGTTAGAAATTGCGGAACGGGAAATTGCTCATCTTGCTAAATAATTGTTGGTTTGTAATAAAGATCGATAGTTAATAAAAAAAGATTAGTAGTTTAAAAAAGTTGCATCGTTTATGCCTTTGGATGGTATAATTTTACGTATATTTATTTTAGAAGGAAGTGAATTCATGAGTGATTTAGAAAAAATCAAACTTGTGAAGCCACCATTTCCCAAGCTACGATGTTTTTCTTTCGAACCTATAATTATCTAGGAGTGTACTATTTTGAAGAAAAACATCGGAAACAAAACACCTAGCTTATTATTACTGATTGTACTAGTAGGCTTCCCACAGATTAGTGAAACTATTTTTAGCCCATCATTACCATCTATCGCAGCAGTATTTGAAACTTCTATGAGTGATGCACAGCTTACGATGAGTGTGTATTTTATCGCTTTTGCCTTCGGAGTATTTTTCTTTGGGCGTTTATCCGATAAAATCGGTCGTCGCAAGGCAATGCTATATGGGCTATTCTTATATTTTTTTGGTAACGTACTTTGTTTAGTAGCAAATGAAATGGCGGTTTTATTAGTCGCACGGTTTATTCAAGCTTTTGGTGCAAGTGTTGGCTCTGTCGTGACACAAACGATTTTACGAGAAAGTTTTTCTGGTGTTGAGCGTCATAAATTGTTTGCTCAAATTACAGCTGCCCTTGCCTTCACACCTGCCCTTGGTCCATTAATCGGTGGTTTTACTGATTATTATTTTGGCTTTAAGGTCGTATTTTTTGTGTTAGTTGCTATGAGTATTATTGTATTTTGCTACGCGTATATACGCTTACCTGAAACAGTGCTAACAACAATCCAAATGAAGCCTATACTACCAATAGTAAAGCGCATGTTTACAAATGCGCGTCTATGGCGCTACGGCGTATTAATTGGCGGTATTAACGGTGTATTATTTAGCTATTATACCGAAGCACCATTTATTTTTACGCAATACTTTAAACTAACAAGTGCTGTGTATGGTTTTTTAGGTATTATCGTTGCTCTCGCTTCTATTGCGGGTGCGATGCTATCTAAACGACTTGTTAGCCATACAAAACCTGAGAAGATTATCGTACAAGGGTTAGTCATTATGCTCATCGGTACATTGCTCGCTACATCGGTGCAATTTTTACCAAATGCATTACAAATGCCAACCATGATTGTTAGTGTGTTCATTATTTTATTTGGTACAGGTACCGCTTTACCAATCTGTTTAAGCATAGCGCTCATTGACTTTCAAGACGTCATTGGTTCTGCCAGTGCGATATTTAGCTTAGGGTATTATTTACTCGTTAGCGCTACAATCTATGGTATGAGCATTTTCCATAATGGAACAGTCCTTGCAATGCCCCTATATTTTTTAGCACTAGGGATTGTTATGCTCTTAATAAGCTTACCATTACTTTATAAAAAGATGTGAAGTGTTAAATTCTTGCTCTACGTAATAGAGCTACTATCGTATTTAAAAGTTGAATTGAAAATAGACGTCATTTCGAATGTGAAAGCTACAATAATCGTTTCATAATGTTGTTTATAAAAGTATCCTCTTTTGAGGGTGCTTTTTCTTTTGCTTGAAAGTAAGCATATGAAATACATTTTCAGTTGGTGATAAAGAATGCTAGTCGTTAAAAACTTTGCTGGAAATCAGACAGAGCCTTTTTTCACAACATCTGCACCAGTATTCGAACAAGATACTCTAGGCAATTTAACGCTTGAATTCACAATCAATAAATCAAATAACGAAGATGGATTTAACCTTCTTCAAGAAGAGTCAATTGTCACAGCAGCTAATTATGATTTTCGAGTAAAACAATTAATTGATAATAAGCCAGAACGCAAAACCATCCTTGCCATCTCGACATTCTTTGACTTAGCGTATCAATTTAAAGATAAAACTTTTGGTGGCACTCATAGCAGTCAAGAGTTTATAACCTACTTGCTTTCTGGTACAGGTTGGAGCGCAACTATTGATTTCACGGAAACTGCTACAATTTATAAATTTGGTTCAAAAAACATCATCCAGTGTGTTAATCAAATCTGTGATGCCTTCAATTGTGAATTTGAGATATTACCAAATAACCGAGTTCACTTTAGTAAATCACTTGGTCCGGATAATGGAGCACAGTATCGCTATGGTCATAACATTAAAGCACTTAGCCGAAAGATTGATACAACCCATCTACGAACAAAAATTACAGCAACAGGTAAAAATGGTTTGACTGTAACCTACACCTCACCAAATCACACAATATGGGGTATTCGTATTGCTAATCCAATTAGTGACGAGCGATTTACAAATGCAGATAACCTATTGAAAAAGGCTAAGGATGCACTTATTGACTATCCAGAAGTATCGTTTGAGCTGGATACAATCGAATTATTAGATAAACAGTTAGGTGAAAAGGTATGGCTGATTTACGAGCCGATTGAGGGCCTGAAGCTACAGACTCGAATACTTAAACGTTTTTGTATTGTAGATGAGGTTATAGACGAGTTAAAGACTATGGCTGTCACACTAGGCAACTCCTTACCTCGCACAATGTCAGATAATGAGGTTGATACGGAAGAGCTTATCGAAGATACAAAAGAAGAACTAAGTGAAGTTATCGAGGAAAATAAAAAGGAATATAAGTCTGCCATCACACAAACTGATAGCCGTATTACCCTTGAGGTAGAAAAGTTAAATAAATCAATTGCTACTATTGATTTGAAAGCCGACCAGATTAGTCTATCAGTGAGTAATCGAATTGCAAATGAAGTGGCTGCTATTAATGTTCGTGCTAATCAAATACAGTCAACGGTAAGTGCTCAAAGCGTTTCAATTGGCAACTTAAATAACCGTATAGGTAGCGCTGAAAGTAGTATTACACAGCAATCTTGGCAAATCAGTCAAAAGGTAAGTACAACGGATTACAATGGCAATACCATTGCATCTTTAATTAATCAAACATCCACCACAATTAGTATTCAAGCATCAAAAATTAATCTTGTAGGCGCAGTTAGGGTTCTTTCAGACATTAGTGGGAATTTAGGTTCGATTACTTCGGGTAACATTCATATTAAAGAAGATATTCACATGGGACGCAGACTCTACTTTAGTGATATGACATCTGTAGGAGGCGCAAATGGGACGATTCAATTAAGTGCTTGGAATGACATTATATATAGCGGATCACGTCACTCTTTTAATGGAACGGTTGATTTTAGTGGAGCAAGAGTAGTAGGCCTTGGCGGTGGAGGAAATTATGTAAGTACTAACACGCTTGGTCTAGAAATTACACAAAGTACAAATAATGCAAGAACAATTGTTTTTAAACGATATGGTCGGGATTTAGGTACGATTACATTAAGATAAGGAGAAATATTAGCTATGGAACAGAATTATTTTCTAATTTCAAATGAAGGAACAGCGTTCGCATTAGAGGGGAAAATAGACTTAGGACAGATTCAAAAGATTTTAAATACACCACAAAATGTTGCTGTACGATTAGGACGTAAAGTGGTCAATAAGTTTATGATTCATGCTGTGGCAAAAAATGAATGTTCCGACATGGAGAATTATAATTTAGATATCACAGTCGGACAAAGTAAGCTTCGTACGAATGCGGGTGATTTAGAAAAGGTATTAGATGCACTAGAATCTGATATTAATAAAATGGAGTATGTCTTGATAAATGACGCAATGTTGATTTTTAAGCATGCTTTTCAGGTTGCTGAGGCAGAATAAATAATCAAAAAGTATTACTGACTAACCTGACTAATTATTAAATAATATCTATATATGTTATTAGGAGGATTAGTTAGTGAAGTCTATAAATACAAAAGTACATCAAACAATTATGGATGTTTGGCGTTATGATATTAAAAGTGATTATAATCATCATTTTTTACTTAAAGAAGATACACTAAAAAATGCAATGTATTATCATATTCGAAATCGACTAGGTGATACATTCATAAAAGACAACAACTTAGCAATTTTTACTGAATATTATATCGATACGAATCAAAAAATCGATTTAGTAGTAGTGAAAATAGATGTAGATAAAGCAAAAAATGATTATTTAGGTGATTGTATAGAGGAAATAATAGCAATTGTAGAAATGAAGTATAAAGGACGGAATGTTTCAGAAAAACATTTTATCAATGATGTTGAAAAAGTATTAGTATTCACTAATCAGTTTAAATCAGAGGCAACGAAGTTCTTTCTAGCGTTTATTAGGGAAAAATATTTTATTGCTGATGAAGTTACTAATTTTTTATCATTTTATAAAGGTTATCCAGGTGGTAGAATAGTAGAACTTTTATCGTATGGATCTGTTGAGGAAGATGATATGGTTTGGAAAGTATTTGAATCTTGATGAAGATCAAAGCCGTATCTTAAATAATTTTTTAGATTGATTTATTCTTATATAATGCGCTGAAAAACAATCGAGTTATGCAACAGTATCAAGTTACTGTTATGTATCTCAAAGTTTTTCAGCGCTTTTATGTTAATAAATAAGGGTGGTGGTATTGGTATGGATGTAGTTGCAGTAAATGAAATTGCTACAAGCCAAGCAGTTTGGGCAATAGCATGTTTAATTATTGCATATGGGGCATTTCGGTATTTAATTAGTAAAAACGATAAGTTGATGAACAGAGCTGAAGAACGTGAAAACAAATTAATGGATCACTTAGAACGGTCTAATGAATCGCAAGAAAGAACCGCAATTGCACTTGAAGGAATAAATCGGTCGTTGAATGTTTTGGAAGGTCGTGTCGATCGTATCGAAAAACACACACTCAAAAATAAAAACGCAGAAAGGGAAGATGAATAATGGATCTAACGAACATTTTTACACTTGCAGCGATAATGGTTGCTTTCGTTTTAGCCGTTTCAGAGGTACTAAAAAAGACATTCAAAATAAATACACAATACATGCCAATCACTTCTGTTGTGATTGGTATTTTTGTTGGTCTAGTTTGTTGGCCGTTATCAGAGTATCCAGTGTACGTCATGATAATTGCTGGTTTTGTTGCAGGATTAACAGCCTCTGGAACATTTGATTTGTTAAAAGCATCCAAAAAGGTTGGTGGATAGTATGACTAGTGTCACAACAACATGTCGAGATTTAGGTGAATTACTACCAGTAGCGCAAACGGCTTGCAGATTGCTCTTTCAACAGTGCTACAAAGCAGGTATTCAAAATATCTTCGTTACAGAAACCTACCGTTCGCAGGCAAGGCAAAATTATCTATATGCACAAGGTCGAACAAGACCAGGGAAAATTGTAACTTGGACACTGAAGAGTAATCACACTTCACGTTTAGCATGGGACATTGCCGTGGCTCCCCCGAAACCCTTATATGATGTAGATACATTAACAAAAGTTGGAGCAATAGCTCGTAAGTTAGGTATTACGTGGGGCGGTGATTGGGCACGCAGAATTGACCGTCCACATTTTGAAGTGAAACGAAATTGGAAGATGCCTAAAGGCTACAAGTTAGAAGGACAAGTAATCGTACCAAGTAACAGTAAAATGAAAGTCCAATTAATTGTGCAAGATAAGAAGGAGGAGATTACGGTGGCTAATACAATTTGGAATCCTGGTTCACCAGCAATGAGAACTGAAACGGAAAACTTTATTGCACAGGCGGTGAAGGAGGGGATTATTAATGCTTCACACTTGAAAGATTTACAAAGTGGCTTAATGACAACTGATCGTTTAGTTGGGTTGTATATTACTATTCAGCAGAGACGTAACAGAAAGTAATAAATTTAAGCCCTGCTCAAAAATGAGTGGGGTTTTTTGATATCTTATTTTGGTTGAACGAACGTAATAGCTCCACAATAAATGGTGCAAGGTGAACCAGCGTTAAATAATTGGTTGGAATAATAAATGGAAATTTTTAACCAACTGGAGTTGGGATAAGGTATTATTAAAGTAGAGAGATAAATGGATATTTAAATCGATTAACAGAAGGAGTTTGAGCATGATAAAACAAGCTGAATTACTATGGGAGCGTATAATTGAAAGAGGCTCAAATCAAGTTATTAATTTTAAAGAAGCACTAAATCTTCAACCAAGTGCAACAGTTGAAGAGTTCCAACTAATTGAAAGCACTATAGGCGTGCATCTCCCAGAAGAAATGAAAAGTTTTTATAGTGTTTATAATGGACAAGTTTGGGATTTAGGAGTAGAGCCTTTTGTTAGAAATTTAACACTCTCTCCAATTTCGGAAATTATTAAAAACTGGGAGTTTCTACAGGAAGAATTTGATCCTGATGACATAATGCCAGATATTAATTATGGTGCTGAGGTTAAACCATTTCTCTGGAATAAAAAGTGGATTCCAATTGCTGAAAATGGAGGAGGAGATTATCTTTGTCTTGACACCGATCCAACTGAGGCTGGAATATTTGGACAAGTGCTATATTTTTACCATGATTATGGCAATCGTTTAATTGAAGCAAAAAAATTATATGAATTTATAGAAGTTTGTTTGAATGAAGAAAGTTAAGTGACAGCAAGTATTAAACAAATACGACCACTTCAATATAGGCTGTCTTTATCAAATAAGTTCTAATAGATAAGTTAATAAAGACAATTACACTTTTTAATGAAGTTCACAAATATTACACAAGATATAAGAGAAACCTTAATAATACAAGGTTTCAAAGCATAAATTAATTTCCTCCTGGGACGTCTATTGTAAATCGCAGAATAATTTTAAGTACTCATACCATTGAAATCACAAACAGAGGAATTGCTTAGGGCGATTAAAAAATCACTCATTCCAAAAATCATGAATGATTTTTATATTTCGCAGCTGCTCAGTATTATATAATTTTATATTTTTTTGTACCCCAGTGTACCTGAAAAGTGGAGGTATAGGGTGAAACAGATATCACTATTTTTTACTAAATCAAATATTAAAAATAAACGTCTACACTTCTAATATGTTCTAATTTGAATAAATATAAATTTTGAAGTATGTATATTACTAGGGTGTGTCATTTTTTTACACCTAAAAAAAGCAACCAAAGCAACAAAAAAGCAACCAAAAATCTGAATGCAGGTGAATATCGGTGAAATCGAAACATTATACAAGTGTGAAAAACCTTGCTATAATGGGCTTTGTGATTACATATGAAAGAGGGTAAAAGCATGAATGCTTACGACGAATGTATGCGTTCATGCTTTTACTATGTCTTGATATATCAACGTTTGTAGGGGTTTTTTGAGGTTGTTTTTTTGGAAAAAGTCACGAGAAATAAACATTTATTCTTTATTTTAGAAAATTGCTTTTAATCATTATATTTTTGGTAGAATATAACATAGTGTTATTCTTCTTAATTATTTTTAGTATACAATATTGAAACTAGAATATATATGGTGAGGTGAGTCATGAAAATTAGAGACTTGGAAAAGTATGCAGATAAAGAACCAGGTAAATTAATAGAAAATATAGAAAAATTATTATTAAGAAATAATTATGAACTTGCTTTAAATGAAATTAAAAAATCGGGAATTTGTATTTCTACTTTTGGGACGGGGAAACCTAAAAATAAAAAACTCTATGAAAAATTATTAGAATTGCTTAAAAAAAATAGAGTTGATGAAAAGTTAATAAACAAATTTAATCAGGAAGTAGAAGAAATCAATTATCTATATAAACAGTTTAATAAAGAATCAATGCTACCTATTGAAGAAAGAATACCTGATGTATATCATGTCTCTGCTTATTTAATAGCTTTAGAAAATTATTTAAGATACTTATCGAATAATTTAAGAAGTGAAGATACTGTAAATATATTTGAAAATACAATACAATCTACCGGTGATATTTTAAAATATTTAATTTATTATAAAAAATTACCTATAAATTATTCGGAAAGAGTAAAAAAAGAATATATGGATGAAGCATTTAAACATTTTGAGTCTGCGGCAAATCATCTAGTTCTTACTAAAATTTTAGAGTCTTGGACTTATTTTGATGTTGAAATATCCTCAAATTCTAGTATGAATTTTTCATTAAATATTATTGATGATTATTGCAGAGCAAAAAATATTACTCACTTGACATTTTTAGATAAGAGGATGTCAAAAATGCAATCGAAAATGCTTCACAGTATTTACAATAAAACTAAGTTTAACGAAAATGCTGTTCTAGCTCCTGATAACTTCTTTTCTTTTAATGAACTAATAGCTACAGAATTTTTATATGACTACTTTAGTACTAAGAATTTAAACTATAAAATCAATGAAATTCCGTTAAAAATATACTTGAGAGCATATGCTGTAATCGAAAGTGCATGTATAGAATTTTTGAATAAAAAGCGCAATTTATTTGAAATAAATTTAAATTCTTTTTGTTTAGTATTAAGTAAGTCTAAATGGAAAAAGAAGTTTCAAAATGGGGGAATACCAATTAAATATTTGAACAAATTGATAAACTTTTTAACTTTTAATAATAAATCAAGTGATTTGTTTGATACTCCTTTTATTGAAATAGAAGATAAACTTCTGGTTATTCCATCAATTGGTGTTGGTATAGATAGTGCAAGATCTACGCTTTTAAATGCTGCTACAAGAGAGTTTAATATATCTTTTAAAGGAGAAAGATTTGAGCAGAAAATATTATCCACTTTAAAAGATGTCGGTCTAAAATGTGAAAATATTAAAAAAATAGAAAAGATGGAGAAAGAGAATGAAATATACGAATGTGATGCTGTATTCATTCTAGATAAAACTTTATTTTTTGTTGAAATTAAAAATTGGCCAATCCCTACAACTTATAGAGAATATGCTTTGTATATTGACGAAATCAATAAAACTCACTCTCAACTAATAAGAATTTCTAATTATTTTACTTCTGAACCCAATTTAAAAGAAATTATGAATAAATTTGAAGTAACTGAACCACTTACAGTAAAGAGAATTATTTTAACAAATGTACCTAATGGAGGTGCATGTAATTTTAAAGATACGATAGTAACAGATGACATTGAATTTATTGGTTATTTTAAAAGGAGACCACCAAATGAAGTTAATTTAAATAGGGGTTTAGTTACATTAAAACCACTTATTCGAGAATATTATAGTGGCCCTATTAACTCTGATCAATTTATTAAATTTTTAGAAGATAAACCATTCGTCAAGTTACAAGATACTAGAATTAACAAAAAAAAATACAATATTAATTTAGGTATAAACATAGAGTTAAACGAATTTGAATTTAAAAATTTAGAAATTATTAATTAAGAGAAAAGGAGAAGCTTTATTCTAATATAGAATCCCCTTTTCATTAGATAATTTCACCTAACAACTCCGTAAACTTATCATGCATCTTCTCAGTAGCAGCCACACGCATCCCTGAAGTAACATGCAAATAAATCTTAGTAGTAGTATCAGAATTCTTATGCCCAACACGATTCATAATAAAGTTTAAGTCCACACCAGCCTCTGCCAGTAGACTAATATGTGTATGGCGGAGGATGTAGGTGCGGAATTGTTTGTTGATGTCTGTGAGGGCGCCGATGCGTCGGACGGATTGGTTGAGCATTTTGACGGTAGGGGGGATGCCCTCCTTGTCACCGAATACAAAGTCGGACTTAGTCCACTCGCGATACTCGCGCCATAGGTAAAGCTGCTTTAATTTCTCCACTACAATATCATCAATATCGACGGAGCGGACGCTGCCTGCTGTTTTTGGGGGAGTGAGCTCGAAGTCACCCCTTATACTTTTCTTCGCATACACCGTTTTATTAATGTGTATGACCTTCTTCTCCAAATCGACATCCTCATACTTTAACGCAACGGCTTCGCCTGGTCGCATACCTGTAAAAGCGATTGCGTAGATCAGTGTGCGATATATGATATTACGGTGTTTGTCCACGTAGCTTAAAAATTCCTTTAGTTCATCTGTTTCTAAATAAAGCTTCGCTGTATCCTCACTGCTTGCTTCCTCTAACGTCATTTTCTTCTTCGGCACAAAAGTAGCCTCAACAGGGTTCATCTCAATCAAACCAGATTCCTTAGCATAGGCAAATAACATTTTGGCTGTATTATGAGTGCCACGCAGCGTATTATAGGCTGTTCCATTAGCAAATAAATGATTGAGCAAACCTTGTAATTCGATAGATGTGATTGTGGTTATTTTCCTTTTCGCCATGTATCGATTGAGTAGGGAGATACAGTAGGCACGATGCTCATTTGTCGTTTCCTTGTTGCCCTTCATACGGTAGAGCTTTAACCAATCTTGGCTAAATTCTTCAAACGTTATCTTCGCATCAAAGTAATATGCTTTGTTTAATTCGGCTATAACTTTTTCAACTCTTTCACGTGCTTCAGTCTTACTTTTACCACGACGTGTAATTTGACGGCGTTTGCCAGTGGCAGGATTACGTGGACCTTCACCAGTGCATCGCCAAGTTGTCTTATTAATTTGAACGAAATGCATTCGCTGTCACCACCTTTATGAAATTACTTCCCAAATTACTTTTAGTTTCTCGACATCTTTCTCATTACAGTGGGGAAGAGACTTGTACCATTGCTGTAATGAGGGATTGTGGGGAAACGGTTCTTTTAATGCTGGATTATAAGTAGGGTCATCGGACAAACCTGCAACCTCAATTAGGTTTATGTAATCATATTGATAGGCTGTGGCAATGCGTTGTAATGTTTCAGGTGTTGGTTTGATCGCATTGCCAGTACGACGATCCGTTCCTCTTTCAAGCATAGCCAAGTAAGAAAACGTAATATCCATACGTTTTGCTGCATCACGTAAAGATTCATCACCACGTAGTTCCTTTAATAACTCACCTAAACTCAAAATCGTTCACCTTCCTTAATTTTGAATGCCTAATTGTGTGGGGATCTATCTTTTTATGAATATAATAAAGCTTTATCCCATAGGCTATTCCAATTCAGAATATTTGCGTTTTTGTTATGTATTGTTCCAAGCGTTTTAAAGCAAAATGATATTCTACATTAAAAAGCTCTTGTAAATGGTGGACATTAAGTGCATTCGCTTCATTTTGCTTTAGTTCATCCAACATGAAAGTGGGAATACAAGCATGAAACATAAAATTATTTGCTTTATTCTCTTGGTACTCACGAAATTGAGCAGACATATGTTCTTGGTGCCCACTGTGTAAAAGTACATGTGCTAATTCATGGCAAAAATCTTGCCAACGTTGCTGATTGGTCAGATTTTCGTTGATAAAGATGTATGCTTGATTTCCTAAAAAGAGGGCTTGACTATTATCTGGCCAGTAATACACTTTAATTCCAAGATGAATAGCAATCGTTTGAAATTTCAGTTGCTGGGGTTCAAAAATACCAATACGGAAGTAAAGTTTCTTTATAAAATCTTCAGTATATGTTGCATATTGCATTCTATCACCTCTATAATAAGAATGTATGTTCCTATTATATATTAGCAATAAGAAATATAGAATATTAGGATTAAAATAATGAATAAATCAATTCAAAAAGTAATGTATTAATTCTCTTTATTAATATAAAATATCTTTAATGATAATTATTCCATTTTTGGTAATGGATTAATTTTTAGGAGGTATTTAATGAATAGAGATGAAAGACATATGGTTAGAATTATGTTTCAACTATTAATTTATAAGTCTGATGGTCAAGCATTTGAAGATTTATTCACTTCTATAATGAGGAAAGTAGATTCTGAGTTTGAAGCGATTAAACCATATGGAAGAATTGGCGATATGAAAAATGATGGTTTTAATAGAACTACTGGGGAATACTATCAAGTCTTTGGTCCTGAAGATTCAGAAAAAAACAAGACAATTTATGACGCAGTACAAAAAGTAAGAAAAGATTTCGAAGGTTTGGTTAAGAATTGGAACCATATTTGCTCACTAAAAATATTTAATTATGTATTTAATGATAAATATAAAGGTGCAAATCCGTTAATAACTCAGGAATTAATAAAATTAGAAAATGAAAACAAAGGTATTTTATGCAAATTATTCCCTGCGAAAAAATTAGAGGATTATTTTTGGAAACTCTCTGAATTTGAAATGACTGACATAGTAGGATATATTCCCTCAACTGAAATTGATTTGTTAGATTATGACATATTAAATGAGGTAATACAGTTTATTATGAAACATCCTGCTGAATTTAATTTAGACACCCAATTTAAAGTTCCTGATTTTGAAGAGAAAATTATATTCAATAATTTAAGTAAGAGTATTGAACATTACTTACATACTGGTAGTTATAGTGAAGGTGCATTAGACGAGTACTTTAATAATAATAGCGACTTTACAAGGAATGAATTGAAATTGAGGTTTAATGAGTTCTATCTAGAATCAAAGACAATAATTTCTGATCAAGAGGAAGACTACGCTGATAAAAGATTTATGTATATATTCGAAAAGGCGTGTCCGAGAAATGAAAAGGCAGTTAGAGATTCTACTTTAGTTTTAATGTCCCATTATTTTGAGACATGTGATATTTTTGAAGAACCTGTGAAAGAAGGGAAAATAATTGATATTGCCACAAAAACATATTAAACTCTCAGAATCCATTTTTGGTTTAGGGGGTTTTTTACTAAATTTACTTAATAGCCCAAAGGATATTGATAAATTATGGGCGGAATATGAAAATGGTGTAAAAAGAGGAAGTTTTAAAAAATTGCACACTTTTGATAATTTTATATTATCACTAGATTTTTTATTTATTATCGGTGCAATTAATATAAGTCAGGAGGGTAAATTGAAAAAATGCGATTAGTCAAATTATCTTCAAATATGAAAAGCTTCCATACAATAGAATTCAAAGAAGGTCTCAATTTAATAGTTGGTAGTCAGGCTAACCCCTCAGAAAAAGATAATAGAAAAACCTATAACGGAGTAGGAAAATCTTTAATTATTTATCTAATTCATTTTTGTTTAGGGTCAAATAAAATAGATGCTTTTGAGAAATCATTACCCAATTGGACATTTGAATTAACTTTTGAAATTGAAAATGAAATTTATGTAACATCTAGGAATACATCAAAGCAAAGTGAATTTTTTTTAAATGGTGTAAAAAAGACAATAACAAAATTTAGAGAAGAAATGCTTTCGAAAGTTTTCTATCTAGACGACGACTCAATACAATTTTTAGGTTTTAATAGTCTCTTCCCAAGATTTATTAGAAGGGACAGAGAATGTTATACTCAATACGATAATTTTGTTAATAAAGAACAAGAATATTCTAAATTATTGAACAATTCTTATTTATTAGGGCTTGATACTTCTTTAATAATAAATAAAGCAACTACTAGAAAAGAACAAAATAATATAGAGAAACTATCTAAAAATATAATGAATGATGATATTTTAAAAGAATATTTCCAATCAAATGTTAATGATGCTGATATAGAAATTTTAGATTTAAAGGAGGAAATTGAAAAACTAACGAAAAAAATTGACTCCTTTGAGGTGGCTGAAGATTTCCATGAAATTGAAGTAGAAGTTTCAGAATTGAGATTTTTAAAAAAAGAATTAGAAAATAAAAGAACACTTCTAAATAATAAAATGAAAAATATAGAAAAATCTATTGCTATGCCTGTAGATGAGTCGATAGATAAAGTCTTAGACTTTTATGAGAAGGCCAAAATAGAAATTCCAAATATTTTAGTAAAGCAAATAGAAGAAGCTGTATCATTTCATGAAAGTCTATTAGTGAACAGAAAAAATCGCTTATTCAAGGATTTGCAAAAATATAGGAAAGAGCTAATGGAGATAGAAAATGAAATTGGTAATGTAGGCAAGCATTTGGATACAAATCTAAGGTACTTAAAATCTCATGGAGCTTTAAATGAATATGATGCTCTTAGTAAAAAAATAAATGAATTATCAAGATCCTTACAAAAGTTAGAAGAATATCAAGGGTTAATGAAGCAATATAAGAAAAAAACAACTGACATAAAAGGTTCGTTGTCTGAACAAAATATTTTAACAAATGAATATTTAAATGGAATTGCTGACTTACAGGAGAAAATTATTACAACTTTTAGAGATTTATCTAAAGAGTTTTACGATAAACCTGGAGGAATAAAAATTGAGAATAATGAAGGAGAAAATTTATTAAGATATAAAATTAGTGCAAAAATACAAGATGACTCTTCAGATGGTGTAAATGAAGTGAAAATTTTTTGTTACGATATGACAATGTTAATGTTACAACTAAATCATAATATGAAATTTTTATTTCATGACAGTAGGCTATTTAGTAATATGGATCCGAGACAAAGATATACATTATTTAAACTAGTATATTCCATTGTAAATCAAAGGGATTTACAATATATAGCTAGTATTAATGAAGATACAATCGATTCGTTTAAAGATCTTATGTTAGAAGGGGAATATAATTCAATAATTGAAGATAACATTATTTTAACTTTAACAGATGATTCGGCTGAAAGTAAGCTTTTAGGTATCCAAATCGATATGGAATATAATAAATAAAAATTTAAAATAAGCTATACCTCATAATTGATGTATAGCTTATTTTTTTTCGTTTTTTATTATTTCCCAAATATTACGAAGTTTACGCACAGCTTCTTCATCTGATTCGGGAAGCTCTTTATAGAACACATTCAACTCTGGATCGTTTGCAAAAGCTTGAAAAGCAGCTTCATCTTTTTCTTGTGGTGTGAGGGCAGGAATGTTTGTACGACCTAGTAGGTAATCAGTGCTGACTTCAAAATAATCGGCAAGTCTTTGTAAAGTATCAGTATCAGGAGAACGGTTTCCACTTTCGTAACCTGATATTGAAACGTGAGTAACATTTATTTTTTCAGCTAATTGTTTTTGAGTTAATTTTTTTTCAATGCGTAAAGCTTTTAAACGAGTACTTAACATGCGCTCACTCCTTGATAACATTATAGTTTAACTAATCGTTAAACGGAATAGATTTGAATAAAGAAAATAGAATTTAACTAAAAGATAAAAAATGAATTGATTTTAACTCTTGGTTAAATTATTATATATTTAACACCATGTTAAATGAGGTGATGGAGTGAACTTAACTAAGTTAAAAGTATTACGTGAAAATAAGAATATCTCATACCGGTCAATGGCGAGTAAGTTGGATGTTTCATTTCAGTATTATTGGATGATTGAAAATGGAAAACGTGGACTTTCATATGAAATGGCAGTCAAAATAGCAGAGATTTTAGATACAACCCCAGACTATATTTTTTTAGATATTAATTTAACTAATAGTTAAATTAATAGAAAGAGGTGAAAAATTTGTGCTAGTTCATGATAAAACCAAGGAAAATGAATCATCTGAAAATGTAACTTCTACTGGAACAAAGTCTGAAGCAACATTATTGTTTCATGTAATTGAACAAGGTATGCAGTCTTTATTACTTAGAGACAAGTACCTTCGAATTCTCATAGCAATTCAAACAATGATACTCATATGTCTATTGTTTAAATGAACTTCCTAAAAGTAGTATTGATTCTTTTCTCGTTGTATATGCAGACATATGGTCGGATTAACTACTTATTTGAAAGGAGGTGAGAGAGATGCGTAAACAAACTTTCAAAGAGTACTTGTTACGAAAGTACCCACCAAATGTAAGGAGTTTGGAAGAGGCATATTCTTGTAACGTTTGGAACGATTGTACTTTAGAAGAGGCGATAGATATGTCTGATAAAGTGATTGAGCTTTTTAAAGGAGTAAACATGACGTACACAGATGCATACGCCATGCTTGGGTTCATTCGTATGGATTTAGACTATCGTTCGGAGCGGGTGAAGTTTTAGTATCTAGTTTTGATTAGGTACTTCAATTAATGAAATGACTTTAACTTTTTCACTATCTATGTTGATGAATGGCAGCTCCAATCTACCATCTAGTGACTTGGCATTTAATAGATACGGGTAGATTGGAGAGTCATCTGGTTGGATGTCAGTAAGCTGTATCAATTTAAATATGGTATTGAACAGCAAATCAAGCGTTGTGATTTTACTAAATGGATCGTTTTTATATTGGGAGGCTTCTTTGAAATAAGTATCTTGAATTTTCTTGAAAATCGCGGTAGCGTTATTACCCTCAGCGTCTAGACGAGTGTAATCAACATCACCGTCATCATCAATGAAGTTATGTACTACAACTCCATCTTTGATTTTTACAAAGTCACCATACCAGTAAGAACCTTCGAGCTCAATAACGATTTTTAACTCACTATCATTTGATGGAAGATAATTGTTATTTAAAGTTTTTTTCAAAATAAAATCAGCTGCTTGTAGTTGTTGAATTGTATACATGTTTACATCTCCTTTTGTTGTTATTTTTATTCTTCAATAGGAAGAGTTACAGATTTTTATTTAAACCTCCCAACGAGCAAATGAACTTTTGGAAGTAAAATTGTGAGACTATAAATAGTTTAAAAACCTAGTTGTTTCTTAGCAAATTCGTTCGCTGCTTGTTGGGACATCTCATTCCAATTATTAAATTTAGTCTTAGTGGCTACATGAGAATCTAACGCATGTTCTGAAATGGCTTTGAGGTCTTCTTGTGTTTCCACTAAGAAATTTCCATCTGATAAAAATTCATCGAAGGAATGAAAAATAGTATGTGCTTGCATGAACAAAGGATTGAAAAGTTCATCAAAAGAAACTGTGACACCTCTCTCAAGTTCTTTAGCTTTTCTTTCCATAGCTTTTAATTCTTTTTGAAGTTTATCAAAGCCTTTGGTTTTGTATTTAGCCATATATTTCACCTCTTTCCTTAATATTACCTATAAGATAACACAACATATTGTGCTAATCAAATTAATAGGAGTGTATATATTGTGTTTTATTTGAAAGCTATCAGAAAAACAAAAGGAATATCCCGTTATCAGTTAGCGAAACTATCAGGTGTGAAAGATTCTACTATCCAAATGATTGAAAATAGCGAGAATCCAAATCCTACATTCAAAATAATGTGCAAACTAGCAGATGCATTAGAAGTGAGTTTGGATGATTTAAGGGGAGGTGAGAAGTTTGGGATGGAGCATGACAAAACCGAAGCGTAAGAAGAAGCGCAAAAAGCCTTTACCTTCGGATGAATTTCGAAATGTAAAAGGAGTTAAGCGTGAGCGAATGATTGCTGAAAGGAAAGCGAGACTACTCACGCAAGCCCAGTTAGGAGAATTAGTTGGCTGTTCAACTGCAATGATAAGCGCTATTGAGAGTGGTCGAGTTAAACCAGGATTAGAGGTTTCATTGCAGTTGGAAGTTGTTCTTGAGACATCACTTTTTGAATTGTTTCCTGACCTATAAAACTGAGAGGAGGTGAGGGGATGTATAGCGAGGAGTTTAAAGCGGAGATAAAAGAGGAGTTTCGCAAGTTGCTTCGAGAGGAGCTGGAAAAGACATTTACACGAAAGCCATTAATTTGTGAGTTACCGATTTTATTGACTCGTAATCAGTTGATGGAGTTATTCAATATTAAAAGTACGAAAGCATCCGCGTTATTGAGGCGCGAAGATTTCCCGAAGTTTTATGAAGCTGGTCGAGTCTTAATTCCATCAAAAGCATTGTTGCAATGGATTGATGAGCATACCGAATGGGTTCAAACACATACCAAGTATTTTCAATCCGTTGGTTAATGTTTCATATGAAAATTTTAAAACACAACAACGTAATATTGTATTCCGGTTTGGAATGTGAAAGGTGGTGAGACGATGAAAATTGGCGCCATTTTGCAAGCCTGTCGTGAACGAGCAGGGTTGTCACAAGAAGAACTGGCATTTCGCATGAATCGATCGCAGTCCTGTATATCAAAATTCGAAAATAGCGTAAAGATTCCAGATGCCATCACCTTTATGGAATGGTTTAAGCAAACAAATACGCAAGAGGTCGCTGTCGCGTTTTTAATGGGGATGGACGGGCTAACGATTTTACAAACATTGCTACCGATGGTTGGTGGGTTTGTATGTTGGATTATTTGATTAACTTTGCAAGAGGAAGTGAAAAAATGACGAATCGAAATGAATCAATTATTGAAAAAATCAAAGGGTTGTTGGCACTTGCAAATGACAATCAAAATGATGAAGAATGCCAGACTGCCTTTATGATGGCTCAAAAGTTAATGATTAAATATGATATTTCTTCGTCGGAATTAGTAGAAAACTACAACAATAGAGCTATCTCAGAAAATCAGGCTACTGCTTATAAAACCCTTTATTGGTGGGAACGGCAATTAGCGAATATTATTACACGTAATTTTAGAGTTACTTGGTATTACAACAGTAAAATTATTAAAGGTGCAAGTAAGAAGAAAAGAGCAATTGTGTTTATGGGATTTGAAAGTGATGTTGCTCTAGCTAAAGAAATGTATGTACTAGCTTACGATGTTTTAAGTTTTTACGTTCAGAAATTCGTTTACGACTACTATGATGGTGCGCAATTACACAGAACAAAAAGGATGACTACTGAATTAAAAAACTCGTACACAAGAGGTTTTTTGAGGGGGATGGAAGAGAAATTTGACGAACAAGTAAAAGCCATGGAGCAAGAATACGGACTAATGGTACTACTCCCAACAGAAGTGAAACAAGAGTATGATAAAAGATTTGGTAGCAGAAAAGGTCTAACTTATAAAATTCCTCCTGTGGAAGAAATAGAAGTATATCAAAGGGGATTCCGTGATGGAAATCAAGTGGATTATACAAAATCTTCATTAGATAAAGATAAATCATTGTTATGAATGAGGTGACGATTGAATGGAAAAAATCAAAGCGTTTTTAGCTTATCAAGAGGCAACTAAATTCACATTGCATAGGGTGGCGAATGCCAATTTAGATATTTGTTATTCAAATTTTAAAATGATGGAATTGTTATCCATGTTAAAGGAAAAGCATGAAATGGCACAGAATGCAGGTGTTTTAGGGATAGATTTTTATGATGGGATCTGTAATGTGCAAGTGTCGTATGACGATTTTCAACGTTTAACGGAAGGTGTAAAGGACATTCGTATTGAGCCGTCTCTGTGTTCTGAGTCTTATTTTGAGTATTTAAATGCTGAAGTAGAGGGCATTCATTTAGTAGCTGTTCGTTCGATTGAAAAAGAAAAAATGCAAGCGCAATAGCACCTGCATAAAGGTTGAACTGTAGCTTTGGTCGGTCTCAGTTCAAAAAATTACTAAAAATCTTGTCCTTTTATTATGGACAAGAACTGGATAGAAGTCAATAAAGGAGGAACGGATATGAAAGAAGTTTTAGAGAAACTAAG
The DNA here is from genome assembly GCF_005217585.1 of Lysinibacillus sphaericus. Lineage (NCBI taxonomy): Bacteria > Bacillati > Bacillota > Bacilli > Caryophanales > Bacillaceae > Lysinibacillus > Lysinibacillus sphaericus. The sequence continues at coordinate 1,049,892 of NZ_SZPT01000001.1, forward strand.
TACATTTCTAGAGCAGGAAGAAGAGTTGTTACGGGATTATGCGGTCGATGTAGCGGAAGCTTTCGATAGTTGTTTGTATGTAAGCAATCAAAAGGATTACTTCGCACAAAAGGGTCGAGTTACTGCTATAAGAGATGCTATTGAATTAGTGGAAGATTTAGAGAATCAATTACAAATGGTGTGATTTATTTTAGGGTTCATCAATTGTCTAGTGAATTTGATGTTGCAACCTTGCATTCATAGGGTGGCGACAATTTGTCGCCACCCTTATGAAAGGAGAAGTGGCATGGATTTAACAGAGATTCAACATGCAGATAAAAAGGTGTTAACAACGGCTCAAATTGCTGAGGCGTACGAAGTGGACAGTAAGTCATTAATCCGTAATTTCCAACGAAACAAGGAGCATTATCAAGAAGGTACGCATTACTTTGCGCTTACAGGGGAAGCACTGAAACAATTTAAAGGTGGGCGACAAAATGACGCCACCCTCAAATTTGTATCATTGCTATACCTGTGGACCGAAGAAGGGGCGTTTTTATTAGCGAAGTCACTCAGTAGCGACAAGGCGTGGGAGGCATACCATCTGCTTGTTGCGCAGTATTACAAACTGACAACCGAATTGCAGCAAGTACAGCCCGTTGCATTGCCGTATGACGAGAAACGCTTATTAGCCTTGGAGCAACGTGTACAGGAAATTGAACAACAGCTACATGGAATCACACTACATACAGGCGAGCAAAAGCGTTTACGACAAGCGGTGACTGAACGTGTTAATCAATTATGCATGGTACAAGCGCGCCGTCCAGCCTTTTTCGCGTCCCTTTATCGTGAAATCAAACGCCGTTATCAAGTGGCGTCGTATCGAGATGTTCCACAGTGCAAGCTACAAGATGCTTTGCACTTTATTTCCACATGGAGAGGAGGGGCAGACACATGAAACACTAAAAGTCGGAGCGTACGATTTATTTCAAACTCATATTGCTAATTCAACCAAATAGGCGAGGTAGAAAATCATGACAATATTTCGTGTTCAAAAAAAGGAGAACTATGTTGTTTTAGACAAGGGATTTTTGAATGATGAGAATTTAAGTTGGCAGGCGAAAGGAATGCTTGCTTACATGCTGTCGTTGCCTAATGATTGGCGTTTTACTATTCAAGACTTAACAAAATGCAGTAAAAATGGGCGTGATGCTACTAACAACATTGTCAAAGAGTTGACTGCTGCTGGGTACATCCAAAGGGAACAAAAAAGAAGTGAAGACGGTAAATTTGGTAAAACAGAGTTACTAGTTTTTGAAACGCCTGATACATTACCGTTTACTGAAAAGTCGTTACCGGATAATTCGAATACGGAAAACCCGACACTACTAAATAATAAATTACTAAATAATAAAATAAATAAATATAATGTCGAGCAACTCGACATTGTGCATGAAATTATTGCTCACTTAAACAAAACATCTCAGAAAAACTTTAAAGCCACAACAGCTGCTACCAAGCGACTCATACATGCCCGACTGAAGGATGGCTATACATTGGAGCACTTCAAATGCGTGATTGACACGAAGGCTAAACAGTGGCTGCACAATCCGGATATGAATAAATACTTGCGTCCTGATACGTTGTTCAACGCTACGAAATTCGAAAGCTACTTGAACGAAAAACAGAGCGTACCAACAAACCAAACTCATTTGCCTGAATCACTCGATTTAGATTTTAGCAAGGGGGAAGATCTGTAATGATATACCAAAACATTAGCATCGAGTTAGCAGAAAAAAGTTTACTGGGAACGATGCTCCATGAAAATTATTTGATTGCAGATAGCAACTTAGAGGCAGCCCATTTTATTTCGCAAGTGCATCAAAATATTTTTACGAGCATGTTACAGCTTGTCAGTGAACGTAAAGCCGTTGACTATATCACATTGCTGACAACAAGAGAGCCGATTGAACTTGGTGGGGCAAATTATTTAGCGGAGATTGGCAGCTTTGCGAGTGCAACGAAATTTGAGGAATACGAAACCATTGTACTTGAGAATTGGCGAGAGCGATCCAAGCGTCAAATGATGGAGCAAGCGCAGCAAGAAGATTGCGGCATAGCAGAAATTCAACAGGCACTGGACAAGCTCATGACGCAATATACGACTACCAATACGAGCATTAAAGCCGACTTAATGCAAATGGCGAAGCGACCATTTGAGCAAGAAAACAGTAAAACAGGGGTGCTTACAGGGCTACTTGATTTGGATAAGCTGCTAAACGGTTTTCAAGATGCTGAGCTCACAATAATTGCAGCTAGACCCTCGATGGGGAAAACGGACACGATGAACCATATCGCACTAAAAGCGGGATGGGATGGCTATTTACCAATCATCTTCTCACTGGAAATGAGTCGCACTACGCTTATTGATCGGCTCATTGCAGCAACAGGCAATTTTAATCGCTTAAAGATGCGCAATCCCTATGAGTATTTTACAGACGGCCAAAAAGAAAAGTGGATGACAACGCTCGGCATGCTTGATAATGCCAATATCGAAATTGATGATCGAGCCGGGATGACTGTCCCACAAATACGAGCTACTGCTAGAAAAATTATTAAGGCCAACCCTGATAAAAAGCCCGTCATCTTAATCGATTACTTACAAATCATTCGAGTGAGCAACCCGCGCGATAATCAAACACAAGCAATTGGCCAAATCTCATGGGATTTAAAGCAAATGGCAAAAGAGTTTAATTGCCCTGTTATTTGCCTAGCTCAACTCAATCGCAGTGTCGAACAACGTCAGGACAAACGCCCTGTAATGAGTGATTTACGAGATTCAGGCAATATTGAACAAGACGCTGATGTTATCGCATTTTTATATCGCGATGATTACTACGCCAAAGAATCCGAACGCCAAAATATGTTGGAATTTATTATTGCTAAGCACCGTAATGGACCGACTGGAACGGTATTCGCTAGCTATGTAAAAGACACAGGTCGACTGTCGAACATAGCCTGGAGTGTTGCCAGATGAGCGACCTTATCACAGTGAAGGAGATTTTGGAATATGCAACAGAGTTTGAATTGAGTTGGTTTGCTCATCAAGTCTATTGGGCTGTGTCAACAAAACAAATTCAGTTGGAGGATGATTCAAATAAATTGCTAGAGGTGGTATATGATGACGCTGCTGTACGTGAAATGACAAATCGAAATGTCCTCGGCATTGGCCGCATTAAGCTATACGTCGTCAAAAGCTTCGCGCAATATGCCTTTTACTTTGCTAGTGATCCACTGGAAGTCAACATGCTGCATCAAGCGTTATTTGGTGAAGTGGCAGGAGCCATTACGGAAGCCCATCGATTATTAACAAAGGTGATGTATTTTGCCGATTTCGACATACAAACCTCACTGCTAGAATACCGAAAAACGATCGTGCAATTTCCAGCCTACCTTGGTCATGCAGCTGCAGGACAATATAACTTGTATCGCCTAGATTTGCGTAAAGGAGGGAGAAGGATTGTCTAAGCAAGAACGTGAAGAGGTCATTGCGATTATCATGCTACGCAAAAACTACGCAGAGGAAATGCTACGTAATATGTCAGATGAAGAGCTAGTGAAGATGTTGGATGAATTATAAAAGTGATTTTAGCTTGAAGAAATGAGAGGGATGAAAATGGATAATGTGAATATTTATGAAATCATTGGCGTTTCGATGGACCCTATTTATCAGGCGCTGAATCAGCTTAATGATGAAGAAGAAATCTTTATCGGCAAACATACCATTCGTAAATCGGCTAAATTTTATGAGATTGAAAATGATCGTATACATGAATGTTTTAAAGAAAAAGAACGTTGCTATCAAGTGTTAAGCAATTTAGTCATGACCAATTAAAAAAAGCTATGGCGGTAACCATAGCTTCGTCATAACAAAGGCTTCTCCCTTGCTACCAGTAATATCATTATAGCATAAGGGGGAAGCATTTATGCGATTAAAACCACTAGTCATTTCGAACGACGGCATCCTACAAATCGACATCATGGAACTCCCCGAAAACTGCGTCATCGTCCTCTCTGACGGCATCGCAAAATTCACCGAGCTCCCTGCACACGCTAAGACAAAGATCGTTACTTACCAAGGCAAGGTGAGACGTGTTGAGTTTGATGAGGGGGAGGAGTTTTGATAAAGAATTATCATATCAGAGATAGAATACTAGTGATCTTGGGTTACAATGATACAATTAATTAAAAGGGATTGTTGTATCGAAAGGTAGGTAATCAAGGAAGTGAATAATTTTAGACCCTCTCCAGCTGAAATTGAGTTTTTAAATCTTGCCTATAATAAATTTTATGATATTTATGAGGAAATGTTTGAAGAGGAGTTTTGGGAAAAGGATAATTATTACCGTTTTTTTAGAATAAAAATTGCTTTTGAAATCTATGCAGAAATATTGAATTACGAGCCTATAAAATTCGTTATAGAATCTGTCAAAGATAAACGTCCTTCAATGGAAGGAGAAATAGCAAGTGAATTATTTAAATGTATTAGAAATATAATTGCCCATTTTCCATTTTATGATACTTGGAATGAAGTTTGGATTAGTAAGACTATTGTTAATTGGTATAAAAGTGGACAAATGATTGATAAGTTTATGCAAAAATATACTGGAAGAGGCGAGATAAAATATCGATTTTGGGAGGAAAATAAAAAAGAAATGACGTATGTTAATATCACTTTTCCTAATGAATATAATGAAGACTCTAAAATATATCTTAGAAATATTTTGCCTGAAAAAGATGGAATTAAATTCTCTCTGATTCTTATGAGGAGAATAATAGATACTCAAATAATTGACTAAATAATAGTAATAAAAATTCATTATTATAGGTGATTTTTATAATAAGAGATTAATAAGAAAAATATTGGTGTTGATGGTATTTTTTAGATTGATATAATAGGTATATCCTAAACTTGTATTATAGTTCTTTCTTTAGGTGTAAAAATGTTTCCTATGTATGCGCCGAAATTATGTACTTTTTATACAAAGAGGGAGAAATGAGCAATATGGAATGAGGAGTAGTAAATGGGAACTATACAACGTTATTATGAATCGAAAGAAAGTAGTGATGCAAAAAGTAACGAATCCGTAGAAAAAAGTGTAATTAACAATAAAAATTATACTTTAGATGAAAAAATAAAAAATAGATATAGTTGGTTAATTGTAGTTTCCGTAATTATAGTAGTAATTACAGGTGTCTTTATTACAATATATAATGTTATTATTGGTGAAAATTTTGGAATTGATGTTGCTACAGTACTTTCAACGTTATTGGCATTTTTCTCTATATTTTTATCTTCGATTTTTTATTTTAAAGCTACTGAGCAAAGTAATGATTTTTATGATAGATCTTATACCCATACACGTGATATAGCAAAAACGTTATCTAAAATGGATGGAAGCTTTAGCGAGGCTTTGAGAAATATTGAAGGTTATAGTAATAGACTTAATGAAAGGTTTGATAATTTACCTGGTATTAATTCAAACTTACAGAATAATGTTCTTAAAGAAATGGAAACAATGATGGAAGAGATGAAAAAAGTTATTGTGCAGGGAAACATTTCACCAGAGGATATAATAAAATATGAGGAGCGCCTTTCTCAAATTCAAAAAGAAAATAAAGAATTAAAAGTACGCTTAGATAATAATAAATATATAATGAAAAATAGTGATTTAAATTACTTTTTGATAGATATACTGCGTCGACATAATATTTCAGATTTGAAAAAGATGTCAAGCTTAGAAATTAAAGAATTATTTTTAAGGGAAGCAGATTTTCTTTATGACGGAAATAATTTAATAAATGAGTTGATTTATAACGATGTTATAAAACCAATTAAAGACGGCATAATAATTACAGATAAAGGTATGGATTTATTAACAACTTTAAAATTATTAATTTGATAATACTACAAATACTAAAAATTATTAAAATCTATTTTTTAAATGGAATTATTAATTCTAAAATGTTATAAAGAAAAAATTAGTTCTACCAGCCCGCTTGGAGGACAACATTGGATAGCAGCAAACAAGCTGCCGTCTTTTGTTGTCCTCTTTTTATTTTAACCAAAGGAGAGATGATTAGTGGATATTCTAAAAAATATTGATGGCAAGGCAACACAAAAAGCCATAGAAAAGGTCTTACGACAATATCGAACGTATCAACTAACGACACCTGAAGATTTATTGCCTACGATTACTGCGAATTATAACTTAAACATGCCATCATATAGTGGAGGATTTCATTCAAAAGTTGAAAATGCAGCGATCCGAAATGTAGAGCATTATAAACAAGCGAAAGCCTTTTTTGAAAGATTTAATCGTGCTTTTTACAAATTGACTCAAAAAGAGCGACAGATTATTGTCATGGCTTGTTTAGAGGAAACACCTTTGTTTAATTATCAGATTTCAAAAAAGCTCCATATTAGTGAGCGAACGTTTTATCGTATTAAGGCACAAGCATTGTATAAATTGGCTTTAGCGTTGCGCGTGGAGGTATATGAGGGGGATGAGGTGAAGAGCCAATGAATTTTGTCCAGCCAATACGTGATATAGACAAGATTCGTGAAGTTCGTAAAACGTTGCGGGATAATCCACGTGATGAATTGCTTTTCTGTTTTGGTATTTATACTGGGCTTAGAATAAGCGATATATTGCGTTTAAAGGTAGGAGATGTTCGGCATAAGCATGTGTTGTTTATAAAAGAGTCAAAGGTACAGAAAAAGAAGCAGAATAAGACGAAGCGCATTCCGATATTAAAAGAACTGCAAAAAGTGCTCATTCCGTACATTGAAGATAAGGAAGACCAGGAGTATTTATTCAAATCACGACAAGGTAAAAATAAACCAATTACAAGAGTAAGGGCATATTCGATTTTGCGTGCTGCTGCATTGGCTAATGGCTTGGACGAAATAGGGACACATACTTTACGCAAGACCTTTGGCTATCATGTGTATCAAGAAGAGAAAGATGTCGCCTTGCTGCAGGATATTTTTAATCATTCAGCTCCTTATATTACATTGAAATATATTGGGGTAAATCAAGATGCCATCGATCAAGCGTATCAAAAATTAAATAAGCGTTTGAAATTTTAAAATAGCACTGATAAGTTGGTGCTATTTTTATTTTGCTTATTTTAGGAAAGGGTGAAAGTTCTAAAAATATTTAACACTTTCACACACTAAAGACATTTACAAAATAAAGACTTGTAAAGCTCATGATTTGAACAGGGTGTAAAGTGTTGAGAAATCTAGTTATTTCACACTTTCTGCACATTAACAGAATGTTAGATATGTTAAGGTGAAAGAGAAAGTGAATGTGGTAAAATAAGGGTGTGGATATTAGGAGGTAAACAATGAACAAGGGGTTAAAAAAGATTTAGAAGCACATATTTTTGAGAAAGATGATAAGATTCTTTTAGATTTCTTAGAACGAAATTATAGTGTTAAATATGCTTCAGAGACTAGGTTTTTTGAAAATATGAATACATATAAAAGTATTAGTGCCCATAGGAAAAGAATTCTAGTATCAAGATTAGTTCTTATGGAAGAACGTCATGACCTTACTACTGTTTTTACAGGGATAATTGCTTTAATATTGAGCTTTTTAGGTATTTACAAAGTATTCCTTGATGAAATAATGCCTACAGGATTTTACTTATTTACAATGGTAATCATTTATGTCATGTGTATTTGGATATTTGCAAAAAATTTGGGAACTGAAAAAGGCAGAAGAGCAAAGGCAAAATATTTTCTATCTTTATTTAAAGATATTTAAAATTCCATGGCATAATGTTGGCAGAATAGTGGCAGAGATTTTGTTTTTGAATGTGATATTATATTAGTGTGTGATAAATGTAAGTTAATGGAATGAGTGAACGATACTTCGATGCGATGTCGAGGTGTCGTTTTTTATTTGGACATTGAAATGCAAAATCATTCCAAAAACTGTTAGGTTCTTCTACCCAAGAACGCCAGCCTGCGGGTCTCCGAGGCCCGAAAAAGCGCTAGATTTAATGTTGAAAAAGGTGTTCCTTCCATCCTGTAAATTAAGTGAGGTGAGTGTATGAGTGACAGCGAAAACGAAATTGAATGATCGAACGATTGTCAATACGAAAACGATTGCCAAAATGTTTAATATGACGGAAAGGAATGTTCGTTATTTAGTCGAAGAAGGTGTGATTGCGCGTGTTGCTCATGGCCGTTATGATCTGATCGATACCGTCAGTCGCTATATTACTTTTTTGAAAATGTCCTTTGATGGCATTGATGAGAACAAGGTGATGGAGTCATTAGATTATGAGAAATGGCTGCATGAGAAGGCGAAGCGGGAGAAGGCTGAAATTGAGTTGGCACATCTAAAACGAGAAATGCATAAGGCTGATGAGGTGGAGAAAATTCAAAATCATATGGTGATGGCATTTCGTTCAAAGATGTTGTCGCTCCCCTCGAAGTCTGCGTTACTGTTAGCAAGTAAGGATGATCCGAAGATGATAGAGGCATTACTAGAAAGAGATATTCATGAGGCATTAGCAGAGCTTGCTGAGTATGATGCAGCACAGTATTTCACACAAGATGATGTTGAATTGGAATTGGAAGGTGATGAAGATGGTCCAAAAACAGACAATGAGCCTGTTTAAAGAAATTGCTAACTTAGTAGCGCCTCCTCCAAAGCTTACGGTATCGCAGTGGGCAGATAAGCATCGTGTGCTATCCAAGGAATCGTCAGCTGAGCATGGGCGATGGAATACGGAGCGTGCACCATATCAAAGAGAAATCATGGATGCAGTCAATGATCCAGGAGTTGATCAAATTGTCGTAATGTCTTCTGCGCAAGTTGGGAAATCCGAAATATTAAACAATATTATCGGTTACTATATCGATTATGATCCGTCACCAATGCTTTTAATGCAGCCAACGCTTGAAATGGCAGAGGCCTATTCAAAAGACCGGATAGCCGCTATGATACGGGATACACCAACATTAACGAAGAAAATTAATAGTCCAAAGGCGAAGGACGGAAATAATACGTTGCTACAAAAGAAGTTTCCTGGTGGCCATTTAACGCTTGTTGGAGCCAATTCACCTGCAAGTCTATCTTCTCGACCTGTTCGTTTAATCCTTGCTGATGAGGTAGACCGGTTCCCAGCATCTGCAGGTGCTGAAGGAGATCCATTAGCACTTGCGCAGAAGCGAACAAAGACTTTTTGGAATAGTAAATGGGTATCTGTATCGACACCTACTATTAAAGGTGCATCGAGAATTGAAGCGGAATATGAAGAAAGTACAATGGAACAATGGTGTGTATCTTGTCCGAGCTGTGGGTTATTTCAACCGTATAGTTGGCCACAAATTCGTTTTCAGACAGTGACGATGGAATGTGTGCATTGTAAGGCACAACATAACGAAGTGGAGTGGAAGTCACGTCCTGGAAAATGGATTGCGCGAAATCCTGAAGCGTCGAAGCGAGGTTTTCATCTGAATGCACTAGCATCACCTTGGGAGAAATGGGCAAAGATTATTGCGGAATTTAAAGAAGCGAAACGTAAAGGGCTAGAAACATTTAAAACGTGGGTCAATACAACGCTCGGGGAATCTTGGGAAGAAAAGACCAATGACCAAGACCATACAAAGCTTGTTTCCAGACGTGTTCGTTATGATTGTGAAGTGCCTAAGGATGTATTAGTGCTGACAGCAGGTGTCGATGTGCAAGATGACCGTCTAGAAGTGGAGATAGTAGGCTGGGGAGTGGATGAAATTTCCTGGGGAATCGCTTATAAAATATTTTACGGAGATCCCGCTCAGCAAGCTGTATGGAATCAAGTTGATGCGTTTTTATTGAAAGATTATATACGGAACGACGGTGTAAAGCTTTGTGTTGCTGCCACTTGTGTGGATTCAGGTGGGCATTATACAAGTGAGGTCTATGATTTTTGTAAAGACAGGGAGCATCGCCGAGTATTTGCGATTAAAGGGAAGGGCGGTAATGGCGTCCCTTATATTAATAAACCGTCAAAAGTAGGGAGACAACAAGTGCATTTGTTTACGCTTGGCGTCAATGAAGGGAAGGATTTAATTTATTCCCGATTGAAAAATAAATACGAAGATAAGCCTGGTTATTGCCATTTTCCGTTAGAAGCGGATAAAGGGTATGACGAGGCTTTTTTTATTGGCTTAACAGCAGAAAGAAAAGTGACACGCTTTTTCAAAGGTGTGCCGCGTATTGAATGGGTGAAACGTTCTTCCAATATACGTAATGAACCGCTTGATATACGAAACTATGCAACAGCTGCTTTACGTATTTTAAATCCGGATTTGAACTATCTTGCTGAACATAATTTAACGAGCAACATTTATACGCAAACAACGAGGCGGAAAAAACGTAAGCGGAGAGTGATTTCTAAAGGAGTGTAGAAGATGGCTTTTACAGTTGATGAATGTAGAGAAAGGTTAGCTATTTGGTTGGAGGCAGAGGCGAAAATCGCCATTAATCAGAGTTATTCGTTAGAAAATAGACGTTTTGACCGTGCAAATTTGGCGCAAGTCAGGGACCAAATAAAGTTTTGGAGAAGCGAATTAGCTTTAGCTGAAATGCGAGAGTATGGTCGAAGTCGTAGACGAGTGATACGAGTTGTGCCACGTGATTTGTAGGGGGTGTAACAAGTGAACTTATTGGATAAAGCGATCGAGGTTGTTTCGCCTGAAAGAGCATTGAAGCGTGCAGGTGCTCGCAAGCGACTACAAATTATCAATTCAGGTTACGCCAATAGTGGCGCGAATAAGCGTAAAAAATCGATGATTGGTTGGATTTTTAAAGGTGGTTCCACAAAAGAAGATATCGACGACAATCAAGATACATTGCGTCAACGATCCCGTGACCTGTATATGAACACCCCACTTGCTACTGGCTCAATTAAAACGATACGAACGAATGTGGTAGGCTACGGTTTGATTTTAAACAGCCAAATTGACCATGAGTTTTTAGGTTTGTCTATTGAGGAAGCGGATGCCTGGGAAACGACGGTTGAGCGCGAATTTGCTTTGTGGGCGGATTCGATTATGTGTGATGCGTTGCAAATGAATAATTTTTATGAATTGCAACAACTAGCATTTATATCGTGTTTGATGAGTGGAGAGGTGTTTGCAACGTTACCTTATCGAAACCATCAGCAACATTGGTATGGATTGCGTGTGCAGTTGCTTGAAAGTGATCGAATTTGTAGTCCAAATGGAGCAAGCAAAAACATTATCAATGGCGTGGAGCTTGGTCGGTATGGGGAAGTTGTTGCTTACCATATTTGTGATACACATCCTTTAGCGGAGAGTACCGGTCAGAAAAAATGGGTACGTATCGACAAGTTTGGTCAGAAGAGCGGACGTCAAAATATATTGCATTTGATGGAGTCTGAACGGCCAGAGCAACGACGAGGTGTGCCAATCCTTGCGCCGGTAATTGAGAGCTTAAAACAGCTTGGAAGATATACAGACGCTGAGTTAACCGCTGCCCTTGTGTCTTCCCTGTTTACAGTTTTCATTGAAACGAAGGATGAGTATGATGCGCCTCCTTTAGGGTCAGCCATTAATGAACAAGAACAAGTGGATAAAGAGGATGAATTAAGCTATGAACTTGGTGCAGGTGCGATTGTTGCGCTTGCAGAAGGGGAGAAAGCAAATACCTCCAATCCAGCACGCAATAATGCATCATTTGATCCTTTTGTTGTAGCGGTTTGCCGTCAAATTGGAACAGCGTTAGAGCTCCCTTATGAAATTTTATTAAAACATTTTACATCCAGTTATTCAGCCTCACGAGCTGCACTTTTAGAAGCATGGAAGATGTTTAAGATGCGGCGCACGTTTTTAGCAAATGGTTTTTGCCAGCCAATTTACGAGGAATGGTTAACAGAAGCGATCCTTCTTGGCAGAATTCAAGCACCTGGTTTTTTGGATAATCCATTGGTGCGGAAAGCTTATTGTGGTGCTGAATGGAACGGGCCGACACAAGGACAACTCGACCCATTAAAAGAAGTACAGGCTGCGATGTTACGTGTGGAAAATGGCTTTAGTACAAGAGCACGTGAAACGGTAGAACTAACAGGTGGTAACTACTGGCTTAATCACGCACAGCGCGAGCGTGAAGAACAAGCACGTCGCGAGGCGGGGCTCGATATGAGTTATTTAGAAATTATGAAAAATGTTGTACAGGAGAAGGGGGTGAGAATAGACGATGAGGATTGACCTTCGTGGCGCGATTGTACCAGACGGAGAACAATGGATTTATGACTGGTATGGTATTCCTGCTGTTAGCCCTAAACGCATTATGCAACAAATCGATAAAGCAATCTCAAGTAACGAAAAAGAGCTAATCGTTAATATTAATAGTCCCGGTGGATCTGTTTATGCAGCGTCTGAAATATGGTCACATATTAAAAAGTTTCCTGGTGATTCTGTAGCCGAAATTACTGGTGTTTGTGCAAGTGCAGCATCCATTATTGCAATGGCTACAAAACGGACGGTTATTGCTCCTGTTGGCGCATTAATGATTCATAATGCCTCGACTATTGCACAAGGTGATTATCGTGAAATGGAAGCGATGAAGCAATTATTAATTAAAACAAATGAAGCAATAATGCAAACCTATAAAGTGAAAACAAAAAAGTCAGACGACGAGTTAAAGCAGATGATGGACGCAGAGACGTGGATGAATGCACAGCAAGCGGTAGAGCATGGCTTTGTCGATGACATTATGTTTACAGAGGATGTAGAAGTCGTTGCTTCAACACAAATAGCACAAGACTTTGGCTCCAATGCTTTATTACCTAAAGCAGTAATCGACAAAATGCGCAAATTGTTAGCAAGAGAGCCAAATTTAGTCGTCAACAACAATGTTTCACTAATGAGTGAGCAAGTAGCAATGGAAGGAGAGGAACAACAAATGGATGTGAAGGAATTAGAAAGTAAACACCCTGACTTAGTCGAGCAAATTCGAAATAATGCCAAAGAAGATGCAATTGCAGCTGAACGTCAACGTATTCAGGAAATCGAAAATATTGCACTACCAGGCTTTGAAGAAATCTTGAATAAAGCAAAGTTTGAAACAGGCATGACGGCTGCTGAAACAGCGTTACAACTGTTAAACGCGCAGACGCAACAACGTACAACGAAGCTAGTGAATATCCAACAAGATGCTTTGCTACTTAATGGTATTGAAGGGCAGGAAGCACCAACGAATAACGATGACAACGAAATTGATGCACTTGTTAATAAAGTGTTAGGGAATGGAGTGAAATAACATGCCGATTTTAGAGTTTGATAATTTACTAGGCGGCTTTCAAACAGATGGCGTATCAGAGCCTATCATAGTGGCAGCAAACCAAGAATTATCAGTAGGACAAGTATTTGCTCTGAATGAAGAAGGTCAAGCGGTTGCCATGACGAAAACGAGTTCTGCAAAAGATGTTTACGGTATTATGGCGGATGCCATTGCAACATCGACTGATGAAACGAAACCTGCTGTTTGTTACAAGCGGGGAGAATTTAATGTTCGTAAAATTATTTTACCTGCGGATGCAGATGTTGTACCCTATCACATCGCTCTAAGCAATATCGGAATCACACTAAGAAATACTGTGCCAGCAGATCCGCAAAAGGAGGAATAAATCAATGGCTATCAATTTATTTGAAACACGTACGATGCTAAAGTTTTCCGAACGCATGCCTCGTGTCACGACATTTTTACGAGATATGTTATTTACTGATACAGAACTATCGCCGACAAATATAGTCGATGTAGATATTAAAAAAGGACGTGCCAAAATTGCGCCGTATGTAAGTGAAAAAATCGGTGGTAAAGTTGTAGAAAATAGCGGTTATCGTACAGAAACATTTGCACCACCATTAGTTGCACCTACGACGATTACAACAGCTGCGGATTTACAAAATCGTTCAATGGGCGAAAATTTATATTCTTCTCGTACGCCAGATGAGCGAGCTGCAGCAAAGCTAGTGAAAGATTTAAAAGAGCTCGATACCATGATTACACGTCGAGAAGAAGTGATGTGTGCACAGGCGATTTTTGATGGTGAAATTAATGTGAAAGGCGAAGGTGTCGATTATGTGATTTCGTTTAATCATACGAATCGAGAGACGCTTTCAGGGTCGAATTTATGGAGTGCTTTTACATCAAAAAAATATGCTGATTTGAAACGTTGGGTACGAACTGTCCAAGAAACAGGCTTTGTTAACGTTGATAATGTAGTCATATCACCAGATGTAACGGATGTACTACTGAGGGATAATGACTTATTAAAACTATTAGATATTCGTAATGTAAATATCGGTGAACTAAGGCCTGAAACATTACCAAATGGTGCAACGTATATCGGTACAATTGCAGGGGTAGGTCGGATTTATGAATATGCAAGCAGTTATTATGATGATGTCGATAATAAGGTAAAGCCAATTGTCCCTCCTGGAACCATTGCCTTGCTAGCGACGGAAGCAGATTTTTCAATGGCCTATGCAGCCATCACCATTGCGAAAGGTGATGACTTGGTCACTTACGAAGCAGATCGTGTCCCTGATTCTTGGACGGAAAAACGCCCTCCTCGAAAAATTTTGCAATTAAGTGCCAAACCGTTGCCGATACCAAAAGAAGTAAATAGCTGGTTTGTAGCGAAAGTGCTATAAGGGGGTACGCATATGATTCGAGCAAAACATACGATTTGTCACGATAATGTGTTTTATGGAAAAGGAGCGATTATCGATGGGTTAACAGAAGCAGAAGAATCACGATTAGTTCACTTAAAGGCAGCAGAATATGTACTTTCGCCAGAAGAGGAGCTTCAAAAGCAACGCGTTGAAAATCGAAAGGTAGCGATACCTGCAGAAGAAATGGAAGAGCTTCGCATGGCGCTCGACACTGAATACAATGCCGAAGATCTAAAACGTACGGCAAAAGAAGTTGGAGTCGATTTAACAGGTATTTCGAAAAAAGACGATGTGATACAAGCCATTATCCAGCAAGGAAAAGCGCATGCGTTGCTAGAAGATGACGCTGATGAATAGGACATTTAAAGACCTTGTAGCCGAGGATTTAGATGTCTTTTTTAATTGTCTGGAATTGGCGGATGTGCATGAATTAGATGGAGAATTCCTTGATTTAGTTGTAGAAAGTAATGTGGAAAATGTGAAAGACTATAGCCGTGATCAGTTAAGTGCGTCTCAAGAAGTGTTTGTCCATCTTAAAACAATCTTTGTGAAAAGTTGCGATTTCTATGTTCCGAAAGTAGGCAACAGTTTGATGTTGGATGGCGAAGAATATTATGTTGAAGAAGCGAGCGAGGACATGGGGATTATCCGCATTGTCGTCAGCGCAAATGAAAGTTAGGTGTGAATATGATTGAACTAAAAATGCATCAAGTGGAAGTATTAGAAGCACTGTTTGCTACAACACCAAAAGAAGCACGGATTTTATTTGCTCGTGCAATTAATCGATCTGCAGAGTCTTCAAGAACAAAGGCGAGTCAGGAAGTTCGAGCTAAGTATGTGATACGATCTCTAGATGTCAAAAAGCCGATGAAGGTCAAGAAAGCGACCGCTAGCCAGCTATCAGCGCATGTTCATATAAGTGGGGGCGTAACGCCTTTAATGAAGTTTGATATCACACCTACAATGCCCGATGTTATGCCAGTGCGCGCTCGTGTGAAAAAAGGTAGTAGTAGAAAACTCATTCCACATGCCTTTGTTGCAAAAATGGAGAATGCGCATATGAACGCCTTTACACGTGTTGGGAAAAGTCGGTTGCCGATTAAGGGACGATACGGACCTTCAATAGCACAAATGACGAGAGAACCGAAAGTGTTTTCAAATATTACGACCCATGCTCAAAAAACATTGGATAAACGGCTTGACCATGAAATGAATCGACTATTATACGGAGGCTGATAAGATGGATGCTTTAAATATGACCGATGAATTAGTTGCCTTTTTTACAGATGCTTTGGCAGATATGCGCTTACAAACGAAAGATGAAGATATATGGAAACCACCAACAGTATATGATGGCTATTTGCCACCGAAGAAGAATGCACGACGTGGTGATGACGATAACGAACAGGACGACTACCCATTCGTCATTGTTCGTTTTTTGTATGAAAAAGATAATTTAAAAGATAGTAATACGATGCAATTTAGATTTTTAATTGGTACGTATAGCAAGGATGAACGCCAAGGGTGGCGAGATACGCTGCATGTCATGAACCGAATGAAATTTGCGTTAAAAGAAGTCGGATTTGTAGGCCCTGGTTCCTTATCAGGTGATATCGAAATGGCGCTTTTTGAAGAGCAAATGAAACCGCTGTGGCGTGGCGTCATGGAAGTCGAATTTGCAACACCAGTAGTTCAATTAGATAGGAGTGAGTTTGGAGATGCCTTCAATGATTAAAAACCAACAAGCATCACCACAACAAGTAGGTCAAGTTATTACAGAGAGTGTACCGCAGGAGATTCTTATCTATGTAGGGCCACCCGTAATCGGTTTACAACGATTCAGTTCTTTTGTTGGGGGTTACCCGGAGCATTTTAAAGATCACCTTGAAAAATCACCGGCATTTCGAAACATGTTTATTGCCCCCGAAAAGCTCGTGGAGGTTCAACAGCGTTTACTAGATGCGCATTCAGTAGAATCGATGTGGTTTACAAAAACAGCAGCTTATTTTAGTGAGGTGAAACAGTGATGATACGACATGGTTCAAGAGTACGAGAAGTTCCTACTTCTATTTCTGCACCAGTGGTAGCCACAGCGACGCTTCCTGTTGTTTTTGGTACAGCCCCTATTCATTTGGCTGAAACCCAAGAAAACGTGAATCAGCCTGTTTTAGCCTATTCATTTGCGGAATTTGTGAAAGCATTCGGGTACTCCGATGATTGGGCAAATTACACTCTTTGCGAAATGGCGGATTTAGCATTTAGACAATTTAAAGTAGCACCAGTTGTGTTTGTAAATGTTTTAGATCCTACGAAACATAAAGCAAGCAAAACAGAATCCATAACGATTCATAATAAAAAAGTGGTCATCGAAACAACGGGCATTTTATTAAAATCGCTAGTTGTTCAAAATAATGAAACGAAATTGAAGCATGATGAAGACTATATGGCGTCTTTCAATGAAGATGGCCAAGTTGTACTGGCAATAGTAAAGGGCAATGTAACAACGGTCAATGTCACTTATGATTATGTAACGCCGAATGTCATTACCAACAATCATATTATCGGTGGTTATGATATTGCATCTGGAAAAAGTACAGGTTTAGAGTTGCTGAACAATGTATTTCCTAAACTAGGGATGGTGCCAGGTCTTGTTCTTGCACCTAAGTTTTCAAAAGATCCAACGGTAGCAGCGGTGATGAAAGCAAAGTCTTCATCCATCAATTCCTACTTCAAAGCACAGGTGTTAGATGATGTGAATACTCGTGTTGCAAATACGTATACAAAAGTGAATGAATGGAAAAACACCAACAATTATACGGGCCATAATGAAGTCGTTTGTTGGCCACTTGTTGGCATGGGCGATAAAGTGTATCACCTTTCGTCTCACATTGCTTGCCGTATTATGAAAACGGCGTATGACAATGGGGATTTTCCACACGAATCGCCATCGAATAAATCATTACCAATGACCAAATTATTAGTAGAGAAAGACAGTGGTTATGAAGAAATCGATTTATCACCGGATCAAGCGGAGTTATTAAACAACCAAGGTATTACAACGGCTATCAATTTTATTGGTGGATGGCGTGCTTGGGGGAACTATACGGGAGCATACCCTGGTAATACGGATGTCAAAGATATTTTTACGCCTGTTCGGATTACGCACAATTGGTTAGGAAACACCATTATTTTAACAACTTGGAGTATGGTAGATGGGCCGATTGGACCGCGTCTAATTAATAGAGTGTTAGATACGATGGGGATGTGGTTGAACGGTTTACAAGGTCAAGGGGTTTTAATTGGCGGACGCGTTGAATTTAGAAAAGAAGATAACCCTTTAACGGATTTAAATAGTGGAAAAATTCGTTTCCGGTATTTAGTGGCTGAACCGACACCAGCGCAAGATATTGATAATATTTTAGAGTTTGATGTGAATTATTATAATTCGTTGTTTATTACTGATTAGGGGGGACAAGCATGTTTCCGGAAAAAATAAATGATTTTAGGGTTTTTGTAAATGATAAACCTGATTTATTAGGTATTACGGATGCAGAATTACCCGAGTTAAAATTCATGGCAGAGACTGTGAACGGTGCTGGCATTTTAGGAGAATATGAGGCGCCAAACTACGGTCATTTAGAGTCGATGAAGCTTAAACTTAATTGGCGTGTTATTACAGGGGAGCTAATCGATTTTTATAAACCAGAAAGCTTAAAAATAGACTTACGGATGTCCAATCAAATCTATGATATAAAAAAACGTTCACGCTTCAATGTACCTTCTAGAGTACTTGTGCATGGATCTGTACTAGGAAATCCATTAGGAAAAGTGGCAAAAGGCTCACCGTATGAAGCTTCCACTGAGATTGAAGTTTACTATATAAAGCTTGAGTACAATGGCAAAATGATGTTTGAATATGATCGTCATAACTATATCTACAAAGTGGACGGCATTGATTACAGCGCAAAAATTCGAGAAGCATTAGGACTTTAATGTAAAAGGAGCAGACGATAAATGAAAGATAATGAAATAAAACAAGAAGTAGTTGTAGAAAATCCAAATTTAAAAGTTATTACATTACAAAGTCCTATCGAAATCGATGGGGCTCTTTTTAATGAAATTAAAATGGATTTTGGAAACATGACGGGCGCTGATGTGTTGCAAATTGATACGGAATTAAAAACAGAAGATCACCCAGAAGGTTTCAATTCCGTTTACAATCAACACGTTTTATTAAAATTAGCGTCCAAAGCTTCTGGTATTTTACCGGACGATTTAATGAAATTATCGATCGCAGACTTTATCGAAGTGACCTTTACGGCTCGTAATTTTTTGTTAGGATTGTAGGTCCTCAGGGAGGCGCAAGAGATATAAGAAAACTACTACTAGTCATGGCCTCTAATTCCTTTACCTCCATTGACTATTGGGCACAACAATCCTTTCTGTCACTGAAAGAGTGGAAAGAGGTACTGGAAGAAGTACTAGAGGAAGGAGCGAAAAAGGATGGCTAGATCAAGATCATATGATATGACTTTTGAGATTAACGGGAAAGTCGCTAGCTCCTTCAACAATGTTTTTAGCAAAGCCACAACAAACCTGAATGATTTAAAAAAACGCTCACGTGAAGCACAGCGTGAGATGGCTCGCCTCGGTCGTGAGTTCCGTAATGGCAAGATTCATCAATCACAATATGCAGAAGGTACCGCAAAATTAGCACGTGAATTAAAACAGCTAGAAGGCAGCCAACGCCGTCTTAATGCGTTGAAAGCTACCTTTGATAGTGGCATGAATAAAGCGAAACGTGCTGCAGGTGTGGCAGCAGTTGGCTCAGTCACCGCTGCAACGGCTGTGGCTGTCTCGTCATTAAATAAAGCAGCGGATTTTGAAGCGCAGATGGCCAAAGTATCTGCAGTGTCTAGTGCAACCGCAACGGATTTTGCAAGACTGAATGAAGAAGCACAAAAGCTTGGGAAGTCAACGGTGTTTTCTCCTACGGAAGCGGCGAAAGGAATGGAATACCTTGCACTGGCGGGTTGGAAAACAGATGAAATTATATCAGCGATGCTCGGTATGCTAAATCTTGCTGCAGCTGGAGCCCTTGATTTAGGGAGAGCTGCAGATATTACGAGTGAAAAAATTGCTCGGTTGCGGAGAAATCCGCAACATAAAACAGTGGGTGAATTCAGGGGAAACCTAAGTCATAATATTATTGACGCAATGCTAGCATTTGCTTTTATAATTGTTTTGAGGTGAGACAAATGCCTGCTAGAAAATGGAGTGTAGAAACAAATGAGAAGCATAGGAAAGCAAATGAAAAGAAATTTATTAAACTTATGGAAGAAGCTGTTGGTGACGAATACACCTTATTGAGCCCATATGTAAGGTCGGGAGTAAAGGTTAAGCTAAGACACAATTTATGCAGTACTGAATATGAAGTTAGACCTAATGACTTCCAACAAGGAAAAAGATGTCCTGTTTGCGCACGATACTTGATGGGAGCACCAAGAAGGAAAAATAAAGAACAATTCATTGAGGAAGTTAGAGAGAAATTCGGAAATGAATATTAGGTTCTAGGTGATTATAAGAATAATAAAATTAAAATTGAAGTAAAGCATAAAGTATGTGGAAATATATACTTGGTATCTCCTTCAAATTTGTTGAGAGGAAGGAAATGTCCCAAATGCTCACACAAAGGAAAACTATTAAAATTAAGATGGTCTAACGACGAATTTGAAAATTTAGTTTATGAAATAGTAGGAGATGAATATACTTTTTTAGAGGAATATGTTAATACAGCAACGTCTATTAAAATTAGACACAATGTGTGTAATCATATATATAAAACTACTCCAGGAAACTTCATACATCAGGGTAAAAGGTGTCCTAAATGCAAGTTTAGCCGAGGTGAAGAACGGATAGAGACCTATTTAATTAGTAAAGGATTACAATACGAGGCTCAATATAGAATAGAAAAATGCAAGAATGAGTTTCCACTTCCCTTTGATTTTGCTATTTTTGAAAATAATAAATTAAAGTTGTTGATAGAATATGATGGGGAATTTCACTTTTATAAAAAATTCCGAACAGACCAACAGTTTAAACTCCAAAAGAAGAGAGATAAAATAAAAAATGACTTTTGTATTGAAAATAAAATAATGTTATTAAGAATTCCGTATTGGGAATTTGAAAATATCGAAAAAATATTAGACAAGGAGTTGTAGCCTTGTCTTTTTATTATGATATGGCAACCCTGAGCCAAGTCGTTTGGAAACAAACGGAAGGTGCAACGACTAGGTGAAGTAACCTAACCCTTTTGGTATGGTGAAACGCCCAAGAGCGCCCACCACCTAAACAAGTAAAGTTGTAGGTGAAGATATAGTCTGAGCCGAGGATGAAATGACATCCTATTATGTGGCGAAAGCCCCGGAAGTAAGGATAAAGAGCCTTACGATAACAAACTGGATACAATGCAAGCATTTGGACTAAGCGCGGATAAAGCAGGACATGCTGCGGACGTCTTTGCTTACGCCCAAGCGAATGCTAACACAAATGTAGAGATGCTCGGTGAAGGGATGAAATATCTCGCACCAGTAGCCAATACTTTTAAATGGTCGTTAGAAGGTACTACGGCTGGGATGATGGCACTTGCTAACCAAGGCCTGAAAGGTTCCATTGCTGGTCAAGCATTTGCTTCATCTTTAAGTAGATTATCAAAGGATAATGCAAGTGTGCAAAAAGTTATGAAGAAAACTAATATAGCATTCTTTGACGCGCAGGGAACCCTTAAACCACTCCCGAAACTAATTAAGGAAATTGAAAAGGGTACGGCTGGCATGACGGACAAACAAAAATCAGCCACGCTCACTACGCTGTTCGGAACAGAAGCTGTTAAGCATTGGTCTATTCTACTTTCGACTGGTTCGGATGAACTTGAGCGAATGACGGCTGCCTTAGAGAAGTCAGAGGGAACCGCTGCAAAAATGTCTGCAACAATGGTCGATAATTATGCAGGGTCTCTTAAGCTTTTGCAAAGTAATATCGAGGCTGCCCAGATCAAGTTTATGGAGCCCGTTTTACCAGTTTTCCAAAAGTTTTTTGGTGGGATAGCAGGAAATATAGATAATAACATGAGCAAAATTGAAAAAGCCGGGGAAGTGACTGCAAAAATCCTTGAAGACATTATTGCCCCATTTAGCACAACAAAACCTATCAAACCAAAAATCGAACCGCACATGACTCCAGCTGATGCCCAAAAGATGATAAATCAATACAATCGAGAATTAGAGAAATATGAATTGTTTAGTAACATGGATTTTGGCGATAAAGTCATTTATATGTTAGATACGGCTACTGCTAAAGCGGAGGAGTGGCTAGGTGGTAGCGGTGGACAAGCAATGGAAAAAATCTTCTCTAAACTTGGAGAAATAGCAGTTAAAGCATTTTTCGGAGCATTTACAGGTTCTTTAAAAGCAGCCGGTAGTAATGCATTAAATGGCAATTTCGCAGGCGCACTTGGCATGGGTGCTGCAGCTTGGATGCTTGGTGGCGGCACACTTGTGAAAGGGGCTATCGGTGCAGGTCGATGGGCAATGGAGAAACGAGGCGGGAAAGGAGCAAGGAAAGATTCCGCATCTTCTCAAGATAATACAAGTGTTGAAACTGCATCCACAAAAGCAAAAGGAAAAAAATCAAAGTCAAAAAGAACCAAGGGAGCAACGCAAGCAGCCACTGCAGCTTTATGTGAAGTCACAACAGCGCCAACGAGCTCAAAAGAAAAGAAATCGAAAACTAAAGGAACAAACAAAGGTGCAGCGAAAGTAGCACCTAATGCTAGTCAAGCGTCTGCTTTATCTCAAATTTTTAACACAGGGAAACATGTCGTGAAAGGTGGAGGCAAGGGGATAACGACTGTTGCGAAAGGGATTGGTAAAGGCTTTGCACCAATCGGTTTAGCAATGGGTGTTCATGACATTTTTAAATCAAAAGATAAAGTCAAAGCGACGGCACAAACAACCGGTGGATTTGCAGGTGGCCTTGGTGGTGCAAAACTAGGAGCTGCTATCGGAACAGCTATTGCACCGGGAATCGGTACAACCCTTGGCCTTCTGTTAGGTGGAGCCGCTGGCTATATTGGTGGGAAATGGGCAGGTGGTAAAGCGGTAGATACAGCACGTGGAGGACAACGAGCTGCAAGTCAAGCACCATCTGATAAAGGACGTACTGAGGCAACCAAATCCGTGGATACTACAAAATTAAATGCAGCTGCGACACAACTTGCGACTACGTTTGAGACGACGAATACAGCATTCACAAAACTAGAAACAAGTATTAATACGACTGCTACTAATATGGACAATTTAACGAAGTATACAGGACAAGTCAGTACGGATTTTGTTATGTCCTTTGCTTCATTAAAAGCAACAACCGATTTATCCAATACAAATATGTCAACGTTAGCATCAACCATCGGACAAGCAACGGGGTGGGTTTCATCCATCCAAGGCATTCAACCTGCTGTTCACCATGTGATTGTTGCATTAAATCGACTTCGCACACGTATTGACAACATGCAGATTCAAGGTGCTGGCGGCGTTACATCAAGGAGGACGCAATATGAATAGCTATACAACGATTCAGGGAGATACGTGGGATTTAATTGCCTATCGGTTATGGGGGAGCGAGTATTTGCTCCCTCTTTTACTTGAAGCAAATCCAAAGCATCGTGACACAATTATTTTTACGGGTGATGTTGTTTTAAACGTTCCAATCATCGATACAGCGATTTATTCACAACGCCCTGCATGGCTTGGGGAGCACGATGATGTATGACGATGGCAAGACGAACAGAGTTAAATGTAACCTACAATAATACGCGTTTGACCGATGAACTGGGAGACGATTTATTAGATTGGACGTATACCGACAATTTAAGTGGAGAGATCGATGATTTACAGCTTGTTTTACAGGATGCAGATGTGCATTGGTTAAATGACTGGTTCCCATCGAAAGGTTCCCTGATAGAAGCTGAAATTGCAAAAACTCATTGGTCAGATCGCGTTGTAAAAACGAAGCTAGGAAAGTTTGAGGTAGATGAATTAATTGGTGATGGACCACCAACAAACATGACGATTAAGGCGTTAGCTGTTCCCGGATCCAATTCCATCCGAGGTGAATACAAATCGAAAGCATGGGAAAATGCGACATTAAAACAAGTAGTACAAGATATTGTGAAAGCCAATCGTTTAAAGCTTTTTTGGGAAACAACCGAAAATCCTAAAAAAGATCGCTATGAGCAAGAATCTGAAACAGATTTAGCTTTTTTGCATCGATTATGTAAAGAAGAAGGGTTATGTCTTAAATTATCCAATAGCGCCATTGTCGTTTTAGATGAGGCGGATTATGAGGCAAAACCTGTAGTCGATACAATACTGCGTGTGAGTAAAGAAACGTCTAACATTCAAGTACTTCATTGGCGATTCAATACAACACTTACGGGGACATATAAGGCTTGCCGAGTACAGTCACATGATGCTGGAAAAAAGAAGACGATAAAGGCAACATTCACACCTCCAAAGGCGCCAAAAGTTGGCCGTACATTAGTTGTGAAGGAAGAGGTTAAATCGGTGGCAGAAGCTCACAAACTGGCGAAAAAACGATTGAGAGAAGCGAATAAAGATGCTACAACGATTCAATTAGTAGTTATCAGTGAAATGCATATCGATGCGGGCATGACGTTTGATGTAATTGGTTTTGGCCGTTTGAACGGCAAATATATCGTAACGAGGGTACAACATCACAAAAGCAAAATAACACTCGATTTGCGTAAATGTTTGGAGGGATATTGATGCGGGCGCAAGTTGGCGAAGTCACAACCATTGATCCAACAAAGGGAACAGCACGGGTCAAAATTGAAGAGCAAGACAACAAAATATCAGCTCCTTTGCGTGTGTTATATCGCGGGACATTAAAAAATAAGGATTTCTGGATGCCGAAGATTGGTGAACATGTACTTTGTTTGTTTACAAAACAAAGTGAAGGCTTTATTATAGGGGCTTTTTATTCAGGAGGCACACAGCCACCCTGTAGCGAACCAGAGAAACGATGCATCGAGTTCGAAGATGGTAGTTTGATTGATTATGACGCTAAGACACATACATTACATGTCAATATAGTTGGTGAAATCAATATCCAAACAAAAGGGTCTGTTACAGTAAATGGCCAATTACTTTCACCATTTGGTAGTACTTCATAAAGGAAGGGATTCGAAATTGCGACAATCGGTAGCTTTGGCGATGTACTCTTTGAAGTATCCACGGATAAAACCCTGACATTTTACGATCTAGAGAAAAAAAGCAGTGCCAAGTGGGAAGAGCACGATATTCAAGGCAACAAGACGAAATTAGAGTTTAATGGACCGGGGCTAACGGATATTACGTACAACCTTTTATTGCGTGCTGACCCAGGCATTAACCCTGTGAAAGAACTAGCGAAGTTAGAGAACATGCAACATAAAGGTGAAGCACATCACTTTATCTTAGGACAAAAACCAATCGCACCAAATAAATTTGTAATATCGGAGTTATCGACAGGCTTACGAAATATAGATCCAACAGGAAATGTCTTATCTGCAGAAGTAATGGTTTCTTTAAAAGAGTATGTGCAAAGCAAAACGGTTGTTAAAAAAACAACAGCAAACACGCAACAAAAAGCAGTTACCAGAAATAAAAAAGCACTCGGAACGATGACGATTACGGTGAAATCAGTCCATATACGAAGTGGCCCAGGTATCCAGCATAAGGTGCTAGGGTATGCCATTAAAAATCAGCAATTGACTGTTTACGGTGTGAATAATGGTTGGTATAGCCTTGGTGGGGGCAAATATATTACAGCGAATAACGCTTACTCAACGTTTAAGAAAGGGTGATGAGATGTACGAAGTTGAGCCGACAGAACCAATGAAAACAATCAATTTTGGAGCGACAGGTGTAGAGGAGATTCTACAGAATGTCGCTTTTATTATGGCCACAGCTAGTATGAGTTGCCCACTGGACCGTGAGTTTGGGTGGGATAAGACGGTAATCGATACGCCTATTCCGCTTGCAAAAGCAAGAATAGTCGCCAATTTAACCGAAGCGATTCACAAATTTGAACCACGAGCAATCGTTGTAGCTGTAGATGTACTAGGAGATGGTCTTCAAGGACGGTTAACGCCAAAAGTGCAGGTGAGCATTCGTGAGTCGTTTTAATTTACCTGATTTATATTTTTTAGAAAAAGCACCCGAGCAAATTGAAAGTGAAATGTTGTTGCATGTTAGAGAAAAAACAGGGCTAACTCTGCAGCGGGCAGATCCAAGGTTGAAATTTATTCAGGCATTGGCTGCATTTGTTTCTATAGAGCGCAACAAAGTAGAACACGGTTTGCGCCAGAATCGCTTGTCATATGCCGAGGATGACATGCTGGATCATATGGGGGCAGAAATGTCTACGGAGCGTCTACCAGCGAAATATGCACGGACAACAATGGCTTTTAGTTTAGAAGAAGATCGTGTGGATGCTCTGACGATTCCTGCGGGAACAAGGTATCAGGTTGGCCATGTTTATTTTGAGACAAATAAGTCACATATCATTGCGCCAGGTACCCACCTATATACAGTTGAAGCCACTTGTACTGAGCCAGGTGAAATCGGCAATGGCTTTTTAGTTGGTGAAATCGCCACGTTAGTAGATCCTTTACCTTATGTGAAATCCGTCCAAAACACGACCGTTACTAGTGGCGGTGCAGATGAGGAAAGTGATGATGCGTATGCAGAACGAATTCGATTAGCACCTGAAAGTTTCTCCGTAGCTGGTCCCAAAGGTGCTTATATTTATTGGGCTAAGGCTGTTAATCAAAATATAAGTGATGTAAAAGTAGAATCACCGATAAGCGGAGAAGTGCATGTCTATATTCTTATGGCAAACGGAAAGCTTCCGGCAGAAGAAGAGTTGACTTTAGTTGAAACGAAAATGAGAGATAACCAAATTCGACCATTAACTGACAAGGTATTAGTAAAAGCACCATCGATTGTTAATTACACAGTATCAGTAGAGTATTGGATTGCAAATCAAAACAGTATAGTTTCTCCAATCATCGAAAAGCAAGTAAATCAAGCTTTTGAGAGTTATCTTAAATGGCAACGTTCAAAAATGGGTCGAGACGTTGATATTTCTGAGCTTATAGCACGTCTAAAACAAGCAGGGGCAGCGCGTGTATCGGTAAGTTCACCTATGTTTATTGAAATTGCAGATACTCAGATTGCAAATGAATTATCAACAGAAATAACGTTTAAAGGGCTAACGAATGACTAGTGACATCTTGAAATTATTGCCCTATAGTTTACGACAAGACCCTGTGCTTGAAGCCATTGCAGAAGCTGCAGAAATACAATTAAAACAAACTTATCAGGAAGCAGAAGTTGTCAGCAATTTAGTCAACATCGATGAAATGCCTGGTGAGTTACTTGATTTATTAGCATTTGAAAAGCATGTTGATTTCTATCAGGCTAATTTGCCGATTGACCAGAAGAGAAATCTAGTGAAATCTTCAATTAGCTTGCATCGTAAAAAGGGTACCCCTGCAGCTATTCAACAAGTGTTTAATAAGCTTGCTCTTGATAGTAAATTAAAAGAATGGTTCCAGTACGGAGGAGAACCTTATTACTTTAAGATTGAAGTTAACATCAAGGATAAAAGTGTTAGTCAGAAAACGCTTAATTCACTAATTATGATGATTAATGAATATAAAAATATCCGTTCACATTTAGAAAAAATAGAAGTTTTCTTTACTACAAATGGTAAAACGCAAGTAGGAGCTTGTTCAATTTTTGGTGAAGATATATCGGTGTTTCCATGGCAAATCACAAACATTGATACAAAAGGTATTTATCGTTTTGGATTAGGGCAGCAGTTCTTTGATACAACAACGATTTTCCCAAAAGGGGGTATTTAAGTGGCTGAAAATTTTTATACAGTTTTAACGAACGCTGGTATAGCAACATTTGCAAATGCACAGGTTTCTCAAAGTAAAGTAGATTTTTCTACTATAGCTGTAGGTGATAGTAATGGCGCTTATTATAATCCTGTAGCTGCTGCTACAAAGCTTGCTAATGAAGTTTGGAGAGGACCTATTAATTCGATTTCAATTGATGAAAAGAATCCAAACTGGTTAGTTATAGAGGCTGTGATTCCTGCAACAGCAGGAGGATTTAGTATAAGGGAAATCGGTGTTTTCAATCCAGCGGGCGTTCTTTTAGCTATCGGAAAGGTGCCAGAAACGTATAAGCCCGCAGCGGAACAAGGAAGTTTAAAAGATTTATATTTACGGATGATTTTAGAAGTGTCTAACGCAAGTGCAGTAACTTTAAAAGTTGATCCTGCCATAATATTCGCAAGTAAAAAATATGTGGATGAAAAAGTATCCTCTATAACACAAAACACTACGCAAATTCTCGACAAAATAGACGAATTTAACAAAAATGAAGGGAAGAATACGAAGAATATTGTAGAGCTAGTCAATAAAGTTAGTAGCAATATTACTGCACATTTGGATGAAAGTATGCCACATGTGTTTACGGACAACGGTGTGAAATATCGGTGGGGTTTTCGTACAGTAAATGGTGAACCACAAATCATTTATGAGGAGATGACAACTTGAAAATCATTGACTTAGCAACGAAAACAGTGCAAACGACTATAAAGGCTGTTGTAGATAACATTCGTACGGTTGTCAATGCTATTAAAACAACAACGGATGCGATAAAGACA
The DNA here is from genome assembly GCF_005217585.1 of Lysinibacillus sphaericus. Classification (NCBI taxonomy): domain Bacteria; kingdom Bacillati; phylum Bacillota; class Bacilli; order Caryophanales; family Bacillaceae; genus Lysinibacillus; species Lysinibacillus sphaericus. Next base: position 1,078,438 of record NZ_SZPT01000001.1, read on the forward strand.
AAAACTGATACGATTGATACGCGAGCAAATACAATAAATACGAACGTCAATACGATAAGTACCAATGTAGGATCACCGACAACAGCAGCCAATAGCGCTACGAACGCAAATGTCCATGCGAAATTGAATTGGTTGACTTTAAATGTCGCTGATACCTCAACAAAACAGCAACAGCTATTGAATGGTGTAAACACCATAAACACGAATACAAACACAGTAAGTACAAATGTAAATAGAGTGAATTCGAATGTCAATACGATAAATACAAGTGTTGATAGAATTAACAGTAACGTAAATACAATTAATACAAATGTATCCTCAACAAAAACAACTGTAGATAACATAAAAACCGTTACAGATTCAACGAAAGAAACTTTAGATAGTATTAAGGCGGTTGGTGATTCCACTAAAACAAGTGTAGATAATATAAATAGAAATGTAACAAGTGTTCAAAATCATCTAAGTACAGTAAATAATAATGTAGCAACAGTTGTAACCACATTAAGAAGTAGTCGTGTCGTAAAGTCTGTCCAAAGAGGAAAGACTGCTGCTTATGGTAATAGTGGCTACACAATACCGATATCACGTGTGGACACTTCAAAATCATTATTAATAATTAATGGTACAGCTAGAATAGAAACGCATGGTGCTGATATTCGTATTATTCATTTGGAAAATGATGCATATCTCAATTCTAGTACTATTAGCTTCCAATCACTTAATTCTACTAGTATCAGATCTATTTTTATAGATTGTGCATGGCAAGTAATAGAATTCTATTGATAGAGGAAGTGAAAAAATGTTTAACTATATACAATTAGATGAAAATAGTGTCGTGATTGGTATTAGTCAATTGAGTGGAGAAGTAGATAATGACAACATGATATTAATTAATGATTTAAAAGTTGTAATGGGAAGTACTTATAATAGACAAACAGGCGAATTTACAGCCCCAGTTATACCCAATCCAATACCAATGAAATCACAACCAACATTAGAAGAAATGCAAGCACAAATACTTTTAAATGTTAAGTACCTAGTATCAAGATCTGAATTAGGATTAGGAGGAAAATAAGATGAAGGTATTTGAATTATGTAAGTTTTTAATTGATCGTAAACGATATGAGCAAACGACTATGTTGAATAAAGTCAATGTCTTTTATGCTAATAATCAATTGGAAGATCAAGAATACACAGAGTTATTAACTATAATGGATGCACAACAAACGCAAGCAGATGCTTAGCGTTATTTTTATTGTCAAAAAATTATTAGAGCAAACTTTACTACTTTGTGATTACATTGAAAATGAAAGGAGTGAAGTTTGTGGTAAATATCGTTAAATCAACTGAGTATTGCGATATCTTGAAACAAGTTAAAATTCAGGATGGAGAAAATGTATATGCAATTGAAGAAATTTATGTAAAAGCCCTTAAAAGAATTGAAGTTCGTTTCGCCTGGTATAAAATAAATGAGAATGGTGTATTGAGATTTATTAAGAGTGCATTAGATTTAGAAAAAGAAAGTTTGTTTGAATTGTTGAAAATGTCCATTGAAGAAGGGATTTTCGCGAAAGAACAATTCCATGCTCTGTCTAAATAAATTTTAACTAAAAATAATTTTACTGCCTTCCACAAACATTAGTGGAGGGCTATTTTATGCATAAGGAAGGTATCCAATGAAAACAGACACATTATATACATCACTTGTAGGCGGCTCCATGGCAGGAGTCGCTTATTTTGTTGGTGGCATTGACCATTTAATCAAAGCCTTCGTTATTTTTATGGCGATTGATTATATTTTAGGCGTTATGGTTGCGTTTGTTGTGAAAAACGTTGATAGCAGAAAAGCCTTAATAGGGTTATTTAAAAAACTAGCTATGATTTTGATGGTGATTGCTGCGGTACAACTGGACTTAGCAACAGAGAGTGGAAACTTTATGCGCAATGCCATGATTCTTTTTCTAATTGGTATGGAAGGAATCAGTATGATTGAAAATCTTGGCAAGTTAGGTTTGAAAGTCCCGAAGTTTTTAACGAACGCTTTTAAACAGCTACAAATCGACAATGATGATAAAAAGGATGATAAACAGTGAGTGTTACAACTACATGCCGAGATTTAAGCGAATTACTACCAGTGGCTCAAACGGCTTGCAGATTGCTCTTTCAACAGTGCTACAAAGCAGGTATTCAAAATATTTTCGTTACAGAAACCTACCGTTCGCAGGCAAGGCAAAATTATCTATATGCACAAGGTAGAACAAGACCAGGGAAAATTGTAACGTGGACGCTGAAGAGTAATCATACTTCACGTTTAGCATGGGACATTGCCGTGGCTCCCCCGAAACCCTTATATGACGTAGATACATTAACAAAAGTCGGGGCAATCGCTCGTAAGTTAGGTATTACGTGGGGTGGTGATTGGGCTCGCAGAATTGACAGACCACATTTTGAAGTGAAGCCGAATTGGAAGATGCCTAGAGGGTACAAATTAGATGGACAAGTAATCGTACCGAGCAATAGCAAATTGAAAGTTCAATTAATTGTGAAAGACAAGAAGGAGGGAATCAGCGTGGCAAATACAACATGGAATCCAGGTTCACCAGCTATAAGAACAGAGACAGAGAACTTTATTGCACAGGCAGTGAAGGATGGTATTGTTCAAGCTTCACATTTGAAAGACTTACAAAGTGGTGTGATGACAACGGATCGCTTGATTGGATTATATATCACAATCGAGCAACGCAGAAATAATAAATAATAGTTAGACACAGTAAAAGTACTTGTCTTTTTGACTTTAATCATAGAAATAGCAAAGCCTCAATGTAAAAGGCTACCAAATGAAATTCATTTGGTAGCCTTGCTGTTTTGAGTATTCAAAAAACCTATTTTACCATTTTATTTCTGGATATATTTCTGAGATTTTCATACCTTCAATTGTTCCTTTTTTAAGTAGTTCTTTATAACCATTAAATTCTTGAGAATAGTGATCTTTAACTCTTGATAGATAAGATTTACCACGACTATGACTTATCCAATATTCCTCATCTTTATAATAAAAATTCAGTTCATCATTCATTTCGAGAAGGCTTTTAAACTCTAAGTACTCTTTTTCTGTCATGTAATTTACTCCTTTTTAATACGGATTGCCTCTATGGGTACCAGTCCAGTCATGACGATGGATGTTTGATTGGACTGTATATTACGATTCAACAACGTAGAAATAATAAATAGTTGTATAGTGCAATTTAATTCTAAAATTACTATGAAGACCAAGATAGCATAAAATGCAGTCTTGGTCTTATTGTATAGAAAATGTAATTTATTATTTTTTTGTAATTCATTCAGTTTTACTCACTGCTATTAAGTCCGAAAATTTCAAGTATGTCTTCCATAATAAGACTTGTGTCTGTAGCTACTACTATAAATATTAATAAACTAATAATAATTGAAATCACTATTAATACATTAAATGTAGTAACATTTTTTTTATTATATTCTGGAGCTTCTTCTACTTGAGCTACTAAATCTTTAGCTGAAGCAAGAGCTATAGTATCAGTATCCTCTTTAAAGTCCTCTTTAACAATATTGCAATATTCACATATATATATTGTTAAACCATCTTTTACACTCTTCTTAAAAGAATTTTTTGCCAAGCAGTTAGTACAATTAAACAATATTTTACCTCCTTTTTCAGAAACAACTATTTACCATTTTAGGTAATCAATCGCTTATTGTATATAGAATTTAATATAATTTTAGGTGTGTAACAACCCACAACTAATGCCACTTCGTTACACAAAAAAAGTCACGAAAGTCACGAAAAAGTCACATTTCTCCCGAAAACATGTGATTTCCGGCGAAAACAAGTTTTTGTACATTCGTGAAAAACCTTGCTATAATGGGCTTTGTGATTACATATGAAAGAGGGTAAAAGCATGAATGCTTACGACGAATATATGAAACAGGTAGTGAAGCCGATGCGTGAAGAGTTGGTGGAGGCTGGTTTTAGGGAGCTGACAACGGCGGATGCTGTTAATGAATTTATGGCGGAGGCAAAGGGGACTTCTTTGGTTGTTATCAATTCGGTATGTGGATGTGCGGCAGGGTTGGCTCGTCCAGCGGCTCGGGAAGCGGTAGCTGCGGTTAAACCGGATAATCTTGTAACTGTATTTGCAGGGCAAGATCCAGAAGCAACTGCTGCAATGCGTGGTTTTTTTGAGGATGTACCACCAAGTTCACCATCAATGGCCATTTTAAAAGATGGGGAATTGGCTTACTTTATTCCGCGTGAACAAATTGAAGGCTTCCCAGTGGAGCAAATTACTGCACATTTAACAGGCGTTTTAGAGCAGACATGCGAGAAGTAAAAACAATTGTCACTACAGCGGGCAGACCAGACGACTTGTCGATGGTGCTCGCTGATTTTGTGTGTAGCAAGTTAGATGTTCCCTTTATCCCTCGTCATAAACGCTCAATCCGTAAACTTGCAGAGGACTTTCAGGCGAATATCATTGTAGCAGGGAAAAATCGCTATGAATATTATGCATTTGGCGCAGAAGAGCCCTTTTTCTTTCATCCGAATTCCGCAGCATTTCGCTTAAAGCGAGTAGCGAGGGGAGAAATGGAGCCGTTTTTAGAGGCGGCACAGCTCGAAAAGGGCGATTCGGTCTTAGATTGTACGCTCGGTTTAGGTGCTGATGCGATGTTAGCCGCATTTACTGTTGGTCAATATGGAAGAGTGGTGGGACTGGAAGCGAATCCAAATGTGGCGTTTATTGTAGCGCATGGTATGAATACATATGATACCTCGGAGCTTCCGTTAACGGCCTGTATGCGGCACATAGAAGTGGTACAAGCAGAAGCAGTTGCTTATTTAAAATCACAGCCAGACAGTGCATTTGATGTTGTCTATATGGACCCAATGTTTGAAGAAATTATTGAGGAATCGAATAATTTTCAGGCACTTAGGGCAGCGGGAGCACATGTAACTTTAACTGATGCATGGGTCGAAGAAGCGAAACGAGTGGCTAAAAAGCGTGTTGTTTTAAAAGCTCATTATAAATCAGATTGGTTTGAAAAACATCATTTCTCCAGATTAACGCGTTTGACTTCAAAATTTCATTATGGCGTTATTGAGAGACAATAGACGACGGGAACAGACATCATATCATGTCTGTTCTTTTTTTCTTGTGAAAAAAATTTTAGCGTAAATGAACGTTATAAAAGAGGTTTCTACAAAAAAGGGCTTAGCAAAATTTTTCCTGTAATTGTGTTAACTTTTATTCAATTATCTATATTGTCTTACTTTTTTCGTTGCCACCCGTGTTTCTCAAGTTCCGCTTGTAGTCATACTAAAGATGTAAAGCCTTTACTCTTCATCCTAACATTTACGTTTGTCATCTGTTCTTTACGAAAGGGCATGTGATCTGGTCATTTGGCATTATGTCAATATCCATTGAAGGCATTACGGCAGGCATATGATTTGTCTGGAAGTATTCTATTTATTAATGGTGTAGCTTCACTCTTAACGCTAACTACAAAACCACTTGCTTTAGCAAAAGGGCTTAAAAAATTATTAAAACTATTACGAAGTTATGTGTACCAATTGAACAATTTTATTTAATGATTGTTATTGCCATTTGTTTTAAACAAATATATTGAGTTACAACGGATTGTCCTAGCTCAAACATCTATAGGCTTGCCATTCAATTAATGGCTTTTATAAAGCGTGTTTTTTTCTTTATTCCCATTATTGTTTACAACTGTTCAAAGGGCAGATCGCCTTCGCGATTCCATCGATGCAAGAAGCTATAGTGATGGCTAAGAGCGTACAAGCTATATTGAACTACGCTATGGGAAAGAAGATTTGATTGTACTAGTTTATATTACTATTAAATGGGGTGGTGTTTAGATGGTTATTTTGGAGTCGTCATTGATTATGAAACAAGGTACATTACCGATATTATCGCACTTAAATTTACCTGTTGTGAGCGTTATTATCCTTGTTATAAATGCCATGAAGCGCACGCACAATATGCTAAGAATTGACGATTCAAACCTATATGGAGTCAACGTCCTGCGTTTTTAATGAAAGGTGTGCAGCTCATTATCCTATTTATTTTACCAAGCCATAGTTTATAGTGAAAAATGTGATTTTACTTTATAAATTTTTTGTGCTATAATTAAAAACGTGCTATTTTAGGTAGCATCTTTCAGTAATCTGGCATTCTGCTTTCTGCTTTTTGTTTTTTAGGATACTTATTCACACTGGCGCATGCTTTGGGGCTGCAAGGACGCAAAAGAAGGTTGGGTTTGCGTTGCTTAAGTTAGAGAGCACACAGTGGAATTTTACCGCGGTGAAGAAACGAAACGTTTCGAAATAATATTCCCCAGATGATTGGGTTGAGACTTTACAATTTACAGAAATGTTACCTATTAAATACTAAAGGGGTAGTTTCGCTAAGGCGAGGCTACCCCTTGTCCAATTTCGGATAGGAATAAAAATAATAAGTATATGTGATTTAGCACCTGCTTTTTTATAAAAAGTTAGGTGTTTTTTTAGTTTTTTCTCCTAAATTACGACATATATCGACAAATTATCATGGGTTATATTACCGTTTACTATTGTGGGAAAATAAGTAATAATAAAGTGCGGAGTTTTTTAAAAAATCAAATATATACTATTTGACTGAAAAATTCTGAAAAAAGATTGAAACGAGGGTGTGGCATATGAAACAAGTAAACGAAGTACCAAAAAGTGTATTGAACCAACTAGCAGAAGTAGCTCAGCAACAACAAGAAAGTTTGGAGGCACTTGTAGCATTCTATTCCCAAGAAAGGTTGTTAGTTCGACTGGCAGCTTCTTCCTATGAAGATCAATATTGGCTATATGGCGAATTTTTATTAGGGACATTGACCAATGATATAAAGTCTTCTTCTGGAATTACATTATGCGCCAAAAAAATGGTCAATAAAGAAAGTATCATCAAACATGCTTTCAAAGAAATTTCTTTAGTGAAAGTAGCCGAAGATGGGGTTGCGTTTGTCAGCGATGAAATAGAAGTATCCTCTAGCGGTGAAGAAGAAGTTCAAATTAGGATTCCTGCGCAAATAGGGCACATAACAACATACATAGAAATAATAATAACTTTATTTAATAGTGCTTCCATGGCTCCTCGAAAGATTGCAACTGCATCATTGTTAAATAGTTCGTCAACTGAGCTATTAGCGTATCCGACAGAGCTCATCATTGCACATAAATTTAATACCATATATCAATATCCAACATTAGCAGAAACGCTGAAAGATTATTATGCAATTTATTTACTAGCAAGTACACAAAATTTTGAAGGTCGTGTATTACAAGAGGCTATACTCGATACATTCGACCGACATAAAACGACAATTGAAAAAAATCCGCCTGTGTTCTCAAAACGTTTTGATTTGGATGAAAGCAAGAACAAAGCATGGCAACAATTATTAACCCAACAAGTATCCTTTGCTAAAGTTCAAAAAATTGTTCACCAATTTTTATGGCCCATTTATAATCAAATTGAAGTAGAAAATGAATTCTTTGAAAATTGGGATTATACATGTGGTGATTGGCGATAAAACATCGAAAAATCCGCGAGCTCAAATAGCGTTCGCGGATTTTTTATCTATATCTTTAATTTATCCGACATTTTCTGGACTTAAAATATCGGATATAGTAGGTTGTTTTTATTTACGATAGAAAGCGAAAGGAGTGAAAACAATGGATTGGATTGTAAGAATAAATAGGGTAATGGATTACATTGAACAAAATCTATCGAGTAACATAATCCCTAAAGAAGTAGCAAGACTGGCATGTTGTTCTGAGTACCATTTTCCTAGAATGTTTTCAGCTATAACAGGATTTACATTGGCGGAGTATATTAGGCGAAGGCGTTTATCGCAAGCTGCATTTGAACTTCAAAACAACAGCTCTATTCGAATTATTGACCTTTCGATTAAGTATGGATATGATTCACCTGATGCCTTCAGCCGTGCTTTTAAGAACCTCCATGGGGTTACTCCAACATTAGCTCGCAAGAAAGGGATTGAATTAAAAGCCATCCCAAGACTCTCCTTTCATATTTCAATCAAAGGAGATGTAGAGATGGATTATCGAATCGAAGTATTAGAAGTTGAAGTTGAAATTGTAGGTGTGAAACAAGAAGTTAGGACAGCTGATGCTTTTATTGATATTCCTAAATTGTGGGAAGCTGCGAATAAAAATGGATTGTTACAAAGATTAATAAATATGTCATGGGAAAGCCCACAATGCAAAATGGAAGGGATTTTAGGTGTTTGCGGCAAACAAGCGGCAATTACAGATGAAGAATTTGATTATTTTATGGGATGCCGCTATTCGCAAAAATTCCCCAATGATATGGAGAAAATCGTCATCCCTAAAAATACAACATGGGCTGTTTTCCCAAATATCACGGATGCCTGGAACCGTTTATATACTGAATGGCTGCCATCGTCCGGATACGAATTAGCAGACCTGCCTTGCATTGAAAATTATTTAGCACCTGATCGCATTCCTAGTAATGAGCTTTGGGTTCCTGTCCTACAAAAATAATTTTTAAAACAAATTTACTGTGCATATAGATGTAAGTTGAAGAAGGCCACTCTACGAAGGGTGGTCTATTTTATTGAGTAAAATCGCTAAACAGAAACAACGAGGTAAGGTGTGAGAGATGTAAAATATAAATGTTAGACCAATCTAGAAATGGTTTTAATGCGCCATTCATTTGCATACAGTGGGGTGAAAGCAATCATTGAAAGGATGTGAAGACACGATGAAAGTGAAGGTTAAAGAATGGCGTGTAATGTCCGATCATAACAAACAATTATTATTAAACGCGGTAGCTACGAAATAAAACCTTAATGAGTGTCTGAAAAGATAATCACTAACGAATAGCTAAAACAATTAAATAAAATATTGACACTTACTTCGGTAGGTGTTTTTTTATTATAAACTGTTGGAAGCACTATAGCTCTACTAACAACCGTTTTGCAAAGGCTTGTTTAGATAATAGCAGGTTAAATGATGGTATGATAGGAATAGATTGGTAAATCGGATATAAAAAATAAGAAGGGAGGTAGTGTGAATGGAAGTTAGAAAGCCGAACAACTTTGAACTAGATGAAATCATTGCGCTTTCGCCACAAGCTTTATTTGATGGTACATTGGGCGGAGTAAGGGCAACCAATGAAAAAGTAATGAACCTTATTGAACCACTTCTAAATAAAGGATGCTATTATTTAATCGCAACAGAGAATCATAACTTAATGGGATGGATTCTAATTGGTGAAAATAAAGACCAATTTACGGAACAATTAAATGGCTTTATTTATGAGCTATATGTAAAAGAGGCCTATAGAGGCAAGGGTATTTCGAAAGTATTAATGAATGTTGCTATTGAGCAATTGAGACAGGAAGGATATTCAGAAGTCAGACTTAGCGCTTACGTAGGGAACCATGCGATAAAACTATATGAAAAAATGGGGTTTAGTTACAGAACCGTAAGTATGAATTTACAATTGTAAAAGTCCTTAATCATACACAATCCAAATAAGTACCTGGTTGTATTTAATAATCGATTGTTTTTGTATTATGGATTTCATAAGTCCATTCAAAATTATTTGCTTATAGCAATCGTGCACTCAATAGGAGCTTTACATGTTAAGGGAATAACAAAAAAGATTGAAGCCAAAGAGCTTCAATCTTTCTTATTCATACATTTCTGTATATGCGTTTGCCGTATTTGATTAGCCCTACCTAGCCCTTAACAGCACCTAATAGAAGCTTAATTTACATCATGTTGCAATAAAAAATTTGAAAATAATAGCAAAAACCTAAGTAATACGGCATTATACATACAAACTGTGTTCGGTATGCATAGTAACTAAATTAGTCAGTGAAGCATAAAGAAGTTAAGTAACCTAACATTAATAAAAGACCAATACCCATTGCGATTGACATACTTTGTACCTCCTTTTAAAAAACGACACATTTATACATAAATTATTGTACAATGAAATGTAGAAATATGAAACCTTTTATTGGTTGGAACGTATTATATTATAAGTAGAATTACCAATTTGTACATAAAAGAGAAGGTGTTAATTAATGAAAAAGTGGGTTCAAAAAAGTATCGTAATTATGGTTGCGTTTTTAACATTTGGATTAATTACGCCAACACATGAAATTTGGGATGCATTCGATCAAAACCCTTCGAATCGCGCCTCTATCGGTCCTTCTCCTGGGACAAGCACTGCGCTAGCCGCTGAACTCGAAGCAAAAGCGGATGAAGCAACTGAAATACAGCAAAATGCGATTGACTACGAAGCACTTCTAGTTGACGCAGCAAAAGAGCAATCGTATATGAAGTTTGGAACAAAAATCGGCCCTAAAATTAGCAATGAATTTGATTCTATTATCTTCCCTAAAATAGAAGAGGCAATAGCGATGACAGTGGCTAACGTTGAAGAGGGATCAATGGCAAATCTCACAATTACTGAAAAACCAAGTGGCAACTATGGTGAAAAAATTTTCAATATTGTTAATAACGAAACAGGCAATGATTTAATTCGCTTCCATGTGCGTACAGAAAAGCGCCCACAAGAAGGCTACTACTACAACTTCCACTATCACAGTGCCGAGGATGATTTTATGGCTCACAACAATCTCGGTGATATTTACTGGGAAAAAAACACACCACCTAAGTGGTTGTCTTGATAATTTTAATTGCTTTCAAATAGTGTGAAAAGCCTTATAATCTAAGGCTTTCAGACTGTAGACAAACTCGAAAAATTTCGAGTTTGCCTACAGTCTTTTTTCATTTTAAAATAAAAATAGATGTCTACTCCCGTTGATTTCCGCTACGTTCGGGCGCTTTCCGCGGGCACATCGTAAGCCACAACCCTCGCTAACGCGCGGTCTGTTGCGTCTTACGTACTGTGCGTTCCCGCAGGAGTCGCCCGCCCTTCGCTCCAATTAACTTGATATGAATTGCTATCAATCAACTATAAATAAAATAATCTATTTGAGGTGATGGAAAATGATGTCGAAGAATCAAATCAATGAACGTGAACAATTAGAAATACTGACAATTGACTAATTGGTGCCTCAAGACCATTTAGTTCGAAAACTAGAGGCAGCGATTGATTTTTCGTTTATCTATCCATTAGTGGAAAACCTCTATTCATCTTTAGGGCGTCCAAGTATTGACCCTGTTGTTCTCTTTAAAATGACCTTTATTCAATATGTTTTCGGTATTCGCTCAATGCGTCAAACTATTAAAGAAATTGAAACGAACATGGCCTATCGTTGGTTTTTAGGATTTGGCTTCCATACAGAAGTTCCACACTTGTCTACCTTCGGTAAAAATTATGCGCGACGGTTTCAAGACACAGATGTGTTTGAACAAATTTTCTATCGTATTCTAAAAGAAATTATGAAGAAGGGTCTCCTGCATGCAGACCATGTATTTATTGATTCCACACATGTAAAGGCAAGCGCTAATAAGCGAAAGTACGATAAAAAAGTCGTTCGAAAAGAAACACGTGCTTATGAAGAGAAACTTCAACTGGAATTAAATATTGATCGTGAGGAACACGGAAAAAAGCCCTTCCCTCCAGAGAAATTTGAAAAAGACGAATGGAAAGAAATCAAGGAGAGTAAGACAGACCCTGAGAGTGGTTATTATGTTAAGGATGAACGGACAAAGCAGTTTGCGTATTCATTTCACGCAGCGACAGATGAAAAAGGTTTTGTATTAGGGACGATTGTGACTCCAGGAAATGTGCACGATAGCTATGTATTGCAGCCACTTGTTGAAAAAATCATTAAAAAAGTGAAAAAGCCATTAGCGATTGCTGCGGATGCTGCTTATAAAACACCTGCCATTACTAACTTTTTATTAGAGAATCAAATGTTACCTGTTCTCCCTTATACACGTCCTAAAACAAAGGATGGTTTCTTTCGAAAGCATGAATATGTGTACGATGAGTACTATAATTGTTATCTTTGCCCACAAGGGCAGGTATTGAAATATACGACAACTACGAAGGAAGGGTATCGCCAGTATAAATCGAATCCATCGATTTGTGCTAATTGCCCCTGGCTATTACAATGTACAGAAAGCAAGAATCATCAAAAACTTATTCAACGTCATATATGGAAGAAGCTGAACATTTGCGCCATTCATATGCTATTAAACAAATTTATGCAAAGCGTAAAGAAACGATTGAACGCGTCTTTGCAGATGCAAAAGAAAAGCATGGTATGCGATGGACAACCTTAAGGGGTCTAAAAAAATTGTCCATGCAGGCGATGCTTACTTTTGTTGCCATGAACTTGAAAAAAGCTTGCTACTTGGACATGGCAAGCTGCTTAAGGAGAATAGATATGCTCAAAGAGTATGGTCAACTCGGCAGTGAAATCTAATTACTTACTATAAAAAATGACAAAAGGCATCAAGGTTAAAACTTCTTGATGCCTTTTGTCGACAATCTGCATTCATTATTAATAATGAAATATGGAATATCTGAAGGCGCTTTATTATCACCACTTAAATTAATTGAAGGCATTAGGGAGGTTTAAATATGACATTAGTGTATTTGTATCAACAAGAGGACGGTAGCTGGACTATTTTTTATGATAGTACGTATATTCCAGAAACTTTTAAAAACAAAATTATCACGACAAATATTCCTGAGTATCCACAAGACGGTAATGGCTATGTATTAAGTCGTAATCCTGTTACAGAGGAGTTCTATTGGGAACTTGTGACGTCTGAAGAACCGGAGCTTGAACCAGAGCCCGAACCTATCCCACCAGTCGAAACAATTGGAAGATGCCTAAAGGTTACAAGTTAGAAGGACAAGTAATCGTACCAAGTAACAGCAAATTGAAAGTCCAATTAATTGTGGAAGACAAGAAGGAGGAAATTACAGTGGCAAATACAACATGGAATCCAGGTTCACCAGCTATGAAAACTGAAACAGAAAACTTTATTACACAGGCAGTGAAGGATGGTATTATTAATGCTTCACATTTAAAAGATTTACAAAGTGGTGCAATGACAACGGATCGCTTGATTGGTTTATACAATACAATCCAGCAACGTAGAAATGATAAAAAGTAACTGAAATAAGTACGGTACCTGTTGAAATTAATCAAATAATTATCAAAGACCAGCAAAGCTATTTTTAGCCGAGCTGGTCTTTGATAATTCCGAGTTAAAAATTAATTAACCGCATACACATGCACTACAAATGAAGAGGTTGCTCCACTTGGATCGGCAATATACAGAGAGCGAATCGATTTTGCATCTGTTCGATTACCACTTAATATTCCTTTAAAGATAACAGGATCTGTCGCAGCAGATTTATCTTGCATTACATTAAATTTGATTGCATTTGAATCTCCTCCACCTTCAACCTTCCAAAGTAATGTTGTTGTTCCTTCTGGAAGGCCTTCTGTACTGAAGTTGCCACTTGAACGATGCTTTTGTCCACTTTGAGGATTCTGCTCAGATGTAACACTTGCAATTAACGTATTTGTTGTTGTTGACATTTTAAAACCTCCTAGTAATTTACTTTATTTTGAAACTAATTGTATTTTACCATATAAATGTTAATTGTGTTTAAAAAATACATATTTTCGTTAGTTGAATGTAAAAAAATATAACGTGATTGTAATAGTAATCTCAGTTGCAGATACCAATGACGAAGCCCAGGTACTCAATTAATTTTGAGCCTGGGCTTTTTGTGTTTCATACAGTAACGAGCAAACTTTATTGTAAAAAGTATTAAAATAAGTTTTGTTATAATTAAATTCGCCATTAGTGTCAACGGCAATAAAACCTGTGATATTCTCCAGAAATGCTAAGTTTTCTAATTTTTTTAATCTATAGCTGCTATATTCATTTAATTTAAGTAATTCTGTAGTAGATGTTGTGCATCGTTACTTTTATAGCATGTTAATTTCTCGTTATTCGCATAAATCTCTTTGAATAGCAATATTTAGGGGTCATACATTTGTTTTAATTGGTCAAAAATCACTTAATAAGTATAAAGTTGAAAGGTCCCGTTCTTTTTTCATAAAGCATATTTGTAACAAAAGTTGTTATACAATCTCGTTTAACTTCTGTATAAGTATCTTGCATTTCCTCAAATATAGAAAGTATCAAATTATTGTCTCCAGGTTCTAAATCAGGGAGTTGTCCATCCAAAATAGAGTTTTTTCATTTTATCTTGAAGTATTAGAAGGCAATCATCTATATTTTTGGATTTTAACGGAGTTGGTCCTCCTAATATGATAGGGATTAATATATCTTTTGTAATGTCAGCAGTTGTATTCAATATTTCTTGCTTTTTAGCCATTTCATCACCTATATTCCTAATAATTGCTTTTTTTCGCGTCAGAAGAAGTTATAGATAAAATATATTCATATATACTTCAATTCTGTTTTAATATTGAAGATATTGATATAGATGATATGTTAAGGTATAAAGATCATTTCGAGGTTAATGAAGTCTTATGTGAAATGTATGATTTTAAAGGGGCTTATTATAAAATTGAAACCGAAGGAGAAGTTAATCCTTACGATGGTGGAGAAAATATTTTAGATATAAAAGTTTATCTAGATAATAATAAGATACTTTCTGGAGAAATAAATTTATACTATGGTCACGTAGAATTTAACGATGATGGGAATGTTGGTGATGCTTCAGAAGAAAGTATTGAAGCAAATATCGATGATGTTATTCAAGAGATTAGGGATTTTAAAAGCGTAGTACTTAATGAGATTAATAACAATACAAGGGTATTAGATAGAATTATTGAAAATTTAGGCCTTTAAATTTTAATGAAATGAAAAAGATCACTCCGCGATGGGTGGTCTGTACATTTTGCTCTATAGAGAAACACTTACTTCCGGAGTACGTTCGCTGGTACGAGATGGTGAAAACTAGCATTCGACTTAATAAGACGATTGCGGAGTCGTCAACACTACGGAGAGGCTACTAATTTGGTAGTCTCTTTTTTATGAGAATAATGTATCTCCTATGTATGCAACAGCATATAAAAATGCAAATCCTAAAATGATTACAATGATTGGGACAATAATTTTGGTTCGAATAAATTGCATGATACCATTCCTATTACTTATAATTTTTAATTATGAATCAAATTTCTTATAATGACAATACGTTCCATTTATCCTATGATATAGGTAGATGGAGGTGTCTATAATGGATATAGAAAAGAAATTGAAAATACGCAATATTATTAGTGTAGCATTAATTGTATTTATGACTTTTTCCTATATAAGACTTGTTTTAAGAGATGGAATAACTCAAGTTGGTTTCTTATATACAGCTATGTATGTGTTATCTGTTGGTATTACAATCTTTAGCTGGTTCTATCAATGGAGAACTAACCAAATAATCAAAAGAAGTCAAAGTCACATTTAACAAGGTGTGGCTTTTTGTTATATCGAAATATAATGATTACAATCATTTACATTTGTATTATGATTAATATGAAAGGAGGTAATTGTATGACAATCACAATGGATAGTGCAATGCGACTTGCTTTGGGTGCTCGAATTATCGCTATGGAAGAAGTTCTAGTAGCTAAAGGGTTAACAACGCGTGATGAACTTAAACAGAGAGCTGAGGCACAGGTTGAACAGCTTGCCTTGGACGAAACAGATAAAGAAGATATTAAAAGATTTTTACTAAAATAAAGAATACATAAAGTCGCACTAACTACGAGTCGCGGCTTTTTATTATGCATCAAAATTCTATCACACAGTTAATCCTTTCCAGTTTATGATTAGTGTAAAAGGCGGTGAAATATATGAGTGTAAAAAACAAAGTAAAATATCTTAATATAGTTACAGTAATTGGTATGTTATTATCAACATTCTTTTATATAAAGGCTGTTCTAAGAGATGGGTTTGAACAAGTTGGGTTTTTAACAACAACATTATATGCAGTAGCTATTGTAGTATCAATTATAAGTTTTGTAGTACATTGGAAAACTAAACAGTTCATTAAGAGAAATGAAGGTCATGCCTAAATAGGCTCTTTTTTATTATAAATATTTCCACTAAACACTTGTAAAACGGTACTATAATAGTGGGAGGTGAAACATGGCAAAGATAGAGAAAATCATCGATAAGATGAAAGTCCAACCTGGGCATAACCTTCGCAGAAATAAAAAAAGTCCTAGAACATAACGGATACAAGGTAGTAAGAGTTGCGGGCTCACATCACCAGTTCCGAAATGGACAAGGACTTCTAACAACCATCAAGCGTGAAAATCCAGTAGACATTCAAGCTGTGAAGGATGCACTCAACAGAATAGGGGAGTAAATTCCTCTTCTGTTTTTCCTTTCTATCTTATGCCATATCACATGAAAAATCAAAAAGACTTAGATTATTATTTGTCGATGCCGTATACATTTCAAGTGCGTAAAACAGCGTCAGGTTATTGGGCTAACATCAAAGAAATAGATGGATGTCACACGCCAGCGGACAGTATCGAAGAAGCCTATCGAGATTTAGAGAAAGTTTTACAAATGACTATTGAAACCAAACTAGAATTCGGCGATCCGATACCTGAGCCAGTTGACCAAGATTACAGCGGAAAGTTCAATGTGCGTGTTCCTAAATCATTGCACAAACAATTAGCATTGGATGCGGAAGCCGAGGGCGTATCGTTTTTACAAGATATTGTATCAATAGTCCAATGTGTGATTAATTTATCACCCGTATTTTGTGTAAAGGAAATAAACATCCCTTCCATAACGGACTTAAATGCTTGAAGTGTTTAATGATTAATATTGAAAGGTAAAGCCACCTCAAATTGTTCTCCTCTTAATAAATCAACACTCGTTTACCATACGAGTGTTATTTTTTTGTTTTAATTCCTGCATCATTTTGCATCTGAATAAATTTTTAATGTTAATGGTTGAACTATTAACATTCCTCAATGTGCAACTGTAATCTAAAACTCTATTATTGAAAATAAAGGGGGGTATTTTATATAAAAAATTTATGAAAGCGTTATATAGGCTATTTACTGAACGATGTAAAGGAGAATTAAAGAAAGATGCGTAAGAAGTTTTTATTCGTGGTACCTGTCACGTTATTTTTATTTGTATTACTTTTCAATGAGAATAAAGTTTTAGCAAATAATTTTACAGAAGATGGTTTTATTTATAATGATAATATAACGGGTATAGTACCAGAAATGTATTATCCAGGTGGGGTAACAATTTACGGAGATAATAATCCCAGTCGAAAAGATTTGGTCATTCCAGATACGCTTGGTGGTAAGCCTGTCACAAATATATGGTATGAATCATTTAATAATAAACAACTGACCTCCTTGATTATGTCAAATAATGTAAAGTTAATAGGTTACAATGCATTTGATAATAATTTACTAACTTCAGTAGTACTCCCCAATCAGCTTGAATGGATTGGAGATTTTGCTTTTGCGAATAATAAGCTATCCAGTATAACAATACCTGATACTGTAAAAAGAATCGGCCAGGGTGCATTTGTTAATAATGATTTACAGACAATAACGATTTTAAGTCGGAATACAATTGTATTACCAAATGCTATACCTAAACAAACGAAGATTTTGGGAACAATTCCATCAAAGGCAAAGGAGTATGCTGATCAAAATGGAAATCCATTTGAGTATTTAGGATTTACAATTACCTACGATGGAAATGGCCATACAAGTGGCAGTGTTGCAGCAGATTATATAGATAAGACAACACAATCATTTACTGTGAAAAAACAGGAATCATTAAAGAAAGATGGTTACGTTTTTACGGGATGGAATACAGAGCGGGATGGTAGCGGCACTGATTATCATGTAGATGAAGTAAAAACAATGACAGGAGATTTAACACTTTATGCTATGTGGTTGCCACAGCAACATGTAACGTTTAACACGGATGGAGGGAGTATAATTCCACCTCAATTCGTGAACGATCAAACATTAGTGGTGGAACCACCTGCTCCAACAAAACAAGGGCATACATTTGAGGGTTGGTATAAAGAGGCAGCACTAACAAACAAGTGGGATTTTATGAATGATGTAGTAAGCAGTCCAATTACTTTGTATGCGAAGTGGAAAGTCGTTCAACATGAAGTGACGTTTAATACAGGTGGAGGAAGTGCAATGCCATCACAACTAGTTGATGACAACACAGTACTGATAGGGCCATCTGTTCCAATGAAACAAGGTTATATATTTGCTGGTTGGTATAAAGAGGCAGCGCTTATCAACCAATGGGATTTGACAAATGATGTAGTAACGAGTGCAACAACATTATTTGCCAAATGGAAAGTCGTACAATATGAAGTGACGTTTAATACGAATGGGGGCAGTGGAATCCCCTCACAGATGGTCGATATTAACATGAAGATAAATGAACCCACTATCCCAATAAAACAAGGTTATACATTCGGTGGATGGTATAAAGAAGCAACATTGACAAATGGGTGGGATTTTAAGAAAGATACGATAACAGGTAAGACAACGCTTTTTGCAAAGTGGTTTGTAAATAGTTCTCCAGATAGTAGTAATAATAGTAGTGATTCATCACCGCAAAATGTTACAGTATATTTTGAAACAAATGGCGGGAGCGTATTAGGTCACTTGTCTGTAGCGTATGACACAAAGATAGCAACGTTACCGATTCCTAAAAAGGAAGGTTATACGTTTGGCGGCTGGTATAAAGAAGCTGCTTTAATCAATGAGTGGGATTTGACAAAAGACCGTGTGACGCAAGAGACCAAGTTGTATGCGAAATGGATTGCAAACATAGCGCCAAAGCCTACCCCAGAACCAAGTCCGGAACAAACAACACCTGAACCTGACTTACCAAAAGTGTCCTTTCATGATATTGCGGGCCATTGGGCAAAAGAAATGATAGAAGAAATAGCTAGTCAAGGGATTATCACAGGGTATTCAGACGGTTCGTTTCGTCCGAACGAATTTATTCAACGACAGCATGTAGCATTGTTATTTTACCGTGCTTTTGAGTTCGAGCCGACACGCAATGCGCTTACATTTTCGGATGTAACTGCAAACCATCCATACTATGAAGCCATTACGACATTACAACAAGCAGGAATAGTCGATGGTTCACAGGGGAAATTTAATCCTAATGCTTTAATGACGCGTGCACAGTTGGCAAAAGTCGTGACGCTTGCGCTAAAGATAGAATTAGGAGGCTCTAGCACATTCCAAGATGTTCCTCCAACGCATTGGAGCTATGGGTATATCGCTGCATTAGCAGAACTTGAAATTGTAATTGGCGATAACGGTAAATTTAAGCCAGATGAACCCGTTACGCGAGCACAGTTTGTAGCCATTCTATACAGAGCATTGAATCTTCGTTAGAATCTATTAAACTCATAGACTAATGAAATAAATGAAACTCGTATTTTGATTAAAGTTTTATCAAAATACGAGTTTTCGCTTTACTTGTAATAATAGGTTAGAGTTTAAATATAAAATGGAAGCTATATATATAATTTACAATAAATGTGTTATACTTATTTTGTTTTACAAAAAAAGAAAAAGGGGGAAATAACATCTATTTGGTGTGATATGTATGAGCGAATTGAAAAAGGTTTTTGGGAAATTAAATAAAATCGATATGTTTTCACCGTATTTCTTTTTGCCATTTATTTTACTGCTATATTTTTTTATTAGCTTATTTGATTGGCATAAATTTGAACAATTCGGTATTCATGTATCTATTTGGCCGGCTGTAATTTTAGCCGTTATTTGTTATTACATAGGTGTATTTTTAATCGATAAACTGCAATGGACAATTCCCACATTCGGACTGTCATTCTTAGGGAAATATATCATTCATTTTATAGTTGTTTTAACGTTGCTTGGATTAGGTTCCTATTTAATGATGATTTTTAGTGGGAGTCTAGGGATAACGGACGAAGCCAATCGCCGAAATTTAGATCCAAAGTTAAACTTCTTTAGCCAATTATTATGGTTTGGGGTTTTATTGCTGTTATCTTATAAAATGATAATGGAAAAAACGATGACATGGAAGAAAGCAATAGTATACGGTCTGATTTTTGCTGTTGTAATGTTTCTATTTTTATTAATGGCCTATCGTACGCCGCTTATTATTATGTTATTTACAGGCATCATTATTTTCCATTATGTTGTGAAAAGAGTGAAGCTAACATGGTTTTTAACAGCATTATTCGTAATTGGTATCGGATTTTCGTTGTTTGGCTTTATACGTGTGATGACAGAGGATACGACAAAGGCATTCAATGATCGTACGCAACCCGATGTAGAATTAACTGCGGAGGAAGAAAAAAACCTATTAACGGCTGAACAAAAAGTAAACTTAACACCGAAATGGGTGCGTGCATTAAATGCTGAAGCTGTCACAAGTCATATCGTGTTAAGTACTATTATCGAATACACAAAAGAAGAAGATTACTTAAAAGGTCAAATCCATAAAGGCATTTTTAGTACAATTTTACCTGGCGAGCAAATCTCACCACGTATGAAAGTTACCGAGGTCGTTAATTCAATTACGGTCGAAAGAGGTATATTGGTCACACGTGAACAGCGAACAACAACGCCAACTTTTATTGGTCAATTGTTTTTAGACGGAGGTTATTTATTAGTAGCAATTGGCTTCCTATTGTATGGCGTATTAATTTCTCTAATTTATAATAAAGTAAAACAAAATGGCATACGTAGTTTCCATACTGTCGCTTACGCATTCACAATTACTGTGTTTACAGTATCCATGCACACCGGTTTACTGGATTTAATCTTTGTTCTGATGCTTGGGTTCGTTATTATTGCATCATCTATTTTGCCATCTTATAGGCAAAAGCTGAATAATTAAATAAATAAAACTATCCGCTAAAGTTAATGGTAATAACTTTTTTAGGATAGTTTTTTTGTGCGTAGTTCGCTTAATACAAAAATGGCCTTCTCCAAAGCGGAGAAGGCTTATTAATAATCAAGTAATGCGCTCAAAAAATGTAATGGTCTTATCCATATCTGTCACATGTTGATTACACGAATCGCTGTCTGCACAAATGTAATTGCTGTGATTTGTATAAGTGCCGACGATATTTCCTTTAATGGATGTAGTAAATAGTCCAATTTCAGCGTGACGATTACAGATTGCGCATATACCACGAATTGTATGATGGGCGAAAGTGCCTTTGATTGCCTTTAATTTATCGTCTTGCTCTATAATGACATATTTTCGATTGGTACCATAATCATCCCAAGCGAAATAGCAAATTTGTTGAAAATCCATTTGTTCAAGATTCGGCAATTTTAGCTTCTTTTCTTTTTTAAACAGGCTTTTAATTGTGCTTGCCGTAATTGGTTTAAATGGGATAACATACGATTTTAAATCATTTAAATAGGCTTCACCTGTTCCACGTTCTGTTACAGATAAAATAGGCTCAATGAGTTGCGCTTGCGCAGGCGTCATGACAACTTTTTCAGTAATTTCTGTTTGTACAAGACCACGCACAGTCAGAATGACGTTTTTATCTTGTGTAGTAGCAAGTGTTTGTAAAATTTTATTCATTTGTTGCTCAAGTAAATGATAGTTAGCCACCGTTAAAAACGGCTGAATTGCTTGTTCTTCCATGTGAATTCACTCCTGTAAATTAGGCTTTTTTTATTTTAGGCCTAAAGAGATCATCCATTTGTGGAGTTTACCTAGACCTCTTCGACCTGATAATTAATGGGTCTAGAGCAGGCATTACAAAAGAATGCGACCATTTCGATTCCTCCTTGTAAAGCAAACTATAAATATTTTAACATTAAAAGAGAACGAAATAAAGAAAGAGCGGTGGGGGAAGAAATAACATGCTATGTAAGGGGAGATAAACTTGTGCATTCAAGTTTTTATAACAAGAAGGCAAAAAAATTGGCTCATATAAAAAGAGCTACATTTAGGTAGCCCAACTTATGTCAGCATTGACATAATAAATTTTCCACATAGCATAAATATTGCATAGACAAGTAAAGCGCTTAGTACGGCAATGCTAGGCTTATACCAGTTTGTTAATAGCAAAGCGAGCACAGTGAAAAGTAACATGCCTACTGCACCAAAGACCGTATTTTGTAAAACATTGTGAAAGGTGTCAGCTTTCATATGCTTCATTTGCATACCCATGTTAATAAGCGTGAGAATTGGCAACGCCGTAATAATGCCCGATAAAAATAAATACTTAGATTGGCTTAAAAGTAAGGCTAAAACCATAATAGTTCCACCAACAATAAAATAAATCAAATATAGCAATTGTAACCCTCAGTTTCTTATTCTCTTCAAGATTAGTAGTGTAATAATACTGCACATAACCCCTGCTTACAAGGTCCTCCGAATGTAAGTAGCAAAAAGTTAGCAAAAATAGATGTTGATTTGAAATTAATAGCGAAATTCAGTAGTAGGATGGTAGCAAATGCAAGAGTGTATACCATAATATAAGTTTGATGCAGATTAAAAACAGTCCATCCAAACACGAATATGGCGAGGGTTCGTATTGTCAGCGCAGTAATGAAAAGATCAGTAGTAAACAGAAAAAGACAATGATTTAATGGGAGAGGAAAGGGTTGTGTTAAATTCTAATCCTGTGCAAAATAAGTGAACAATTGCAAGTATTAAAAATTTCATTTCTTTAATAGAAATCTCTTTTAATATATCGTCACATACG